>JAJZUW010000013.1 GCA_021845925.1 Pseudomonadota bacterium
CTGTGGTACCGGCGTTGGCGGGGTGGATAAGCGTCTGGAAGCATGTTAAGTCCCCACTAAAAAAACAAGTGGGGACTTTGCACGCTAATGAAACCTTGTTGAAGGTGGGGCGGCTGGCCGGTTACCGGCCGTCGTCAATACGGCGGGCAGGTTGTTGGGTTTGTTTTGCATCGTCGTCCTTTGTTGTTGATGACGATGCGTATTGTTTGACAGGCTTTACGTTTCTCCGATAGTGCCGGGCAGAAACGGGCGCTAGCGGGCAGAAACGGGCGCTAGCGGGCGTTAGGTGTCGGGTCCCGGATGATTCCGTGGTTTTTTAAGGAACAATTCAGGTTTTTTAGCGTACCACTGTTTCATGGCCTCCATGGGACAATGATGGCTCAGAGCCTTCTGAGGCAGATGATGGTTATAGATCCAGACATACCTGAGCAAGGTCGATTCCAGATCTTTTGCGCTGTGGTAACGCCGCGTGGCGAGTACCTCGGCAATGCGTCCATTGAAGCGTTCGACCATGCCATTGGTTTGCGGCGTCCGGGGCTGGGTCAGGCGATGCTCGATACCCAAGGCTGTACACAGCTGATCGAACTCATGCGCCCCGGTCGGCTGGCGGTCCCTGGAGCCGAACAGGCGATCGGTGAACTCCTTGCCGTTGTCCGTCAGCAGCCGGGTGATCTTGATCGGGCAGGCCTTGTGCAAGGCACTCAGGAAGGCGCGGGCGGAAGCGGCCGTCTTGTTGGGCTTGATAGCGATGTAGACCCAACGGGTGGCGCGGTCGATGGCCACGAAGAGATAACGCCGAGTCGTCTCGTCGGCCATCTGCGGCAGGTATTTGACGTCCATGTGCAAGTAGCCTGGTTCGTAGGTTTTGAACGTCTTGGGGGGTACGGCGGGTTCTCCCTCCACCGGCAGGCGGGAGAGGCCATGACGTCGCAACAGGCGGCTCAACCCCGAGCGGCTGGTGGCTTCATTGAGGAATTCCCGGGTCACCACCAACAGGTCATCCAGAGGCAACCACAAGGTCCTGCGCAGGGCGACGACCACGGCTTCCTGCGCCGGGGTGAGGGTAGTCTGCAGGCGATGGGCCGTGTGAGAACGATCTTCGACGCTGTCCCGATCTTTCCAGCGCCGAATCGTATCTTCCGTGACACCCAGTTCTGCCGCCAGCATCGCTACCGACAGGGGCGAGGATTGGATATAGGCCCTGCGGGCCGGCGTGGTCGTGGCATTCTTGTGCAGGCGGATGTTCATGTCGCTTCGCTCCGGAGTTGGTCAATCAGACCGCGCATCACTTCACGGCTGACAAATAATGCACGACGTTTCGGATCTATGCAATCGTCCGGCACTAAACAGTTAGGTTTCATGCGTTTGCGCAATGAGTCCTTTTTGAATAGGTACTTATTGCCATTGTTCTCATATTCCAGGCGGGCGCCATTAGTGATTCCGGTAAAAGCCCCATGCTCATCCAACGCAAGGTCCGTCAGTGCGGTCCAAACGGAATGATAATCTTCTGGGTCCGTGGCCCTTGTTTTGGCTTCGGCGATTTCAGCATCTAGTATTGCGGTTCGGCGTTTTGTGCTGTGAACGGTGCGCGATAACTTCGCCTCGCCCTTTGGCCCTTGTGATGCGCCAGGGGAGACGCTCTCGTCAGGCGTTACGCTCTTGTCCTGTTGCCGATTGAATTGCTCCCAATCTTCCGCACGAACGAACACCGTTTTGAATTGTTCAAAATCAGTATCGTCACGCCCTTCTTTGAGTGAGAACAGCTTTAGGTAAGACGAATGCCCTTTCACTCCGTCGAATCGCAAATCAAACTCGACAGGCAGACACTCCGGCGCGGGTCTGCTGATAAGGCTCGCCAAAAAAGCAAACTTTTCCCGTGTCGCATTGCTTGGCTGATTTTCTGACAACTCCTGACCTGCCAATTGATAGGCAAGCTGCCAAAGCGACATGCGAGACATACCGGCAGGGAACTTGAAATCCATTCTCGGTTCATGTTCCTTTAACCACGCATTCAGGTCTGACCAATAAGTTTCCATGAAATAGAAATGAACATTTTTGCGATGTGAATTGCTATCGTCCGCCGGGGCCTTTCTCAAGCTTCCTGGTCTGTATACCGCTAGCCTGCCAGAAGCCCAATCGGCCACCAAATCACGCACAATATCGCGCCAGTCCGAATGAGCATGGCGCGCAATTTCTTTTGCTGCGTCCCTGAGTGTATAACGGCCTGGGTTTGGCAAGTTCTGTTTTTCCTGATTTTCATGCCAATACTCTATCCAGTACGGTTTGAAGTTTACGGACTCGGCCCATTTCAGCCATTCATTTGGCGGCTTTTTCTCATCTATTCCAGCCGCATATTCAGACAGAGTTAGATAGTCGTGCAGCATTTGATGCTGAATCGGATGCTGTAGGCCATTTTGGTCAAGCGTGTGCTGATTCATGCCGTCCAGATACACCACGCCTGCACCAATAGTTCCGACTGGATGACCGGCACGGTCAACTTGATTGACTGGAGAATAACCAGCCAGAATCAGCAAAGCCTCCCGGCGCGTCCATGTATCGCGCTTCATCAATTCAGGAATCGCGGTTGCAGGGACCGGCTTGTTTGGATTCCGCCTTTGCAGTTCAATTACGTCAATAACCGTTCCAGGATTTTCCGTGTCATCAACATAGTGCGGCATTTTGCATCCTTCCTTGCATCCTTCGAGAATGGGACACCAGTCAGGTGGGTGAAGGTTTCCCGCTTTTTGCCTGATAACGCTAGGCAGGGGTAATTCTGTTATTTACAGGTATCGAAACATTGGTCTTTTGTCTTGTTTGTATATTGTTGGCACTTGCTGAAACAGTCATCGAAGCCTAGATGACCGGATGGCGATGCGGGGCTTGGTTGTGCAATCACAGAGCTAAATGCAGCATTGCATTGCATGTCTGCTGCACGTGATTCAAGAGCCGCAATATTATTTCTCGCTTTGGTTTGAAATGCCATCGCCATCATTGGAGTTGTAGCAATTGATGCGCCATATTGTGCAACAGATTGCTGCCTGGCAATTTCCGACCTAATCGAAGCGCATTGGCGTTGCTTTTCTTGCTCGTTTGTTGGCATAGGTATTTTATTGAGCTGCTCTTGGTAAGATGGTTGCTGCGCACATCCAGATACGACTGTTGCTGCTATAAATAACAGAATGTTGCGCAACATAACTCCAATTTTTCTCGAATTTATTCTATTTCCACTTCTGGCTCGCAGATTTGCAAATGCGAATTTGCTTTCATCTGGTCCATGCATAGATTTCCCCCTTCGTTTGATGATTTTCTTATTTCATTGCACGTAAACAGGCTCTTACTGATACGAATACAAACTCAATTTCGACCTATCTCAGCATCCAGGCTTCAATTTTGTCATGCGGCCATGCGCCAGCCTTCCGGTGTCTCCTGGAACATCAACTTTTCAGCTTCTTCCTGCCGGTCTGTTTCGTTCCATTTCGCAATCATCGCGGCTACCTTGGTTTTGCCGTCGGCATGCTCCAGGTAAAGCAGGCGCAGCATCCTTTCGGCGGCCACGGTCGGGCGACGCTGGCTTCTTTCCCATAGGGAAATTGTCTGCTCGTCCACCCCAAGGCAGTCGGCAAGGCGCTTTTGAGACATGCCCATTTCTACCCTAAGAAATCGAATTTCCGGGCCTGTAAGGCGCTTCCGAAATCTCACCAGATGATGCGCAATGGCGCGATGCAGCCCGTTTATGTCATCGATTTCCAGGCACTTTCCATGCCCTTCGATTTCATCGAAACGGTAGCCGTTCTCCAGCCAGATATTGCGCAACCCGCAATCGTCATATTTCAGCATTTTTCAATCCTCAAATACCGTGGCGACAATCACCCATTCGCCGTTTTCGGTCAGTTTGAATGCGACTCCAACTGTCAGTCGCACCCCGGCGTGTAGCCAAGAAATGTTGCAGCGCCAGTCTCCGCCAATATCCTGATGCAATGGTTCGCTGATAGCCCCATGCTGCATGGTTTCCAGGACCTGCCTTCGACCAATCTTGCGCTGGCGCATTCTTTGTTCGGCATGTTTCGAAAACAGCAAGCGCCGTTTCCCCTGCACGGCTTCCTTCAACCAAAGCCTGGCCTGTTTTTCGCTTGGCTTAATCGATTTCATAGCAATACATTGTATGGGCAATAAGGGGGCATATCAATCAATATTTGACCACCCGAAGCCCTTGCCCCTGCTCAGCGGCATCGAACTTGATTCCGGCCTGTTCCAGCAACCAGGCTTCAATCTTGTCATGCCACTTACGCAACAAATCCAGCGGGCGGCGGCGGTAATGCTTCTCGGCAAGGGCGCTCGGCTTGTGCCCCATGATTTGCGCTGATATGCCGCTGGGCATTTCCACCCATTCGCACAGCGTGCCAAAGGAACGGCGCAGGCCGTGCAGGGTGATATGCGGCAGGCCAGCAGCTTTCAGTGCTGCGACGTGAGCAATGCGCGGTTCAGCAATCTTGCCATCCTCAGCGGTCGGGCTACTGAACACCCATTGATTACGCCTTGGGAGCATTGATAAGAGGCTCGCCAGATAGGGCGTTAGTGGAATAGTGCGGGTACCTTCGACCTTGTCGCGGATGGTCAGACTACGCCATTGAAAGTCTACATCTTCCCATTTCAACCCGGCCAGTTCTTCACGCCTGGCACCCGTAATCAGCAAGCCTTGCAGGTACGCGCTGATAACCGAATTACCAATTTTTCGCACGGCATCAAACCATAACGGCAACTGTTCGCGCTGTAGGCTATCCTCTTCCTTGGCTCGGTTGGTTGGCACCGCCTCCCTGACCTTCTGGCCGCTGTATGCGCCATCTGGCACCAGCCCGGCATAACTCTTTTCACCAGCCAGCCAGCGAATGAATGCCCGCAACAGGCGGTAACTCTGTGCGGCGCTGGTCGGGCGCACGGTTGATTCTTTGTCGAGCCACGATGCAATGCAATCAGCATCCAAATCGACCAGACGGACCGACAGCATCGGGTACAACGCACCAGACACAGTAACGGAATCACTGCGCAGACGTTGCCGACCACCAGCAGCGGACAGCCTGACGTGGTCACGGTAATGGCGCTCGCTCCACTTCGGTTTACGCGCTTCCAGATACACCGGCCATACATCCCCTACCGTCAGCCCTTCGCGTTCAACCTGGAGCGTTTTGGCGGCTTCCTGGGCCTGTTTGTCTTTCTCTTGCCGGCGCGGGTCAATGCCTTGGTCGGTCAGCACTCTTAAACTACGGGCTTTTTCCTGTGCATCGCCTAACGTCCATGACCTGGGGTCGCCAATCGTCACCCGCAGGCTCTTGCCGTTCAACCACGCCTCGAAGATGTAAGACCGATTGCCAGCAGCAGTTACGCGCAAACCAAGGCCGGGCGTTTTGCCATCCCAATAAATGCTTTGCTGTTTACCAGGCTGACAAACAAACTTTGCCACCCGGTCAGCCGTAAAGTTTTCATGCTTAGCCATAACCGCTTCCCTTCATGTAGGGGCCATGTAGGGATTTTACGGGAATAACCGGGAATGTCAATCAACGGACTAATGTAGGGGAAACCCGCATAATCAGCCTATTTTCATTTAGTTATTGATATTTCTGGAATGTTTATCAACGTCAGGAAATGGTATTTTGCGAGGACTCTTAATCCGTAGGTCCACGGTTCGAACCCGTGACAACCCACCAAAAAATCAAACCGTTAGCTCAAAAAAGCTAGCCGTTTTCGTTTCCGGAATGCATAGCAGCCACCTACCGTGATGACCGATTTCATCCGACTGGTGCGCAACAGGTCAATGCTGCGTGCAGGCTCCAATGTAACGAGATGTGAAAGGCACTGGCGGTGACGAGAATGAAAAACCGTTCACCTCGCCGGAAGACTGCGTTGTGCCGCGAACCGAACGACCGTCTGCCGCCACGGTGATTTGCGCTTCGACCTGCATGTTGAGCCCCTTGCCCGCAGCAGTACCATTCTGGCTGCAGACACCATGCAGGGTATACGTTCCGCTGCCATCCGGACCGGATTCCTGCCAGTTGCCGCAATGCTGGTCGTGCCGGCTCAGGATTCCGGCGACATCCGGTTGCTTATTGCACGTCCGCGCAGTAAAAGTCTGCATTCCCTGCGGCGTCGAAATCTGTGACGTTGTTTCCCATTCGCCAGTCTTCAGCGTTGCCGCAGCGGCAGAGCTGGCTATTCCTGCCATGACCAGCAGCACCGGAAAAAGCGTCCATTTCTTTCCTATCATGTTGTGATTCCTCCATCAATACAGGCCCGGCACGGGCTCATCCGGCACTATACAAACAAATGAAACAAACCGGAATAGCCGAATGCACGGCACGATAAAACATCGACGGGAGCGGAACTTCCCGGTCATTCCGGGCATCCACCTGACTTCCGATTCACAGACTGGAATCCGATGAGCTCGCAGTCTCGTTCTCCCGAATGGTTGATTCCCCTGATCGTCGCCATTGCCTTTCTGATGGAACAACTGGATATCACGATTGTCAGTACTGCCATTCCGGACATGGCAATCAGTCTGCATGTCAGTGTCATCCACCTGAATCTGGCCATCAGCGCCTATGTGCTCGCGCTGGCCGTATTCATTCCGGTCAGCGGATGGATTGCAGACCGCTTTGGTGCATGTCGCACGTTTGTATCGGCACTGGCGGTGTTCACGCTGGGTTCGGCGCTGTGCGGAATTGCCGACAGCATGGCGTTGCTGATCACAGCTCGTGTCGTGCAGGGGGTGGGTGGTGCCCTGATGACACCGGTCGGACGCCTGATTCTGCTGAACAGTTTTCCACGCGCCCAGATGCTCAAGGCAATGACCTACACCTCCCTGCCTGCTGTGGTGGGCCCTATCATCGGCCCTTTGTTTGGCGGTTATCTGACCACTTACGCATCCTGGCGCTGGGTATTTTATGTCAATCTGCCATTCGGATTGCTTGGCATGGTGCTGGCCGCCAGATTCATCCGCATGCCACCACGCAGTGATTTGCCGCCATTCGATTTTTTTGGATTTTTCATTCTCGGCACAGGGGTTGCGCTGGCGCAAGGCGGCCTGGAAATGTTCAGCCACCATGCCACGCACCTGTCCTTGCTGCTTCTGCTGCTGTCAGCCGGCATTCTGCTGAAATACTGGCTGCGCAGTCGCAACCACCCCCATCCGGTGGCAGATCTTCGCCTGTTTCGCGAACGCTCGTTCACCATTGCCACGTTGGGTGGCGGACTCTCCCGCATCGCCATGAATGGCCCGATGTATCTGCTGCCGTTGTTGCTGCAAACGGGTCTTGGCATGAGCCCGCTCAAGTCGGGCAGCCTGACCTTTCTGTCCATCTGGGGCAGTGTCGTGGTGCGGATCGCCCTGTCACGGCTGCTCAAAATGACCGGATTCCGCGAATTGCTGATTGGCGGCGCAATTGCCTGTTCGCTCATTCTGGCGGGATTTTCGTATATTGGACATCGAACGCCGGACTGGTGGATTGCAGCCAGCATCCTGTTGTTCGGACTGGCGCGCGCACTCCAGTTCATGACGTCGAACACGCTCGCCTATGCCGATATCGAAGAACGCTGGCTCAGCCGCGCAACCAGTCTTGGCGGGCTGTTGCAGCAACTCACCGTGAGTTTCGGGGTTGCCATCAGCGCTGCCCTCCTTGGTCTGTTGAGCAGAATTGACCTGCATCCCGGCCTGGACGATTTTCATGTGGCATTTCGCATTCTTGCCGTGTTGCCATTGCTTTCTCTGCCCATGCTGTGGCGCTTGCAGGATCAGGATGGCGCCCGTGTGCGCAACCTGCCGGCACGAAATTGATCATGTTTCCTGCACACCTGACAAAGCTGTCCTATACTGGTGAACCGTTGAGTCACTTGCGAGCTTTTTCCCGTCCTTCCGATGAACACACGCAAGCCACAGAAACGCACTGAAACCGCCATCATTTTTGCCATCGCCATTGGCGCCATCGTTGCTCCGATCGCGTTCTCCATCCACATGGCAAAAGTGCAAAACTTCGATGACGAAAAGAAACACGTCACAGCCTATGCGGAAGACGTGCTCAACCGGTCGGTTAAAACCGCAGATCAGATCAATGCCGGCATCGACGACCTGAAAGCGCATCGCGGTCCCGATCCATGCTCACAAGACCAGATTGACCGAATGCGTGAAATCGCAGTCAGTTCAAAATATTTGCAGGCCATCGGCTATGTCTCCAATGGCAACCTGATCTGCTCTTCCCTGGGCATCCAGGGAGCCGGCATTCCTCTGGGTCCGGTGGACATGGTCACGGCACGCGGCGTCCGATTGCGCGCCGATGCCCATTTTTCGTTTGCACCGGGCAAATCATTTCTGGTGGTCGAGCGGGACGGCTATGCCGCCATCGTGCACAAGGATCTGCCGGTGGATGTCACCAGCGATGAACGTGCGTTGTCACTGGCTACATTTTCGCGCGAAAACGGCCGTATTCTCGCGCAACGCGGGATCATCAGGCCAGAATGGATCAAACCGGCAAGCAGCCAGGCCGAACCATCGGTGTTTTCGGATGGCAGATATCTCATCGTCGTACTGTCTTCCAGCCGTTATCTGATCGGCTCTGTTGCCGCACTACCGCTCACAGCACTCGAACAGACCCAGGGCAGCACTGCATTCTGGATCATTCCGGTAGGCATCACCGCCGGTCTTTTGCTTGCCCTGGCTGTTTTTTATCTGGTCCAGCTGCAACAGTCCATGCCAACCGCCATCAAGTTTGCTTTGCGGCGTGACGAATTTTTCATGCTCTATCAGCCGGTCGTGGATTTGCAAACCGGGCAATGGGTGGGTGCCGAAGCACTCATACGCTGGCAACGTGGGAATGGCGAATTAATTCCGCCGGATATTTTCGTACCTGTGGCCGAATCATCCGGACTGATCCAGAAAATCACCCGCCGGGTCGTCGAACTGGTTGGCAATGATGCTGCCAACCTGTTCCGTCAGCATCCGGATTTTCACCTGGCAATCAATTTCTCCGCCAGCGATCTGCATTCCGCCGACTGTCTAGATCTGCTCGATTCACTCGCGCAAAGCAGCCATGCGGGCCAGAACAATCTGATTGTCGAAGCCACCGAGCGGGGATTCCTGTCATTCGAAAAAGCAAGGGACGTGGTCAGCCGTATCCGGCAATCGGGCATCCGTACTGCCATTGATGATTTCGGCACCGGTTATTCCAGTCTTTCGTACCTGGAAAATCTCGAAATTGACATTCTCAAAATCGACAAATCGTTCATTGACACCATTGGCACCGACGCCCCGACCAGCCATGTTGTGATCCATATCATCGAACTGGCCAAAGACCTTGGTCTGACCATGATTGCCGAAGGCGTTGAAACAGAAGCACAGGCCGAATTTCTTCGCGAACGCGGCGTGCGTTATGCACAAGGCTGGCTGTATAGCAAGGCCATCACGATGGAAGCATTGCGCCGCGACCTGCGAAACCCTGGCATACAGAGCCGACCTGCTGATAACGAAGATCAGATTGCATCTGCATCCGATTGACAAATAGCACTTTTTTGTCGAGAAACCTTTACATTGCACCGTGCATCATGGTCAAATGCAAACATGAATGACAACACGACAATCAGCACATAAACAGGGGAAGTCATGTCTGAGCAACAGGAAGCCGCTTCGCTGGTCAGTCTGGAAACGTTGCGTCTCAAGCCGGGTTTGCCTCTCAAGCTGATCATGCCCCAACGGCGGTTGGTTCAGCACAAGGCCAAACTGCTGGCCGCCGTGCGCGGCCAAAGCGTGATGGTGGCGCTGGACAATGGCGATTCACGACAAGATCCGCCCCGCTTTGAAATCGATGGCGGCATATCCATCGGCGGCTTCACCGGACAACATGATTTCATGTTCACCGCACGCATCACTCAGCTGTTCCAGTTGCCGTTTCCCTATATCGCAATCAGCTGGCCGGATCAGGTCACCGCAAAACTCATCCGCAAGGTAGAACGACAAAAGGCAGGTCTGCCAGCGTTGGTCACCTTGCCGGATAATGGCATGAAATTCGATGTCGGCCTGTCTGATATCAGCGTTGCCGGCGCCATGCTGCAGATCGCCACGCCGGCAGTGCAAGTTAACCAGCAGATCGTGCTGACGTTCGATACCCGTTTCGAAGCCGAGACAGTCGAACTGGCACTTGCCGCCAGTGTTCGTTATATCAATGAAGTCGCACCCGATGGGTATCAGGTTGGCGTGCAATTCAACGAAATGGGTCTGACTGACCGGTTAAAACTGCACTACGTCGTGCAAACCTGTGCAGCCAGGACAAACAGCGCCATCATCTGAATACGGTCAACCGCTACACCTTCCATCTGCCAACCGGCAACTTTCGCAGCTTTTCGTCATCCTGCGCGAAGCGAAGCGCAGTGGCAGAATCCATGCCTGAAATGCCGGCGCCGTGCCGAATCTTTGGATTCCGCGACTACGCGCGGAATGACGAGTATTTGCACAATGGCGGTCTCGCCGGAATGACGGGTATTTGCACAATGGCGGTCTCGCCGGAATGACGGGTATCTGCACAACGGTGGTCTCGCCGGAATGACGGGTATCTGCACAATGGCGGTCTTGTCGGAATGACGGGCATGGTCTCGTCGGAATATCGGGCAACATGCCAATCGGAAATGCGGGCACCTTCCATCATTCAGCCAGCACCTTTCATCAATTTCCGTCATTCTGCGCGAAGCGAAGCGCAGTCGCAGAATCCATGCCTGAAATGCCGGCGCCGTGCCGAATCTGTGGATTCCGCGACTACGCGCGGAATGACGGGCATCTGCACAACGGTGATCTCGCCGGAATGACGGGCATCTGCACAACGGTGATCTCGCCGGAATGGCGGGTATCTGCACAACGGTGGTTTCGCCGGAATGGCGGGTATCTGCACAATGGCGGTCTCGTCGGAATGACGGGCATCTGCACAATGACGGTCTCGTCGGGATGACGAGTAACATGCCAAACGGAATTGCGGGCACTATCTCAATCGGGATGGCGGTTAATATGCCAGGTTCTTCAAGCCCATCGGACATTACCGCTTGATTACAGCTTTGCCGGGCAAAACAATTTTCATTGAATTGTCCATGCGGCAGCATTTACAATTCAGGCCGAACAAAACGGAATTGCCATGAATTCACTGTTCACCGCACAACACGCATCTGCCGCACATCACCATGCCGGCGGCATCTCCATCCGCAATGCCACCAACGACACATTGTCCCGCATCGTCAACATGCTGGACAATCTCGGACTGTCCAGCCAGATCTGGCTGGAACACACACGCGATGAGATCCGGCTTTCACTGTCTGCCGAAATATTCAGCCAGTGGACACTCGGATACGACACCTTGCAGCTGACCAGCACAGCCAACCTGTCGCCATTCAGCAACCAGTCCGACCTGCAACGCGAAATCTGGCTTGCCATGCTGGCGGCACCGGTCTGGCTGACCTTTCCGGATGCCGACGAACTCGAATCGAATCTCCGGATGCGTGCAGAAATCGTCGTGGCAGCCAACCAGACGCAACTGGCTTTCGATACCGAAGCCATCGAACGTCCGAAGGATTGCTGGACCTATCATGAAGACACCGGATTCACTGTCATTCCAGGCCATGAACTGATTGATGCCCTGGTCAAGGCAACCCAGCCAGGTTCATCGGGCAACCGGTACGCTTTTTCGTGTTACCGGGCCACCGAATATGTCATCCTGCTGGCGGTCGCACGCGAACTGTCCCGCGTGAACCCTGCTCTGTATGCCAGATTGCAGCAGCAATGGCAAACCCGGGCCATCATGTCCGGCAAATTCCACGATGTGTTCCTGTACGAACTGGGCAGCCTGTCCGATCCACTGCCGGATCACTATTACATACCGGGTGACCGGGTCTGGTTCCGCAATCCGGACCGTCTGTCATCCGACGTGCCGGGCTATGAAGGCTCGTGGGTATTCTATCTGGGCAGCGGGCTGTTCTCGAATTTCTGGCAACCCGATCGTCCGTTCACCCTGACTGCCAAATGCGTGGAAATCCATCACTGGCGCAATGGCGTTTATATCGACGACAACAACCGGCCGGCCATGGATGAATCAAAAGTGGAAACGCTGGCCCGGGAAACACTTGCCGATCCGCAGGCAACGGCGCTTGTGTTATCGAGCATGCATCGGTTGAGGGCTGCTGCAGGTAGCGATATTGAAGGCGGTTGTCTTGATGCATCGCGTGAATACCCGCGTTTTGTGCATCCGCACAACATTGCCATCAACTGGTAGCCTCGGCAGCCTCGATCGGAACGGCAGAAAATCGCCTCTGTAACAATTTGAAACAAATTTGGCGCGTCACGACATATTCTTGCCAGACAACCGGAGTACCATGTCAGCACGCACAGGGGAACAACAAGATGACCAGACTATTTTCGATCAGCGTACTGGGCCTGGCATTGCTGGTTTCAATGACTGTCGGCGCTCATGAGCGCCCGACAGCCCCGATTGAACAGAACAGCATGCCAGTTGTCAATTTGCATCCTGCCAGTGGTCATGCGGCTGTGCCGGATAGTGATGATGCCCCCACCATGCAATGGCGCAGGCTGCCTGCCAGCCGTCTGGCCAGACTGCATATCAACACTCGCAATATCGTCAGAACCTGAGTTTCAGCCAGACCAGATACTGCAGCAGCCCCCAAACACCGGTTGCCGCAGTACCCAGGCAGTGATCAGCGACCGTACATGGCCGTGAAATGTGCCTTGCCAATCGCGGCCTGGTTGATCATGTAGCCCACCACAGCGGTGGTTGCATCTGCCGGCACATCCAGATGATCCACCTTCAGCGCGTACAACGTGAAATTGTAATGATGCGGCTTGTCACCCACTGGAGGGCATGGACCACCCCAACCCGGCGTACCGTAATCCGAACGGATCTGACGGGTACCCGCTGGCAAATGGGTGCTGTTCTGCGCGCCATCGCCTTCAGCCAGACCAGTCATGGTGGCCGGCAGGTTGATTACCATCCAGTGCCAGAAACCGGCACCACCAGTCGGGGCGTCTGGATCATGCACAGTCAGGGCAAAGCTTTTGGTGCCGGCCGGCGGATTGCGCCAGTTCAATGCAGGCGAAATATTGTCGCCGGTGCAACCGAATGTGTTGGAAACGAATTTCTTCGGCACCATATGACCCGGAGGCAGATCCGGGCTGGTCAGGGTAAACCCGCCAGCCTGGGCCAGACCGGCCTGCAGCAGTACTCCAGCCAACATCCATTTCAGCATTTCAGACTCCTCTATGTGGACAGACACAAAAACGACTTGCCGGGCTGCCGCCTGCAGGCAAAACTGCTAGACTAGGCGGCTGTTTCATCATGATTCGGCGCACCATGATTATTATTTCCCCTGACTATTCTACCCCGGATCATTTCTGCCGTGACATTCAGTCACGTGGCTACGCAGCTCTTGACACCCAAGGCACCAGCCAGCTGACCGGTATCAGCCCGGCAGATCTGCACGCCATGAAACACTGGTGGGACGACCTGCCGGCAGACAATTACCTGCGCGACGGCGGACGTTACCGTCGTCGCCGGCACAGCAGTTTCGTGGTCGATGGCGACCAGGTGATGCTGGTGCCCCATCGCGCGCACTGGCAACCGGTGGCCTACAATGCCTTGCATGGTGGGCTACACCGCCTGTTCGATCCAGTACGTCAGGAACTGGTTGAATCACCGGCCTGGCAGCAGTTGCTGAGGCAGCTGGGACATGTCTGCTCTACCTTGGGCGGCCAGCAGCCCTGGTTTGTCGAAACCCACCAGTTCCGCATCGATACCACCGATGGCATCGGCCGGCCGACTCCGGAGGGCGCACACCGCGATGGCGTGGATTATGTTGCCATTCTGCTGGTGGAACGAGACCATGTCATTGGCGGCGAAAGCCGTATTTTCGAGGCCAACTCGCGCACCGGCGAACGATTTACGCTGGAACAGGAGTGGTCGTTGCTCATGCTGGACGACGGACGGATGATTCATGAGTCCACGCCGATACAACCAACCGCTCCGGATGGTCATCGCGACACGCTGGTCATCACATGGCGGGCCGGCGGATTCCAGGATGCGCCGGTTGCCCCGGCATGACCAGCTTCAGATCAGACTCATGCCATAAGCCCACAGGCCGATTCCAGCCACTGCACTGATCGCAGCCAGCAACAACAACCAGCCGCGCTGGGTCAGAGCAGTGATCGAAGCCAGCGCCACGGCAATCTGGAACATGATCATGGCCATGGCCAACAGATTGTGCGGCGCATCCAGACGCGCCACATCTGCATTGGCCTTGGCCGAAGCGGATTCGTACTTGTCGGCAAGGGTCTTGATATCCGCTTTCTGTTTTTTGTATTTGGCAATCGAAGTATCAAACTGTTGCTGCTTGTCCGTGGCGGACAATACTTTTGCGAGCTCCATCAGATGCAGCTTCGTGCTGACTGCCTGGTAATAATTCCATTGATCGGTGGCGTGCGCCTTGAGCAGTACAGCATCATTTTTCTGCAGCAGCACTTCGTCCATCAGACGGTTGCTCTGATAACCCAGCACCGCCCCCAGCGCTGCCAGCAAAGCGGTAAACAACGCCACCCGCTGACCAAGTCCGCCGGCCGGCTGGTGATCGTGATGTCCATGATGCACATGCAGTTCTGCTTCTTCCATGCTCTGTCCCCGTCAGATTTCCTGATTGAATAAAAAGCGTTCCAGGCGTTATACACCATTCGCATGACCAGCGCATTGCGGATCGATGCGTTCGGTCAGCAACCGGGCAAACGCAGGCAGCGTACACAAACCATCTACCTCATCCTGACAGCCCGGCACTGCCAGCTGACTGACCAGTGGTGGATGGCCGTTATCGAGTTTCCGGGCCCATCGCAGCTGATCCGCAGTCTGACGGATCAGACGGACACGCACCAGATGCTGCCCGCTCTGGTTGCGCAGCAAGTCAAAAACCAGCGCCGTTCCGGGGCCAATGTCATCCGGCTGGTTCCGGTCGTGCCAGTACAGGTTAAGCATGCCCGCCAGATTGGCGACATTGGTATCATGCCCCACCAGAATCACCAGTTTGTATCCAGCTGCGGAATTCGTATCAGGCTGGTTCTGCAACTCGGCCAGAATCCGTCTTGCCAGCATCGATCCATTCCGCTTTGCAACGTAATCCGCCTGTTCGACTGCCGCCAGCTTCAGATTGTGCAATGTCATCCAGCCTGCCAGGGCATCGGCAGAACCGGCGTTCCCCCATGCCACCTGATCCGCGGGCAATCCCTGACCATATTCCAGGGAAAAAATCTCGCTGACGGTCGCCGCTTCGCCGTATGGGGGCAACAATTTGAGCTGATAACCGTCATGTCCGGTCGACACCTGCAAACCGGGCGCGGCCCATTGCTGCAAACGGGCATCCGACCATTCGGGATGCAGCAAACGCCCAAGCTTCACCAATGCCGCACCAACCTTGTCCGGATGCATGTCCATTCCAGTCAGCCGTGCCAGTGCGTCCTGCACGGACCGATTGACCAATGCCGCATCCAGGGAACACACCCGGTTCTGCACCGGATGAAACATCAGGTCCGGCACTGTCAGAGGAACGGCATAACGAGCGGTCGCAGCGCATCCCGGCAGCATGCCATCCAGCAAAGCCTGACCGGACAAACGCGTACGCTGGTCAAGATTGTCACTCCAGACCAATACCTGGCTTGTGGCCTGGCAGTCGCCGGCGGCCAGCAACCCATTTGTCCGGTATTGCAAACCAAGGTATTGGCCCAGCAAAACCATGTCGTGGTAACCATGCGACGTCAGTTCACCAGCAGCCACCGGCCATGCAGGCCAGCCACGCGCGCTGAATGCGTCCAGTTTTGCGCTGCCCTGACTCGGTGCCCGCACACCATGTCGGACCAGCATGACTGTGCGGACCAGCTGCCAGGACTCATCCGCCTGTGCGGCCGGCAGCAACACCACCCCGATCAGAACGGTACACCAGATCAACAAACGATTTCTCATGCCACATCCTGTATCAGATCCGCATAATCATACCATGTCAGCATCCCCACTGCCTGCACAGCCAATTGCCTGACTGTCAGCAACCAGCAGGACACATTCTGATACGATTGGTTACAACTTTTCTGTCCACCATCCGGCCGGACAAACGTTATTTGCCATGTATCACCCGTACCCCAATACAATGGAGATGAAGACCATGAAAAAAAGCAACCTGCTCGCATTCACCCTGATTGCAACCCTCGGCGGTGGACTGGCCGCGCCTGTCCTGGCAGACACCCACTGGCAACAAACCCATCCCCGCCGCGAACAAGTGAATAACCGGCTGGAAAACCAGAATGACCGGATCCAGAACAAAGTCAAGGACGGCCAGATGAGCAAGCAGCAAGCCCACAGACTGCACCGCGAAGACAAACACATTCGCAACGAAGAACGCAACATGGCAAGCCGTGACAACGGCCATCTCACCAAACAGGATCAAGCCCGGATCAACCACCAGGAAAACCGCGTCAGCAACCAGATCACCAATCAGTAACATCCGGCCTGCAGCCTGCTGCGCTATCACGCAACAGGCCGACAGCATCTCCGGAGATCACCCCGCCACAAGCGGGGTGCCGGCATTGCCACCATGCATGGAGAACGCCCAGTGTTTCGCTTGCTGATTCTAGTTGCCTTCTGGTTTGGGGTGCCGATCATGGCCTACTGCCAGGTGCCAGAACTGTCGTCTGACGACCTGGTCTGGATCAATCGCATCACATGGGGCATCAATCTGCCTGCGGCACAGGAATACCAGCATCTGGGGCGTGCAGCCTGGACCGAAAAACAGTTGACCTGGCAGGGCGATGATGCACTTCCGCCAGCCATCCGCGACCGGATTGCCGCCATGCCGGTCAGCCAGACCAGTCTGGCCCGCCTGCTGTCCGAGCGACGCGCAGCCCAGCAGGCGATCCAGAAAATGAGCAATCCGGAGCAGATCGCAACCCAGCGCAAACAACTCAACCAGCAAGCCAATCAACTGGTGCAGCAAGACATCGAGCGCAATCTGTTGCGCGATCTGTACGCCGAAAACCAGCTGGAACAGGTGATGAGCTGGTTCTGGTTCAATCATTTCAATGTGTTCCGCCACAAAGGACTGGATGAACTGATGGTGGCCGATTACATGGAAACCGCCATTCGCCCGCACGCATTGGGGCAGTTCAGCGATCTGGTATGGGCCACCCTCACCCACCCGGCCATGCTGTTTTATCTCGACAACCAGCAAAACGCGGTGGGTCACAGCAATGAAAACTACGCCCGCGAACTGATGGAATTGCACACGCTCGGCGTCAATGGCGGATATACCCAGGCCGATGTTCAGGCCCTGGCCGGCATTCTGACCGGACTGGATTTCCGTTTGCCCGGACAATGTCTGCCCGGCCAGAATGTGTTGCCGGATGTCCCTGTGCAGGATATCAATCCGTTGTTCTGCTATGGCCCCGCACGCCATGACAACAGCGCCAGGATCTTTCTCGGCCACACCTTTCCGGCCAATGGTGGTCGCGAAAACGTGGTGAAGGCCGTCAATCTTCTGATTCACAGTCCAGCCACTGCGCATCATGTCTGTCTGGAAATGGCCGTGTACTTGCTGGGCGATCAGCCACCTGCCGAAGTGGTGGATGCCATGGCGACAATGTTTGAAAACACCGATGGCAATATTGCGTCTACCTTGCGGGTTCTGTTTGATTCTCCCGCTTTCCTCTCGCAGAGGAACAGGCAGTTCAAGGATCCTCAGCGCTATGTGCTGTCAGCGGTCCGTTTGCTGTATGGCAATGATCCGGTACAGAATCTACGTCCACTGATTGGTGGGTTACATCAGCTCGGGGAACCCCCTTATGAACACATCAGCCCGGACGGTTATCCACTTAGCGGCAGCGCATGGATGTCCGCCGACCAGATCAGCAAACGTGTTGATCTGGCGCAAAAACTGTTTCAGTCCGCCGGTGTGCTGTTTACCGATGAAAACATCGCCGATCCGCAAACGCAGGAAGACCGGCAAAAACTGCAACAACTCCGTCGAGCCGCATGGGAAGCGAATCAACCGCAAGCGTTTGCCATTGAAGAGCTGATTCGGCCCATGCTATCCGGGCAGACCCGGCAGGCGCTGGACCAAAGTCGTAGCACGCAGGAATGGACGGGGCTGCTACTGGCATCCCCGGAATTCATGTACCGCTGAATCTCTGACCAGGGAGCCACACCATGCAACGCCGGACCTTTTTCAAACACTGTCTTGCAGCTGCCAGCCTGACAACATTGGGTAGCCGCGTCTGGGCGGCACCGGCTGGCTCATCCAGCCCCCGTTTGTTGGTAGTCATGCTGCGCGGCGCCAGCGATGGCAACAACCTGCTGGTTCCGCATGGTTTTCCATTTTATTACCAGAGCCGCACAACCACGGCAGTGGCTGCGCCAGACCCGACCAACCAGGCTGCTGCCATTGATATTGGCCAGGGCTATGGACTCAGTCCTGCGGTCAGTGACATTCTGCTGCCATTCTGGAAACGCGGCCAACTGGCATTCGTGCCCTTTTCCGGCAGCCAGGATCTGTCGCGCAGTCATTTTGAAGCCCAGGATCTGATGGAAAGCGGACGCCGCGACGAAACCCGGCTCGACGAAAGCAGCGGCTATCTCAACCGGCTCGTCAGCATCCTGCACGATACACAACTGACCGGCATGTCATTTACTGGCAACCTGCCGTTGACCTTTCGTGGCAGCAGGCAAGTGCCTAATGCCGCACTGGGCAACCGCGAACCGAATGCGCCCGATCCACATTCGCTGAGTCTGCTCAACCAGATGTACCAGGGAACCGCGCTCGACAGTTACCTGCAGTCCGGCATGCAGACCCGTGCAGCGGTCAGCCAGGGTTTACAGGAAGACGATCGGGTAAAGAAAGAGATGCTGGCTTCCGGCCGCGGAGCCCGTCCGGCAAGCGGATTTGCCTTAACAGCGCGGCGCATGGCCGAACTGATGCGCAGCAACCCGGCCTGGCGTATCGCATTCACGGACATTGGCGGATGGGATACCCATGTCAACCAGGGCAACGGAACGGGGCAACTGGCCAGCAACTATGCCCAGCTGGCACAGGGACTGGCCACATTTGCAGATACCATGGGCAACGGGTGGAATGACACCACCGTGGTGGTCATGTCGGAATTTGGGCGCACATTCCGCGAAAATGGCACCCGCGGCACCGATCATGGCCATGGCAACGTGATGTGGGTGATGGGTGGATCAATCCGCGGCGGACGACTGGCGGGCGACATGACAGACCTCACGCCTGCCACATTGTTCCAGAACCGGGACACTCCGGTTCTCAATGATTATCGGGCCGTACTGGGCCATCTGATGCACCGTATGTACGGCTTGAACAACAGTCAGCTTGCAACCGTATTTCCCAGCATGCAGCCGCGTGATTATCAGCTGCTTTAAACCCATGCATCAGACAACGTGGTCACTGGCCAGTCGGCAGGACGCTCCGGCATTACCCAGTTCAATCTGAAGTGTGGCATGCTGGATGTGAAAGCGTTCAGCGAGTTCGTCTGCCACATGGTTGAGAAACACATCGCCGGGATGACCGCCCGGTGTGACCAGATGCGCAGTCAGCGCGTTTTCGCTGGTGCTCATCGCCCAGACATGCAGATCGTGAACTGCCGCCACCTGACCAAGCTGTTCCAGGTAATGGCGAACTGCCAGTGGATCGATAGTAGCCGGCACACCCTGCAACACCAGCTTGACCGACTCGCGAAACAGCCCCCAGGTGCCAACCAGAATCAGCGCGGCCACCAGCAGGCTGACCAATGGGTCCAGCCATGACAAACCAGTGCGAATGACCAGCCAGCCACCGAAGGCCACGCCGAGCGAGACAACAGCATCGGACGCCATATGCAAGAATGCGCTTTTGCGGTTGAGATCATGCTGATCGCCACGCAACAGAAAAACAGCCGAGACCAGATTGACTGCCACTCCCGCCAAAGCAACCACCATGGTTACCTCGCCATCGACCGGTCTGGGTGCCGAAAAACGCAGAATGGCTTCCCAACCAACTCCGCCTACCGCCACCATCAGCAGCATGGCGTTGGCCAATGCAGCCAGAATGGTCGTGCTGCGCAGACCATAGGTAAACCGGGGGGTCGGTGACCGGCGCATCATCCACATGGCGACCCAAGAGGCAATCAAACCCAGCACATCGCCAAAATTATGTCCCGCATCGGCAAGCAAGGACAATGAACTGGCACGGATGCCAAAAACGATCTCCACCACGACAAACATCAGGTTGAGCAGAATGGCAACCACAAACATCCGGTTGCCTTCGATATCCTCGGGTGAATAGTGGTGGTGATGGTGGCCAGGCCCGCCGTGGTCATGGTCATGGTCATGGTCATGGTCATGGTCATGGTCATGGTCGTGGCAGGCATGGCCATCCTGCTGCCCATGGCCAGAATGCGAATGTGGTATCACTGAACCTCCTCAGGGTAAATGCCGACCCGACAAGGCAGGATTATACCCCGAAGCGATGGTGCATCTGCAGTCGGCAACCTAGTACTGAAGATGCACGCGCATGGCAAAAATATTGACCGGCCCCCGATCTGCATTGTAGGCAGGGTTGCGCACGTACTGGTAATCAGCGGTCACCGTCAGATAGGACAGCGCCTGCCAGGCATAATAGAATTCGGCAATCTGCTCGGTATCATAATGCGTCAACTGGCCATCCCCCACCAGCACACCCAGACCACCATCGGCAAAATACGCCCGGGCAGCCGAAGAAATCCCGTTGACGATCAGAGCACTGCCCACGCTGTCATCCGCACGCCCCCACTGGCTTCCTTTCAAAGACATCCCCAATTCAGCCGACTGGTTGATATCGGTGAACTCGTAGGTTTCTTCATTGCCATTATTGGCGCTCAGGCGGGCAAACAGTCCCAGGTTTTCAGTCACTGCCTGCTCGATGTTCAACGCGGCACCCGGACGAGATGCATAACGGCGTACCAGTGCAGTCGATGGACCACCGGCAGGCTGGCCGGATTGCTGCCACAGCGCAATGGCATCGGCGTAACTGCCCATGCGCCCTCGGTTATCAAACACCAGAAAACGGATTTTCCCCGGTTTGTTCTCGCACTTGTAACGTTTTTCAATCTCGCTGACCAGTTCGTACTGACTGAAGCGCTGGGTCAGTTTTTCGGAATTCGGAATCTGTGACAGATCGAACAGTCCGTTTCGCCATGTCCACGAACCGGTTGTCCATTCGATGGCCGCGCCATAGGTATAGCCCCACGCATCGGCCGCGTAGTCAAATGCGCCGGCATCCACGGCTGCCCAGTTGAGGAAATCATTGCGCGGGTCGTGCGCATAAGTGTTGTTGTCAAAAATGTCGGTGACGGCAAATTTACCGATGGTGAGCGTCAGGTTGTCTGCAGTGTGGGAACCGGCAAACTGGTTGATGGCGGACGCTACCTGTTGCTGTTGTCCGCCCAGATTGATCACCTTGCGATAAAACAGCCGTGGTGTCCGGTAATATGGATTGTCTGCACCAACCTTGTAGGCCTCACCACTTGGAAAACCAGCCATGCCAAGCGTACCGTTCAGCCCGTATCCCTGATCATATTCGGCATTGATCCAGAGTTCGCTGCTCGAAGACACCCGATAACCCACGTAGAGAGTGGCATCATTGGTCTGTTCGCCATTCGAATTGGCGCTCAGACTGTTGGGGCCACTATAGGGTGCCGAAAATGCCGGGTGCCATTGATAGGTATTGGTATACTGGCTATGCAGTGCCCAGTTCTGGGCATTTGTGCTGTCAAACTGACCACTGATGAGATCGCTTGACTGAGAAACTGCATCTGCCTGGGCATGCGGCGCGCAAAATCCGACCATTGCCAGTGCAACCAGCCACTGTCCCCAGTTTAACCAACTCCAATGCATGTGGTTGTTATCCTTTTTGGTGTAAAGCCATTTTAATTCAAAATGACGACATTTTTGTTAATTCATAGATGATAATCATTATCATTTAAGAAGTCAAGCCAATCCAGTCAGTCATCGCAAACAGCCACAAGTGATCACAACAATCAAATTCAACATGTTGGAAAAACCATGATGATGACATATACTCCAGAAAGGTGTGCTGCGAGGTAGTACGTAGCATGTACTGATAGCTAAACAACATTAAAGCAACCACACATCCCATCACCCCTGTTTTGCCGCCTCCTTCCAGCAACTGAAAGCCGGCGCAGAACATAAAACAGATGAAACACTGACAATAAATACTGAATGGAACTTCATGACCTGTCGCGGAGCATCACATGTCCAAGGCAGTTTCGCAGGTTGGCTGGATGGCTGCTGATTCTTGCCTGTGTGACTCTGCCGCGGACAGCTTCGGCCGCCTTGCCGCTTGAAATTGGCATCTGGCCCTACATGAGCACACAATCGCTTGTCAGCCTGTATCGCCCCCTGCAACGATACCTGACAGCCGAATATCACAGACCGGTGCTTTTCGTGACCGCCCCCAACCAGATCACTTTTGCCAGGCGCATGCTCGACAATGATTATCTGTTTGTTCTATCGGCGCCCCACTTTGCCCGCATGGCTGAACAGGAACGTGGCTACATTCCCTTTCTAAGAGCCAGGCGTGATCTGACCAGCATCATCATTGTCGAGCGCAACAATCCGATTACCAGTCTGCAGGGTCTGCTCGGGCAAACCATAACCTTGCCAGAAAATGTAACCGTGGTTGCCATGCAGAGCCTTGAAAAGCTCAGGGAAGCCGGCTTGCATCCAGGCAAAGATATCCGGATCAAATACGCCATGTCACACAACAGCGCGGCACTGGATGTTCTGCGCGGCAACAGTATCGCGGCAGCCACTACCACCACCATCCTGGACCAGATGCCAGACAAAAGCCGGTTCCGCATTCTGGCCGAAGCCGGACATGCCGCGCCGGTAATCATCAGCGCCAGTCCGGATGCTACGCCAGAGCAGATCAGCCGGATGAAACAACTGCTACTCGATTTCTGCAACAACGATCCGGTCGGCAAACAATTCACCGCTTCAGTGGGCTGGCGTGGTCTACGCCCCACCACACCCGAAGAACTGCGCCAGATGGATCCGCTGGTCGGCGATCTGCACCAACTGATGGACCGCCCATGACAAAGCGGTTTTCTGTCTGGCATTCGCTGCGTCTGAAGCTCATCGTTGCCAGCGTCCTGATTGAAGTCATCATGCTGGGCATCATGGTTGGCAACAGCCTCCGGCTGATGGAGGAGCACGTTCTCGGACAGGCGCAAGCCCGACTCACCGAAGTCAAGACGTTGCTCAATGCCTCGCTATCGGCTGCGCTGGCCCAACGCGACTACGGCACGATGGACAGCGTTATCCGCCAGGTGCGTCGTAAAAATGGACTGGTCTATCTGGTTGTTTACGACGATTTCGACCGGGTGGTTGCCTCTACCGGCTGGCCGGACAAAAAGCCCCTGCCGCCGCTGGACCCCGGCCTGAAAATTGCCACACGAGGAACACTTTACAACACCCAGATTCCGGTACAGATCGATGGCGTGGATTACGGTCGGGTGCGATTTGGCGTGTCAACCGAATTCCTGCGCATCGCACGAGACAACATTTTTCACCAGAGTATTCTGATTGCAGGACTGGAAATCCTGTTTTCCATTTCCTTGCTGACCATTACCGGTTTCTGGCTGACGCGCAACCTGTCCATTCTGATGCGGGCCACCGAGGGCATTGCCCATGGCAATTACGAAACCCGGCTCAAGATCGGCGGACACGATGAAATTGCGAGCCTCGGCGAAGCATTCAACACCATGTCGACAGCAGTACGCGCCCGCATCGAGGATCTGGAAAAATCCGAAAGCCTGCAGCGCAAATATCGCCAGGAAGTTGATGAAGAACGCGCACGGCTGGCCTCCCTGCTTTCCGCGATGAACCAGGGCATTCTGTTTGTTGGCATCCAGAACAAGGTCAAGTATTACAATCCGGCATTTTTGCGCATGTGGATGATCCCGGATACGGAAAATCTGGTTGGCCGGGACGCCACCGATGTCCTGAGCCTGTCTGCCAGCGTGCTGTCGCAGCCGGACCATTTTTCGCGATATCTGCTTGATGTGACCACCACCCATCAGGTCAGCGAAAATTTCGAAATCAACATGGCCGATGGTCGGGTCATCACGCAAATCAGTTATCCGGTGCGCGATGCCGACATGCGGCTGATTGGCAGGCTGTGGGTTTATGAAGACATTACCAAGGCGCGTCACAGTGCCGAGCAACTCATCTACCTTGCCGAGCGCGACAGCCTCACCGGGCTCTACAACCGCAGGCGTTTCCAGGATGAGCTCAGCCGGTTCATCATCGATGTCGAACGGCGAAAATCCAATGGCGCACTGCTGTTTTTCGATCTGGATGAATTCAAGTACATCAATGACACCTTCGGCCACGCAGCGGGTGATTCCATGCTGATCCGCATTGCCGGAGAAGTTGGCAAACTGGTGCGGGCCAACGAGATTTTCGGGCGTCTGGGCGGCGATGAATTCGCCATTCTGATGACGGACACCGACAGGGCGCAAGTTGAACGACTGGCAGAACGGGTTGTGCGCGCGATTGCCCAGATTCCATTCCGCTTCAATGCGCAGAACCTGCGCCTGACCACCAGTATCGGCATTGCGCTGTATCCGGAACATGCGGCCAACACCGAAGAACTCATCGGACATGCCGATGCTGCAATGTATCAGGCCAAAGCAGCTGGAAAAAATGGCTGGCGCATCTATCGGGCCGATATAGACACTTCGCAGGCCATGGTGACACGCCTGTCCTGGAATGACAGAATCAGCAACGCCCTCGACAACAATCATCTGGTCCTGCATTTTCAGGGGGTCTATCATGCCCGCGACAAGGCGCGACTGTCGCATCTGGAAGTGCTGGTGCGCATGCTCGATCCTGCCGCACCTGGCGGAGTAATCATGCCCGGCCACTTCATTCCGTACGCCGAAAAAAGCGGCAAGATTCTGGACATCGATCGCTGGGTGCTGAAAGAAAGCATACGTCTGCTAGCCAGTTCAGCCGACATGCCGCCACTGGCGGTCAATATTTCCGGACGCTCGTTCGACGAACCCTCATTGCCGCACTACATCAGCGAACTGTTGCAGGAATTCCATATTGATCCCTCCCGCCTGCTGATTGAACTGACCGAAACATCGGCAGTGACCGATCTGCAGGATGCGCAACGCTTCATCGAAGCCCTGCGCCGGACTGGCTGCCCAGTTTGCCTGGATGATTTTGGCACTGGTTTTTCATCGTTTGCCTACCTGAAACATCTCAATGCGGACATTCTCAAAATCGATGGTCTGTTCATCCGCGACCTGACCAACAACCATGACAACCAGATTTTTGTCCGCGCGATTGTCGATGTGGCGCGAGGACTGCGTAAAACCACCATTGCCGAGTTTGTTGAAGATGGCGAGACCCTGGCCATGCTGAACACCTTTGGTGTCGATTATGTGCAGGGTTATTACCTTGATATCCCGCGTGGCGATCACCCATCTCTTGTCGCCACCAAGCCAAAATCCTGACATAAAACTGAGCTAAAGCCAACGGTTTTGCCGGCAAATCAGGTCACCAAAAGCGATTTATTTTCTTTTATGACAATCAGTTACCGATGGGTGTTGCTTTTCGGCAACTTTTAATACTTTAATGCGATCTCTTTATCAATTTAGATGACGCAGCGACATAAATCAGCTAATCTGATCCGCAACTCATATGATGGCAACCAGCCGAATTTGATCACCTGTCGGAGAACCAGATGGAAATCGACACTTCACTGCGCATGCACAACAAACCATTCCGTTTGCTGGATGAAGAACGCATCCGGGCAGCCATCCTGAACCAGGATCCCTATGATTACGCTTATGTCGAACAGGCCATCGATGCACGGCACAAAGACGCCGTGCTGGCCGATGCACCGGCCATTCCAGACCGTGGCAGCTATGGCCTGCCCGACCTCCGGTATGGCGAAAAATTCGGCGATGCAATCGACGACCTGCTCAGTATCCGTTTTCGGCGCCTGGTGGAAGAAAAATTCGACACCGATCTGGGCAACTGTCCACCAGTCATCGTGATGATGGGCAATACCACCGGACATTACAACGAAGGTTATGCCCATACCGATTCAAAACACAAAATCATCACTGTCCTGCTCGGATTCACGCGTGAATGGCCCTATCAGCGCGGTCGCCTGCGCATCATGCGCAGCTCCAACCGAGAAGATTACGCATTCGAGTATTCGCCAGAATTCGGCAGGATGATGATGTTTCGCGTCTGCGATCATTCCTGGCACGGCTTCCTGCCACAAAAAGGCCAACGCATGAGTCTGCAATTGTGCTACGTGGATTCGGACCTTTACGTTAAAAAGGAATACATGCGTCACCATGTCAGCGCATTTGCGAAATCGGTTCCGTTGCTGCGCAAAGTGATTGAATGGGCGCCAAGATAATCAAAACCTATCATAGGACTACAAATGGAATTTCCCGTTGTTCCTGAGGTATCGGACATTGTCCGCCACTTTGGCCATGCTCTGGTTGCCGCCAGTGTGGACGACCAGCCCTACCGGCATTGGCTGCTCAAAGACATGATACCGGTCGAGCTGGCCACGGCTGTGCTGGTTCTGCCCATTGCTCCGCCACTGATTGACGAATGCGGTGGCGTGCGGGATCTGAACGACAACAACCGCAAACGCTGCTTTTTTACGCCAGAACTGCGCAGCCAGTTTCCGACATGCGAGGCATTCGCCCGCGCCATGCAGACCCCGGCCATCGCACGGCAGTTTGCCGAAACCTGCCAGATCGATGTCGAAGGTAGCTACCTGCGCATGGAATACATCCAGGATACCAATGGCGCCTGGCTCAAACCGCACCATGACGTACCCGAAAAACTGTTTTCGCTGGTCCTTTACCTGTGTACCGGCCCGGAGGCCGCTCAATGGGGAACCGACATCTACGACAATCAGCTGCGCTGGGTCGGCCGCAGCTCGGCCGAATTCAACTCGGCTGTCATTTTCGTGCCGGGCGAAAACACCTGGCATGGCTTTGAACAACGCCCCATCATCGGCGTTCGCCGTCTGATGGAAATCAATTATGTCAGCCCCACCTGGCGTGACCGTGATCAGCTGGCATTTCCGGACCAACCCATTACCTGCAGGGATTGACAGCCATGTTTGACACCCAGAGCCTTACCCGTAGCGAGCAACTGATCCAGCTGCAGCAACCTGGCCTTTCCGTGCGCAGCTTTACAAGCCAGGACGGACCGGCAGAACACTACATCCTCATCGAGAGCATTCCTTCGGGCTCGTTCAGCCGGCAGATCGAATCGGTGGAACAACGATACGCCGCCACACTGAAAGAACTGGGTCTCAGCGAGGGCAGCGCCGTGTTTCGTCGCCTGTTTGTCAGCGATATTCTCAATCAGGCCGACAGCGTGCGCCACAGCAGGCTGGCACAAACCGATCCGCAATCGCCTGTTGCCATTTCCCTTGTTGAGCAAGCCCCCTTGTCCGGCAGCAAACTGGCCATGCTGGCACACCACATCGAACACGATGGCCATACCACACGCTCCGCACTGTCGGATTGCCAGACATTGCTCGAACGTCACGGCAAAACGCATGTCTGGAACACGCAACTATGCGATCAGACCGACCGGATCCCGCCACGACCAGCCGGACAGCAAACAGAAGCCGCATTTGAGCGGCTGTCTGCCACACTGGCGCATCTGGATGGCAACCTGCTGGACCATTGCATTCGCACCTGGATTTATCTCAAGGATGTCGATATCGACTACAAGGACATGGTCGAAAGCCGCATCCGCCTGTTTGACAGACACGGCCTGACCCGCGACACCCATTACATCGCCAGCACCGGCATTGAAGGCGCCTGCAGCCATCGCGCCGATCTGATCATGATGGATGCCTATTCGATCGTCGGCCTGGAACCCCGACAAATGGAATTTCTGAACGATTTCGATCATCTTTGCGCAGCCGGCGATTACAACGTCACCTTCGAACGCGGCACACGCATTGCCTGGCGCGACCGCAGCCATTACTACATCTCCGGTACGGCCAGCATCGATACCGGCGGCCAGGTCGTGCATCGGGGCGATGTGCTGCGTCAGCTGGATGTTGCCCTGGAAAATGTCGATGCACTGCTGCGTTCCGGCGGCGCCACACTGAACGACATGATGTACCTGACGGTTTATCTGCGCGACCCGGCCGACTCCCCCGTCATTCGCGCCCGACTAGCAGAAAGCGTGCCGGATATCCCCGCCATCCTGGTGCATGGCCCGGTCTGCCGTCCGGAATGGCTGGTGGAAATCGAAGGAATTGCCATCAGGGCTCAACACAATCCCGAGATGCCCGTGTTTTGACCCAGGCAGAATTGAGAGTAATGAAGACGCAGCGATCAATTCTCGCCGGTTGGGCTGAAGCACCCGTTTGTTCGCAATCTTCGGAGCAGCTCAAATCCGGGCGATACACTGTGATGTCTTCAATTTTTTTAAATACGAATGAAATCCACCGCTACGTGAGCTTCATGACAGTTTTAACTGGCGGATGTAGCTGCCCCCCTCACGTCATTCTGCCCCCTCATCTCATTCTGCGCCCCCTCACGTCATTCTGCGCGGAACGGAGTGAAGTCGCAGAATCCAACCAGATCCCACGACCAAGTGCGAAATGACAGTAGAGGATAAATTAGCGACATAAGTCGAGCAGAAATTGCTGGGTCATTACAGCGGGACATTTGCACATCTCACGCATGACGTTGCATAGGATGGAGCAAAGGGGGATTCTGAAACCTGTTCGGATTGGCAGGGCAGTCCGGTATCGGGCTGGGGATGTGCGGCGTGTGGCGGTGGTGGGCACACAATAATCTGAAGCGAAAGCCCGGCAGAGCTCTCTGCCGGGTTGAAAATCCCCGTATTGCGCAATTGCCAGTGGCAACGCCATGAAAACATGGGTGATATGTTTCGTTTTATCTTCCATAAGTTGCATTCAACGAAATAACGGAACATACTTCCCCCATGGCCTTCAGTACCCACAATCAGCGCGTCCTCGATCTGGCCAGCCAGAAGGGGCTGCTGCGCGCCAACGATCTGAACACCATCGGTGCGCCTCGGGTCGTTCTGACGCGCCTGACCGCCTCGGGTCTGCTGGAAAAGGTGGGGCGTGGCCTGTACCGTCTGCCGGGTGCACAGATTTCGGAATTCGAGAGCCTTGGCACCATCGCCACAAAAGTACCTCAAGCGGTGTTCTGCCTGCTCACGGCACTGCAATTTCACGAACTGACCACGCAGCTACCGCGTCAAATCTGGATTGCCATGCCTCGGGGCAGCCACCCACCCCGTATCGACTACCCGCCAGTCAAGATGGTACAGTTCAGCGGTGATGTCTATTCGACAGGGATTGAGGAAATCGAACGCGATGGTGTCAAGCTTCGGGTGTACAGCGTAGCCAAAACCGTGGCGGACTGCTTCAAGTACCGGAACAAGATCGGGCTGGATGTGGCGCTGGAAGCGCTGAAAGATGCTCGGGCGCACAGCAAGGCAACGGTCAACGACATCTGGCACTTCGCCAAAATATGTCGCGTGGCCAACGTGATGCGCCCCTACCTGGAGAGTGTCGGATGAGCGCTGGCACCTCAAATATCGCGGCATCCGTCCGTGCGCGCCTGCTCAACGTCGCCAAAACGCAAGGTGTTGATTTCAATCAAGTGCTGGTACGCTTCGCTTTGGAGCGCATCCTCTATCGGCTGACCCAGTCGCCGCACGCGGATCACTTTCTGCTCAAAGGCGCGCTGCTGTTCACGCTCTGGTACGATATGCCACACCGGGCCACACGCGATGCCGACCTCCTGGGCTTCGGTGCCAGCGATCTGGAGTCAGTGGCCCAAGTATTCCGGGACATCGCAGCCGTGCCAGTCGACGACGGCATCATGTTCGACCCTGCCTCTGTCTTAGTCGAAGAGATCCGCAAGGAAGCTGGCTACGGCGGCGTTCGTGTCGTCATTGCGGCCGAATTATCCAGAGCACGGTGCAAAACCCAAATCGACGTCGGTTTCGGCGACGCCGTCACCCCAGCGCCTGTTGATTCGGTCTATCCAGTACTGCTGGAGGACATGCCCGCACCACGACTGCGAACCTATCCAACGTACACCGTCATCGCTGAAAAACTCCACGCCATTGCTTTGCTGGGCATGACCAACAGCCGCTTGAAGGACTACTTCGATCTAGCGGTGCTGTTGGAACGAGAAACTCTGGACACCGATCTGCTGGCACGGGCGATCAAGGCCACGTTTGAAAGACGGGGCATGGCAGTTCCTGAAGCGCTGCCAGTCGGCCTGACGAACGAGTTTGCACACGATGCATCACGGCAGGCACTGTGGCTAGCGTTTCTCAAGAAGAACGAACTTCCACCAGAACCCTTGCCCGACATCGTTGACCGCTTGAACGTGGCATTGGCACCTGCGTTCAACATCGTGGTTCATTAACAGGGTGTTGAAAGAAAACTGCTTGAAGAATGGTTGACGCGACAACTATCCTAAAAAACGCCGCATGCTGCAAACTTCAAATTTTCGGGTACTGACTCGCCGTTTTTTGACGGGGGGATTACCGCTCAACAAATGGGACATTCGGATACCACTATGATTTTCCGTGTATACGGTCGCTGGATACCCAACGCAGCTTCAAATGCGGGCGGAAAAGCGGTGGATATGTTCGCGAACAATGTTGCCGAAAAGCTGCCAAACACACGCTAATCAGCGCCAATTTTTTGGCATTGTCGTAACCTGATTATCAATAAAATCATGAAGTTACTGGCGGAGAGAGGGGGATTCGAACCCCCGTCAGGATATTATCCTGAACACGCTTTCCAGGCGTGCGACTTAAACCACTCATCCATCTCTCCGGATGGTTGATGCAATCCATTATCGAAATTGCGTCAATTTTTGACACTTTTACAGGCCCCAGGCAGAGCAGCAATGCTGCCCTGGTTTGCCATGAACAGCAGGCTGATCACAGCCGGTGATGACCGGTAAAGAGCCGGTGAGAATACCTGATCAACGCGATTCTGGCAAGGTATTTCATTCCAAACCCTGTCATGATTGCGTAAAAATGCTATCATTGCGCGGATCAACCTTTGCCGCATGACGACATGTCTCACGCCGATACATCGCTGGTCGAACAGCTTTCCACCAACAGCCTGCCCTACATCGACCCGCTGGCAAGGCTTGACTGGTCTGCGCTCGACATGGGCAAGCCATGGCTGCCGGAAGGCGCGATATCGCTTGCCGGATTGCCGGAATTCGCCAATCTGCCGGAAGCCGTCCGCACGCGCCTGTCCCAGTTTGAGTTCACTGGTTTCATTCATGCAGGCATCTGGCTCGAAGGCATTTTCATCGAGCGTTTGTCGCGCAATCAGCGCAACACGATCTCCTCCCAAGAACTGGCGTATTACCTGCATGAAATTCGCGAGGAAGCCGGTCACAGCCTGATGTTCCTGAAACTGATGGAAACCAGTGGCATTCATTTGCCGGGTGCGTGGCGTAACCGTCCGGCGGTGACGGATTTTCTGGGTCGGCATACGCCGCTGCACAGCACCCTGTTCTGGCTGGCGGTAACCATTGGTGAAGAAATTCCAGACCGGCTCAACCGTTATATTCGTACACATGGTGGCAACAGCATCGATGGCGTCATCCATCAGATGTGCACGCTGCACATCATTGACGAAGCCCGGCATATCGCCCATGCGCGTGGCGCGCTCGAAGCCAGCCTGCGGAACATTCATCCGCTGAAAAGATGGTTGCTGACGCCTGTGCTTGATCTGATGATCCGGCAGTTCACGCGGACGTTCTACCTGCCATCAGCCGATGTCTACGAGATGGCCGGACTGGCGCCGGGCAAAACCTGGCAGGATCTGGCCAGACGCAATCCGGCGCGGCTGGAATTCATCCACAAGTGTCTCAATCCCACGCTGAACACCCTGCGCGAGCACGGATTCGCTGTCGCGAATCCCAAGCTCTGACGCAGCCAGTAAACACGGCGCATCCCGCATCACCTGCAGCAGCGGCCAACTGGCATTGACCGTTTTTGGCAAACCTGTCAGATGGCGGATTCGCCGCGCTCGCCTGTCCGGATGCGGACCACTTGTTCGACTTCGCTGACAAAAATCTTGCCATCACCAATCTTGCCGGTACGGGCAGCCTTGAGAATGGTCTCTTCCACGTCTTCGACCATGCTGTCCGGTACAACCAGCTCGATCTTGACCTTGGGCAGAAAATCAACGGTATATTCCGCTCCGCGGTACAGTTCGGTATGACCTTTTTGCCGGCCAAAACCCTTGACCTCGGTTACGGTCATGCCATGCACGCCAATATCGGACAACGCGGCGCGCACTTCTTCCAGCTTGAACGGTTTGATGATGGCATCGATTTTTTTCATGAATGTTCCTCCACTATGGGATATAGCGTTGCGTGATCGGATAGCGCCGGTCTTTGCCAAAAGCACGGGGGGTAATGCGAACACCCGGTGGCGCCTGCCTGCGCTTGTATTCGCTACGATCAATCAGGGTGATCACCTTTCTGATCACCGCTGCATCATGACCAGCCGCTTCGATGTCTTCGGGACTTTCATCGCGTTCGACATAACGATGAATAATGTCATCAAGAACCTCGTATGCTGGCAGACTGTCCTGGTCACGCTGGTCGGCACGCAATTCGGCCGATGGTGGACGTTCGATGATCCGTTTGGGAATCACCGGAGACAGGCTGTTGCGGTATTCGCTCAGGCGGTACACCAGGGTTTTCGGAACATCGCGCAACAGGGCAAACCCACCAGCCATGTCGCCATATAGTGTTGCATATCCGACTGCCATTTCAGACTTGTTGCCAGTGGTCACCACCAGCTTGCCGAACTTGTTGGACAGTGCCATCAGCAAGGTACCACGAATGCGGGCCTGCAGGTTTTCTTCGGTGAGGTCTTCCGCGCAGCCTGCAAAGACTTCGGCCAGCGCATTCCGGTAGGCATCGAACAAGCCACTGATCGGCAGCTCGGTATAGCGGACACCAAGTGCGCTGGCCATGCTGCGGGCATCTTCAACGCTGATGTCTGCCGTATAACCGGATGGCATCATGACAGCATGCACTTGTTCCGCCCCCAGGGCATCCACGGCCAGAGCCAGCGTAACGGCAGAATCGATCCCGCCCGAAAGCCCCAGCAGCACGCCAGGAAACCGGTTCTTGGCAACATAATCGGCCAGTCCGCGTGTCAGTGCCTTCCAGACCATGGCTTCGGTCGACAGAGCCAGACATTTTTCTCCGGCCACCGGACGGTTGCCGTCCAGCGTGACCAGATGCACTCCGGATTCGAATGCAGGAAACTGGCATTCCAGGCAGCCGTTGCGGTCCATGACAAAAGAACCACCATCAAACACCAGTTCATCCTGGCCACCAACCGTGTTGCAATACACGACGCTCATGCCGGTATCGGCGATGCGGTCGCGCACCACCCGGTAGCGTTCTTCCTGTTTGTCCAGATGGAACGGAGATGCATTCAGCACCAGCAACACCTGCGCGCCAGCATCAGCCGCAGCGCGTGCCGCTTCCGGATGCCAGACATCGGCACAGATGCTGACGCCGAAGCGCACACCATGCAAGCGGAAAACGCACGCACGCGAACCCGACGTGAAATAGCGCTTTTCATCGAAAACCGTATGGTTTGGCAAACTGAACTTGCGATACACGCACTGGACCCGGCCGTCACGAATCACGCTGGCCGCATTGTAAAGCAGGCGCCCTTCGCGCAAGGGATGGCCCACCACCAGGGTAATGCCATCGGTCAGTTCCGTCAGGGCGTCCAGTTCCTGCACGATCTGACGATTGAAATCCCTGCGCAGCAACAGATCTTCCGGCAGATAACCGGACAGGGCCAGTTCTGGCGTCAGCAGGAGTTCTGCCCCCTGCTCCCGTGCCTGCGCCAGGGCATCGGCGATCATTTGCCGGTTACCGGCCAAATCGCCTACCACCGGATTGATCTGCGCCAGAGCAATTTTCATGACGGTTTCCGTTGCGCCATGGCGTCCATGACGGCACGCGCCATGTCGGCTGGCGACTCTGCCACCACGACACCTGCGTCGCGCAATGCATCCATTTTGGCTCGTGCAGTACCACTACCGCCGGCGATGATGGCACCCGCATGCCCCATGCGCTTTCCAGGAGGCGCGCTCTGCCCGGCAATGTACGCAGCCACCGGTTTGCTGACATGATCCCGGATGTAGCTGGCAGCCTTTTCTTCGCTGTTGCCGCCAATCTCGCCCACCATGATAATGGCACGGGTATCCGGATCGGCTTCGAACATGGCCAGACAATCCACAAAATCCAGCCCCTTGACCGGATCACCGCCAATACCGACACAGGTGCTCTGCCCCAGTCCGGCCTTGGTGGTCTGATGCACGGCTTCATAAGTCAGCGTACCGGAACGGGACACGATACCAATGCTGCCCGGCTGGTGAATGACGCCTGGCATGATGCCAATCTTGCACTGGCCTGGCGTGATGATGCCGGGACAATTGGGCCCGATCAGGCGCGTCCCGTTGGCAGCCAGTGCTGCCTTGACATTCACCATGTCACGCACAGGAATCCCTTCGGTAATGCAGATCACCAGTTCAATGCCGGCATCGGCGGCTTCCATGATCGAATCGGCGGCAAAACCGGCCGGCACATAAATGACGCTGGCATTGGCACCGGTTTCCTGCCTGGCTTCGCGCATGGTATTGAACACCGGCAGGCCAAGATGGGTCTGGCCGCCCTTGCCTGGCGTGACACCACCGACCATGCGCGTACCATATGCGATGGCCTGTTCTGAATGAAATGTTCCCTGCTTGCCGGTAAAACCCTGACAAAGTACCCGGGTGCCGGCATCAACGAGTATGCTCATGCTGTTGCTCCACGTGCTGCATTCACTGCCTTGCGGGCAGCGTCGGTCAGGTCATCCGCGCTGATGATGGACAGGCCACTGCCGGACAGCAAGGCCCGGCCAGCTTCGACGTTGGTGCCTTCCAGACGGACCACCACCGGCACCTCGATGCCGGTTTCGCGCACCGCGGCAATGATACCTTGCGCAATGATGTCGCAACGCATGATACCGCCAAAAATATTGACCAGCACCGCACGAACACGGCTGTCGGCCAGGATGATGGAAAACGCTTTGGCGACGGTTTCCGCCGTCGCACCGCCGCCCACATCCAGAAAATTGGCCGGCGATCCGCCATGCAGGCGAATCAGGTCCATGGTTGCCATGGCAAGACCGGCACCATTGACCATGCAGCCAATTTCACCGTCCAGGGCAATATAACTGAGACCAGCAGCCTGTGCCTGCACTTCTTTCGGATCGATCTGGTTGTCATCGTGCAGATCGGCCAGATGACCCTGACGTGCAAGGGCATTGTCATCGACCACCATCTTGCAGTCCAGTGCCACCAGGCGATTGTCGCCTGTCAACACCAGCGGATTGATTTCCAGCAGAACGAGATCGGATGTCGTATAGATGCGATACAGCTCCTGCAACATGCGCGAAAAATCGCCATGCAGTTCAAAAGGCAGGCCCAGACGAAATGCAACTGACCGGCACTGGTAGGCTTGCAGTCCAAGCACCGGATCGCAGAACTCCCGCAGAATGCTGTCCGGATCGGCATGGCCGGCGGTTTCAATGTCCATGCCACCGGCACGCGACGCCACCAGCACGACTCGGCTGCTTTCCCGATCCAGCAGCAATCCAAGGTAGTATTCGCTGACGATGTCCAGTGATTCTTCAACCAGCAGCCGTTCGACCAGCTGCCCTTCCGGTGCATTCTGCACAGTGACCAGCCGGTTGCCCAGCAAGCTCACGGCTGCATCGCGCAAGTCTTCCAGAGAGGTGACACGGCGCACGCCACCGGCTTTGCCGCGGCCACCCGAATGCACCTGCGCCTTGACAACCCAGGCATCGCCACCCAGATAGCCGGTTGCAGCGAGTTCTGCATGCATGGCGGCTTCAACCACCACGCCACGCGGCGTATTCAGGCCGTGCTCGCGCAAAATCTGCTTGGCCTGGTATTCATGTAGATTCATGGTCTGTTTCGTTCTTCAGATCAGGGAAGCAGAATAGAAAACACTGCGCCGCCTCCCGAAGACGCATTGTCAAGTTTCAGGCGTCCTCTGACGCCACGGTTGTTGTGGGCATTGGCAATCTTGCCGGCAAAAAACAGCCCCAGTCCGGTACCGTCCTGGGACACGGGCAAGCGTTCATCGCCGGCGGAATGCAGGATGCCTTGCGGATAGCCGGCGCCATCATCGCTAACAGAAAGCTGAAGCATGCCATCATGCATGCCAGCCGACAAGATGATTTCCTGCCGTGCATGACGAAAAGCATTGTGCAACGCATTCATCATGGCCATTTCCAGCAGTGTGCGGTCGAAATACCAGTAATCCGGAGCGGCATCGTCACGCATTTCGATCCGGAGCCGCTCACCTGCCCAGGCGCGCGCGTTTTCGCGCAATTCAAGCAGGAAATCTTCCGGGTTGTGGGCTTCGTATTGTGGTTTCAGTTCGCCATCCCTGACTTCGAACAGCAACAGCAGCTGAACCATGCGATCGTTGACCTGCTGGCACAGGAATCTGGCATCGCGCACCCCGGGATCATCACCAGACAAGGCATCCAGTCGCAGCATCAACTGACCCATCAGGTTTTTGGTGTCATGCAGATTGGCCGAAAGCAGGGTTGCCATCTGCAATGCTTGATCAGATCCGTTTTCCGGCATTAGAGATTCACTCCGAACTTGAGACCAACGTCTTTCAGATAAGCCTTGATTTTCTTGAACTTGGCAAGATGACCATGCACCGGTTCATGCATGTCGACAAGGCGTTTCGCTTCGCGCATGTGTTCGTCGTGCCAGCCATGACGATCGCTTTCCACGATCAGGGCCTGGGCGGCATTCAGCGCCAGCTGGATATTCTGCGGCATGCGGTTTGCCGCTTCAAGCAGAAGTTCAATGGCGCCGGCCATATCGCCCTGCCTGGCCTTCATGACCCCTTCGTTGTTCAGTTTGACCACTGCAACCACACTGTCTTCAATCAGTGCCTTGCTTTCTTCTCCACGGCCAACCGCTTCCAGCATATTGCGCACGGATTGCTGGAAGCGGGCGTCATCGTAATAGTTGCTCACCATCTCGCGCACCATCTGGCGGCCAATTTCTTCTTCGCCATTCAGGAACGCAGAGCGGGCCAGATCAACAGCCACCTGGTCGGACAATTGCAGTTTGGCATCATCGCGCGCTTTCAGCGCACGGGCAAGCGCGACCTTTGCTGCGGCTTCATTTTCGGCGGCATGCTGGATCAGCGATTCCATGGTGGATGCCGCCAGTTCGACTTCGGGTGAATCGCCAAAGGAATCCCGCGCATTGCCAATGGTACGCACTGCCTTGTCGAACTGTTTCTGATCCATCTGCACCCTGCTCAGATTAACGTAATCCTTGTAGGTGCGCAGAAACGAATATCGGCCCTTGTCCACCACGGTTTCAAAAGCCTTGCCGGCCGTTTCCAGGTCCTGGTTACGATAAGCCACCTCACCCAGCGCAGTCTGGCGAACCAGGTTGCCGGGCGCAATCTTCAACGCCGACTGCAAGGTTTCCTGGGCTTCTTCTCCCATGCCGGCTGCGCCCTGCACTTCGGCAAGCGTGTCATAGGCAGCCAGATATTCGGGCATTTCGGCAATAGCTTCCCGAAGTTCGCCCATGGCACTGTCGAGCTCGCCGGAATTGTGCATGGCGCGCGCCAGACCAAGCCTGGCCCAGGGCACCACCCTGAGATGCAGTATTTCCTCATACAGAGCCCGTGCTTCGTCCTCGCGGCCCAGTTCAAGCAACAACTCGCCCTTGGTGCGCATCACATCGATGCTGTAACGGGTCTTTTGTGCCAGCAAACGGTCGCATTCTTCAACTGCCTTGTCCAGATGACGCTGGGTTAGCTGGGTATAAATCCTGGAAAAAGCTTCCTTCTTGTCAAACACCCGTTCCAGGCGCAAGCGCATGGTTTCGGCAGTAAATGGCTTGAGCAGATAATCGTCCGGCGCCATTTCCGCACAAAGCACCACCTTTTCATAGCTTCGTTCCGCAGTCACCATCAGAAACACCACCGACGGGGAGATCAGTCCTTCCCGACGAACGAATTCGAGCAATTGCTGACCATCGGTGCCGTCGCCCAGATTGTAATCACACACGATCATGTCGAATTCACGGCTACGGATGCGGTAGATCGCTTCGCCGGCCGTGTAGGAAGCCTCGCTGCGCGTAATGCCGAAATTGCTGAGCGTGATGCGCAACGAAGAACACATTGCCTGACTGTCGTCCACGATCAGGACCCGTTTTTTGCTATAGTCGATCACTGCCTGCCCCCTGCCCTGATGTCACTCTGCCGGTCAAACCGCTACCGGTGCCTTGATGGCGGGATGCGGATCGTAACCTTCCAGGACAAAATCTTCAAAACGGAAGGCAAACAGATCCGTCACTTCTGGGTTGATTCGCATCACCGGCAAACTGCGCGGTTCACGTGACAATTGCAGGTCCGCCTGGTCCAGGTGATTGGAATACAGATGGGCATCGCCAAGCGTATGCACAAAGTCGCCAGCCTGCAAACCACACACCTGGGCAATCATCATGGTCAGCAGTGCGTAGCTGGCGATATTGAAAGGGACGCCGAGAAAAATATCTGCGCTGCGCTGATACAGCTGACAGCTCAGCTTGCCATCGGCGACATAAAACTGGAACAGGGCATGGCATGGCGCCAGCGCCATGCGATCGAGCTCACCGACATTCCACGCCGACACTATCATGCGTCGCGAATCGGGCTGGCTGCGTATCTGCTGCAAAATCTGGCTGATCTGATCGATCTGGCGACCATCGGCTGTCGGCCAGCTGCGCCACTGATGACCATAAACCGGGCCCAGATCACCATTTTCGTCGGCCCACTCATCCCAGATCGTGACCCCATGTTCGTGCAGCCAGGCCACATTGGTGTCGCCGCGCAAAAACCAGAGCAGTTCATGGATGATCGAACGCAGATGGAGCTTTTTGGTTGTCAGCAATGGAAAACCTCTGGCAAGATCAAAGCGCATCTGCCAGCCAAACACCGACAGCGTTCCGGTGCCGGTGCGATCGGTCTTTGGCGTGCCATGCTCGCGGACATGGCGCATCAACTCAAGATACTGTTGCATTCTCCCCCCTGCCACCGTCACTTGCGCAGTTGTCGCCATCACTGGCCGAAAGCAACTGCCACACTCCGTCAACCAGCCCTTCCAGCGGTTGATAACGAATCTTGTAAGCCATTTTCCGGCTTTCCTGCACCCAGTATCCAAGGTAGAGATAAGGCAGGCGCAAACGCCTGACCAAGTCAATCTGCCACAGCACGTTGAACACGCCAAAACTGCGCTGCGGCAAGTCCGGGTCAAAAAAGGTGTAGACGGCCGACAGGCCATCGGCCACTGCATCAACCACGCTCACCATGCGCAGCTGACCAGCTTCGCGAAACTCCAGCAGCCAGCTATCCACGTGGCTGTCTACCATGAATTCTTCATATTGTCCGGGATCGTCATGGTCCATACCGCCGCCGGCATGCCGCGTCGCCTGGTACCGCTGGTAAAGCCGGAAATGCTCTTCGTCGAAATGCGGCGCCAGCAGTCGCACCTCGACTGCGTGATTGCGGTTGATCACTTTGCGGTGGGTGCGCCCCGGCCTGAAACCATCCACCGCAACCCGAACCGGCACGCAAGCCCGGCAATTGTCACATGCCGGCCGATAGGTATGCAGGGCGCTGCGCCGGAAACCCCGACGGATCAGTTCGCTATAGACCGCCGTATTGACCTTGTGGGCCGGAATCGCAACCTGGGAACGCGCTTTCTGATCCGGCAGATAACTGCAGGGATGTTCTGCAGTCAGGTAAAACTGCAAACTGACAGACTGGCGCAAGACATCGTTCATGGCACAGACTCCGGCCAGCAGGTCGCATCACTGTCCTGAGCGGATGACAGACGTCGGAGAAAATCCGTGCGAAGAATCGTCCTGGCGCCGAAACGGGCCAGATGATCCGTGTACATCTGACAGTCAATCAATTCACAACCCTTCGCAGCCAATGCCCGCACTAGATGCACAAAAGCCACTTTCGAGGCATCCGGCACACGGGCAAACATGGACTCGCCAAAAAACACCCGCCCCAGGACCACTCCGTACAACCCGCCCACCAGCCGATCGTCCTGCCAGCTTTCCATGCTGTGCGCATATCCCGCACGATGCAACGCCACATAGGCGGCAATCATGTCCTCGCCAATCCAGGTGCCAGGCTGGTTCTGTCTTGGCGCTGCACATGCCCGAACGACATCTTCGAACGCTGTATCACTACGCAGGTCGAAAGGCGTCTTGCGCATGACCCTCTCCAGCGAATGTGGAACATGCAACCATTCCGGTAACAATACCATGCGCGGATCCGGACTCCACCACAGAATCGGCTGACCTTCACCATACCATGGAAAAATGCCTTGCCGGTATGCTGCCAGCAACCAGTCAGTGTCGAGTTTACCACCCGCAGCCAGCAAACCCTCCGGTTCACGCAGAGCCAGCTCGGGCGATGGAAATGCATCAGGTCGGGTCAACCAGGGCAACATGGGAAACATTCTACAACAACTGTCCGCATCCGAACTGGTTCTGACAAATTTCTGTCATCATTTTACCTAACCGCACAAACGGCATTGTCCACCTGACCGGCCAAATGCTGCTCCCCGCCTACGTCAAGCTCAATTCTGCATCATGTTGTTGCAAATTTCATAATGTCATATATCAGACTCTTGACATTTTTAAATATGAAGATATATTTGTCCTAAAGTATGCAAGTCGGTACTACCAGTTCAGTCCATGTTGTGCAGGGAAGTGTCGAAAGCTGTAACAGTAGGTCAGTCAGTGACTGACAACAAAACGTTTGTCTGTGTCAAAGAAAGGAAAAAATCATGCTGGATATTCTGTTCCACAGCCCGATTGGCTTGCTGAGCATCTTTACGGTCGTATTTGCCGTTGGAATGATGACCTGGTTCACCTGGTGGTTCCTCAAGCAATCCAGAAAACATCACGGCGACAACTAATATCGCGCGGGGTTGCCTTTACCGGCAACCCTGCTAGAACGGCCTCATCCGGCAGATTTCGGCGCACTGCCCAGCAAGCGCCAGGCCAATCCGGCGACCACCGCACCCAACAATCCCGCGCAACCGAATGCCGGACGCGCGCCAAAGTAATGCCAGATGGCACCGAATGTCACCCCCGCAGGAATAGCCGCAATGCCGGTGATCCAGTAATACCAGCCATACGCACTGGCACGCAGTTCAATCCCGATCCAGTCCCCCACCACCGCACGCTCGGCCCCCTCTGACAATCCAGCCAAAACGCCAAACAGCAACGTAACCAGCCAGATGGCCTGTTCATTGGCCACCAGAGCCAGCAGCAGGAAAGTGGCGGCATAACCCGTCCACGACACCAGGATCACAGGCAGACGTCCCAGCGAATCCGCCAGCATGCCACCACGCAGGGAAGCCATGGATTTGGCAAAACTCAGCATGGCCCACAACAGCAACAGGTCCACCGTACTCATGCCCAGTTCATGCCCGCGCAACACAATAAACGTTTCGGAAGCCCGTGCGAACGCAAACAAGCCAAGCAGGATCAGATAATGCCGCAGACGGGGATGCAGATCCCACCAGGCCAGAGGCTCGGTACGTACATTCCGCACCACTGACAATGCGGGAGGCCGTGCCACACCAAACACCAGCAGCAGCACAGCAAGCATGCCGGGAAGGGCCGACCATGCAATCACCTGCACCAGGGACAAGCCATATGTCAGTGCAGCAGCGGCTGCCAGGCTGCCAGCAACCGATCCGCCATTGTCAAAGGCCCGGTGCAAACCGAAGGCCTTGCCGCGCATATCCGTATGCACGGCATCGGCAATCAGCGCATCACGCGGCGCACTACGCAACCCTTTGCCGATACGATCCGTACTGCGCAAGAACAGCAGCATCGGCCATCCGGCCGAAAAAGCAATCAGCGGCCGAACAAGATTGGACACCGAATAGCCAGCAACAGTCAGTAATTTGCGGTGACTGCGTACTTGGTCAGAATGTCGTCCGGACCACAGTTTTAGCATGGCAGCAACAGCGTCGGCCACACCTTCGATCAGACCCAGTGCAACCGGACCACCCGCAAGCACACTGGCCAGCAGGATTGGAATCAGTGGCACCACCATTTCGGATGCCAGATCATTCAGCAGACTGACCCAACCCAGGACCAGAACGGTGCGCGGCAATCCAAGCCACATGGGTTTTCCTTTCATCACAACAAGCGGTTCGCCTGCATCAGGCATGACGCGCACGGGTGTTTCGCGCTACAATGAGCGCCCGCATGCCCCGGTAGCTCAGTGGATAGAGCATTCCCCTCCTAAGGGAAGGGTCACACGTTCGATTCGTGTCCGGGGCACCACAACCTCGGATCAGTTCGCCTTGGTACTGATCTCGGCACGCAGGACATGGCTGCCACCAGGTTCGACCGTGATGCTGTCTTTGCCTGCATTGCAGGTTTCCACACAAAGCATTTCGCGATACTCTTCGGGCTCCATGTCGGCAAAACCGGCAGCCTTGTCCACCCACGGATTCCAGACAACCGTGCTGTGACTACCAGACTTGGCCACGCTGATCTTGCGATCGCAACCCGCATCGTCAATGACACAGGTCGATGCCGTATCGAGATATATCCGGTCGGTTTCACCGCCAAAAGTGACTGTTCCGTGCTGGACTTCGGTGGCAAATCCATGCACCTTGTCGAGATACTGTACGTTTTCCAGTCCGCTGACCGCCGTGCGAGCAATGTCGCCAATCCGGAAATAGGTATGCAATGCCTCGGTGATGGTAAAGGATTCTTTCCCTGTATTGTGGGTGATCAGTTCCATCACCAGTGTCGCGCCAATGGTCACGCGCAATTCAAGATTGAAAGCGTGGTTCCAGATGGCGCGGGTTTCCTCGGTGTCGCTGATCCCCATGCGCACCACCAGCAGTTCGCCATGCCAGTCTGCCGACAGCAGATCCCACATGCGGGTGCGCACGAACCCATGCGCGGGCTTACCCTCCTCACCGGCGCCAAACCAGGGCCAGCATACTGGCACCCCACCACGCACACCCTTGCCAGTCTGATACTGGGCAGCACGGCTGACCCAGAGCACCGGTTGATGGCCAGCCGGCTGCCATTCGAGCACCTGGGCACCCTGCAACGCTATCAGCGTCCGGGCGAACGGCGTGCTGATGCGCAGCACGGGGATCGAATTCCGGTCGATGATTTCCAGCGTGCTGGTCATGCCAAAGCGATCATTCAGAATGGCGATATCTTCCTGCAACATTTCATTCTCCTGTTATCGGTTCAACTTGCTTATCTGTCGTTTCCTGCTGTTGCAGTGTCCATAATTTATAATAACTCCCCTGTCTTTCAAGCAGATCGCGGTGGGTCCCCGATTCCACGATCCGCCCGTTATCCATGACCAGAATGGCATGCGAATCCACAATCGTGGACAACCGGTGCGCAATCGTCAGGGTAGTGCGATTTTGCGCTACTTCCTTTAATTCTGCCTGAATAATTTTCTCGGTCTGGCTGTCTAATGCCGAACTGGCTTCATCCAGAATCAGAATTGCAGGATCCTTAAGCAACGTACGTGCTATGGCGACGCGCTGTTTTTCGCCACCAGATAGCTTGAGTCCACGTTCTCCGACCTGGGTATCCCAGCCTTTTGGCAGGGATTCGATAAAATGAAGGATATGCGCAGCACGTGCGGCTTCGATCACTTCCTGCCGGCTGGCATCCGGTCGGCCATAGGCAATGTTGTAATAGATGGAGTCGTTAAACAGCACGGTATCCTGCGGCACAATCCCGATAGCCCGCCGCAGACTGGCCTGACTGACCTGACGTATGTCCTGGCCATCAATCTGGATACTGCCGCCCGTGACATCGTAAAAACGGTAACAGAGCCTTGCCAGAGTGGACTTTCCGGCACCGCTGGCGCCAACCACGGCCACGTTGTGGCCGGCTGGTATCTCGAAACTCACTTCGTTCAGCACTGGCCGTTCCGGATCATAGGCAAAACTGACCGAGCGGAATTCAAGCCGGCCGCCTGACAGGCGCAGATCTGGCGCCCCCGGCGTGTCTGCGATTTCGCGATGGGCGCGCAAGATTTCAAACAGTCTTTCGATATCGGTCAGTGACTGCTTGATTTCCCGATACATGACACCCAGAAAATTGAGCGGAATGAACATCTGGATCAGAAATGCGTTGATCATGACCAGATCACCCACCGTCATCCGTCCAGCCACCACCCCTGCCGATGCCCGCATCAGCATGACAGTCACGGCAATTGCAATGATGCTGGCCTGGGCTACATTCAGCAGACCAAGGGCCAGCTGGTTCTTGACTGCCGCCGCTTCCCAGTTGGACAGGTTGGCGTCATAACGCTCGGCCTCCCAGTTTTCGTTGCCAAAATACTTGACGGTTTCATAATTGAGCAGGCTGTCAATCGCCTTGCTGCTGGCAAGCGAATCCAGCTCGTTCATGCTGCGCCGGAATTTAGTGCGCCATTCCGTGATGGTAAACGTCAGCACCATGTAGACAATCAGTGCCGTGAGTGTGATGGCGGCGTACAGCCAGTCGTATCTGACCAGAAGAATACCGGCGACGAGCAGGATTTCGATCAGGGTCGGCAGCACCGAAAACAGCGCCAGGTTGATCAGCGAGGAAATACTGCGCGTGCCACGTTCGATATCGCGTGTAATCCCGCCGGTCTGTCGCTCAAGATGAAAACGCAGGGAGAGTCCGTGCAGATGACGGAACACTTCCAGCCCGATACGACGGATGGCTCGCTGCGTCACCCGCGCAAAGACGATGTCGCGCAGATCGGAAAACATGGTGCTGGACAGGCGCAACAAGCCATACGCCAGCAGCAATCCCACCGGCACGGTCAGCGGCGCAGCCTTGCTGCCCAGATGATCGACGATGTCCTTCAGCAACACCGGTATGCCGACACCCGCCAGTTTGCCTGCCACCAGCAGGCTCATTGCCAGTATCACTCTGGCCCGGTACTCCCACAGATAGGGTAGCAACCGTGCCAGTGTTCGCAAGTCAGCAGGACCAGCCGCGCCAGTCGAAAAATGATGGGGTCGCATGTCAGAACCGGTATCCGTCAACGCAGGGGCATCCAGACTGCATGCACCGCATCCTTCGGGTTATTTCGTATGACTGGCAAAGTCCACCAGCGGCGGCTGCCAGGGTTTCTCGTACCGCTGCAGGATATCATAGTATGTGCGGACGCTCTCGACAAAGGCAACCGCCTCGCCTCCCCGGCAATAACCATGATGAACACCGGGGTGCGGCCCGGGCACCGACAACTGTGGCAAGGTGCGTTTCACATCGCACCAGAGTCGCGGATTCAGATGCCGGTTGAGTGCCAGGTTGCGCGCATCGTCCAGATGCCCCTGGCCCTGGTTATACGCTGCCAGCGCCATCCATACCCGGTCGGCATAATCGACATTGTTACCCAGCTGGTCGATCAGCTCCTGCAGGTAACGTGCTCCGCCCAGTACGCTTTGCCGTGGATCCAGGCGGTCATCGACGCCCATCTTGTCGGCGGTATCCACCGTCATCATCATCATGCCACGTACACCAGTAGGCGAAGTGGCCTGAGGGTCCCAGTGGGATTCCTGATAACTAATGGCCGCCAGCAACCGCCAGTCGATTCCGGTCAATTGCTGTGCCTCGTAAAAAATCTTGCGATACTTTGGCAGCACGGCATGCATCCGTTGCAGGATACCGCCGACATCCTGATCTTCCAGCCGGTCGGCATAGCCATAATACCGGTCGACAATCTGTTTCAGACGCCCATCGCGCATGATCTGCGCAAAAAAAGCATTCACCTGCTGACGCAGCACCGGACTGCCAGCCTGTGGCAATATCCACGCCAGATTGCCATCCGGTGGCAGTTCGAACGCCACATCCAGATTGGCGTACAAATGACGCACGCGGTCATATGTCGCCGAATCAACCACAGCCACGTCCAGATCGCCCCTGGCCACCTGCACCAACAACCCTTCTTCCCAGCCACCAGCCACTTCCCGCCATTGCAGTGCCGGTACCTTGAGGCGGGCCGCGCGCAAGGCGTCGTCGTGCCAGCTGTCAGCGACGGTCGCCACACGAAGACCTGGCAGATCGCTGATGCTTTCGGGATGAATGCCATCGGTATTGCAAACCACTACCTGATGAACAGGAAAATAACTGCTGCCGAACACCAGATCATGCAGCTGATCGCGGGCGGGAATCAGGTCCGCGGCCAGCAAATGCGCCTGCTGCTGCCGCAACGCATCCAGAAGTTCGGCAACATGATCGCGAGTCCGGTATTCAACCGTGTAACCGAATTGCAACGCAAACAGATTCACCAGGTCGTTTTGCATGCCCGCCGGTTCGCCATTGGCAGCCTCGAACCGGGTCGCCCCGCCGTTATAGGTCAGTACGACCAGACGATGAGTGACCTCCGGCGGTGGTAACGGCACGGGTTTCTGGCTCTGGTTGTGGCAACCAGCCAGCAAAAGCACTGACAACAACAACAATCGTTGAAACAAATGGTCCTTTCCGGTCAATCGAATCAGGATTGATATCGACAACGCAAGACAGACTTCAATTCATGGAACAAACGGGTTACAATAGCCGGCTAACGGAGAGGTGGCAGAGTGGTTGAATGTACCTGACTCGAAATCAGGCGTAGGTGCAAGCCTACCGAGGGTTCGAATCCCTCTCTCTCCGCCAGAAGCCATATTTCAAGTTGTGTCATCCTGTATCAAATCATATCAAAATCCCTATAAAACAACAGGTTTCCATCCTTGGCATGTTTCAATTTGCCTCATGGCGTTTCAGTGAGTATCATCCATTCGTTATCTATTTCGTTATCTAGCTAACTATGGAGGACGCCCATGCCAAAACCCAAAGACATGCGCCCGCTGACCGCGCAAGCAGTCAAAAGCCTGGTTGTCGCACGAAAACAGGGTATGAACCGCGTAGCGCCACGATTATACCTGCGAATCCAGGGCAATAGCGCGGCCTGGGTCACGAAGGTCATCCTGGGCGGCAAGCTCTGAAAAAGCCAGGCAATCCGTACTGGAACAATTCCGCAGCGAAGCCGAATCGGCCCGCGAACTGGGCCGACAGCGCGGATTGCAGGAAGGTCGGATGACAGGCCGGGAAGAAATGCGCCAGACCTTTGCCGAAGAGCTTGCCCGGGTCAAATCCATTGCCGACAAACTGGATGAAGCCCTCAGATCCACCATTCAGGGCATGGAAAACATCATGGTTGACATCGCCTTCGAAGCGATCTGCAAGATACTCGGTTCAACCGCCATGAGCCGCGACGTTATTCTGGCCCAGGTCAGGCAAGCGGTTGCCCAGGCAGGTAACCGTGAAAAGCTGATCATTCATCTGCACCCTGGCGATCTGGCTGCCTTGCAAGAGACCGGTGTACTGGCGGATATGCAGGTATCCAGCCAACAAGTGGCCTGGGTTGCCGATCCAGCAATCGAACTCGGTGGTTGCATTCTGGAGGCTGACAGTGGCAGCCTTGATGCCCGCCTGGAAACACAGCTGATCCAGTTACGCAACACCTTGCTGGAAGCAAGGCAACTTGTCAGCACATGGCCTTGGGCGGAATGACACCGAAGCAGCGGTTGGCCATGGCCGCTTAACTCTACTTCTAACTCCGGCTAAAAATGGGGGGATTACCCGTCCGCCTTGTCCTCTTTGCCATGTCCTGCTCCATTTCCACACCCTGCACGGGTACCAAAATTAGCAGGTTTTCCACTTAGCCGCTTGTTCAAATTTCCGGGGCCAGCTCTATCACCTGTCCATCCAGCAGCTACTTTTCTTTCATGCCATTCTTAACCTTAACCTTTACCCAGCTTCCGCCACCATCAGTCGAACGCATGATATCACCTGGACCAGCCATCGCCACCAGTGAGCCATCAATCGTGGCGAAGAAGGTGGTTGGCGCGAATCCGATGCTGCTCTCACGAGACCAGTTGGCACCACCATCAATAGAACGCACCACGAAACCATCATCACCAGCCACCGCAAACAACGTTCCATTGTGCGTAGCAATGACACTATAAATTTGATTTTTCGTGCTGCTCTCCACCACGGACCAATGGGTGCCACCATCAGTAGAACGAACAATGACACTCAATCTTTGCATGCTGTTCTCAACACTTTTGAGTTCACCGCCAACCGCTACCAGCATGCCTTTTGGAGTTGTAACAATGTCTGTGAGCGGAATTTTCGTCCCGCTCACAACCTTTAACCAAGTAACTCCACCGTCAATAGAACGCACAATGGTGCCCTGTTCACCTACGGCTATTAAAGCACCATTGGCCTCGACAATGATACCGTTGAGCACACTGTCGGTTACACTCTTAATAACGGACCAACTAATGCCACCGTCGGTAGAACGCACAATGACGTTCAAACTATGCAAACCACCCGATCCATTATCATCATCTGCACCACCCAATGCCACCAGTACTCCTTTGGGAGCTGTAATGATATTGTAAAGCGAAATCTCGGTGCCACTATTTACCTTTGACCATCGGGTTCCACCGTTGGTGGAACGCACGATAACCCCATTTTCTCCCACCGCCACTAGGGCACCATCAGGAGTAGCAATAACGCCGAAGAGAAGAGATTGCGCACCGCTGTAATTCTTCGACCACGTCGTGCCGCCGTCGGTCGAACGCACAACAACCCCATGGTCTCCCACTGCCACTAGCTCGCCGTTGTGTGTGGCAATAACACCGTAAAGAGAGGCTTTTGTGGTGCTCTCAACCTGAGACCAATTGGCACCGCCGTCGGTCGAACGCAAAATTTCGCCATCTTGACCCACCACCACTAACACTTTATCGTCACGGGATATGGCTATGTTTGAAAATAAACCACCGGATATCGTCTCAAAATAGACTATTCGGTCACGAACATTTTTACGTTCCGCACTTTTCGAACCACTTGCTTTTGACACTGCGGACAAGTTCGATCTTTCGGAGCTTTTACTTAGTACATTCAAATAAGTTGGCGATTTACAAGGTGCTGAACTATTCACATCTGCCAGCCTGTTGAGCCGAATAGGCAATGTTTTTCCTGAGTTACGTTTACGCCATTTGCCTTCCAGCATATTCCCCTGCGGGTTGTTCAATGCCCATGTCTCGGTGACAACGCCGTTGTCGGTTCCCTCCCATTCATTCTCGTGTAGCGTCAGTGGAATATCAGTCTGGTAACGCAGGTAGCGATAGGCGGATTGGCCTTTTTGATCCAAACAAACCCTGACCTCCGATTTGCCGATGGTGCCACTCCAGACACCCTGCCAGGCGGGCTGGTCTGCGTGGCAGGCGGTGGTCAGCAGCCACAGGCCGGCCAGCAGCAAACTGCGCAGATGGATGGCAAGGTGGTTTAGCATGGCGGTTCCCCCGATATCGTTGTTCATGTGCTGAAGCGGCCGGGTTGCCCCGGCCCGCGGGTCAGTGCTCGTTATTCAGCCCCAGTTCGTTGAACAATGCTGCGCTCACCGATTCGCTCAGGTTGTTCCACAGGCTGTCCGGGTCAAGCTGGGCTGCGTTGTCATTGTTGCCGTTGTTACCATTGGCACCGGCAGTATCCCATGCGTTACCCTGATTGTCATCATCCCCTGGCTGGTCATCACTTGCCGGTGAGCTGATCACCATCCCGCTCACCAGTGGGGTCAGCGGGCTCACCACGGCGCTGGTGGCGTAGATCGGCCCGCTGCTCTGGCTGGTGATGCCGGGGTTGGCCGGGCTGACATACGGATTGACGCTGACCGGGGTTGCGCAGGCGTCACCAGCCAGCAGGCTGACATACACGCTGGCTGTGCTGCTGGCTGTGGAGTGGGTTGCCGTGTCGTGGCTGCTGGCATGGATCTGCAGGGTGAAGCTGCGCTGGTCTTCTTCGCCATCCTTAGGCACGGTGAGGCTGAGCGCGCTCAGGTTCCAGCCGCTGATGTCGATGGCCGGGGTGTGTTCACTGGTGGTTACGCTGTGCACGCCA
>JAJZUW010000014.1 GCA_021845925.1 Pseudomonadota bacterium
TGTGGTACCGGCGTTGGCGGGGTGGATAAGCGTCTGGAAGCATGTTAAGTCCCCACTAAAAAAACAAGTGGGGACTTTGCACGCTAATGAAACCTTGTTGAAGGTGGGGCGGCTGGCCGGTTACGTTCTTCGTGCATCGCCACATTCGTCCGCAATATACCTGTCGCAAGTGTGAAACGGTGACAGCCGAACCCGTGCCACCGGCCATCATCGATGGCGGCATGGCCGCTCCCGGTTTGCTCACCTGGGTCATGATCAGCAAATACGCCGATCATCTGCCGTTATACCGGTTGGAGCAGATCGCCGCCCGCAGTAATGTACCGCTGGCGCGTTCCACTTTGGCTGATTGGGTAGGTAGAACCGGATTTGCCCTGCAACCGCTGGCAGAGCGGCTGGCGGAATTGCTGAGAGAACGGCAAGTCATGCATGCCGATGAAACCCCGGTAGCGCAGCTTGATCCGGGGGCGGGCAAAACCAAACGCGCCTACCTGTGGACCTGGCGCAGCAATGATCTGGATACCGGGCCGCCCATCGTGGTATTCGACTACCAGACCAGTCGTTCCGGCAAGCATGCCGACAGCTTCCTGGGAGACTGGCGCGGCCATCTCATGGTGGATGACTACTCCGGCTACAAGCACCTGTTCGGTGAACAGGACATCACCGAGCTCGCCTGCTGGGCACATGCGCGGCGCAAGTTCTTCGATCTGCACAAGGACAACCCCAGCCCGATTGCAGAAGCAGCGCTCATGCGTATCGCCAGGTTGTACCAGCTGGAAGCCGAAGCCAAAGATGCCACACAGGAAACCAGACAAGCACTGCGCCAACAGGCACGTGAACAACTGGCTGAATTCAACACATGGCTGAGCGCAACCCGCAAGAAAGTCGCCCCCGGAAGTGGCACGGCCAAAGCCATGGATTACACCATCAAGCGCTGGCCAGCACTGATCCGCTATGCCGAAACCGGACACCTGCCCATCGACAACAATCCAGTGGAGAATTCCATTCGGCCCATCGCTGTGGGCAAGAAAAACTGGCTGTTCGCAGGCAGTGAACGCGCAGGCAAACGCGCTGCCAACATCCAGACCCTGATCGGAACCGCCCGGCTCAACGGTCTTGACCCGCATGCCTGGATGAAAGACACCCTCGAAAAACTGCCGACCTGGCCAAACAACCGGCTGGATGAACTGCTGCCGCTCAAGACAGAAGCATAAATCTGCGGACAGTTACAGGTGGGACGGCTGGGCGCTTACTCTGCATATTTGGCATGAATATGCGGAACATTGTGGTGTTGGTTGTCTATCAGGTACAGGCGGATGATAATCCCGTAGAACATTGAAATGATGGGCACGGTGTTGTATCCATCTGATTGATTTCATTGCAGAAAGCTGGCGCGAATGCATGGATGTTATGCAAGGTGTGTTGTACAGTCAATCCTCTATTTGTGGGCTTTGTGCCGGATTTGTGGATTCCGCGACTGCGGGCGGAATGACAATGGGCGCGGCGGAATGACCCATACCTCGTCATTCTGCGCGGAGCGAAGCGGAGTCGCAGAATCCATGGTTTGTCGATGGCTTTGTGCCGGATTTGTGGATTCCGCGACTGCGGGCGGAATGACAATGGGGGGCGGAATGACCCATACCTCGTCATTCTGCGCGGAGCGAAGCGGAGTCGCAGAATCCATGGTTTGTCGATGGCTTTGTGCCGGATTTGTGGATTCCGCGACTGCGGGCGGAATGACAATGGGCGCGGAATGACCCATACCTCGTCATTCTGCGCGAAGCGAAGCGGAGTCGCAGAATCCATGGTTTGTCGAGAGCTTTGTGCCGGATTTGTGGATTCCGCGACTGCGCGCGGAATGACGATACCCTCAACGTGACTGCGCGGAATGACGTTGGTGGGGAAGGAGCGGAATGACGATACCCTCAACGTGACTGCGCGGAATGACGTTGGTGGGGAAGGAGCGGAATGACGATACCCTCAACGCGACTGCGCGGAATGACGTTGGTGGGGAAGGAGCGGAATGACGATACCCTCAACGCGACTGCGCGGAATGACGTTGGTGGGGAAGGAGCGGAATGACGGAGGGGCGCGGAATGACCCATACCTCGTCATTCTGCGCGCAGCGAAGCGGAGTCGCAGAATCCGCGCCATTGCGTAAGCCTGGCAGGGGTGGTTCATTGACTCTCCCTGAATTCACCTATCGGTAAATTTCACGCCGGATACCAACCTGCACCATGAGTACGTCCAAGTGCGCCAGGAATGGCTATCGCATTACCTGTGGCGGAATCTGGCAGAAGTACAACTCTTCGCCACGCAGTGGATGTATGATTACAACCACGACCGCCCACACATGGCCTTGGGCGGAATGACACCGAAGCAGCGGTTGGCCATGGCCGCTTAACTCTACTTCTAACCCCGGCTAAAAATGGGGGGATTACCAACTTCACCACTGGCTCGTTCAAAAATTGATATGCAGGAACGATCTATGAGTACAACGCTTAGTGAGATTGATCAAGAAACCGCTGCTGCTGCCAAGGCTTTCATCGCCAGGATTTCCGCACGGTATGACTATTCCGGGGCGATCCTGTTTGGCAGCCGTGCTCGACATACCAATCGCCCCGACAGCGATGTCGACATTGCCGTGCTGCTGCATGGGCGTCCGGGAAAGTTCGTAACGACAAAGCTGGATATGGCAGACATTGCCTACGATGTGCTGCTGGAAACCGGCATCCGCATTCAGCCACTGCCGATCTGGGAAGAGGAATGGGAGCACCCGGAAACGTATTCCAACCCCCTCCTGCTTAAAAACATCGAGCGTGAAGGGGTGCGTCTGTGAATGCTCAGGAATTTATAGGGAAAGCCATCCGCGCTGCATCTTCAGCAAAAGTGCTGCTGGACACTGGCGATTTCGAAGGCGCTTGCGATCGCGCCTATTACGCGATGTTCAACGCAGCTCGCGCTGCTCTTTTGGCTTCCGGTGCTCCCGCGCAACCAGACATTGGCAAGAGCCATAGCGGGCTGATTTCTGCTTTTAGTCTCCACCTGGTCAAGACGGAGCGTGTGCCGGTGGAATACGGTCGCATTTTTAACCGGATGGAAGATCTCCGTCTGATTGCGGATTACAAGGGTGATCCGATTGAACCGGAACAGGCTAACTGGGCAGTGGATCAGACGCAAGCTTTTGTGCAGGCAATGCGTAATGCATTTATGCCTGCCGATACTGACAATAACGACATTCCAGACCTGAGGCATTGAATACTTCTCCAGGTCATTGCCTTGTACAACCCAGTTGAAAAGACCGCTGAGTTAGTTGTGCATTGATCAGCAGATTGACCAGTGTGTTGTTTGAATCGTCCCCGGTTTTTTTGACGTGGTTGTCGGATTTGTGGATTCCGCGACTGCGCGCGGAATGACGGAGGGGCGCGGAATGACCCATACCTCGTCATTCTGCGCGGAGCGAAGCGGAGTCGCAGAATCCATGGTTTGTCGATGGCTTTGTGCCGGATTTGTGGATTCCGCGACTGCGCGCGGAATGACAATGGGGGCGGCGGAATGACAATGGGGGGCGGAATGACCCATACCTCGTCATTCTGCGCGAAGCGAAGCGGAGTCGCAGAATCCATGGTTTGTCGAGGGCTTTGTGCCGGATTTGTGGATTCCGCGACTGCGCGCGGAATGACTTTTCCTGGTGATGCCTGTTTTTACATTTCTGGCGGCTTACTTTAACATTTGATCAATTGGACGCACTGACCTGTTAGGCCAGGAATGACACGGCGCATTTTTGGCTGCTGGTGTGGCAGTTAATTTGGACATGCTGAAAAATTCGGAAACGATACTGTGCGGATTGCGCAAAGCTGTTCTTGCAAAATCGGGACGCTTTGGATGATGCGTCGATTGGACTCATTGAAGTCCGCATTAAAGGAATGGCATGCGCTCGATTGAACGCTTGATCAACATGGTCAGTTTCCTGATCCTGGCTTCGCTGACGCTGGCGGCTGGTGCTGCTGTGTACTTTGTCATGCTGAAAAATTCGGAAACGATACTCAGCGAAAGCCTGCAACTGTCCCTTCAGAGTAGCTCGGCATTGCTCAGATCGAGTATCACCGAAGGCCTGAACGACGCGCGCATGATGAGCACGCGCCCATTTATTATCGACAGCTTTGCCAGACTGGCGGCAAATCGTCAAAACAATACGGCAATCACCGATCTGGACCGCATTGCCCAGTCTTTCGTGTCGTCCGGCACATTCACGGCGGTTTCGTATGATGACTTGCATGGTGTCACGCTGGCCAGCGCCGGCAATCTGGTGCACAACCAGCAGCAACGTCTTGTGCTCGACGCTGCACGGCAGATATGGCTGTTCTGGGACGGGCACTTCATTCTGCATGTCCGTACCGCGATTGTGGATGACCATGGCAAAACCATCGGAAACACCGTTACCGAATCCAGACTGCCATCGTTGACGGAATCCATTGCAGAAATGAACCGGGCGGCAGATACATCCGAAGTTGCCATGTGTACCCCGCTTGGCCCTGATGAAATGGCCTGTTTACTGGGCAGGGACAAACGCATCCAGTTTCAGCGGCTTCCGCGGATCATGGCAAACAAGCCCTTGCCTGCGAATTATGCCTTTACCGATAAATCAGGCGTGATTTTTAGCAAAGATTACCGCGGAATCAAGGTGGTTGCCGCCTATATGCCAATTCCGGATTACGGATTGGGAATGGTCCTGAAAATGGATCAGACCGAACTGTTTGGTCCGGCCACCCGAAAGCTGGGGCTGGTTGCAATCCTGCTGACAGCACTGGTCGTGCTGGGTGCATTGTTGTTGCACTGGATGATGGCACCCATTGTGCGCAAACTGGTGGATTCCGGAAAGGCGCTGGTTGCCAGCAACCGTGAACTGCACAAGCTCAACGAAAAACATGCCGCGTTGTTGCGCAATGCCAGCGATGGCATTCATATCCTTGACCAGACAGGGGCACTTGTTGAATGTAGTGATTCGTTCTGCAATATGTTGGGTTACGAGCGCGATCAACTGATCGGTAAGCACGTTGCTTTCTGGGATGCTGTCTCCACAGAAGAGCGGATCATGGCCACCCTGAAATTGCGGTTGTCCACCAAGGGGCGTAGCCAGTTTGAAACACGCCACCGGTGTCAGGATGGTAGTTTGATTGATGTGGAAGTTAGTGTCTATCCGCTGTCTCTTGAAAATCAGCCCGTACTGTTCTGTTCGTCGCGGAACATCAGCGAGCGCAAGATCCGCGACGAAGCCTTGCGGCAAAACCGGAATCAGCTTGAAGAATTACTTGAAAACATGAGCAGTGGGGTGGCGGTGTATCAGGCCATTGATGACGGGATGGATTTTACGTTCATCCGCATCAATCGGGCGGCTGAACACATGAGCAAAATGCTTCGCAATGAACTGGCAGGCAAGACGCTGAAGCAAGTGTTTCCCGGCGTGGTTGAGATGGGACTTCTGGATGCATTTCGCAGAGTCTGGCAAAGCGGTCAACCAGAACACTTTCCGATTTCCTTCTATCAGGACGAACGCATTTCGGGCTGGCGGGACAACTATATTTACAAGCTTGACAGTGGCGAACTGGTTGCCATTTTTGATGATGTGACCGAACGCATGCAACTGCAGGAAGCATTGCGCCATGAACGGGATTTCATGGATGCCATTTTCCAGTCTGCCGGTTCACCGATTCTTGCCATCGACCGCAATGGCTGTATTGTCAGATTCAATCGTGCAGCCGAAGAATTTTCCGGATATTCATTTGCCGAAGCCGGTAACAAGCCGTTTTTCTGGAAAAATTTCCTGTTGCCGGATCAACAGGCAGAAATTGAAAATGTGTTTCATGCGGCGTTTTCAGGCGATACCCAAACGCGCTATGAAAACACCTGGGTATCCAGAACCGGCACGGCACGCGTGCTGGACTGGGCCAACACCCTGATCCATGACGATAATGGAAACCCGGTCTATCTGCTGGCGGTAGGCATTGATATTACGCAACGCAAGGCGGCAGAATCGCTCATTCGCATCCAGTCGAACGCCATCGAGGCCAGCACGAACGGCATTGCCATTGCGGACGCTTCTGATCCGGAACTGCCGCTGATCTATGTGAATCCTGCGTTTGTTGAACTGACAGGGTATTCCAGATCGGAGCTGATCGGCAAGAATGCGCGCTTTTTACACGGAGATGACGATAAACAGTCGGGGCTGGATAAAATTCGTGCCGCACTGCAAACCGGCAGCAATGGAAATGCCACGCTGCGCAATTACCGGAAGGATGGCACGCTGTACTGGAACAGGCTGTATCTCTCTCCCATTCTGGATGAACACGGAAAACTGACGCATTTTCTTGGCATCAGCAACGACGTGACTGAACGGAGAAATGCAGAAGAATATCTGCGGCTGGTTTCCAGTGTTTTTCATCATGCCGATGAAGGAATTGTGATTGCCGACAACCAGGCTGTGATTCTGGAGGTCAATCCTGCCTTTACCCGTATTACCGGATATGAACGGGAAGAAGTGCTGGGAAAAAACCCGAATATTCTGAACGCAAGACGTCACGATCAGACCTTTTACGCAAACATGTGGCGCAAGCTGATCCGGGACGGGCACTGGACAGGTGAAATGTGGAACAAGCGCAAGAACGGCGAAGTGTATCCGGAACGGCTGACGCTGTCGGCGATCAGGGACCAGGAAGGCAAAATTGTCCGTTACATCGCGCTTTTTTCCGATATTTCGGATTTGAAAAGACAGCAGCAGGAACTCGAACGCCTTGCGCATCACGATGCGCTGACTGGCCTGCCCAACCGGAACTGGCTGAATGACAAGCTCGATGACGCGATTGCCCAGGCGGAGCAGCACAAAGAACATCTGGCAGTCTGCTTTATGGACCTTGACGGATTCAAGCTGGTCAATGACAGCTTTGGACATGAGGCGGGAGACCAGCTGCTGATTGAGGTCGCGCAAAGGTTGCTTGCCGCATCGCGTACAACAGACATGGTTTCGCGTCTGGGCGGTGATGAATTTGTGCTGGTTTTTACCAACATGGCCAAAGAAGAATGTCATCAGCTGGCCAACAGAATCATGGCTTCCATTGAACAGCCGTTTGAGATTCTCTGCCATGAAATCCGCATTTCAACCAGTATTGGTGTTGCCATTTTTCCGGAAGCAGGCGTCACTGCAGGCGACCTGTTGCGGGTTGCCGATCAGGCCATGTATCTGGCCAAGCAGTCTGGACGGGGACGGGTGCAGTTTTTTGACACTGGATCTGTCAGCAGCTGATCACGGACAGCTGCTTCATGGTTTTTTCCAGCCATGTCGGGGGTGCAGCTGCTCAGATAACGCCAAGGACCAGCAGGAGCGCTCTGTCTATCGCTTTCATCCGCTCATCATCAAGGTGGCCAAATGGGTCGCTGATCCTGGTGCGCGGTAGCGTCGAGAGTTTGTCCACCATGACCTGTGAAAGTGTACTCAGCCCGTTGACCGGGTTCGGTTCCACGGTGATGCGGAACGCGGCATTGCGCAGGTCGCTTGTTACCGGGCATAGCACAATGCTTTCCAGGTCGCTTAGCAGGTCGGATTGTACAATCAAGGCCGGCCGTGGTTCGCCATAGTCGCCTCGCTGCATTACTCCCAGCCCTCAACTTGCGTTACAGCCTTTTCTGTGAAGTTTAAAATCTCAGCTTCTGACGGGGTGTTTTTCAAGCTTTGGCACTGTTTGCGCACTTGCGCAGCAAATTCGGGCGAGCGTGTGTCTGGTACCCAAAATTGGACAGGCCGTAGCCCTGCAGCGCGCATCCGCTCGCGGTGCCGTGCTACTTTTGATTGGTGAATTGAAGGCATGGTGTTTTCCATTGGTTGCATGTGTAGTTTCATGTTGCCTGGCATGCGATGATAAGGCAAGGCACTGATCAACGTCTGCTGATGGAGCAATCGTTCGATTTTGGATAGACTGTCAGGCATGCTGTCACCTGGTCCCATCTCATGGCCACCGAAGTTGAACTGAAGCTCTATTGTCCTCCGGATGACCTGTCGCGTGTTGCCAGCCATGCGCTGATCAGTGGAGCAGTGGAAACCGGCTCTGCCGGGCAGCTTGCCAACACCTATTTCGATACGCCGGATCTGTCGTTGTATCACGCCAGAACCGCCGTGCGGGTGCGAACAACAAGCGAGGGTCAATGGCAGACGGTCAAGTGCGCAGGCCAATCGTTTGCCGGTTTGTCTGCGCGTCCCGAGTGGGAAACGCCATTTACCGGCAAGTTTGATTTCAGCGCTGTTGATGTGGCGTCTGTCAGACAGTTGTTGCAATCCCGGCAGGCAGAACTGGTGCCGGTGTTTGCCACCATGTTTCAGCGGCGCACCTGGCGGGTTGCGGTGTCGGATTCGGTCACAATCCTGGTCATGATGGATCAGGGGAACATCACATCTGGCGAGCAGTCCTGGCCGATTTCGGAGGTAGAGCTGGAACTGGCGCAAGGCAAGCCGGAAGATTTGCTGGCGTTCGCCATTGCGCTGGCCGAAGACCTGCCGTTGATCCCTCTGGATATCAGCAAGGCGCAGCGCGGATATCAGCTGTTTCAGAAGCAGCAGCCCGAGCCTCAGAAAGCAGCTCCAAGTCCACTCAGTGGGAAGATGGCTGCGTCGGCAGCCTTTGATGCCCTGGCGAGCCAGAGTCTGCTCGTGTGGCAGGCCAATCAGATTGGCATCCTGACCGGACAGAATGCGGAATTCATTCACCAGTTTCGTGTTGCACTGCGCCGGTTGAGCAGCCTGCTGAAACTGTGGGAGCCAGCCTTGCCGGATTCTTATGTTGTGCGCTGGTCAGGTCAGATCAAGGCGCTGCTGGGCATGACGGATGGCATCCGGGATCTCGAAGTCATGCGAACCTGCATTCTGGCGCCGATCACCGGATCCGGCAGCCCCGAAATCGCGACCGGGGTACGCCTGGTCGAGCAGGTGCTTAACAACGAAATGCAGGCGGCAATGTTGAAGTTGCACGGCCTGCGACATGGCAGCCCGCTACTGTGTTTTGCACAGGATCTGCGGAATCTGGACAGAAGTGGCTTTCCGGACAATCTGTCTGCATTTGCAGAAAAACAGCTTTCCCGCCTGCATCACAACACAGCCCTGCGATTGACCAGAACCCTGCGCGCACCCACGCCGGAAAATGCGCACCGGCTACGGATTGGCCTCAAGCATTTGCGTTACGCATGTGAATTTCTGGCGCCATTGTTCCGCCGCTCCGCCATGGAAAAATACATCGGCGAACTGGCCACGTTGCAGGATACCATGGGCTTCTACCATGATTTTCATGTGGCGCTGGCCAGACTGGCGCAATGGGAACATCAGTATGCGATATCTGGCAGCGTGCGCGAGGCAGTATTGACACGGCATGGCCACCATGCTCAAAAAGCGCTTACCAAAGGGCTGTCGCTGGCCGAAACGCTGATAAAACGCCACCGGCCCTGGCGCGATGCACATGATGCCGGCAACCGGCACTGAGCCGTGAGGGGTACAAAAAAAGAACGCCCGATGGCTGGCGCGTAGCCGGCGGGCGTTTGGAGAAACCAGCAGGGCTCGTGCGGTATTATTTCAACCGCTTGATTCCCATCACATTCAGAACAAATTTTTCGTAGACCGGGTCTGTCTCGCCTTTTTTCATCTTGCGGATGAAATATTTCTCGAAGGCCACCTTGGCCAGGTGAACCCATTTGCCTTCCTTGAACCAGTTGGTGTTGCGTGGCGGAATCTGCGGCAGGGCGACAAATGCGGCGCCGGTGTCACCAAAGTCGGCAAGGCAGATGGCGTTCCAGGTCGGCTTTTCCTTCGGCTCATGGCCATCAAGCAGGGCACGGATATTCAGTGCGGCCGCCGTGACCATGGATTCGATCATGTAGCCGGTTTTGGGTGTGCCGGTCGGCACCGGTGTCGGTTCAACCGGCGGGATGGCAACACAGACGCCGACTGAAAAGATATTCTGGAATTTTGGATTGCGCTGATAGGGATCGATGACAATGAAACCGCGCGGATTGGTGAGTCCTTCAATGCCAAACACCGCATCAATGCCTTTGAAAGCTGGTAACATCATCGAATAGTTGAATGGCAGTTCGTGTTCCTTCCTGACGCTGCCATCGTCGTTGTGTTCGGCAACAAACATCTTGCCGGCATCCACTTTGGTGACTTTGGCATTGCAGATCCATTTGATGTGCCGGTCGCGCATGATGGATTCCATCAACCCGCGCGAATCACCCACGCCGCCCAGGCCAAGATGACCAATGTAGGGCTCGGAAGTCACGAAGGTCATCGGAACCTTGTCACGAATTTTGCGACGCCGCAGATCGGTGTCCATAATCATGGCGTATTCGTAGGCAGGACCAAAGCACGATGCCCCCTGTACGGCACCCACCACGACAGGGCCTGGCTGCTCGCAGAACGTCTCCCAGGCGCTGGCCGATTGTTCAGCATGATCAATATGGCAGACCGACTGTGTATTGCCGTCCGGGCCGAGGCCGGGAATTTCATCAAATGCCAGTTTGGGTCCGGTTGCAATAACCAGGTAGTCGTACTCGACACTTTCGCCATTCACCAGTTCGATGCGATTCTGATCCGGATGCAGCCGTTTCGCGCCTTGGCTGATGAAATGGATTCCCCGCTTTTCAAGGTAAGGCGCGATGGGAAAGGTAATTTCGTCACGTTCGCGCCATTTGACCGCAGCCCATGGATTGGACGGCGTGAACTGGAAATAGTCGGTGTTGGAAATGACGGTGATTTTGTCTTCTTTGCGAGCAGCTTCCTTCATTTCGTAGGCCATCGGCAATCCGCCGATACCTGCGCCTAGAATGACAATGTGGGCCATGTACAGTTTCCTTTCAGGGTTACTCGTTGTTGGATCCCGGCCGGTAGCCTGTTCTATAGCACATGGCGTGCCATGTTTATATTCTATTGTTTTTTAATTGAAATTTATTTTCTGTCGGCTGATTTAGCCAAACTGTCATGACAAAATGGCGCAGATCACCTAAGATGTGACAGGTATTGTCATGACAATTTGGCATGGGGGTGTTGTGCAGGACGATCTGAATCCGGAAGTGGTGTCCCTGGTCGAGGCGCAAACCGTGCCTTTTGTGCTGATTGACCGTTCCTACCGCATTGTCAGTGCCAATCAGTCGTATTGCGAAAGTTTCGGTGTGACCCGGGAGCAGATCATCGGCAAAACCTGCCATGAAGTGTCTCACCGGTCTTCGGTTCCCTGTCATCAGAATGGCGAGGATTGTCCGCACCAGGCCGTGTTTGGCACTGGCAAGCCGCACGAGGTCATTCACACCCATTTCGATCAGTTGCACCGGCCCGAATACGCCCGGATTCGTGGCGTTCCGGTGCATGGCAGGCACGAGGTTCGCTATCTGGGCGAGGCGGTAATGCATGTTACCGATCCGGATGGCATCAGCTGTGACGACATGCGCATGGTTGGCAGTTCCCCGGCGTTTCTGCATTGTGTCGAAATGCTGGCGCGTGCCGGAGAATCCGAAGCATCGGTTTTGCTGATGGGTGAAAGTGGCGTAGGCAAGGAACTGGCAGCCCAGTACCTGCACAAGCGTTCCGGCCGGCGCGACAAGCCTTTTCTGGCCATCAACTGTGCGGCCATTCCGGAAAACATGTTTGAAGACGAGCTGTTTGGTCACGAGCGCGGTGCATTTACCGGCAGCATCGGGCGCAAGCAGGGGTTGTTCGAGCTGGCGGATGGCGGCACGCTGTTTCTCGATGAGGTTGGCGAAATTCCGCTGACCATGCAGGCCAAACTGCTGCGCATTCTGGAAAGTGGCGAATTCCGCCGGCTTGGCGGCACCGAAGTGCTGCGTTCGGATGTGCGCATCGTGGCAGCCACCAATCGTGACCTGCTGGCTCTGGCTGAAGCCGGGCGGTACCGGCTCGATCTGTATTACCGCATTGCCGGCATCGATGTGCATTTGCCGGCCCTGCGCGAGCGCCGAACTGATATTCCGGCCCTGGCCGATTTCATGCTGCGCAGGATGGCCGGATCTGGCGGAAAACGTTGCAAGCTCAGCGAAGCGGCCATCAACAAGTTGCTGGATTACGCGTTTCCGGGCAATGTCAGGGAATTGCGCAACATTCTGGCCAAGGCGGCGGCCATTTGCCGGAGTCATGTGATCGGTGCGGAATGCATCATGCTGGCCAATCCGTCCGCAGGCCAGTCCCTGGTCCGTCCGGAACGCATGTCTGCCAGTGTGCCGGCCGAGCCAGACACGCCAGTCTCGCAAAGTTCAATTGCCGAAATGGAAGCCGGCTATATTGCGCAGATGCTGCAGGCCAATAACGGCCACAGGCGCAATGTTGCTGATATACTCGGCATCAGCGAACGGACGCTGTATCGCAAACTCAAACGTTACGGTCTGGTCTGACCATTGTCCAGGTCACAGAAGGCAAGTCGGGATCTGCCCGCTGTCGTCTGCCAACGGCAGGCCTGGTTCTGGCCTGGAAGTTCCTGAAGGATAGTTAGTGAATCATGACGAAAACAGCCGGTCGGGCAGCATGCTGGACCCTGCCGACTGGGAAGAGCTGCGCCAGCAGGCGCATACCATGCTGGATGACATGCTGGATTACCTGCGCGATGTGCGTAGCCGCCCTGTCTGGCAACCTGCGCCGGAATCTGCCAGACAACAGTTTCATGCCGTTTTGCCCCGCACAGGCGACTCACTGAACCAGTTGCATCAGGTTTTCATGCAGGATGTCCTTCCTTACGCGGCGGGCAACGCGCATCCCGGCTTCATGGGCTGGGTGCACGGCGCAGGCACCGTGACGGGGATGCTGGCCGAAATGCTGGCGGCAGGGCTGAATGCGAATGTGGGCGGACGCAACCAGATGCCGGTGGAAGTGGAACGCCAGATCACGCGCTGGATGGCAGAGCTGTTTGGTTTTCCGGCAGATGCTTCGGGTGTGTTTGTCACGGGCACCTCGATGGCCAATCTGCTGGCCGTCTGGATAGCCCGCGTGCGTTTCATGGGGGTCGATGTCCGTCGCAACGGCGTGGCAACCACCCATCTGGCTCCGGTGGCTTATGCGTCGGCAGCAACCCATGGCAGCCTGGAACAGGCCTTTGATCTGTCTGGTTTTGGTACCCGCGTTTTGCGCCGCGTGCCGCTCAATGACAACCGGCAGATTGACACCGAAGCCTTGCGCGTCATGATTGCTGCAGACCGTGCGCGCGGCTTTCATCCATTCATGCTGACCGGCAATGCCGGCACGGTTGATACCGGCGCCATTGATGACCTGGCCGAACTGGCCAGGATTGCCCGGGAAGAGGGCATGTGGTTCCATGTGGACGGTGCGCTTGGAGCACCGGCCATGATGCATCCGCAGCTGGCCGAAAAGCTCGTGGGTATCGGCGAAGCCGACTCGATCGCCTTCGATTTTCACAAGTGGGGACAAGTCCCTTACGATGCAGGATTTATCCTGGTGCGGGACGCTTCCTTGCATCTGGACACGTTTTCATCGCCTGCTGCCTATCTGCGGCGCGAACAGGACGGCCTGGCCGGTGGTTCGCCATGGCCGTGCGATCTTGGCCCTGATCTGTCGCGCGGTTTCCGGGCGCTGAAGACCTGGTTTACCCTGCGCCATCTGGGCATGGACGTGCTGGGCGAGAGCATGGCGCGCAGCTGCCAGGTGGCGCAGCATCTGGCTGCCCGCGTGACCAGCGAGCCGGAGCTTGAACTGCTGGCGCCGGTTGCGCTCAACATCGTCTGTTTCCGGTATGTGTGCGACGATGCAGATCGGGTCAATGCGAAAATTGCCGTGGCGGTGCAGCTGTCTGGCGAAGCCGCACCTTCGACCACGCTGATTGACGGGCAGCTGGCCATCCGGGCGGCGATTGTCAACCACCGCACGCGCGAGGAAGATGTCGACCGCTTGCTGGCCGCTGTGTTGCGCTGGGGACGGGAGTACAGCGGGAGGACAACATGAATCCGCCGGTTTCACAAACCACGGCCACTGCCGGTCAGGTGCCGTTTCTGGGGGTGCCGGAACTGCTGCGCATGTCAATGAAAGGCATCGATCTGACCCCGCTGGGCATGAAACTGATCGAATACGCAAAGGCCACGCCAGGGGCCGCCGAAGCGTTGCTGGATATTGCAGTCATTTTCCAGCTCCGGCAGAATGCCGCGCTTGCCGTCGGCATGATGCGCGAGGCGTTGGCCCTGCGTCGGGTTTATCATCAGCCAGGATGTGTACCACCGGTGCAGTTGCGCGTGCTGGCGCTGTTCTGTGATGGCGACCTGATGGCCAATACTCCGGTGCAGTTTCTGGTGGAAGGCAGCCCGGTGTGCATGGACCTGTGCTATCTGACGGCAGATGACCAGGCGTTGCCTGAATTGCCGCCACACGACGTTCTGTTTGTTGCCGTGGCCGAATCCGAAGCCAACCGCCCTTTGCTGGCTAAGCTGACCCAATGGCTGGCTGACTGGCCGGTTCCGGTGCTGAACACTCCGGCGCAGATTGCCAGACTGTCACGCGATGGCGTGTATGACATGTTGCGGGATGTTGATGGTGTGCTGATCCCCGCCGTGCGCCGCTTTGACCGGACAAGCCTGCTGTCGTGGTATCGCGATGCCAGTCTGGTTTTTCCGGTACTGGTACGTCCTGTGGATTCGCATGCCGGTCATGGTCTGGAAAAACTGGATGATGCCAGCCAGCTGGCTGGGTATCTGGCGACGCATGACGCTGCAGAGTTCTTTCTGACCCGGTATGTCGATTACAGTCGGGCGGATGGCCAGTTCCGCAAATACCGGATTGTGCTCATGCGTGGCGAGCCGCATTTGTGCCATCTGGCGGTTTCGCGCAGCTGGATGGTGCATTACCTGAGTTCGGACATGCTGGAAAATGCGGCCAACCGAGCCGAAGAAGAAGCAGCCATGCAGAATTTCCGCGAGGGTTTTGCCCGTCGGCATGCACGTGCATTTGAGGCCATTTACCGGCAAAGCGGACTGGATTATGTCGGTATTGACTGTTCTGAAGCACCCGATGGTCGTTTGCTGGTGTTCGAGATCGACAGCAACATGGTTGTGCATGCCATGGACCCGGTCGATATTTTTCCGTACAAACCGGCGCACATGCAGACCGTGTTCACGGCATTCCAGAACATGCTCCGGCATGCCAGCCATGGCTGAGATTCTGCCCGCACTGGCCCAGGCGTTGCTGCAGGACGGCGATACGCGCCTGGAACCAGTCGATTCGGGCGGACGCAACCGTTACGGTTGTACGGTTGAACCGGACCCGGAGCTGTTGCAGCTGGGCTCTTCGACCGCTTCCACGATCAGCGAGGCAGGCTGGCAGGCCGCACTGCACATGCATGGCGACTGGCTTGCCCAGGGCAGCCGTGTTGTGCTGACGGACAGCGTTCGGCTGATTCACCGCCAGTTGCTTGACCTGCTGCAATGCCCTCCAGACACGCGCCTGTGTCTGACCGCTTCGGGGACCGATGCACACCGGTTGCTGGTCCGTTCGGCATGCAATGACCGGATGTTGTGCCTGGTGATGCCGGAAGCAGGCGAAACTGGCAGCGGCGTTGCTCAGGCGCTGGTCCATCGCGGAGTGGCGCGGATTCACCAGTATCGTCTGCGCGATCAGGATGGCCGGCCGGAATCCACTGAAGCCATGCGAGCTGAAATCGAGCCGTGGATCAGTGCCGCCGTACGCGATGGCCTGAGAGTCCTGCTGGTGCAGACCGATGTGTCCAAGACCGGGCTGATGGCGCCGCAGCGGGCTTTGGTTGACGACTGGCGAGACAGCTTTGGCGATGCCTTGTTGCTGGCCGTGGATGCCTGCCAGCTGCGCATGCCGCCTGGCCGGGTGGCTGTTCGCCTGGCAATGGGCGAAGCCGTGTTGCTGACGGGTTCCAAGTTCATGTCCGGTCCCAGTTTTTCCGGGGCATTGCTGTTGCCGCCCGGCGCTTGCTGGCAGACTGTGACCGAAGCGGAACAACGCCCCGGCATGTTGCTGCGCTGGGCGGCCGCCGTGCGCGAGATGCAGGATCTGGCAGCCTTGCCGGAACAGGCCGTCCTGCAGGCCATGCGTGGATTGACTGGCGTGATTTCCGACAGGCTGGCAACGACACCTTGTCTGCGCAGGTATCCGACCCGGGAGCCCGAAATCCTGGCCGGAGAATCGCCCAAGGTCTGGCAGCAACTGCCATCGCTGTTTGTGGTGGGGCTGCAGGACGCGCAAGGTCGATTGCTGGATGAGGCGGCCGTGCGCAGCTGTTATCAGCGCATGCAGTTTCCGCATGCCGCTGCACCTGGCGGCGAGCAGCGGGTGCTGATCGGCCAGCCGGTGTGGTGCGGTCAGGCGCAGGGCAAGCCCGCGCTGGCGGTGCGGCTGGCGGTCAGTTCGCGCATGCTGGTCGAAGCGGTTACCCAGGATGGTGGGCAGGCCAGCCTGCAGCACCGGATTGCCGGGGCCATGGATAAGCTGGGCTGGCTGGCTGACCGTTTGGGCTGAGGATGTTACAACTGGCCGCAAGCCCCGCCAGCCAGAGCCGTCAGCTGGCCGGTTGGCCGGCCATGCCTTCCTGTGCCTGCAACCATTCTGTTTCAACAGCTTCCAGGCGTGATTTCAATTCCGATTGCCGGGCCAGTAGCGTCTGCAATTCCTCATTGCGCTGTCCGGCGTACAGATCGTTGTCAGCCAGGCTGGTTTCAATGGTGGCGAGTTTCTGTTCCAGCTCCGCCATGGTGTCTTCCAGTTTGCTGACCATTTTGGCCAGCTTGCGCTGTTCTGCTTCGTGCTGGCGTTTGCGTTCGTGTTGTTCGCGGCCCCGCGATGGCGATTCCTGGGTTGCAACGCTGGCATTCTGGCGGTTTCTCAACCACTGACGGTAATCGTCCAGATCGCCGTCAAACAGGGCGGCTTTGCCCTGGTCCACAAGCAGAAACTGGTCGCAGGTGCTTTCCAGCAGGGCGCGGTCATGGGAAATCAGCACCATTGCGCCATCGAAATCCTGCAGTGCTGTGTCCAGCGCCTGGCGCATGTCCATGTCGAGGTGGTTGGTGGGCTCGTCCAGTAGAATCAGGTTTGGTTTCTGCCAGATCAGCAAGGCCAGCGCCAGTCGGGTTTTTTCGCCGCCGGAAAAATGGCGGCATGCCTGCAGGGCCATGTCGCCCCGAAAATTGAACCCGCCGAGAAAATCGCGCAATGCCTGCTCTGGAACGTCGGGTGACAACTGCAGCAGGTGTTGCAGAGGGGACTCTTCCGGATCAAGCTGTTCGAGCTGGTGCTGGGCAAAATAACCGATGCGCATGCCCTGGCCAGTCGTGCGTTGTCCCGCGAGTGGCGCAAGAATACCGGCCAGCACCTTGACGAGCGTTGATTTTCCGCTGCCATTGCTGCCCAGGATGCCCAGCCGGTCGCCATTGCGCAGACTGATTTCCAGTTGGTCGACAATCACTTTATCGCCATAACCGGCGCGGGCCTTTGACAGTACCAGCAATGGGTCGGGCGTACGTTCCGGTTTCAGAAAGGAAAAACTGAATGGGCTGTCGGCGTAGGCCGCGTCGGCCACGGCCATGCGTGCCAGAGCCTTGATGCGGCTTTGGGCCTGGCGCGCTTTGGTTGCCTTGGCGCGAAAGCGTTCAATGAATGATTCCAGATGGGCGCGCTGGCGCTGCTGGCGTTCGCGCAGATTTTGCTGATAGGCCAGACGTTCGGCACGTACGGATTCAAAAATGCTGTAATTTCCAGTGTATAGGGTTATTTCTTCGTGTTCTATGTGAAGAGTGTGGCTGGTGATGCTGTCCAGAAAATCCCTGTCGTGCGAAATCAGCAGCAAGGTTCCGTCATACGCGGACAGCCAGTCTTCCAGCCAGAGTATGGCTTCCAGATCCAGGTGGTTGGTTGGTTCGTCCAACAGCAACAGATCGGAACGACACATCAGTGCGCGTGCCAGGTTGAGCCGCATTCGCCAGCCACCGGAAAAGCTGGCCACTGGCATGCTGCAGGCCGCCTGGGAAAAACCGAGTCCGTTCATCAGGGTGGCAGCCCTGGCACGTGCGGCATAACCACCGATATCGGCAAATCGCGCATGCAGCTCACCCAGGTCCAAGCCTCCATCGCCCTGTTCGCCAGCCAGGATAGCCTGTTCGAGTGCGCGCATTGGTCCGTCGCCATCCATGACAAATTCAATGGCCGGCATGGGCAGAGCCGGGGTTTCCTGCGCCACGTGCGCAATCTGCCAACTGGCTGGCAAGTCAACCTGTCCCCGATCGGCCAGCAACTGACCCTGCAACAGGGCGAACAGGCTCGACTTGCCACATCCGTTTCCACCGGTAACACCGATCTTCTGGCCGGGAAACAGGGTCAGGCTGGCATCGTTGAACAGGGTTTTTGCGCCTCGTGTCAGGCTGACATGCTGCAACTGGATCACAGTGGTTTCCGGAGCTGTACTGGCCGGCGATTTTACCTGCCACCGGGCCTGCTGTCATGCGGACAAAAAAGCGGGGCATCCGGAGATGCCCCAAATACCGCATGGAGGATGAAGATGAAGTACAAACGAATTCGCACTCCATTCCGGATAAAGCAGAATGCGTGCCAGATTTCATTCTGCTGTTGTTGCTGCTGCTTTGGCTGCGCACTGGAGCTGCTGGAAAGAAGTTGCCCTGGATTTGCGTCAATCGATGCACTGAAAGTGTATTGTTGGCACTATGTTGGTGCATTGTGCGAATAATGTCAGTTTGCTGATAGAATCCTGGCTGCTGACAGGGGGATTCCCCGGTGACATGCCGTTGAAAATGGAACGGCATGTTCATCAGTCTGACATGCGACACTGGCAGAATTTGTCACTCGAGCTGCGAAGTTTTGCTGTCTATTTTCGGACCTTGATCAATATGCCCGGACACAAGCTGTTACTGAAAGCGCAGGACCCGCAATGGCTGACAACCCTGTTTCGACCGGTCATGGACCTGCATACGGGACACCTGGTCGGCTATCAGGGCAGGGCATGCGGACCGTCCACGAGTGAATACCACGATTCGGCGATTCTGCGCAGTGCGGCCTCCACTCACGGAATCGGTCTCCAGATGGAAACCCTGTGTCTGGCAGCCGTGATCAGCCGGTTTGCCGCAGCCAATGTCAAGGGTTTGCTGTTTGTCCGGTTCAGCCTGGATGGTCTTCTGGGCGGTGTTCTGGCCGATGGTCCGGTCAAAAAGCTGCTGTCGCGCCAGCATGGCCTGCGCAGCAGGGTAGTCCTCCAGTTGAGTGATGCGGATGGCGAAACGGATCTGGACGAAGTGCTGCATTTGCTGCATGAGTTGCGCAACAGGGGCTATCATTTTGCCCTGGACGACGTTACCTGCGTGAGGGCCGGACTGCATCTGTGGCTGGCGTCCCGGCCAGAGTACGTCTGGCTGGGCCGGTTTCTGCCAGACGAGGCCGCATCGGATGCGGTGGCTTACCAGTTCCTGCGCTCTCTGCGCCAGATCGCCGAACGCAGCCAGGCAAGACTGGTGGCGGCTGGTATTGATAACCGGCCGCAACTGCTGGCAATGAAGCGTTCCGGTGTCTGTCTCGGACAGGGCGATTACATTGGTCCGGAGCAGGAGTTGCCGGCAGGAAGACCGAGTCATGGCGCCTGGCTTGCCGCCAGCAATCCGGATGCTGCCACCGAATATTCGCGCCATTATCTGATGCGCACGCAGACCGCGCAGTCGCTGCTGATGCAATCCCTGACGGTCAATGTGGATACCCAGTCGGAATCGGCGCTGCAAATCCTGCTGGCCAATCCCGAACTGAACGTGTTGCCGGTGCTCGATGGCCGGCGGCCAGTCGGCCTGCTCAACCGGACCATGGTGGACCGGTTTTCCTCCGGATTCTCCCGTGAACTGTACAGCCGTAAATCCTGCCGGATTTTCATGGATCCCGATCCGCTGGTGGTGGAAGTGGATACGCCTCTGGTTGTGCTGAGCCAGATGGTGCTGTCTCAGGGTGTCGGTCGTTTCGGCGACGGATTCATTCTGGTGCGCCAGGGCGAATATGCGGGTGTTGGCTCCAACTATGGCCTGATGCAGGAAATGACGCGCCAGCAGATTGAAGAAGCCCGGTATGCCAATCCGTTGACGCTGCTCCCGGGCAATGTGCCGATCGCCGAGCACATGCAGTTTCTGCTCGATCGTGGTCAGCCGTTTTATGCCGCATATGCGGATCTTGATCATTTCAAGCCATTCAACGATGTGTTCGGCTACCGGCGTGGTGATGACATCATCAAGCTTACCGCGCGCATTCTGCTCGAACAGACCGACCCGCAGCGCGATTTTGTTGGCCATATCGGCGGCGACGATTTCTTTGTGCTGTTTTCCGGTGAGCATTGGGAAGAATCGTGCTGGCGCATTCTGGCGACATTCGATGAAGCGGTCCGGCAATTCCTGCACCAGGAAAATCTGGGCGGGGACACCTATGAGGCTGAAGACCGGCGTGGCAACCGGATGAGTTATGCCTATCCGACACTGTCGATCGGCGTGGTTCCGGTCAACGGACATTTCCACGAAGCGCACGAAGTTGCCGCTGTGGCTGCCGAAGTCAAGAAAGCCGCCAAGCAGATCGCGGGTTCCAGTCTGTATGTGAATCGTCGCGAGCGCGAAGTTCAGCCCGGTTTCAACGTGGCGGATCTCGGTAAAGGGCTGATCGCTCAAGAAACAGACGCCGAGGCAGCCATGCCGGGTACAACAGCCTGATTCTTGTACAGACGGGCCGTGCGTGCTAGAATCACGGGCTGATGTGCTGGTTCATGTCCTGTGGCGCGCTGTTGCGCCCGCCCACATCAGTATCACCGGCCGGAATGATCCGGGTCCCCTGACGGGGCGCTGGCTGGTGTCTAACCCTGAGGAATTGCGATTATGTCCGTTACCATGCGCCAAATGCTGGAAGCCGGTGTCCATTTTGGTCACCAGACCCGTTTCTGGAACCCGAAAATGGCTCCGTTCATTTTTGGTCACCGCAACAAGATTCATATCGTCAACCTGGAAAAAAGCCTGCCCATGTTCCAGGATGCGATCAAGTTCGCCCGCAAGCTGGCGAGCAACCGTGGCACCATCCTGTTTGTCGGCACCAAGCGTTCGGCACGCGAAATCGTTCGTGAAGAAGCCGAGCGTTGCGGCATGCCCTATGTTGACAACCGTTGGCTGGGCGGCATGCTGACCAACTTCAAGACGGTTCGCCAGTCGATCAAGCGACTGAAGGATCTGGAAGCATCCCTGGCCGATGGCGGTGCCCGCCTGTCGAAGAAGGAAGCCCTGCTTGTGCAGCGCGAACTGGAAAAACTCACCCGCAGCCTGGGTGGCATCAAGGAAATGAATGTTCTGCCGGATGCCATTTTTGTGATCGACGTCGGTTACCAGAAGGGTGCCATTGTCGAAGCCAATGCACTGGGTATTCCGGTGATTGGCGTCGTGGATACCAACAACAGCCCGCTGGGTGTGGATTACGTCATTCCGGGTAACGACGACTCCAGCCGTGCGATTCGCCTGTATGCGCGTGGCATTGCCGATGCAGTCCTGGAAGGCCGCAGCGAAGCAGTCAATGACATCCTCGCAGCCGGCGAAGAATTTGTTGAAATTTTGGAAGAACCAGCTGCCGAATCGGCAGTCGAATAACGCGTCATTGCTGATGCGGGAAACTCGCCAGGCCAGGCCTGCATGTGCAAGCCACGTGCTGTTGCCGGCGTCTGGCGCAAGTTCCGCGTCTGTGCATTGTATCCGGGATATAATGCGCAGCAATTGCAACACTGCTGCGCCGTGCTCGCGAGCCATGATGCATGTCCGGGATCTGGCATCCGGCAAGAGATGCGGCAGGATGCCCGCCAGGTCATTGTTTCAATCAGTCGGCTGGCGGAATCGCCGTTTTCCTGGACATGCGGCGCGCGTGGTTCCTGACAAAAAGGGGCAGTGGCCCCTTTTTTTATGATTTGAAAACCAACGGGAGTTGACGGGATGGCTGAAATTACAGCGGGTATGGTCAAGGATCTGCGTGAACGGACAGGTCTTGGCATGATGGAATGCAAGAAAGCGCTGGCAGAAACCAATGGCGACATGACGGCAGCAGAAGACCTGCTGCGCATCAAGAGCGGCGCCAAGGCCAGCAAGGCGGCCGCACGGGTGGCTGCAGAAGGTGTCATCGGCGCCTGGATCAGTGCCGATGGCAAGACCGGCGCTCTGGTCGAGATCAACTGCGAAACCGACTTTGTCGCTCGCAATGAGGATTTTCTCGCGTTTGCACGTGGCGTGGCAGAAGCCGCAGCCAGCAAGCAGATCACGGATGCCGAAAATGTCGCCACCCAGCCGCTCGGCGATGGTACGGTCGAAAGCCAGCGTCAGGCGCTGGTCATGAAGCTGGGCGAAAACATGAGCATTCGCCGCATCGCCTGCTATCAGACAGCAGACCGGCTGGTGACCTATCTGCATGGCAGCAAGATTGGCGTGATGGTTGATTTGCAGGGCGACGAAGTCCTGGGCAAGGATCTGGCCATGCATATTGCCGCCAGCAAGCCGATTTGCGTCTCGCGCGATCAGGTAGATGCTTCGCTGATCGAAAAGGAACGCGAAATCTACAGCGCGCAGGCAGCGGAATCCGGCAAACCAGCCGATATCGTGGCCAAAATGGTTGAAGGCCGCATCAACAAGTACCTGGCCGAAGTGACCCTGCTGGGACAGCCGTTCGTCAAGAATCCTGATCAGACGGTGGAAAAGCTGCTGGCCGAGAAAAAATCCAGGGTGAATGGCTTTACCATGTTTGTCGTTGGCGAAGGTATCGAAAAGAAAGTGGTTGATTACGCCGCAGAAGTGGCAGCAGCGGCAAAGGTGTAATCCATGGCCGCCCCAGTCTACAAACGCATACTTCTGAAGCTGTCTGGCGAAGCCCTGATGGGCAACGACAGCTACGGCATCAACCGTGAAACGATCATTGGCATTGTCAATGAGGTCAAGAGCATCACCGACATGGGGGTGCAAGTTGCGATAGTGATCGGTGGCGGCAATATCTTTCGCGGGGTGGCGCCCGGTGCGGCTGGCATGGACCGTGCAACAGCGGACTACATGGGCATGCTGGCGACGGTGATGAATGCGCTCGCCCTGCAGGATGCCTTCCGTGGTGTCGGTGTCGTCAGCCGCGTCCAGTCGGCCCTGACCGTGGAACAGGTGGCCGAGCCCTATATTCGTGGCAAGGCCATCCGGCATCTGGAAGAAGGCAAGGTTGTCATTTTCGGGGCAGGAACCGGCAATCCGTTCTTTACCACTGATACCGCAGCTGCGTTGCGCGGCATGGAAATGAATGCCGAAGTGGTGATCAAGGCAACCAAGGTGGATGGCGTCTATACCGATGATCCGGTCAGGAATCCATCTGCCAGCCGTTACCAGACACTGACATTTGACGAAGCCATCCAGAAAAACCTCAAGGTGATGGATGCCACTGCATTTACCTTGTGCCGGGATCATGGCATGACTCTGGCAGTACTCGGGATTTTCAATCCCGGTGCACTGCATCGTTTTGTCACCGGACAGGACGAAGGTACCATCGTGCGTTGTTGATGCAGGAGATAGCATGATTGACGATGTCAAAAAAACAACCAGCCACCGGATGGAAAAAAGTCTGGAAGCGCTGCGCACCGATCTGGGCAAGGTGCGGACCGGTCGGGCACATACCGGCCTGCTTGACCATGTCATGGTCGATTATTACGGCAACCCGACTCCAGTCAACCAGGTTGCCAACGTCACTCTGGTGGATGCCAGAACCATCGGCGTGCAGCCGTGGGAAGCCAAGCTGGTATCTGCTGTCGAAAAGGCCATTCGCGATTCCGACCTTGGTCTGAATCCAGCCAGCCAGGGTACCCTGATTCGGGTTCCGATGCCTGCCCTGACCGAAGAACGCCGGCGCGACCTGATCAAGGTGGTCAGGGGTGAAGCCGAAAATGCCAAGGTGGCAGTGCGTAATGTGCGCCGGGATGCGAATGACCAGCTCAAAAAACTGGTCAAGGACAAACAGATCAGCGAGGACGACGAGCGTCGGGCACAGGATGACATCCAGAAGCTCACCGACCGTTACATCGCAGAAGTCGACAAGGCACTGGCCGCCAAGGAAGCCGACCTGATGGCGGTCTGAACCAGTGCCGATATTTTCCAGTTCCACTCGCAGCATTCCGGACAGCATCGAGGTGCCGCAGCACATTGCCATCATCATGGATGGCAATGGGCGCTGGGCAAAGCGGCGGTTCATGCCGCGGGTTGCCGGCCACAAGCGTGGTGTCGACATGGTCAAGGAAATCATTCGCGCCTGCGATGCGCGCAAGATCGGTTTTCTGACCCTGTTCGCCTTCAGTTCGGAAAACTGGCGTCGGCCGAAGGACGAAGTCAGCCTGCTGATGGAACTGTTCTGCTTTGTGCTGGAGCATGAAATCGACCAGCTGCATACCCGGAATGTCCGCCTGCGGGTCGTGGGCGACATCGGGGCGTTTGACGAAAAACTGCGTCTCCTGATTGCGCGTGCAGAAAACCTTACCCGGCACAATTCCGGCATGACGGTCAGCATTGCCGTCAATTATGGCGGGCGCTGGGATATCCTTCAGGCAATGACCCGTTTCATGCGCGAGCATCCGGAGCGGGCAGGCAGCGAAATCGGCGAAGCTGATCTTGCACCCTATCTCAGTCTGCATTACGCGCCGGAACCCGATCTGTTCATCCGTACTGGCGGCGAGCAGCGCATCAGCAATTTCATGTTATGGCAGCTCGCTTACACCGAGCTCTATTTTACCGGAACACTCTGGCCCGATTTCGATGCCGGAGCCCTTGATGAAGCCATTGATTCGTTTCGCCAGCGTGAGCGGCGTTTTGGCCGTACCAGCGAACAGATTTCGGGTGGCAAATCATGATGTCCGGTTGCAGGGGATGAATTCATGTTGCAACAACGCGTGGTAACCGCGCTTGCACTGGTTGGCATTCTGCTGGCCTGTCTGTTCTGGCTGCCGCTGGTCGCATGGGACGTGCTGGTTAGCATTCCCCTGCTGGTGGGGCTGGCCGAATGGGCGCGTCTGGCTGGAATGTCCGCAGGTCGCGCCATTATCTATGCCATGTCGGGTATGGTGTTCAGCCTGCTGGTCTGGTTTCTTCACCTGTCAGTCTGGCTGTATATCGCCTCCGGCCTGCTGTGGTTGCTGGTGGTGCCGCTGTGGCTGACGGCAGGCTGGAAACTGGCGTCGCCCTGGTTGCGTCTGCCGCTCGGCATTCTGGTGCTGGCGCCGATGTGGCTGTCCATGGTCGATTTTCGTCGCCAGGGGGCCTGGTGGGTGCTGGGGCTGATGATGGTGGTGTGGATCGCGGACAGCGCTGCCTATTTCACCGGACGTGCGATTGGCCGTCACAAACTGGCGCCAGCGATCAGTCCGGGCAAGACCTGGGAAGGCGTGTTCGGTGCACTGGCCGGAGTCTTGCTGTATGGTGCGTTTCTGATGCTGTTCCTTGGCCACCAGATGCCAAATCCGCGCGCCTGGCTGGTGCCGGTTCTGCTGTTTCTGGTGCTCATGTTATACCTTGGTATTATCGGCGATCTGTTTGAATCCTGGATCAAAAGGCTGGCCGATGTCAAGGACAGCGGCCATCTGTTGCCTGGTCATGGCGGCATGCTCGACCGCATTGATGCACTGACTTCGACACTGCCTGTTGCGGCGTTGATCATTCTGCATTCCGAACTGTTGCAAGGTGTCATATGACGCAGAATCTGACCATTCTCGGCTCGACCGGCACTATCGGCATCAACACGCTGGATGTGGTGGCCCGTCATCCGGATCGTTATCGGGTGTTTGCCTTGACTGGTCATGGTCAGATCGATGCACTGGCCGGACAATGCCGACAGTTTTTGCCGCAGTATGCCGTGGTGCCGGACCAGGAGCGTGCTGCCCGGCTGGCTGACTTGCTGACCGGCCTTGATATCCGGATATTGACCGGCGTGAGCGGTCTGGAGCAGGTGGCGGCCGATCCGGCGGTGGACAGCGTGATGTGCGCGATTGTCGGTGCCGCTGGTCTTGCCCCGGCACTGGCAGCTGCCCGCGCCGGCAAACGCATTCTGCTGGCCAACAAGGAAACACTGGTCATGGCCGGCCACCTTTTCATGCAGGCGGTCGCCGATGGTGGGGCAACCCTGCTGCCGATCGACAGCGAGCACAATGCGATTTTCCAGAGCCTGCCGGCAAATTACAGTGGTGAACCCCACCGTTCGGGTGTGCGCAGGATATGGCTGACTGCCTCCGGCGGGCCTTTTCGCAACCGACCGGTAGAAGAACTGCCTGCGGTGACGCCGGAAGAAGCCTGTGCACATCCCAACTGGGTGATGGGCCGGAAAATTTCGGTTGATTCAGCCACCATGATGAACAAGGGGCTGGAAGTGATTGAAGCGCGCTGGCTGTTTGATGTGGCAGCCGAGCAGATTGAAGTGGTCATCCATCCACAAAGCGTCATTCATTCGATGGTGGATTATCTGGACGGATCGGTGATTGCCGAATTGGGCAACCCGGACATGCGTACGCCGATTGCACATGCCCTGGCCTGGCCAGAACGCATCGCCTCTGGTGTGAGCCCGCTGGATCTGGTGGGCAAGAACCTGACTTTCGAACAGCCTGATCTGCAGCGTTTTCCCTGTCTTGCGCTTGCCTTCGAGGCATTGGCCGAAGGCGGCATGTTTGCCACGGCGCTCAATGCAGCCAATGAAGAAGCGGTGGCTGCATTTCTGGACCGTCAGATCCGCTTCGACCAGATTGCCAGCGTCAATGCCGAAGTGATGCGCTGCGCAGCCCGCACGCCGGCCCGTGACCTGGACGACCTGATCGAGGCCGATCGCCAGGCCCGCCGGCAGGCCGGCGAACGCATTCAGTTGCTTTCCCGACCAACATGAACCTGTTGACCACTCTGGCTGCGTTTTTGGTGGCCCTGGCGATTCTTGTCGTGGTTCACGAACTGGGCCATTATTTCGCCGCGCGTTGGTGTGGCGTACGGGTATTGCGTTTTTCGTTCGGTTTTGGTCCGATACTGGCAAGCTGGCAAGCTCGTCCGGAAACAACTGAGTGGGTCGTATCAGCCGTGCCGCTGGGTGGCTATGTCAGCATGCTGGAACAAAGCCAGCCCGGACTGACCGAAGCGGAGCGCCAGCAGACATTTGAAAGCAGACCGGTACTGCAGCGCATGTTTGTTGTCGCGGCCGGGCCTCTGGCCAATCTGGGACTGGCCGTGCTGATCTACTGGCTGATCTATCTGCATGGCGTGGTGGTGATGCGGGCGGTGGTGAATGAACCACCTACCGGGACACCCGCTGCCATGGCCGGATTGCATGCCGGTGACCGGATTGTTCGCGCAGGCCGTGAATCAACGCCGGGCTGGGATGATCTCAACTGGGCGCTGATGCAGGCTGCCGGTGACCGCGAACCGATGGTGCTGACACTGGCAAATGGCGAAACCAGACGCATTTCATTGCAGAATGTCCGCATGGAAGATGAATCGGCATCGGTCAGTACCCAGCTTGGCCTGCAGCCGTGGGAACCACCACTGCCGGCAGAGGTGGGAGAGGTGCTGCCGGACAGTGTGGCAGGTCAGGCTGGCCTGCAGGCCGGTGATCTGGTGCTTTCGCTGGATGGACAACCGGTCGCCAGCTGGCAGTCGCTGGCAAGCGAGGTCCGGGCGTCACCCGGCAAGACACTGCATCTGGTGGTGCGCCGGCAAGGGCAGCAGATCGCGTTGAGCATGGTGCCGGCCAGCATCCAGGCTGACGGCAAGACCATCGGCCGGATAGGCGTCGCGCCGCATATCGATGCGCATCTGACCAGCAGCCTGTTCGAAACCGAGCAGTATGATGCCGGGCCTGCATTCCTGGCGGCATTGCACCGCACTGGCGAGAGCATCAGGCTCAACCTGCATGCCATCGGCAGTCTGATAACCGGACGGGCATCCCTGGCCAGTGTATCGGGACCGCTGACCATTGCGGATTACGCCGGCAAAACAGCCCGCATGGGTGTGATGGCCTTTGCCAGCTTTCTGGCGCTGATCAGTGTTGGTCTGGGCGTGCTGAATTTATTACCGGTGCCAATATTGGATGGCGGTCATTTGCTGTATCATATGGCGGAGTTGGTCAGGGGTGCGCCCGTGTCCGAACGGGCAGTCAGACTGGGGCAGCGGGTTGGAATGGCCATTCTGCTGACACTGATGGCTTTCGCTTTTTACAATGACATTACCCGGATTCTGGGTTCGTGAACATGCATAAAACTATTGTTGCCGCACTGGTCTCCGCCATCTGGATGACTGCGGCAAATGCCGATGACGGCTTTGTGGTCAAGGATATCCGTGTCGAGGGCCTGCAACGTACCGAAGCGGGTACCGTTTTCAGCTATCTGCCGGTCAAGGTCGGAGAACAGTTCGACAGCGACAAGGCTGACCAGGCCATCCATGCGTTGTATGCAACCGGATTTTTCCGCGACATCAGGCTGGAGCGTCAGGGCAATGTGCTGGTGGTTGCGGTCGTCGAACGGCCTTCGATCGACAAGATCAACATCACCGGCAACGACGAGTTTACCACCGAGCAGCTGACAGATGGCTTGAAGCAGGCCAATCTTGCCAACGGTCTCATCTTCGACCAGTCTGCACTCGACCGTGCCACCCAGGAAATCAAACGGCTCTATTATTCGCACGGACACTATTCGGCGGAAGTCACGGCAACCGTGACGCCGCTGGCGCGCAACCGGGTGGATGTCAATTTCAAGATCGATGAAGGCAAGGTAGCCCGGATCCACGACATCAACTTTGTCGGTAACAAGGTGTTTACCGAAAAGCAGCTGCGCAAGGTCATCACGCTGACCACGCCGAACTGGTTGACCTGGTACACCAAGGATGATCAGTATTCGCGCGAAAAGCTGTCTGGCGACCTGGAATCCCTGCGTTCCTGGTATCTGGATCATGGCTATCTGGAATTCAATATCGATTCCACCCAGGTGCAGATTACGCCGGACCGGACCAATATTTACCTGACCATCAACCTGACCGAGGGTGAACGTTATACCGTGACCGGCATCAAGCTGGCCGGCAATCTGCTGCTGCCGGAAGATGAGCTGCGCAAGCTGATTGCAATCCAGCCGGGCGACATCTTCTCGCGCAAGAAGGTTACCGAGGCGTCCAAGGCCATCGGCGACCGTCTGGGCAAGGATGGCTATGCGTTTGCCAATGTGAACGCCGTCCCACAGGTGGATAAGGAAAAACACACGGTCAACTTCACGTTTGTCGTTGATCCAGGTCACCGGGTTTATGTCCGGCATATCAGTTTCCACGGCAACGACCGCACACGGGATGAAGTCGTGCGGCGTGAATTCCGCCAGATGGAAGGAGCATGGTATGCCTCCGATCTGATCCAGTTGTCCAAGACCCGTGTGCAGCGCCTTGGCTACTTCAGCGATGTGACGGTCGATACGCCGCCGGTTCCGGGAACCAATGACCAGGTGGACCTGAGCGTCAAGGTCAAGGAAATTCCTACCGGAAGCATCATGGCCGGTGTCGGTTTTGCTTCCCAGGAAGGTCTGATCCTGTCTGGCTCGATTTCGCAGAATGACCTGTTTGGCAGCGGTAATGCACTCACGCTGTCCATCAACAGCAGCCCGTTCAGTCAAGTCTACTCACTGTCGTATACCAACCCCTATACCACGGCAGATGGCCTGAGCAGCGGTTATGACATCTACAAGAACGTGACCAATACCTCGTATCTGTCCACGCTGGCACCATTCAAGAACGTGACAGTTGGCATGGGCGGACGTCTGGCGATTCCGCTCAACGAAAAAGATACCATGAGCCTGGGTCTGGCTGTCGAACGCATCCACATCGATGCGTTGACCGGCAGTCCACCCCCATATGTCAACTTTGTCAACCAGTATGGCAGCTATAACAACAATGTCCGCTTTACCTGGGGTTGGGCGCGCGATACACGTGACAGCCTGATCTATCCGACCCAGGGTATGCTGGAGCGCGTGTATGGCGAGCTGGGCGTGCCACCGGGTAGTCTTGACTACTACAAGGTGTCCTACCAGCAGCAATGGTTCAAACCGATCACCAAGTCACTGGTGCTTGAGCTGAACGGTGAAGTGGGTGTTGGCGGTGGTTTTGGCGGGCAAGGTTTGCCGTTCTTTGAATATTTCTATGCCGGTGGCGTGAATGACGTGCGTGGCTATGATATTTCAACCATCGGTCCGAAATATTACGACCCGATTTCCGGCATGTACATTGCCAGCGGAGGCTCGAAACGTATCGTCGGCAATGCCGAACTGATGTTCCCGATGCCAGGCATGGAAGACAACCACCAGGTTCGCCTGAGCGTGTTTGTTGACATGGGTGACATTCTTGGACCAGGCGGCGAAAGCTTCTCGTCGCAGCCGATGCGTTATTCAACCGGTTTCGCGCTGAACTGGATTTCGCCGGTCGGCCCGTTGAAGTTCAGTCTGGCACACGCGCTCAATCCGCAGCCATACGACGTGACTGCACCATTCCAGTTTACCCTGGGCCAGGTGTTCTGACGGAGGTAACCGATGCTTGTCATGAGGATTCTGCTGATGTTCTTGCTGGCTGGCTGGCTGCTGCCAGCCATGGCCGATGGCAAGATTGGCTTTGTTGATACCGACCGGGTTTTTCGCGAAGCGCCGATAGCGGTTGCCGCGCAGAAAAAACTGGAAAAGGAATTTGCCCCGCGGGGTGCCGCATTGCAGAAGGAAGCGCAAAAAATTCGCGATATGCAGGCACAGCTGGACAAGTCTGGTGATACGCTTTCAACAGTGGATCTGCACAACCGTGAACGCGAACTGGCCGACATGTCGCGTGATTATCAACGTGATCTGCGCGAGTTTCGTGAAGACCTCAATGCGCGGCGCAATGATGAGCTGATGCGCGTTCAGGATCGGGCGCGCAAGGCAATCAAGGCGTACGCCCAGTCCGAAAACTATGATGTCATTCTGGAAGACGCCGTCTATTTCAATCCGAAGATCGATATCACCGATCGGATCATTCACATGCTGAGCCAGTAGAATCGGGTCAACAGCATGCAGACGTATTCACTCGCGGAACTGGTAGAGCGCTTTGGCGGCCGGGTGGAAGGGGATTCGACAGTCCGGGTGGCCGGTATCGGCAGTCTGGCGCGCGCGGACGAGAACCAGATTTCCTTTCTGTCCAGCGTAAAATTTCGTGACCAGCTGGCAACCAGTCGCGCAAAGGCATTCATTTTAGGCGAAGGTGTCGTCGGCCCGGATGGCAAGCCGTCCATTGTCTGTGATAATCCCTACGCTTATTTTGCCCATGTTTCCGGTCTGTTCAATCCACCTCCGGAAGCAGAACCGGGCATTCATCCAGCTGCTGTGGTGCATCCCACGGCCGTTGTCGGTGCCGGTTGCAGCCTGGCCGCCGGCGTGGTGGTGGAACGGGATGCGCGCATTGGCGACCATTGCGTCATCGGGCCAGGTTCTGTCATCGGACAGGCTGCGGTCATCGGAAACCATACCCGGCTGTACGCCAATGTCACCGTGTATCACCATTGCGTACTCGGCGAACGGGTCATCCTGCATGCCGGCGTGGTCATTGGCGCCGATGGTTTCGGTCTGGCCAATGAACAGGGGCGCTGGGTCAAGATTCCACAGGTGGGCCGGGTTGTCATCGGCAACGATGTGGAAGTGGGCGCGAATACCACCATCGACCGCGGCGCCCTGGACGATACCGTCATCCATGATGGCGTCAAGCTGGACAACCTGATCCAGGTGGCGCACAACGTGGAGATCGGCGAACATACTGCGATTGCCGCTTGTACCGGAATTGCAGGCAGTGCGCGAATTGGTGCGTATTGCACCATCGGAGGCGCGGCAATGATCTTCGGTCATATCGACATTGCCGATCACGTCAATATTTCAACCAACACGCTGATTACCAAATCGCTGCCTCATGCCGGAACCTATACGTCGGCACTGCCGTTTTCCGAACATTCGGAATGGCTGAAAAATGCGGTGCAGATGCGTCACCTGGACAGTATGGTCCGACGCATCAGAGCGCTGGAAAAAAAGCTGGAAACGCTGGAGAGAACCAATGGAAATTCATGACATCATGTCCTATCTGCCGCACCGTTACCCGTTCCTGCTGGTGGACCGGGTCATCAGCCTGAATCCTGGCAAGGACATTGTCGCGCTGAAAAATGTCACATTCAACGAACCGTTTTTCGGCGGCCATTTTCCGAATCACCCGGTCATGCCTGGCGTTCTCATTCTGGAAGCGCTGGCACAGGCCGCGGCTCTGCTGTCCTTCCGTACGGTCGATAACCCGCCCGGCAATGACGCCATTGTCTATTTTGCCGGTATTGATGGTGCCCGTTTCAAACGTCCGGTCGTTCCCGGCGACCAGCTCACGCTGCATGCCGAAATCACCCGCCACCTGAAAGGCATCTGGAAGTACAAGGCACATGCCGAAGTGGATGGCCAGCTGGTCGCCGAAGCCGAACTGATGGCAACCTTGCGTCAGCCATGAACAGCGCGTCTGCCATTCATCCCACCGCCATTGTGCATCCCGGTGCCCGGCTGGGCAAAGATGTCTCCATCGGTGCCTGGTCGCTGATCGGCGAACACGTTGTCATTGGCGATGGTACGCAGATCGGCCCGCATGTGGTGGTGCAGGGCCACACCAGCATTGGTCGTGAAAACCGGATTTTTCAGTTCTGTTCGCTGGGCGAAATTCCGCAGGACAAAAAATACCGCGACGAGCCCACCCGGCTGGAAATCGGCGACCGCAATGTCATTCGCGAATTCTGCACCTTCAACCTCGGCACGGTCCAGGATGTCGGTGTCACCAGCATCGGCAATGACAACTGGATCATGGCCTACGTGCATATCGCGCACGATTGCCAGGTTGGCAACCACACGACATTTGCCAACAATGCATCGCTGGCTGGTCATGTGCATGTGGCCGATTATGTGACTCTTGGTGGTTTTACCGGCGTGCACCAGTTCTGCAAGATTGGCGCTCATGTCATCACCGGCATTTCTTCGGTGGTGTTCAAGGATATTCCGCCTTACGTCATGGCAGCCGGACAACCGGCAACCCCGCATGGCATCAATAGCGAAGGGCTGCGCAGACGTGGTTTCTCACCCGAGGCAATTGCCGCCATCAAACGGGCATACAAGAGCCTGTATCGTTCCGGACTCACCGTGGCCGAGGCCGACGAACAATTGCGCCAGCTGGCGGAGTCTGTGCCCGAAGTGGCCGTGATGGCAGATTTTCTCACCCGTGCTGATCGCGGCATTATCCGTTGACCATGGCTGGCGGCATCCGTATTGCAGTGGTGGCGGGAGAAGCTTCTGGCGATCTGCTGGGCAGCCATCTGATCCGTGCCCTGCAGGCACGCTGTCCGTCGATCCATTTTTATGGCATCGCGGGTCCGAAAATGATGGCGGCCGGTGCTGCCAGTCTGGTTCCCATGGAAAAACTGTCGGTGAGCGGTTATGCCGAAGTTCTGCGCCATCTGCCTGAATTGCTGCGCATCCGACGTCGCCTGCGTGACCAGTTGCTGGTCGATCCACCCGACCTGTTCATCGGTATCGATGCGCCGGATTTCAATTTTGATCTGGAAATGGCACTGAAGGCCAAGGGCATCCCGACCTTGCATTTTGTCAGTCCGTCGATCTGGGCCTGGCGCGGCGAACGGATTCACAAGATTGCCAAGGCAGTCAGCCACATGCTGGTGGTATTCCCGTTTGAAGAAGACATTTACCGCAAGGCCGGGATTCCGGTTACCTATGTCGGCCACCCGCTGGCGGACAGCCTGCCTGCCGAACCCGACCGTGCAGCGGCACGCCAGCAACTGGACGTACCCGCAGTAGCACCGGTTCTGGCCATGTTGCCCGGCAGCCGGGTCAACGAACTGCGCCAGCATGCGCGTCTGTTTGTTGAAACAGCTGAGGTGCTGCACCAGTCGGTGCCGGAGATGCAGTTTCTGGTGCCTGTGGTGAGCCAGCAGACCAGGCAACTGTTTCAGGATGCCTGGCAATCGGTGAATCCGCAGCTGCCGATACGCATCGTGTTTGGTCACGCGCATATGGTCATGACGGCAGCCGATCTGGTGCTGGTGGCTTCCGGAACTGCCACGCTGGAAGCTGCACTGCTCAAACGTCCGATGGTCATCACGTACAGGGTGGCCAGAACCACGGCCTGGCTGATGCGCAGGCGGGCTTATCTGCCCTGGGTGGGATTGCCCAACATCCTGGCCCGTCGCGACCTGGTGCCGGAAATCCTGCAGGAAGCAGCTACGCCGCAATCTCTGGCCACGGCGGTGCTGGCGCTGTACCGTGATCCGCAACGACAGCAGGACATGGTCGCCGAATTCACCCGTCAGTATGACAGCCTGCGCTGTGGCACGGCGGAACGGATTGCCGAAGCGGTTTTGCCGTTTTTGGGTGGTCGATGCCACTGATCTGTGGTGTCGATGAAGCGGGCAGGGGCCCACTGGCCGGTCCGGTTTATGCGGCTGCCGTCATTTTGCCTGACCAATTCCAGCTGGCTGGCCTGACCGATTCCAAAAAGCTGTCCGAACGACAGCGCCATCACCTGGAACGGCAAATTTGCGAAACTGCCATCGCCTTTGCCGTAGCGTCCGCTTCCGTGGCGGAAATCGACAGTCTCAATATTCTGCGCGCTTCGCTGCTGGCCATGCAGCGCGCCGTCGAAGCGCTGTCTCGCCAGCCGGACGAGCTGCTGGTCGACGGGCTGCATGTGCCAGATACCGGCATTCTGGCGCGCGCGATCGTGCAGGGCGATGTCAGCGAAGCCTGCATTTCGGCCGCATCCATTTTGGCCAAGAATGCGCGCGACCGCGAGTTGCTGCGTTTGCACGAGATATATCCGCAATATGGATTTGACCGTCACAAAGGCTATCCGACTGCTGCGCATCTGGCTGCGCTCGAGCGGTTTGGCGCGTGTGCGGAACACAGAACCAGTTTTGCGCCGGTTCGGCGTATAATCGCCCAGGTCACGTTATTCTGAAGGGAACATCATGATTTTTGCGCGTTTTTTCCATGTCATCAGTGTGGTTGTCTGGGTGGGCGGCATGTTTTTCGCCTACATGGCATTGCGTCCGGTGGCGGCCGAACGGCTGGAACCGCCACAACGTCTGCGTTTGTGGGAAGGGGTGTTCAGCAAGTTTTTTCCGTGGGTCTGGACCGCAGTGGCGCTGATTCTTTTCACTGGCATGGCGATGCTGATGATGGCTGGCAAACCGGCCATGTACATGATGTTGATGGCGACCACAGGTATTCTGATGATGCTGTTGTTTGCCCATATCTATTTTGCCTTGTTTCTCAAGCTCAAACGGGCTGTGGCGGCGGAAGACTGGCCTGTTGGCGGTCTGGTTCTGGGCAAAATCCGCAAGATGGTCGGGTTGAATCTGATTCTTGGTCTGGTGACGGTGACCATTGCGACACTGGGTCCGCTGCTGGGTTAAGCTCCGTTAGCCAACCATTTACCCAATAAAAACGGCCACCCGAGGGTGGCCGTTGTTTTGCCTTGGCTTGTGTTACATGTTCAGCGTCAGGCTGACAAACGCACTGCGACCAGGCAGGGTCCAGAACAGGTCGTTACCCTGGTTGTCCTGACCAGCCAGGGCGAAGATGCTCTGGTTGTCAAACAGGTTGTCGACTTGCAGACCCAGGGTCGCGGTCTTGAACCAGCCAGGCAGACCAGGCATGGTGTAGTTCAGCGTGAAGTTGGTCACGGTATAGGCGGAGAAGTAATCATTGCCGCCAGGGCCGTTACCACCGCTCATGAAGCGGGTGCCGACATACTTGGTCATCAGCGAGGAGTAAACAGCGTTCTGCTCGTAGATGATACCGACTGCGCCGGTGTTCTGCGGTGCATCCTGGATCGAATGACCCGTGCTGTCCTGGTTGGTCAGGTCATAACCAAAGTTGCCGTACAGGTTGAAACCCATGCCGACGTGCCAGGTGCCTTCCACTTCAAAGCCCTTGTACTCGGTGGCGCCCAGGTTTTGCCAGATGGTGTACACACCGTTGGTAACAGGAGACTGCTGGTTGTTGAAGCGGATGTCATACACATCGCCACTCAACACGAACGCACGGTTGGTATAGGTGCTGCCAATCTGCAGGTTGGTGGTGGTTTGTGGCTGGATGGTATTGGGCTGGGTAGCCAGCGAGGAGCCATGGGGGTAGAACACGTTCAGGTTCGGCGCCTGGTAGCCGTCAGCAAGCTGAAGATAAGCCGACCAGTCTTTCTGGATCATGTAGTGCGCATCCAGAGAAGGTACCCAGCTGTTCCAGGAAGCCGATGTGTTCAGGCCATTGGCGGCAACGGCCGAATTGCCCTGGTTCACTGGTGCATTGATGTTGCGGCTGAACGATTCGTACTTCACGCCTGGGGTGATGGTCAAACGGCTGGTGGGTTTCCAGGCATAGTCGAAATAGCCCTGGAAGGTGTCCAGCGTGTCGGTCATCAGGCGGTCGGCAGCACTTGGTTGACCATTGTAGGTGTTGATGAAGTTCAGACCACCGGTGGTCATGTCCATTTCATACTGCCAGCGGGTGTTGTTCTGGTGGTCATACCAGGCGCCCACATTGACTGTACCAGGACCGAGATCGTGCGACAGGCGCAGAATGTCGCCGATCGAACGATAGTCCATGGTCATTTTCTGGCCAGGCACGTCGTTCGGGTTGGTGGTGCCGTTGATGTTGGTGGTGCCCAGCGTATAGCCACCAGGACCATAATAGCCAGGATCATTGCCATTGAAGCCATTGTGCTCGTAGGCGTATGTGTAGAGCTTGTTATCGATTTTCCAGCCATTCATGCTGGTCTGGATACCGAAGTATTCAAAATCGGTCTGGATCTGGTCGTAGTTGTAGCCCTGGAACAGCGGGCTGTTCGGGTCTTCGCTCAGACCAAAGTTATTGCCATACTGAGCCAGGTTGGTCAGCGACGCGCCATACGGGAAATTCTGGTGGATATTGTTCTGCGTCGCCACCAGGGTCAGCACTGTATTGTCGCCGACCGGCTTGACTACCTTGGCGAAGATGTTGGTCCGGTTCTGGTTGGCATTGGTGTCATAACCGTTGGTATGGAAATCCTTGTAGCTGATATAAGCTCGTGCATCACCGTACTGCGGCAGGACACCAGTGTCATACGACACGGCGGCCAGGCGTGAACCCCAGCTGCCCAGCGTCAGGTTGGCAGCCATGTTGCTGGTCATCGAAGGATCGCGCGACTGGTTGTAGATGGTGCCGCCAAAAGTGGCGTTACCAATCGTGCTGGCATCGCCAGGGCCACGGTCAACCGTTACACTGCCCAGATCCTGCTGCATGAAATAGCTGGTCGAGTGGTGGGTGAAATCGTTGGAGTCACCCCAGGGAATGCCGTCGAATTCAACGTTGTACTGACCATCCTGGAAACCACGGATGAATGGACCGCCAGCCTGGGATTCCATTCCGCCCGGGCCATTGGGTTCTACGCTCCATTCACTGGGCGTGATGGCGATGATGTCGGAATAGTTGGCACCAGGTGCCATGTTTTCCTGGATGTAATGCTGGTTGATGGTGGAAACCGGCTCGGTCGCGTCCAGCGATGCCTGAGACGGTGCCTGGTAGGCTGCCGATTGCGGGTCAGTGGTAACATCGCTGGTGCTGCCAGTGGCGGCGCTACCGGATACCGTGCCAAGATCCACGCTTCCTGCGTGGGATACTTCGGCAGCCAGAATCAGCAAGCTGGCGGCAACCAGTTGAGCCACCTGCTTGCGGCGCAGGAGGTTGGTTTTACGCATAATCATTATCTCCGTCAGTTAACAAACAATTGAAACTGCCGCAGACTATAAAGATTCCTACTTAGGTGACGGTGAATAAAATATTAAGGTTTTTTTAAGGATTGAATAATGTCGATCACAATGGGGGTTTTTGTAATTTATCTTTTTAATTCATGATGATGCGCGTTTTGCCACTCCGCCGGCATCGGCCGGTTGATCAGCTGCCTGTGGTAAAGATGTCACAGTCCGGTCAGACTGGAATGAAGCGGTCAGCATCTGGATGGTGGTGATGACAGCATCTGCAAAATGCTACAATGTCCCATTGTTTGAAAGTAAAGCATGGGCAGACAGCTATTTCTGGATACCGAAACCACTGGTCTCGAGCCACGTCTTGGCCACCGCATCATTGAAGTGGCCTGCGTTGAAATGGTCAACCGGCAGTTGACTGGTCGGCACTTTCACCGTTATCTGAATCCGGACCGTGAGATTGATGCCGGCGCCGAAGCGGTGCATGGCATCAGCAGCGCCTTCCTGCAGGACAAACCACGTTTTGCCGATATCGTGGATGAACTCGTCGCGTTTGTTGAAGGCGCCGAACTGGTCATTCACAACGCTGCATTTGACGTCGGTTTTCTGGACCACGAGCTGGCTTTGTTGTCGCGTCCAGGCATTGCCAGCCATTGCAGCGGCATCGTCGACAGCCTGAAAATGGCCAGGGATCTGCATCCGGGGCAGAAAAACAATCTGGATGCCCTGTGCCGGCGTTATGAAATCGACAATTCCGGACGCAATCTGCATGGAGCGCTGCTGGATGCAGAATTGCTTGCCGCTGTCTGGCTGAGCATGACACGCGGCCAGGACAGTCTGGTCATGGAACTGGAACCTGGCACCACATCAATGCGGTACAAAGTTGACTTGTCGGCCTTGGTTTTGCACCCGGTTGTGGTTAGCGCAGATGAAATGCGACAGCACGAGTTGGTGCTGGAAGCCATTCAGAAAGAAAGCAAAGGCAATTGCCTGTGGCTGTCAGGCGAAGCAGTTCGCGCTGAATAAACAGCCGGAATCATCCACCCCATCATTCTGCGCGAAGCGAAGCGGAGTCGCAGAATCTGCCTGTACCGGGAAAGGGGCTTGCCGATTGCTGGATTCCGCGACTACGCGCGGAATGACGAATCTTGCAGCGCGGAATGACGAAGCTCCGGGGCGCCGTATGACGAATCTTGGCGCGCGAAATGCAACGTCCCGTCATTCTGCGCGAAGCGAAGCGGAGTCGCAGAATCTGCCTGTACAATGACGACGTATCAGAGCCAACAGTTGATATATCAGCGCGCCTGAAAGCCGGCTCGTTGGACGGCTGCAGCCATGGCTTCGCGTCCGGTTTGGGCCGGATCAAACGTGACTTCGGCCTGTGCGCTGTCAAGCGAGACCTCGGCGTGGCTAACGCCTGGCAAGGCTTCCAGCACGCGTTTGACGCTGGCTGTGCAACCACCGCAGGTCATGCCGCTGATATTCAGGGTTGTGGTTTCCATCATGCCTCCAGTCCATCGCCCAGTACGGGCAAAATGGCATCCAGTCCATTAAAGTTGATTGCATAGGCGGCTTTTTCGCGGACAACGGGTTTGGCGCGGAACGCAAATGATATGCCAGCGCTGCCCAGCATGGGCAAATCATTGGCGCCATCACCCACGGCGACGGTAGCGCTCAGTGGAATGCCCAGGCGTTCGGCGGTCTGTTTGAGATGCACTGCCTTGGCTTCTGCCCCCAGGATATCACCCAGCACCCGACCGGTCAGACGTCCGTTGACGATTTCCAGTTCGTTGGCGGCTGCGAAATCAAGTCCCAGTTTTTCTTTCAGGCGACTGGTGAAAAATGTGAATCCGCCAGAAACGAGGAGGGTTTTGATCCCGGTTTGCTGCAGGCGGCGGATCAGCCGTTCGGCACCGGGGTTCAGCACGACGCGCTCCTGGTAGACACGGTCCAGCAGGTTGGCATCCAGGCCAGTCAGCAGGGCAACACGGCGGGTCAGACTTTCGGCGAACGCCATTTCGCCACGCATGGCGGCTTGGGTAATGGCGGCGACCTGTGGCTTGAGGCCAAGCATGTCGGCGACTTCATCGATGCATTCCACTGCAATCAGGGTGGAGTCCATGTCCATGGCCAGCAACCCGAAGTGCTCGAGCTTGCGTGCGGACGGAACGCGAGCGCAATCCAGCCGCTGACTGGCGCACCACGCAGCCAGTGACGGGAAATCAGCCTCTGGCCAGTCGGCCAGTTGCCAGACCCCGGGAGCCAGAGGCACCAGCGATCCGCTCGACAGGTGTTCGGCCAGATGGTCCTGCAGTTGCGCTTCGGGGATGTTGCCCTGAATGATGAGGAAATCGGTATTCACTTATTGAAGTTCCCTGAAAATGTGTTGGACTGCCTTGACGCGTTCCTGCCAGCCGGGAGCGCTGATGCCAACCCTGAGCCGGTCCGGGCCTGCCAGTTTGTACTGCCGGTTGGACTGGATCAACTGGATCAGGCGGGTCGGATCAACCAGCGGCTTGGGCGTGAACTGCAGCGTTACACCATCCTGGCTGGCATCCAGGCGCAGAATGCCCAGCGGGCGTGCTTTCAGCCGGAGCCGGTGTGATTCGATCAAAGCTGCCGCCGGGTCGGGCAACAACCCGAAACGGTCGATCAGTTCTGCTTGCAGGTCGTCCAGCTGATTGTTGTCCTGGCAGTGGGACAAGCGCTTGTAAATGACCAGACGCTCATGGACATCGCCACAGTAATTGTCGGGCAACAAGGCAGGCGTGTGCAGGTTGACCTCGGTGGTGATTTCGATCGGCTGGTCCGGGTCCGGCATTTCACCCCGTTTCATGGCAGCCACCGCGTGGTTCAGCATGTCATTGTACAGGGCAAAGCCAACCTCCTGCATGCTGCCGCTTTGTGAATCGCCCAGAATTTCGCCCGCTCCGCGGATTTCCAGGTCGTGCATGGCAAGGTGAAAGCCTGCACCAAGATCTTCCATCATCTGCAAGGCTTCGAGCCGTTTTTTGGCATTCGGAGTGAGAGCCGCTTCTTCCGGTGTCAGCAGATAGGCGTAGGCCTGGTGATGCGAACGGCCGACCCGGCCGCGCAACTGGTGCAACTGGGCGAGTCCCAGATGATCGGCACGGTTGATGATGATGGTGTTGGCCGTGGGGATGTCGATACCGGTTTCGATGATGGTGGTGCACAGCAGCAGATTGATCTGCTGCTGGTGAAACAGGCGCATCACCTGCTCGAGTTCACGTTCGTGCATCTGGCCGTGGGCGACCCGGATACGTGCTTCCGGCAACAGTTCGGCCAGGGTGCTTTCCATGTGGTGAATGCTGTCGACTTCGTTGTGCAGGAAATACACTTGCCCACCGCGCTTGAGTTCGCGCAGGACAGCTTCCCTGATGATTCCGGCCGAATAACGCGTGACAAAGGTTTTGATGGACAGCCGCTTTTGCGGTGGCGTGCTGATGACTGAAAAATCGCGGATACCTTCCAGCGACATGGCAAGCGTGCGCGGAATCGGCGTGGCAGTCAGGGTCAGCATGTCAACTTCCGTGCGCAACCGCTTGATCTGTTCTTTCTGGCGCACACCGAAGCGGTGTTCTTCATCGATGATGACCAGACCAAGGCGTTTAAAGCCGACATCGTTCTGCAACAGCCGGTGAGTGCCGATCACGATGTCCACCGTACCGTCCTTCAGTCCTTGCAGGGCGGCAGATTGTTCCTTTGCTGTGCGAAAGCGCGACAGTTCGGCAATCCGTACCGGCCAGGCAGAAAACCGGTCGGCAAAGTTCTGCGCGTGCTGTTCGGCCAGCAGGGTGGTGGGTACCAAAACCGCCACCTGCCTGCCGTCCATCAGGGCGATAAAGGCGGCGCGCAGGGCGACTTCTGTCTTGCCAAAGCCGACATCGCCACAAACCAGCCGGTCCATGGGGCGTGGTGCCTGCATGTCATGAATGACGGCCTGAATTGCGGCAGCCTGGTCTGGTGTTTCTTCAAAACCGAAGCCTTCGACGAACGCTTCGTAATCGTGCTGGCGAAACTGGAACGCATGGCCTTGTCGTGCTGCCCGGCGAGCGTAGATGTCCAGCAGTTCGGCAGCCGTGTCCCGCGCCTGTTCCATGGCGCGACGGCGGGCTTTTTCCCATTGACCGCTACCCAGGCGGGACAGCTGGACATGTTCGCTGGCGGCACCGCTGTAACGGCCGACCAGGTGCAGATCGGCAACCGGCACGTATAGTTTGTCCGAGCCAGCGTATTCCAGCAGCAGGAATTCCATCGGACCTTCGCCCAGATCCATGCTGACCAGTCCCTGATAACGGGCAATGCCATGTTCGACATGCACGACCGGATCACCGACGCGAACCTCCGAAAGGTCGCGCAGCAGGCTGTCAAGCTGGGTGCGGCGCGTTGTGTCGCGCCCACGGATGCGAACGGTGCCCGAATAGAGTTCGGCTTCGGTGATGATGGCCAGTTGTGGCTGGTCCGGGTCGATGAAACCCTGGGTCAGCGGGGCTGCTGTGATTTGCAGTCGGGCTATGGATGTCTGGCAAAGTGCGTGGGATTCGCAAATTTCCGGTTTCAGCCCATGTTCGGCCAGAAACTGGAGCATGGTTTCACGTCGTCCGGTGCTTTCGGCAATCAGGCGGATCTGGCCATCAAACTGGTCGATGAACTGACGTAACCGGTAAAGGGGATCATCGGCGCGTCGGTCCACTGTCAGTTCCGGCAGACCGCTATCCGGACGCAGATTCACCTCGATGCGGGCATAGGGCTTGATACGACCATAAAGCTGATCGACACCGAGAAACAGCTGTTCTGGTGGCAGGACAGGGCGTTGCGGATCGGTGTTCATCAGCCGGTAGCGTTGCCGGGTGTCGCGCCAGAACTCTTCGGCAACCCCGGCGGTGTTGCCATGCAGGCACACCAAGGTGTCTTGCGGAACGTAATCGAACAGATCGGCTGTGTCATCAAAAAACAGGGGCAGGTAGTATTCAATACCTGCCGGCGCCAGACCATTGCTGACATCCTTGTACAATGGCCGGCGCGAAGCATCGCCTTCGAAGCGCATGCGGAAATTTTGCCGAAAGCGGGCGATGCCGGTTTCGTCCAGCGGAAATTCACGCGCTGGCAACAGACGAACGTCGCGCACCGGGTACAGACTGCGCTGGGTATCGACGTCAAATGTCAGAATCCGTTCGATTTCGTCGTCAAACAGGTCGATCCGGTAGGGCAGAGCGCTACCCATGGGAAACAGATCGACAATACCGCCCCGCACGCTGAACTCGCCCGGAGACAAAACCTGGTTGACTGCCGAATAGCCTGCAGTGACCATCTGTTCGCGCAGGGCGTCCAGATCCAGTTTTTCGCCCTGACGCAGGAAAAATGTGTACGCAGCCAGATAATTGGCTGGCGCCATCCGGCCAAGTGCGGTGGTCACTGGCACCAGCGCGACCTGACACACGCGTTTGCTGATCTGGTACAAGGTGGCCAGGCGTTCGGAAACCAGATCCTGGTGCGGTGAAAAATGATCGTAAGGCAGTGTTTCCCAGTCGGGTAACAATGCAACGGCCAGCTCTGGCGCGAACCAGCGGATTTCATCCTGCAGACGACGTGCATCCAGTGCACTGGCCGTCAGGACCAGCAGCAGGCGATCCGGAGATGCCAGACGGGCCAGACGCAATGCATCGGCGGTTACGGGCAGCGGATCAAGCAGGGTGCGATGACCGGTGACCGGCAATGAGGCAGTAACGGACATGCGATGATGGCAACAGCAGATGTGATGGTACAGTCGGCATTGTACACGTCTGGCGACGCGATGGTGAAGCTGCCGTGACTGGTGCAGGCTTGCCAGGGCGCAGGGCCCTGGCAGATGCGGGGGTGTGACTGATTATTTGGCCGGGCAACTGGCGGTGCTGTAAGGCACCTTGCCAATCAGCAGCAGGAACTGGCTGAACGGGCCCATGACACTCATGGCTTCACCCTTGGGACCGTGGAATTTGAGGTCACCGAACATCATGGCGTGCATGGGACCATATTCACCTCTGCCCATGTCTTCCCAGTCTTCGGTCTGGGCAAACATCAGGTAATCGACATCGTCATCCAGGCTGGTGTAGGTTACCTTGCCGCCATAAGCACAATAGGCCTTGCCATCCTTTGGCACGATCTTCAGTTCGACCTGCTGGCTGTCCTTGCAATCCTGGCGGTACATGTGAATGATCTTGTAACCGCGTCCCTTGTTGTTGTTGATCCAGCGGCCACCCAGGCCGTTCATCAGTTCGGGGATCTTGTTCCAGGTTTCGCAGGCATTGGTGGCCCATTGCGGCGACATGAGCACGGGGTTGTCTGCATGAGCCAGGCCCGTCAGTCCGGCGGACAAGAGCAGGGCGAGACCGAACTTCTTGAAGCTGAATGTCATGTGTTGTCTCCATGTATTTGATATTTCTGGTGTATCGCCAAAAAACGAACACCGGTCCGGTATGAGGCCGAAGCCGCTAAGTTACCTTTTTGGGTGCCGGCTGTCAAATGAAGTGCTAACAGCTGGCCAGCATCTGCTCGAACGCATCGACAAACAGTTTGAGGCCTTCCTGCTGCAGGGTTTCACCCACTGCATCCGGATCGATGCCGAGGTTGCGTAATGCAGACAGATCGCGCTGTGCATCCTGTTCGCCATTTTCAACCGTGCTTGCCACGTGACCATGATCGCGGAATGCGTCGAGAGTGGCATCCGGGACTGTATTGATGGTTTCTGATCCGATCAGGTTGTCCAGATACTTGACATCGGAATAGGCCGGGTTCTTGGTTCCGGTGCTGGCCCAAAGCAGATACTGTGGTTTGCAGCCCGCGTTGGCCAGTTCGGCAAAGGCTTCGCCATGGAAAATGGATTTGTATTCGTGATATGCCTGCTTGGCAACAGCCAGAGCAATTTTGCCTTGCAGGCTAGCAGCTTCTGGTGTCTGCAGTGCGGCCAGTCTGGGATCGACATGGCTGTCGACGCGAGACAGGAACAGGCTGGCCACGGTCTTGAGATGTTCGGGATTGCCGCCGGACGCAACCAGACGACGCGCGCCGCGCAAATAGGCATGAAATACATCCAGTGTCTGGCGTACGGAAAAGATGAGCGTGATGTTCACGCTGACACCTGCTGCCACCAGTTCTTCAAATGCAACCATGCCGGCCTTGGTGGCAGGAACCTTGATCATCAGGTTGTCGCGGCTTACCCGGTCGTGCAGGCGATGAGCGGCGGTGATGGTGCCGGTGGCATCATCGGCCAGGGTAGGTGATACTTCCAGACTGACATAGCCATCGTTGGCCTGGGTGGCTTTCCAGGTTGGCAGCAGCAGATCACAGGCAGCCTGGATGTCAGGAATGACCAGTGACTCGTAACGTGCTTCCGGATCGGAAACAGTGGCCTTCAGACGGGCCAGATCTTCCTTGTAATAAGGGCTTTCTGCGAGCGCCTTGCGGAAAATGGCCGGGTTGGATGTCACCCCGGAAATGCCGTCCTGTTCGATCAGTCGTTGCAGAGTCCCCTCGCGGATCAGCGTGCGCGACAGGTTGTCCAGCCAGATGGATTGACCCCAGGTTCTGATGTTGCCCAGTTTGCTCATGTCTTGTCTCCAGTCGATACGTGAATGGATTCCACGTCCCTGTTTTGAATGACGGTATCAGCAGCTTGCCGCTGGCTGTTCGTTTGCGCCGCCATGGTTCGCATTCTGCGCTATACTCGTTGCATTCGTCAGCAAATCCGATTCTGTCCAATGCCTGCATATCATACTGTAGAACAACTGGTTGGCAACACTCCCCTTGTCAGATTGGTCCGCATGCCGGGCGATGTGTCTTCAACGGTACTGGTCAAACTGGAAGGCAACAATCCGGCCGGTTCGGTCAAGGATCGTCCCGCACTCAACATGATTCGCGCTGCCGAGCAGCGCGGTGAACTCAAACCCGGCCAGACACTGATCGAGGCTACCAGCGGCAACACCGGCATTGCACTGGCCATGGTGGCGGCGATTTCAGGCTATCACATGATTCTGGTCATGCCCGAACACATGAGCCAGGAACGTCGCGCCATCATGCGGGCCTATGGAGCGGAAATCATCCTGACGCCACGGGCCGGCGGCATGGAGGCCGCCATTGTTCTGGCGCGTCGTCTGCGCGATGAAGGGCGGGGCATCATTCTGGACCAGTTCGCCAACCTGGACAATCCAGCCGCCCACACCATGGGAACCGGCCCCGAAATCTGGCGCGACACGGCAGGCGAAATTACCCATTTTGTCAGTAGCATGGGTACGACCGGTACGATTACGGGTACAGCCAGGTTTCTCAAGCAGCAAAATCCGGCGATTCGCATCATCGGCGTGCAGCCCGAGGCTGGCGCGGAAATTCCGGGTATCCGTACCTGGCCGCAGGAATACCTGCCGGCCATTTATGATGCCAGTCTGGTGGATGAAATCCGTTATGTGAGTCAGCCAGTGGCAGAAGAAACCACCCGTCGGCTGGCGCGCGAAGAAGGCCTGTTTGCCGGCGTGTCGTCGGGCGGTGCTCTGGCGGTGGCTTTGCAGCTTGCACGGGAATTGCCATCTGCAACCATTGTTTCGATCGTTTGCGACCGGGGCGACCGCTACCTGTCAACTGGTGTGTTTACGGCATGACGGATGAAGAATGGATGGCAATTGCCCTGGAACTGGCGCAGGCAGCAGGCGAAGCGGGTGAAGTTCCTGTAGGGGCGATTCTGGTCCGGGATGGTGAAATTGTCGGACGAGGCGCCAATGCACCGATCGCGCGACATGATCCTGGCGCTCATGCCGAAATGCTCGCGTTGCGTGATGCTGCTGCCAGGCTGGGCAATTACCGGTTGCCCGGCACCACCCTGTATGTGACGCTCGAACCTTGCGCCATGTGTGCAGGCGCTATCCTGCATGCGCGTGTCGCGCGAGTGGTATACGGCGCCGCAGACCCGAAAACCGGTGCGGCAGGCAGCGTGATCAACCTGTTTGCCGAGTCACGCCTCAACCACCATGCCACTGTGGAAGGCGGTGTGTCCGGGCAGGCTTGCGGCCATCTGTTGAGTCGTTTTTTTGCCAGTCGCCGACAAAAACATGCCCTGCCAGAAAGGAGTACCGATGCCCCAGACTGAGCCGACATTTTCACAACGGGCAGCAATGGCTTGTGCCGAGCTCGGTATCAATCTGGAAGACATTGCACGCCGGCATCTGTCATTGTGGCCCGAACCTGCCGAACTGGTGACGGTAGCCAACAGTCCCGCCGGATTGCCATTGCAGCTGGCACCATCGGCCGCGAATGCCTGGCTGGATCTGCAGGAGGCTGCGCAAGCCGGTGGCGTCGACATGTATCTGGTGTCCGCCTGGCGCAGCATCGAGCGTCAGGTCGCTATCTTTCGCCGCAAGCTGGCTCAGGGCGTATCCCTGGACACCATTCTGGCTGTCAATGCGCCACCGGGTTACAGCGAACATCACAGCGGCCGTGCGATTGATATTGGTACGCCGGGATGCCCCGATCTGGAAGAAGATTTTGAAAACACGGCTGCCTTCCGCTGGTTGAACGACCATGCGGCCGACTACGGATTCAGCCTGTCGTTTCCGCGTGACAACCGGTATGGCTATCTGTATGAGCCATGGCACTGGCGGTTTGCTGATGCGAAATGATGTAGCACTGTAGCTGCGGCATTCTTCACTGGTATTTTTCTGTCATTCTGCGCGGAGCGAAGCGAAGTCGCAGAATCTGGTCATGTACGGATTGAGGTTGCCGGATCTGTGGATTCCGCGACTACGCGCGGAATGATGATGTGAAAAGATGTGGCGTGGTGTCTGCGGGGCATTCTTCCGTCATTCTGCGCGGAGCGAAGCGAAGTCGCAGAATCTGGTCATGTACGGATTGAGGTTGCCGGATCTGTGGATTCCGCGACTACGCGCGGAATGACGATGTGAAAAGATGTGGCGTGGTGTCTGCGGGGCATTCTTCCGTCATTCTGCGCGGAGCGAAGCGAAGTCGCAGAATCTGGTCATGTACGGATTGAGGTTGCCGGATCTGTGGATTCCGCGACTATGCGCGGAATGATGATGTGAAAAGATGTGGCGTGGTGTCTGCGAGGCATTCTTCCGTCATTCTGCGCGGAGCGAAGCGAAGTCGCAGAATCTGGTCATGTACGGATTGAGGTTGCCGGATCTGTGGATTCCGCGACTACGCGCGGAATGATGATGTGAAAAGATGTGGCGTGGTGTCTGCGGGGCATTCTTCCGTCATTCTGCGCGGAGCGAAGCGAAGTCGCAGAATCTGGTCATGTACGGATTGAGGTTGCCGGATCTGTGGATTCCGCGACTATG
>JAJZUW010000007.1 GCA_021845925.1 Pseudomonadota bacterium
GCCTGGATGAAAGACACGCTGGAAAAACTACCCGCCTGGCCGAACAGTCGGCTGGATGAACTGCTGCCGCTCAAAGCAGAAGCATAAATCAACGGCCGGTCATAGATGGGAGGGCTGGCCGCTTACGGATCATAGATGACAGGTACTGTTGAACCAACTTTTAATAACCTGTATTCCGATCGGCCAAACCGGACATTGTTTGTCAGCTCGTGCTACTTCAGCTTTATACAGGAAAGCAGACGTTTAACGTCTAAGCTCAGGGGCGCACCGCTTGCGGCGCGTCCCTTGGAGCGAAATGTTAGATTTCTTCACGAGACAACAGTGGAGGTTGAAATGATGATTTGCTCCGCGACGAACCTAAGCAGCGGGATTTCACGTAATAACACACGGTCATCACGAAATGGAACGAAGCGTGCCCGTTCGGATTCTTTGCTGTGAACAATCGAATTGCGGATGCGGTATATGCGTTGCGCTAGCCGCTTAACGATTGCATCACGATCAGTTTCGGTAAGGTCGATTTCATCGGCATTTGCGAATCCAACCTTTGAGGTCCGATAGTAAGTAAGCAGATTCGGATCGTATGCTTCAACCTGGCTCCGCAAATTGTCTACGTCGACGTATCTTTCCAGCGTTAAACGCAACGCTTCTTGCTCACTGAAGGTGATGCGTTCATTTCGAATCTGAAGGCTACGGCTGATGTCTTTGATAAGCCCGCCTATATCCTTCTTTCGCTTGTATGAAAAATCCGGCTGTGTAATTTTGTGTTTTATCTTTTCCACCAAGTCCTCGTTGAACACCTCTTCGAAGAAATGCTCCGCGATGTGGTAATACGAAAGATACTCTAGGAATGGATTGTCACCAGCAACTGCAAGCTGATAGTGATGAACAAGGTCTGGCAAATAGTGTCGGCGTGGCGGGTCTATTTCTGAAAGATTTGCTCTTCTAATATCAGTAATTCGTCCCGTTCGCATCAATTCATCAATGTGCCTCTGCGGCACTAAAGCAGAATCAAGGTTATAGCTAAGCTGAAATAGGAACGCCGTGGAGAAGCGTTCGAAATCTGTTGAACTCCGATTACGATCCGAGGAAATCTGTAACGTGATGAACCTAACGAAGAAGCGTTTGAGCATGTCGAAGGCATCCGACTCTCCGTTAGCCTCACCTCTCTCAGCAATTCGATTCATTGAAACAGGGCCCGCTAGTCGCCTTGGGCTACCAAGGGATGCAGCGCTCATTAGGAGGAATAGGAAATACGCGTCACTTGGTTGCGTCAGAGAGTAACGAAGACCGTTGTCATTGTCGGATATCACAAGAGGTTCCTCGCGCATTCGCATACGAATACGCGGGAATGGAGATTCATCTCTCAGTAGCACCTCATGGGAGCGTGAGTCCCAAAGTGTTGTCTCGTCTGATACGTCCAGCGCTTTTAACTGTGCAATAGCCTCAGTTAGCCGTGATTTTTCGAGAGAAGTCTTGAGTTCCCGAGAAACGCGGGTCATGTCGAAGTCATACGTGGCATCCGTTTCCGTTACATCGGCGCGGAGAACGTCTGCAATCCAGGAGACAAATTCGTCTGTGGTGGCGTTTATTTGCATAGTGGCGATGTGTTGAGGTTCAATTTCTGAATAAATCAGATTCTCAACCGAATGGCGGTTTAACGCAACACAGCGGCCTAAATTGGATGAATTATCGAATGTCTGCTTTGGCCGAGGACCTGTCAGCCAGCGGCTCCTTGAAATGTCTGCTGTACTTTGTTTACTTGCCATGCAGCCTCTGATGACGCGAGCGGCGGCTCCAGGCCGGTAAGAGCCATTCAGATTCCAATCAAACCAGTAAGTTAGTCAACATGTGATTTCCAAGCACGGCATCTGTTCATGTGTTCCAGCTCGATGGTTCAGTTCCAACCTTAAAATGCAAATAGCTTGTTTTCTCAGTACCCATATCGATGTCGAGTACTATTTATCGTTGTCAATGTCATGCGCCCCGGCAGCGCGTGCCTGTTCGTCTGCGTGGTAGCTGCTGCGCACCATCGGGCCACAGGCTGCGTGGGTGAAGCCCATCGTTTCGGCTGCCTGGCCAAACGCTTCGAACTGTTCCGGTGTCACAAAACGTTCCAGCGCGATATGGTGGGCGGATGGCTGCAGGTACTGGCCGATGGTCAGCATGTCAATCTGGTGTTCGCGCATGTCGCGCATCACTTCCAGTACTTCGTCATCGGTTTCGCCAAGACCGACCATGATGCCCGACTTCGTCGGGATATCCGGATGCCGGGCTTTGAACTCGGCCAGCAGGCGGAGTGAATGCCGGTAGTCGGCACCGGGACGTGCTGCCTTGTACAGACGCGGAATGGTTTCCAGATTGTGGTTCATCACGTCAGGCAGCGCTGTGGCCAGAATATCCAGTGCGGTTTCCAGCCGGCCACGAAAATCGGGCACCAGAATTTCGATGCGGGTTTGCGGGGAAACCTCACGCACCGCACGTATGCAATCGGCGAAGTGCTGCGCGCCGCCATCACGCAGATCGTCGCGATCCACGCTGGTGATGACGACATAACGCAGTTGCATGGCGGCAATGGTGCGGGCCAGGTTGGCTGGCTCTTCGGCATCTGGCGGCAGTGGAGTGCCATGGCCGACATCGCAGAATGGACATCGGCGGGTACACAGGTCACCCAGAATCATGAAGGTGGCGGTGCCATGACCGAAACATTCGCCCAGGTTCGGACAGGAGGCTTCTTCGCAAACCGTATGCAGGTGGTTGTCGCGCAGGATCTGTTTGAGCTGGATCACCCGCGCGGAATTGGGCGCCTTGGCACGGATCCACGCCGGCATGCGCTGGCGGGGTTTTGGCACGATGGGAATCGGAATACGGGACGTCTTGGCGGCGCCCTTGTGCTGAAGCTTGTCGGCCACGGCGAAAGGTCCTGTCAGGTTGTTGACCGGCCAATGTTCTGCACAAGCAGTCCGGCCAGCTGGGATTGTGTGGTCCCGATTGTAACATTGTCTGCCAGGTCACGCAGTTGGGTGACTGCCATGCCGGCATAACCGCATGGATTGATGGCCGAAAACGGTTGCAGGTCCATGTCGGTATTCAGTGCCAGTCCATGGTAACTGCGCCCGTGACGGACGCGCAGGCCCAACGAGGCAATCTTGCGACCATCGACATAGACGCCCGGAGCCGATTCGCGTCGCTCGCCAGTGATGCCATACCCGGCCAGCAGCATGATCACGGCCTGCTCCATGCGATTGACCAGTTCCCTGACGCCATATCCGCGTCTGGGCAGATCAACCATCAGATAGGCGATGATCTGGCCCGGGCCATGATAAGTGATCTGGCCGCCACGGTCAGTCCTGACCAGCGGAATCGCATTGCGCTGCAACAGATGGCTTTCCAGTCCTGCCTGCCCCAGGGTGTAGACCGGCGTGTGGCTGGTCAGCCAGAGCTCGTCCGCTGTATCGGCCTGACGGGCCAGCGTGAATGCCTGCATGGCCTGCCAGGTGGCCAGATAATCGGTTTGTCCGAGGTCGCGTACCAGCAAGGCTGTCATCAGAGCACGACTTTGACCAGAGGATGCGCCGACAGCTCCCGGTACAGATTGTCGAGCTGTTCGCGCGAAACGGCCCGGATGGTACAGGTGAGGCTCAGGTAATTGCCTGAGCTGCTGGGACGGCACTCCATGCTGGCCGGATCGAAGTCGGGTGCATGACGGGTAACCACTTCCAGCAGCACCGTGCTGAATCCATCTGCCGCTTGTCCCATGATCTTGATCGGAAAATCGCAGGGGTATTCGATCAGTGAATCTTCATGCATGGCTGTCTCTCAGTGAAACATGAGCATCAGGCTGTCCCAGGCCCGTCCCAGCGCGCTGGCGACCGGAACATTGTCGAGGGCTTGCAGCGGATACTGGGCCAGTACCTTGCCTTGCAGGCTCACCGTCAGCGTACCGATGGTTTGTCCTGCAGTGAGCGGAGCCAGCAGAGGCTGGTGGGTGGTCAGCCGGGTGACCAGCTGATGCGCCTGACCATGTGGCACGCTCAGCGTGATGTCGTGGGTGAAGCCGGCGTTGACCATGGCGGATTTGCCCCGCCATACCTTGATTCGGGTAATGGGCTGGTTGGCGCGGTACAGACGGATGCCATCAAAAAACTGGAATCCGTAGTTGAGCAGTTTCTGGCTTTCGCTGGCACGCAGGGCGTCGGTCGGCGTGCCCAGCACGACGGATACCAGCCGGCGTTCGCCACGGTGTGCCGTGGCGATCAGGCAGTAACCGGCTTCCTCGGTGTGGCCGGTTTTCATGCCGTCCACGCTCGGGTCAGACCACAGCAGGCGATTGCGGTTGGCCTGGGTAATGTTGTTGTAACGGTACTCGCGGATCGAGAACAGCGGCATGTACTGCGGAAATTCGCGGATGATTGCCGCCGTTAGCGTCGCCAGATCGCGTGCGGTGGTGTAGTGCTGCGGATCGGGCAGTCCGGTGGCTGTGACAAAATGCGTGTGATTCATGCCCAGTTGTGCGGCAGCCTTGTTCATCATGACGACAAATCCCGCTTCGCTGCCACCGAGCCGTTCGGCAAGCGCCACCGTGGCATCGTTGCCGGACTGGACGATCATGCCATGCAGCAGATCGTCGACGCTGACCGGCTTGCCGGGGTTGATGAACATGCGCGAACCGCCGGTCTGCCAGGCATGTACGGAAGGTTCAACAGTATCGGTCAGTTTGAGCGCTCCCTGCTGCAGTGCGGAAAACACCAGGTATGCGGTCATCAGTTTGGTGAGCGAGGCTGGCTGGATCCGGTTGTCCGCATTGGCGCTGTCCAGAATCTGGTTGCTGGACAGGTCAAGCAGCAGCCACGCGGAAGCATCCAGCTGGGGAGGTGGTGGTGGCGGCAGGTCCAGGGCAAGGGCGGTTTTGACGGACAGTAACAGGGCCAGCAGGACAAGCAGGGTGCGTTTCATCATATGGATTCCATGGGGTTGCATCAGTGAGAGACAAGCCGGATCGGGTCAAGGTTCATTCGCAGTCTGACTTCGGCTGCAGCCTGGTCCAGACTGTCCTGGTCGTCGTACGGACCGAGAACCACGCGAAAATGACCGTCCTGGTTCAGAATGGCCAGCGCTGCGACATCATTGCTCAGCCGCGTGCTGGTGTCGGCCAGAAAACGGGCGGCATTGTCATGGTCGCTGAAACTGGCCAGTTGCAGGAATGTGCCGCGTGTGCGGGGAGGGACATCCTTGCCTTTGGCAATCTGGTCCGGCGTGATGGCTTCGACCTTAACCTTGCCACTACCGTGCTGGACCAGCCCGAGTTTGTAGGCTGCGGTATAGGACAGGTCGATGATCCGGTTGCTGCGGAAAGGTCCCCGGTCATTGATGCGCACGATCACGCTGCGACCGGTGTCCAGCGCTGTGACCCTGGCGTAGCTGGGAATCGGCAGCGTGCGATGGGCGGCGGTCATGGCGTACATGTGGTAGGTTTCGCCCGACGAGGTTGACTGCCCGTCAAACCGTCTGCCATACCAGGAGGCGATGCCGGTCTCGTGGTAGGGCGCCAGTGTGGTCATGGGCACGTAATACTGACCGAGCGCCTCATATGGTTTGTTGGCAGCGGTGCGCAGGGGTTCGACGCGCGGGACTGCATCGGGGATGCTGGCAATATCAGGCGGCGGATTGTCGCCCGGACCATCGTCAAGATAATAACCGCCGCCATGACGCGGTGCCGGCTCGCCAGACTGGATGGCAGGAGCGCCTGATGGTCGTGGCTGTCCGGTCGTTACCGGTGGCCGGGTTGCGCAGCCAGTCATTGCCAGCAGAAGGATCACCAACAGGAATTTCATGACTTGATCAGTGTTCTGTGCGTTTTGAGGCTCATGATGATGCCGAAGCCGATCATGACGATGGTCATGGCGGTCCCGCCGTAACTCATCATGGGCAGTGGCACGCCAACCACTGGAAGGATACCCGATACCATGCCGATATTCACCATCACGTAAGTGAAAAAGGCCAGCACCAGGCTGCCGGACAGCAGACGGGCAAACTGGTTCGGCGCGTGCGCAGCAATCGAGAGCCCACGCAGGATGATGGCGAGATAGATGGCGATCAGCAGAATGGCGCCTAGCAGTCCGAATTCTTCGCCGAACACGGCAAAAATGAAGTCAGTGGTGTGTTCCGGCAAGAAATCCAGATGGGATTGTGTGCCCTGCAGCCAGCCCTTGCCAAAAACGCCGCCCGAGCCGATGGCAATGCTGGACTGGATGATATGGTATCCGGCGCCCAGCGGGTCCCGGCCGGGGTCCAGCAGGGTGAGAATCCGCTTTTTCTGGTAGTCATGCATGAAATGCCAGACCAGCGGTGCGCTGGCGCTGCCGGCCAGGATGAACCCGAACATGACTTTCCATGGCAAACCGGCAAAAAACAGCACATAGAATCCGGAAGCCGCAATCAGCAGGGCGGTACCCAGATCCGGCTGTCTGGCGACCAGAGCCACCGGCAACAGCAGCAGTCCGCCAGCGATGGCATAGTGGCGCGGCTTCAGCGTGCTGCCCCAGGTGTGGAACAGCCAGGCCAGCATCAGGGGAACGCCCAGTTTCATGATCTCGGATGGCTGGATGCGCATGATGCCGAGATTCAGCCAGCGTCGCGAACCATTGACCACATCGCCGAACAACGCCACGCCCACCAGCAGGACAATCCCTGCCACATATACCGGCAAGGCGATTGCCATCAGATAGGGTGGCGATACATTGGCGACGATGACCAGCAGCACCAGGGCAAACAGCATGTTGCCGGAATGCATGAGCAGGTGTGGCATGCTTTCGTTGCTGGCACTGTATTGTACAAACAGGCTGAGCAGCATCAGGGTGAACAGCAAGGCCAGCAGTGGATAATCCAGATGCCCCGAAATCTGTGCGATGCGGCGTTTAATCAGCATTGGCGGTATTTCCGGTTGTCGCTGCAGGCGTCGTTGCCGGTTTTGGCAGTTTGCCCAGCAGGTAATAGTCCATGACGGCGCGGGCGATCGGCCCCGCAGCAGTGCCACCATGCCCACCGTTCTCGACCAGCACCGCGACAGCGATTTTCGGATTGTCGGCCGGAGCAAAGGCAATGAATACCGCATGGTCGCGGTGGTCGGCTTCCATGTGCGAGGCGTTGTATTTTTCGTTCTGGCGCAATCCGACCACCTGGGCAGTGCCGGTTTTGGCGGCAACCGTATAGGGCGCACCCGCAAACGCCGAAACTGCGGTGCCACCCGGTCGGGTCACATCGATCATGGCGTCCACGATGACTTGACGCTGTTCGGGGGGCAGGTCAATGGTGCGGATCACATCCGGGGCGATACTGGTCCGTTTGCCGGTGGCGCTGTCGATGACGGTTTTGACCAGTTCCGGCCGGAGCAGTTTGCCGCCATTGGCCAGCGCGGCAGTTGCCATGGCCAGTTGCAACGGTGTGGTCAGGTTGTAGCCCTGGCCGATGCCGCAGATCACCGTTTCACCGGGGAACCAGGGCTGTTTTGAAAAACGGGCCTTCCAGGCGCGGGAAGGCAACACACCGGCAACTTCGCCCGACAGATCAATGCCGGTTTTGTGTCCGAAACCAAACTGGGACAGATAGTCGTGCATGCGATCGATGCCCAGATCGTTGGCCAGATGGTAATAGTACGTATCGCAGGATACGACAATCGACCGGTGCATATCCACCATGCCGTGGCCGTTTGGCGCCCAGTCCCGGTAACGGTGGCTCGAACCGGGAAACCGGAAATAGCCGGGATCGGCAATGGTGTCGGTCGGCGTGCGCACGCCGTCGTGCAGGCCGGCCAGTGCCATGAACGGCTTGATGGTCGAGCCCTCCGGGTAGGCGGCGCGCAGAGCGCGGTTGATCAGGGGGTGGTCGGGGGAATTGTTCAGGCTGTCCCAGTCGCTGGTATCAATCCCGTCGACAAACAGGTTGGGATCAAATTCTGGCATGCTGACCAGGGCGAGGATGCCGCCGGTGCGTGGATCCAGGGCGACCAGAGCGCCTTTGTGGTCGCCAAAGGCCTGTTCGGCAATTGCCTGCATGCGGGCATCGAGCCACAGTACCAGATCATCGCCGGACACCGGATCGCGATGGGCAAGCGTGCGCACCGCATGGCCTTGCGCATCGGTTTCCACCAGATCGGAACCAGGGGTGCCGCGCAGCTGGTTTTCAAAGCTTTGTTCGATGCCGGTCTTGCCGATATGATCCGTTCCCCGGTAGTTGTCGTAACGGCCTTCGGATTCCAGTTGCCTGATGTCGGCATCACTCATGCGCCCGATATACCCCAGCAAATGGGCCGCTTCCGTCTGGTGCGGGTACTGACGGAACAGTCTGGCCTTGACTTCCACGCCTGGCAGCCGGTAACGGTTGGCGGCAACCCTGGCCACTTCTGCGTCGGTCAACCGGTTGCGTAACGGCAGGGTTTCAAAATTGTGGCTTTGCTGCAGCAGTTTGAAAAAATTGCGCCGGTTGGCCGGGCTGATTTCGACCAGGGTGGCCAGCTGATCAATGGTGGTATTCAGATCGTGAATCTTGCCTGGGGTCAGTTCAAGGGTATACGCGGCGTAATTGTGCGCCAGCACGTCCCCGTGACTGTCGAGGATAATGCCCCGGTTCGGCGCCACCGGTACGACAGTGATGCGGTTGTTTTCTGCCAGGGTGTGGAAGTAGTCATACCGCCAGATCTGCAGGTAAACCAGCCTGGCCAGCAAAATGGTGAATGCCAGGCCGACGAGGATGGCCGCGACCCAGGCACGCTGGGTGAAACCGGACAGCTCTTCGTGATAGGTGCGGATCGATATGCGCGACTTCATGGTGCGTTGGGCGGCATGCGAACCTGCAGGCGGTGCATGATGCCCCACCAGGGAAACCAGACCAGCGTTCCGGTAACCAGCGATGCCATCCAGGGCAGGACATCGCGCGAATCACCCATGAAAGTGGCGATCAGGATGTTGCTGACCTGTTCGAGCAGCAGAAACGCCATGACCGGTAAAGCCTGCTGCCATGGCGGAAAATTGTACAGCCGGCGCTGGAATAGCGTCAGGGCATACACAGCCAGGGCGTAACTGATGGCATGCTGGCCGATGTGGGCGCCATCGCTGAAGTCGGTCAGCAGGCCCAGCCACCAGGCTGAACCAACGCCAATCCGCGTGGGTTGGTAAATTGCCCAGTACAGGGTGGCCAGCAGCAGAAAATCCGGACGCAGCCACAACAGATCGATTCGCCACGGCAACAGGTTGAGCAGCCATCCAGCCAGAAGGGAGCCGGCCAGAATACGCAGGCTATGGCCGGCGTGAATGGTAGGACCTTGGGGATGTGCGAACTGTTTCATCGTGGCTGGGGATGGGTGTCAACAATCAGTACCTGCTGTTCGCGGTCGATGGCAGCGAGCGGCTGGCAGGAGACAATATCGAAGGCCCGGGCCGAACGGTTGTCGATGCTGGTGATGCGGGCAACATCGAGTCCGGCCGGGAAAACGCCGCCCAGTCCGGAAGTGACCAGCAGGTCTCCCGGACGAATATCGGTGCTGTGCGGCAGGTAGCGCAATTCGACCCCCTGGCCAGTGCCAAACATGATGGCGTTCTGTCCTGTGCGCTGGACGCGGACGGGTACCGACTGATCCTTGTCGGTGATCAAGGTCACTGTGCTGGTCAGCGGATACGTGCTGGTGATCTGTCCGACCAGTCCGGTTTCATCGATGACGGCAGAGCCTGGCTGAATGCCGGACAGGCTGCCACGATCGAGGCTGATCAGGGCCTGGTAGGGATTCCGGCTGATACCGACGATTTCTGCGGCATGGCTGGTCAGGCCGGATTTGCTGCGCAGGTCTAGCAGGGCGCGCAGGTGGTGGTTTTCGGCGGACAGAGACCGCAGTTGCTGGCTTTCCAGTTGCCAGCGCACAGCCTGGCGGCGCAATTGCCGGTTTTCGGTCAGCAAGGTACCTTGCTTGACGAAGAATGCGCTCATGTTGCCAAAGGCGCTGACAGGAATCTGCTCGATCGCCTGCAATGGATAGATCAGGCTGTTGGCTGCCGCGCGCAGCCAGAACAGGCCGTGGTAACGCGCATCCAGTGTCAATAGCAGAATGCTGGCCAGCAGATAGATCACCAGCCTCGCACCCGGCGTCAGGCCATGTGGAAAGAGTGCCGGATTGGAGTGGTGTTCTGCCATGAGGTCGTCGGAATCGGGCGGGCCGGGTGCTGCCGGCCCGGTTTTGTTGTCAGGAGTCCTGCGCGAAAACGGTTTGCAGGTGATCCATTTCTTCCAGCGCTCGTCCGGAACCACGAACAACGCAGGTCAGGGGATCTTCCGCAATGATGACCGGCAGACCGGTTTCTTCCATCAGGAGACGGTCCAGATCGTGCAGCAGGGCACCGCCACCGGTAAGCACCATGCCCTTGTCGGCAATGTCGGCGCCCAGTTCCGGCGGTGTCTGTTCGAGCGCGGATTTGACAGCACTGATGATGCTGTTGAGCGGGTCGGTCAGGGCTTCCAGGATTTCGTTGCTGGAGATGGTGAAACTGCGCGGGATGCCTTCGGCCAGGTTGCGGCCCTTGACTTCCATTTCCTTGATGTTCGGGCCGGGAAATGCCGATCCGATACCTTTCTTGATCGCTTCTGCCGTGGCCTCGCCGATCAGCATGCCATAGTTGCGGCGGATGTAGTTGATGATGGCTTCGTCGAATTTGTCGCCACCAACCCGGACCGAATTGGCATAGACAATCCCGCCAAGCGAAATCACGCCGACTTCGGTTGTGCCGCCGCCAATATCGACCACCATGGAGCCGCTGGCTTCAGCCACTGGCAGATCGGCACCGATGGCTGCTGCCATGGGTTCCTCGATCAGGTACACCTGACGGGCGCCGGCGCCGATGGCCGATTCGCGGATCGCGCGACGTTCCACCTGGGTAGAACCGCAAGGCACGCAGATGATGATGCGCGGGCTCGGATGGAACATCCGGGTGTTGTGGATTTTCTTGATGAAATACTTCAGCATCTGCTCGGTGATGGTGAAGTCGGCAATCACGCCATCTTTCATCGGGCGGATCGCGGTGATGTTGCCAGGCGTCCGGCCGAGCATCTGCTTGGCTTCCAGCCCGACCGCCTGAATGGTCTTCTTGGGGCTGTTGGCATCCTGGCGGATGGCAACCACGGAAGGTTCGTCCAGGACAATTCCTTTGCCGCGAACATAAATCAGGGTATTGGCCGTGCCAAGGTCGATCGCCAGATCGGTGGAAAAATAGCCGCGCAGAGATCCAAACATGGTCGTTACATTCGGTAGTGAGGGAACAGGTTGCCGGTCAAAATTCGTTCGGACCGCCCGGCAGCCGTCGTCCGGAAGGCGGTGTCGGTAAACTGGCGGGTCCAAACCCTATATGATACCCTAGTGTATCTGTTTTCTGTGAAGAATCGCGCACCATGTCGTTAAGCCTGCAGGATGTAGAACGGGTCGCCAGTCTGGCCCGGATTGCCATCGCCCCCGGCGAGGCCGAAACCTGGCAAAGCCAGATCAATGGAATCTTTGAACTGATCGCCGGTATGCAGGCGGTCGATACGAATGGCATCGAGCCGATGGCGCATGCCAGGGACCCGGTTCAGCGTCTTCGAACGGATGAAGTCACAGAGCCGGATTTGCGCGAAAAGTTCCAGGCGATCGCGCCTCAGGTTGAAGCCGGTTTGTATCTTGTGCCACAAGTGATTGAATAACATGATCAACGAAGGACTGAAGCAGTTGTCGGCCGCGCTGGCGGCACGCCGCATTTCCAGCGAGGAACTGGCCCGGGAATACCTGGCACGCATTGACCAGCTCAACCCGCAGATCAATGCATTCATTACGGTCAATCCGGATGCCACGATGCAGGAGGCGAAGACTGCCGATGCGATGCTGGCGGCCGGTACGGCCGGACCGTTAACCGGCATTCCACTGGCCCACAAGGATATTTTCTGCATGGATGGCTGGCGGACCACCTGCGCATCACGCATGCTGGAAAACTTTGTGGCGCCCTATGATGCCCATGTGGTAGGTCTGTGCCGCCAGGCTGGCATGGTCTGTCTTGGCAAGACCAACATGGATGAATTCGCCATGGGGTCGTCCAACGAGACTTCGTGGTTCGGCCCGGTCAGGAACCCGTGGGACATGCAGGCCGTGCCGGGTGGATCATCCGGCGGCTCTGCTGCGGCAGTCGCGGCCAGGCTGGCGCCGGTGGCGACGGGCACCGATACCGGTGGTTCAATACGCCAGCCGGCAGCCATGACCGGCATCACCGGGCTCAAGCCCACCTACGGCGTGGTGTCCCGCTATGGCATGATTGCATTTGCCTCCAGCCTGGATCAGGCCGGGCCGATGGCCAGGTCTGCGGAAGACTGCGCCATGCTGATGAATGCAATGGCCGGATTCGATGCGCGCGATTCCACCAGTCTGGAACGCGAACGGGAAGACTACACGCGCGATCTGGGCCAGCCGCTGGCCGGGTTGCGCATCGGCCTGCCGAAAGAATTTTTTGCCGCCGGTCTGAGTGGCGACGTTGCCCGGGCAGTGGACGAAGCCCTGGCAGAATATCGTCGCCTTGGCGCCGTGACGGTAGAGGTTTCCCTGCCGTCCAGTGCCTTGTCGATACCGGTTTATTATGTGCTGGCTCCGGCGGAGGCATCGGCAAACCTGTCGCGGTTCGACGGCGTGCGGTACGGTCATCGCGCGGCAGAATACGGCGACCTGACCGACATGTACCAGAAGACGCGTGCCGAGGGGTTTGGTGCCGAAGTCAAACGGCGCATCATGATCGGAACGTACGTGCTCTCGCACGGATATTATGACGCCTACTACATCAAGGCCCAGAAAATCCGCCGCCTGATTGCGGAAGATTTTGCCAAAGCCTTTGCGGAATGTGATGTCATCATGGGGCCGACGGCACCAGAGACTGCTTTTGACCTGGGCGCCAAAAACAGTGATCCGGTGGCCATGTACCTGTCTGATATCTACACCATTGCCGTCAATCTGGCCGGATTGCCCGGAATGTCGATTCCGTGCGGTTTTGACAGCCGCCAGCGTCCGGTTGGCCTGCAATTGATCGGCAATTATTTTGGCGAGGCGCGTTTGCTGGGCATCGCTCACCAGTATCAACTGGCCACTGACTGGCACCAGCGCGTGCCGGCAGCTGTGGCCTGAATGGAGTTGCAACATGCAGTGGGAAGTCGTGATTGGCCTGGAAGTTCACGCGCAGCTGGCAACGCGCAGCAAGATTTTTTCCGGCGCATCCACCGCCTTTGGTGCGGAGCCCAACACCCAGGCCAGTGCTGTTGACATTGCGCTGCCAGGTGTCCTGCCGGTACTGAACCGGGCCGCCGTCGAACATGCGATCCGTTTCGGACTGGCTGTTGACGCCGAAATCAACCCGAAATCGGTATTTGCGCGCAAGAATTACTTTTACCCGGATCTGCCGAAAGGCTACCAGATCAGCCAGATGGATGAACCTGTGGTCAAGGGTGGTTCGCTGAGACTGATTCTGCCCGATGGTGAAAAAACCATTCGCCTGACCCGCGCGCACCTGGAAGAAGATGCCGGCAAATCGCTGCATGGCGATTTCCATGGCATGACCGGCATCGACCTCAACCGTGCCGGCACGCCGTTGCTGGAAATCGTGTCCGAACCGGACATGCGCAGTGCTGTCGAAGCAGTGGCGTATGCGCGGACATTGCATGGGCTGGTGACCTGGCTTGGTATCTGCGATGGCAACATGCAGGAAGGCAGTTTTCGCTGCGATGCCAACGTATCGGTGAGGCCGCGTGGCCAGGCAGCATTTGGCACCCGTTGCGAAATCAAGAATCTCAATTCGTTCCGGTTTCTGGAGCGGGCTATCGAATTCGAGGTGCGGCGCCAGATCGAACTGATTGAAGACGGTGGCACGGTACGTCAGGAAACCCGTCTGTATGATGCTGACCGCGATGAAACCCGCACAATGCGCACCAAGGAAGACGCATTCGATTACCGTTATTTCCCGGATCCCGATCTGTTGCCACTGGTCATCGGGCAGCAATGGATTGAAGAGGTGCGGGCCTCGATGCCGGAACTGCCTTCGGCCATGCACAACCGGTTGGTCGCGCAATATGGCTTGCCGGCCTATGATGCCAGCATTCTGACCGCCAGCCGGGGCATGGCTGACTATTTCGAACAGGCGGTGGCTGCATCGGGTGGTGCTGCCAAACAGTGCGCCAACTGGATCATGGGCGACCTGTCAGCAGCATTGAACCGTCATGGCATCGATATCGGTGCCAGTCCGGTAACGGCAGCACAGCTTGGTCAGCTCGTGGCCCGGGTGCAGGATGGGACATTGTCAGGCAAGCTGGGCAAGACGGTGTTTGAAGCTCTGTGGCAGGGCGAGGGCGAGGTGGATGTCATCATCGATAATCGCGGTCTGCGGCAGGTATCCGATACCGGCGCCATTGCTGCGATCGTGGACGGGGTATTGCAGGCACATCCCGCCCAGGTGGCCGAATTCCGCGCCGGCAAGGAAAAAATGCTCGGTTTTCTGATCGGGCAAGCCATGAAGGCGAGCAAAGGCAAGGCCAATCCGCAGCAGCTGAACGAAATGATGCTGGCGCGGCTGCGGGCCGACTGAGTCCGGCTGCTGCTGGATCAGGGCTTTCCGTTATCTGGTTTGGGCAACGCCGGCGCGGAGGCGTTGCTGCCGGTGTTGTTCGTTTTGTTCTGGGTCAGTTCGACGAACCGTTGCTTGTCGGCTTCGAATCTGGCTCTGGTGGCCGACAATTCCTGTTTTTTGGTGTCCAGCTGCTGGTTCAGGTCCTGTATGCGCTGTTCGTTGGCCTGAAACCGTTCCGCCTGCAGGCCGGATACCGGCGGCTGGTTGTGGCTGGCCGCCAGCATTTCCTGCCGTTTTTGCAGCAGTGGCTGCATCTGGGCTTCGATGCCCGTGATCACCTGACGGATCTGCTGCAGGTTGTCATGGCGGGCGATGTCGATTTCCTGGGCTGAACTGTACGTATTGAGCAGGGCGCTGTCATGCCGTTTCTGCTCGGTCAGGTCGCGTTGCCGCTTTGCTGATGCGGCCTGTTCGGCGGCTTCCTGCTGGCGTTGTTCGGCCGTGGGAGCCGGACCGGACCGCTGGATGACAACGCCGCGCTTGTCGAAGGTGGTGACAGGCCGTCCGGCCGCCTGTGCCGGCATCACATTGCCATAGTGGACGATGCCGTCGGCGTCGGTCCACTTGTAGATTGGATCGGCATGAACGCAGGTTGCCAGGCTGGCAAACAGAACGAGATGACAGAGCGGAATCCGGCATGTGTGTGTCACGTGGTTGCGACTCCATAGGTTGAGCGATAGCGCTCGATGGCTTGCATGTATTGTTTCATGTCTGCTGATGTTTGCAAATAGGCCAGCAGATCGTCCAGTGTGGCGATGGCAAATACCGGAATGCCGTGGCTGGCCCGGACTTCTTGGGCTGCGGACATTTCGCCAAGTCCGCGTTCCATGCGGTCGATTGCAATCACGACCCCGGCTGGCTCTGCGCCGTGCTGTCGGATGATGTCGATCGATTCGCGCACCGAGGTCCCTGCAGAAATGACGTCGTCAATGATCAGCACGCGTCCGGTCAGTGGCGCACCGACCAGCTGGCCGCCTTCGCCGTGGTCCTTGGCTTCCTTGCGGTTGAAACACCACGGCCGGTTGTGGCCGGCATGGGCCAGGGCGATGCTGGTGGCGGCGGCCAACGGAATGCCCTTGTAGGCGGGGCCGAACAGAATGTCGAACGGAATCCCGGCGGTGAGAATCGCTTTGGCGTAAAATTCTCCCAGTTTGCCTAGCATGGCACCATCGTTGAACAGACCGGCATTGAAAAAATAGGGGCTGGACCGGCCAGCCTTGGTGGTGAATTCGCCAAAGCGCAATACCTGGCTGTCGATGGAAAACTGGAGAAACTGTTGTCTGAAATCGTGCATCGCGCACTCCACTGGAAATGGTTCAATGCGTATTATAACGGCTAACCTGAACGGCATTCGTTCTGCTTGCAGCAAAGGGTTTTTTGACTGGTTGCCGGCCCAGGCAGCCGATTTTGTCTGTGTCCAGGAACTGAAGGCCCAGGAGGGTGATCTGGACGAAACCATGCGTTCCCCGATGGGTTACCAGGGTTATTTTCATTGTGCAGAAAAAAAAGGCTACAGTGGCGTGGGCATTTATGCCAGACACGAGCCACAATCGGTGACGGTTGGGTTGGGTATCGATGAAATCGATGCCGAAGGACGCTATCTGGAGCTGGTTTATGAGCAGTTTTCCGTGGTGTCCCTGTATCTGCCGTCCGGATCCAGCGGCGAACACCGGCAGGCGGCCAAATTTCGTTTCATGGAACTGTTCTATCCGCGCCTGGCCGACATGATGGCCGATGGTCGTCCACGCATCCTGTGCGGCGACTGGAACATTGCCCACCGCCAGGCCGATCTGAAAAACTGGAAATCCAACCAGAAAAATTCCGGATTCCTGCCCGAAGAACGGGCCTGGATGGACCGGGTTCTTGATGGTCTTGGCTGGCAGGATGTTTACCGGCGTCTGTATCCGGATGCCACGGACGACTGCTACACATGGTGGAGCAATCGCGGTCAGGCGCGGCAGAAAAACGTTGGCTGGCGGATTGACTATCAGCTTGCCACTCCGGACATGGCTGCACGTGCACGTTCGGCAACCGTTTACAAGGCGCAGTGGTTTTCCGATCATGCCCCGCTGACAGTGGACTACGCGGATGACTGATTTTGCTGCCGTGTGGCGGGTTTATGCGCATCCCAAGGTGCGCGCCATGCTGTTGCTTGGTTTCTCTTCCGGCTTGCCGCTGCTGCTGGTAATCAACACCCTGTCGTTCCGGTTGCGGGAATCCGGCATGGATCGCGCCCTGATCGGAGAGGTGACCTGGGTGGCCATGATCTGGGGTTTCAAGTGGTTGTGGGCGCCGTTGCTCGACCGCATCCGTTTGCCCTGGCTTGGTCGCCGGCTGGGCAGGCGCAGGTCATGGCTGCTGGTCGCCCAGGCCGGGGTGATGGTCGGACTGGCGGGCATGGGCTGGCAGGACCCTCGGCTGGCTTTGCCGGCGATGGTCTGGTTTGCTGCGCTGACAGCATTTTCGGCGGCCAGTCAGGATGTGGTGGTGGATGCCTGGCGTATCGAGGCCGTCGCCGCCGACTGGCAGGGAGCGATGGCCGCCGCTTACCAGGCCGGATACCGGCTGGGCATGATCGTTGCAGGTGCCGGCGTGCTCTGGCTGGTGGCATGGCTGGCCGGTACCCCCGGCTATCATCCGGCGGCATGGCAAACTGCGTATCTGGTCATGGCCGCTCTGATGGCGGTCATCATGCTGGCAGTGCTGCTGGTTCTGGATGAAGCGCCCTGGCACGAACATCTGCAAAGATCTGGCGACAATGCCGGTGTCTGGCTGGTGCAAGCCATCGTTGAACCACTGTCCGATTTTTTTTGTCGTTATGGTGGCGGAGCCGTGCTGATTCTGGTGCTGGCGGCCGCGTACCGGATTCCGGATGTGGTGCTGGGTGTGATGAGCAACACGTTTTACGTCGACATGGGGTTTACCAAGTCCGAAGTCGCCATGGTGTCCAAGATTTATGGCGTGGCCATGACCCTGGCTGGCGCAGGCATGGGCGGGCTGATGATCGCCCGGTTCGGGCTGTGGCGCATGTTGTGGCTGGGGCCGCTTTTTTCTGGCATCGGCGCATTGTGTTACGCCTGGCTGGCAGGTCGGGGACATGATGTCAGCGGGCTGGTTCTGACCATTTCGGTAGATAATCTGGCCGGCGGACTGGCCTCAACGGCATTCATTGCCTGGTTGTCTGGCCTGACCAGCCGCGAATTTTCGGCAGGACAGTATGCTTTGCTGAGTTCGGTCCAGATGCTGTTGCCCAAGTTTATTGCCGGATTTTTCGGTTTTCTGGTCAATGCGTGGGGTTATCCGGCATTTTTCCGGGGATTGGCCTTGCTGGCTCTGCCGGCCTTGCTGCTTTTGTGGTTGTTGCAACGCTCCGGTCGGGGGGTGCCATGAGTCATGATGTACTGTTGTCAGTGTTTCTGGTGGGCTGGCTGGGCGGCGTGCACTGTCTTGGCATGTGTGGCGGACTGGTGGGCGCCATGTCGCTGTCGGCGCCTGGCGGGCGTGCTGGCTGGCCGGTGCTGTTTGGCTACAACATTGGCCGGGTGGTCAGTTACACCCTGGCGGGCGCGCTGGCCGGACTGCTTGGCGCCGGTAGTCTGATGCTGGAACGGGTGTTTCCGGTTTCGCTGGTGTTGTACGTGCTGGCCAACAGCATGCTGATTCTGCTGGGCTTGTATCTGGCCGGGTGGTCACAGGTGGTTTTGCATGTGGAATCGCTGGGCGCTGGGCTCTGGCGCGGATTGCGTCCGCTGATGGCGCGGTTTTTGCCGCCACGTCATTACTGGCAGGCGATTCCGGCCGGGCTGGTGTGGGGCTGGTTGCCCTGCGGCCTGGTGTATTCGGTATTGCTGACGGCGCTGGCCAGTGGCAGTGCTGCTCGTGGTGCCCAGATCATGCTGGTGTTCGGGCTTGGCACCTTGCCCAACCTGCTGGCCATGGGCTGGTTTGCCCACCGCCTGCAGGCGGTCCGGCGGGAAGTGTGGGTTCGTCGTGCAGCAGGTCTGCTGGTGATGCTGTTTGGTGTGGTTGGTCTGGTGCATGTTCTGCACCGGTTCTGGTGAGGTCTGGTATGGTAAGGCAGCAACCCCTGCGCAAACTCATCACACGTGCGGCTGGTCTGGTAGCCGGCGTGCTTCATGATGGGCGCAATCTGGATCATCTGCTGGCGCGTGAACAGCCGGATGGTCGACCGGCAGTGCAGGATATGGCCTATTCCGTGCTGCGTGAACTGGGACGTCTGACAGCGGTGCGCGATCAGGCTTTGAGCCGACCGCTGCGTGACAATCGCGTGGCAGCGCTGCTGCTGGTGGCGCTTCACCTGCTGGATTCGGGGCGGACGGAGCCGCACGTGGTGGTGAATGAAGCGGTAGCGGCGGCCGGCGATCTGCATGCCTGGGCGCGCGGACTGGTGAATGCGGTGCTGCGCACCGTGCTGCGCGAAAACCGGCTTGATGCGGAACCGGCAACGCTGGTGGCCAGATGGAATTATCCAGACTGGTGGATTCGACAAATCAGTGTCTCATTTCCGCAACATTGGCAAGGCATACTGGCGGCCGGAAATGGTCATCCACCCATGACGTTACGTGTGAACCGGCGCAAGACCACGCCGGCCGACTATCTGGTCGAACTGCAGAATGCCGGGATTTCGGCTACGCTGGCAGGAGGGATGGCGGTTCGTCTTGACCATCCGATGCCGGTGGACCGGTTGCCCGGTTTTCTGGCAGGGCAGGTTTCGGTGCAGGACATGGCTGCACAGCAGGCAGCCCGGTTGCTGGATGTGCATGACGGCATGCGGGTGCTGGATGCATGTGCCGCTCCCGGCGGCAAAACCGGTCATTTGCTTGAGCTGGCCGATGTCCGCCTGCTGGCACTGGATGCCGACAGCACGCGCCTGCAGCGCGTGCAGGCCAATCTGGACCGGCTTGGCCTGCACGCACAGTTGATGACGGGCGATGCCGCGGCTCCGCATGACTGGTGGGATGGTGTACCATTCGACCGGATTCTGGCGGATGTTCCCTGTTCGGCTTCCGGCGTGGTGCGCAGGCACCCCGATATTCGCTGGTTGCGGCGGGAAAGCGACATCGCCGGATTTGCCAGCCAGCAGGCGCGCATTCTGGATGCGCTGTGGGAATGTCTGGCTTCCGGTGGCAAGTTGCTGTATGTTACCTGCTCGGTATTTGCAGAAGAAAATGGTTCACAGATCAACGGGTTCCTCGTCCGGCACGCGAATGCAAAACGGTTGCCGCTTGCGCTGGATGGCGACCATGACGGACAGTTGTTGCCGGATGAAACGGGTGACGGATTTTATTATGCCCTGCTGGAAAAAATCTGAACGCAAGCCGACCGGAAAGGGTCTCCGGTGGCAACGGGTTTTGCTGTCATGGCTGCTGGTTGCCTGGTTCGGGTTTGCCGGTCCGGCGCAGGCGGATGGCATTCGTATTGCCAATGCCGAGTTGCGTCAGGTCAATGACGAATACCAGTTGTTTGCGACGCTGGATGTGGCATTGACCCCTCTGCTGCAGGATGCCGTCAACCGGGGCATGTCGCTGTATTTCATCATCGATTTCGATTTTGTCAAACCGCGCTGGTACTGGTTGCCGGAGCAGATGGCGCATGTCTCGCGGGTGGAGCGGCTGTCTTACAACACCCTGTTACGTCAGTACTTCATTTCCGGCGTGAACGTGCGCACCCGGGCATTCGACCGGCTTGGATCTGCCCTGGCCGCTTTGGGCGAAATCGATGGCTGGCCGGTCATCGCGCGTGACCGGTTGAGCAAGACCGAGCCCTACCGGGCCACGCTCAGCATGAAACTGGATACCAGCCAGTTGCCGAAACCCCTGCAGATCAATGCTATTGCCACTGGTCGCTGGGACCTGGAATCTGCACCGCTGGTCTGGATGATGACCCCGTGAAATACCTGGTCCTGACCAGTTTCATCGCGGTCGTCGGACTGGTGCTTGTCCTGTCGGGAGCCAGCTCCAACAGTGATTTTTTTGCCAGGGACTTTTCCGTGCTGCTGTACGGAACGGGGTTGCTCATTCTGGGCATGGCCACGCTGATTGTGTATCAGGTGGTGCAATTGCGCCGCCGCATCCGTTCGGGCATGTTTGGCGCCAAACTGACGGTCCGCCTGTTGCTGGTGTTTGGCGGCATGGCGCTGGTGCCGGGCACGGTGGTGTATGTCGTGTCCGTGCAGTTCATGGCGCGCAGCATTGAATCCTGGTTTGATGTCCGTGTCGACCGTGCGCTGCAAAGCGGACTGAATCTGGGCCAGACTGCGCTGGACAATCTGCAGCACGATGTCAGCGGTATTGCCGGATCGATGGCGCAGCGGCTTGCCGAGGAGCCTGCGGCCAGGCAGGCGGGGGAACTCAACGTCCTGCGCGAGCTGTATGGCATCCAGCAGGCGGCCATTTTTTCCGAACGTGGCAGTCTGCTGTCGTTTTCGGGTGGCGATGGCACCACCAGTCTGCCGCAGCCACCAGACAGCCGGATACTGGCCAAGGTGCGTCAGCAGCATGTCTATTCCCACATCGACTCCGGCCCGCAGGGAATGATGATCCGTGTTGTGGTGCCGGTGAATGTCCTGTCGCTGACCGAAACCCTGCGCGTGCTGCAACTGGTCCAGCCAGTGCCGGCACGCCTGGCTGCCGATGCGGAAGCCGTTCGGTCGGCGTATCAGGATTATCAGGGCCTGTCGTTGTCGCGAGTCGGACTCAAGCGGTTGTATGGCATGACCCTGACCCTGACCACGCTGTTGACATTGCTGACGACCGTGGTCGTCGCATTTCTGGTCAGCGAGCAGATATCCGCCCCCCTGCGCGCCCTGGTGCGCGGGACCAGGGCCGTCGCGCAGGGGGATTTCAGACAGATGCACGCAGTCAGCAGCCGGGATGAGCTGGGTATGCTGACCCAGTCGTTCAACCGGATGATCCGCCAGCTGGCCGATGCCCGCAATGTGGCGGAAGAGCGGCGCACCCAGCTGGAAAAATCGCATACTTATCTGGAAACCGTGCTGGCCAGTCTGACATCCGGCGTGATAACGTTTGACGAACAGATGCGCGTACGCGGCGTCAATCCGGCAGCAGAACACATGTTAGGTGTGGCGCCGGAAAGTCTGACCGGCCTGCTGTTGCTGCAATGGTCTCACGTTGCCCCCGGACTGGCCGATCTGGCCAACCTGGTGCGCGAGCGGTTTCATGAGCCGGCGGATGGCGAGTGGCAGCGCCAGGTCGAACTGGAGATTGCCGGAGTCCGGCATACCCTGCTCGTACGTGGAACGCGCTTGCCCAGAGGGATGGACAGTGGTTTTGTGCTGGTGCTGGATGACATCACCGGCCTGTTGCGCGCCCAGCGCGATGCCGCCTGGGGTGAAGTGGCCCGCCGGCTGGCGCATGAGATCAAGAATCCGCTGACGCCGATCCAGCTGTCTGCCGAACGTCTGGAACACAAGCTGGGCGAGCGGTTGTCGCCAGCCGATGCAGATACGCTGCACCGGGCAACACGGACGATCGTCAACCAGGTGTCGGCCATGAAGGACATGGTGAATGCTTTTGCTGAATATGCCCGCACGCCACGGGCTGAAATGCAGACAGTCAACCTGAACAGCCTGGTGCGCGAGGTGATGGAGCTGTATGGTCATGAACCGACCATCCATTTGTTGCTGACAGAGGATTTGCCGATGGTGAGCGGGGACCCGCGTCTGTTGCGCCAGGTGATTCACAATCTGTTGCAAAATGCTCAGGATGCCCTGTCTGATCACCCCGCGCCGCGCATTGACGTGGCAACGCACGTGGATGGGACAATGGTGGAGCTGACCGTGCGCGACAATGGCAGCGGCCTGTCTGCCCAGGTGCGCGACCGGTTGTTTGAGCCTTATGCCACCACCAAGGCCAAGGGAACCGGACTGGGGCTTGCGATCGTCAAGAAAATTGTGGAGGAACACCATGGCAGCATCCTGCTGGATAATGTAGAAGAAGGTGGCGTGGTGGCACGGGTGCGCCTGAACCGGGCGCAGCAATGGCAGGAACAAGAACAACGGGTGATGTGATGGGCAAGGATATTCTGATCGTTGATGATGAAATTGGCATTCGTGAATTGTTGTCTGAAATCCTGATGGATGAAGGCTATGATGTGGTCCTGGCCGAAAGCGCCGTCGAGGCCCGCCAGTTCCGCCACAAATCCCGGCCGGATCTGGTGCTGCTGGATATCTGGATGCCGGAAATCGATGGCATCAGCCTGCTGAAAACCTGGAAGGACAGTGGCGAACTGGATATGCCGGTTGTCATGATGTCAGGACACGGCACAATCGATACTGCCGTTGAAGCCATGCGGATTGGTGCGGTCGGATTTCTTGAAAAACCCATTGCCCTGAAAAAACTGCTCGAAGGTGTGGCGAATGGCTTGCGCGCGTCGCCCGGAATTCAGACAGCACCGGCCGCCGCAGCGATGTCCGCAGCCGGCGAGAGCGAGGAAAGCGCCAGCGAGCCGCATCTGGTGGTCCCGCTCAATCTGCCGTTGCGGGAGGCGCGCGATCTGTTCGAACGGCGCTATTTCGAGTGGCTGATCGAACAGACGGAAGGCAACATGAGCCGCGCCGCCGATCTTGCCGGTGTCGAGCGCACTCACCTGTACCGCAAGCTGAAGCAGCTTGGCGTGCATGTTGGCAAACGTGGATTGCAGGAGGAAGCATGAGCGATACGTTCGATCCGGATGCCCTCGACCCAAAGACCCTCGACCCGCAGACCCTGGCGGTCAGGGCCGGTAGCTGGCGCAGTGAAATGGCTGAACACAGCGAAGCCATTTTCCTGACTTCCAGTTATGTGTTCGCCAGTGCCGCCGAAGCGGCAGCCCGGTTCTCTGGCGCCGAGCCGGGTCATGTGTACAGCAGGGTCAGCAATCCCGGCGTGGCGATGTTCGAGAACCGACTGGCCGCCATCGAGGGCGCGCAACGCTGTCTGGCAACTTCTTCGGGCATGTCGGCCATCCTGTCGGCCATCATGGGACTGCTTTCGGCCGGTGATCATGTGGTGGCTTCACGTTCGCTGTTCGGTTCGACCATGCAGCTTCTAAGCCAGATATTGCCCCGTTTCGGCATCCAGACCACATTTGTGTCAGCCACGGACGCGGCGGAATGGCAGGCAGCCGTGCGTCCGGAAACCCGCCTGCTGTTTGTCGAATCTCCATCCAATCCGCAGATTGAGCTGTCCGACATTGCTGCCTTGTCAGGAATGGCGCATCAGGCAGGTGCCTGGCTGATGGTGGATAACAGTTTCTGTTCGCCGGCTCTGCAACGTCCGCTGGTGCTGGGAGCCGACCTGGTGGTCTATTCGGCGACCAAATATCTGGATGGACAGGGGCGTGTGCTGGGTGGCGCGATTCTCGGCGGTGATGAACTGCTGACGCGCATCCACACCTTCATGCGTTCGGCTGGTCCGGCCCTGAGCCCGTTCAATGCCTGGATTCTGCTCAAAGGGCTGGAGACGCTCGATTTGCGCATGCAGGCGCATTCTGCCAATGCTCTGGCGGTTGCTGAATGGTTGTCTGCGCAGCCGGCCGTCACGTCGGTCCGTTATCCGGGGCTGGCCAGTCATCCTCAGCATGAATTGGCCCTGCGCCAGCAGCGTACGGGTGGGGCAATGATTGCTTTCGAAGTCCGTGGTGGGCGCGAAGCGGCCTGGAAAGTGGTTGATGCGACGCGACTGATTTCAATTACCGCCAATCTGGGCGATACACGCACCACCATCACCCATCCTGCCACCACGACCCACGGTCGTATCACGCCGGAACAGCGCGCGGCAGCTGGCGTCACCGATGGCATGCTGCGTCTGGCGATCGGGCTGGAATCACCGCGCGACATCTGCGCGGATCTGGCGCGCGGCCTGGTGGCCTGCTGATCTGTCGTCAGGCTGTCCTGGCAAAATCGATCGGGCCGGCGAAATCTTCATACTGGCATGACTGTGCGGTACAACGCAGCCATCCGGTCCGGTCCGGTCGCCAGTCCGGTAGAACCCAGCGCTCGCACAGATGGCCATCCAGCGCGGTCTGGTGCAGCATCGGGCGATGCGTATGGCCGTGAATCAAGCGGGGATATCCCTGACTGCGCAGCACCGTGGCGACGGCATCGGCGTTGATATCCATGATCTCGTCTGTCTTGTCGCGCTGTGCAGCCTGGCTTTGCGCGCGCGCATCCTTTGCCATGGCAATCCGTTCAGCCAGTGAGCGGGACAGGAAATGCTGCTGCCACAACGGATTGCGGACTTGCTGGCGAAACGCCATGTAACCGGTATCGTCGGTACACAGGCTGTCGCCATGCATCAGCAGGGTGCTGGTGCCATGCAGATCCACCAGTGTCGGGTCATCCAGCAAGGTCATGGCGCAGCTTGCGGCAAATGACTGGCCGATCAGGAAATCGCGGTTGCCATGCATGAAATACAGCCGGGTTCCGCTATCCGCCAGTCTGGCAAATGCGTTGCACACTCCGGTGTGCAGTGGATCTGCCAGCGTGTCGTCACCCAGCCAGACCTCGAACAGATCGCCCAGTACATACAGTGCGTGCGCACCGGGAGCCACCTGGTCCAGAAACCGGTACAGGTGTTCCACCAGTGCCGGTTCTGTCCTGCTCAGGTGCAGGTCGGATATCAGCAGGCTGAAAGGCTGGCTGGATGATGTCATCACTCGGTGATTTCGGCGCGTTCGATGATGACGTCTTCTACCGGCACATCCTGGTGACCGGAGCGGTTGCCGGTCTTGACACCCTTGATCCGGTCAACCACATCCTGACCTTCCACCACCTTGCCAAAGACGCAGTAACCATACCCCTGCAAGGTCGGTGCGCTGTGGTTGAGGAAGCCATTGTCCTTGACGTTGATGAAAAATTGCGCGGTTGCCGAATGCGGGTCGGATGTGCGTGCCATGGCAATGGTGTAGCGCTGGTTGGCAAGGCCGTTGCCCGCTTCATTGGTGATCGGTGCGTCGGTGGGCTTCTGTTTCATGCCGGGTTCAAAACCACCACCCTGGATCATGAAGCCGTCGATGACCCGGTGAAAAATGGTGTTGTCGTAGAATCCCTTGCTGACATAGGACAGGAAATTGGCGACGGTGGCGGGCGCCTTTTCCGCATCGAGTTCCAGGGTGATGGTGCCGTGGTTGGTATGAAGTTTGACCATGATCTTTCTTTCGGGCTGGTGGTGGAAGGATAAATCCGGCGTGCCGGATCAGACGCCGTTTTCAGCAATGATTTTCCAGTGATCGTCCTGCTGGATCCAGTACTGGTGCTTGTGCATCTGATTGTTGAGATTGTTGCTGCGGTAATCCTGGACGAAATCGGCCATCAGCATTCGCTGCGACCCCGGATACTCGAACAGGCTGAGATTGTCCAGGTTGACCTTGATCCAGCTTTTGGTCTGGTTGACGCGGCGTTTGTTGGCTGCCCAGTTGCCAAACGGTGTCCCGTCGGCCGTGAACTGGCTGGCATATTCGGACAGATAGCGATTGGTGTCGAGGCTTTCCCAGTCATTCTGCCATTGATGCAGCATGTTCAGCGCCGCTGTCCGCCGCTTGTCGAGGTGGTCTTTGTCCACCCAGCGGATGCGATCTGTGATCACCACGATGGTGTTGCCTGGTGTCAGGTACTGGGCGAGGCTGTCGAGATCATTGTTGGTCAGCACGACACAGCCATCACTGGCATGGGGAGGCCGACTGTAAGTGCCGCTGAATGTGCCGTGCAGCCAGATGCCATGACCTCCGATGCCCTGCATGTGATCCCAGTCATTGGGAAAGCTGAGCGGGAATGCCTGCGGACCATATGTGTCCGGCAATTTTTTGCCGGACAGATGGCCGGTGATCGAATAGACGCCCAGCGGCGTGCGTTCATCGCCTTCTCGGGCCTTGCCTGCACCCTTGCGCCCGATGGTCACGTAGAAATCGGCCAGATAGTGCAGCCCGCCCGGCTGGTTGGCAAACACATACAGGCGCGATTTCTCGGTGTCTACAATCAGGGCAGTGTGAATGCTGGTGGACAATTGCAGGATCTGTTCCGGATACTGACCGGCGGGTGGAGGCGCCAGCAGGCTGTCCAGCCGGGCGCGCGCTTCTTCGCGCAGGCTGTCCAGGGCGGGTGTATGCAGATTGGTATTGCCGATCGTATCCAGTGTCTGGGCGTGCGCCAGCAGAAGATCGCCACGAATCAGCTGTGCCAGGCGGAAATCCGGCTGAATGCGCAGCAAGGCTTCAATCTGGTGCAGGGCGGCATCCAGTTGTCCGGCACGCATGGCATCCATGGCATCGGCGAGCAGTTTTTCGTCGCGGTCCAGCTTGCGCAACCATGTCTGGTCATGGGCAAGGGCGAGATCATCCGCCAGTGATTCCGGCAGACAGACCAGGCTGGTTGCCAGGATCAGCGCAAGCAGGATGACACGGCGCAGTGCGTGCCTGGAACCGTGGTGTTTCAATGGGTCACTTCCTCTGCGATCAGCCACTGGTGATGGACGCGCACCAGATGCAGGGTCTTGTGACTGCTTTCTGCCAGCCGGTCGGAGTGGTAGTCCTGGATGAAGCTGGCCGTGGCATGCTGGTCATCCTGCTGGCTGATCTGCATGTCATGCACCACCACGCTGATCGATTTCGGATGGCTGATGCGACGGGACCGCATGGCCTCCCAGTCATCGCGTGACTGGCCGCCTGGCACATGGAAATCCGGAGCATAGGCAGCGAAGTAGGTGTGCAGGTCCTTGGTTGACCAGGCGTGAGCCCAGTTTTCCACTGCGGTACGGATTCCCGCGTCAGCTGTCGGCACCTGGCTGGCGGCGGACGGCGAGGTCACGGCCGAACCGTTTGCTGGTTGCTGGCTGGCTGTCGCATTGTCATTGTGGGCGCCGGATGCTGCAGCTGGCGCTGCTGGCTGTGGGCGAGCATCGGCAGTGGCCTTCTGTCCGGCTGGCCTGGCGGGCTGGGCCGGTGGCGTATCGCTCGTTGGGCAGTCGGATGGCTTGCTGGCAAAAATTTCACTGATCAGAGCCAGTTTGGTGTGGATTTTGGCATTGCTCTTGTCAAGCTGCAGAGCCTTGTCATAAGCCATGGACGCCATGCGTGCATACAGGTCACCCAGGTTTTCATTGGCCGTGGCGTAACTGGGATTGGTGTGGATGGCGACTTCAAGGGCGTGGCGCGCCTGGTCATATTTGCCTTCCGAGGCATAGAGAACCGCCAGGTTGTTCCAGGGTTCCGGCAATTCCGGGTAATCTTCCGTCAGCTTGCTGAGGATGGCAATGGCATCGTCGGTCTTGTTCTGCTCGGACAGAATGAACGCCTTGAGGAAACGCGCCTGGGCGTCTTTCGGGTTCTTGGCGATCAGCTGGTTGGTCTTGTCCAGTGCATCCGGCAACCTGTTTTGCCTGATCAGGGACTGGATGGCCTGGTACGCGGGTGAGCTCGCTGCACCGGCAGGCAGGGCGCCAAGAAGCAGGGCGGCGATGAAAATGGCGAAAAAAGTGGAACGGTTCACTATGGTATACTCACTGGGCGTCGGTCAACCTCGGAATTTTAACAAGTTATGCTGTCTGTTTTCAATTCGCTCGGGCGGGAAATGCAAGTATTTCACCCGCTTGTTCCCGGTCAGGTACGAATGTATGTGTGCGGGATGACGGTTTACGACTACTGTCATGTCGGCCATGCTCGCGTTCTGGTGGCATTCGACATCATCAGCCGCTGGTTGCGGGAGTCGGGTTACAGCGTCGAATATATCCGCAACATCACGGATATTGATGACAAAATCATTCGCCGCGCGGCAGAAAACAATGAATCGATCACGAGTCTGACCGATCGGTTCATCGCTGCCATGCACGAAGATGAGGCATTGCTGGGCGTACTGCCACCGGATGCAGAGCCTCGGGCAACCGCATTCGTGCCGGCGATGATCAGCATGATCGCCAGCCTGATTGACAAGGGACTGGCTTATCCGGCGGACAATGGCGATGTCTATTATGCGGTGCGCGGGTTTGCAGGATACGGCAAGTTGTCCGGCAAGTCGCTCGACGAATTGCGCGCCGGGGAGCGAGTGGATGTCGATCCGTACAAGCGCGATCCGCTGGATTTCGTTCTGTGGAAAGCGGCGCGTGCCGGTGAACCCTCCTGGCCATCGCCATGGGGGGCCGGCCGGCCGGGCTGGCATATCGAATGTTCGGCCATGAGCGAGCATTACCTCGGACAGCATTTCGATATTCATGGTGGTGGGCAGGATCTGCAGTTTCCGCACCATGAAAATGAAATCGCCCAATCCGAGGGCGCGCATGGTTGCAGCATGGCCAACTACTGGCTGCATAACGGGTTTGTACGGGTGGACGGCGAGAAAATGGCCAAGTCGCTCGGCAATTTTTTTACCATCCGGGAAGTGTTGCAGCAGTACGACGCTGAAACCGTGCGGTTTTTTATTGCGCGCGCGCATTACCGCAGTCCGCTGAATTATGCGGATGTTCATCTGGAAGATGCGCGTCAGGGTCTCAACCGCCTGTATACCGCGCTGAGGGATGTGCCGCCGGCGGACGAGGCGGTGAACTGGAATGATCCGCAGGCTGTCCGCTTTCGTGCTGCCATGAACGATGATTTCAACACCCCGCAGGCTGTTGCAGTCCTGTTCGAACTGGCGGGCGAAGTGCACAAGACCCGTTCTGTCGCATCCGCTACGCTGCTCAGGGGGCTGGGACGCATTCTTGGCCTGCTGCAGACCAATCCGCTGGGGCATCTGCAACAGTTGACGGGCTGTCCGTTTTCACCGGCGGACATTGCTGTGCTCATTGAACAGCGTGCCGAGGCAAGACGGGCCAGACAGTATGCAGAAGGCGATGCCATCCGTCAGCGTCTGCTGGAGGCTGGTATCGTACTGGAAGATGGGCCCGGCGGAACGACCTGGCGACGCAGTTGAGTTGTGCTGTGTCCTGACGGAGCCGCTGCGGCCTGCGGTGTCGGGCAGAGGTTCCCGCTGGACGGAAAACCTGGAGGGTAAGGCATGACGGGATTCAGCACTGGCTGGCAAGGGCCGCTCAGGCTCGCGGATATTGTGGCGGCCATGAGTCATGCCCTGGACATGACCGAGGGATTGCCCGCCGGCCACTGTCTGCGCTGCTGCTGGATCGGAATGCGAATCGGCAATACTCTGGAACTGGCCGAAGTCGAGCGATCCCATCTTTACTATACCCTGTTGCTCAAGGATGCCGGCTGTAGCAGCAACGCCGCCCGCCTGTTCGAACTGTACGGTGCGGATGACCGTGAAATCAAGCGCGCGTTCAAACAGGTGGATTCAGACAGTTTCTTCCAGTTGGGGCGCTTCGTACTCTCGCATGCGGGCGCTGGCAAAGCCATGCATGACCGGATCCATCGTTTGCTTGATCTGGCCGGTCATGGTGAAACCTATGCACATGAACTGATTGCCACCCGTTGCGAACGGGGTGCGGAAATCGTCAGCCAGCTGGGTTTTGATCAGTCGGTAGCAGATGGTGTGCGTCATCTGGATGAGCACTGGAATGGGCAGGGCAAGCCGTTCGGGCTGCGCGGCGAGGCCATTCCCCTGCATGCACGGGTTGCCCTGCTGGCTCAGGTGGTCGAGGTTTTTCATGCGGCTGGTGGGCCTTCCGCTGCTGTCAATCAAGTCACCCGGCGTTCCGGCAGCTGGTTTGATCCGCTGCTGGTGCAGGCGTTTTTGTCCGAGCAGTCGCGCTCCGGATTCTGGGAAGGGCTGGTGGAGCAGGATTTGCAGCAGCGGGTGACAGGGCTCGAACCACAAGCGCACGCCTGCGATGTGGATGAGCAACGCCTGGACCGGATTGCAGAAGCCTTTGCCCGTGTGGTCGATGCCAAAAGTCCGTATACCTTCGGACACAGCAATCGGGTGGCGGCTTATGCCATGGCTGTTGCGCGTGTACTCGGACTGACGGAACTGCGCCAGCGCTGGCTGTACCGCGCCGCGTTGCTGCATGACATCGGCAAGCTTGGTGTGAGCAACAGCATTCTCGACAAGCCAGGGCGGCTGGATGAGGAGGAATGGGCAAAGGTCAGGTTGCATGCCAACTATTCGGAACAGATCCTGTCGCGTTTGCATGTGTTTGAAGAGCTGGCCCGCGTGGCCGGCGCCCATCATGAGCGGCTGGATGGCAAGGGATATCCGCGCGGGTTGTCAGGCGGGCAGATTACCCTGGAAACGCGCATCATTACCGTGGCCGACATCTTCGATGCCATCACTGCAGAACGACCCTATCGCGGTCCGATTCCGCTGGCCGATGCGTTGCAGATCATGGACAAGGAACGCGGGACGTCCATTGACGACCGCTGTCTGGACGCACTGATTCAGGTATTGCCGGAACTGGAAGCAGGCGGATTGCTCAATTCTCCGGTTGGAACTGGCTAATGACGGCTACAGACGAGATCCTGTCGGCACAGAATCCCCGGTTCAAGGCGCTGAAAAAACTGGCTGAATCTGCGCAGGCGCGGCGTGAAGCCGGCATGACCTTGCTGGACGGCGAACATTTGCTGGATGCCCTGTTGTGCTCTGGCGGCCGGCCACGCCAGTTGCTGGTGGCCGATACGGAGTTGCCGGCCGGTATTGCCGGACGATGTGAGGATGTTCCGCTGCTCAGGCTTGCACCCGCCCTGCTAGCCGCCCTGTCGCCGGTGAAGACGCCGACCGGCCTCATGGCGCTGGTGGACATTCCGGTGCCGGCACATCCGCCAAGACCGCATTTCTGCGTGATGCTGGAGCAGATCCAGGATCCGGGCAACCTGGGCGCCATGCTGCGCAGTGCTGCCGCAGCCGGCGTCGATACGGTGCTTCTTTCCCCGGGCTGCGCCGATGTCTGGTCGCCCAAGGTGTTGCGCGGAGGCATGGGGGCACATTTTGTGCTGCGGCTGGAAGAGGGGGCCGATCTTGCCGACTGGGCCCGCCGCCTGCCCGGACAGGTGGTGGCGACCGTTCCGGATAGCGAGCACTCGCTGTACGATGTCGATCTGCACGGCCCAGTGGCATTTGCAGTCGGCAACGAAGGTGCCGGGCTGTCTGCCGGTATGCAGGCAGCGGCCAGCCTGCGCGTGCGCATTCCGATGCCAGGGCGCATGGAATCCCTTAACGCGGCGGCGGCACTGGCGGTTTGTCTGTTTGAGCGTGTGCGGCAGACGCGGACTGATCAGCCGGTCCTGCTGGCCTGATCGGCCAGTGATTCGGCATAGTCATAGACTTCGCCCAGAATGGTTTCCGCCCGGTCGCCAGGATCCTGCGCAGCCAGCGTTTCGATCTGTTCAATCACCTGTTCTACAGTGCGGGCATTGTTTTCGCCGTGCAGGAGTCGCCCGGCGCAATGGGTGTGCCAGCGTTCCTGTTCGGTTTCGTTCAGCGTGGCCGGAAAGTTGCGCGCCCGGTAGCGGAACAGCAGTTCATCCAGTCGTCGGTCTTCGAACCATGGTGTCTGGCCGGCCAGGGTGGCGCCATCCATCTGACGCAGGGATTCCAGTGTGCGGCGGTCGGTCTGACCGATGAATCCGTTGTACAGGTCGCAATCAACATCCTGCGGTGGTGTGGGGTTGCGTTGCCAGACTGCCTGCCAGAGCGAAGAAAGGTCGGGCGCGTGGGCAAATTTTGCGGCATGTTCCAGCTGACGTGGAATATCCATGCCATAGCGTTCGGCCTGGCTGGCGCTGATGGTCTTCAACTGGCTGATCACCACTGGCGCCCGGTTGATGTGGATGGTTTTTAGCGGCAGACGCTGTTCGCCGAGAGCATCCAGTTGTTCTTTCTTGCTGAACAGGCGCCGGCTTACGGTGCTGGCATCCAGGTCGAACAGTTCTTCCGGATCGTGGGCCAGATCCCAGGCGATGATTTCATTCTTGTTGGTCGGGTGCACCGCGATCGGCCAGGCCAGCATCATGCATCCGTGTTCAACCGGGACCATGCCGGTAATGTGCAGAAACGGGCGTGGCGCAAGCGGATTGACCTGTTCCTGCACCCGGGTTTTCTGACGCAATGTCAGACAGTAGTCGAACAGGCGTGGCTGCGCGTCGCGCAGGCGTCGCGCCAGTGCAATCGTCGCCTGCACGTCGGACAGGGCATCGTGGGCCTGTTCATGCAGCAGCCCGTTGGCCGCCGCCAGGTGTTCCAGGCGGAAGCTGGTCTGTCCCTTGTCGTTCAGCGGCCACTGCACGCCGTCCGGACGCAGTGCCCAGGCAGCGCGGGCAACATTGAGCAGATCCCAGCGGCCGCACTGGTTCTGCCACTCGCGCGCATAAGGGTCGATCAGATTGCGCCAGAACAGATGCCGGCTGACTTCATCGTCAAAGTGATAACTGTTGTAACCGGTGCTGATGGTGCCGGATTCGCCCATCAGCTGGCTGATCCGCCTGGCAAATTCATGTTCTGGCAGGCCGTTTTCCTGACAGTGTTGCGGGGTGATTCCGGTCAGCAGGCAGGCTTCCGGATCGGGCAGGTAGTCTGTCTGCGGTTGACAGAACCAGCTGACCGGTTCGCCGACCGGATTGAGTTCGGCATCGGTTCGGATAGCGGCAAACTGGGATGGCCGGTCGCGGCAGGCGCTGACGCCGAATGTTTCGTAATCGTGCCAGAGAAAAGTGTGCATGGCGAAGTTGCCTGAACGGAATGAGCGAAAAACGGATTATGCCAGAACCCGACTCCACGGATGGACTCAGGCCATACAATGCTTCCGGTTATTATGATCTGGTGACGCAGGTATGTTCGCACCCATGAATGTGGTAACATGCGCCAGCAGACTGTTTCACATGGAGATTCCCTGATGCAAATGCCGGACGGCAAACTGGCGTGGCTGAGTGACCTGGCCCAGCAGGCGCTGGCTTGGCTGGCCAACCAGCAGATCCAGCCGGATCCGGTAAACTACGCAGTGGCGTGGGCTTATTTCGGTGACGGGCTGCCGGAACTGAAGGCGGCCATCAATCACAGAAAGTCGCATGGAAAGCCGCTGGAAGGCAAGGATCTGGCTGAACTGCATCAGCGCTTCCTGGCGCCAGTTCCGGATTACGACATGGGCCGCATCGGCCATGAACTCAATTCCATGCTGCAGGGCTTGCTGCAGTGTCTTGCCGATGCAGGCAGTGAAATGTCCGAGTTCGGCCAGTCGCTTGGTCGCCAGATCGAACGCATGGAACAGGACCCCTCGCCGGCCGTGTTTGAGGCGGTCGCCCGCGAACTGATGGTGGCAACCTATGCTGCCCAGGCGCGCAACCAGACCTTGCACCAGCGGCTGGAAGAAACCCGTCGCGAAAGCGAGCGGCTGCGCGAAGAACTGGAAATCAGCCGGCGAGAAGTGCTGATTGATTCGCTGACCGGACTCAGCAATCGCCGTGCGCTGGATAAACGTCTGGAAGAAATTCTGGTGGATCCCGCTTGTACGACGCTCAGCATGCTGGTCGCCGATATCGACAATTTCAAGTCCATTAACGATACATATGGCCACGCGATTGGCGATGTGGTGATCCGTAACGTGGCGGATATCCTGCGACGAACCGTTCGCGGAGATGACATGGCTGCCCGCTTCGGTGGCGAAGAATTCGTAGTCTTGCTGCCAAATACGCCGCTGGCGGGTGCGCTCAAGGTGGCGGAAACCATCCGCAGCCGGATCGAACAATTGCGTCTCGTCCGCAAGCACGACAACTTTCATCTGGAACCATTCACCATTTCTGTCGGCGCGGCAATGCTCAGAACCAACGAATCGGCTGAAAACCTGTTTGACCGTGCCGATGCCCTGATGTATCAGGCCAAACGGGAAGGCCGCAACCGGGTGATGGGCGAGGCGGCCTGAGTTGTTCAGTTACCGTCATGCCTTTCATGCCGGCAATCATGCCGATGTGCTGAAACACATCGTGTTGTTGCAGGTACTGGATTATTTCAACCAGAAAGACAAGCCATACCTGGTGATCGACACCCATGCCGGTGCCGGTCTGTATGCGCTGGATCAGGGTTACGCCCAACAGAATGCCGAGTACCGGGACGGTATTGGCCGTCTGGCAGCCGCGAGCCGGCTGTCGCCGGCACTGGATGCCTTGCTGGCACTGGTGCGTGCCTGCAATGATACCCCGGAGCTCCGGGTCTATCCGGGATCTCCGGTGATCGCTCTGCACCGGTTGCGTGATTCCGACAAACTGCGCCTGTTTGAAATGCATCCGACCGATACCGATATCCTCCGGCAGAACATGGCTGCTGCCGGGCGGCAGGTCAAGGTCGAAACCAGCGACGGGTTTGCCGGTCTGCGGGCATTGCTACCACCACCAACCCGTCGGGCGCTGGTTCTGATAGACCCTCCCTACGAAAACAAGGATGATTACCAGACCGTCACCCGAGCGCTCAAGGACGGGTTGACCCGGTTTGCCACTGGCACATTTGCGGTCTGGTACCCTTTGCTGCAGCGACAAGAACCCCTGCGCATGGTGGATAGCCTGAAACGGCTGGGCAGTGACTGGCTGGATGTCCGTTTGCAGGTCAGCCGTCCTGCCGCCAGCGGATTCGGCATGTTCGGCAGCGGCATGTTCATCGTGAATCCGCCCTGGACCTTTCCGGCACTGCTGAAGGGCTTTATGCCGGAACTGGTCGGATTGCTGGCGCAGGATGATGGTGCCGGTTATCACCTCGATTTCAGTATTGCCTGAGCGCACGGACGCCCTGGCCTGCGTCCATGCTGCTGGCAGGGCATCAATCGGGCTCGAAAAGACTGATCAGTTCGTCCGGGGTGAATGACCCAACGCCAGTGCCGGCATCGCCCAGGATGCCTTCAGTCAGGCTGCGTTTCTTTTCCTGCATGCCAAGGATTTTTTCTTCTACCGTGCCGACGGTGATCAGTTTCCAGGCAAACACCGGATTGGTCTGGCCAATGCGGTGGGCGCGACCGGTGGCTTGTTCTTCGACCGCCGGATTCCACCATGGGTCATAGTGGATCACGGTATCGGCGGCAGTCAGGTTAAGCCCGACCCCACCGGCTTTCAGGCTGATGAGAAACAAAGGCACTTCGCCATTCTGGAACCGTTGCACAGGTTGCGCCCGGTCATGGGTTTCGCCGGTCAGGCGCACGAAGGGAATCTTGAGCAGGTGCATTTCCGGTTCAATCAGGTCCAGCATGCTGGTGAACTGGGAAAACACCAGGATGCGGCGCCCTTCTTCGATCATTTCGGGCAACAGGCTGGTCAACATGTCCAGTTTGGCCGATTGCTGGACTTTGCGGGCCGCAGTGAGTTTGAGCAGGCGCGGATCGCAGCAGACCTGACGCAACTTGAGTAGTGCATCCAGAATGACGATCTGGCTCTTGCGGAATCCCTTGGCATCGATTTCACGGCGGATCTTGTCGTGCATCACGCTGCGTACGGATTCATACAGATCGCGCTGGGCACCAACCAGTTCACAACTGCGGATGATGTCGGTGCGTGGTGGCAGTTCGGTAACCACCTGGGATTTGGTGCGACGCAGCAGGAATGGCCGCACCCGTTGTGCCAGTGCCATGGCACGTGCCTTGTCGTCGAATTTTTCGATTGGGTTGCGGAATTGCTGTTTGAAGCTCTCGGCACTGCCAAGCAGTCCTGGCAACAGGAAATGGAACAGCGACCACAGTTCGCCGAGATGGTTTTCCAGCGGCGTGCCGGTCATTGCGAGGCGGTGGCGGGCATTGATCTGGTGGACGATCTGGGTGGCCAGTGCCTTCGGATTCTTGATGGCATGCGCTTCGTCAAGGATCAGCAGATGAAAGCGCTGGGCTGTGAGGAACTCCCGGTCGCGTGGCAGTAACGGATACGTGGTGAGAACCAGGTCGTATCCGGCAATCAGGTCGAAATGCTGTTTTCGGTCATTGCCATGCAGCACCAGCACGCGCAGGTCTGGCGCAAAGCGTTCGGCTTCGGCTTTCCAGTTGAACATCAGGCTGGTGGGCGCAATCACCAGCGAAGGCAGGCTGGCGCGGCCACTCTGTTTTTCCATCAGGATGTGCGCCAGTGCCTGCAATGTCTTGCCAAGTCCCATGTCATCGGCCAGGATGCCGGCCAGACTGTATTCGCGCAGAAATTGCAGCCAGTTCAGTCCTTCCTGCTGGTAGCCACGCAAGACCGCATTCAGGCCAGCCGGAGGTTCTACTGGCGTGATGCCGCGGAAATCGCGCAGTCGGCGACCCAGCTCAAGCAATCGTTCGCCACCCAGCCAGCGGGTTCCGGCGTGCGATTCAAGTTCTGCCAGCCGGGCAGCATGCAGGCTGTGCAGTTCCAGTCGCCCATCGGCGGTCAGCCGGGTGTTGCTGTCAAACAACTCGACCAGAATCGACAAAATGCCCTGCATGCGCACCAACGGCAGGCCGATCATGCGGCCATCCGGCAATACACACACCAGCTTGCGCGGGGGATCTTGCTCGGGTCTGGTCAGGTCGCGGATCTGATCCGGCGAATACTGCTGCAGGGTTTGTGCCAGAATCGGCAACAGACTGATGCGTTCGCCGTCGATTTCAATGCCAAGATCAAGGCCGAACCAGTCGGCGCCGGAGCGTTCGTCGATGTCGAGTTCGAATTCGCCGTTGTGTTCGGCAACCTGGTACGGGAAATCATCGCGGATGTTCACCTGCCAGCCCAGATTGCGCAGGCGGGGAATGTCGTCCAGCATCAGGTTGAGCCATTCGCCAGCATGCGTCAGCCCCAGGGCCTGGCCTTGTTCGCCGTGGTCGGACAGCGAAGAAAACAGCTGGCTGAGTGGCATCAGATCGGTTTCCTGACGCAGCTGGCGCAGCAGCTCCTGTTCCTGCTGCAGATCCCGGCGGACGATCAGGCGCTGGCCATTCTGGCGGACACTGATATTGGGTGATGAAGATCCGGCTTCGGTTTCCAGGCCGTGGTAGGCAAATTTCACGGTGGCTGCAGGCAGACGGTTCTGGCCGGATTCATCGCGGCGTTTCCATTGCGGCAGCATGCGCACCGGCATTTCCAGCAACGTGAGAATGGGGTGCGGTGCTGTGTCGGCCAGATGAACCGGCTGCAGGGATTCCGGTTCCGGCAGGTTGCTGGTGGGCAGCTGCTCTTTCAGCTGGCTGGCGATTTCTGTCACCATTTCTGCCGGAATGCTCGGCGACTGCAGCAGGACGGCGGCCAGAGCGTCCGGCAGGCCGGTATCCACCTGGCAGCATTCGCCGGATACCGGTTGAATGGCCCAGGGAGGTTCGGTTACCAGCGGGCGCCAGCCTTCGGGCAAACTGAGCGTCAATTGCTGGTTGTCCTGTTCATCGGCCAGCCAGACAAACGTGCTGGCCATGCTTTCACCGACGCGCAGAGGTTCGCCTTCTGTATCCAGCCACCAGGTGCGGCCAGTCAGAATCAGGTCCCGCAGCAGATCGCCACTGCCTGGTCCGGCCAGGCGCGGCCAGTCGGGGTTATGCGGGTGGCTGTGAAAGATGCGTGCGCACAGAAGCCGGTCTTCCTGGCTGGCCAGCGGCCCACCACGACCGAGGGCAATTTCGCTGAACTGGGTGTAGCGCATCGCCTTGCCCAGTGTCTGGTCTTTTTTGATCCGTGCCCGCATCAGACGGACATCCAGACCATTGCCTCGCGCAGCCGGCGAAATCACATAAAGCAAACGGCTGGATTCTTCTTCTGTCTGGGGGTCGACCGGCGTGGACAGCTGGCGAATCTGCGCCAGCCATAACCGCGCCTGCTGTTCGCCACTCATCGCGGGCCCGTTGGACGTGCGTGGAGCAATTGCCGCCGTTTGCGCCGGCGGTATGTCCGGCGGGGATTGCAGCGCCTGCAGCAGCACGGCAATCACGTGTTTGCAGTTGCGGCCGATTGGACAGTCGCACGAACCTTCGATCATCAGTTTGCCATTACGGATGCCAAGCTGGATGCGCTGGTGATAGGGCAGGGTGCGGCTACCTTGCACTTCGCCCAGCAGGGTCTGGTTGTCTTCGGCATATTGAAGCTGACGGATACGGTTTTGCTGGCTGATGGCCAGTCCGCGTTCATAAAATACCGCAGGGAAGGTGTTCCGGATATCGGCCAGAGTGTAATGTACGGGCATTGGGGCGACTTCGTTTCGATCAGGGAGTTGTCTTGGGCAGCGATTTCAGCAGGGGACGCAGATAAATTCCGGTAACGCTACGTTGTGCGCCGGCGATCTGCTCGGGACTGCCTGTGGCAATGATTTCACCACCGCGGGCACCGCCTTCCGGACCGATATCAATGATCCAGTCGGCGGTCTTGATCACATCGAGATTGTGTTCGATCACCACGATCGTATTGCCCTGGTCAGCCAGGCGGTGCAACACTTTCAGCAGCATTGCAATGTCGTGGAAATGCAGGCCGGTCGTCGGCTCGTCGAGAATGTACAGCGTGCGGCCGGTATCCCGGCGTGACAGTTCGAGCGACAGTTTGACCCGCTGGGCTTCGCCACCCGACAGGGTCGTGGCTGCCTGGCCCAGGCGGATGTAACCGAGACCGACATCCATCAGTGTGCCAAGCTTGCGCGACACGGTGGGCACCGCAGCAAAAAAGGCAAGTGCATCTTCCACAGTGAGATCGAGCACGTCGGTGATGGTTTTGCCCTTGTACTGGATTTCCAGGGTTTCCCGGTTGTAACGCTTGCCCTTGCAGACATCGCAGGGTACATAGACATCTGGCAGAAAGTGCATTTCGACCCGGATCACACCATCGCCTTGACAGGCTTCGCAGCGACCACCCTTGACATTGAACGAGAAACGTCCAGGCCCGTATCCCCGCTCGCGGGCTGCCGGGACACCGGCAAACAATTCGCGGATCGGCGTGAACAGACCGGTGTAAGTGGCCGGGTTCGAACGCGGCGTCCTGCCAATCGGGCTTTGGTCAATGTTGATGATCTTGTCGAACAGTTCTTCGCCGGTCAGGCCGTCGAACGGTTGCGGTTCAATGGACGATCCGTTCAGATGGCGTGCCATGGCGGCATACAGCGTGTCGTTGATCAGGGTCGATTTTCCGGAACCGGAGACACCGGTGACACAGGTCAATAATCCGGCCGGCAGGTCGAGAGTGACGTTTTTCAGGTTGTTGCCACGCGCGCCGGTCAGTGTCAGCCGGCGGTTGCCGTCTGGCTGGCGGCGCATTGCCGGCACATCGATGCTGAGCCTGCCAGACAGATAAGCCCCTGTCAGTGAGCGCTCGCATTGCATGATGGCGGCGACGTCGCCGCTGGCCACAACCTCGCCACCATGAACGCCGGCACCCGGTCCCATGTCGACCACGAAATCCGCCGTGCGGATCGCATCTTCGTCATGCTCGACCACAATGACCGAATTGCCGAGGTCGCGCAGGTGGCGCAGGGTGGCAAGCAACCGGTTGTTGTCGTGCTGGTGCAGTCCGATGGAGGGTTCGTCCAGTACGTACATCACGCCTGTCAGTCCGGAACCGATCTGCGAGGCCAGGCGGATGCGTTGCGCCTCGCCGCCCGACAGGGTCTCTGCCGAGCGGTCGAGTGACAGGTATTCCAGGCCGACATTGGTCAGAAACTGCAGACGGGAAGTGATTTCGCGAACGATGCGTTCGGCAATGGCTGCCCGGCTGCCGTGCAGGTTCAGGTCGTTGAAAAACGCAAGCGCACGGGCAAGCGGCATGGCGGCAACCTGGTGCAGGGCCTGGTCGCCGACATGCACATGACGGGCTTCCCGTCTCAAACGTGCGCCCTGACATTCCGGGCAGGACTGGCTGTTGAGGTAGCGGGCCAGTTCTTCGCGCAGTGCACTGGAATCGGTTTCACGGTAACGGCGTTCCAGAACACGCAGCACGCCCTCGAATGTCTGGTTGCGTGGCCGACGTTCGTCCGGGTATTGCAGCGGAATCTGTTCCCGTCCGCTGCCGTTCAGGATGATCTGGCGAACGCCTTCGGTCAGTTGCTCCCATGGCTGGTCAAGATCAAATCCGTAGTGGCGCGCCAGACTCTGCAGCAGGTGAAAGTAAAACGGGTTGCGGCGGTCCCAGCCTTTGATGGCGCCGCTGGCGAGAGACAGGTGCGGAAAGGCCACCACCCGCTTTGGGTCAAAAAAGGAGATCTGCCCGAGGCCATCGCATTTTGGGCAGGCACCGGCGGGATTGTTGAACGAGAACAGCCGGGGTTCCAGTTCGGACAGTGAGTAATCACAAATCGGGCAGGCGAAACGGGCCGAAAACAGATGTTCGGTACCGTTGTCCAGATCGACCGCCACTGCGCGGCCATCGGCATGGCGCAGTGCCGTTTCAAAAGATTCGGCCAGGCGTTGCTGCATGTCCGGCCGGACGCGCAGACGATCGACCACCACATCGACCGAATGCTTCTTCAGCTTGTCCAGTTGCGGCAGGTTGTCCATCTCGTGCACATTGCCATCGATGCGCACGCGCACAAATCCCTGCGCACGCAATTCTTCGAGCAGGTCGAGATGGCTGCCCTTGCGGCCGGCAACCACCGGTGCCAGGATCATCAGGCGGGTGTCAGCTGGCAGTGTCATGATGTGATCTACCATCTGCGACACGGTTTGCGCTGTCAGAGGCTGATGGTGTTCCGGACATTCCGGTACGCCAATCCGTGCGTAGAGGAGGCGCAGGTAGTCATGAATTTCGGTCACAGTACCGACAGTAGAACGCGGGTTATGGCTGGCAGTTTTCTGTTCGATGGAAATGGCAGGCGATAACCCTTCAATCAGGTCGACATCCGGTTTTTCCATCAATTGCAGGAACTGGCGGGCATAAGCGGACAGAGATTCGACATAACGGCGCTGTCCTTCGGCGTACAGAGTGTCGAATGCCAGCGAAGATTTGCCCGAGCCGGACAGTCCGGTAATGACGACCAGCTGGTGACGTGGCAGATCAAGACTGATGTCCTTGAGATTGTGCGTCCGGGCGCCGCGTATGCGTATGCTGTCCAACGATCTGTACTCCGTGACTTGCCAACCTGCTAATATACCGGCTTTTGATGATGTTCCCAAGCATATGAAGACTGCGAACGAAAATTCAGAAAAAATGACCCCGCTCGAAAAACGGGCCAGCAGCGGACTTGCCAGCATTTTTGGCCTGCGCATGCTGGGCATGTTCCTGATCCTGCCGGTGTTTGCGTTATACGCGAACCATCTGCCTGGCGGCAACGACAAGACCATGGTCGGGCTTGCCCTGGGTGCCTATGGCCTCACTCAGGCGCTTCTGCAGTTGCCATACGGCATGGCATCCGACCGCTTTGGCCGCAAACCGGTGATCTATTTCGGATTGCTCCTGTTTGCCATTGGCAGTTTCGTGGCTGCGTCGGCCACCAATATCCAGATGATCATTCTGGGACGCATCATCCAGGGTTCTGGCGCCATCTCGGCCGCCGTGACAGCATTGCTGGCCGATTCGACCCGCGAAGAACACCGCACGCATGCCATGGCCATGATCGGTGGCACCATCGGCATGACGTTTGCCGCATCACTGGTGCTGGGCCCCGCCCTGTATCAGTTTATCGGCATGCCGGGCATTTTTGCCCTGACTGGCATATTGACGCTGCTGGCCATGGCGGTGGTCAAGTGGTACATCCCTGATCCGCCGGTCAGCCGGTTTCACAGTGATGCCGAAGCCAATGTGGCCCGGTTAGGTGAAGTGCTGCGCAATCCGCAGCTGCTGCGGCTTGATTTCGGCATTTTCTCGCTGCATGCCGCGCAGATGGCGATGTTTGTGGTGATCCCGTTTGCGCTGGAAAAAACCGGCCACCTGGATGCCAATCACCATTGGGAAGTTTATCTGCCCGTTGTGGTCATTGCTTTCATCCTGATGGTGCCGGCGATCATTTATGGCGAAAAGAAGGGCAGGCTGAAGCAGGTTTTTGTCAGTGGCATTGCGCTGCTGCTGGCATCCCAGCTTGGCATGGCAGCCAGCATGAACGCATTCTGGGGCATTGTGGCATCCCTGACCGGCTATTTCATTGCATTCAATGTGCTGGAGGCCAGTCTGCCATCGCTGATTTCCAAGATTGCACCACCCACAGCCAAGGGAACCGCCATGGGGGTGTACAATACTGCCCAGTCCCTGGGGCTGTTTTTCGGTGGTGCGATGGGCGGCTGGCTGTCGCAACATGCCGGTTTTTCGGCAGTGTACGAATTCGCAGCCGGTATCGTGGTGGTATGGCTGCTGCTGGCACTTGGCATGCAACCGCCGCCCGCGGTGAAGACTAAAATGTATCATTTGGGTAACATAACACCTCAGCAGGCGAAAGAATTGCTCGGTCGTCTGCGGGGGGTGGAAGGTGTGTTTGACGTCAGCATCGTGGCGGAAGAGCAGATAGCCATTCTCAAGGTTTCCCAGCGCGGCTGGGATGAAGCAGCAGCCCAACAATACCTGGAAGGATATGCAAATGGCATCGGTTAACAAGGTCATCCTGATCGGCAATCTGGGGCGCGACCCTGAATCGCGCCACATGCCCAGTGGCGAGCAGGTGGTGAACATTGCGCTTGCCACGACCGATAGCTGGAAAGACAAGAACGGTGAAAAGCAGGAACGCACCGAATGGCACCGGATAGTCATCTTTGGCAAGCTGGCCGATATTGCCGCGCAGTACCTGCGCAAGGGATCACCGGTTTATTTTGAAGGCAGTCTGCGTACCCGCAAATGGCAGAACAAGGAAGGCCAGGATCAATACACCACCGAAATCGTGGCGGACAAGATGCAGATGCTGGGCAGCCGCAGTAGCGGCGGTTCTGCGCCTATGGATGACGATGATTTTGGCCGGTCATCAGCTCGCAGCAGCTCATCGCCACAGGCAGGCAGCAGCAACCGGCAGCAGCCGGCCCAGCGCCAAAACGCTCAGCCGGAATATGGCGATCTGCCGGATGATGATATTCCGTTTTAAAATACACCTGCGACAGTAAGTGTAAAGTTATCTCAAAAGCCCAGTATTTGCTGGGCTTTTTTAATTTACTGGGGTGATTTTTTTGTAAATTATTCTTGCCGGGATTTTTTCTTTGCCCTTATTCGGCATCACTTGAAGCGTAAAGCCGCATAAAGGCTTCCGTGGCCCGCTTTGCGCGTCGTTTCAGCGCCTGCTCATCTGGGCGTTCGGCGATATCCAGCAACAGTCTCATCAGCAAGTCTCCCCAGAGCAAGGCCAGGAACCGCTCGACCATATCCGCGACATCGCCCTCGACAAGTCCGGTTGCCTTTGCATGTGCAAACAGGATGCGCAGGGCGTCGCGACTGGTGGCTCTGCCGATGTTGTCCAGTGTTCGGGCGACTTCCGGGGCGCGTCTGGCCTCCGAGATCGCCAGTCGGAACACCGAGACGACGATGGGATCGGTGACTTCCAGAAGCAGTTGATAGCCAAAGCGTTCCAGACCGGCAGCCAGGGATTCGTGATTGTGAGGCGAAGGGATGTCTTGCGGCCATCTGAGCCGTGTTGCCCGATCGGTAATGCAGGTGTTGAGCATGTCCTCCTTCTTGCCGACCAGAGCATAGAGATCCCGTTTTGACACTTTGGCAAGCGTGGCAATGTCGAGCGTGTTGGTCTCGACATAGCCACGGCTTGTAAACAGGGCGAAGGCCGCGTCAAGGATGCGCTGACGGGCTTCTGGCTCACCGGCCTGCTGGCTGTTGATCGGTGACGTGGATGCCATTTTTCTGTTCCTTGATTGACAGGGTGTTTGTTAGTGGATATATTGATTTTACATGGTACCGTACGGTACCATTCGCTGCAAAAGGTGGGCGCTATGAAACTCTTTCCGACAAAGCCTGGCGTGTCCCGGCCATCCGGATGGCGCAACGTCGAGCTTGCTCAAGTCGGCAATACCATCACCGTTGCGAGATTGCCATTGCAGAAGTCATCCTGAATCCCGTCTGAACCGAAGGAGTTGAACATGAAAATGCGTGCATTGTTTGGTTTGAGCGTCCTGTCTGGTTTTCTGGCCTGGGGCCTCATCGCAGGTCTTTACGCCTGGCCCGAGCTGAAAACTGCTCCATTGAAAGTAGCATTGATGGCCCTGATAGCGCCCCACATGTTCCGTTTCGTCGGCTTGAGTTTTCTTGTGCCGGGTGTCGTATCCGAAAAATTACCAGCCGAATTTGCGGGTCCGGCGGCATGGGGCGACCTGATCGCCGCCTTTCTGGCAATGGCTGCCATGCTTGGCGTCGCCAATGACGCGCCGTGGGCTCTCGTAGCCGTCTGGATATTCAATGTGTTCGGGACAATCGATTTGCTGAATGCCATGTACCAGGGACCGCGGAAGCTGGATGCGGTAGGGCCTGGTGTGCTTGGTGCCGCGTTTTACATTCCCACCTTGCTTGTACCCGGTCTTTTGGCCAGTCATGCCCTGATCTTCCAGGCTTTGCTGGGCGCCGCGTAAACGCTTGCATCAAGGATTGTCAGGGCCTGCCTTGTATCGGCCGTCATGCCGGCGCACAGGACAAACGCCCGCTATGCGGGACAGTCAGCTGCGGCGCTGGCGGGTAATCATGCCAATCAAGCCCAGACCGGCAAGCAGCAGGGCCAGGTTGCCTGGTTCCGGCACGCTCGAAACTGGTGAAAAACGTGTGATGGTTTGCAGCGATTCATCGCCGCCGGTGGCGCCGGTAAAGCCGGCAATCATGGTCGGACCAAACTTTTGGGCCAGGTTGATGCTGGCGTTCTGATTGAACTGGAAGCCATCGATGCTGGCCTGCAGGCTGAGCAGATTGTTCTGCGCGTTGTAGCTGACGGTTTCGGTGCCGGATACCGTCTTGCGCAACCCCATCCATTCATTGGGATTGAAACTGGTGTCGTTGGCATTGCCATTCAGGTTCAGGCCAACACGGTTGTTGGTGTAGGTCTGCACGATCGAACCAACGCCATTCAGTCCGTTGTAACCTAGGTTTCCGCCATTGGCACCCACGGCCCCGGTGCCAATATTCTGCAGGGCAAACGTGATGCCATCGGCCTGAAAATAGGGAAGCGCTTGATACTGGCCGAGGTTTTGCAGCGTGAAACTGAAGGTTTCACTGAATGACTGGCTGGTTGACAGCGGGGTGCTGAACCAGGCGGCACCTGCCTGACCGAAGCCGTTGGTCAGCTGGATGCCGCCATTTGCGTTTTGTGAGGCACTGCCAACCAGAGAAAGCTGAGCCTGCGCCTGGCCACTGCAGGCAAGGACACCGACAATCATGATGCCAGCGGTCTGAAACAGAAAACGGGCGGTGATTGTCATGGTCCTGCTCCTCAGGTAGGTCGCTATGGAGTGCCGGAGCGCACGTCCAGTGCCGGTGCGACGAGTGTGGCAGTTGTGTCGGGTTTTGTAAGTATTGTCGATTAGCCATTGTGCGTCAAGGGTTTTCTGAATCCGCCGATCAAAGTCAGACCGGCTCGGAATTGTTGCAATCCTGGCTGCTAAAACCGGTAGAATGTGGCAGGCGGAATAGCCTGTCACGGAGAAAAATCATGCGTAGACTTATGTTGTGTCTGGCTGTATTACTGCTTTCGCCTGGTCTGGCCTGTGCCGACGGGCTGGGTGGTTTGCTGAATGGCAATCCGTTGCAGACTCTGGAACAACAGGGGCAGGCTGCTTTGCAGGGGCAAGCCCCGTCCGCCGGACAGAATGGCAGCGGGTTGCAGGGCATCAGTCAGGCAGACCAGGAAGGCGGACTGCGGCAGGCATTGGTGCAGGGAGCGGAGAGCGCGGTAAGCAGCCTGGGACGAACCAATGGTTATCTGGACAATCCGCAGGTCAGGATTCCGTTGCCGGGACGCCTGCAGCAGGTTGACGGACTGATGCATCAGGTTGGTCTTGGCCGTTATTCTGATGATCTGGTGGCGTCGATGAACCACGCTGCCGAACAGGCCGTGCCTCAGGCCAGAACCATTCTGGTCAATGCAGTCAAAAACATGAGCGTGAGTGATGTGCGCCAGATTCTGACCGGTGGAGACGATGCTGCCACCCAGTATTTCCGTCGGACCACCAGTCCGGCGATTGCTGCCCGTTTCCAGCCGATCATTCACCAGACCATGAACAAGGTGGGCGTGGCCAGCATCTATGACCGTTACGCCGGACAGGCTGCCCAATTCGGTCTGGTCAACCAGCAGGACAGTTCACTGGAGGGTTATATTACCCAGAAGGCGCTGGATGGTTTGTTTCTGATGATGGCGAATGAAGAAAGGCAGATCCGCCAGCATCCCATGGAAGCTGTGGGTGGTCTGGCCCGTCGGGTGTTTTCCGCGCTGCAGTGATTCTGTACAGTCTGGCCGTTCATGACCGCAATGTTTGCAGGCGATTGCGGTAAAGATACACGGTCAGCAAGGCAAACAACCCGGAGGTTCCGCCAGCAAACATGGCGGTGCGCGGGCCGAACTGGTCTGCAATCCAGCCCATGAGCGGGGCGCCGAGCGGGGTGCTGCCCATGGCAATCGCAAACAGGATGGCAATTACGCGGCCGCGCATGGCGGATTCGGTGGCGAGTTGCACCAGACTGTTGGTCGAGGTCATGAAGGTTTGCGTGCTGATGCCGACCGCGATCAGCACAAAGCCGAAACTGATCAGTCCCGGCATCAGGGCGGCCAGACAGACGCTCGCGCCAAAACCGGATGCTGCCAGCGCAAGCAGGCGCACAGACGGCGCCGTGCGGTGGGCCGCCATCAGCGCGCCAGCGACCGAGCCGATGGCCATGACCGAACTCAGGATGCCGTAAGTCTGCGCATTGGCATGAAACACATCCACATCCATGGTGGAAATGAAAATCGGAAAATTGATGCCGAAGGTGCTGATGAAAAACATCATCCACAGCGCCAGTTGCAGATCCGCCCTGCGGCCGACATAACGGAATCCGTCCAGCAACCGGTTGTTGCTGCTGTCAGGTTTGCTGACCGGATGCATCCGGTGGGTATCCAGCATCAGCAGAGAAACCAGAACAGCCAGGTAGGACAGGGCATTCAGGATGAATGCCCAGCCACATCCCACCCACTCGATGACCAGTCCGGCAATGGCTGGTCCTATCATGCGGGCAGCATTGAACGAGGTGGAATTGAGCGCGACGGCGTTGGGCAGATCGGTTTCGCCGACCAGGTCGGAGACAAAGGTCTGTCGCGCCGGCGTGTCAAATGCGGAAACGCAACCCAACAGGAACGCTAGCAGATACACATGCCACAATGCAACCAGTCCGGTAATGCTGAGCACGCCAAGAATCAGCGCCAGCAGCCCCGAAGCCGTCTGGGTGGCAAACAGCAGCCAGCGCCGGTCCAGGTGGTCGGCAGCCATGCCGGTCACCGGTAACAGCAGGAATTGCGGCCCGAATTGCAAGGACATGATGATGCCGACGGCAGCTGCGTTGTGGTGGGTCAGTTCGGTCAGCACCAGCCAGTCCTGTGCCACACGCTGCATCCAGGTGCCCACGTTGGAGACAATGGCGCCAGCCGCCCAAATCCGGTAGTTGCGTTGTTTCAGGGAGCGAAAAGTCGTTTGGAAAGGCACTCTGTCAAATCCGGAATCAACACATGGCAGTCAACCCATCATTTTACGCGTTGCTGGCAGGCTTGTCCTGTCTGGCATGGTGTCGGGTCGGATTGTGTTTCAGAAACAATACCGACACATGAGAAGGCTTATGCTGCGAACCTGTTCTGACTGGTCAGCCAGCAGGACATGGCTGCACCGGACGGCCCATGATCCAGACCAATGTCCGGCATCCACACGGGAGATTCGCATGAAAATGCACAGAAAGCATCATCAGATGTTGCGCTGCTCGCGGTTGTTGCAGCGCGTATCGCAGTTGCTGGCCGTCAGTTTTCTGTTCGGGCTGGCCAGTGCCCACGCTGCCGGTTTGCCGGCTTCCGCAACGCCAGTGTCGCTGGATGTTGCGGCAACCCCCAATCCGAATGTGTTTCCGTTGTTGCTGGCGATGAGCGAAAATCCGTCCCTGGCGGTGAACCTGCTGCCGGTGACCACCAGCGGAGCGGCAGCAACGGAACTGGCTTCCGGAGCAGCGGATGCGCTACTGTCCATGACGTATGTGGCCGCACAGGATGTCACCACAGGCCAGGTGCCGGACCTGCAGCTGGTGTCGGTCAATTTCTGGAACGGTTTCTACATGATGGCGCCACGAGGTGCCCACGTCACCGGTTTTGCCAGTCTGGTTGGTCACGGTGTTCTGGTGGCAGGACCCACATCCGGAGGCAAGGGTGGCGGGCCGGACCTGATTTTTCAGGCTGCCGCCAGGCGAGCGGGGTACAGCGTCAGCAGTTTCGATGTCTGCTACCTGTCGGTGATGCAGGCGGTGCCTTTGCTGTTACAGCAGCAGCCGATGAATGCCAGCAGTGCCTGTGATCCGGAATACAGCGAGGCACCGATGGCGCTTTCGCTGGTTGAACCGGCAGCGACCGGGCTGGTGATGGACAGCATGAGCAGCACGACTCAATCGGGGCTGGTGGTGCGTGCGATCAGTTTTCAGTCGCTGTTTACCGGTTATGCCGAATGGCCGCAGGACGAATTACCGCATGGTGGCATTTCCGTACGTGGTTCGGTGCTGGCCAGTCCGGCTGGACGGGTGCGGGTGAATGCCTTTGTTACGGCTTACCGTGCAGCAGTGGACGAGATGATGAATGCCACTCGCAACCCGATTCGTCTGATGCGGATTTCAGAAGCCATTTCTGCCGGCATTACCCGGTATTATGGCCAGTACGGCTTGTCGGTTCCGCCAGTGGTGGTGGCGGCTGCGCTGGCAAGCGGTCATCTGGTCTACCGCACCGACCTGTCGGTCAACGACATCCATGGCGACCTGAACAGCTTCCTGACCGAGGTGGTTGGTAGCGAACCACCAGCATCGTTTTATCACGCCATGTGAGTCAGTCCGGCTTCAGGGCTGGCCCAGGCGGCCGGAACGGTAATCGTCCAGTGTCTGGCGAATCTCCGCCTCGCTGTTCATGACAAACGGGCCATACTGGACAATCGGTTCGCCGAGCGGCTGGCCTGCCACCAGAATGACGCGGCTGTCTGTGCCGGCTTCCAGCACGATGCCATCGCTGGCCGGATCGTTGGCCAGGATGGCCATCCGTCCCTGGGGAACCTGGGTGCCGGCAATGCTGACACTACCACGGTAAACGTAGACGAATGCATTCATGCCGGGCGCCAGGAGCTGGTCAAACCGGCTGTTGGCGGGCAGATGCAGATCCAGATAGAGCGGACGGGTTTTGTCGCGGCTGACCAGCCCGTCGTGGCCATGGCTGCTGCCGGCAATCAGGATGCATTCCACGCCTGAAGGCGTCGTGAAACGGGGCAATTCGCTGGCGGACAGGTCGCGATACCATGGCGCGCACATCTTGTCGGTCGCCGGCAGGTTGAGCCAGAGCTGAAAGCCTTCCATGCGGCCGTGTTCCTGCTGCGGGATTTCGGAGTGAATGATGCCACGTCCGGCAGTCATCCATTGCACGCCACCGTTTTCCAGCAGGCCGGCATGGCCTGCGCTGTCGTGATGCTGCATGCGCCCGGCGATCATGTAGGTGATGGTTTCAAAGCCACGGTGCGGGTGATCGGGAAAACCGGCAATGTAGTCATCCGGGTTGTCGCTGCCAAAGGCATCCAGCATCAGAAATGGGTCAAGCCGTTGCTGAAGGTCTCCGGTCAGCACGCGGGTCAGTTTGACGCCGGCGCCGTCGGAAGTCTGGCGACCGCTGATCAGCTGTTCAACGGGCCGGCTGTGGTGGACGGCGTTCGGATCTGCATTCATGCGGGTTCTCCTGTCTGGCAGTCAGAGTTGTTTGACGAATACCTTGGAACGACGTTCGTTGTTGTAAGTGGCCTGTTTTTCGTGCGGTAGATCGGCTACGCTGGCTGGCCGGAAGCCCCGTTCGATGAACCAGTGTTCGGTGTGCGTGGTGAGTGCCCACAATTTTTTCAGGTGCAGCGCGCGGGCATTCTGTTCGATCGCCTGCAGCAGGCGGTCACCCAGATCGTGGCCGCGATAATCGGGATGAACCACCAGACAGGCCATTTCGCCGGCCTGTTCGTTGGCAAACGGGTACAGTGCCGCGCAGCCGATCACATGGCCATCGTATTCGAGTACCTGAAAACGCTGGATGTCCATTTCGAGGCGTTCGCGCGACCGGCGCACCAGTGCGCCGCCTTCTTCCAGAGGACGAATCAGCTGCAGGATGCGACCCACATCGTCCAGTGTTGCCGGACGCAGTGTTTCCAGCCGTGCCTGGGTCAGCATGGTGCCGATGCCTTCATGGGTGAACAGCTCGGCCAGCAGCCCGCCGTCCCGGTGACGGCTGATGAAATGACAGCGCAGGACACCAGCCTGGCAGGCGGCAATTGCCGCCGGCAGGTAGTAAGCCGTGTCATCCTCTTTTGAGGCATGTGCGACCAGATATTGGCGGGCTTCCGGGACCGTCATCTGCTGAATGACCTGGTCATCGGCATCCAGAATGCCTTCCTGGTCCATCAGGAATATCAGTTTGTCTGCCTTCAGCGCGCTGGCTGTAGCGCGCGCCACTTCTTCCAGCGACAGGTTGAAGATTTCACCGGTGGGCGAATACCCGAGTGGTGACAGCAGCACCACGTCCTGGTCGTCCAGTCGCTGCTGGATGGCAACCTGATTGATTTTGCGGACATTTCCGGTGTGCAGCAGATCGACGCCATTGCGCACGCCCATGGGTTGCGCAGTGACATAATTGCCGGAAACAACACGGATATCAGCGTTGGCCATCGGCGTGTTCAGCATGCCCATCGACAACTGGGCTTCGATCTCGACGCGGACTTCGCCGACGGCTTCCTTGACGCAGGCCAGCGCATTGTCGTCGGTCACACGCACGCCTTCCACATAACGGATTTCCGCCTTGCGTTCGAGCAGATGCTCCTCGACCTGCGGCCGTACGCCATGTACCAGCACCAGCCTGACATCCAGACTGTTCAGCAGGTTAAGATCGTGTGCCAGCCCGGTAAACTGGCCATCGACCAGCATTTCGCCGCCAAATGCAACGACAAAGGTTTTGTCGCGAAATGCATTGATGAACGGGGCCGCAGCACGGAACCAGTGAACGAATTCAGGAAAGTTCGGCATGCGTATGCTCCGGCTGGCGACCAAAGTTCAGCTGCCGGCGGATGATGTCGGCCAGCTTAAGGGCGGCATCTGCGGTGCCGGCAAGACAGGTGAAATGGCCCATCTTGCGGCCTGGCCTGGCATCGCGTTTGCCATACAGATGCAGTTTTGCCTGCGGATGGCGCAGGATTTCCTGCCATTCCGGCGTGCCGGCCTGCCACAGATCGCCCAGCAGATTGACCATCACAGCCGGGGTGTGCAGTTCGGTGGCGCCCAGCGGAAGGTTGCACAGGGCTCTGACCTGGAGCTGAAACTGGTCGGTCCGGCAGGCATCCAGTGTGTAATGTCCGCTGTTGTGCGGCCGGGGTGCCATTTCATTCACCAGCAGGCTGCCATCACGGGTGATGAAGAATTCAACCCCGAGCACGCCCTGGTAAGCCAGTTGGTCGGCAATTTCCAGTGCGGTCTGGCGAGCCTTGTCCTGCAGACGCTGCCCGATGCGGGCCGGTGCGATGCTGATGTCCAGGATTCCATTCCGGTGCAGGTTTTCTGCAACCGGAAAACAGGCAGTCTGGCCACAGGCATTGCGTGCCAGCACCACTGACAACTCGGTCTGCAATTCCACCCGCCGTTCCAGAATGCAGGTTTGCCCGCCAAAGTCGGCAAAGGCGCTGGCTGCCTGTGCAGCATCCAGCACGACAGCCTGCCCCTTGCCGTCATACCCGAAGCGGGCCACTTTGAGAATGGCCGGAAAACCGACCTGTTGCACAGCCTCGGTCAGATCGTCGCCAGTCCGGATGACCGCAAACGGCGCCGTTGCAAAACCATGATCGCGCAGCCAGCTTTTTTCGGCGATTCGGTCCTGGGCGATACGGACAGCCATTGCTCCTGGCCTGACCGGCAACTGAGCGGCCAGCTGTTCCAGCACACTGGCTGGGATGTTTTCGAATTCGGTGGTGACGGCAGCGCACAGACTCGCGATGTCGGCCAGCGCATCGGTATCGTGGTAATCTGCCTTCAGGTGGATGTCGGCAATCTGTCCCGCCGGACTGTCGGCATCCGGGTCCACCACCAGCACCCGATATCCCATGGTGCGTGCGGCTACCACAAACATGCGGCCCAACTGGCCACCACCCAGCATGCCAAGAGTGGCGCCCGGCAGAATCATGGCTCCGGTATCAGAGTTCAACATCCGGTAACTCCATGTCGAGAACCAGCTGGCGCTGACTGGCGCGGAAGGCAGACAGACGGTCGGGCAATCCGGGCAGGGTGTCTCCCAGCAGCGCGGCAGCAAACAGGGCTGCGTTCGCGGCGCCTGCTTCGCCAATGGCAAACGTGGCGACAGGAATGCCTTTGGGCATCTGCACAATGGACAGCAGGGAATCCATGCCCTTCAGATAACGCGATGGGATCGGTACGCCAAGCACCGGCACCAGCGTCTTGGCTGCCAGCATGCCCGGCAGATGGGCGGCGCCGCCGGCCCCGGCGATAATGCCACGCAATCCGCGCCCAGCAGCAGTCGCTGCATAGTCGAACAGCAAGTCCGGAGTCCGGTGTGCAGAGACCACCCGTGCTTCATAAGGCACGGCCAGCGCTTTCAGCTGTGCCGCCGCATATTGCATGACAGGCCAGTCGCTCTGGCTGCCCATCACGATTCCGATAAGGGGTTTTTCCATGATGACGATGGTGATTGCCGGCGTTAAATGCGCATTGTAACTGATCTGTCCGATGCGTGCAGGCCACAGCAGCCAAGCGAAAAAATACCGATTCGGTTAGAATCCGCTCATTTGCAGCAATCAGGAACGACCAACATGTCAGACACCGCCACCACCCATCACTTTTCGCCAGCAGACAAGGCCCAGGTGCTGTCCGAGGCGCTGCCATTCATCCAGCGTTTTTTCGACAAGACCATCGTCATCAAGTACGGTGGCAACGCCATGACCGACGCAACGCTCAAGGCCGGTTTTGCCAGCGACGTTGTCCTGCTCAAGCTGGTTGGCATGAATCCGGTCATCGTGCATGGTGGCGGACCGCAGATCGGTGAGCTGTTGCAACGTGTCGGCAAGCAAAGTGAATTCGTCCAGGGCATGCGTGTCACCGATGCCGAAACCATGGATGTTGTCGAAATGGTGCTCGGTGGTCTGGTCAACAAGGAAATCGTCAGCCTGATCAACCAGCACGGTGGCAAGGCCGTTGGCTTGACCGGCAAGGACGGCGACATGATCAAGGCCAAAAAACTGCTCATCGACGACCGTGAAAACAAGGGCAACAAACTGGATATCGGTGCTGTCGGCGAAGTCGTCTGCATCGACCCCCAGCTGGTCGAACTGCTCGACAGTCGCGACTTCATCCCCGTCATTGCCCCGGTCGGCACCGGTCGTGACGGCGAATCCTACAACATCAATGCCGACCTGGTGGCCGGCAAGCTCGCCGAAACCCTGCGCGCCGAAAAACTGATTCTGATGACCAACACCCCCGGCGTGCTCGACAAGGAAGGCAACCTGCTGACCGGGCTCACCGCCCCGCGTGTGCACGATCTGATCGAGGACGGTACCATCTACGGCGGCATGCTGCCCAAAATCAACTGTGCCCTTGAAGCCGTTCGCGGTGGTGTTTCAACCGCTCATATCATTGACGGACGGGTGAAACATGCGTTATTGCTGGAGGTGTTAACGCGCAATGGGGTTGGCACGCTCATCAAACGCGCCTGAAGCTGCTGCGCATCGATGATGCGGCGTTGTCGGCCGGCAAAAAATCCTCATATACCATTTTGTACACTCCGGTTTTTTGCCGACCCGGTTCGTCACGGCGTGCCGGATGTTGTGTTGCTGGCGTAGGTGGCTGCAAGCTTGACATAGTGCCGGGCGGAATAGAGCAACCAGTCTTTTTCTTCATCGGTGAGGCGGCGAACCGCCTTCGCCGGGCGGCCGAGGTAAAGCCAGCCGCTCTCCAGCCGTTTGCCTTCCGGCACCAGGCTGCCGGCGCCCAGGATGGTGTCCGGTTCCAGCATGGCGTGATCCATCACCAGGCTGCCCATGCCGACCAGCACGCGGTCACCAATGGTGCAGCCGTGCAGGATGCAGCTGTGGCCGATGGTGACATCGTCGCCGATCACCAGGGGGGCTCCTTGCGGATCGCCGGCATGGGCATGCGAAACGTGGAGCACGCTGTTGTCCTGCACGTTGCTGCGCTCGCCGATGCGGATGTGGTTGACGTCTCCGCGCACGACACTGCCGCACCACACCGAACTGTGTTCGCCGATGTCGACATGGCCAATGATCACGGCGCTGGCATGAACCCAGGCGCTGGTTGCCAGGCATGGAGTACGGTCAAGAAATGATTCGATGCAGGCGAACTGATTGGGTGTGGCCATGGCGGTACTCTGTCGGGTTCATTTTCTGACCTTTTGTCCATCGCGGACAACATTGTGTCAGGTGTCAGTTGTTCATTGGGCTGTCAAAGCAGGTATCATGGAAAACATTATGTCACAATCCGGGTTTGCCCATGGCAGCCCTCGCAGGAGTTTTCATGAACCCGTTGCTGGATTTTTCCGGACTGCCCCGTTTTGGGGAAATCAAGGTCGAACACATCACACCGGCAATTGACCAGTTGCTGGCCGAAAATCAGGCTGTCATCGCCAGGTTGTCTGCGCAGGCCGCAGCGCCGGAATGGGACAGCTTTGTGATTCCGCTCGAGGACGCCAACGAGCGTCTTGGCCGGGCCTGGGGCACTGTTGCCCATCTCAATGCGGTGATGAACAGTCCGGAATGGCGCGCAGCCTACAATGAGAATTTGCCCAAGGTGACGGAATACTATGCCAGTCTGGCGCAGCATCCGGACTTGTACCAGGCATTTTCCAACATCCGGCAGCAAGCTGGTTTTGCCAGCATGTCGCGCGAGCGTCAGCGGGCTGTGGATAACGAATTGCGTGATTTCCGGCTCGGTGGTGCGGATCTGCCGGAAGAAGATCAGGACCGGTTTCGCAACATTCAGGCCGAGCTGGCCCGGCTGGGTGCCCGTTTTGAAGAAAACTTGCTGGACGCCACCAATGGCTGGGCGATGTGGCTGGAGCGGGACTCCGACCTGGCTGGTCTGCCGGACGATGTGATTCTGGCTGCACGCGAAGCAGCCGACCGTGAGGAGCGCAGTGAATGGAAGTTCACCCTGCATGCGCCTTCGTACATTCCATTCATGCAATATGCCGAATCACGAGCCCTGCGCGAGCGAATGTACCATGCCTATGTCACCCGTGCTTCCGAATTCGGTCCGCCGGAGCAGGACAATACCGCGCTGATCGAACGTATTCTGGAATTGCGGCAGCAGGCTGCCCGCCTGCTCGGTTTTGCCGATTATGCCGAACTGTCGCTGGCGACCAAAATGGCGGATACACCGGAACAGGTGATGGTGTTCCTGCGTGATCTGGCGGCGCGGGCACGTCCGTTTGCCGAACGGGATCTGGCGGAATTGCGCGAATTTGCCGCCACGCATCTCGGACTTGCCGACCTGCAGTCATGGGATATGGCCTGGGCCAGCGAAAAATTGCGCGTGGCCAGGTACGATTTTTCGGATCAGGCGGTCAGACAGTATTTTCCGGAACCAGTGGTGCTGACCGGATTGTTCCGTCTGGTCAATACCCTGTACGGACTGGATGTGAAGCCAGGCCAGGCGCCGGTCTGGCATCCGGATGTCCGCTTTTTTGATGTGTTTGACGAGCATGGCGCACTGATCGGTCAGTTTTATCTGGATCTGTACGCCCGCGATCACAAACGCGGGGGTGCCTGGATGGATGATGCCATCACCCGCTGTCGCAAGGGCAACACGATCCAGTTGCCGGTGACCTGGCTGACCTGTAATTTTTCTGCTCCCGTCGGCGGTCGGCCAGCCCTGTTTACCCATGATGAGGTGCTGACACTGTTCCATGAATTCGGTCATGGGCTGCATCATCTGTTAACCCGCGTCGAAGAACGGGCGGTATCCGGTATCCATGGCGTTGAGTGGGATGCGGTTGAACTGCCTTCGCAGTTCATGGAAAACTTTTGCTGGGAGTGGGATGTGTTGCAGCACATGACTGCGCATGTCGACACGGGCGAACCATTGCCACGCGACCTGTTCGACCGCATGCTTGGCGCGCGGAATTTTCAGAGCGGGCTGGCAACCCTGCGCCAGATCGAGTTTGCGCTGTTTGACATGCAGTTGCATGACCACAAACGACCAGCAGGCGAATGTGCACTTGATCTGCTGTTGCGTGTACGCAATGAGGTGGCTGTTATGTTCCCGCCTGACTATAATCGTTTTGCCAACAGTTTTTCGCATATTTTTGCCGGTGGTTATGCAGCGGGATACTATAGTTACAAATGGGCAGAAGTGCTGTCGGCAGATGTATACAGTCTGTTTGAAGAGCAGGGCGTTTTGTCGGGAGTCGTGGGGAGGCGTTTTCGCGATGAGGTTCTGGCGGTAGGCGGAGCGCGTCCGGCAAGAGAATCATTTTTGGCGTTTCGTGGCCGTGATCCGGAAGTGGCGGCCCTGTTGCGGCACAGCGGCATGGCATGACAGGCCGGAATAAAAAGCAGGAGGAGAGCAAATGAATGCGGTTCGTATCGGAATGGCGCTGATGTTGCTGCTGACAGGCATTGCCAGCGCCGGCGAGGTGTATCGCTGGGTGGATCACGGCGGCGTGACCAATTACAGCGATGAACCACCTCCGCCGGGTATTGCCAGTCAACTGCAGCAGCGCCCGCTGACATCCAGTGTCGTGGAGAGTCAGACCACCGCGCAGGTGCGCAAGGCCATGGCCAGGAATCCTGTGCTGTTGTATGCCGGCGGATGTGGTGATCTGTGCGACCAGGCCAGGGCATTGCTCGACAAGCGAGGTGTGCCTTATACCGAGCGTGACCCGCAGGGCAGCAAGGACGATGAGAAGGCTTTGGTTGCCTTGGCCGGCAAGCCGTTGCTGCCGGTTCTGAAAGTGGGCGACAAGGTGCTGAAAGGGTTTCTGGCGGACAGTTGGAACAAGGCGCTGACGACAGCGGGTTATCCGGAAGGGCCGGTACATGTCAAACCGCATCTGACCCCTCCGGCTCCAGTCAAGCCTGCTCCGGTGGCGGCGTCACCGGATGCGTATCCTTTGCCTGACGTACCGGAAAATCCGGTTGAAAGCCGTTGATGCGGTTGGCAACCTGGAACGTCAACTCCCTGAAGGTGCGTTTGCCCCATTTGCTCGACTGGCTGGAGCAGGCTTCGCCGGATGTGGTCTGTCTGCAGGAAACCAAGCTGGAAGACAGCGTCTTTCCGGCGGATGTGCTGGCAGAAAAAGGCTGGCACGTTGCCTTCGCTGGTCAGAAAACCTACAACGGCGTCGCCATTCTGGCGCGCGAACCTCTGAAACAGGTGGACCGGGGGATCCCGGGGTTTGATGATCCGCAACAACGGGTTATCAGCGCGACCATACGTGGGATCCGTGTCGTGTGCGTGTATGTTCCGAACGGACAGGCCGTGGATAGCGACAAGTACCGTTACAAGCTGGCCTGGCTGGACGCCTTGCAGGGCTGGCTGGCTGGCGAGCTGAACAGGCATGAGCGAATGGCCGTGCTGGGTGATTACAATATCGCGCCACGGGATCAGGATGTGTATGACCCGGCAGCTTTTGGCGAAGGCATTCTGGTGTCGCCGGCAGAGCGCCAGGCGTTTCAGCGTCTGTTGCAGCTGGGGTTGAATGACAGTTTTCCGGAAGAAGCGGGTGAGGAAGCCATCTTCACCTGGTGGGATTACCGGATGGCATCATTCCGGCGCAATCTTGGCTTGCGCATCGATCATATCCTGCTGTCCGGTAGTCTGGCCCGCCAGGCCAGCGGCTGGCGGGTAGATCGTACGCCACGGCGCCTGGATCGGCCTTCCGATCATGCGCCGGTGCTGGTGGATGTGCCGGATTCTGCGGACTGAAGTTACTGTGTCATGCGCTGGATGATGCCGTAGATCATCCGGATGGTCATGGCAACGTAAATGGCACCCAGCACGAAAATGACCGCGATCACCAGTTTGAGAACATAGGGCGGCAACTGGTCGAAAAATGGCGCCGTCAGAAAGCCTGCCGTGAACAGCACAACCAGTACCGAAAGCATGTTCCAGTGACTGCCAACCCTGTCGTGCGGCACGGCTGACCGCAATGCGAGCACAAGGTAGAGACAGTAAAACATGATGACGATAGCGGTAAAGTCGAGCACGGTGGTGACAATATCCAGTGCGCTGGATTCCATGTGATATCTCCTGATCATTTTCATTTATGAGCGGAATCTGGTCGGGCCAGTTCCTGTCTTGTTGTTGCGTTTTCACTACAGGCAATTCCGCGCCGGTGCATTGCCAGCGATGATTCTGACCATAGTCTGATTATTATAACAGATTGATTACAAAACAAGCGTCTGGTGCGGGTCAATATGCCAATTCGCCGTTCAACCCGCGTTGCCTGTCAGGATGCCGGGTCAAACAGTTCGATCCAGTGCTGTACCGGTTGTTGTGTACCACTGGCCAGATGCAGCTGGCAGCCGATGTTGGCAGTGACCACCCGTGCCGGATTGGCATGCAGCAGGGTGGCGAGCTTGTTGTCGCGCAGCTGGGTGGCCAGTTCGGGTTGCAGGATGGAATAGCTGCCGGCCGATCCGCAACACAGATGGCTGTCTGCAACCGGCGTCAATGTGTAACCTGCCCGTCGCAGCAAGTCGGGTAACAGGTCCGGTTTCTGCTGTCCGTGCTGCAGTGTGCAGGGAACATGGACTGCCAGAGGTTCTTCGCGGTGACGCGCAAGTGCAGACAGATCGTGTTCTGCCAGCACTTCTGCCAGATCGCGCATGAGTGGCTGCAACCGTTGCGCGCGGGTGGCATAGACCGGGTCATCTGCCAGCAGATGGGCATATTCTTTCAGCATCAGCGTGCAGCCACTGGCAGAGCCAATGATGGCTTCAGCGCCGGATTCCACCAGTGGCCACCACGCATCGATATTGCGGCGTGCGGCTGCGCGGGCTTCTTCGCCGGCATCCAGATGTTGCGCCAGTGCGCCGCAGCATCCGGCAAGGGGGCTTTCAATGGCGGAAATGCCCAACTGGTCAAATACGCGCGCAGCAGCGGCATTGGTCAGAGGTGTTGCTGCGGTCTGTGCGCAACCGGCCAGCAGTATGACCTTGCGTGAATGCCGGGGTGGCGGCCAGTTGCCGGTTTTCTGTCCGGCGGGCAGTTTGTTGCGCCAGACGGCTGGCAGCAGGGGCTGAAGCCGTCGAGCCAGATTCAGCAGCAGGCCAAACCGCTGCGGGTGTGGCAACACTTGCAGGATCAGTCTGCGCATCAGTCGTTGACCAGCGCTGCGTGGAACAACCTGGTTGACGTGATGTCGCCCGATGTCGATCAGACGGCCGTATTCCACGCCGGACGGGCAAGTGGTTTCGCAGGAGCGGCAGGTCAGGCAGCGATCCAGATGATACTGGACGCGATCGTCGCCAGTGTCGCCTTCCAGCAGCTGCTTGATCAGATAAATCCGCCCGCGTGGCCCGTCGAGCTCATTGCCGGTCAACTGGTAAGTCGGGCAGGTGGCAGTACAGAATCCGCAGTGAACACAGCTGCGCAGGATACGGTTGGCTTCCTGGCCTTCCGGCGTTGCAAGCAGGTCAGCAGGCAGGCGGGTTTGCATGGCTCAAAGCTCCGCGTAAAGACGACCCGGGTTGAGAATGCCCAACGGATCAAAGACGTGTTTCAGCCGCCGGTGCAGGGCCAGCAAGCCGGCCGGTAGCGGCTGGAAGACCGGGCCATCGCCTGCATGCCAGCGTTGAGCATGTCCACCTGCTTCACTGGCTATCTGCCGGATGGTGTTTGCGTCGGCCGGGCTGGACAGCCAGCGCTGGCCGCCAGCCCAGTCAATCAGCCAGTCGCCCGGCACGGGCGGCAATCCGCTTGTTGGCGTCACCGCCAGGCGCCACAAGGGGGCTTGCCGATCAAAGAACGGGTGTTGCAGGTTGCTGATGGCAGACCAGATATCAGGTCCGCGATCATATTCACTCAACTGATGCATGGCCTGGCGGACCGATTCGGGTGAACCTCCCAGGCGCAGATGGAGCTGGTTGTCCAGCCAGGCGGCACCAGTCAACGGCAACGGTTTGCCGCACAGCTGGTTCATGGTGTTAATGGCTTCGTCAGCACCACATGTGCGCGCCAGCGTGACCGATTCTGGCGGGATCGGCAACACCTTCAGGCTGACCGACAGCAGAATGCCCAGCGTGCCATGGGCGCCGCACATCAGCCGGCTGACATCATAGCCGGCAACGTTCTTCATGACCTGACCGCCAAAGTTCAGTCGTTGGCCGCAGCCATCCAGAATCTGGCAGCCAAGTACCGAATCGCGGGCAGCACCTGCCCACGGTCTGGCAGCGCCGGACCGGTTGCAGGCAATCGCGCCACCAATGGTACTGGCTGCGGAAAATATGGGTGGTTCAAACGCCAGCATCTGACCATGCTGTGCCAGCAATGCGCTGATTGCAGTCAGTGGCGTGCCACTGCGCACCGTGATGATCAGTTCTTCCGGAGCATAATCGATGACACCGGTGTGTCCGGTCAGGTTCACGGTTTCACCCTGCACCGGGTTGCCCGGTTGCGGCTGGCTGCCGCCGCCGCAGATGGCCAGGGCATATCCGGCGCTGGCTGCGCGCTGGACCTGATCCTGCAAGTCGACTGAGAGATCGTTGTCCATCAGAAGCGTTCCAGACCGGGGAAAGGCACTTGTCCCTGGTGCACATGCATGGCGGACAGTTCGGCACACCGGTGCAATTCGGGAATGGCCTTGCCAGGATTGAGCAGCCCTGCCGGGTCGAAAGCACGTTTGATGGCATGAAAGCAGGCCATTTCGTCTGCCTGGTATTGCAGGCACATCTGGTCGATCTTTTCCAGACCAACGCCATGTTCACCGGTGATGCTGCCACCAACGGCCACGCTCAGGGCAAGGATGTCGGCGCCGAAGCTTTCGGCGCGTTCCAGCTCGCCGGGCTGGTTGGCGTCATACAGGATCAGTGGATGCAAATTGCCATCACCAGCATGAAAAACATTGGCCACCGCCAGACCGTACTGGCGGGACAGCTGTTCGATGCCGTCGAGCACTTCGGCCAGTTTGCGGCGCGGAATACTGCCATCCATGCAGTAATAATCCGGCGCTAGCCGGCCCACTGCCGGAAATGCCGATTTGCGGCCTTTCCATAACAGGTTGCGCTGTTCTTCTGTTTCGGCATGCCGGATATGGCTGGCGCCGCTGTCGCGCAACAGGCTGTCGATCTGGCTGGTGCGGGCTTCCACTTCCGCCATTGCGCCATCGACTTCGCACAGCAGAATGGCGCTGGCATCGACCGGATAGCCGGCATGGACAAAATCTTCTGCCGCACGGATGGCGGGGTTGTCCATCATTTCCAGGCCGGCAGGAATGATGCCGGCAGCAATGATCCGGCTAACCGCATCCGCAGCCTGGTGAGTGCTGTTGAACGCAGCCATCACCAGTCGGGTGTGCTCGGGCAGTGGCAGCAGGCGCAACGTGACTTCGGTAACGATACCCAGCAATCCTTCCGAGCCGGTCAGCAGCGCAGTCAGGTCATAGCCTGCGCTGTCTGGTGATGTACCACCGAGGGTGAGAATCTCACCATCCATGCACACCAGGCGCAGGGACTGGATGTTGTGCACGGTAAGTCCGTACTTGAGACAATGCACCCCACCGGAGTTTTCTGCGACATTGCCGCCAATGGTGCAGGCAATCTGTGATGATGGGTCCGGCGCATAGTACAGGCCCCATGGGCGAGCGGCCTGCGATACGGACAGATTGCGCACACCCGGTTGCACGCGTGCCGTACGCAGCAATGGGTTGAGTTCAAGGATGGATTTCATGCGTGCCAGACTCAGCACAATGCCCTGTTCATGCGGCAGGGCGCCTCCCGACAGTCCAGTGCCCGCGCCACGTGGTACAACCGGAATGCCATGCCGCAGACAAAGCCGCAGCACCGCCTGTACTTCGGATTCTGCTGTTGGCAGCACCACGGCCAGCGGAACCCGCTTCATGGCGGACAGCCCGTCACATTCCCAGGCAGGCAGCGTGGATTGCCGGCTGACAATGGCGTCCGCCGGCAACAGTTCGCGCAATTCGGCCAGAAAGCTTGCTGGATTCATGTTGCGGACAGGCGTTGCCATACGGTGACCAGGGCATTGGCATCACCGACATTGCCGGGAAAAATCACCACCGGCAGTCCCGGATAACGTGGATGGTCGTCCGGGCAGCGCACCACCGAACAGCCAGCCAGAATCTGGCCGACTACCCGTGAGGCAGCAAGCGCGAGCCCGTCGCTCAGCACGTCGTTGGATGTGATGCCGCCCTTGCTGACCAGATAGCCAATGTCGGATGGCAATCCGCGTACGATATCCATCAGCAGCGCCGATACCTGCTCGCCAAATGCCAGACGGGTGGACTGGTCGGCAAAGGTTTTTTCCGTGCGGCTGGTATAAATGACCGGCGATTTGCCCAGATCATATGCCTGCTGTGCCAGGGTGAGCACCTCGACCAGCAGGTGGTCACGGTCATCGGCAATCCGGTTGACATCCACCATGATGCCGGTGACGCCAGGCTCGCGCAGCAGGGATTCCAGTTGTCGGGTGGTGGTTGGTACATGAGAACCCACGATGACGGCGCCCGGTTTGTTGCCGCGAACAAACCGGTGCATGTCGGCGGCTGCAACCGGCTGGGGCGGCAAATCGGCCAGAGCCGTGAGCAGACTGGCAGCGCTGCGGAACAGCAAGCGTTTGCCTTGTGCAACGGCGGCGCGAACATGCGCGGCAAAACGTTGCAGGTCGTCCGCCGATTCGGCATCCACCACCACACAGGCGTAATCGTGCAGGTCGGCCAGCGGTTGCCCGGCCGGCGCAAGCAGACTCTGGCGATCGAGGTGGCGCACATCGCTGGCGCGTATCCGGCCAGCGGTCTTTTCTTCCACATACGCCGGCAGATAGCTGTTCTGGTAGCCAAATACCGAATCGCGCGCGAATTCGGTCTGGTGCACTGGTACCGGTTCGCCATTCACCATCAGATAATGGGTGCCGCTGCGGGTGATGCGGCCACCTTCGAAAAAGGCCGGTACCAGAAAGTGGGCATCAAACGGGCCGAGTTCCGCGTTGATGATATCGGTTTCCACCGGATAATGGCCGCGCAGCGTTGAATCCGAACGGCTGACCACCACCGGCAGGAGTGCGTCGCCAGCGGCCTGCAGTTCATCGAGCGCCTGGCGCAGGTTGCGGCAAACGGTGCGTGTGACATCCGCTGCCCGTGCTGCCGACATGCCCCGTGTGTTGGTCAGGACAAAGAACAGGGGCGAAGCATCGGTCAACCCCTGCTTGAGGGTGGCGACATCCCATCGGGTCAGCAGCAGGCAGCCGTGCACCGTTTGCGAACCGGTCGGGTCGTCATCCAGAACGATGATCTTGCTGCGCATGCTCTGGTTCATGACTGCTGTTCCGGCAACAGCTGACGGACTCGCGCGGCCATGGCATCTGCCGTCAGTCCGTTGAATGCCATCAGTTCGTCGGCCGATGCGGTGGTTTCACCACGCTTCCAGCAGAAGACGTCGCGCCGAGGCGCGCGGGTGCGCAGGAGTACTGGCTCCAGTGGTGCGCTGGGCCCGCCGCTGACGCCAATCAATACATCGCCATCAAAGAGGGCATTGAAATCGCTGTCGGACATGAATTCGCCATCTGGCTGCGCCACGCTGTCCCACGCCACATCGCCTGCGCGATAGAGTTTGCGCGGATTGACGACCGACACCACGCGTACGGCATGTCCTTCGCTTTCCAGCTGGTGTGCTGCCTGCATGACTGGCAGCAATACCATGTCGCCGGTCACGGCAAACACAATGCGCCTGCCCTGGCCATCGTTGCCGGCATGCACCACGCCGGCGCCGGTGCGTACGGCAGTGCGTGCCTGGTCCGGGGTCATGTACACCGGCAGCGGGCTCTTGGAAGCCACAATCACCATACCCTTGTTGACGCTGTCCAAGGCATGGGCATAAGCCGCCTGAATGGCGTTCGCATCCGGTGGAAACAGCAGGTAGACGTTGCCGTTGCGCATCATGGCGCCAAAAAAGTTTTCGATTTCCGGCCGCTGGTGCGTCCAGCCATTGCGGCCCTGCTCCAGTGCGCCGGCAGTGAACATGCAAACCACTGCTGGTGTGCGACGGCGCAGTTCGGCCATGGCCTGCGTCACGGTCTGGATGATCGGCCAGCCGTTGATGGCAAACGATTCGTAGGACAGCCACAGTGACCGGCTGCCAAACAGTGCCAGGCCGGCGGCAAGCCCGGCACAGGCGTCTTCATTGAGCGGCTCGTAGACCTGACCACCGGGTTCCTGGTTGTACAGGGGGTCCGGAGTCGGGTGGCGGATCTTGAGCGCGTCGTTGATGTTTTTCATGGCTGAGGCTTCGTTGCCGTCAGCGTTGGTGACCACAAAGCGCCGGTCGGCCAGGCCAACCTGTGCCACCATCGCGCCCATGGCAGTCGCCGGCACGGCCTTGTCGCCCACGTTGAAATTCTGCCATTCGAGAGCTGGCAATGGCGTGAGTGCCAGTTCCTGCTCGGTGACGGCGGTCTGGCAGGCCGGGCCGCCACCGGCACGCGACAGGTTGTCGCGCACGATGGCCCATGCCTGTTCGGGCAGTGCACGCTTCTGCAGGCTTTCGTAGATGTGCGGTTGGTCGAGGGTATCCTTGGGATACAGGTTGTGCGATTTGGCACCGCTGGCGTGCACGCCAGCTCCCTTGAGTTGCTTGATGATGAAGGCGGTCAGTTTTCCGCCCAGGGCGCTTCGCGCGGCATGATCCACGCCAGCCAGTACCGCAGCGGTGAATTTGAGTCGCTGACCATGCGAAAACAGCGTGCTGTCGACATAGGCGCCAGACTGACCGGCGTCGTCAAATTCTTTCGCATCGACCAGAATGACGTCTTCGAAGCCATGACCACGCCAGTAATCGACCATTGCCTGGTTGTCAAACAGGGATACCATGGAGTGGTGTTCCTGCGAGTAGCCGTTCCACACCAGTACCGGCAGGAAATTGGTGATTTCCGGATAGGCAGTATGGAAGTGCATCATGCTGTTGAGAACGTAGGGCTCGCCCATGCCGCCGTCGCCAATCGTCACCGGGAACAGCTTGCCGGGGTGAAGCAGTGCGCCGGCCATGGCGAAATGCTGGCCCTGGCCCAGAGGGCCGGCGGGTGCCAGCAGGCCGGGAATGGCGCCGGAAAGATGGCCGAGCAGACCGTGACGTTCGCGAAAACGCGTCATCATGTCATCCATGTTGTGGATGCCCATCTCCGTCAGGGAACCATCCAGGAACATGGCGGAGTAAAACCCGGGAGCATGGTGCCCCACTTCGGTGACAATGTTGGTATGGCCCAGCATCATCAGCGAAGCGTGTGCTTCTGCGCTGGATGCAAAACCGCCCGGGTGGCCGGAACCCTTGGAGCCGGTCACCTGCAGTGTGACATAGCGCAGCGCATCGGCTGCAAGCAGGGTTTGGTACACGGCGCGCGGGTCCTGGCTGTCGGCGATTGCCGACTGGCCTTCGCCGATAACGGGACTGGCTGCCATGGAATCGAATTGCGGCCACGGCTGGCCAAATGACAGGATACCTTTGCAGAAGGCGGGGGCGCTCATGGATGCTCCTTGGCAATCGGTTGGTTGATGGGATTACCTTAGCAAATTTGTCTTCTTTTCGCAATACAAAATTTGATTTCACGATATGAAATGATATACTGCCCGGCATGAACGATACATCTTCCATTCAGGTTATTGATCGCATGGTGGCAGTGCTGGATGCGCTGGCCAGCGTTGACAAGGCTTCGCTGAAGCAGCTGGCCGGCATGACCGGCCTGCATCCGTCGACCGCACACCGCATCCTGGCGGCAGTGGCGGCGCACGGATGGGTCGTCCGCAGTGCGGACGGCGGTTACCAGCTTGGCAGCGGGCTGTCCCGCTATGCCAGACGAACCGATCAGCAGGATCGCCTGCGTCAGCTGGCTTTGCCGTTGATGGCCGCCCTGCGCGACCAGACCGGAGAAACCGTCAACCTGGTGATGCGTGACGGCGACGAAGTGGTGTACACCGAACGGGCGGTCTCGCGCCAGATGATGCGCGTGGAGCAGATGATCGGCTCCCGTGCGCCGTTGCATGTCACGGCGGTCGGCAAGCTCATGCTGGCTGACGCCGGACGGGAAGCCTGCATGGCTTATGCCGAGCGGACCGGCCTGCCTGGATTTACCGTTCATACGCTCACGTCTCCGACCTTGCTCTGGCAGGATGCCAGCCGGGCGCTGGTGCGAGGATATGCTTTTGACAACGAGGAAGCGGAATCCGGAATCGGCTGTATTGCTGTGCTGGTGCGTGACAGCGAAGGACGGGTTCTGGCTGGTTTGTCAATTTCCGCACCACGGGAAAGGCGCCGTGACGAATGGGCAGGCAATCTGCTGGAAGTGGCGGGCAGGTTGTCCGGTCAGATGGGATGATTGGTATGATGCCTGCGCCTGACGTCGCGGTTTTTATGCCTGCGCCTGACGTCGCGGTTTTTATGCCTGCGCCTGACGTCGCTGTTTTTTATGCCTGCGCCTGACGTCGCTGCTTTTTATGCCTGCGCCTGACGTCGCAGGTGAACCGCCTCGGCCATGTGCTGTCGGGTAATGCAGTCGCTGCCAGCCAGATCGGCAATGCTGCGGGCCACGCGTAAACTGCGGTGCCAGGCGCGGGCAGACAGGTTCAGCTGGCGGATAGCCCGGGATAACAGCTCAAGGGCGGCAGGGGCGGCATGGGCGTGGGTGTCGATTTCACCGCTGCTCAGCAGGTTGTTCGGTTTGCCCTGGCGGTGCAACTGCTGCAGGCGGGCATCATTGACCCGCATGCGGATGCTGGCGCTGGCTTCGCCGGTGGGCGCGGCCAGCAGGTCATCCGGATCGATGGCCGGCACATCGATCTGCAGGTCGATCCGGTCCAGAAACGGTCCGGACAGTTTGCTGCGATAGCGTTCAATCCGGTCCGGCGTGCAGCGGCAGCGTCCGGTCTTGTCGCCCAGATATCCGCACGGGCAGGGGTTCATGGCCGCCACCAGCTGAAAGCGGGCTGGAAATTCAGCCTGTTGCGCTGCACGCGAAATGCAGATATGGCCGGTTTCGAGCGGCTCGCGCAGCACTTCAATCACGTGTCGGGCAAACTCCGGTAATTCATCCAGGAACAGGATACCCTGGTGGGCCAGGGAAATTTCGCCTGGGCGCGGGTTGGTGCCACCCCCGACCAGCGCCACCGCCGATGCCGTGTGATGTGGATTGCGGTATGGGCGGCTTTTCCAGGATTGCGGATCAAAATGACCAGCCAGCGAAAGAATGGCGGCACTTTCCAGTGCCTCGCTATCGGTCATGGGTGGCAGGATGCCGACCAGCCGCTCGGCCAGCATGGATTTTCCACTGCCGGGCGGGCCGGACATCAGCAGGGAATGGCCGCCGGCAGCCGCGATTTCAAGCGCCCGTCGGGCAGCGTGTTGTCCGCGCACATCGGCTAGATCGGGTCGCGCGATCGCCGACTTGCATGTATCTGCAAGTAACGGTGTCTGTAGCAGGCACTGGTCGTTGAGATGTGCGCAGACCTCCAGCAGGGAGCTGGCGGCCAGAACTCGCCCCGGTGCGGCAAGCACCGCTTCTGCAGCGCTCCGGACTGGCAGAATGAACTGGCGGGTGCTGGTGGCCGAACCGATCAGCATGGCCATGGCTCCGCGAACCGGACGCAGTTCACCGGTCAGGGCCAGTTCGCCAGCAAATTCATGATTGGCCAGCAGTCGGTCCGCAATCTGACCGGAAGCGGCCAGAATGCCCAGGGCAATCGGCAGATCATATCGGCCAGATTCCTTGGGCAGGTCGGCAGGTGCAAGGTTGACGGTAATCCGGCTGACCGGAAATTCAAAACGGGAATTCTGGATGGCGGCACGAACCCGGTCTCGCGACTCGCGGACTTCCGCTTCCGGTAGCCCAACCACGGTAAAGGAGGGCAATCCGTTACCCAGATGCGCTTCCACGACCACCTCCGGCGCATGCACCCCGGCCAGGGCGCGGCTGCGCACGATGGCGACCGCCATGTCAGTCGGTGACAGAAGGGCTGGAAGGAGCCGGATTGGCCAGCCGTTCGAGCTCGACGATGCGGGTTTCCAGTGTGGCCAGTTGTTCACGGGTGCGCAGCAGGACTTGCTGCTGTACGTCAAATTCTTCTCGTGTGACCAGGTCCAGTTTTTGCAACAGGCTGGCGATCAGCGCACGCAAATTGCTTTCCATGTCCTTGATGGGACCACCCTGCAAGGTCTGGGCAAGCCGGTTGCTGATGTCTTCGATCAGGTTCTGGTTGAGTTTCATGACAATTCCTGTGTGCTGTGGCGGCTGACGATATTGTAACTGGCGGAAGCAGGCTCGAACAGGGATAACTTGCGTAGATTCTGATTTGCACTGCCAGAGTGCCAAAGTGGACCAGACAGTTGCGTGCGCACTGATCTGGTGCGCGAAAGCTGTGCATCGGTGCGTGGTGGTGCATCAGTCTGGTGCGACGGATTAGTGATAAAACGCAACTCCGTTAGATAACGTATTGTATTGCTGTCAAAATTTATCTGGCACGGTTGCTGCTAGAGCTAAATCCGCAATGTTGCACTTTTTTACCGGGAGATATTGATGCAAAAGATGAACAAAACCCTGTTGGCAGTTGCTTTGGCTGGCCTGTCTGCTTCTGCGCTGGCTGACAGCACACCGGCTGCACCTAGCCTCGGATCAGTGATTGCAGCCACCCCCGGTCTTGCCATTACCGGTTATGTGGCTGGCACCTATGATTACTTCAACACCGACAAACCGGCCAACCGTCAGTTCGAAACCACATCAAACGGGTTTACCGCCAATCAGGCAGCCCTGACAGTGGCGTATCTGCCAGCCAGCGGTGCAGGTGCCCAGGTGACGGCAATTGGTGGTTCGGATGCCCAGATCCTGCGTTCGGGTGAAACCTACCCGACGGCAACGCCGAATGCCCAGTTCGACCTGTTCAATGCGTTTGCCCAGTACGCCGTGGATACCTACACGCTGATGGCAGGTAAATTCTCGACCCTGACGGGTGCTGAAGTGGCGACCCCGAATGCAGACAATGAAATCTCGCGTTCGCTGCTGTATACCGATATGGAACCCATTACCCATACCGGCGCCCGTGTTGTCGATGCCATTTCTCCGGCATTCACCATCACTGCAGGAGTGAACAACGGCTGGAACTACACCAGCTCGCCATCAACTGCCACAGGCACCTCCGGCAAGACCTTCGAACTGGGCGTGTCTGGTACACCGGACAAGGCATTTGCCTATTCGCTGGCTTACTACAATGGCGATTCTCCCCTGTTTGATGGCTTGGGTAGTGGTGTCAACAGCAGTCTGCAATTGTTCGATGCTGTGCTGACCTGGAATGCAACCGATAGCCTGACTTTCATCCTGAATGACGATTATCTGTCCAAGGACAACGTCGGATTGCTCAATGGCACCACCGGTACCGGTACCGCCAACGGTATCGCCCTGTATGCCAACTATGCACTGACACCGGAATGGATGCTGTCGTTGCGTGGCGAATATGTGAATGACTCCGACGGCATGCTCACCATGAACAGCGGAGTGGCAGCAGCCACCTTTGCTGGTGCAACATCCAACACGCTGAAGGAAGGCACGATTGCACTGAACTATACCCCGGTGAAAAACCTGAAGCTGTCAGGCGAACTGCGGGAAGATGAATCCAGCGTCAACATGTTCGTGAAGAACGGTACTGCCGCATCCAGCCAGACATCGGTCGAATTCCAGGCCATGTACATGTTCTGAAGCGGTTTCCATCCTGAATCCTGCGAGGAGAAAACATGAAATTCGTTACGGCAATCGTCAAGCCGTTCAAGCTCGATGAAGTCCGTGAAGCCCTTTCCGCCATTGGCGTGCAGGGCATCACGGTGACAGAAGTCAAGGGCTTTGGCCGGCAAAAGGGGCACACCGAGTTGTATCGGGGTGCCGAATATGTGGTGGATTTTTTGCCCAAGGTCAAGATCGAAGCGGCGATTGCCGACGAGATGCTTGAGCAGGTCATTGAGGCCATCGAGAAATCGGCTCATACCGGCAAGATCGGTGATGGCAAGATTTTTGTCTTCAATCTGGAAGAAACGGTGCGTATCCGTACCGGCGAATCCGGCCCTGAAGCTTTGTAAAGTGGAGAGCAAAATGAAAAAATGGCTCGTAGCATTAAGTATGATGTTTGCCTTCGGGGCGCAGGGGGTGATGGCGGATGATACGCCGGCAGCACCAGCTGCAGCGCCTGCTGCCACAGCGCCTGCTCCGGCAGCTGCTCCAGCCGCAGCGGCACCGGCTGCTGCTGCAACCGCAGCTCCAGCCGCAGCGGCACCGGCTGCAGCTCCTGCGGCACCACCTGTGGCTGACAAGGGTGATACCACCTGGATGCTGATTTCCACTGTACTGGTGATTGCCATGACCATTCCCGGTCTGGCGCTGTTCTACGGCGGACTGGTCCGCTCGAAAAACATGCTGTCCATGTTGTCGCAGGTGTTTGTCATTTTCTGCCTGATCTCGGTGTTGTGGATGGTATACGGCTATTCGCTGGCATTTACCGCCAACGATTCGGCCAGTCTCAACAACTGGATAGGCGGAACGTCGCGGCTGTTCATGAAAGGCATCATGGATCCGTCAGCGATGTCGGAAACCTTCACCAAAGGGGTGTACATTCCCGAAGTCGTATTCATGGTGTTCCAGCTGACCTTTGCTGCGATTACCGTGGCACTGATCGTGGGTGGCATGGCTGAGCGGGTGAAATTCTCTGCCCTGCTGGTGTTCTCGGTGCTCTGGTTCACGCTGGTGTACATCCCTGTCGCCCATATGGTCTGGTTCTGGGGTGGTCCTTCGTCCTACCAGAGTCCTGCCGGCTTCCTGTTCAACAAGGGCGCGCTGGACTTTGCCGGTGGTACGGTGGTGCACATCAACTCTGGTATGGCCGCACTGATGGGTGCCATCGTGCTGGGCAAGCGGATTGGTTATGGCAAGGAATCCATGGCTCCGCACAGCATGGTAATGACCATGATCGGCGCCTCGATGCTGTGGGTGGGCTGGTTTGGCTTCAATGCCGGTTCCAACCTGGAAGCTGCGCCGACCGCTGTGCTGGCCATGGCCAACACCATTGTCGCTCCGGCGATGGCCGCCCTGACCTGGATGTTCATCGAATGGATCATGCATGGCAAACCCAGCCTGCTGGGTGCCTGTTCCGGTGCGGTTGCCGGTCTGGTCGCCGTGACCCCTGCCGCTGGCTTTGCCGGCATCATGGGCTCGCTGGTCCTCGGCGCGGTCGTGTCTGTCGTCTGCTACTGGAGCGTGAACTCGCTGAAGAAGATGCTGGGCTATGACGACTCGCTGGATGCCTTCGGTGTGCATGCTGTGGGTGGTTTCATCGGGTCGATCGGTACCGGTATCCTGGTCAACCCGGCTCTGGGTGGTTCGGGTGTGTTCGACTACGGTGCCAACAAAGTCGCCGCCTTCGATCTGGGTGCGCAACTGATCAGCCAGTTGTGGGATTCGGGCGTGGTGATTGTCTGGTCCGGCCTGGTCAGCTTCATCCTGTTCAAGGTGATCGACATGGTGATGGGCCTGCGCGTGACTGAAGAAGAAGAACGCGAAGGTCTGGATATTACCAGCCACGGCGAACGCGCCTACAACCTGTAACCTCCGGTCTTCCGGCTCAAGGGCACCCTGCGGGGTGCCCTTTTTTGTGGTGTGCCCAACCCTCCCACCTTCGTCATTCTGCGCGGAGCGAAGCGAAGTCGCAGAATCTTATATGGAGCATGAACAAGAACGACAGATTCCGCGACTGCGCGCGGAATGACGATACCCTCAACGCGACTGCGCGCAAAAGACGATACTCCGTAGGCAGTCAGCCGCCCAGCCTGATCCGTACGATGTTCAGGATAGGTCGCGTTCATGGTTCGTAATGGAATGGTAATCCGCGCGGCAACGGGGCTTCGGTAGAATGTCAGCCGGTGTTGATCCGGCACAGTGACAGCCGGTGTGAATCCTGCGCGGAAGTCATGTTGTTCCGCCGGACAAGCAGAACGATTGCGGGAGTGTGGAAATGATGGGTGTACGACGCAAGCTGGGATGGGTTTGGATCATATTCTGGATGCTTGCAGCAGTTTGCGCTAATACGATGGCATTCGCAGACAACACTGGCGAAGTGGATCTGACGCCAGCCCAGCTGCAGTTTGTGACAGTCGTGCCGGTTCGGCTGATCGATTTTTCGGTTGACCGTAACGCGGTGGGAAATACCGATTTCAACCAGGACCGCACGGTGCAGATTTCGCCGCCCTATGCGGGGCGGATTGTGGAGGTTGCGGTCAACGCCGGGCAGGATGTGCGCAAAGGGCAGTTGCTGTTCACCATCGACAGTCCGGACCTGGTGCAGGCCGAATCCACTCTGCTGTCGGCCGCTGGTACGCTGGAGGTGACAACGGCCGCGCTCAGACGCGCAAAAGAATTGTATGCCGTGCAGGGCATGGCACAGAAAGACTATCAGCAGGCGGTGGCCGACCAGCAGGCCGCAGAAGGCAATGACAAGGCGGCAGTGGATGCCGTTCGCATTTTTGGCAAGACCGAAGCCGAGATTTCGGCGGTGGTCAAAAACCGTCATATCGATTCGGTCATGCCTGTGCGCAGTCCCATCAGTGGCCGTGTGGTGACACGGAATGCCGCGCCCGGCATGCTGGTGCAGCCGGGTTCGACACCCGTCCCGCTGGTGGTGGCGGATCTGGCGACCAAATGGCTGGTTGCCATGCTGCCCGAGGCCGACCTGCCGCTGGTGCGGCTTGGTGAAACCATCGATGCGCATCTGATGGCTTATCCCGATAAGGTCTTTCATGGCCGGATCAGTTACGTTTCCACGTCGGTCGATCCCAATACCCACCGGATCACCGTACGGGCCGAGATTCGCGACCCGGACAACCTGATCGCGCCGCAGATGCTGGCCACGTTTACGTTGCACACCGGCAAGGTGATGCATTCCGCCGGCATACCGCTGAATGGCGTGGTGCGCGAAGGCGACGGCACAATGACTGCATGGATCACGACTGATCGCCGGCACTTTTTCCGCCGGCAGATCCGCATCGGTATCGAACAGAATGGCATGCGTCAGGTGCTGGCTGGTCTGCAGCCTGGCGACCTGGTGGCCGGTGATGGTGCGTTATTCCTGAGCAATGCCTGGGCGTTAGGGCTCAAATGAGCGCAATCCCGCCATTCTGTCGTTTTTGAGAAAGAACTCCTGTGCTGCAAGGTATTCTGTCATTCGCCCTGTCCAGACGACCCATTGTCCTGCTGTTCCTGCTGGTATTCGCAGGCATCGGACTGGCGGCATTCTACAAGCTGAATATCGAAGCCTATCCAAACCCGGCGCCGGTGATTCTGGAGATCACTGCGCAGGCACCCGGTCTTTCGGCCGAAGAAATGGAGCGTTACTACACCATTCCGATGGAAGTGGGGCTGGCCACGACACCAGGGGTAGAGAACATCCGTTCCACTTCGTTCTATGGCCTGTCGTTTGTCCGCGTGACATTCAAGTATGGCATTGACTATTATTTTGCCTATACCCAGGCAGCCCTGAACCTGCAACAGAATGTGTCCCTGCCCAACAACGTGCAGCCACAGATCCAGGCTTCCAGTCTGGTGGGCGAAATTTACCGCTATCAGGTCAAGGGGCCGCCTCATTTCGGACTTACAAATCTGCGGACATTGCAGGACTGGGTCATCCAGCGCCGTCTGCTCAATGTCCATGGCGTCGCGCAAGTGGTGGCATGGGGCGGCACCACGAAGGAATACCAGGTCCGGATCAATCCGGACAAGCTGGAAGCCTACCATGTGACCGTTCCGCAAGTGCTGACGGCACTGGGCAATGCCAACATCAATGTGGGCGGTCGCACGGTTGATTTCGGTCAGCAGTCGGTCAATGTGCGTGGCATCGGACTGATCCACAGCGTGAAAGACATTGAAAACGTCGTGCTTGCCCAGACAAACGGCGTGCCGGTCACGGTGGGCGATGTCGCGCATTGCCAGATTGGTTATGTGCCGCGGCTGGGCGAGGCCGGTCGGGACAATCAGGATGACGTGGTGACGGCGATTGTGGTGATGAACCGCACCATGCAGACCAATGAAGTGGTGGCCAGCGTCAAGGAGGCTATCCACCAGATCAATACCGACGGCACCCTGCCGGCTGGTGTGCATATCGATCCGTATTATGATCGTTCCACACTGGTGGCGGTGACCACGCACACGGTTCTGCATAACCTGGTGTTTGGCGTGCTGCTGGTCTTTCTGATTCAGTGGGTGTTTCTGGGAGATCTGCGCAGCGCGATCATTGTCAGCGTCAATATCCCGTTCGCATTGTTTTTCAGCATCATGATACTGGTGCTGGCGGGTGAGTCTGCCAACCTGTTGTCGCTGGGAGCCGTGGATTTTGGCATTATTGTCGATTCGGCCGTCATCCTGGTGGAAAACATTTTTCGCAATTTCCAGCTGTCCAATGAAGAACGCAGCGAACTGCTGCATGGTTTCAGTGAGCACGGTATCCATGGCGCGCGTGATGAACACGGTTTCTGGCCAGAGCGGTTACGGCTCATTTTTGCGAGTGTGCTGCAGGTCGATCGGGCTGTGCTGTTTTCCAGCATGATTACTGTCGCTGCGTTTATTCCGCTGTTCACCATGCAGGGTGTCGAGGGACAGATTTTCGGGCCCATGGCACGCACATACGGGTATGCGCTGGCTGGTGCGCTGATCGCCACCTTTACAGTCACGCCGGTGCTGGCATCGTTTCTGTTGCCGCGCCATGTTGAAGAAAAGGAAACCTGGCTGGTTGAAAAATTGCGCCATGTCTATCGGCCGGTTCTCACATGGGCGCTGGATAACCGATGGAAAACCGTGTTGCTGGGTGGCGTGTTCTTCGCGATTTCCGGCATCATGCTGGCGTTGAGCGGGTCCGAATTCCTGCCAGCGCTGGAAGAAGGCAATCTGTGGATCCGTGCCACCATGCCACCGACCATTTCGCTGGAGGCGGGTAACCGTGAAGTGGCCCGCATGCGGCAGATTCTCGACAAGTATCCGGAAGTGATCACTGCCGTATCGCAGCATGGCCGGCCGGATGATGGCAGCGATGCTTCCGGATTCAACAATGTGGAATTGTTCGTCCCGCTCAAGCCGTTCGATGACTGGCCACGCGGATTGACCAAGGAGCAGCTGGTCGCGCAGATCCAGGCAGAATTCAGGAACGAGTTCAAAGGCACCGAGTTCAATTTTTCGCAGTACATTCAGGACAACGTCGAGGAAGGATTGTCTGGTGTCAAGGGCGCCAATTCGGTCAAGATCATGGGGCCGGATCTCAATGTGCTGGAAAAGCTGGCCAATCAGGTGATGCAGCAGATGGGGCAGGTCAAGGGTATCCAGGATCTTGGCGTGTTCCGCGTCATGGGGCAGCCCAATCTGGATATCCGGATCGACCGGGCACGCTGCGCGCGTTACGGGCTGAACACCGGCGATGTGAATGCAGTGATCCAGGCGGCCATGGGCGGCACCACGGCGACCACGATCTACGAAGGCGACCGGACGTTTAACCTGACCGTCAGGCTGGCGCCGGAATTCCGCCAGAATGTCGATGCGATTCGCCAATTGCCAGTGGGATATCAGAATGCGGCGGGCGGTACCAGTTACATTCCGCTGGGCGAGCTGGCAGATATCTCGCTCGATACCGGCGCTTCGTATATTTACCATGAAGGCGGCGAGCGTTTTATCCCGGTCAAATTCAGTGTGCGCGGGCGCGACCTGGGCGGAACGGTGGAAGATGCCCAGCAGCGCATTGCTAGACATGTGGTGTTGCCGCGCGGTTACCGGATGGTCTGGGCTGGTGAATTTGGTGAAATGCAGAAAGCGCGCCAGCGTCTGATGGTGATCCTGCCAATTGCGATTATTGCCATCATGGTTTTATTGTATGCGCTGTTCAATAATATTCTGGACAGTTTTCTGACACTGGTTTCCATTCCTTTTTCCATCGCTGGCGGAATCATTGCGCTGTTTCTGACCGGACTGGATCTCAGCGTGTCTGCTGCGATTGGTTTTGTTTCGCTGTTCGGGGTATCCGTGATGAACGGGATTTTGGTGATGACCTACTATAACCAGTTGCGACAGACCGGGCAGGGAATCCGGGAGGCCATGTTCAATGCGGCTGATCAACGGATGCGACCGATGCTGATGACCGCTTTGTCAGCCTGTATCGGGTTGCTGCCGGCCGCGTTGTCGCATGGCATTGGCAGTCAGGTCCAGCGCCCCCTCGCTGTGGTGGTGGTGGGTGGCATGTTTATCGGCCCCCTGACCTTGCTGGTGGTTGGTCCGGCCATGCAGTACATCATTCTGCAGTGGAAGGCATCGGCGATCGCGCGCGGAGGACATCAATGACCGCGTCGCGTCTGTTTGCCCGGCATCCCCGGTTACATCCACGTTTTTTGCGGCTGACGCTCGGGATCAGCCTCGCTGGCATGCTAACCGGTTGTGCTGTCGGGCCCGACTTCAAGACACCGTCGGCACCGGCCAGTTCGGCATATACCGAACACGGTCAGCCGGGGCGAACAGTAGCAGCCGATGGCATTGCGCAGCATTACGCCATCGGACGGAACATACCGGCCGACTGGTGGACGGTGTTTCATTCCAGCCATCTGAACCAGCTGATCCAGCAAGCACTGACGGCCAACCCGGGCATTGCCGCTGCCGACGCGGCATTGCGTCAGGCGCAGGAATATGTGGCTGCGCAGAAAGGATATTTTTATCCCACGGCCAGCATCGGCTATTCGTTGACCCGGCAGCAGCTGGCCGGCAACATGGGCGGCAATTCTCCTGGCCTGCAGGGCAATGGTTCTGTGGTGTCGGTGACCAACAATGCCAGCCCGCCGTATGTCAAACCGATCATCTATAACTGGCATACCGCCAATCTGTCGGTTGGTTATACGCCGGATGTGTTTGGCGCCAACAGCCGGCAAGTGGAATCCCTGCAGGCCCAGGCGGATGCCCAGCAGTTCCAGCTGGAAGCAGCCCGCATTACCCTGGTGTCCAATCTGGTGGCGGCTGCATTGCAGGAAGCGGCATTGGTCGAGCAGGTCAAGGCAGCCCGGCAGGTGGTCAGCGACAACCGGCAAGCCCTGGATATTGTCAAAAAGCAGTTTGCCACCGGCTACGCCATGCGCATGGATGTGGCTGCCCAGGAATCTGCGCTGGCGGCAGCCGAAGCCGTTTTGCCACCACTGGACAAGCAGCTGGAACAGACCCGCGACCTGATTCGTGTGCTGGTCGGCAAGCCACAGGACCAGTCTGTCGGTCCTGATTTCAGCATGGCCGAATTCAGCCTGCCCGAAACGTTGCCACTCAGCCTGCCGGCCGATCTGGTCCGGCAACGGCCGGATGTGCGCGTGGCGGAAGCGCAGTTGCATGCGGCCAGTGCCAATGTCGGTGTTGCCATTGCAGCGCGCCTGCCCCAGTTCAGCATCAATGGTATCTATGGCGGTGAAGCCACCGAGTTCGGACAGATGTTCCAGACGGGCGGTCCGTTCTGGATGCTGCTGGGCAATGTCACCCAGCCGGTGTTCGATGGCGGCACGCTGCTGCACCGCAAGCGCGCGGCTGATCAGGCGCTGGTTCAGGCGGCTGCGCAGTATCGTGCGACGGTTCTGACCGCCTTGCAGAATGTTGCGGACACCTTGCATGCGATTCGTGCGGATGCGGATGGTCTGGCTGCTGCCGATCGGGCCGAACAGGCTGCACGGGTGACGCGCGACCTGACTCGGAAGCAGCAGGAATCCGGCTATGTCAGTGCGCTGGTCTGGCTGCAGGCCGAACAGGCCTGGCAACAGGCGCGCATGGCCCAGGTGCAGGCGCAAAGCCAGCGGCTGGGTGATACGGCCGCCTTGTATGAGGCTCTGGGCGGTGGCTGGTGGCAGCGGCCAGCGGTGCACAAACATCCCTAGCCGGTATCTTGCTGCGCCTGTTTCAGTGCACCGGACGGTAGCGCTGATTGGTCAGTGGCGGAAAGACCGGTCGCTGGATGATGATGTCGTCATGACCGGTTGCGGTGTGGCAGGTGGAACAGGAACCGGACAACTGGTCAAATGACCTGCGAAACGCAGCTTTGTCGTGGTGCGCAATGGATTGCTGCAGCCCCAGCATGGCTGCGCCGGTCATCGGATGGATCAGCCGGGCAACCGGATGGCCCTGCCAGACAGGCGTCCACCGGTTGATGTCTTCAAAGATTTCGCTGATTTCCCCCAGTTCATAACCGGCCAGTGACCAGTTGCCGGACTTGCCGGCAAACCACAGTTTGGCATGGTGTTGCTGGACAGACATCATGAATTCGCCAAGTCCCGGCGTATAGGTTTCTGTGGCGGGTTGGGCTGCGGCCTGGGCCGCTGTCTCCGGAAAATGGCCGTCGTCGGCCAGCAATGACTGACGGGAGCAGACCAGCAGGAGCAGTGTTGCCAGCAGGATGTGACGCATCGGGGGCTCCGGCGAAAACGAAAACTGCCAGTGTTTCAGCCATTGATGACAGACTGATGAAGTTGCAGCACTTCGCGCAACAAAGGCAGGGTCACTGGCCGCTGGCGTACCAGGGAGTGCCGGTCAAGCTGTTCCAGCAACCAGATCAGCGAGGGCAGGTCACGCCGCCAGTGCGTCATCAGGTAGTCGATGATCGGGGTTTCCAGCCGGAAACCCAGTTGTTCCGCGCGCGCCTGCAATGCCGACTGCTTGGCTTCGTCGGTCAGGCCGTGCAGCTGAAAAACCAGATGCCAGCCCAGTCGGGAGGTGACATCATCGCGCAACGCGAGTCGGGCCGGAGGTTCGCGTCCGGCCACCAGCAGCCGGCCTTGTCCTTCGCGCGCGGCATTGATCAGACTGAACAGTCTGCGCTGGCTGTCGTCGTCCAGCTGATCGACATGGTCAATGGCCAGCAAACCGGATGGCAGGAATTCCGGGCAGGCTGCACTGGTGTAATCAGCCGGCCTGCCATCTGCGCTGGCATGCGCCACTGCTGCCTTGAGCAGATGGGTTTTGCCGCTGCCGGATGGCCCCCAGAGATAAACCAGCGGTTCGGCAAACCGGCCTTCGGCCATCGCATGCACCACCTGGCAGGCTTCCTGGTTGCCAGTGCTGACAAACCGGGACAGTGTCTGCGCGGATTCGGGCGAGATGTCGAGCAGCAGTTGTTGCATCATGCCTGGCGGGCGTGTCCTGCTGCTGCCAGTTGTTGCAGGTAGTCCTGCCATAGTTCGGTCTGGTGTCGTCCCAGGTTGTACAGATAATCCCAGGAGTAAATGCCGGTATTGTGTCCGTCGGAAAACGTGGGCTGGACCGCGTAATTGCCGACCGGATCGATGCCGGTGATGGTGACGTTTTCCTTGCCGGTCTGCAGGGTTTCCTGGCCCGGACCATGACCGCGCACTTCGGCCGATGGGGAGTAGACGCGCAGGAATTCATACGGCAAACGGAATACCGAGCCATCGTCAAAGCTGATTTCCATCACCGCAGAACCCTGGTGCAGCGTGATGCCGGTCGGGATTGGTGTGTCCTTGGTCAGTCCTGCCATGTGTATTCCTTGCTGTTTTCCGGGCTGACATGATACAACGAGCCACCCCGAAATGCAGCAGTTCCCGACCGGCTGACCGCAGCCGGAATCAGCGCACCTTGACCTGGATCAGCTCTTCTCCGGCAGGATCGACCACATGGACCGCGCAGGCGATACAGGGGTCAAAGCTGTGTATCGTACGCAGGATCTCAATGGGCTGTTTTGCATCAAACAGGGTATGTCCCTTGAGGGCAGCCTCGTAGGGGCCCGATTGGCCCTGCACGTCACGTGGACCGGCATTCCAGGTGGAAGGCACCACCGCCTGGTAGTTGTCGATCAGGCCGTCCTTGATCACCACCCAGTGCGCCAGCGCTCCGCGCGGCGCTTCCATGAAGCCGACCCCTTTGGCTGTGGCAGGCCAGCTGGACGGATCCCAGCGGGCTTCGTTGAAGGTTTTCAGATCGCCACTGCGGATGTTGGCGATCAGGTGATCATACCAGCGCTGCATGTTGTCGACGATGATCTTGGTTTCCAGGGTGCGGGCGGCAGTTCGTCCCATCGTCGAGTAGAGTGCCTGGACTGGCAAGTCCAGTTTGTTGAGCGTCATGCCGACCAGCTCGCGGGTTTGGGCATGTCCGCGCGCATAGAGCATGAGCACGCGGGCGAGCGGGCCCACTTCAACTGGCTTGCCCTGCCAGCGCGGCGATTTGAGCCAGGAATAGGATTGTTCGACATCCAGGTGTTCGTAAGGCGGCTGGGGGCCGCTGTAATTCAGGCTGGTTTCGCCCACCCATGGATGAAGACCCTTGTCCTTGCCCGTTGAATAGTCGTACCAGGAGTGGGCGACAAACTCCTGGATCTGGTCGCCGGCTTCCAGGCTGACCGGGTGGATGGCAGACAGATCGCGATTGAGAATGACTCCCGATGGAATCAGGAAACTGGCCGGATCATTCATGCCATGCTCCGGAAAATCGCCATACGTCATGAAGTTGCCCACGCCTTCACCCTGTCTGAACCAGTCCTTGTAGAAACCGGCAATGGCCAGGGTGTCCGGTACATAGACCTGATCGACAAATTCGCGCATGGTCGAGATCACGGATTTGACCAGTGCAAGACCATCGTCGTTTACGGCCGTCATGCCGCTGCCACTGCCGTGATCCGATGTGCCATGGGTACTGATGGCACAGGGAACGCCGCCAACCAGAAAGTTGGGGTGCGGATTCTTGCCGCCAAACACTGCATGCAGACGGGCCACATCGCGTTGCCAGGACAGTGCTTCCAGATAGTGGGCCACCGCCATCAGATTGGCTTCTGGCGGCAGTTTGTAGGCCGGATGCCCCCAGTAGCCATTGGCAAAAATGCCGAGCTGGCCCGATTCGACGAAACCTTTCAGCTTGGCCTGCATGTCGGCAAAGTAGCCGGGGGAGGACTTGGCATAGCTGCTGATGGATTGCGCCAGCTGCGATGTGGCTTTCGGGTCTGCTTTCAGTGCCGAAACCACATCCACCCAGTCGAGGGCATGCAGGTGGTAGAAGTGCATGACATGGTCATGCACATGCTGGGCAGCGATCATCAGGTTGCGAATGATCTGCGCATTGGCCGGAATGTCGATGGCCAGTGCGTTCTCGACTGCGCGCACCGATGCGATGCCATGCACCAGGGTGCAGACGCCACAGATACGCTGGGCAAACGCCCAGGCGTCGCGCGGATCGCGTCCGCGCAGGATGATCTCGATGCCACGCACCATGGTGCCGGCGCTGGAAGCGCGGGTGATTTCGCCGTTTTCCGTGGTTTCGGCTTCGATGCGCAGATGGCCTTCGATACGGGTGATCGGATCGACCACAACGGTACGGGTATTCATGCAGATTCTCCTTGCGAACCGGTGGTGGCGGTGGTGTCAATCAGTTGGTCGGAAACCAGCTCAAGCAGGCTCAGCATGGTCTTGTCCCAATGAAAATGAGCCTGTCCGTCATCAAAGGTTTGCCGGCAGTTGGAACAGCTGCTGACCAGCAGTTCGGCGTTGGCGTCATCGACCTGGCGCATCTTGTTCTGGAACACCTTGTAACGCAGGCTGTCGGCACGGTGGATGGTGACGACGCCGCCGCCACCGCCACAGCACCAGTTGACGTCGCCGGTGGGTGTCATTTCGTGCAGGTCGGTGCCCAGGGCGTTCAGCACATCGCGCGGTGCCCGGGTCGCCCCGCCCCGTCGGCTGACCTGGCAGGGATCATGGAACGTGACCGACTTCTGCAGCGGTTTCAGACGCAGACTGCCGTTTTGCACCTGTTCGGCCAGAAATTCGGAAATGTGCAATACGCGGAACGGCAACGGTTTGCCGTACATGTTGGCACCTTGCCAGCGCAGGGCGCCGTAGGCATGTCCGCATTCCGGCAGGATCAGGGTGTGCGCACCGCAGGCGATGGCGGCATTGACCAGTTTCAGGCTACTGTCTTTCTGCCAGTCGGCGTTGCCGGCCAGCATGCCAAAATTGGTGGCTTCATAACCATCAGTGCGGAACGTCCAGCTCAGACCGAGATGGTTCAGCACGCGGGCAGTGGCGACAATCGAATCCGGGTATTTCATGATTTCGATGGAAGACATGCTGACCAGTATATCGGCGCGCGGCAGATCGACATGGATCGGCGTGTTGTGTTCATCGGCCAGCCATTCACAGCGTTCGCGAAACACCTTGGCGGTGGCGCCCAGCGGGCTGCCTTCGCGTTTGGCGCGTTCGGCAACCGCCCACAGTTCATGGGGAACCAGGCCGGCTTTGGCCATGCCGTGGCGTGCCAGCGAGATCAGTCTGGCGATGTCGATGCCCATGGGGCAAATCAGGCTGCAGCGACCGCACAGGGTACAGGAATCGTAGATCAGTTCCTGCCAGGATTCCAGTTCGGCAGCCGTGACCGGCTTTTTCAGGCCCAGTGCGCGATAGATCGGCGCAAAAGGTCCGGATTCGCGCTTGTAAGCCTGTTTGAACGGTTCCAGTTTCCAGATCGGCGTGTATTTGGCCTCCCCGGTCTGCACGTAGTAGTGGCAGGCATCTGCGCACTGGCCGCAGTGGATGCAGGCTTCCATCCAGGTAGCGGCCGTGGCGCCGAAGTCACGCACAAAATGGCGCATCGCCTGTTCGACACGTTGCCCATCGGACAGATCGCCTTGTTTGTCATACCGTTGGAGTGGCGCCTTCACCGTCAGGCGCGGTGTATCCAGAGTCAATGGGTGTTCGGATTCCAGCGTGCTCATATCGCGGCTCCTTTACGGGTCAGCAGGGCACCCGAAGTGCCGCGTGACAGGAAGATCAGACTGGCATGCATCAGTTTGCCGAAGGGAAACCAGACCAGCAGCAGTTCGGCGGACAGGATGTGTATCGCCAGCAGGTTTTCGTAACGACCACCCAGGTGGGCTACCGCCAGCATGCCGGTGGCGACGGGCAGAAAGGCGACCAGCCAGCTGAAGTAATCGTCGAAATTGGAAATCAGGCGCAATACCGGGTGAGACAGACGTCGAATCAGCAGGGCAACCATGGCTGCGGCCGTGACGGCAGCGGCCAGGTTGACCAGGCCGCTGGGCAGGTTGCTCCAGCTGATACCGGTGTAGGTGCGCAACAGTAGAATATGCTGGTTGAGACCAAACAGAATGATGACCAGCCCGATATGGAACAGATAGCTCAGCGCGAGCGGATAGCCAGTCGCGCTGGCGAATTCCCTGCGCGGCAGCGAGCGCTGCACGATCAGCCTGAATGCGCCAAACCACCAGTCGCCGGTTCTGGCCACGCTGAAATCGGTTTTGCGTCTGAGCAGCAGGATGCCGGCCAGCCGCCAGGTCATGCCGAACAGAAATATTGCCAGTGCGCCTTGCAGACCCGGGCCTCGGGCAAAATCGAGCAGGTTCATGTCATTTCTCCCCGTTCGTTGGTGACTGACTGGTGCTGTCCTGACGATGACGCGATACCACAGCCGCAACCGCACCGACGGCTACGCCGGCGCCGGCTGCAATTGCCAGTGCCGGAATGTCATGCCATGTGGATGCCGACAATGGTTGGTAGAAGCTGCCCTTGTCCCAGAAACCGGGTTCGGAACAGCCCAGGCAGCCGTGACCGGACTGGATCGGAAAACTGGTTCCTTCGTTCCATTTCAGCGTGGCGCAGCTGTTGTAGGTGATGGGACCCTTGCAGCCTAGTTCGTACAGGCACCAGCCATTGCGTGCACCTTCGTCGTCAAAGGTACGGGCAAACTTGCCCTGGTCATAGAATGGCCGCCGGTAGCACCGGTCGTGGATGGTGTCGCCGTAAAACACTTTCGGGCGCTTGTGCAGATCGGTTTCCGGCAGGGCGCCAAATGTCAGGAAATGGGCCACCATTCCGGTGATCACCACCGGAATGGGCGGACAGCCAGGTACATTGATCACCGGTTTGTCGGTGATGATGTCGGACACGGCCACCGCGCCGGTCGGATTGGGATTGGCCATTGGCAGGCCGCCAAAGGATGAGCAGGTGCCGACCGCGACTACTGCGGCCGCGCCGGCGGCGACTTTTTTCAGGGTGTCCAGATTGCTGACCCCGGCAACCGTGGAATATGCACCACCGTGACCTAGCGGAATCGACCCGTCAACCAGCAGGATGTATTTGCCGTAATGCTCGCGCATGGCGTTTTCGCGCGCCTGTTCGGCGGCCGTTCCCGCCGCTGCCTGCAGTGTTTCGTGGTAGTCGAGCGAAATGCTGTTGAAAATCAGATCTTCCAGCGAGGGAGAGTTCGATCTGGTCAGAGATTCCGTGCAGCCGGTGCATTCCTGGAACGACAGCCAGATCACCGATGGACGCTGTGCCTTGCCAAGCGCCGCTGCCATGGCTGTCGCGGCCGATGGCGGCAGAGCCAGCAGTGAAGCCAGCGTGGTGCAGTACTTCAGGAATGCGCGCCGGCTGATGCCGTGGCTGCGCAGGTTCTGTTCCAGGGTTTCAGACATGGGATTCCTCCTTGGCGCCGGATGCTTTGCCGAGTTGTTGTTGTAACCGGCTCAGGCCATCGCTGATATCCGCGTGCTGGCTGGCCAGAATGTCTGGAAATCGGGTGATCTCGATGATTTCGGTGATGATGTCACCATCATGGGTGTAATGGGTGTGCCACCAGACACCGGGAATCGCGGTTTCCAGGATTTCCAGGCGTCCGGCTGCCTGCACGCTGGCAGACACTTCTCCACGTCCCAGCTGGTCGCGCAGGATGGCGAAGTCTGCGTTGTTGAGCGGGAGTCCGCGCAGGTCGATGGCCCCGCCGGGCTGTCCGTCGGCCAGCTGGCCGAGCATGGTCAGGATTTCATGCAGCACGGCATGGGCGTTACCGGAAGGCAGCGCTGGCGCTGCAACCACCGAAACAGCGATACCGGCAAGCGAGCTCATGATTGCCAGGCTCCAATCAGTGCACGCGCCTGCTCGCAGGCCTGCCCGATGGCGGCATGTACCGGCGGTGTTGGTTGTTCGCCCAGGCTGATGTCCTGCGGCTGGATGCCAATCAGTGCGCGTTGCGATGGCAGGGTGCCGGTGAGGTGGGCAATGTGCATCAGATCGGTCAGGCCGATTTCGTGCGCACTGCGTTTGCCGTAACCGATAAACTGGTCCATGTCCTCATTCAGGAACAGGCGGACTGTGCCTGGGCTGGCATCCAGCCAGGCGGCATCGATCACGATCAGGTGGCTGGCGGCGGCAATCGGAGCGGCGAGGGTAAAGCCCAGCGTGCCGCCATCCATCAGGGTCAGGTTGTCTTGCGCAGGCAACTGGCTGGCCAGCTGCCGTATCGCCAGAACCCCTGCGCCCTCGTCACTCAGCAGAGTGTTGCCCATGCCAAGAACGAGGATATGGGGATTGCCATGTCCATTGCTGTTGTCTGCGAGAACCATGACTGCCTGCCACCGTGAGGTGTTGGGAATGCTCAGGCTAGCATAGTGGTTTTACAAAAACAAGCGGCCGGTCATCGGCTTGCGTCATTCGATTCGTTTTGCGGGCATCGGCCGGGTGAAGCTGGTCGGGTTGTATTTCGGCAGCGGCTGTGGCTATACTCCCCGCATGGATTGCAAGCAAGGGGGACATCATGTGCCTGGCCATTCCGATGCAGGTGGTGGAAGTCAGCGGATACAACGCGCGCTGCCAGGCGCGAGGCATCGAGCGGGATGTGAGTCTGTTCCTGTTGCAGGACGAGGTTGTCGCGCCGGGCGACTTTGTCATGGTGCATGTCGGACATGCCATCCAGAAGATGTCGGCCGAACACGCTGCTTCGGCCTGGGAGCTGTACGATGACATGCTGCAACGGCTAGGAGAATCCGGCAGTGCATGAGCTGGCGGTCTGTCAGGCCCTGCTCGGACAGGTGATTTCCGTGGCAGCCGCACAGGCAGCCAGCTCGGTTGAATCTGTCACGGTTGCTGCGGGCGCATTGTCTGGCGTGGAACCGGCCTTGCTGGAAAGAGCGTGGCCGCTTGCTGCGGCAGGAACACTGGCGCAGACAGCACGGCTGGAGATTCGCGTGTCGCCAGTCCGGGTGCGTTGCCGCCTGTGTGGACAGGAAACCGAAACCGGTCCCAACCGTCTGCTGTGTGCTGGCTGTGGCAGCTGGCAAACCACGGTTCTGGCCGGTGATGAACTGATGCTGCTCAGCGTGACGCTGGTGCGGCCGGATGCTTCTCAAGCCGGGGAGGAAACGCATGTGTAACACCTGTGGCTGTAATATCACACCGGGCAATCGACATCTGGCAAACCGTCCGGTGGCGTCAGGCACCACCGCGGTGCATGTGCTGCAACGGCTGCTGGCGGGCAACGAAGCCCAGGCGGCGGCAAATCGTGCCCGTTTTCATGCCGCACGGGTCCTGGTGATCAATCTGATGTCTTCGCCCGGCTCTGGCAAGACCGCCTTGCTGGAGGCGACCATTGATGCGCTGAAATCGCGCTGGCGCATCGCCGTGGTCGAGGGAGACCTGGAAACCGAAAACGATGCTGCCCGTATCCGGGCGCATGGCGTCCCGGCGATCCAGATCAGCACCGGCAGCGCCTGTCATCTGGACGCACACATGCTCGCCGGCGTGCTGGCCGGACTACCACTGGCCGAAATCGACATCCTGTTTGTCGAGAACGTCGGCAATCTGGTCTGTCCGGCCGGATTCGACCTTGGGCAGAATCACAATGTCGTGTTGCTATCGACCACCGAAGGCGAAGACAAACCAGCCAAATATCCGGTCATGTTCCGTCAGGCCGACCTGGTTCTGGTGAGCAAAGCCGATCTGTTGCCGGTGCTCGGCGATTTCCGGCCGGAAATCGCCCGACAGGCAGTCCGCAATCTGGCCAATCCTGCTCCGGTATTGCCGGTGTCCGTGCGTGGCGAACCCGGCATTCATGACTGGCTGGACTGGCTGGAACAGGCGCTTGCCGCTCTGGCCGACAAACCGCAGCTGGCCACATCGACCGGCTTCCGCTATCGGGTGTCAAGCCATGGCTGACCGCGAAGCGATAGCCCGTCAGTGGTTGTCGGCCATTCACCGGTTGCCGCTTGAACGGCCCGTACGCATCATGAATGTGTGCGGGGGGCACGAACGCGCGATCAGCCAGGCCGGATTGCGCAGTGTCCTGCCGGAGCAGGTTGGCCTGATTGCCGGTCCGGGTTGTCCGGTATGTGTTTGTCCGGAACAGGACGTCTGGCTTGCCATTCGCCTGGCGCTGGACCAGGGCGTGACCCTGGTGGCATTTGGCGACATGCTGCGCGTACCGGTCAATGTACCAGTGGGCGAGCCACGTTCGCTGGCAGAAGCAGCCGCGTCCGGTGCGGACGTGCGTCCGGTGGCCACGCCGGTGGAAGCGGTGCGGATTGCCCGGCAGGAACCGCACCGGCAGGTGGTGTTTTTTGCGGCTGGCTTTGAAACCACCATGGCGCCGGTGGCCGCTACCCTTGCCGAAGCTCATCTGTCCGGGCAGATGCCGGACAATTTTTCCGTGTTGTTGTCAGGGCGGCTGACCTGGCCGGCGGTGGCGAAATTGCTGGACAGTGGTCAGGCGGCATTTGATGCCCTGATTGCGCCGGGCCATGTGGCTGCGGTCATGGGTGCGGACGAGTGGCAATTTGTGCCGCAGCAGCACGGTCTGCCGGCCGCGGTGGCCAGTTTTGAGCCAGCAGGTCTGCTGGCTGCCATGCACTCGGTGCTGGCGCAGGTCATTGATGGCGTGGCCCGGCTGGACAACTGTTACCCGGAAGTGGTCCGCCCCGCCGGCAATCCGGTTGCCCGGCGCTGGCTGGGCGAGGTATTCCGCGTGACGGATGCTGGCTGGCGCGGCATCGGCACAATGCCTGCTTCCGGTTATGACTGGCACGATGACTGGCGGGAGCTGGATGCACGCGTTCGCTTTCCGGTCAGTGAAGATCCGCAGCGCCGACGCGCAGGAGACATGCCGCCGGGTTGTGATTGTGCGAAAGTGGTGCTCGGGCAGATCGATCCGGACCAGTGCCGGCTGTACGGGCGTGCCTGTACGCCGCGCAAACCGGTTGGGCCTTGCATGGTGTCGGATGAAGGAGCCTGTCATATCTGGTGGATGAGTGGCCGGCGTCATGCGGAACAGGTTGCCTGAGCGTGGCTGCACAACGCTGGCTGCTGGATGGCCGGGTACAAGGTGTGGGATTCCGGCCTTTTGTCCATCGTCTGGCAACAGGTGTCGGTGTATCCGGTACGGTGCGCAACCTGGGAAGTAAAGTCGAGATCATCGTGCGCGGCGAGCCGGCACAGCTGGCCTTGCTGCAAGACAACATCCTGCATCATGCGCCTCCACTGGCCAGGCCGCATTGGCTGTCCTGCGAAGACTGGCCGCACCATATCGATGCGGGTTTTGCCATCCTGGCCAGCGCGCCGGACAGTGAAATTGCTGCTGGTGTGCCGCCAGACTGCTTCACCTGTCCTGACTGTCTGGCCGAGCTGGCGGATGAACGAAATCGCCGTTACCGTTATCCATTCATCAACTGCACCCAGTGCGGACCACGCTACACCATCATTCGTGGGTTGCCTTACGACCGCTCTGCAACCACCATGGCAAGCTTTGCGCTTTGCCCGCGATGCCTGACGGAATATCTTGATCCGGCCGACCGGCGTTTTCATGCCGAACCGTTGGCCTGCCCGGATTGCGGGCCGCAGCTGTCATGGCGGGCTGCCGATGACAGCCGGTCACCGAGGGAATCGGCTCAGGGAGAAGCGGCCCTGGCCAGTGCGGTGGCCGCCATCCGTGACGGACGGATTATCGCGGTCAAGGGCGTGGGTGGCTATCATCTGATGTGTGATGCATTGCAACCGGAAACGCTGCGTCGTTTAAGACAGCGCAAACAGCGTCAGCACAAACCATTCGCACTGATGTGTCCATGGCAAGGAGCCGATGGACTGGATGGCGTGCGCAAACTGGCAGAACTGACAGACGTGGAAGCCGGCTGGCTGACTGATCCCGTGCGGCCTTTGCTCTGGTTGAACCGGCGGCCGGACAGCGGTTTGCCGGACGAGCTGGCGCCAGGTCTCGCCAGCGTTGGCGTGATGCTGCCCTACAGCCCGTTGCACCAGCTGCTGTTGCAGGCCTGCGATCGGCCGCTGGTGGCTACTTCCGCCAACCGGTCTGGCGAGCCGGTGGTGTTTGACAATGCCGATGCGGAACAACGGCTGACGGATATTGCCGATGGCTGGCTGCATCACGACCGCATCATCCTGCGACCTGCCGAGGACAGTGTCTGGCGGCGTGCCGGCCAGCACGCGATGATCATTCGTGCCGGGCGTGGCATGGCCCCACTGGAATTCAGGCTGCCGTTCCGGCTGTCAGCTCCGCTACTGGCACTGGGTGGGCAGCTCAAGGTCACGGTTGCCCTCGGGTTTGATGACCGTCTGGTGGTATCGCCGCATCTGGGTGACATGGACAGTCCGCCAGCGCTGGATTTGCTGACGGATACCGTGGTCAGTCTGCAGCAGTTGTATGCGGTCCGGGCAAGCCTTCTGGTGAGCGACGCCCATCCGGATTATGCCACGTCGCGCTGGGCGGCTGGTTCGGGCCTGCCGGTTGTGCGGATCTGGCATCATCACGCACACGCCAGTGCGCTGGCGCTTGAACATCCGGATGTGCGGCAGTGGCTGACCTTCGTCTGGGACGGTAGCGGACTGGGCAATGATGGCAGCCTTTGGGGAGGCGAAAGCCTGCTGGGGCGCCCGGGAAACTGGCAACGGATTGCCAGTGTGCGCCCGTTTTGTCTGCCGGGCGGTGAACGGGCAGCGCGGGAGCCCTGGCGCTGTGCGGCCGCCCTGCACTGGCAGGCCGGCCTGCACTGGCCGGATGTCGGCGATGATGGCGCATTGCTGCACGACATCTGGCAACGGCGTATCAACAGTCCGGCCAGCAGTTCGGTCGGACGTCTGTTCGATGCCGCGGCCGTCATGCTGGGCGGCATGCGCAAAACCACGTTCGAAGGTCAGGCAGCATTGTGGCTTGAACAGCAGGCGATGGAAGGCGGACAGGTGACCGAATTGCCGTGGTTGCGCGGCGAATCGGGCATCAAGGCGCTCGACTGGGCGCCTTTGCTGGGTATGCTGGCCGATGCCAGCCGCCCGGTGGCCGAGCGTGCCGCAGGGTTTCATGCCAGTCTGGTGGATGCGGTGCTGCGACAGGCCGAGGCGCAGTGCAGACAACATGCTGGCCTGGTGGTCGGACTCGCCGGTGGCGTGTTCCAGAATCGCTGGCTGGTTGAAGGTATTGTGGCCGGTTTGCAGGCAAAAGGCATACCATTCCGGCTGGCTGGCCGTCTGCCGGTCAATGACGGCGGACTGGCAGCGGGTCAGATCGTTGAGGCAGGGAGTCTGGAACATGGATGACAGTCATATTCAGCTTGCGCATGGCAATGGTGGTCGTTACATGCGCGAACTGATCGAACAGGTGTTTGCCGCCCGGCTGGGCACGGTCGATCCGAGCCTGGACGCCGCTCCGGTACAGATGGACGGCAAGCGGCTCATGCTGACGACAGACGGGTTTACCGTGCAGCCGCTGGAATTTCCCGGCGGCAGCATCGGATCGCTGGCTGTGCATGGCACGGTGAATGATCTGGCAGTGTCTGGCGCAGTGCCGCGGCACCTGACTTTGGCAGCCATGATCGAGGAAGGTCTGGAAATTGCGCTTCTACAACGCATTGTCGCCGATTTTGCCAGGGCGGCCAGCGAGGCGGGCGTGACCGTGGTGGCGGGCGACACCAAGGTGTTGCGGCGCGGCGAAGGTGGCGGGGTGTATCTGGCAGTCACCGGTATTGGCGAAGCCTGGCCGGGCGTGCATCTGGGCATGTCGCAGATCCGGGCAGGGGATCGTGTGCTGGTCAGTGGTCCGGTCGGTGACCATGGTACCGCAGTGCTGCTTGCGCGCGAGCAGTTTGGCCTGCGCGGGGACCTGCAATCGGATTCGGCCAGTGTGTTGCCGCTGGCGCAGTCGATCTGGGCGTTGCCGGGATTGCGTTTCATGCGTGACCCGACCCGTGGCGGACTGGCAACTGTGGCGCACGAAATCGCCCGTGCTACCGGTTATCGGGTTGCGCTGGACCAGCCCGCGATTCCGGTACGTGACCAGGTTGGTGCCATCTGCGACATGCTGGGTTATGACCCCTGTTTCCTGGCATGCGAGGGCCGTGTCGTGGCTGTCGTGGCGGCGGCGGAAGCAGATGCCGCACTTGCCTGCTGGCGCTCGCTGCCGCAGGGTGCCGACGCTGCCATCATCGGTGAAATCCGTGCCGCATCCCCGCTGGTGACGCTGGCCACCGGACTTGGTGGTGAACGTGTTTTGCAGGAGCTGGAGGACGATCCGTTGCCGCGCATCTGTTAACAGGCTGTTGAAAAACGATTGCGCTTGGCAATACTTTGTTGAAAAAGTGGCTCAAAATCCTCATTTACTACCTGTAAACTGCGGTGTTTCACCCCTTTTCGCCTCGTCTTGCCTGCGCTCATAACGTTTTTCAACGGCCTGTTAATGGTGGCGCCTGCGGGCGGATCGAGGTTTGGGTCAGTCTATCGTCGAAGGAGTGTATTCCGGTAACCAGCGTGCAAGCTGTGCCTTGACGGCCGCCTCATCGGTAATGCCGGGCTGACCAAGCCAGCGGGAGGCTTCAGCCAGCCAGCCCGAATCCACGGCGCGCGCACGGGCAATGCGCAGTTTCTGATGTGGCGTTGGCAGGGTGGTTTCGTTGTCGGCCAGCAGTTCTTCGTACAGTTTTTCGCCGGGACGCAAACCGGTATAGACAATGCGGATATCCTGCTCGCTGTAGCCCGACAGACGGATCATGTCGCGTGCCAGATCGGCAATGCGTACCGGTTCGCCCATGTCGAGCACGAATATTTCGCCACCGTTGCCCATCAGGCCGGCCTGCAGAACCAGCTGGCAGGCTTCCGGAATCGACATGAAGAAGCGTGTGATATCGGGATGGGTGACTGTGACCGGTCCGCCGCGAGCGATCTGTTCCTGGAATTTCGGAATCACGCTGCCCGAACTGCCAAGGACATTGCCGAAACGCACGGACACGAACCGGGTGCCTTCCGGATCGTTGTGTTGCAGGCTCTGGCAGACCATTTCGGCCAGCCGCTTGCTGGCCCCCATGACGTTGGTCGGGTTGACGGCCTTGTCGGTTGAAATCATGACGAAACGGCCGACGCCGCTTGCCTGTGCCGCGCGCGCCAGAATCAGGGTGCCCAGGATGTTGTTGCGCATGGCCTGCCAGGCATTGTTGCGCTCCATGAGTGGCACATGTTTGTAAGCGGCAGCATGAAACACGACTGCCGGACGCCATGTGGCCAGCGTGGCATGCACCAGCGCTTCGTCCTTGATGTCACCGATCACGCAATGAATGGCAATGTTGGCAAAATCGCGGCTGAATTCCTGTTCGATGCGGTAGAGTGCAAATTCGTTGAGTTCGAACAGGATCAGCCGGGCGGGCTGGAAGCGTGCGATCTGGCGGGCGAGCTCGGAACCGATCGAGCCGCCGGCTCCGCTGATCAGAATGGTTTGTCCGCCGACCAGTCCCTGCAATCCGGCATTGTCCAGCTGGACCGGATCGCGGCCGAGAAGGTCGTCCAGCTCCAGTTTGCGCAGGGTGGATACCGTGACCTTGCCGCTGGCCAGTTCTTCCAGGGTGGGCACCATCAGTGGCGTGATGCCGGCATCATTGCACAGCTGTGCAGCGCGACGACGTTCCTGGTGGGTTGCTGTGGGCAATGCAATGACGGCATGGCGGACCGCGTGGCGCCGGGCCAGCGCGGCCAGGTCATCCAGGGTGCCCAGCACCGGAATGCCATACAGCTCGCGTCCTTGACGTGTCTGGTGGTCATCCAGCAGTCCGGCGACTCGCCACTGCCGGTTGCCGGCCAGGTCGCGCGCCAGCGACGCCGCAGCCTGGCCGGCGCCCAGAATGAACAGCGGTTCCTTGGCGCCGTCCAGCAGTCCGAGCCGCTGTTCCCTCCACGCTCGATAGGCAAGCCTGCTGCCGCCCATGCCCAGCAACAGCAGCAAGGGGTCCAGCACGAGAACCGTGCGTGGTACCACCGAATGCACCCGGAACAGCACCAGGATCAGCGGGATCAGCAGGGCGGAAAAACCAACGGCAGCGAGGATGCGACGCAGATCGGGCAGGCTGGCGAAACGCCAGATGCCGCGATACAGGCCGAAGCGGATGAAAGTGGCTGCCTGGAGCGGGACGACCCAGATCAGGGTATGCCACATCGGTGCGATGAATTCGGCTGGCAGGCTCAGGTTGAAACGCAGGGCGTACGCTGCCAGCCAGGCCAGGGTGGCAACCAGCAGGTCATGCAGGATGGCGGACAGGGTACGAAGGCTCGGAGTCTGGGGCATGCAGGAATGTCGGTTTGGCAAATCGGCTGGATTTGCGCGGGATTCTAGCACACCGGGTGGTATTGTGACCTGCTGTCGGCATTCCGGCAGCGAATTTGTCATCTTCGGCTGCTAGGCTGGATTTTTTCGCAACGGGGAGTGGCTGATGCGATGGAGCTGGCTTGTCATGCTGATCACTGGTCTGATGCTGGTTCAGGTTTCCGGTTGCGCCACGTATCGCGAAAGCGACAGCGTCACGGTCATCAGTCCGCTGGCCGGGCGTTCAGGGTATGCCGCCGCCAGAAACGTCCTGCTCAGCGAAAATGGCTGGCCGGAACGTTCGTGGCAGAGTCTTGGTCTGATCCGTGTCTCGGTAAGCAAGCGTTCGGTATTTGATGCCGATCCGACCGTGGCCCAGGTAGACCGTGTCCTGCGCGAGCGCGGCATGGCTCTCGGTGCCGATGCCGTGGTTGACATCCGTTACACTTCCGGCATCGGGTGGGCCACATGGGGCTATCTCGAAGCGCGCGGAACGGCTGTCCGCTTTGTCGGGGCCGGCTGAACCCGCCGGCAGGCGTGCATCTTGCATCGCCTAATTGTGACACGCAGCAGATTAGGCTAAAATTCAGCATTACCTGCACAGTAAATTCATATGACGCGCTACATCTTTGTTACCGGCGGTGTGGTGTCTTCCCTGGGAAAGGGAATTGCCGCCGCGTCTCTGGCCGCCATCCTTGAAGCCCGTGGCATGCGGGTCACTCTCCTGAAACTGGATCCCTACATCAACGTGGATCCGGGTACCATGAGTCCGTTCCAGCACGGCGAGGTGTTTGTGACCGAGGACGGTGCCGAAACTGATCTCGATCTTGGCCATTATGAGCGTTTTATCCATACCCGGATGGAAAAGCGCAACAATTTCACCACTGGACAGATTTATGAATCTGTTATCCGCAAAGAGCGGCGTGGCGATTATCTCGGCGGAACAGTGCAGGTGATCCCGCACATCACCGATGAAATCCGTCAGCAGATCAGTGAAGGGGCTGCCGGTGCCGAAATCGCCATTGTCGAAATCGGCGGTACGGTAGGTGATATCGAATCCCTGCCTTTCCTGGAAGCCATTCGCCAGATGGGCCTGCGCGAAGGTCGCAACAATACCTGCTACATTCACCTCACCCTGGTGCCTTATCTGGGCAAGGCCGGCGAGATCAAGACAAAACCGACCCAGCACTCGGTCAAGGAGTTGCGCGAAATCGGCATCCAGCCGGATGTGGTGCTTTGTCGTGGCGATCGCCCGTTGCCGGAAGAAGAACGCGGCAAGATCGCCTTGTTTACCAATCTGGAGCCGAATGCTGTCATTTCGGTGCATGATGTCGACAGTATCTACAAGATTCCGCGCATGTTGCGCGAACAGGGGCTGGACGATATCGTCTGCCAGCGTCTGGGCATCGAGGCGCCTGCCGCCGATCTGGGCATGTGGGATGGTCTGGTGCATGCCCTGGAACACCCCGAACACGAAGTCGATATTGCCATGGTCGGCAAGTATGTCGGCCTGACCGAATCCTACAAGTCGTTGTCCGAGGCGCTGATTCACGCCGGCATCCACACACGCACCAAAGTCAATGTGCACTACATTGATTCCGAACAGCTTGAACAGGACGGTGTGGAAGTGCTGTCAGGCATGGACGCGATTCTGGTGCCGGGCGGTTTTGGCAAGCGCGGGGTGGAAGGCAAGATTCTGGCGATCCGGCATGCGCGAACCGCCAATGTACCCTATCTCGGCATCTGTCTTGGCATGCAGCTTGCGGTGATTGAATTTGCCCGCGATGTGGTGGGTATGGCAGGCGCGCACAGCACCGAATTCGATCCCGGCACACCGTGGCCGGTCGTGGGGCTGATTTCCGAATGGCGCGATGCGACGGGTGCGGTGGAAACGCGCACCCAGGATTCCGATCTGGGCGGTACCATGCGGCTGGGTGGGCAGACCTGCGTGCTGACCGAAGGGTCGAGGGCGCACGGCATCTACGGCTGCGACCACGTCGTCGAACGCCATCGTCACCGCTACGAAGTCAATGGCGCTATCCTGCCGAAACTCGAACAGGCCGGGCTGCGTGTCAGTGGCGTGTCGGTAACCGATGGCCTGTGCGAAATGATCGAACTGCCGGGACACCGCTGGTTTGTCGGCTGCCAGTTTCATCCGGAATTCACATCGACACCACGTGATGGACATCCGCTGTTCAGCTCTTTCGTGCTGGCAGCACTCGACAACAGAAAGGAGCGGACATGAAGTTGTGCGGTTTTGATGCGGGACTCAATCATCCGCTGTTCCTGATTGCCGGGCCTTGCGTGATTGAATCGCGCCAGCTGGCGCTGGATACGGCCGGTCAACTGAAAGAAATCTGTACCGAGCTGGATATCCCCTTCATTTTCAAATCATCCTACGACAAGGCTAACCGCAGTTCCTGCGGTTCGTTCCGTGGGCTGGGCATGGAAGCCGGATTGCAGATTCTGTCGGATGTCAGAACCCAGATCGGCGTGCCTGTGCTGACCGACGTGCATGGCAGCGAAGAAATCAACGAAGTCGCATCCGTGGTGGATGTGTTGCAGACGCCGGCTTTTCTGTGCCGGCAGACCGATTTCATCCAGGCGGTGGCCAGCGCCGGCAAGCCGGTCAATATCAAGAAAGGGCAGTTTCTCGCGCCCTGGGACATGAAGAATGTGGTGGAAAAAGCCCGTGCAGCCAATGGCGGGCAGGACAACATCATGGTGTGCGAGCGTGGTGTATCATTTGGCTATAACAATCTGGTGTCCGACATGCGTTCGCTGATGGCGATGCGTGAGACCGGATGTCCAGTCGTCTTCGACGCCACCCATTCGGTCCAGTTGCCGGGTGGGCAGGGGCATGCCTCGGGCGGGCAGCGTGAATTCGTGCCGGTACTGGCGCGGGCGGCTGTGGCAGCCGGCGTGGCCGGCGTGTTTGCCGAAACCCACCCCGATCCGGCAAATGCCCTGTCGGATGGTCCGAATGCCTGGCCACTGGACCGGATGCGGGCATTGCTGCATACCCTGAAAGGGATTGATACGCTGGTCAAACAGCATGGTTTTATCGAACACACGCTGTGAACCAGCGTAGGAACTGATCTGGAGAACTGTACATGAGCGTCATTGTTGATGTTATCGCCCGCGAAATCCTCGATTCGCGCGGCAATCCCACGGTGGAAGCCGATGTCCTGCTGGAAACCGGAGAAATTGGCCGGGCCGCAGTCCCGTCCGGCGCGTCGACGGGTAGTCGCGAGGCGATTGAATTGCGTGACGACGACACTGGCCGTTATGGTGGCAAAGGAGTGCTGCGTGCGGTTGAAGCGGTCAACACTGAAATCAGCGAAGCCATTATCGGGCTGGATGCCGAAGACCAGAGTTTCATCGACCAGACCATGATCGAACTGGATGGGACGCCCGACAAATCGCGCCTGGGCGCAAATGCCATCCTGGCAGTTTCGATGGCCGTTTCGCGCGCCGCTGCTGCAGCATCCGGTCTGTCCCTCCATCGCTATCTGGGAGGCGCAGGTCCGATGTACCTGCCGGTGCCACTGATGAACATCATCAATGGCGGCGCACATGCCAACAACAATATCGACATGCAGGAATTCATGATTGTGCCCATGGGCGCGCCAACATTCCGTGAAGCGCTCCGCTATGGCGCCGAAGTGTTCCATGCACTGAAAAAGATCCTGAATGGTCTGGGCATGACCACAACGGTTGGTGATGAAGGCGGATTTGCACCAAACCTGGAATCCAATGAAGCCGCGCTGAAGCTGATTGTGCAGGCCATCGAAGCGGCCGGCTACACTGCTGGCAAGGATGTGGCGATTGCCGTGGATTGCGCGGCCAGCGAGTTCTACCGTGACGGACGTTATCACATCGAATCGGAAGGTCTCGTGCTGGATTCCGCGCAGATGACTGATTATCTCGCCGCCTGGTGCGACAAGTATCCCATCATCAGTATCGAGGACGGCATGGCCGAACAGGACTGGGCCGGATGGGCCACCCTGACAGGACGGCTGGGCAAGAGCATCCAGCTGGTTGGCGATGACCTGTTCGTGACCAATGCCGAGATTCTGGCCGAAGGCATTTCGCGTGGCGTGGCCAATTCCATCCTGATCAAGGTCAACCAGATCGGCAGCCTGACCGAGACCTTCGACGCCATCGAAATGGGACGCCGTGCGGGTTATACTGCCGTGGTATCCCACCGTTCGGGCGAAACGGAAGACAGTTTCATTGCCGATCTGGCGGTGGCGACCAATGCCCTGCAGATCAAGACCGGTTCTCTGTCCCGTTCCGACCGTCTGGCCAAGTACAACCAGCTGTTGCGCATTGAGGAAGAACTCGGCAACCAGGCGCGTTTCCCTGGCCGTTCGGCTTTTTACCAGATCGGCTGATGTCTGTCCGGGAGCGTGCGAGTGCGCTGGGTGACCGGAATTCTGCTGGTTTTGCTGGTCTGGCTGCAGTATCCGCTGTGGCTGGGACCGGGAAACTGGCGCCAGGTCTGGCACCTGCGCGGACAGCTTGCCCAGCAGAACGCCCTCGATGGTCGTCTTGCTGTTCGCAATGAAGCCATGCGCGCCGAAGTGCAGGATTTGAAACAGGGGCTGGCAGCCGTTGAAGAACGGGCGCGCATGGAGCTCGGGATGGTACGCAAGGATGAAGTGTACTTTCAGATTCTGGAAGGGCCGCCCGTAACCACGGGTGGTCAGGAACAAGTTGGACAGGCCAAATGAGTGCGTTGCAGATCAGTCTGATTATCCTGGCGGTGGTAGTGGTGGTGGGACTTGCCTTCTGGAACTGGTGGCAGGAACGCAAATACCGCAAACAGTGGATGTCCACCTTCGGACGTTCGGCGCAAGTGGTCCGTAATGGCAGCGGGCCGACGGAAGATTTTGCGGACGAAGAAGTGGTGGTTCGCGTCACCCGTACCGTTACCCAGATGGAGCCGGTGGACGAGAGCCTGATCGACGGCAGTGATGCGTTGACCGGGCATCCGGTGGCGGACGAACCATTTGACGGATTTTCCGGAGCGACCGTCACGCCTGCGGCGGAACGGCATCAGCCGGTCGACGAGCCGCTCGAAATGACCAGCATCGATCCGGCAATACCGGTGCACGAAATGCATGAATCCGGATTGTCTGGGCAAGACCTGCCTGCTCCGCCAGTGGACGAAATGCTCGAATACGTGGTTCGGGTCGAAGCACGCGAAGCCATACCGGGCACGGCATTCACCACGCTGATCGAAGGTCAGCGGATTGAAGGACGGCACATTCGCTGGCTCGGCTATGCCGATGGACAGGGTAAATGGACCGATATCAGTCCGTGGCGCAATCAGTCGTTTCATCATGCGGCCGTGGCGGTTCAGCTCGCCGACCGTCAGGGTGCGGTGACGGCAGATCTGCTGGAATCGTTGTGCCATGACCTGCGCGTGCTGGCAACCCGTTTTCATGGCGGCATCGAATGTGATCCGGCCGATGTGGCGGCTGCCCGGGCAGCCAGACTCGACCGTTTCTGCGTGGAAGTCGATGTGCTGATCGGTCTGAATATCGTCGCGCCGGATGGCCGCAGTTTTTCGGGGGCGGTCATCGATCAGGTAGCCACCGACAGCGGACTGGAACTGGACACCACGGGTGTGTACCAGCGCAGGAACGAAAGAGGCGATGTGCTGTATTCGTTGTGCAACCATGAAGATATGCCCTTTGCCCGTGGACAGGTGACAAACATGACCACGTCTGGCGTGACCTTGCTGTTTGAAGTGCCGCGCATCGAGAATGGCGTGGCCGTGTTTGCCGATATGGCACGGCTTGCCCTGCAGATGGCTGACCGGCTGGATGGTACGCTGGTTGATGACACCGGCCGCACGCTGACCGGGCCAGGGCTGGAAAAAATCCAGGGTCAACTGGTGCAGATCTACCAGCAGATGGAAGCCGGACAGGTGCCGCCAGGCGGCCGTCGTGCCCAGCGACTGTTCAACTGACCGGCGGCAGCGGACGTGGTTGATCGGTCCGGCAATCAACAGCCACCCCAGGATGTCGTTGCCAGGGCCGCAGCCTTGCGCGAGCAGATCAATTACCACTCCTGGCGCTATTACGCGCTGGATGACCCGGAAATCAGCGATGCCGAATACGACAGCCTGTTCAGAGAGCTGGAAACGCTCGAGGCTGCCTGGCCGGCTTTGTCCGGCGAAAACTCACCGACCCGCAGGGTAGGCGAACAGCCGGCCACCGGATTTGCTTCGGTGACGCATTTGCGGCCGATGCTGTCGCTCAATAATGCATTCAGTGATGACGAAGTCGAAGCGTTTGCCCAGCGGGTGGCCGAATTGCTGGCAACTAGCGCGTCAGTCGAGTGGGCTGTCGAACCCAAGTTCGATGGGCTGGCGATCAGCCTGGTCTACCAGAACGGACATTTTGTGTCTGCCGCCACGCGTGGCGATGGCAGCACGGGTGAGGATGTCACAGGAAATGTGCGTACCATCCGTGCGATCCCCCTGCAGTTGTGCACGCCAGATCCCCCCGCACGTCTTGAAGTGCGCGGCGAAGTGCTGATGCTGAAACGTGATTTTCGCCGGCTCAACGAAGAACAACATGCCAGCGGCAACAAACCATTTGCCAATCCCCGCAACGCGGCTGCCGGCTCCCTGCGCCAGCTGGATGCCAGCGTGACTGCCGGCCGCAGACTTCATTTTTTTGCCTATGGCACTGGATACTGCGAAGGCTGGTCCATGCCGGCAACACATGGCGAAGTGATGGACCAGTTGGCCGCCTGGCGTTTTCCGGTCAGTGATCTGCGTCGGGTGGTCACAGGCACCAGCGGTCTGCTGGCCTATTATCATGAGATAGGCCGTGAACGGCATGCGCTGCCGTTTGACATCGATGGCGTGGTCTACAAACTGAACAATCTGGCCGACCAGGAGCGTGTGGGCTACGTCGCACGTGCTCCGCGCTTTGCACTGGCACACAAGTTTCCGGCAGAGGAAGCCACCACCAGGCTGCTGGATATCAAGGTGCAGGTAGGCCGGACCGGCGCATTGACTCCGGTAGCTGTACTGGAACCCGTGGCGGTAGGTGGGGTGACGGTCAGTCATGCCACGTTGCACAATGAGGATGAAATCCATCGCAAGGACATCATGATCGGCGATTGGGTCAATGTCAGGCGAGCAGGCGATGTCATACCGGAAGTGGTCTCGGTCGTTCTGAGTCGCCGGCCAGCGGATGCCCGTCGGTTTGTCATGCGGGAAACCTGCCCTGAATGCGGTTCGACAGTCGTGCGCCTGCCCGGTGAGGCAGTTGCACGCTGTACTGGCGGCTTGTCCTGTCCGGCCCAGCGCAAGCAGGCGTTGTGGCATTTTGCCAGCAGACGCGCGATGGATATTGCCGGACTGGGCGAGCGGCTTGCCGATCAACTGGTTGATGCCGGACTGGCGAAAGATCCGGCCGATCTTTATCAACTGACCGTAAAGCAGCTGGCCGGGCTGGATCGCATGGGTGAGAAATCAGCCATTAATCTGGTCAAAAGCATTGCCAACAGCAAACAGGCAAGCCTTGACCGGTTTCTGTTTGCACTCGGTATCCGTCATGTTGGCGAGCAGACGGCCCGTGATCTGGCGCGTCGCTTTCTGACGGTGCAGGAACTGGCAAGTGCCAGTCGGGAGGAACTGCTGCAGGTGCCCGAAGTCGGAGAAGTGGTGGCAGAGTCGATTCTGCATTTCTTCGCGGATGCGCACAATCGCAGCGTGATCGAAAAATTCATCCGATATGGTGTAGAATCCCGCCAGTCGTCTGCAAATCCTGTAGGACAAACCCCGCTATCCGGCAAGACGCTGGTGCTGACGGGTACCTTGTCCGGCATGACGCGTGACGAAGCGCGAGCGTGGATTGAGCGGCTGGGTGGCAAGGTCAGCGGTAGCGTATCTGCAAAGACGGATTATGTGGTTGCCGGCGCGGATGCCGGCAGCAAACTTGCCAGAGCGCGCGAACTGGGCATCACGGTGCTGACCGAGTCCGATCTGATTGCATTTGCCGAACAACAACGTGGAGAAAGCTGAATGTACAAGGTAACCAAGGCAGTATTTCCGGTGGGCGGCATGGGAACCCGTTTCTTGCCGGCTACCAAGGCCATGCCGAAAGAGATGCTGCCAGTGGTGGACAAGCCACTGATCCAGTATGCAGTCGAAGAAGCCGTTGCAGCAGGCATTACCGACCTGATTTTCATTACCGGCCGTAACAAGCGGGCAATTCCGGATCATTTCGACAAGGCATACGAGCTTGAAACCGAACTGGAAGCCCGGGGCAAAACGGCGTTGCTGGATCTGGTGCGCAATATTGTGCCGGCGGGCGTCAACTGTATCTATATCCGCCAGTCCGAGGCCCTTGGTCTCGGCCATGCCGTGTTGTGCGCCAAACCTGTGGTCAACAACGAACCCTTTGCCGTGATTCTGGCTGACGACCTGATCGATTCGCAGGACAAGCCAGCCATGCAGCAGATGACTGAGCTGTTCAACTATTATCAGTGTTCCATTCTCGGCGTGCAGCAGGTTGCGCGCGAGGAAACCGGTTCTTACGGCATTGTGGCGACCCAGCAAATGAATGACAAACTGGGCAAGGTCGACCGGATTGTCGAAAAACCAGCGCCAGCTGTCGCACCTTCGACGCTCGGCGTGGTGGGACGATACATTCTGACACCCCGTATTTTCAGCCACCTGGAAAACATCCCGTTTGGCGCCGGTGGCGAACTGCAGCTGACGGATGGCATTGCACGTCTGCTGGATGAACAGCAGGTACTGGCGTATTCGTTCGATGGTATTCGTTACGATTGCGGCAGCAAGCTAGGCTATCTCAAGGCAACCGTGGAACATGCCCTGCAGCATAAGGAAGTTGGCCGGGAATTCCGCGAGTATCTGGACAAGTATTGCCAGGGGCTGGTTCTGCCGGAATAAGTCCGCACGGGGTTCGCGGTCGAAACAGGCTGACGGGCTGCGCGATTACAGGTTGAGTACCTGCAGCAGGCTGGTTTCCAGGCGCACCCGTCCTTGCGGGTTTTCCAGTGGTTCACCACGAATCATGAACGTGTCTTCGGCCCGTTCGCCCAGCGTACTGATCTTGGCCGAACAGAGATCAATGCCTTGCTGGTTGAGCACGCTGGCGATGGAAGACAGCAGGCCTGGCCGGTCGCCCGCAACCAGATTCAACACATAGAAGCGGCCTTTGTCGTCTGCGCGCAGACTGACTTCCGGCGTCAGCGGAAAATGTTTCATCTGTCGGCTGATGCGCACCTTGCCACCGCCCGGTTTTGGCGTGATGGGGCTGCGCAGCACATTGCCCAGTTCATGTTCGATGTAGTTCAGAAAATCCCGGTAGTTGGTGCTGGTTCGTTGCTGTTCGAGCACCACGAAACTGTCCAGTGCATGGTTGTGACGGGTGGTATGGATCTGGGCATCGACGATGTTGTACTGGATCTGCTCGAAAAAAGCGCAGATCTGGCTGAACAGGTTGGGTTGATTGGGCATGTAAACCAGCACCTGTACCCCTTCGCCGCTGGTGCTGGGGCGGGCTGATACCACGGGTTCCCTGCTGTTGACCCGCCACCACAGCTTGCGCGTATGCCAGGAAATTTCACGTGCGTCGTGGCGCATGAAATAGCGGCTGTCCAGTTGATTCCACAACGCATCCTCCGTATGCGGTCGCAATCCATACAGACGCAACAGACGGGACGCTTCGTTTTTGGTGTCGTCAATGCCGGAGCGCAGTGCGGTGCCCCCGGTCAGGCATTTGCGGGTGAGATGGAACAGGTCATCAATCAGTTTGGCTTTCCAGGCATTCCAGACGGACGGACTGGTGCCGCGAATATCGCAGACCGTCAGCAGGTAAAGGGCGATCAGGTGGCGTTCGTCCGGCATACGGCTGGCAAACGCCTGGATCACGTCGGGATCGCCAAGATCCTGCTTTTGCGCGGTGGACGAAAAACCCAGGTGTTCGCGAACCAGCCAGACCACCAGGCTGGTATCTTCGTCCGGCAGGCCATGCTGATGACAGAATCGCCTGGCATCACTCATGCCGAGCTGCGAGTGATCGCCCCCCCGTCCCTTGGCAATGTCATGAAACAGTGCGGCCAGATACAGCAGTTCCGGTTTGTCGAAAGCCAGTATCAGCTGACTGGCCAGCGGAAATTCGTGCGTGAATTCGGGGATGCCCAGACGGCGGAGATTGCGCAACACGGTCAGGATGTGTTCGTCAACCGTGTAGATATGAAACAGATCATGCTGCATCTGTCCGACGATGCGGCCAAATGCCGGTATGTAACGGCCGAGAATGTCGTAACGGTTCATGCTGCGCATCACCCGGACCAGGGCATTGCCGGTGCGCAGGATCTGCAGGAACAGTGACTGGTTGCGCGGATCGCGCCGGAAGGCTGGATTGATCAGCTTGCGCGCACGCCACAGCGCGCGCAGGGTGGAGGCGCTCATGCCGGACAGGTTGGGATGTTGCTGCAACAGCAGGAAACATTCGAAGATGGCTTGCGGCTCACGTTCGAACAACTGGTCATCCATCGCCTTGAGCAGGTTGTCGCGGACCTGGAAACGCGAATTGAGCGGAATGATGGGCAACTGCGGATTGCCAAACGCACGGGCACGCAGGCTGGGTAGGAGGATGTCGCGCATCTGTGCGACAAACCGGGTGGCCAGGTAATAACGCTGCATCAGCATTTCGCTGGCGCGTCTGTGGGCAGTGTCGTGGATCTGGTACAGCTCGGTCAGCTGGGTCTGGTAGTTGAACAGCAACCGGTCTTCCCGGCGGCCGGCCAGAAAATGTAATCGCGCCCGCAGTTTGAACAGGCGTGTTTCAATTTTGTGCAGCTGCTGGCATTCATCGGGGTTGAGCAATCCTGCACTGACCAGATCGCTCCACCGGCTGCCAATGCCGGTGGCATGAGCCAGCCAGCGCAGATTGTTGAGATCGCGGATGCCGCCCGGGCTTTCCTTGATGTTCGGTTCGAGCTGGGCGGTGCTGTCGTTGTAGCGGGCATGCCGCTGTTCCTGTTCGGCCAGCTTGCCTTCGAAAAACTGGCGCGCGTCCATGCTGGTCATGAACCGGGCGCGGAACTCGCGGTACAGTCGGCCGTTGCCGGTCAGCCGGCGGGATTCCAGCAGATTGGTCTGTACAGTGAGATCGCGCCCGGCTTCGCTCAGGCATTCGTCGAGTGTGCGGACGCTGTGGCCCACTTCGAGACCGATGTCCCACAGCAGCCCGACCAGCTTTTCGATGGCGGCGGTTGTGGCTTCGTCTGGTGCATCCGCCAGCAGAATCAGCAAATCGATATCCGACCAGGGAAACAGCTCCTTGCGACCATAGCCACCCACCGCAACCAGGCAGGAGCGAACGGGCATCGACAGGCTGCGCCAGATGTCGCACAGCAAGGTGTCAATGACCCGACCGTGTCTTGCCAGCATGCGGCGAACCGGCAGGTTGCCGGTGAATGCCAGGCGCAGGGACTCGCGGTGCTCATGCAGGCGATTGCGCCAGTTGGTCACACGGGCCTCCACTGCCATCGGCATGTGTCAGCTCCTGGCGAAGTCTGGCGGTAGTGGCGTCCCCTCCGAAACGGTGAGGACTTCGTAACCGGATTCGGTGACCACCAGCATGTGTTCCCACTGCGCGGACAGGCTGCGATCGCGGGTCACAATGGTCCAGCCATCGGCCAGCTGGCGGATTTCGCGCCGTCCGGCATTGATCATCGGTTCAATGGTGAACACCATGCCGGATTGCAGGGTCAGCCCCTGGCCTGGCCGGCCATAATGCAACACCTGCGGTTCTTCGTGAAACCGGCGTCCAATACCATGTCCGCAGAATTCACGCACCACACTGTAGCCGTTGGCTTCGGTAAAGGTCTGGATGGCATGGCCAATATCACCCAGCGTAGCGCCAGGCCGAACCTTGACAATGCCATGCCACATGGCCTCGTAAGTGATTTCGCAAAGCCGTCTGGCGTGGGGACTGGTTTCTCCGACGCAGAACATGCGGCTGCTGTCGCCATGCCAGCCATCTTTGATGACCGTGACATCAATGTTGATGATGTCACCCCGTTTGAGCACCTTGTCGCCAGGTACGCCATGACAGATCTGCTGGTTGACCGAGGTGCAGATCGATTTCGGGTAGGGCGTATGGCCGCCGGGAGCGTAGTTCAGCGGAGCCGGGATGGTGTGCTGGACATTCACCATGTAGTCGTGACACAGCCGGTCGAGTTCGTTGGTTGTGATACCGGGTTGCACAAATGGAGTGATGTAATCGAGCAGCTCGCCGGCCAGGCGGCCGGCAACGCGCAGATGCTCGATGTCTTGCGAAGATTTGATCTGTACGGGCATTGGAAATGATTGATTGCAGCTTGATGACGATAGAGTAGAGGATGGTGATGCGCCGGTCAATCAAAAATGAGACTGATTCTCCGGTTAGGCGCGCATGATGGGGGGATCGCCTTGTTTTGCGCGATATGATGATTCCGATACTGTGGCGGATGCGTGGATTCAGATATACCGTGCCGGATCTGTGGATTCCGCGACTTCGCGCGGAATGACGAAGTGGCCTGTGGCTTCGCGACTGCGCGCGGAATGACGAAGTGGCCTGTGGCTTCGCGACTTCGCGCGGAATGACGAAGTGGCCTGTGGCTTCGCGACTTCGCGCGGAATGACGAAGTGGCCTGTGGCTTCGTGACTTCGCGCGGAATGACGAAGTGGCCTGTGGCTTCGTGACTTCGCGCGGAATGACGATTATTTGCACGATACACCCACCCCGTCATTCTGCGCGGAGCGAAGCGAAGTCGCAGAATCTATGTTTTGTGTGTGCGAACGTCACCGGATCTGTGGATTCCGCGACTGCGCGCGGAATGACGATTATTTGCACGACACACCCATCCCGTCATTCTGCGCGCCCCCCGTCATTCTGCGCGCCCCCCGTCATTCTGCGCGAAGCGAAGCGAAGTCGCAGAATCCATCCGTTCTGTTGGCAACCTGGCACAGGACAATCAGTTCGGATTGCCCAACTGTCCAAGCAGTCGATAGACATCGTGCAACGGCAGTCCCATGACGCCGGAATAGCTGCCGGACAGATGGCTGATGAAAGCTGCCGCCGCCCCCTGGATGGCATATCCGCCCGCTTTGTCTAGCGGTTCTCCGCTGTTGATGTAGGCGTCTATGACCGCAGTGCTCAATCTGGCAAAACGAACCTGCGACACGCTGATCGAAGTGAGTATTTGCTCTTGTGTGGCAATCGCAATTGCGGTCATCACGTCATGCGTTCTGTTGGAGAGTCGTTCGAGCATCTCGCGCGCAACCTCGGCAGTGCCTGGCTTGCCGAGGATCTGCTGATCCAGGATCACGCTGGTGTCGGCAGCCAGCACCGGACGTGGTTCGAGAGCTTGCTGCTGCATGATGCGCACACCGGCAAGTGCCTTTTCGCGCGCGATGCGTGTGACATAAGCAGATGGCGCTTCGCCTGGCAGTACGGATTCATCGGTATCGATGTCGAGTGGCTGATGTCGGATGCCGAGCTGGTCGAGCAGTTCGCGGCGACGTGGGGAGCGGGAAGCAAGCCAGACTGGCGGCAGATTGAAGATGGCTGTAGTCATTCGCGGTGATAAGGATGATTTTGCAGGATGCTGAAGGCGCGGTACAGTTGTTCGGCGACCACAATCCGGACCATCGGATGGGGTAGTGTCAGTCGCGACAGGGAAACCAGCCGGTGCGCCCGCTGCTTGATGGCTGGATCGAGTCCGTCCGGTCCGCCGATCACCAGACACAGGTCCTGTCCTGACTGCAGGGCATCCCGGCACCAGTCGGCTAGCTGGCGGGTGTCCGGGATTGTGCCGTGTTCATCGAAGACCCATAACTGACAATCCGGAGGAATGGACGACAGTATGCGCTCACTTTCTGCGGCCATGAATTGCTGGGCCGTTTTGCCGGCAACCCTTTTTTCCGCCTTCAATTCGGTGAGTTGCAGACTTGCTTCTCGCGGCATGCGCCGGCTGTATTCTTCGTACCCCTGAACAACCCAGTCCGGCATCTTTTGCCCGACTGCCAGCAGGTGAATTTTCATGGCGATGGAGGACTGCCGGCTTGCCGGCGCTGGTCGGCTCCGGCTGTCCACAGGGCTTCCAGGCTGTAGTACTGACGCACGGCTGGTTGCATGACATGCACGATGACCGATCCGAGATCCAGCAGGACCCACTCGCCATGACCCATGCCTTCGGTTCCTTGTCCGCTGATGCCATGTTCCTTCAGTTTTTCGGCAACGTGCTGGGCAATGGCGCGTGTCTGGCGGGATGAATCCGCGCTGGCAATCACCATGCGTTCAAACAATGGGCTTTGCTGGGAAACGTCGAGAACGACAATATCCTTTCCCTTGATGTCTTCAATGGCGTCAACCACGGCGGCGACGATCTGGTCAATGTTCATGCAGGTTCCGGTTGGTAGAGGTGATGTTGGTGAATGTAATCCCGCACCTGCTCGGGTAGCAGGTAGCGGGGAGAGCGCCCATGGGTCAGGGCGTCCCTGATGCTGGTGGCAGAAATGTCCAGTGCCGTGATCGGGCAAGTCACGATCTGTCCGGCAGCAGACGTGTGGTCGGGCTGCCGGATCCAGCGTTGTTCGAACTGCTCGCGCAGGCCCATGGTCATGGCATCCTGCCATTGGGTTTGCGGATAGCCGGGACGGTGGGCGATGGCGATGTGAGTCAGGTCAAACAGGTGTTGCCAGCGGTGCCAGCCCGGCAGACCCAGAAAGGCGTCTGCGCCAAGCAGGAGATACAGCGGTTGCTGGTCACCCAGTTCCGCGCGCAGGGATTCCAGGGTGTCCACGGTCCAGGATGGCGTCGCGCGCCTGATTTCCCGGTCGTCAACATCAAAGCGCGGATTGTCGGCAGTGGCCAGGCGGACCATGGCGAGCCGGTGTGTTGCGCTGGTCTGTGGCCGGCGACGATGTGGCGGCTGTCCGGCTGGTATGAAGCGCACCTGCCTGAGCACGATGCTTTCGGCCAGTTCTTCGGCCAGGCGAAGATGGCCGAAATGGATCGGATCGAAGGTGCCGCCGAAGATGCCGATGGCTGCCTGAGATTCAGCCACGCACGTGTCCATCACCCAGCACGATCCATTTTTGCGAGGTCAGCCCTTCCAGTCCGACAGGGCCGCGGGCATGGATCTTGTCGGTTGAAATGCCGATTTCGGCACCGAGACCATATTCAAAACCGTCTGCAAAACGGGTGGATGCATTGACCATGACACTGCTGGAATCGACTTCACGCAGAAAACGGCGCGCCAGCGTGTAGTTTTCGGTGACGATGCTGTCGGTATGCTGCGAGCCGTAATGGTTGATGTGATCAATGGCTGCGTCAATGCCATCAACCACCCGGATGGCAATGATGGGTGCCAGGTATTCGGCATGCCAGTCATCTTCTGTGGCCACAATGGAATCGGGAACCAGCGACCTGGTCACCGGGCAGCCACGCATCTCGACGCCCTTGCTGCGGTAGATTTCGGCAATGGCGGGCAGAACGGAAGCGGCCCGGCTGGCAGCCACGAGCAGGGTTTCGGCCGTGTTGCAGGTGCCATACCGGCTGGTTTTGGCGTTGTCGGCAATGCGGACCGCCTTGTCGAAATCCGCCGTATCATCGATGTAGACATGGCAGACGCCGTGCAGGTGCTTGATGACCGGAATGCGCGATTCGGCAATCAGCCGCTCAATCAGTCCTTTGCCGCCGCGTGGTACGATGACATCCACATACTCGCGCATGGTGATCAGTTCTCCGACCGCGGCACGGTCGGTTGTGTCGATCACCTGGACACAGGTGTCCGGCAGGCCGGCTGCGCGCAGGCCTTCACCCACGCAGCTGGCGATCAACCGATTGCTGCGGATGGCTTCGGAACCACCACGCAGGATGGCTGCATTGCCGGATTTGAGACACAGGCCTGCTGCATCTGCAGTGACATTCGGACGTGCTTCATAAATGATGCCGATCACGCCCAGCGGCACGCGCATCTTGCCAACCTGGATGCCGGAAGGACGGAACTTGAGATCGGTGATTTCGCCAACAGGATCGGGCAAGCCAGCAATCTGGCGCAAGCCTTCCGACATGGCTGTTACACTGTTGCGGGAGAGTGCCAGGCGGTCCAGCAGTGCGGCGCTCAGTTCGCGCTGACGTGCGTCAGCCAGATCTTCCGCGTTGGCGGCGAGCAGGTCGTTCGCGCGACGATCAATGGCATCCGCCATCGCCAGCAGGGCCGCATTCTTGCGGTTGGCATCGGCACTGGCGAGGGTGCGTGAAGCAAGCCGGGCAGCTTGCCCCAATTGTTGCATATAGGTTCTAATATCCATTCCGGCAACAGACAGACAGTTTGCAAATCATGATTCTAACCCAAATCCGACGAAACACCCGACTTTTGCTGTTGCTTGCCGGCCTGTCAGCCATCCCTGCCGTGCATGCCGATGACATGGCGCGGGCACGCCAGCTGCTGGCCGACGGCGCTGGCCGTCTGGCCATGCAGACACTGGAAGCGATGCCTGATCCGGCAGATGTGCAGGAGCGCATCGACAGATATCGCCTGCTGTGGCAGGCATTGGCCATGTCCGGTACGCCGCAGGAAATTCTGGATGCGGCAGGCGGGTTGCCGCCGGACAGCGACCTGCGGTTGCGTCGACAGGTGGCTGTGCAGGCGGCCCAGGCTGCATTGACGCTGGGACGGCCTGCCATTGCGCGTGAATACCTGCGCTCGCTGATCTGGCAGCTGTCGCCGAATGCAGCAGGTCTGCCTGCCTTGCGGGCAATGGTTGTGCAAAGCCATCTGATGCCAGTGCCGGATGACGAAGCGTTCAGTCTGTGGCAACGGTTTGTCCAGGACTACGGCCACGATGCCGATCTGGATTCGGCAGTTGCGCTGGCCGAGCTGAAGGCCGGACGTACGGCGGGGCTGGACAGTTTGCGTGCCGCCCTGAAGCCGGGAGACCGGCTGGCGTTGCTGCTGGATGTCTGCAATGACGGTCTGCCTGCTGATGCACGCCGGCAGGCGCTGGCTACCTTGTTGCAGAATCCGCTGCAGCCTGGCGAAATGGATGTGCTGCGTCATGCGCTGGACTCGGCGCACGATACCCGGATGCAGACCATGTTGCTGGAAGTGGCGCTCAACCAGAAACAGCCACCGGCAGGCATGACGGCGACCGCACTCTGGACCGGCTGGCATGATCTGGCACAGGGTTTTGGCAATGTCAGTCTGCTCCTGTTCGGTTCCGACAAGGGCTGGGCAGAACAGGCCGACAAGGTGGCGGTATCCGATCCGTTGATGAGTCGGGCCATCTGGGCGCATCTGGCCAGGTCGGCCAATGATGCGGCGCTACGGGATCTGGCGGCTGGCCATCTTCTCGATCAGTTGCATCAGGCTGGGCTGGACCGGACCGCGCTGGCTGTGTTTGATGCGCAGTGGCCGGAGCGAAAGCCGGATGATTTTCCGGCAGAGATTCGCTGGCGGCTGGGTACGGCAGCCTTTGCTGTCGGTCAGTTTGGACTGGCTGACGCGATGTGGCGCCATGAACCGGCTGCCAGCGTGCCGGAAAGCCAGATGGACTGGCAGTGGCGCAGGGCAATGGCTGCCAGCCGTTCGGCTGACTGGCCGGTTATGGCCGATGCGGTAGCAGCCTGGCTGTCCAGCGTCCAGCACCCTTCCGCCAGCGATGTCTGGGCAATCCTGTTTGGCTTGCAGCGTGCCGCCGCTGCCGGAGTTGCCGGGCAGACCCTGTCACCCTTGCTGGAGGGATTGATGCCACTGGCCGATGATGCGGCACGGGCAGACATCCTGCGCGAGCGGGCGCAGCTGGCCTCGCTGGACGAGGCGCCGGCGTGGTATCTGGATGCGGCAGCGCACGCGGTTTCGCCTGATGCCGCCTGGCAGGATCGTCTGGATGCCGCCCGTGCGCTGGAACGAGCTGGCAACACGCAGGATGCGTTGCGCATCTATCAGACGGTCGTGGCCGGATCCACGCTTGAATCGCAACGCGAACAGGCCCGGTATGCAGTGGAAGGTCTGGCTGAGTGATGGCGCCAGATCAGGCGGGCGACACGGAGAGTCTGGCAGACCGGTTTTGTGATGCCTTGTGGCTGGAGCACGGGCTGGCGCGCAATACGCTTGAAAGTTACCGGCGGGACCTGACCGGTTTTGCCGCATTTCTGGCTGGCGCCAGCCTGGTTTCGGTGCAACGCGATGCTGTCGAACGCTTTCTGCACCAGCGTTTTGTGACTGGTTACAGTCCGCGCAGCACTGCCCGCATGTTGTCCACGCTCAGACGGTTTTATGTCTGGGCGGTGCGCGAGCGGCTGACGGACACGAATCCACTGTCCGGTGTGGCATCGCCACGGCAACCGCGCAGTCTACCGAAGTCGCTGGGCGAGGCCGATGTGGATGCCCTGCTGTCCAGTGCGGGCGGTGATGCGCCACTTGACGTGCGTGACCGGGCGATGCTCGAATCCCTGTACGGAAGCGGTTTGCGGGTCAGCGAGCTGGTGGGTTTGCGTTTGCGGCAGATGGATCTGGTGGCTGGCGTGATCAGGGTGATGGGCAAGGGCAGCAAAGAACGGCTGGTGCCTTTGGGAGAACCGGCGGTCGATGCGTTATCCCGTTATTTGCGGGAAGCACGTCCGCTGCTGATGGCCGGACGCCAGGACGACGCCATTTTTGTCAGCCAGCGCGGGGCTGCCATGACCCGGCAGGCGTGTTGGCACATGATCCGGAGGCGTGCGCGTCAGGCTGGCCTGGCGAGCCTGCCATCGCCCCACGTGCTGCGGCATGCGTTTGCCACCCATCTGCTGAACCATGGCGCCGATTTGCGCGTGGTGCAACTTCTGCTGGGGCATGCGGACATTTCAACCACCCAGATTTACACCCATGTCGCCAGGGAACGGCTGAAACAGTTGTATGCCAGACATCATCCACGGGCTGGTCAGGCCGAATAACGCGGCGTGTTGTCTGGCTGATCGGTTTGCGCTGATCAGTATGCGCTGCGTTCGATGGTGATGCCCAGGCGGCCGACCCCGCGAACAACGGCTGGCTTGGTGGCGCTGACGCTCACCCAGGGTGCGTGGAAATCGCGCAGGATGAGGGTGGCAATCTGTTCGGCAAGCGCTTCAATCAGGTGGAACTCGTGCGCGGCAATATAGTTGCGGATATGTTCGGCGACTTCGGCGTAATTGATGGCGTCTTTTATGTTGTCGCTCTGGCCGGCACGGCAGCTCTCGGGCAAGCCAATTTCCAGGTCAAGCTTGACGCTTTGCGGCGTGGTGCGTTCCCAGTCGTACACGCCGATGATCATGTGTACGCCAAAATCGTGGAGAAACAGTTTGTCCATGCTTGCTGCCTGTCGGAAGATGAAAATGGAAAGCGTTCCGGCGCCAGAACCGGCGGTCCCGCAAAGTGTCGATTCTATCGTGTTATGCTTCCGTTTGGGCAAAGTGTTTGACAAATCCGCAGAGCGTGCTAGAATGCACAACTCGATAATGCATGCGGGAATAGCTCAGCTGGTAGAGCGATACCTTGCCAAGGTATAGGTCGCGAGTTCGAACCTCGTTTCCCGCTCCAGATACAATGCCCGAGAAAGAAGAGGGAAAGCGGTATGCTTTCCCTTTTTAGTTGCTGTGGTGGTTCGCCGAGAGACTGGCGGGGTGGCAGAGTGGTTATGCAGCGGCCTGCAAAGCCGTGGACGCCGGTTCGATTCCGACCCCCGCCTCCAGAGCCCGGGTGGTGAAATTGGTAGACACATGGGACTTAAAATCCCTGGCTGAGAAATCGGCGTGCCGGTTCGACCCCGGCTCCGGGCACCAGTATCCGGATTGTTGGCCACATGGTGGCCTTGGCATGAAAAAGAATATGGGCGTTGCGCCCATTTTTTGTTTGTGGAGTGCGCATGACACTGGAAACCAGACTGGAAGCGACGCTGGCCGGACTCGGGTACGAGCTGGTCGATTTGTCCTTTTCGGTCAAAAGTGGCCTGATGCGTGTTTTTATTGACCGCCCGGAAGGCATTACACTGGATGACTGCGTGCTGGTCAGCAATCATCTGGGTCATTGGCTTGGTGTCGAAAATGTCGATTATGACAGGCTTGAGGTGTCGTCGCCCGGTCTGGATCGGCCATTGAAAAAGCCGGCTGCTTTTGAGCGGTTTGCCGGTCGGTCGGCGCATGTGCGTTTGCGCATGGCTCATGCCGGACAGCGCAGGTTTACCGGCGTGATTGCCGGCGTGGAAGGAAAATCGCTGCTGCTGGACGTGGAAGGCCAGCGGATGACGTTTGAAATGGACAATATCGATCAGGCACGCCTGGTGCCAGACGTGTAAACAAACAGGGGCTGGAGGAATTTCGGGAATGAGTCGCGAGATTTTGTTGCTGGTGGATGCGCTGGCACGGGAAAAAAACGTCAATCGCGAAATCGTGTTTGGCGCCCTGGAGCAGGCGCTGGCATCCGCGACCAGGAAGCGCTTTCAGGACAATGCCGACATCCGGGTCGAGATTGATCGCGAAACCGGCGATTATCGCGCCTGGCGGTGCTGGGAGATCGTGGCGGACAATGACCATGAGTTTCCGGACAGCCAGATTGCCTGGACCGACGCGCAGGTATCCCATCCCGGCATGCAGATCGGCGATGTGGTGCGCGAGCCGCTGGAAGCAGTGGAATTTGGCCGCATTGGCGCTCAGGCGGCCAAGCAGGTCATTCTGCAGCGAATCCGCGATGCCGAGCGTGAACAGATCCTGAACGATTTTCTGGATCGCAAGGAATCCCTTGTTACCGGTACCATCAAGCGGATGGAACGTGGCAACGCGATTGTCGAGTCGGGCCGGGTTGAAGCCTTGCTGCCACGTGACCAGATGATCCCGAAAGAGAATTTGCGGGTGGGCGACCGGGTGCGTGCTTACCTGTTGCGCGTCGATCGCGGTGGTCGTGGTCCGCAGCTGATCCTGTCGCGCACGGCGCCGGAATTCATCGCCAGGTTGTTTGAGCTGGAAGTGCCTGAAATCGAAGAAGGTCTGCTCGAAATCAAGGGCGCAGCCCGCGACCCCGGTATGCGCGCGAAAATTGCAGTAAAATCGAACGATGCCAGACTGGATCCCATCGGGACCTGCGTTGGTATGCGCGGTTCGCGCGTGCAGGCTGTCACGGCCGAGCTGGCCGGTGAACGGGTGGATATCATTTTGTGGTCGCCGGATGCGGCACAATATGTCATCAACGCCCTGGCGCCTGCCGAAGTCAGCAGTATTGTGGTGGATGAAGAGAAACACAGCATGGATGTCGTGCTGGATGAAGACCAGCTGGCTCAGGCCATCGGACGCAGCGGACAGAATGTGCGGCTGGCTTCCGAACTGACCGGCTGGGAACTCAACATCATGACGGTGGAAGAAGCCCAGCGCAAGAACGAATCGGAAGCGCTGGCCTTGCGCGAGCTGTTTGTCCGCAAGCTGGATGTCGATGAAGAAATTGCCGATATTCTGGCCCAGGAAGGATTCAGCAGCATTGAAGAAGTTGCTTATGTGCCGATCAACGAGATGCTCGAGATCGAAGGATTTGACGAAGATCTGGTCAATGAATTGCGTGCCCGTGCTCGTGACGCCCTGCTGACCGATGCCATCGTCAACGAAGAAAAGGTCGAGCACGACGTGATCGATCTGGCCGGACTGGACGGCATGGATGGTGATCTGCTGCAAAAGCTTGCCGAACACGGTATCACCGATACCGAAGCGCTGGCCGAGCTTGGTGCGGATGAACTGGTTGAAATGACGGGTGTGGATGCGACTCGTGCCTCCACACTGATTATGGCGGCGCGTGCGCCGTGGTTTGCCTGATACAAAGGCTGAAAAGGCGTTGGTAACCTGCTCATGAATGTAGAACAGTTTGCTCAGGAACTGAAACTCTCCACCGGACTGCTGCTGGAGCAGCTGCGCGCGGCGGGGCTGGACAAGTCCGCGGCCGGCGATGATATCACCGAGCAGGACAAGGCGCGCCTGCTTGACTATCTCAGCCGCAAACATGGGGCGCGCGAACAGAAGGGCAAAATTACGCTCACCCGGCGTGAAACGAGCGAGATCCGTCGTGCCGACAGCGCGACGGGCAAAGCACGTACGATTCAGGTTGAGGTCCGCAAGAAGCGGGTGCTGATCAAGCGTGAAGCGCCAGGCACCACTGCGGAAGCAGGCGTTGCTGTACTTGAAGAACCGGTTCTGGTTCCGGACGAAATGGTTGCTCCGGAAGTGGTCGAGGCGGAAGCGATTCCGGTTGTCGAGACACCGGTTGAGCCCGTTGCAGAACAGCCGGTTGTGCAGGAAGCTGCGCCGGAAGAACCTGCCGAACCTGTCGTCGAGATCGAACAGGAGCTGCCACCGGCTGTCGCCGAAGAAGCCGTGGCCGAAGATGCCGAAGCCACTACGCCTTCCTTGCGCCGCGCCGCACGGCCAATTCTGGATGAACAGGAACTGGCCCGCCGCGCTGAAGAAGCTCGCCGTCAGGCGGCCCTGCACGAACGGCAAGCCGAAGAACTGCGTCAGAAACAGGAGCGGGAACAGCGCAGGAAGCAGGTACAGGAACAGCAGGCGGCACAGGCCAGGTCATCTGCGGCAGCTGCCAAACCTGCCGCTCCGGAAGGCACTTTGCACAAGACGCCTGCCCGGACTGAACCAGCCACTGCTGGCGCTGCGGCAGCTGCCAAACCGGCTGACAAAAAGCCGCGCGATGGCGACAACCGTACCCGCGACAATGCCTGGAACGACATGCAGGCCCGTAAACGTGGCATCAAGTCGCGTGGCGATGCGGGCGGACCAGGTGGCGATACCTGGCGTGGCGGCCGCAAGGGTGGCGGTCGTCATCACAAGTCCGGACAGGATGGCGCGAGCAGCTTCAACATGCCAACCGAACCAGTGGTGCAGGAACTTCTGATTCCGGAAACCATCACGGTTGCCGAGCTGGCGCACAAGATGTCGGTCAAGGCGGCAGAAGTCATCAAGATACTGATGAAGCTGGGTTCGATGGTCACCATCAACCAGGTGCTTGATCAGGAAACCGCCATGATTGTGGTGGAAGAAATGGGGCACGTTGCCAAACCAGCTCCGCTGGACACACCGGAATCATTCCTGGAGGCCAGCGAACAGGTCGAGCACGAGATGCTGCCACGCGCTCCCGTGGTCACTGTGATGGGTCACGTTGACCATGGCAAGACCTCGCTGCTGGATGCCATCCGCAGAGCGCGGGTTGCCAGTGGCGAAGCCGGCGGTATCACCCAGCATATTGGTGCCTATCACGTTGAAACCGATCATGGCATCGTCACCTTCCTGGATACGCCGGGTCACGAGGCCTTTACTGCCATGCGTGCCCGTGGCGCGCGGGTCACCGACCTGGTCGTGCTGGTGGTTGCAGCAGACGATGGCGTGATGCCACAGACCATCGAGGCGATCCATCATGCCAAGGCGGCTGGCGTACCAATGGTGGTGGCGGTCAACAAGATCGACAAACCGGAAGCCAATCCCGAGCGTATCCGGCAGGAACTGGTTGCCCAGGGCGTTGTGCCGGAAGATTGGGGTGGCGATACCCAGTTTGTCGAAGTGTCTGCCAAGAAGAACATCAACATTGCCGGTCTCATCGAGGCAATCCTGTTGCAGGCCGAAGTGCTGGAACTGAAGTCAGCCCGCGATTCCCTGGCGCGTGGCGTCATCATCGAAGCCCGTCTGGACAAGGGACGTGGCCCGGTGGCGACCATGCTGGTGCAGTCTGGCACCTTGCGTCGTGGTGACGTCTTGCTGGTCGGTGAAGTGTACGGTCGTGTACGCGCCATGCTGGATGAAGATGGCAAGAATGTTCAGGAAGCCGGCCCGTCGATTCCGGTTGAAATTCAGGGTCTGTCGGATGTTCCGCGTGCCGGCGAAGACGCCATTGTGCTGCAGGATGAGCGCAAGGCGCGCGAAATCGCCTTGTTCCGCCAGGGCAAGTTCCGCGATGTCCAGCTGGCCAAGCGTCAGGCAGCCAAGCTTGAAAACATCATGGACCAGATGGGCGAGGGCGAGGCAAAACGCCTGCCGCTGATTATCAAGGCGGACGTCCAGGGTTCGGTGGAAGCGCTGTCTGCATCCCTGCAGAAAATTTCCACCAGCGAAGTCAAGGTGGATATCCTGCACAGTGCCGTTGGTTCGGTATCCGAATCCGACGTGAATCTGGCCATGGCATCCAAGGCAGTGATCATTGCCTTCAATATCCGGCCGGATGCACAGGCACGCAAACTGGCGGAATCGCTGGGTGTGGATATTCGCTACTACAACATCATCTACGAGGTGGTTGATCTGGTGAAGGCAGCCTTGTCGGGCATGCTGACGCCAGACCTGAAGGAAAACATTACCGGTGCGCTGGAAGTGCGCGAGGTGTATGTGATTTCCAGAGTGGGTACGGTGGCGGGCTGTCACGTGACGGAAGGCATCATCAAGCGTGGTGAACGCATCCGGGTGTATCGCAACGATGAATTGCTGCACGATGGTGAAATGGATTCGCTCAAGCGTTTCAAGGATGATGTGAAGGAAGTCCGCGAAAGTTACGACTGCGGCATCTCTCTGAAAAGCTTCCATGATCTGCAGGTTGGTGACCGTCTTGAAGCCTACGAAATCGTTCAGGTTGCCCGTACACTCTGATCATGGCGCGCGAATTTTCTCGATCTCAGCGTGTGGCCGAACAGCTGCAGCGCGAACTGGCCGACATCATTCGCAGTGGGGTTCATGATCCGCGCGTTGGCATGGTGACGATTACCGAAGTGGTCGTCACACGCGATCTGGAATCAGCCAAGGTCTATTTCACATTGCTGGGCCCGCAGGAACAGGCGTTGCAGTCAATGGAAGCGCTCAACCGCGCCAGCGGATTCATCCGTTCACAGTTGGGGCCGCGCATGCGGTTGCGTCTGGTACCCCAGCTGACCTTCATTTACGATACTTCGGTTGCGCGAGGCGCTTACCTGTCCCATCTGATCGATGAAGCGGTTGGCAAGCCTGCGGAGCCCGACGATTCATCCCGGTGACCCCGCGCAGCAAGCGAAGGCCCGTTCATGGTGTGCTGCTGGTCGATAAGCCGGCAGGCATGAGTTCCAATGCGGCCCTGCAAAAAGCCCGCTATCTGCTGAATGCTGAAAAAGCCGGACATACCGGAACACTGGATCCGTTTGCCGATGGCCTGCTGCCGGTCTGCTTTGGCGAAGCAAGCAAGTTTGCATCATGGCAGCTGGATGCCGACAAGCGTTATCGCGCACGACTGTGTCTGGGGGTGACGACAACCACCGGAGACCCGGAAGGCGAGATCCTGAGCCAGATGGTGCCGCAGGTCGATCAGTCCGGTCTGCAGGCTGTCCTGGCCGAATTTCGCGGTGAAAGCATGCAGACACCGCCGATGTATTCGGCCCTTAAGGTGAATGGAAAGCCACTCTACGAATATGCCCGGGCAGGTATCGAATTGCCCCGACAGGCAAGGCCGATAAACATCCACGAGATTCATCTGCTGTCGTTTGATCTGCCGTATGCCGAGATCGAGGTGCTGGTCAGCTCAGGTACTTATGTGCGGACTCTGGCGGAAGACATCGGTCGCCGGTTACAATGTGGTGCGCATCTGGTAAGACTGACCCGGCTGGCGAGCGGCGGTTTTAGTCTGGATCAGGCGATTGGCCTGGCGGCGTTTGAAGCCTGGTCGATCGAACAGCGCGAATCCAGGCTGTTGCCAGCAGATGCACTGGTGGGACATCTGCCCCGACTGGATCCGGGAGAGACCGTGGCCAGCCGGCTGCAGCAAGGTCAGCGCGTGCGTCTGCCGGATCAACCGGTGCCCGAAGGTCGTTACCGTATTTATGCTGAGGCAGGTTTTGTTGGCCTGGCAGACCTGGTGGATGGCGGACTGGTGGTGCCTCTGCGCATGATGCAGTCCCCTGGCGTGAACAGGCAAGGAAATGTATGAGATTCTGCAGTGAGTGCGGCGCTCAGGTCGAGCGCAGAATTCCGGATGGCGACAATCGCGAACGCGATGTCTGTGGGTCTTGTGCCACCGTGTTCTATTCGAATCCCAAAATGGTGGTCGGCTGCCTGCCCGAATGGGAAGACAAGATCCTGCTGTGCCGGCGCGCCATCGAGCCGCAATACGGGAAGTGGACACTGCCAGCGGGATTCATGGAAAACCATGAAACGACAGAGCAGGGTGCATTGCGAGAAACCATGGAAGAGGCCGGGGCATCCGTCGAAGCGCTGCACCTGTACACGCTGTGCAATCTTCCCCATATCAGCCAGGTGTATCTCATGTTCCGCGCACGGCTGCTCAACCTGGATTTCGCTCCGGGTGAAGAAAGTCTGGAAGTTCGCCTGTTTGCCGAACAGGAGATTCCCTGGGATCAGATCGCGTTTCGCACGATTGAATACACATTGCGTCAGTACTTCAATGATCGCAAGACCGGATTGTTTCCGCTGCGGATTGCCGACATTCCGCGCCGCAACCATGGAGACTGAGCGGAAGCCGCCTGTTCAGTGACGTGCGGTCAGGCCGGCAGGCAGATGTGGCGCGGGTCCGAGGCGCGTGCGGCTGAGCCGGATGACCGGAAACAGCAGCCATTGCGGATTGGAATCCAGCGCCGCCAGTGGTTTGACACGATACAGGGCATCGTTTTCGGTGACGTCCAGCCAGCGATGCTGGACGGCATGAAAACCAACCAGCGCTGTCGGACTGGACAGCGCAACAGCCAGGGCATCCGTATCTTCTTCCCGCGCAAGCAAACGCGGATCGGTGGACGGGTCCTCGACCGGACGGTATGAAACCACGCGCGGTGACTGGCCGAGTCTTTCCATGCCGAGCGTGAGTAGTTGTTCCCCTTTTTCATCGATCCAGCGAACGGTGGCCAGAATCGTCGGCGTCGAAGGCCCGGTATCGACAACCAGCAACTGGTTGAGCTGCAGTTTCAGTTCGCTGTGCGATTCAACAATATTAATGATGAACCAGGGTTCGTCCGGATGACCTGCGGTATGACACCGCCCCTGAACCCGGCTGCACTGATGCGGGTTGACCAGGCTGTCAATAATGTTGGTTTGCGAACAGCGGATCTGCACATAGACCGGCAGGTGGGAAGCGCCATGGTGCAGGTGGCACTTGGCCGCCAGATGGGTATTGATGCGTTGCAGCACGCTGATCCGGTCGGTCACACATGGCAGGCCGTACAGGTTGATCAGATTGCCGGGCTCGTTTTCCAGCTTGATCTGGCAAGAACGCAGTCCTTGCAGGGCCGGCGTGATGTCAAAGCAGATCACTTCTCCCCTGGCAGGGGTTTTGCCATAGGTTTGTGGCGGGTTGCCGCTGCTCAGGTCGACAAAGTGGCTGCGTGTTCCTGCGCTGCCGGCGGATTCGAAATGGATGGCATCGCGCCATTTCCATGACCAGTAGGCCGCCAGTTCAACCTGAATGGCATCAAAATCGAATGGATGCATCAAATGCAGCAGCAGGATCCGGGCATAGACTGCTTCGCAGGTTGCGTAGGCGCTACCTTTGAGGACCATGTTTTGCTGGGCAAAATTCTGGTCCAGCGCAATGCGGTACAGCCGGTGCAGATTTTGCCAGACGTGCGGCAACGGCAGAATGAACTGGATGTAATGCCACTGGATCAGTTTGCCATGATAGTGCAGCGCCCGCAGCACATTGACTGACAATGACGCGGGCAGTTCTTCCTGGGCCAGATCGAGATCCACCAGAACCTGATAGTTTTTGGCCATCAACTGGTAGAAGTTGACGATGCGCGTCCAGTAGCGGGTCTGTGCCGATTTGTCGATCCGGTTGCCAAGGTACTGGCGAATCAGCTCGTACTGAAGCTTCGAACCTTTCTGCTCGATCAGGCCGAACACCTGGAAACGCATGTCCGATGGCGGAACCGGCGTTTGCAGGTGTTGCTCCAGCAAAGTGGTCACATTGCGATGCGCCTCCATGTCCGGCATTCTGGCGAGACCCGCCAGCCATTGGTTGGCAGCATCCAGATTGGCAAACAGCGAGTCTTCCTGTGGCTGGAACTTGCGCCCCAGCATGTCAGCCAGATGTTTGAGGACCATGGGATTACATTCGGTTGTCGTGAGAATCTTTCGATTCCGGCGTTGCCGACATTTGACGTCAATACCGCAGGCGCGTCAAGTGGAGGAGAAGGCCGAATTGGGATAGAATACGGCTTCGTCGTTGCAAGGTCATGAACGACCAGTTTTTCCGGAAGCGTGGCAGAGCGGTTTAATGCAGCGGTCTTGAAAACCGTCGTCGGTGCGAGCCGACCGTGAGTTCGAATCTCACCGCTTCCGCCAATACACTGTAACCCCTTGATTTATCAAGGGGTTTTTTATCGACCTCTTCCCTAGGTGGTTCACTCTGGTGGTTCACTCCACGAGCAGAAACCATGGATATTCCAGCCCATCTCTGGGTCTCACGGCACGGGGTCTACTACTTCAGGCAGACGAGTCGGGTCGCAGGAACCCGTATCAAATTCAAAGCCGGTCAGTCCGGTGAAGATGGCAACAGCTATCTGCGTAGCAAGCGCATAGAAATCCGTACCAGCCCGCAAGAGTATGCTCAGTTGGAGCAACGTGCCCAGCAGATGGGCTATCACAATCTGGCGCAGTATCTGAGAGAGGCCGGTTTAAGCCGTGAGTATCTGGTTTCACCCACCACCCGTCAGAAGCAAAAATCCGACTGGTTGTTTGCCATCAACCGCATTGGCAACAATCTTAACCAGATTGCCCGTCAGTTGAATGCCGGTCATGAAGCCGATGCTGAAATCTTGCTGGTGCTTGCCCAGATTCAGGAAATGGTGCATCAGGTGTTGAAGCAGGTACCCGTGTCACCAACCACAAGCTGGGGTACGCCCAGGTGGTTGCCGATCCGCTCAAAATGGCCTTCACCGATTTTGAAAGGAAAACCCCGTTCGGCAGGAAGGAACAATCCGATAAACGCTGGGTGCACAGACATCTGGTGAGTGCCGTTGCCAACGGGGACGTTCAGACCCGTGACGACTTGTGTCGTTATCTGGTTGAGGAACTGGGTATCACTATTACCCGACAGGGTGAGGATTACTTATCGGTGAAATTCCCCGGTGGCAAGAAAGCCAAACGCTTGCGCGGGGCGTTATATGGCAAGGATGCCGATTATCGCTCTCTGCTGGAGCAATCCAAGCAAGCCAAACAGCCGAAATTTCTCACCCCGCAGGAGTTGGAAACTGAGCAGGCTCGCCTGAACCAGTTCATTCAGGAGCGCGAGCAGTTCAATGTGCAAACCTACCTTGCACCCCGAACCTTACGCACACTGGCAAAACCAAGTCGCCCCGTCAAAACCCGCAACCCCGTGGCCAATACAACACCAACAACAAGGAGCCCAACCATGAAAACCACGATCCGCTTACCCGCCATCAGAAGCATGATTCTGCAGGCATTGAAAATCGCCCGCGAGAAAATCAGGGAAGAACATCACCAACAGCCCGCCCACCCAGTCCAGGTCATCCAAGCAAAAGACAGAAAAAAATCCATACAGGCCATCAGCCAACTTCGTGATAAAGCCTTCGGGGGAACTGCTCCTGAGATCAGCACCGGCTTTGCCGAACTCACCATTGCTATCACCGAAGTGGAAACCAGCTTGAGCGAAGCTATCGGTCAACTCAGTCATGCCAAACCCGAGCAGGCGGAAAAGCTCAGACAGCGCATCTTCCAGCTTCAGCAGCAATTGGTAAAGCTCAAAGCCCAGAAAATGAAACTGCCTGTGCAGGATGAAGAACAGGTTGCGAAGGGAATTAAGTTCAAGAAGTAGCGAGTGGGTACCGCTGGGGAGGGAGGCTGGGATTGAAACGAATTCCCTTGGCTGTTCTCCGAACCACCCAAGGATCAAGTGCCCAGCGCCAGACCTTCCTGAGTTGGACGGCTACGCCGTGGAGCGCGTAAGATTTGAGCAAAATATTAGCACATCATGGATGGGAGGCATTGTGAAGTTAAAGAGAGAAGCCAAGACACTAAAAGCTAAAGCTATCGCATCGCTGAAACGCGGACTAGAAGCGTTTAATAACCACGACGATGATGGAAGACCGGAGACTGTCTTGCTCATGCTCCAGCATGCTTGTGAAATGCTGACCAAAGCATTATTGCTGCAGAAAGGGCAGAACATCTTCGATAAAGAAAAAGGCACCTCCATCGGTCTCGAGAGAGCATTGAACATTGCCTGCTCAAAAGGTTGGATGAATGCCGCGCAAGCAGGTTCAATTCGCGTAATTGATGCCATGCGCGACCAGGCCCAGCATTGGATGATTGTCGTTCCCGAGGACACGCTCTATATAAATTCAAGGGCATTGATCACCACCTTGGATGAGATCTTGACTGAACATTTCGATGACGCACTTGCCGACAATCTTCCGGTGAGGGTTCTACCTCTATCTACCCAGCCTCTCCCTGATTTCCTAATGTTAGTGAATCGAGAATACGCTCAGATTCGGGACTTGCTTGCACCTGGGCGCAGAGCTAGAGACGAGGCCAGAGGGCGCATAACGGCACTACTAGCAATGGAAGCCCATGTCAGTGAAGAAGTGGCTGTTTCCAAAAGAGACTTGGACAGAATTGAAGAGGCTATCAAGTCGGACACGCCGGTGGAGCAAGTATTTCCTCGGTTGTTAACTCTGGCGACAAACATTGAAGGAGAAGGGCCGACGATTCGTGTCCGAATCACTAGAGATGCCGATGCTCCTGCGGTTCGCTATGTGTCAGGGGATGATCCTGCTGGAGCGGCTGCAATCCGTGAAGTAGATCTTCAGAAAAAATATCACTGGAGTCCAAGAGCCTTGGCTGAAAAGCTGGAGCTGAACGTTAACAAAGCCAAGGCCGTACGCGACCTCCTGCGAATAGATGAAGACCCAGCCAACGTCATGGTGTTTGAGTTTGGGTCGCAGAAGCATCCTAGATACTCTGATAACGCGTACCGCGTTCTTCGGGATGCCATTACCCCTGAGCTGGTTGAACAAGCATGGCGTGAGCATCAGGAGCGTCGACGAAGATAGTGTGTTAATTGGGTGGGTGTCGTGGTAGCAGGAATGGGTTTGGCACTATGTTAAGGCAGTTGCTTGGGGGGCAAGAAAACCTAATCACCAGGTACAGCTCCGGCTAGATGTCTTAAGTGTACGGGGTATAATGATCCTACCGATAAACTACATCAGGTGGTTCACTTTGGGGTGTCACGACTTCTTCCAAGATTGAAGAAATCGTCAAACAAATCAAATTGTTACAGATGGTTGGCGCTGAGTCGGGCAGATCTCACCGCTTCCGCCAAATCAACCTCCAAAGACCTCCAAAAAATCCAGAGATAAACATAAAAACATGGGGTTGTGCAAATGTCAGCGTGTATCTCGGCGACGGGTATTTCAAAGCGCTATGTGGATGTTCCGTGTTGTACCGCTCAAACCATTCCGGCAAAGGTTTTTTAACAGGCTTCGAAGTGTCTAGCAAATCCGGGGCAATTCACTGGTAAAATTGACGTGCCTGACCTCAACCGGCTCCCTTCATCAACAAAACAGCAGACACCGTTTCCAGCCATGCCGGAAAATCCGTATCATCATGTCCTACCGCCAAGATACAGACTGCACCGCCATGGCCTCGCGTGACCACGACAACAATTTCAACTTTCTGCGCCTGCTTGCCGCAAGCATGGTCATTTTTGCGCACGCCTACGATCTGCGGCCGGACCTGGGCCAGCAGGGCTTTCCTGCCAGCACGTTCGGACTGGGCCTGGGCGGCCTCGGTGTGGCTATTTTCTTCACCCTCAGCGGCTACCTGATCTTCGCTTCCCTGCAGCGGGGAACGCCGCCCGGCAGATTTGCCAGATCGCGCATCCTGCGCCTGTTCCCGGCGCTCATCGCCTGCAGTCTGGTGCTGGGAATCAGCCTGTATCCGTTTTCCCCGCTGGATTTGCGCCACTACATTACCGACCCGCACCTCTGGCGCTTCATGCTCGGCAACGCATCGCTGTTCTGGAATGTGCAAGGAATTCCCGGCATTTTTTCCGGCAACCCGTTTCCGGACGCCATCGACGGTTCGCTGTGGACGCTGCCCTATGAAGCCCTGTGTTATGCGGTGGTCGCCTCGATTTTCTTCGCCGGCGCGTTCCGCCCGGCACTGGCCCGCTACACCTTCGCTCTCGGCTTCCTGCTGTATGGCCTGTACTGGGCCGGCACCCAGGCTCTGGGCCATCCGGCCGGATACTGGCACCGGCTGGACCTGCTGGCCGGCGTCTCGTTCAGCTTCGCGCTGGGCATGCTGGCCGCGGCCATCCGTTTGAAAACAGTCCGCCCCTGGGCCCTTGCCCTGGCCATCGGCCTGGGCATCGCAGGGCATCACACCGCGCTGGCCGAGGCTTCTGCCCGACTGGCCATCGCCGCCGTCACCTTTTTCATCGCCTTTTCATCCACGAAACTGCTGCTGCACCTGCGCCGCCTGCCAGACTATTCCTACGGCATCTACATTTACGCATTCCCCATCCAGCAAGGCTTGATTGCCACCCATCTGGAGCTTGCACCCATCCCGCATGCCTGCATCGCCCTGCTTCTGGTCCTGCTTCCGGCCGCCCTGTCCTGGCACCTGATCGAAAAACCGGCGCTGGCACTGAAAAACCACCCTCTGTTTGCCTGAACGCCGCGTGATGATACGATCGTGCAGGTCGATCTTTGCGGCCAGTCAGTCCGGAGGTTTTCTGGCTGAAAACCTGCCGGATAACCTGGTTCCGCAAGTGACATGATGGCTATATCGTTTTTGCCTGCATATCAGCAGGATTGTTCATGTCCTGTTAGCACGGAGCAGTCTGGAATTCAAACCACGGTGGGTTGGAAACGTCAGCCAGCGATCTTGCCGGTCTGCTAATTTGGAGTGATCGGCCTCAGCATGCTACAATCGCCCGCAGGAGATGGCATTCCTCCTCATAACCGCCGGTCCCCGGCTGATGATGCCTACCGAACCCTGATGGGTGGCGTAGGTTTTGCTTGCCCGTCCGGCAGACTGACATGACAAGGACGGACAAATGCTCAAATCCATTCTGGCGATTGCAATCGGCGCGGCCCTCGGGGCATTGCTGCGCTGGGTGCTGGGTCTCAAACTGAATGCGCTCTATCCCGGCATTCCGCCTGGCACATTGGCGGCCAATATCATTGGTGGATACATCATCGGTGCATCCATTGTTTTTTTTGCCACTTCGCCTTCCTTGTCGCCTGAATGGCGATTGTTTGTCATTACCGGATTTTGTGGTGGATTGACCACATTTTCGACGTTTTCGGCAGAAGTGACCACCTTGTTGCAACAAGGGCGGCTGACCTGGGCGCTGTCGGCCATTGTGATTCATGTGGCAGGATCTCTGCTGGCAACCCTGGCTGGCATGGCAACCATGTCCTGGATACGATCTGCCTGACAAATCAGGCCATGCACCCGGAATGACCCGGTTATGGAAAGGAGCCGCGCAATGGAAGGCTGTTTCATGCGTTTTTATCTTCAGGAAAACCAGCGTTGTCACGGCAGGCCTGCCTGGGAGTGGTTGCTGGAAGAAGCCAACAGACTTGGCGTTCGCGGCGGAAGCGCATTTCGCGCGATGGCCGGGTTTGGGCACCGCCACCATCTGACGGAAGAGCATTTTTTTGAACTGGCAGGGCAGGTTGCCGTTGAGGTTGAGTTTGTCGTCACCGAAGCGGAATCGGCTATGTTGATCAGCCTGTTGCAGCGGGAAAATCTGCGCGTGTTTTATGCCAGGGTGCCGGCAACATTCGGGTTGATCAATCCGGATGCCAGCGAACTGGCCTGATTGACGCGTTACGGCCTGGTGCTGGTCAGATTCCACGCAGCATGCCGGCCAGACAGCCGGCCAGCACAACCAGCCACGGTGGAGAGCGCCAGACAACCAGCAATAAAAACAGGCCAAGGCTGACGCCGAAATCCGCAGCGGAATGCACCGACCCCGTCCAGACCGGCTGGTAAAATGCGGCCAGCAATAGCCCGACGACACCTGCGTTGATGCCCATCATGGCCTGTCTGGCCAGTGGCAGGCGACGCAAACGTTCCCAGAATGGCAGGACACCGATCACCAGCAGAAATGCCGGCAGAAAAATGGCAACCAGACAGATCAGTCCACCAATCCAGCCATTGGGCCAAGGCTGCTCGCAGGCGCCAAGCCAGGCAGCAAAACTGAACAGCGGGCCCGGAACCGCCTGTGCGACACCATACCCGGCCAGGAACATGTCGTTGCTGACCCAGCCTGGTGTCACGATGGCTGACTGCAACAATGGCAGCACGACGTGGCCGCCCCCGAAAACCATGCTGCCCGTGCGATAAAAACGGTCGACCAGTTCGATGACGTGACTGCCTGTCAGGTGGCTGGCGACCGGCAGTCCCAGCAACAGGGCAAACAGAAGGATGAGTGCGGTCAGGCCGGTGCGCCAGCCAATGCCGGATGCCAGGCTGATGTGTGGCAGTGTCGTTGCCGGTTTCAGCAGCAGCATGCCGATCAGTGCGCTGACCAGCACGATGCCGGCCTGGTTTGCCATGCCCGGATGCAGGCTCAGAATCAGGGCGGCGGTGATTGCCATGGTCATGCGCACCCGGTCCGGACAAAGCGTGCGGCTCATCTGCCAGATGGCCTGAGCCACGATGGCCACCGCGACCAGTTTCAGGCCATGTAACAGGCCGTTTCCGCCCAGGGCGGAAATGTGTCCGGCCTGACTGGCCAACACAATCAGGGCCAGTGCGGATGGCAGTGTGAATCCGGCCCAGGCGGCCAGCGCGCCGGCAAAACCAGCGCGGGAAAAGCCGAGTGCAATGCCAACCTGGCTGCTGGCAGGTCCTGGCAGGAATTGACACAGACCGACCAGTTCGGCATACGCATGTGCGTCCAGCCAGCGCCGTTTGTCGACAAATTCGTGGCGAAAATAACCCAGGTGGGCGACAGGACCGCCGAACGAGGTCAGCCCCAGTCGCAGGAAAACCAGCAGGACTTCAACCGCCGGATGGCGTGTGGGTCGTGTGGTCAAAAAACGAATCGTTCGGGCTGAAGCGCATTGACCAGCGGTTTGATGTCGGTCTCAAACAGGTGGTCGGTGGTCCAGGCGGATTCGCTGACCCGGGTGATGCGCACGGCAGTCATGGCAGGAGAATCTCCCAGAATGGCAAACAGGCGACCACCGATCGTGAGGTCGCGTTTGAAGGCATCTGGCAGCACTGGTGTTGATCCGGTCAGGATGATGGCGGAATAGGGAGCTGCCTGCGACCAGCCGCGCGAAGCGTCGGCAGTGACCAGTTTGACGTTGTCCAGGCGGTGAGCAATCAGTCTGGCATGGGCCTGCGCAGAAAATTCACCAACAATGTCAATGCTGTGTACCAGTTTGGCGCGGGCGGCCAGCAACGCGGTCAGATAGCCGCTGCCGGTGCCGATTTCCAGAACCGTGTCATCTGGCCGGATCGCCATTTCCTGCATGATGCGGGCTTCCATTTTGGGAGCCATCATCGATTCGCCATGACCGAGGGGAATTTCCATGTCGGCAAAGGCGAGCGATCGCCATGCGGCTGGCACAAATTCTTCGCGCCGGATCTCGCCGAGCAGCGCCAGGACATCAAGGTCCAGGACATCCCAGGGGCGGATCTGTTGTTCGATCATGTTGAAACGGGCTTGTTCGATATTCATTTTTTCTATCCGGAACCGACTGTCATCTGACCAACGCATTGTACATTGGCAGCAAGGAAAAGCCGGGAACTGCTCCCGGCACAACAAGTGCTTGCGATTATTTCATATTTCCGATATTTTGACACCATGCTGGGGGTCCCGGGCGCGCGGGTGTCGGATCGTGCTGACGATTGCAGCCGTGCGTCGGGTGAGAAATACCCTTCGAACCTGATACGGGTCATGCCGTCGTAGGGAAGCACCTGCTGCTCCTTGCGCCATTATTACCGGAGCAAACACTCATGAATCATCCTGCCGATTTCAGCGCTGAACGCGCCCACGTGGATGAGGCTGCTGTTCAGCCTTACCCCAATTCCCGCAAGATTTACGTCGAAGGCTCGCGGGCCGACCTGCGCGTCCCCATGCGCGAGATCCGTCAGTCCGATACGCCGGCTGGCATGGGTGCCGAGCCCAATCCGCCCGTGTTTGTCTATGACTGTTCCGGCCCCTATACCGATCCGGCAGCCAATATCGATATCCGGCGCGGCATTGCCGCTGTACGCAGCGGCTGGATCGCCGAGCGTGGCGACACGGTAGAGCTGACTGAACCGGGTTCGGCGTATGGCCAGCAAAGAAAGGCCGATACGTCGCTGGATCATCTCCGCTTTCCAGGCCTGCAGCGCAAGCCAAGACGTGCAGCCGATGGGCGCAATGTCACCCAGCTGCATTATGCGCGTGCCGGCATTGTGACGCCGGAAATGGAGTACATTGCCATCCGCGAGAATCTGCTGCGCGAGCAGTATCTCGAATCGCTGCGTGCGGCTGGTCCGACCGGTCAACGCATGCTGGACCTGCTGGGTCGCCAGCATCGTGGCCAGTCTTTTGGCGCCAGCGTGCCCGAAAGCGTGACTGCCGAATTCGTGCGCGACGAAGTGGCGCGTGGCCGGGCTATCATTCCGGCCAATATCAATCACCCGGAAAGCGAACCCATGATCATCGGGCGTAACTTTCTGGTCAAGGTAAACGCCAATATCGGCAATTCTGCCCTTGGGTCATCCATCCAGGAAGAAGTGGAAAAAATGACCTGGGCCATCCGCTGGGGTGCCGATACGGTCATGGATCTGTCCACCGGCAAGAACATCCACGAAACGCGGGAATGGATCATTCGCAATTCACCCGTGCCGATCGGTACGGTGCCGATCTATCAGGCGCTGGAAAAGGTCGATGGCAAGGCAGAAGAGCTGACCTGGGAGATTTTTCGCGATACATTGATCGAACAGGCCGAACAGGGGGTGGATTATTTCACCATTCATGCCGGCGTACGGCTGGCCTATATTCCGATGACTGCCCGCCGGATGACCGGTATTGTCTCCCGCGGCGGTTCCATCATGGCCAAATGGTGCCTTGCGCATCATCAGGAAAGCTTCCTGTACACCCGTTTCGATGAAATCTGCGAAATCATGAAGGCTTATGATGTCAGTTTCAGCCTTGGCGACGGACTGCGACCCGGTTCCATTTTTGATGCCAATGATGAAGCTCAGCTTGCAGAACTGAAAACCCTTGGCGAACTGACCCAGGTTGCCTGGAGCCATGACTGCCAGGTGATGATCGAAGGGCCGGGACATGTGCCCATGCAGCTGATCAAGGAAAACATGGATCTGCAGCTGGAGTGGTGTTACGAAGCGCCGTTCTACACCTTGGGCCCTTTGACGACTGACATTGCGCCGGGCTATGACCACATCACCAGCGCGATTGGCGCCGCCCAGATCGGCTGGTATGGCACCGCCATGCTGTGTTATGTGACGCCCAAAGAACATCTCGGGTTGCCAGACAAGGATGATGTGAAGGATGGCATCATCACCTACAAGCTGGCCGCCCATGCGGCGGATCTGGCCAAAGGACACCCGGGGGCGCAGATTCGTGACAATGCATTGTCAAAGGCACGTTTTGAATTCCGTTGGGAAGACCAGTTCAATCTCGGGCTGGATCCCGACAAGGCGCGCGAGTTTCATGATGAAACCTTGCCGAAGGAATCGGCCAAGCTGGCGCATTTCTGTTCCATGTGCGGTCCGCATTTCTGTTCGATGAAGATCACCCAGGATGTGCGTGATTACGCGCGGGATCAGGGCGTGGCGGAAGAACAGGCGTTGCAGGCCGGCATGACGGCCAAATCCATCGAGTTTGTCAGCATGGGTGCCGAGATCTACCGCAAGTCCTGAACCCGGCGCAACAACAGTCCGCACCGTCTCCACGTTAACCCCATGCTGCACTGCTGCGGCATGGGGTTGTGTTGTTCAGGCCACCGTCATCTGGTGTTCGCCGAGCAGATTCCGGATCACCTGCAACAGTCGGTCTTCCTGATATGGTTTGCCCAGGTAGGCGTTCACGCCCAGCTTTTCGGCATGTTCGCGATGCTTGTCTGCCGTACGCGAGGTGATCATCACGATAGGCAAGCCGGCAGTCCGTGGATCCGACCGGATGATGTGGGCAAACTCGAATCCGTCCATGCGTGGCATTTCAATGTCCAGCAATATCAGGTCGGGCTGCCGGTGTTGCATCACCTGCAGGGCATCGATACCGTCTTTGGCCGTGTTGACGTTGAAACCTTCGCGTTGCAGCAGACGGCTGGTGATTTTGCGCACCGTCAGAGAATCATCCACCACCAGGATGCAGGTGGCTGCGGATCCAACCGTTGATTGTGGTGTGGCGACGGGGATCGGGTGAGACTGGTCATGCGCCGGCTGGTGCAGGCGTCGCTGTATCAGCGGAATCGGGTTCAGAATCAGAACGATCTCGCCATTGCCCAGCACAGTGGCGCCGCTGATGCCCGTGATCGAGGTGAGTTGCGGGCCGACCTTCTTGACCACGATTTCCTGATTACTGCTGATCTCGTCCACCATGATGGCTGCGCGTTGGTGTCCGCTACGCAGAAGGAGAACCGGACTGTAGGACTCGTTGCCGGGTTGAATGCCCTCATCGCCAAGCAGTTCCGGTAACCAGGCCAGTGGATAGTTCTGCTCCTGCCAGACAATCTGGCCGGATTTGAGCAATTCCGGCAACTGACGCGACTTGTATTCCTGAACCTGCCCGATCATGGCGGAAGGTATGGCCCAGCGACGGTCGCCCGTGCGGACCAGCACGGCCTGGGTAACCGTCATGGTCAGTGGCAGGTTGATGGTGGTGGTCAGGCCATGACCAGACACGGATTGCAATTCGATGCGGCCACCCAGTTGCTGAATGTCGTTTCTGACCACGTCCATGCCGACGCCGCGGCCAGACAAGGTAGTTACTTCACGGGCCGTGGAAAACCCGCTCGCGAAAATCAGCTGTTGCAGTTCTTCGTCACCCGGCCTGTCGTCTTCGTTCAGCAACCCGTTCTGAATCGCTGTTCTGCGAATGGCTTCGAGATTCAGGCCCTGGCCATCATCTCGTATGACCAGCACGATTTCGTTGCCTTGCTGACGAACATCGAGCGTGATTTCACCATATTCCGACTTGCCTGCAGCAAGTCTGTCTTCCGGTTTTTCAATGCCGTGGGCAATTGAATTGCGCAGGATATGTTCCAGCGGGGCGATGATTTTTTCGAGCACGCTGCGGTCAAATTCGACATCTTCACCATTGATCTGCAGGCTGGCTTTCTTGCTTTCTTCTCGGGCAGCCAGTCGTACTGTGCGGTGCAGGCGGTCAATGACGCTGGCCAGCGGAACCATGCGGATGTGCATCAGCGATTGTTGCAGCGTGCGTGCAAGCCGACCTTGCTGGGTCAGCGCCGAATCGGTCTCATTGATGCCGCTGAGCAGGTTCTGTTGCACCGTCTGGATATCATTCAGGCTTTCCGCCATCATGCGTGTCAGTTCCTGCAGCCGGGTAAACCTGTCGAATTCCAGCGGATCAAAGCCGGTCTCATCGTTGCGCAGGTGCGACAACGTGGATTGCATCTGCGATTCCGCCTGGATTTCCAGTTCGCGCAACTGAGCGCGCAGACGTTCTGCGTTTTCCGTCAACTCATGGGCACTGTTGCGCAGGTTGCTGGTGCTGTTTTCCAGACGGGAACGACTGATGCTGATTTCGCCAGCCTCGTTGATCAGCTCTTCCAGAATTTCGGAACGGACTCGCAGGGTTTGTGATTGTGCTTCGCCTTCCTGCAGGGCAGGTTGCGGGGAAACAGCCACCGCTGGTGACGCGGCGACCTGTCCGTCGGTCACTTCGCTGCCTGCCGGCTGTGCTGGTTGCGATGGGGATTCGCCTTTGCTCAGCGCGTCGATGGCCAGTGCAATCTGGTCTACCTGAGGCGCCAGCTGGCTGATATCGCCTGCTTCTGCCGAAGACAGTTCGACAGCCGATTCCATCTCATGCGTCATCTGGCCTAGACGCATGGCGCCTGCCATGCGCGCACTTCCTTTGAGGGTGTGCAGCAGACGCTGGAGGGATGGTCTGGCGTTGCCTTCCGGGTTTGCCTGCCATTCACGCATATTGCGTTCAATTTCGGGCAACAATTCACTGGCTTCTTCCAGGAAGATGGGCAACAACTGCACGTCGATGTCATCATGGATTTCGATGCCACTGGCGGGCGCGCTTGCCATTTCCGGATACTGTTCCGGCACGGGTTGATGTTCACGCACAGGGCTGATCAGTGCATGGGTTTCCTGGTCTGGCATCTCGACCATGGCTTCTTCGGCCACTGGCTCTTCGGCCACCGGTTCTTCGGCCACCAGTTCTTCGGCCACCAGTTCTTCGGCCACCGGCTCTTCGGCCACTGGCTCTTCGGCCACCGGTTCTTCGGCCACCAGTTCTTCGGCCACCAGTTCTTCGGCCACCGGCTCTTCGGCCACCGGCTCTTCGGCCACCGGCTCTTCGGCCACCAGTTCTTCGGCCATCACCGGCATGGTTGCCGGGGACGGTTTCGATTTTTCCAGCTGTTCAATCAGGTCGATGCGTTCTGCCGGATTGTGGCCATCCGTGATGGTCTGCAGCATGTGTTGCAAGGCATCGCGCGTTGCCTGGACCAGCTCGTGTTGATCCGCAGGTATTGGACTGTCATGGTTAACCAGGGGTTGCAGCCAGAATTCCAGCGCATGTGCCAGATTTGCCACGGCCAGGAAGCCGGTCAGGCGGGATGTACCAGCCAGGGTATGGGCTGCACGCATGCATGCCGAACTGACTGGTGTATCAGGTGCATTCTGGCTGGAAGCCAGTTCGCGGGTAATGGTTTCCAGATGCGTGGCGGCTTCACGGCGATAAATATCCAGCAGGCTGGCTGACACGATGATGTCGTCGACACGGATGTCGTCGCTGTCAAGGCCAATACCGGCGTCTTCGCTGGCCGCATGCGGATTTTCGCTGGATTCCTGAACAACCTCTTCATCCGGCTCAGCTTCCACCAGACTGGCAGGGGAGGCGTCGGTGTCTTCACCGATGCCGGACAATGTCTCGGATTGGTGCTCGTCGTCAGTCGTGGCGTCTGTAAAGCCGGTTTCGCCCGGTTCTTCAGGCTGGCCGCCTTCGCGCAGGGCATCACAGGCACGAATCAGCGCGGCATGGTCTTCTTCGTAAGCGTGGCCGCCGATCAGAGCCTCTATCCAGTGGCTGAAATGCTGATGCGCGCGATCCAGCAGACCAAGCAGCTCGGGAGAGGCGATGCGGTTTTCCTGCAGCCACAGGTTAAGCAGCTGTTCGACAGCCCAGGCGGTTTCTCCCAGGTCGGTCAGACCAACCATCCGGCCGCTGCCTTTCAAGGTATGAAAACCTCGGCGGAATTCACGCAGACTGTGCTGGTCTGTCGGTTGATTGTGCAGGCTGGCCAGATTTTCCCGGGTGCTGTCGACCACGCTGGCGGCTTCTTCGATGAAAATATCGAGCAGGCTTTCTTCTTCGTCAGTGCCAGATTCCGCCACCGGCTGTTCTGACGCGGGCATGAATATCGCCCGCAGATTCTGAGGGGCGACAGGTTCAGTCTTCAGCTGGCGCAATGCTTCGGCAACCTGGTGGCGCAGCAGATGGTCATTCACCAGTTCGGCATCCTGGCCGAGCTTGTTCAGGATGTCAGTCAGTTTTTTTTTTGTATCGTCGGTTGCGCCCAACAGTTCCCATGAGGCCAGATCATCCGTCAAACTGGTTTTGAGGGACATGATCTCGTCTTCGATCCTGCCGGCAGAACCATCGCTGACAATTTCATCCGGGGCGTTGAGGAGCCCAAGATGAATCAGCACCGGTTCCAGAAGACGTTTTGCATCATCCTGATGGAATTTCTCGGCTTCGGCATACAGCCCGAGCGAACTGACTGCTTCTGCAAGCAACGGGAACAGGTTTTCGTCGGGTGGCTGACTCGAATCCCGTAACTGTTCGACCATGCGGGTAATCTGTTCGAGAATGGCCTGTGCGTCGTTCCACTGCAGAATGCGGAATGCGCCATCCATTTCGTGCAGTGGTCGGATCAAGTCACCAAGACTGGTATGGTCGCGCGGTTCGCTGCGAAAGAAATTGTCCAGAATTTCTTCGGTTCTGTGCAGATTGTGCTGGATTTCCAGCACGACCTGGGCCATGGTGCTGCGCTCCTGCGCCTGGCGCGAAATCTGTTCCAGTAAAGGCAGATCAACAGTTGACTCGTCACCCTGGGCTGTCCATGCGATGGCCTGCAGGTGTTGCGTCATCACGTTGATCTGGCTGGCCAGATCTTCGCTGGCTTCGTCATATTGTTCCAGCGCACTCTGGATCAGCAGTAATGCTGTGGCGACCTCAATCTGCACCTGTGCCAGACGTTCGGGCGCGATGGAACGGTATTCGATGGCGATGTGATGAATTTCCCGGATCAGGGGCTGCAACGCGGGCAAACTGATTTTGTGTGATGTGGCGAGCAGTTCGTCAGCACGGACCTGGAAATGCATCAGACTGTCGATATTGCCTGACGTGAGACGGGTCCAGTCATCCTTGGCCATGTTGAGCAGGTTCAGGGCCTGCCGGTTGGCCTGTCGCACTTCGGCATCCGCCAGTACGAGTGACCGGGTGGATGGAATCAATCCGGTCAGGTTGAAAGATTGTTTGACCTGGCTGATGCGTTCGCTGCCATCGCGGCTGTTGGCAATGAAAAACAGCAGATCGCGCAGCAGCCGTTCGGCAATCTTGTTCGAACCTTCAATATGACGGCGCAATTGCAGGTCGATGCGACCGCACAACTGTTTCACTTCAAAGCCAGGTTCGATGGAATGGGTTTGCAGACTGTCGACAAACGCACCACATCCCCACCAGAATGTGCGTGCCGAGCTGGTGGTCATGGCGGATTCCACATCGCGAATCGCGTCGTGCATGAGTTGCAGTCCGCTATCCGGATTGTTCTGGCGTAAAAACGACAGCAATCCACGCTGGAATCGTGCGCGAGCCTGGCGGAACAGGGCGATTCTCTGTTCATCCACCATCTGTTTGCTGCCGGGCAGATCGGGCGTTCCGGTGTCCAGATCCGGAAAGAACAGGTCGGTTTCGGAATGGCGGGTGATGCCGCGCGCTTCGCGCAATTGGCGATATACCGGAAACAGCTGCAATTCCTGATTCGGTTTGCCACGCAGCAGATCATCCAGATACAGCTCGATGGTTTCAATGGACGCACGCACCGGCGCGGTGTCCGTTGTTGTCGGATCGCTGGCGGATTCGAAATGCTGAAGCAGGTTTTCGGTTTCCTGGCTGACCAGCGATACGCCGCGCAGGCCAACCATGTCGAGAGCGCCACTGACCTGGTGCATCCAGGTGCGTGCCTGACGCAGCTGATCCGCGTCCGGGGTGCCGGATTCCTGCGCTTTCAGCAGATCCAGGGCGGATTTCAGCGAATGCCCCACCTCTTCACGGATCCAGCTCAGGGGGGCAATGTCAAATTCGGGCGTCGTGTTCATCGGTCGATTCCTGCGCAAGTATCGTTGTGAACCAGGATCAGTTCAGCTTGAAGCCGGAAATGGACTTCTTCAGGTCGCTGGACAGGCCCGACAATTCTCCGATGGCTGCTGTGGTATGTTGCGTTCCGGCCATGGTCTGCTCGGTAATCTGCCGGATGTACTGCATGGATTGGGCAACCTTGCTGGCGGCGACGGTCTGGTTCACTGAAGCGGCAGAAATGCTGCGGATCAGCGCCGCCAGGTTGTGGGTCACCTCTTCGATTTCGTGGAGAGCCTGACCAGCGGCATCGGAGAGTCGGGCACCTTCCACTACACCCTGCGTGGAGATTTCCATGGCTGAAACGGCGTCGAGCGTGTCCGACTGAATGGTTTTGACAATGGCAGCAATCTGCTTGGTGGCCTGGGCCGAACGTTCTGCCAGGCGCTGCACTTCTTCGGCAACCACCGAGAATCCGCGGCCTGCTTCACCGGCTGTCGCTGCCTGAATGGCGGCATTGAGCGCCAGAACGTTGGTCTGTTCGGTAATGTCGGAAATCAGTTCCACAATTTCACCGATTTCCTGGGAAGATTCGCCCAGTCGCTTGATCCGTTTCGATGTTTCCTGAATGTTTTCACGGATGCTGTTCATGCCCGCAATGGAGTTTTCGACAGCATGGGTGCCTTTTTCGGCCGCATCCAGCGATTGCGTTGCCACCAGCGAAGATTGGGAAGCGCTGGCAGAGACTTCATTCACTGACTGCGAAATGCTCAGGATTTCGGCCGACGTTTCTTCGATGGCCTCGGACTGACGTCGTGCGGCAGCCAGCAGTTCTTCCGATGTGGACTGTGCCTGCATGGTTGTTTGCGTGACTTTTTCGGTTGCATTGTTGATGCCGAGAACCAGTGCGCGCAGTTCGTCGATAGTGAAGTTGATCGAGTCGGCAATGGCGCCGGTGATGTCTTCGGTCACCGTTGCATTGGCAGTCAGGTCACCGTCCGCGAGGTCGCCCAGTTCGTTCAGCAGTCGCAGGATGGCCTCCTGGTTGCGCTTGTTTTCCGCTTCGCTCAGGAACACCCGACGGCGTGATTCGTTCAGGATGATGATACCGAACAGGATCAGGCTGCCCAGTGCCAGCAATCCGGTCACGATGGCAAGAGAACTGCCCAGCACGCCCAGTTTCTGGTAGGTGGCTGTCAAATCCTGGGTGCTCTGGAACAGGGTGTTGTTGCCGGTCAGCAATGCCAGGCTGTCGTGCTTGAGTGCCAGTACCTGGCTTGCCCGGTCAAGTGCGGGCGGAATGGCGGCATGCAGGGCATTCCAGCTGGCAAGATAGGCTGCCATCCGGCTGCCTTCGCTGTTCTGGATGCCGCTGCCACGCAGCTGATCGATAACCGACTGCACATTGGCGACATCGGCACGAATCTGCGTCAGGATGTGTTTTTCATCATTGGCGGTTGTCAGACCCATGCGCCATTCCGGCTGATCGACCATCCGGCTGATCATGGCGGTGCTTTTGCCAATGTCGACCGTCAGACTGACCAGCTGGTTGGCCAGCGCTGCCTGTGCTGGCGTACCAGCGTTGTTCAGGTGTCCCGCCAGCTCTCCGCCGATCGTGATCTGGTCACCAATTTTTTGCAGGATGCCTGCCAGCTGCAGCGATGTGGTGCGCAAGACGTCCTGGTTGTCGGCAATCCGGTTCAGCTGGGCATCGATGGGCTCCCATTGTTTTTGCAGTGCAGCCAGTTCGGGTTGTACCGATGCCGGCGAGCGGGGCAGACCGAAACCGCCGTTGATCAGGGTGTCCAGATCTGACTTGAACTGGTTCTGACTCATTTTCATGCTGCCATAACCATGCTGGTTGCCGGTCAGCGACTGCAGGGCGGCGATGTTCAGACGCTGTGTCAGCATCTGCATTTCGGTTGCCCGCGTGATATAGGCTGTCTTGTTATTGCTCTGGACCGAGTTCAGGATCAGCAGCAGTCCGCTGATGACCAGAAAGGTCAACCCGGAAATCATGGTGATCAGGTACTGCCGTTCAATTGGCAGATGACCGATCAGGGGCAGCGGCTTGACTTCGGTGTTGTTGATGTTCTTCAGCCCACTCATGATCAGAGTGGTGTGTTCTCGGTCTGACTGGTCTTTGTTGTTCTTCTCGTTTGCCTGACCTAGCCCGGGTAATTTCAGTTCCATTATTGTCGTCCTCCAGATGGGGTCAGGCGATGCCTGCCGCCAGAAATGCCGGGTTGCTGACCAGACTTGTCATGTCCAACCCGTGCCATATGTTATTGTGTTCATCCTGCCAGAGCAGTTCATTCCATGGTTTTGCAATTGCGGTGCCGGTATCGGTTACCGGATGCATGTTGCTGGTGTTGCGCAAGCCAAGCACACGGTCGACCAGCAACGCCGCGTGCAATCCGAAACGGGGATGGGTAAGCAGAAGCCGGTTTTCCGGCTGTCGGTGCACGGCTTCTCCGCCTGCATAGGCGGACAGGTCGACAACCGTGTACAGCCTCCCGCGTATGTTGGCGATGCCCAGAAACCAGTCGTGGGCCAGTGGCACCTGGGCCAGCTGGGGCGGGATGATGACTTCATTGATATCCGTCATGTCAATCAGCCAGTTTTCGCTGCCAACCTGAACTGCCAGACGGTTGCCGCTGGAATCGTTCGTGCGCGATTCATGGATGCGCCGGGTGATTTCTTGCTGGAAATTCTGCAGGCTGATGCGACGCGTCATGGAACGGCCCTTGTGTTCAGATTGAGCGGATTTTTTCCAGCAGGACCTTGCCGTCCACGGGCTTCACGATGTAATCGATCGCGCCTTGTCGCAAACCCCATATCTTGTCGGTTTCCTGATCCTTCGTCGTGCACAGGATGACAGGAATGTGCTTCAGGGTGTCATCGCGCGAAATGGCGCGGGTGGCCTGGAATCCGTTCAGGCCGGGCATGACCACGTCCATCAGGATCAGGTCCGGCTGGACGCGTTTTGCCTGTTCCAGAGCCTGGTTGCCATCTTCTGCCAGACTGACCTGATATCCATTCTTGCCAAGCAGGGTGGCAAGAAAATGACGTTCAGTCGGAGAATCGTCTACCACAAGAATTTTTTGTACTGGCATGGTGTTTGTCCTGCGGAATGGTGAACACTACTTCTGGGCGTACTGTCTGACGGTATTGATGATGCTGTCTTTGGTGAATGGTTTGGTCAGATATTCGCTCGACCCGACCATGCGACCGCGTGCCTTGTCAAACAGCCCGTCCTTGCTGGAAAGCATAATGACCGGAGTGGTGCTGAACCGGGGATTTTTCTTGATGAGGGAGCATGTCTGGTAGCCGTCCAGACGTGGCATCATGATGTCGACGAAGATGATGTCGGGACGCCAGTCGGCAATTTTGGCCAGAGCGTCGAACCCATCTTCTGCGAGCATGATGTCACAGCCGGCCTGGCGAAGAAAAATCTCCGCGCTGCGCCGAATGGTGTTGCTGTCGTCAATAACCATGACCTTGATGCCGGCCAGATCAGCGATTTCTGTCACGATGCCCCCACTTGTATTCTTGACAGGTCAACCAGGTGGCTCGCGGGCGGCCGGGTTGCCCCGGATCGGACATCTGTCCGCCTGCAACTGGTCAGTTCTGTATCACCAGGACACCAGTCCGGATTGCCTGTGCCGGATGAAATCGCCGGCATTCTGGTTTTCGCGTCATTTATAACCGCCATTCTCCAATGAATTTCATCGGGTTGGCAAGTGTATTTTATGTGTGGTATGCGAAGTCTGTCATTTGTGGTCGGGATGGAGATCGTGCTGGTACGTCATGGTCATCCGCAAACAGGCATGGGTTTCAGTTGATCAGCTCGAAATCTTCCTTGCGCGCACCGCATTCCGGGCAGGTCCAGTTCATCGGCACATCTTCCCAGCGGGTACCTGGTGGTATGCCGTCGTCCGGCGCGCCTTCCGCTTCGTGGTATATGTGTCCGCACAAAACGCAGATATAACTCTTGAACGGTGAATTCATCCTGACAGAAGCTTTTCGGGTAAAATGGTTATTCTAAACCAGTTGCGGCCGCCTGGGCGGCGTTTTTGCATGACACAGAATCCTCCCCCGATTGTGCTGACATTTGCGGCCACCGACCCGACTGGTGGCGCGGGCCTGCAGGCAGATCTGCTCACCTTGACCAGCATGGGCTGCCATGCCCTGTCGGTGGTGACGGCGGTAACGGTTCAGGATACCGTTGGTGTAGAGCATTACATGGCACTGGATCCGGACCTTGTCGCCGACCAGGCGCGTTGCCTGCTCGAAGACATGCCGGTTGCCGCATTCAAGATCGGCATGGTTGGCAGCGTTGCGGCGGTTGCCGCTATTGCATCGGTGGTGGCGGATTATCCGGACGTCCCGCTGGTTTTTGATCCGGTCCTGGCCTCAGGCCGTGGCGATGAACTGAGCGATGACGACACGCGTGCGGCACTGCTTGACCTGCTGGTGCCGCAAACCACCATTCTCACACCCAACAGCCTTGAGGCTCGGCATCTTGCTGCCGAAATTTCCGATGACGTGAACGAGGATACCAGCCTGGCGGCCTGCGCGGAGTTGCTGCTTGGTACCGGCTGCGAGTATGTACTGGTGACTGGCACCCATGAACAGACGTTGAAGGTGACCAATACCCTGTATGGTGCCGCAGGCATGTTGCGCCAGGATGACTGGGACCGCTTGCCGGGCAGTTACCACGGTTCGGGATGCACGCTTGCATCGGCCATTGCGGCAACTCTGGCGCACCAGATGGAAATGGCGGATGCGATCAGGGCTGCGCAGGAGTTTGCCTGGGAAAGTCTGCGCGCTGGCTTTCGGCCTGGCATGGGCCAGTATATTCCGGACCGTCTGTTCTGGGCGCGTCATGGTGGTGATGGCGATGCTGTCGTGCCGGATGGGAGTGTTGCATGATTGCCGGACTTTATGCGGTTACCCGGGAAACCGATGATACAGCGCTGCTGATGCGGCAGGTGGAACAGGCTATCCGCGGTGGGGCCAGTGTGGTGCAGTATCGTGACAAAAGCGGCGACGTGGCCAGACAGCATGAACAGGCCAGCGAACTGGTGCGCCTGTGCCACCGGCACGACGTGCTGTTCATCGTCAACGATCATCTGCGTCTTGCCGATCTGGTCGGCGCGGATGGCCTGCATATTGGCCGGGACGATGGCTCGCTTCGCGAAGCGCGTATTGTTCTGGGGCATGACCGGCTGATCGGCGTATCCTGCTACCAGTCACTTGAGCTTGCCCTGAGTGCGCAGGCTGCCGGCGCTGATTATGTCGCGTTTGGCAGTTTCTTTCCGTCTGGCACCAAGCCGCTGGCCGAGCGTGCCGACATCGCACTGCTTTACCATGCCGCGCATGTCATCCATCGACCGATTGTCGCGATTGGTGGTATCACCCTGCAGAATGCCGATCAGCTGATCATGGCCGGAGCAGATGCCGTGGCCGTGGTCAGCGCGTTGTTTGACAGTGATGACATCCAGGACACAGCGCACCAGTTTGCCGAACTGTTTTTTGATGAAACCGAGGATTAGCGACATGAGCATCAGTCAGAGTCTGTTCGACCGCGCCCGCGTTCACATTCCGGGTGGCGTGAATTCCCCGGTGCGTGCCTTCCGTTCGGTGGGAGGTGTGCCACGATTTATCGCGCGTGCCAGCGGAGCCAGGATCACCGATGTCGACGGAGTGGAATACGTGGATTATGTGGGTTCGTGGGGACCCATGATTCTTGGCCATGCGCATCCGGAAGTGATCGATGCTGTCGTGCGCGCGGCAGCAGACGGGCTCAGTTTCGGCGCGCCGATTCCCGGTGAGGTGGAACTGGCCGACCTGCTGGCCAGACTGGTTCCTTCGCTTGAAATGGTCCGTCTGACCAGTTCGGGAACCGAAGCCACCATGAGTGCGCTGCGCCTGGCGCGCGGGTTTACCGGCCGGGACCGGATCATCAAGTTTGGCGGTTGCTATCACGGCCATGGCGATTCACTGCTGGTCAAGGCGGGTTCGGGTGCACTGACTTTTGGTTCGCCGGATTCTTCCGGTGTGCCGGCATGCCTGGCTGAATTGACCACCGTTCTCGAATACAACAACACGGCCCGTCTGGAAGAAGCGTTTGCAGTCATCGGTCGTGATGTGGCGGCGGTCATCATCGAACCGGTGGTTGGCAACATGAACCTGATTGCGCCAGATCCGGTGTTTCTGAAAACCTTGCGCAGATTGTGCGACCAGTATGGCGCCTTGCTGATTTTTGATGAGGTGATGACCGGATTTCGTGTTGCTCTGGGCGGAGCGCAGGCGTTGTATGGCATCCAGCCCGATCTGTCCACATTCGGCAAGGTGATTGGTGGCGGCATGCCAATGGGCGCATTTGGTGGCCGGCGCGACATCATGGAACAACTTGCGCCGCTCGGACCGGTTTATCAGGCCGGCACACTGTCCGGCAATCCGGTGGCAGTGGCTGCCGGACTGGCGACTCTACGCTTGTTGCAGGCGGACGGGTTCTACGCCGAGCTGGCTGACAAGACGCGCCGGCTGACTGATGGCATGGCTGCCGCTGCCGCAAGGCATGGCCTGCCCTTTGCGGCCCAGTCGGTTGGAGGAATGTTCGGTTTCTATTTCCGTCATGGGTTGCCACGTAACTATGACGAAGTCATGGAAAGCGACCGGCCACGTTTCAACCGGTTTTTTCATGCCATGCTGGACAAGGGGTTCTATTTTGCCCCTTCGGCGTTCGAGGCGGGTTTTGTTTCGGCTGCGCATACCATCGCGGATATCGATCTCACGATTGCACAGGCTGGCGATGTTTTCGCCAGTCTGGCGGCTGACTGAGCCAGACTGTGCCATCACTGGCGGGTGGCATGATGTGACTGCGGGGGTGGCAATGCCACCCCCGCAATGTTTTCCGGTTGCAGTGGCCGGACTGAATCAGAGCGTGCCGTATGAGTGAAGGCCCGACAGGAACATGTTGACGCCGAGGAAGGCGAACATGGTGACAAACAGGCCAACCAGAGCCCACCAGGCCAGGAACGCGCCACGCAAGCCCTTGACCAGCCGGATGTGCAGCCAGGCGGCATAATTCAGCCACACGATCAGCGCCCAGGTTTCTTTCGGGTCCCATGACCAGTAACCACCCCAGGCTTCAGCAGCCCACATGGCACCGAGGATGGTGGCAATGGTGAAAAAGCCGAAGCCGACCGCGATGGATTTGTACATCAGGTCGTCGAGAACTTCCAGCGGCGGCAGACGGCTTGTCATGATGCCGCGATTGGCCAGCAGCCAGGCCACCGAAACCATGGCTGCCAGGGCAAATGAACCATAGCCGATGAAGTTGGCTGGCACGTGCAGTTTCATCCAGTAGGATTGCAGGGCGGGCACCAGCGGCTGGATGTTTTCGGCGTGCCGGTCGATCGTGTACCAGAGCAGGAAGCCGACGGCCGCCGTGATCACCGGCAGGACAAATGCCCCCAGCTGACGGTTCTGGTAGCGCTGTTCGTAGTACAGATAGAGCAGGGCGGTGATGATCGAGAACAGTACAAAGACTTCATACAGGTTGGAAATCGGGATGTGCCCCACATCCGGGCTGATCAGATAAGACTCATACCAGCGTACCATCAGGCCGGTCAGGCCCATGGCAGTGGCGCTCCAGGTCAGGGCGCTGGCCACTTTTTCGGCAAATGGGGATCGAATGGCCAACGCCAGCCAGTAGGTCAGTGTGGCCAGCACGAACAGCGCGCTCATCCACATGATGGCAGTCTGGCTGGCCAGGAAAAACTTCAGGAAGAATGCCGAATCGGCGCGGGCAAGTTCGGCATGGTAGTCGGCAATGCCGAACAGGCTGGCGCCTGCAACGGTCAGGATCAGTACGCGGACCGGTTTCCAGAACCAGCCCAGGGCGCTGAACAATGTGGCTGCACCGAACAGGAATGTTTTTTCGAAACTGTCCATGTACTGGCCGTACTGACTGAATGCGTAGAATGCACCAGACCAGAGTACGGCAGCATACACCCAGTCAAACAGGCTGGGTCGGTTGAAACGGGGAACCGCAAGGGTAATCGTTGATTGCATGCTAGCTTTCCTTCCCAATCCGGGCAACAGCCTGGCAGCGTTGCCGGAATTCGTTTTCAAAATCCAGTGTCAGGCGATTGCCGGACATGGCGATGAGGATTTGGTCCGGTTTGACCAGAAGCCAGAGTCTGCGTTCCTGGATAAAGAACATGGCAAAGACGCCGAGGACTAGCAGGAATGAGCCAAAGTAGACGACGTTTTTGCCGGGAGAGCGGGTAAGCTGGAATCCGGATGATTGTACCTGATCAAATGCCGAAAGTTGCAGAAAAACGGGTGACCCGTAGAAAAATATGTCACTGAAGGCATCCATGCTGTCACGCAGAAACCAGCCACTGGCCTCGTTGACTGCCGGAGGCGGCAGATGGGCTTCAGCCCGGCTGATGACCCAGGCCTGCCATGTCGACATTTCAAGAATCTTGAGATAGGTTTCTGCTGCGCGATCGCGCTGGCTGGCCGGTACTTTCTGCTCGATGAAATCCGACAGCGCCTTGAAACCACCGTTGCCGTAAATGGACAGGATCTTGACCGTGCTGTCTTCCAGTTGCTGACGCATCGCGGGATTGTTCTGTGCCAGAGCGGTGGCAACCCTTCCAGCGATCAGTGGATAGGTGGCCGGATTCATCAGGGTGGCGCGCAGTGCCATGAATCCGCTCAGGGTTCCATCCGGATCCAGCGGGAAACGGACATAGCGGTAGGGTTGTGCCGGGCTGGCGCGCATGCCGGATACCACAAACCAGCGCCCATCGATCAGCACCGGCAGCATGTAGTTGGTGTAAGCATGGGCGGTGCCGTCGGCTGCGCGGATCCGGTACTGGTAACTGGGGCCGACGTTGTGCAGATCCTTGTTGTCGGCAACGGCATCGCCGGTCAGTCGATCGGTTGCTGGCGTCTTGTGCTCGTCATTGCCGGTGCTTTCGATATTGAACGGGTGGAAATCCTTGAATTCCACCGTCAGAGGCAGGTTGTCGCTGGCAAGCGAACTCTTGCCGTGAATCGCGCCGCCAAACGGGAATGGCTGGCTGGAGGGGCCGAACAGGTTCCATCCGTTGATGCGCAGACGGGTGCCGCCATCCCCGAAACTGGCTTGATAGATGGCTACGCCATCGTAGATCAGAGGATGATTGACGGTGATCGTGCGCTGCATGACCGGCTGATTGGTCTTTTTGTCGAGAATCGTGATGCGGCTGGCAAAGGTTTTGGGCTGGCCGGTCGAATAATGCTCAATGAAAAATTTGTCGAGCGCAATGCGGAACGGCAGTTCCTGCACCATGTAGCCGTCGCCGACATTGATGAAAATGATGTCGGCACTGCTGCCTTCCGGAACGGTCACATCGCCACGGAATGACAGGTTGCTGGTGGACAGACGGCTGATGGCGGGAACCTGGTCAACCGGAATGTCGCGTGTTTCTGCCCGTTTGTTGCCCAGCATTTCCTGGAACTGGAGCGGCAGGTTGCCATCGATCAGACCGCCGATGCAGATCAGTACGATGGCGCTGTGGGTCAGCAGATAGCCCAGCCGGTTTGCGCTACCTCGCTTGGCTGCAAGCAACACGCCATCGTTGCGGGTGCTTTCCCGGAATTTCCAGCCCTCGCTGGTCAGGTATTCGCGCAGATGTGCAAGGGCGGTCGGTCCGGCGGGGTATTCGGCCTGATGGTGAAAATGGCGCAAGGACTGTTCGCTGGCATTTTCGCGGTAATTGCGCATTTCGCGCAGCATGGCGGGCCAGTTGCGCCAGACGCAAAGACTGGTGGACAGCACCAGAAATCCCAGGATGATGACAAACCACCAGGTGTGGTAGACATCAAACAATCCCATCCACCGGAATCCGGTAAACCAGAACTGACCGAATTTGAAAATGTAGTCGGTGTAAGGTTGGTTCTGTTTGAGAACCGTTCCGACAACCGACGCAATGGCAAGCAGGGTGAACAGGCTGATGGCGAACCGCATCGAGCTGAGCAGCTCGTAAAACGAACGGGATGGGGAAATTTTGCTCATGATGGGCGACGGGTCCGGAAAAGTGTACGGATGAATTGCTGCCGTATGTCTGATCGCGCCGGCAGGCTGAAGCGTGCCTGGATTCCGGCAGTGCCTGCACCAAGTCTAGCGCATTGTTCTGACAGGTTCATGAATCTGCCAGTGAAGGTTCATTCCATGGTTTCCGGTTTGTCCGCCAGGCTGCAGACCGATAACGATCAGGGCAAAACCCCCGTCTGCTTGCGCAGGCGAAGATTTTGCCCTGTCCGTATGGCCATTGGCCGTAACGACGGCGGGCCGGAGTCGTGCGATTTATTGCAGGCCGGAAATGTAAGCCGCAACGGATTTCATTTCCTTGTCGGTCATGCGGGCAGCAATCGTGCGCATCATGTGGCCGCCATCATTGGCACGCTGACCCAGGCGGAAGTTGTTCAGCTGGGTGTAGATGTATTCGGCGTGCTGGCTTGCCAGACGGGGAAATTCAACCGGGATGCCGGCGCCTGTAGGTCCGTGGCAGGACTGGCAGGCAGGAACGCCAGTGGCGGGATCACCACCCTTGAAAATCTTTTCGCCAGCCATCGCCAGATCCTTGTCCTTGGCTGCGCCCGGCTTGGGAACCTGTGAATGGAAATACTGGCCCAGGTCTTTCATGTCTTCCGGGGTCAGGTTGGCACTGGCAACAATACCCTGCATGATCGGGTTGACTCGCTTGCCAGCCTTGAAGTCCATCAGCTGTTTGGTGATATACTCAGCGCCCTGGCCAGCCAGTTTGGGCTTGTCAGGAGCGGTGCTGTTGCCATCGGCTCCGTGACAGGCAGCGCACACGGTTGTCACCAGTTGCTGAGCCCTGTTTGTGGAGCCCTGGGTGGCTGCGTCGTCTGCGTGAGCCAGGGAAAACGTGGTTAAAGCCGTGAGTACTGCAAACGCCATGCTCTTTTTCAATTGTAGCTCCTCTACCTTAACATGCCCAAAGCCCTCATTTTAACCGTAATTGCATCTGGACGCTAGCCTGCATCGCGATAATGGGATACCGATTTCATGAATATGTTTCAGTCCGCCAGCTTCTATATTACAGTGAACCATTTGCGCGACCTGCCCACCGATGTGCGTGTGGAAATCGCTTTTGCCGGGCGATCAAATGCTGGAAAATCAAGCGCAATCAATACGCTTACCAATCGAACCCGGTTGGCGTTTGTCAGTAAAACACCTGGTCGAACCCAGCACATCAATTATTTTGCGCTGGGCAACGGTCGATACCTGGTGGATCTGCCCGGCTATGGTTTTGCGCGCGTTCCCGGTCTGGTCAAGGATCACTGGCGCGGATTGCTGGGTGACTATCTGCAGAAGCGGCAACAGATTGCCGGCCTGATTCTGATCATGGATGCACGGCGTCCATTGACCAATCTGGATATTGCGCTGCTGGAATGGTTTGGTCCGACCGGGAAGCCGGTACACTGTCTGCTGACCAAGAGTGACAAGCTGAGTCGCGGCGTTGCGTCGCAAACCTTGCATTCCGTGCGTCGCCGTTTGCAGGAAATGTCGCCAGACTATACCGTCCAGCTTTTTTCCAGCTTGAAAAAATCGGGCGTGGAAGAAGTACAGGCAGTGGTTTCCGGTTGGCCTGGCATTGCGACTGACGGGCCAACCGGGACATCGGCTTTGCCGGTGTCTGCTGGGGCGGAGGATGCGGACGATGGACGTAAAAAGACCTCGGTTAAAGGGGAGGATAACCGAGGTCAAATGTCCTGACTGGTGCCAGGACCCCGCTCAGGGAGGAGAAGCGGGAGACGGCAGCGCCATCTGTATACTAAGACGTTTGGTGGGTGAAATAGTTCCGGATTTTTTCAGGAGAATTGACAATGGTTGAACAGGCCGGCTTTCCTTTGATTCGTATGCGCAGAATGCGTCGTGATGATTTCAGCAGGCGGCTGATGCGTGAACATGAGCTGACAGTGAATGATCTGATCTGGCCGGTTTTTGTCCTGGATGGAAAAAATCGCAGTGAAGCCGTTCCGTCTATGCCGGGCGTTGAGCGGTTGTCGCTCGACCGTCTGCTGCCGCAGGCGGAGCGTTGCATGGAAGCGGGCATTCCTGTGCTGGCGCTGTTTCCGTCTGTGGATGCCAGCCTGAAATCGGAGGATGCCGGCGAGGCCTGCAATCCGGATGGCCTGATTCCACGTGTGGTGCGCGAGCTCAAACGGGCCTTCCCCGAGCTTGGCATCATGACCGACATCGCGCTGGACCCATACACCAGCCATGGTCAGGATGGCCTGATCGACCAGCATGGTTATGTGCTGAACGAAGAAACGGTGGAGGTCCTGAGCCGGCAGGCACTGGTGCATGCTGCGGCCGGGGCCGACATTGTGGCGCCTTCCGACATGATGGACGGACGGGTCGGCGCGATTCGCCGCCAGCTCGACGAAAGAGGCTTCGAGCGTACCCGGATCATGGCCTATGCCGCCAAGTATGCATCTTCGTTTTATGCCCCTTTCCGGGATGCAGTCGGCTCGGCCGGCAATCTTGGTCGCAGTAGCAAGGAAACGTATCAGATGGATCCGGCCAACGGCAACGAGGCACTGCGGGAAGTTGCTCTCGACTTGCAGGAAGGCGCGGATATGGTGATGGTGAAGCCCGGGTTGCCCTATCTGGATATTGTCTGGCGGGTCAAGGAACGGTTTGGCGTGCCGACATTTGCCTACCAGGTCAGTGGCGAATACGCCATGCTCAAGGCGGCAGCAGCCAATGGCTGGATCGATGAGCGCAAATGTGTGCTGGAAGCCTTGCTGGCATTCAAGCGGGCTGGCGCTGATGGCGTGTTGACCTATTTTGCGCTTCAGGTGGCTGACTGGCTGGCCGAGGCTTGAATACGGATCATCCATTGAAGTCAAGCTCCGTGCTCACCGCTCCCTCAGGCTTTCATGCGCATGCGTCAGAATAGGCGAAAGCAGATAATCGATGATTCTGCGCTCACCAGTCCGGATTTCCACGCTCCCTGACATACCAGGCATCAATTTGACTTCGTGTCCATCAATGTTCATGGCGGTGGCTTTGAGGGCAATGCGTACCGAATACAGTGGGCCGCTGGTATTGGCGGGTTTCTGGTCCCCCTGCGCCAGTTCCTTGCCCGATTCTTCGGCATTGTCTTTGCCAGAAGGCTCGATGGCATCATGCGACACGTGCGTCACCACGGCATCCACCGTGCCGTATTTGGTGTATTCAAAGGTATCGATCTTGACTTCCGCGCGCTGTCCTTCATGGATGAATCCGATGTCTTTATCTTCGACATACGCTTCAAATTCAACCGGTGAATTGTCAGGCACGATCAGCATCAAGGGCTGCGCAGCAGTTACCGCGCCGCCAACCGTGTGTATCGCCAATTGCTGAACAGTGCCATTAACCGGCGCCACCAGCCGGAGCAGATCCATATGCGCTGCTGCTGACTTTTCATCCTGCCCCGAATCCGACCAGTTGCGCGTGGCTTCGGCCATGTCATCTTCCGCCGTTTTGCGGGTGTCGGCCTCAAGCACCCTCATCTGGGTTTTGATGTCCGCAAGCTGCCCCTGCATGTCCAGCCAGGCTTGCTGTTTTTCCATCCAGTCGTGTTCAGAAACATCATGGTTTTTTGCCAACAGCGCATAATCGTCAGCACGCTGCTTCTCCAGTGGCAGTTGTCTTTCATACCGTGCTGCCTGTGCGCGCAGCTCCTGTTTTTTGGCCAGATAATTTTGCCACAGGTCCTGCAAGTGGGTGTTTTCACGGTTCCAGTACAGATCGTTCATGCCTGCAACCCGTTGCAGGTGGGGTGGCATTCCGCTGGTTACCGCTTGCAATAACGCCTTTGACCGCATGATTTGCAACAGCGCCAGCTGACGGTCATCGTCGGCTTTCATGCGCGCACTTTCGGACATGCGCGTATCCAGTTCAACCAGAACGTCGCCTTTTTTGACTTTCTGGCCTTCGGTCACGTGCAGACCTGTCACTCTGGCGACCTCCACCGAGGCTACCGACTTGGTATACCCGCTAGGAATAATCTTGCCACGGCCATTAGACACAATATCAATCTTGCCCAGTACCGACCATACCAGCAGCACCAACACCAGCGCCATCAACAGTTTGGCAACCAGCCGACCTGTCGGTGATACCGGCGCCGCCTGTATGGCCAGTGCCGATGGCAAAAACGCTGCTTCATCGGCTCTGAGCGGCTTGTGAGCAAGCGTATCGCGTTGTGCCCAGAAATATGCGAAAACACTACGGTAACGTTGCAATAGATCGTTGAGCGCCTGCAAGCGAAACTTAAAATTCATGCCTGATTCCCGGGTATCCCCTGTTGCAGTTGCCAGAGGTGCGCGTAAATTCCGCCCTGAATCTGCAGCAATTGCGCATGAGTGCCGCTTTCCACGATCTGTCCCCTATCCATCACAATGATCCGGTTAGCCTGACGCACGGCCGAAAGCCTGTGTGCAATCACCAGCACCGTGCGGCCCTGACAGATTTGGCGCATGTTGTCCTGCACGATTTTTTCAGATTCGTAATCCAGTGCGCTGGTGGCTTCATCAAAAATCAGGATGCGTGGATTGCGTAACAATGCGCGAGCAATGGCAATACGCTGGCGTTGCCCTCCCGAGAGTCCGGTGCCATGTTCGCCAACCAGCGTGTCATAACCTTCGGGCAGCTCGCAGATAAACTCATGCGCCCCGGCAAGCTTTGCAGCCTGTATCACGCCTTCAATCGGCAATTCCGGGTTTGCCAGCGCGATGTTATCCCGCACGCTGCGATTGAACAGATTGCTTTCCTGTAGCACCACACCAATCTGCTGTCGCAAACTGGTGGTATCGATCACCGCAATGTCCTGTCCGTCAATCAGCACCCGGCCACGGTCGGGTACATACAAGCGTTGGACCAGACGCGTCAACGTGCTCTTACCCGAACCCGAACGGCCAACAATGCCAATCACCTCACCTGGTTTAACAGCAAGACTGACCTGACGGATCACATCACTGGCGTCAGGCCGATAACGAAACGACACCTGATCAAATTCGATGGCTCCAGCCAGTGTTGGCAGCCGGGTTTTCTGCCCGACAACTTCGGGAATGGTATTCAGAATCTCGCCCAGTCGGCTCATGGAAACACCAACCTGCTGAAAATCATTCCACAATTGCGCCAGCCGCAATATTGGGCTGGACACCTGCGCAGCGAGCATGTTGAATGCCACCAGTTCGCCCACTGTCAATTTCTGTTCAATCACCAGCCCGGCGCCAAACCACATGATGGCAGCCGTCACCAGCTTGCTGACCAGACTAACGCCCCCGCTGGCAATTGTGCCCGCATTGCTGACTTCAAGCCCTGCAGTCACATAAGCTGCCAGCTGCTGATCCCATTTCTGGAACCAGCGCGGTTCAACGGCCATGGATTTGATGGTATCCATGTTACTGATACTTTCCACCAGAAAAGACTGGTTTTCAGCACCACGGGAAAATTTGACGTTGAGTCGGTCACGTATCACCGGCGTGAATACCAGCGACAGTGTCAGATACACCGGGATTGACAGGATAACGATCAGAGTCAGCGCGCCGCTGTACCAGAACATCACACCGAGAAATACAAACGAAAACACCACGTCCATCACGACCGTCATGGCATTACCGGTCAGAAATGCGCGAATGTTTTCCAGTTCACGAATCCGTGCTACCGAATCGCCCACCCGCCGTGTCTGAAAATAGGCCAATGGTAAATTCAACAGATGTCGATATAAACGCGCACCCAACTCAACATCGATTTTGCTGCTGGTGTGCGCAAATACCCAGGAACGTATGCCGTTGAATGCAGCTTCGAACAGAATGGCGCAAACCAGACCAATGGTGATCACGTCCAGCGTCTTCATGGCATGATTCACCAGAACCTTGTCCATGACCACCTGGAAGAACATCGGGCTGACCAGGCCAATCAGCTGCAGCACAAACGAAATCAGCAGAATCTCGCCCAGCAGCTTACGGTATTTGACAATGGCGGGAATAAACCAGGTGAAATCGAACTTTGCCAGTGCACCGGCAAAGCTGGCCTTGCTGGTCACGTAAATCAGAGTTCCTGTGGTTTGCTGAACAAAATCCACTACGGTCATCAGACTGGGCTGTTGATCGGCAAACTGCACCAGCAACCGCTCCGGAACGCCTTCACGACCAGGGTCGTATTTCGCCACCACAAAATAGGCACCTGGCTCGCCACTTTCGCGCAATTGGCCAATCGCTGGCAACGGTGCTTTCGCCAAACGCGCTGGCTCCTGTTGCACAGCTTTGGCACGCATGCCCAACCTGTCTGCCGCAAGCACAATCCGTGGCGTGTCAAACATCTTTGTTCCCAGTTCATGGCGCAACCGTGATTCGTCAAACACCACACCATGAAGCTGGGCCAAAATGCCAAGCGCAACCAGACCGGAATCTGGTTCGCCCGGCATTTCTCCCACCGCACAAAACGACGTCATGTCAGGCGATACCTTTCATGCGCAGCTCAATGCCAGTTGGCCGCCAAAACCGGCGCTAGTTGCGTCGATTGTGCAGCAGTGAGTGTCGTCTGGCCCAGCGGCGGTGGCGTCATCGAGGCCATGGCCTGAACCAGTGCATTCACATTGGCTGCAGAGGCCGAATTCCCGCCAACCGTGATATCCGACAGCTGAAATTGCGCACCGGCAAACCAGTTGCTGATGGTTTCGGCTTCGCCAGTGCCATCAACCTGAACCACCAGGTTGTTGCCGGAACGGCTAAACCACAGCTGGTCGTTCAGTATGCCTGTTCCAAACGACAGCACGTCAGTTGTTGCACTGGTCGTGTTGATGACGTTTGCACCAGACCCCGAACCCAGCGTCAGCGTCACGCCTGCCCCCACATTAACGGTGTCGTTTGAGCCCGTCAGTGTGGTATTGCCAGACAGGTTGATGACCGACGCAACACCATTTGCCACGATAGTGTTGTCATTGCCGTTGACCGTCAGGGTGCTTGTGACGCCAGGATTATTAATCGTGGTGGAGCTGCCATTCACTGTGACATACTCATCATTGGTATTTGTCGCATCAATCGTGTTGTTGTTGCCGTTGACCGTCAATCCATAGGCATTGTTCGCCGTCACGGTATCGCCTGTGAGATTAAGCGTATTGAACCCCCCGCTGACCGCAACTGCCTCACCGGTATTGCTCAGACGCAACGTATCGCTGGAACCTATCACCGAGACGCCGCCAAACGCATCGCCTCCTGTCTGCGTTAAGGCATTGTCATAACCCCATAGTGTCAGCTCATCACCAGCAGCCTCGGCAGAAACGTCAATCGTGCCAAAATATCCACCAAATGTCTCGTTCTGCGCTGCGCTGGTTAACACAACGCTGCCCGTATGGGATACCCATTCGTTAATAATATTGCCATTGCCACTAGCCAGAGTCAGCGTCACGCCCGAACCCACATTGACCGTGTCGTTCGAACCAGTCAGTGTGGCATTGCCAGACAGGTTCAGGCTGCCAATACCGCTGGCCGTGATCGTGCTGCCGCTGCCGTTTACGGTCAGATTGGTTGTACTGCCAGTTGCATCTACCGTGGTTGAGTTGCCGTTGACTGTCAGGTTGGTTATGCTGCCGGCTGCATCTATCGTGGTTGAGTTGCCGTTGACTGTCAGGTTGGCCATGCTGCCTGTTACGCTGATGGTATCCGTGTTGCCATTCGCCGTCAGGTTTGACAAACCACTGCCGTTGAGCGTGTTGTTATTGCCATTCAGCGTCAAATTGCTGACATTGCTGGCATTCACCGTGTCACTGGTCAGATCAAGCGTGTTGCCGGTACCGCTGACGTTTACCGTCACACCACCCGTACCCAGCAGATTCAATGTGTCATATGCACCTGTTACCGCTACGCTGCTGAATGCAGCGCTGCCACTCATCTGCAGCAGCGTGTCGTAGTTACCGGACAGCGTGAGCGCATCACCCGTTGCCTGCGCCGTGGTATCAAACGTGCCCCAGGAGCCGCCAAATGTCTCGCTCTGGGATGCGCTGGCCAGCGTAACATTGGCCGTCTTCTGTGTTTGCGATTCAGTGATCGTATTGCCATTGCCACTGGCCAGCGTCAACGTCACGCCCGAGCCCGCATTCACGGTGTCGTTCGAGCCAGTCAGTGTGGCATTGCCAGACAGGTTCAGACTGCCAACACCGCTGGCCGTGATCGTGCTGCCGCTGCCATTCACCGTCAGGTTGGCCATGCTGCCCGTTACATTGATGGTATCCGTGTTGCCATTCGCCGTCAGGTTCATGTTTGTGACGTTACTTGCCGAAATGGTGTTGTTGTTACCATTGATGGTTAATGGATTACTCGCAACATCTGTCACAGCGCCATTGTTCAGATTCAGCGTGTTGTCATTTCCGTACGCATTGACCAGCGCACCCAGCATGGCAAAATTTAACGTATCATAACCACCACTGACGTTGAATTCAAACCCAGAACTGATATTTTGCGTGGTATCAGAAACGGTAATATTTGCGCTCTGGTTCATCGTACCCAATACCGATATCTCATTTTGAAAAGTGGTTGTCGGATTTGGATAATATGCATTCAGGGCAGCGACAATTCCATTATAGGAGCTGGATCCGGAGAGAAAGGTGCCAAATTCAAGCTGCTGACTGGTTGACAGTTTGGACAACGCCGTTACCAACCCAGAAACATCATAATTAAATGATTGTGTTGTCTGGTTGTAAGACAGACTCACATCCGTCAACAAAGACTGATTGAGTCCATTGCTTAACAAGCAGCCAGAAACATAATTGACCAGATCGTTCCACGCCTGCTCGATCATCGGCACGCCTGCCATGGTCACCAGTGTTGTCGACCAGCCGCTGTTGTTGGAATACTGCGCACCCACAAATTTAGACAACGCATCAATCTCGCGCGTATCACCGGTAAAATGGTAGGTAGTTTCCTGCGGGTCATTTTCGACGCCGGTCCAGGTAAAGATCAGGTTATTGATCAACGTGGGCTGTTGCGCCGGCGTGGCCGCCAGATACTGCTTGACCAGATTGGCCAGATTACCCGTGGTATCCAGCGCCATCGCCACCTGCAGATCGTGCACATCGCCCCAGCCGGCCACATTCGGCAAGTTGGCGTACGCACTGTTGGTCATGCCCGCACTCTCGTCGATGGTATTGGAGGTATTCACTGCCATGTTCATGTCCGACAGCGTGCCGGTGGTGCCGTTGCTGTAGGTGACGGTACTGGTGGCCACCAGTTTGTCGCCATTTGCATCAGTGGTATTCACGCTGCTGGTATTCAGACTGATGGAGGTAATGCCCGCCTGCGCCAGGGTTTCCAGTTGCCCGGAACCTGCCTGGCCGTTGGAGCCCACCCAGATCTCGATCTGATTGAAATCAGTATCAGAGGCATTGATCACGCCGTCATGGTTGGTATCCATGCTGGCCAGTTGCGTGAAACCGCTTTGACCCTGCACATTGCCATTCTGGTTGGTGGTGCCGGTACCGAGGATGGTAAACCCATTGTTCAGCGTGCCGGAAGGATTGGTGACATCCACCAGTATTCCTGCATTGGAACTGAACCAGGAACTTTGTTCTTCGAAACCCGTATTCCGGTAATCCACATACGATCCGTTTGCCAAGGATGTCGTCGTCACCGCCTGGCCGTTCATGGAGATGACGAGTGGGTCGATGATCTGGTTTTGGGCGTTGCCGAGTTCAGAAGAAAGTTGTAACACCAATCCCGGATTAGCATGTGTATTTAATAATTCTGTCGATGTGTACTGAGAAAAGGTTTGCAAATACTCAGTAATTGGCGTTCCATTACCATCCACAGGAACGGTTTCGCCATTGGAATTTAAAAATTTCGAAAGATTGCCAACCCCAACCAACCAAGCCCCTGCAATCAATCCTGATTGAGTAATTTGTATGCCGTCGATATTTTCGCCGACATATTGATCCAATCCATCATGAACAATGTAACCCCAAAGTATATTGGCATATATCTGCGCAGCATCATCTTGTGCAACCGAATTATTGAGAAACTGTGATAGACTATTAACCCCATCCTTGCCAGTCCAGGTTCCCGACCAATCGCTTCCTCCATTATAGAACCCAGCATCTTCAAGTGCTGGACCTCCAAATTGATATTTCCCAATATAACCATAATTATTTTCAGCCTGATAATTCCCAGATGATTCACGCTGACCTAACGCATTAAAGAAATCAGAGTTGATATTTAAAGATCCTTGCACGCTCATATATTTCTCCCATGAGATTATTTGCATATCCTATTTGATAATTGATATTTCCCATTATTCCAGATCCATATTGCATGACAAAGGCCCGGACCGTGAAATATCAAAGAATTATGGCCATCTACAATACTATTTGATATCTCAACATTACTTACCGAAACCGCTTCGGCAACTTTACGAACGCTTCCATCGGATTCTTTTTCAAAAATGACCAAATCAGAACCAGCCATCCCAGATGTGCATGCATTTCCATAAAGAATGACTATGTATCCGTCCGAACTTTTCGAAAGAACTAAATATTTTGCGGATAAATTTATTGCTCCGCACACACGAATTCCATGATCGAACAACTTTAGAGCATGAGGATCATAATCCACGCCAATTGCATCAAGGATTAAACAGGATTTTTCTTCTGATAAATTGGCTTCGGGAGGAAAAAGGGCAGAACATTTCAATTCTTCAGAATATGCATAATAAGATAAAAAACAAAAGGGAAAGATTAAATTCCACATAACAGCTTTTACTAACAAAATTAGTGCTGAGCTTCTTTCATCAATTGCGCAAAGCTGCGAATTTTTCATTTGTTATTCCAAAAATAATTTCTCAGGTACGAATATTTGTTTATTACCGGGCGGTTGCATGGTGCTAACGCCTGCATAAGAAATGTCATATAACGGCATATTGGCATTCGGGTTGGCGAAAGAAGGATTTCACCAATGCGGGCAATTTCTGGATACGACGCAGAGCGCCGAGTGCCAGCCGTTTCATTTCGTCTTTGGATTGCACCAGTTGTCTGGCCACCTGTCGTTTGACATGCGCCCAGACCTGTTCATCAGGGTTCAACTGCGGCGAGTAAGGCGGCAGGTAGAACAGCGCCAGTTTCCCGTTCTGGGCTTCGACGAACGCAGTAATGCGTTTTGCCTTGTGAATGGGATGACCATCGACGATCAGGAATACCGGCCGGTCGGCCGCTTCTGGTGAAAGAATTGCTTGGTCAGCCGGCATATTCGCAAGCGGGCTGTCTGGATTTGCCTGCACATAATTTGCCCAAGAACTCGCCCAAGTGCTTGTAATGTATTGAAACAACCCTGTCGCTGAAGATTGTGAATTTGCCGCAAGAGGATTAAAATCAGACTCAGCGTTCGCCATATTTATTAACGCTTCAATAACAATATTAGGTGCATCAATCGCATGCCCTTGATCAATAATCTGATTTACAATGTTCAATTGGTCTGGTGTAAGGTTATTCATGCTTGTAGCCATGTCACTTTCCTTTCACATTGGTTAATTGACCGTTTACAGTTGATGACTGTATTTTAGTTTCAGCAGTACCTGATGCATTAAGAACACCATCGATATATATTCGCCAGCTTACATTACCGTACAACCCTACTGCCCGAACACCGGGCGCTTTAATAAAATGAAAATCATCTGGATATGTAACATTATTGTTACCTGGATTATTAAAATCATAGATCCTTTCAGCAACAAACTCGCCACCACCCTTTTGAAAGGTGACAACATATCGAATATAATGAGTTTTTGTATTATCAAGCTTGCCAATTTTGTCCGCCACCCCCAAATGCAAATCAATATTATAGCTATATATCCATATTGGCAATTTTTTATCCCATTCCAACTTGTCTGCACAGGCACCCTGAGAGAACAATGTGCCCATAATTATCGCAAGCAAAAATAGCCAAGAAAATTTTGGCGTATTGCCACGCATAGCAGGCTTCATATTTAGTCGTCCCTAATAAATTAATTTTCACGCTGCAAACGGTAAACTTAGCATGATTGCCATTTTGTCAAAGTTTTGCAGTCTGTGCACATCGCCCCAGCCGGCCACATTTGGCAAGTTGGCGTATGCACTGTTGGTCATTCCTGCACTTTCGTCGATAGTGTTGGAGGTATTCACTGCCATGTTCATGTCCGACAGCGTGCCGGTGGTGCCGTTGCTGTAGGTGACGTTACTGGTGGCCACCAGTTTGTCGCCATTTGCATCAGTGGTATTCACGCTGCTGGTATTCAGACTGATGGAGGTAATGCCCGCCTGCGCCAGGGTTTCCAGTTGCCCGGAACCTGCCTGGCCGTTGGAGCCAACCCAAATCTCGATCTGATTGAAATCAGTATCAGAAGCGTTGATCACGCCGTCGTGGTTGGTATCCATGCTGGCCAGTTGCGTGAATCCAGTTTGGCCCTGCACATTGCCATTCTGGTTGGTGGTGCCAGTGCCGATGATGGTAAACCCATTGTTCAGCGTGCCGGCAGGGTTGGTGACATCCACCAGTATTCCTGCATTGGAACTGAACCAGGAACTTTGTTCCTCAAACCCAGTATTGCGGTAATCCACAAACGATCCGTTGGCCAACGATGTCGTCGTCACCGCCTGGCCGTTCATGGATATGACGAGCGGATCGATGATCTGGTTTTGGGCGTTGCCGAGCAACAGCGAAACGATGTTTTGCAGAGCGCTGCTATCGGCGGCACTCTGAATTCCATTATTGATGGCATTGTCAAGCAAATCTGTTAGTGAGCTCAAGGCTGAAATTAAATCGCCACCATAATTTGCCGATGCTGTAATCACTGCGCCCGCAAGAGCAATTTCTGGATTTTCCGTAACAGCACCAACTGCATTTATCAGCCCACCAAGGCTACTAATTACATCAGAAATTGAGCCTTTACCAGACTCGTATTGAGCAATGTTATACATCAAGGCTGTAGCATTCGTTTGGAGTAAATTCCCGTTTAAAAAGCTGTTTAGGTATACATTTTGACCAAAATCGACAACAAGCCACGCCACATCTTGAGAAAAGATAAGAAAATTACTTGTTGTTTGATTTTGATACCAAGTATTAAAATCATGAAATGTATTACTTAAATCCAGCAAATTTTGACGTGTAAAAATTTGTGCAGCCATGTTAAATTCTCCATTTACCTTAAAATTCGATCAAAAAAAACAGAAAACATCATTGTCATCATTGTGGCTACAACATTAATCTGTGCCATAATGTGAATATAACCACAAATTTTTCTAAATATACTAATATTGCTTGTCATGGTAGAATAAAACAAGGGTATCAAAGGTGTCAGTGCCCAGCCAGCTCGGTAACTAACGTGATCTTTCATATTCCTTTGATACACATCAGGTGAATAGAAAAATTGTGCAACATAGTTTCCTAGTATCCATACAATAAATGCAGATAAAAGAAAAATGTTTCTATGTGAGAACAAAAAATCACTTTCACCGAAATAATGCACTGCAAATCCAGCGAAAATCCCTAAGAACAGCCCAACAAGCGGAAAGTGGCGAAGCACAATCCAGGCTAAATTGTGAATTTTATTCATATTAAAATTTAAGAGCATATTTACAGGTGATTGTTGAGTCACTATTCGACATCACGAATGCAATTTTATGCTGCGTTCAGTCCTTTTGGATCCGGATATCTACCCCGTTGCTACGTAATTTATCCCTCAACCATCCAGCGTTGTTCAGCATTTCGGGCTTTCTTTCACACTGGCATCGGCTGTAACCGACCATTAGATGCGCGTACGCCCATAACTCCTGGAAATCAGCCACCAGAATGAAGTGATATTCAAGACAATGCCAATAACAAAACTCAATGCGCCTGGTTTGTTCAGCGTGACCATTGAAAAACCACCTGCGCTGAGCAGCACGATAACAATTCGAGTGGGAAGACCCAGCACCAGAGCTCGCCAGATCAAACCCCAGTACAGCCTCCACGCTGCAGCCTTAGGCAATGGCATTGACAATTCAGCGCCATCGCGCAGGACAACCGGGTTAAACGTGGTACCACCTATCTGAACAGGCCGGTCAAAAACCTTGCGCCGGATGACATCAAGCGTGACCCAAATCAAGGCGCCGACCATGGCAAAGATCCCAACCCCTATTAGTGGGAGGGATAACGGCATCTGCGTCAATTTTAGTGACTTGAGTACGACAAATAGCACCACTAAAATAAGTGAACCCGCAAAGACGATGTAATGACCCAGTAAAAACCTGCTCAGGTGATAATCTATAAGGAGATTGGTACCGTGAGCACGATAATGGAAGAAGTGAAACGCTGGACAGCCAAGCGCAAAAGTGCGCTGGTGATGGAAATTCT
>JAJZUW010000008.1:0-114603 GCA_021845925.1 Pseudomonadota bacterium
CAGAATTTCCATCACCAGCGCACTTTTGCGCTTGGCTGTCCAGCGTTTCACTTCTTCCATTATCGTGCTCACGGTACCAATCTCCTTATAGATTATCACCTGAGCAGGTTTTTACTGGGTCATTACAGATTGCGCATGAGGTTCAATTCATGCTGGCTAACAGGCCGTGGTGCATAATAAGCGCTGCCGCGGCTGATGCCTGCCAACCGGGCCTGACGGCAAATCGACAGTTTGTGGGTTCGGTCTATCATTTTTTTGCGCTCAGCAATCCCACCCTGGTGAGCGCGCTTTCTAAAAAATCGTTTTCCAGCGTCAACTGCCCGATCTTGGCATGCAGCACCTTCAAATCAACCGCCGGTTCGCTGCCACCTTTTTTGTCAAACACATTCACCGCACCATCGGCTAACTGGCGCTTCCATTCCGTAATCTGATTCGGATGCACCTCATATTGCTGTGCCAATTCCGCCAGTGTCCGGTCGCCTACCAATGCCGCCAATGCCACCTTCGCCTTGAATATCGCTGAATGCGTCCGCCTTGTCCTCTTTGCCATGTCCTGCTCCATTTCCACACCCTGCACGGGTACCAAAATTAGCAGGTTTTCCACTTAGCCGCTTGTTCAAATTTCCGGGGCCAGCTCTTTCTCTCGAAAACCCCCAGAAAACTGGGGGGCGTATTAATCAAAATACTGCGAGAAATTGGCCCAGAAAAATCATACAAAATGCATTATAAACAGCATGTTGCGAATAAATCAGGGGCGACTAATTATGGTACTGCAATAAGATAATATTTTTAGTGCTTAAAACGATTTTATAATGTCGCAAAAAATCACGGTAAACATTAACTGGAAACGGAGTGTCAGGACATCCCGGCTCTCCAAGCCAAGGTTTTTTGTGGAGTAGAACATATGTCGGTTTATTATAGTCACTATACCACCAATTCCAGCGATGTTTTTTAAGAGGACCAATGGATTCAAGATCAACAAGGCCCATCATATCCCTGATTCTAAGCCCAGAGTAGTAACCAACATAACCTATTTCGTCTGCCGCAAGATAGTCATTATTGGCGGCATTATTATGCAACCAAACAGCTGCTGATATATAATCTCTAGAGTCACGAAATAAAGGATAGCCATCTTTTGAAATTTTAAATTGCCAGTACATTAATGATGCAAAAAATATACCACCGACAAGAAGCCAACTGTTAAAATTATGCTTTGCAAGACGGCTTAACAATCGCGAAGCGCCATAGCTGGCTAATGTATAAATAACAAAGTCACCCGGGACATAATACCAAAAATAACCGGCCGGCGCATGCAATAACGCATATCCAATTACCTGCATAATACAAAATATCAAAACAACAGAAAGAAAAACATCCCCACTTTTATAATCTTCGAGAGCGTAAAATACCCCCATAAGAAACAATGGAATTAATATTATCTGATGTGTGATGCTGTTATAAAAACCAGCAATCCAGCTTTCACGTGCAAGAAATTGGATTTGATCTTGAGTAGCTTTCACCTGCGCGGTATGGGATACAATGCTCCCAAAATCCCAGTAAGAAAAGAAGAGCCATGGCGCAATAACCAGCCCCCCTGTCACAAATAATTTCCATGGCACCTTTCTTTCTCTGAGCGAATAGAATGCAGTCAACACCAATAAAATAAGAATTCCTTCTGGCCTTGAAAGTGCTGCAAGCCCAGAAAATAAACCGCTCCATCCATAATCTCGACGATTAAAAAAGAATGCAGCCAGCAAGATAACTGCGAGATATATCGCTGTTTCCATTCCAACTGATTGTATTAAAAATGGCGGCATCAAGCTACTAATCGCCACAACAAATGCTGTTGATCTCCCCTTTTCCCGCAATGCAACATACAAGATAGTTGTTATTATAAACAAACCCACTCCGTAGGCCATCAACAGTGCTATATGTCCATTCTTGAATGCAAACAAAAATGGGATTAGATATATAACATAGAAGGGTGATGTTGCAATATCGCTAGGCGCGCCCGGATTGTAATCCCAACCGAGCCCATGAACAAGGTTGTTTGCCAATCTCAATGTAATAAATGCATCGTCTGGTATATCAAAACGAATATAAAATATGCTTATCACTACGATAGCAAGCATAGCAAAAAAGATAAACCTATCTTGATAATTTCGCATTTTTCCTAAGTCTCTTACGCATTCTATCGAATGTGGCTGTTGTACTTATTCTGATATTACGCGGTTATATTTTAATACTTGGCAGCCACCCTAGCATGAGCTTCATCATTTGCTAAATTCCCTCCATGAAAGTGCGCCATGGCTATGCACCATATAGTGTATAGGTGTCAAACGAGTTGTCCGATTTTTCATACTGCAAACTTCAAATTATCGGAATCAGCGTCACAGCTTTTTGACGGGTTTAGCCACACCCGGTCTACGTGGTTCCAGTTGCGAGTAGCCCGGCTTTTCCATCGCTCCGGCCTGGCCAGTTTCGCGGCTTCATAGGTGACTTTGCGTTGCGCCTCAGATCCTTTGCAAGTTGCTGATTCTTCTCGCGCTCTTTGTTCAGCGCAGCCTTGTTGGCTTTTTCGGAATCATGACCCAGTCGCGCCGAATCGCTGACGGTCACCACGCCAGATGCAACCTGCCAGACAGTCAGGTCCGGTTTGTCGTTTCCAACATACACAAAGCCCCGGGAACCCAATTTTTCAACCAGCGCTTCGCGTTTGCGGGTGAGCTTCAGATTGATAGTGGCATTCGAAGCCAATACGTCATCGAAAATACCCAGATGGGCGGCAACCCGGCTTGCCAATAATTCGTTGGATGCAGTGGCCAGCACCAATCTGGCACCCTGTTCCTTTTCGGTTCGCAGCCAGTTTAGTAATGGTTCGTGGTACGGCAGCAGCGATGGATCAATATCGGTGGCTCTGGCCAGTTGTTCCCTCAGTGAAGCCCGCTCGGTAGCCAGCCAGCCAGCCAGTTGCAGAATTGCAACCGGCGAACGACCAGCCAATCGATTTGCTGTCTCCAGCAACATGTCACTGCGCAATAAGGTACCGTCAAGATCAACAACGATGGTTTTAAACACCATGGAACACAACTCGAGCATATTCACGAGTTTGAATTATACACACCTCTCAATGACAGTTACGTTGTGCAGTCTGAACACGCTCACTAAATAGCGATTAATCATAAAAAAAGCGCAGCAACTGCTGCGCTTTTTTACGTTCACTGAACAATCATTGCCAACCACAATAATCGTACACCGCCTTCATCTTTGGCGCATTCTGCCAGGAATCACTCTGTGTCTGCAACATTCCCCAGTAACCAAATTTACTGTACGGACCAGTCAGGGCAAACATCATATAAGGCATACCCCCCAACTGAGTTTGCCAATCATACAGGAAAGTTTTGTACACCCCGTACATGCCATTGCTATCCGAACCGTTGGCCGGTGACATATCATTCATACCGGTCTGGTCCAGGTTGGCATTCAGGAACAAATTCAGAATGGCATTATCATTCATCATGGATGTATGATCCGCTTCCATACCGGCCGCCACCAGATTCTGACCTCCTTCATAATACAGCAGTGGTTTACCATACTGCTTGGCCACAGTCATATTGCCACCAATGACCTTAAGCGTCACTGGCAGGGCAGACTTGACCAAATTGGCATCCACATCGGCAACGGTTGCGTTACGCCATTGGACAGCATTTCCAGCATTGATGCCTCCAAGATATCCGCCCACATAGTAGGCAACAGTCACTGCGTCTACCAAGTGACCGTTATCATTGTGCGCCATCTCCTGCAGTAACATCCATCCATTGGCTTCCTGCCCACCCATGAGCACAACCACCTTCGGCCCATTCGGATTATTAGCAAATGCCTGATGCCAGATATTGGCCACTTTTGCGACCTGATCAGAATAAGCCCAAACAGTTGCGCGATTCAACGGATAGCCGCTGGCCAAACCCATTTTCTGCAATTGACCATAGGCAACAAACCCTGGATTCCAGGCTTCGTTGGAATATTCAACGTACACAGTCTGCCATGGCTGCAAATTCGCAGCGAACAATTTGGCCATTTGGGTGATGTAATCGTCACTGGCGAGCGTTGGTATATTGACCCACATATTGGCATGGGCAGCCTGTGCAATCTGGATCATGTATTCATAGGCAATCCCCTTGGCTGTGCCCTGTGTGTAATCACCAGGCTTGGCCCTGTCAGCCCAGTTGACCAGGGGGTTGTTATTGGTTTCCCCCAGATCCATGAACCGGATCGTACTGAAATGTTTAAGAATGGAAAGGTATTGACTCGAAATCAAAGGAGTATTGTACTCCATCGACAATGGCACAATATGCACTGCGTGTACCGGATCCGTACGGTCAGTGGTGGCATAGATCCAGAGTTTTTTCCCGGTCAGATTGAACACCAGCCGGTGGGTATTGTTACTGATGATCTTCACCGAACCCGCGATGGTCACCAACCCATTGCCTTGCCAGGTGAGAACATACGGCGCACTTGGTTGCGTTGGGGTCCAGCTGAAGGTGGATATGTACGAAACTACGGAAGTTTCTGGAGATGCATCTACCGGATTACCCTGCGCGTCTACAGTAATCGGTATTTTGGCGTACTTGCTCCCCCAATTGCGATGCCATGGCTCGGCGGCCATGGCCAGATCATTAAATGGCATCGAATTGGAAAAATAAGCCAACCCTTCGGCATTAATGCCCAAATTTTGACACCGATTGGCCGCCGGAGTCGCTCCCCCATTGCCAGATGGTGCAGACTGGGTATTGGTATTTGCATGGGATGGTGTCGTGGATGGAGAGGAAGGTGCCGAAGCGGAATTACCGTAATTGGGGGTACTGCTGGTCTGTGATGCCGATGGGCTGGTATAAACTGGCCGGCCACCGATGTAAGTCGTGCTTCCACCGATAACAGCACCGCCTCCTCCAGCAGCAGCGGCAGAATCAGCCGACATGGTCGGCAAGGAACCAGCGACTGCGTTTGTCTGCCACAACCACCCAGTGACACATAGTGCCAGGGTGGCCAGATTGATTGATCTCATGTTCGCCTCCAGCGAGAATGTAGGTAATGGTGAATCAGCCATCAATCCTGATTGTATGCAAGAAAAAAAATTCTGCCAGTCCACGAACAACGGATCATTTCGGTTTATTCAGCAGTGCCTCGATCCGGTCATGCAATGCAGCGTCACTTCCAACCATTCTGAGTGCGTGGTTCGCCGACTGAACGGCTTCCTCGTGCCTGCCTGCCGCATCCAGAACCACAGCCAGGTGGTACAGCACATCTGGGTCATTCGGCAACTGTTGCGCGGCAAGACGTAAACTCTGTTCTGCATTGACCAGATTACCCACCTTGAAACTGGCCCAGCCAAACGTATCATCCAGACTCGGCGACCCAGTCCCCTGCAACCGGTTTGCCAGCTTGGCAGCCTGCTCCCAGGAAGCGCGATCCGGCATTTGATCCAGCACACAAACCAGATTGTTCAGCACCACCAGATCATTGGGAAATCTCGCCAGCAAATCATGGTATTCCTTCAATGCCACTTCCGGTCGGGTATCCTGATCAATCTCCGCCTGCAACAGCAGCAAGTCACGATCACCGGGTGCCTGTTTGAGTCCGGCGGCGATGATTTCTTGCGCCCTGGCAAAATCATGGTTGCCAAAATACAGATCTGCCAGATATCGATAGGCCTCCGGCGCAGCGGGATTGCTGGCCATGGAAGCCCGTAATGCACTGATTGCGCCAGGTGTATCGCCCGCAGTCTCACGCAGTCGCGCTTGCAGCAGATAGGCGGTGCCATCGTTCAGATGGCGTTTCAGCATCTCGTTGACGACCGTTTGTGCCCCCTGAAAATCACGCGCAGCTCCCAGAGCGTTAACCAATTGTAGCACCACCCGCAAATCCGTCGGGTACTCTGCATATACCTTGCGCAACCGGTCAATCGCCTGGCTCAGACGTCCATTCATCGCATCGGATTCGGCACGAATCAGATCCGGTATCGGCGCGGTTCCCGGCAATGCAGCCAGCCGGTCTGCAGTTGCCAGTGCGCCGGCGTCATCATGCAGATCAAGCTGCGAACGGGACAACAGAATCAGCCCTGGAACATAATCCGGCTGTTTTGCCAGCATCGATTTCAACACGTCTTCCGCGCGATTCACCTGATTGTGCTGCGCGAGAAATTCATGATACATGAGCGCGTACTTGGGTTTCCGTCCGGAAACATCGTACGCTTTCTGCATGCTCTGTGCAGCCAGATCCGGCTTGACAAGACGACTGTATACCCGAGAGAGCAATACCCACGCCTGGCTCGAATTCGGCTGTTCCTGAGTCAGGGTCCGCAGATCCTGCACTGCCTGGTCATATTGACCGGCGTCAATTTCAAATCCGGCCCGCAACAGCAAGGCCTGGGGCTGACGGGGATCTTCGGCCAGCACTTCATTCATCAGTTTGCGGGCGGCATCCGGTTGCTGACGGTCCATGTCCAGCGTTGCCAGCATCATCTTGGCCACGTGAACATCAATTTTGTCCGGAGCGTGACGGATGACCTGTAGCAAAACAGTGGCGGCATCCTCATTTTTTTTCTGTTCGCGCAACACGTTGTACAAGGCAAATTCCAGCGGCACATTCTCGCCCTGATGCGCCAGCGCAGCCCGGATCTCGCTCTCTGCCGCAGCAGCGCCGCGGTACTGGTCCAGCCAGCTGACCAGTTCCATTTCGCGTCGCATGTTGAATGCCTGACCGGCCACGAAGTCCCGCAGGATCTTTTCGGCGGGATCCAGCAACTGATCCTGCGACAGAAACTCGACCAGACGCGCAATCATCCCGCTATCCGTCGCATACATGGATGCAACGGATGATGCCAGCTGACTTTCCTGATCACGATTTTTTGCGACGCGCAGCGTCTGCAGTTTGATCCACAGCAGATTGAGATCGCGCGGATGAAAGCCTAACCCCTTGTCTTCGTAAGCCAGCGCCATATCCGGCCTGTTTGACTGCAGGCTGGATTCTGCCAGTACGGCGTAGGCTTCGGCGCGGGTTTGATCCAGCACCAGAACTTTCTGCGCAGTCGCTTCGGCAGCCGGAAGCAGACCCTGACGCATCTGGATGATCGCCTTCAGCACCAAAACATCTACCGTGTCGCCCACCTTCTTTTCGAGACGGGCAACCAGATCGGCCGCTTCGGTAATTCTGCCCCCCGCGACATACAGCTCGCCAAGCCTCACTTCAGCCGACGTATTATCCGGCTGCAACTCGACCAACGTGTGCAGATAACGATAGAGGTTCTGCCAGTCACCCTTGCGTTCAGCAATGGTGGCAAGCCCATCATATGCCTTGACCAGTTTGCCATTATTCCGGATGGCCGTCTGATATTCGACCTCGGCTTTGGCAACATTGCCTGCGGCAAGATAAGCATCTCCCTTCCGGAGATGCTCGATGGCGCGTTCCTGGTGTGACGAACAGCCTGCGAGTACAGACGCCATAACTAGCGCAACAAAAACCTGCCTGACTTTCATCATTTCATTCCATTTCCTGTGTTGGCATGGCGCACGTGTCCCGACTCGCTATCAATATCCCTCGACTTTTTCAAACGCTCTGGAACGGTTAACCACCATGCCAACCAGATTCACGTCATGCAGCAATCGCAAACTGTCTTCGATTTCTGCCGCAGAATGCTCACCATCTCCCAACACCAGCAGCGCGCAATCAACGTGGGGCAAGACCACCAGCGCATCATCGGCAAGCAACAATGGCGGCAAATCAAAAATGACGATCCGCGATTCATAGCGTTCGCGCATCTCCTGAATCATTTTGACAACCTGGCGACTCGAAAGCAGTTCCGATGAATTGGCGATCGAATCAAACACGGGTGCGACCACCAGCCTTGGTACGCCTGGATTGACCAGCACATCGGACAGCTGTGCCGCGCCGGAAAGATAATCCAGCAATGACTGGCCGGCAGGCAAACCAAGCTTAGCCGCAATCTGCGGTCTACGCAGATCCAGATCAACCAACATCACACTCTTGTTTGGATTCTGCGCCAGACTGATGGCCAGGTTAGTGGCCACGAAGGATTTCCCGGCACCTGGTGTCGGCGAGATGACCGCCAGCGTTCGCCAGCCATTTGCCTCCATTTTTCGCACGATCTGTGTGCGCAAAATTTCCATCCGGCCATTGACAGGATGGGATTTATCCCAGGCAATAACTTTGTTGTCCAGTAACTCCTGCTTGTTGGCAGAGGTTTGGCGCGTCCGGGTATAACGCACTTCCAGCGTACGATCCTCGTTGGTTCTGGGGTAGACACGTACCGTCGTGCGATCTTCATAAGCTGCCGATTTTTTGCGCCGTTCAGGAACAAGAAACGAAAAAATGCGGCCAAAAATGGAATCACGAGTTGCCATAAGTACCCCTTGCCGGCACTGTCGAATAGTTTTTTATCTTGCCTACCAGCGTGGACATTGGCATCACAAACAACTGAATGGAAACCAGAGCAACGATCAACCCCAGCAGCAATCCGGCAAAACCAAATCCGAAAACACGTCGGCGACGCACCACTTCTTCCGGTGTCTGGATCTCCGGAATCACCACCAGCGGCACCATACCGGTGATGGCAACCAGGGCAGCCACACCGCGCACGCGGCCTCCAAGCGATTCCAGGAATATCACCGACCCGATGGCCAGCAGCACAGAACCGCCCAGCCCACCCAGCAGCAGTTTGATGCGATTGGGCTTGATCGGTTTGTCTGCCACCATCGACGGCTCGACCAGTTCAAAGTGTTCCGCCTTGTTTTCTTCCTGCAGACTGGCATCCAGCTGCGCACTGGCCTGTTTCTGACGCAGATCGTCATATTTCTTTTTCAACCCGTCATAACCCAGCTGCAACTGATCCAGCTGTTGCGCAGTCTGTGGAATTGACAACAACTGGTGTTGCAACTGTTGCAGCCTGGCTTCGGTCTGGGTGCGCTGTTGCACCAGCTGAGCCAGATTCGCCTGCTCATGCCGGATCCGGTCCGAAATTCCGCCCGCCAGCGGAGATGCGCTGGCGGCAGACCCGCTGGCAGAAGATGACGTGGCATGGACTTCTTTTTCCAGCGCGGCAATACGAACCCGCAACTGTTGCATGGTGGGATGCTTGTCGCTGTATACCGCCTGCAGTTTGGCATATTGTGCCTTGAGCATGGCCAGTTCAACCGCTGGATCTGTCGATGCATCCGGCGTGTTGCCGTTGTCACCGGCAGCTTGCGCCGGTGCCAGCTGGGCCAGCTGCAACTGGGACTGCAGCATGCCGATCGCATCCTGGGTCTGTTGGTATTCATTACCAATTTGCCGCAAATTTGACTCCGCCGCCTGATAAGCGGACAGCAGGACATCTTTGTTCTCCGGCAAGGAGGCCGAATTCTGCGCCTTGAAATCGGCAATTTTGCGGCCTGCGTCATCCAGTTGCGCCAACAGGTCATTGGCCGCCTGGTTCAGAAAGCGCGTCGCTTCATTGGCTCTGGCAATGCCAACCCGTACGTTCTCGTTCAGAAACAGGGTTGCCAGATCATTGTCCACCTTGTTGACCACCCAGGAATTTCTGCCGCGGAAAGATACCGAAAATGCAATCACCGGATTGGTTTGCCAATTGCGCACAGTATCCTTGCTATTGATCAGGTCCACAGACACATCGCGGTTGAATGCACTCACCACATCACTTGCCGTGGCATTGTGGTCCACGCCATACAGATGGTAGCGTTGTGCAATTTCAAGGATGTTATCCCGTGTCAGCACGCGCTGGCGGATGCGTTCGATTTTTTGTCCGGCGTAGTCATTAAACGCCGACGGAACCAGATTCTGTGAAATATCCTGCGGCACCACCTGAATGATGGACGAGGATTCATAAATACCCGGCACCAGACTGGCCACCAGCACCGAAATCACGCTGCCGACCATGATGATTGCCGTGGCCAGCAGCGCATGCCGGCGCAACATGCCCAGATAATCGCCTATTGTCAATCCTACCTGAGTTGCCATCGTTTATCCGTTGTGGTTATCTATTGACCAGAATACACCAGATACAATCCGACTACATTGTCACCCACCGCACTCGCACCAGTCGGCATCCATTCCACGCGCTGAATCTGCAGTTTCAGATTCCATGCAGCCGTCAGGTCGCGCGAGATCCAGGCATCTGCCATCACCTGCCGGATCTGGTACACAGTCTTGCTTTGCAGATAAAAACCATCGGCACCCAGCTGATACAGATCGGTCAACGCTTTGCTCCAGTTGGCCGTCACCATGTCTGTCTGGACCACGCCACCATACGCGCTGCCCTGCTCTGTCTGACTGGCCAGCAACGACAGCAGGTTGCCTTCCAGTTGTCGCTGGAGCGACAGGGAGGCCGACAGTCCTGTGGTACTGGTAGCAGGCACCAACGTTGTCACCAGAGTGTTCTGCGTCCGGTTGACGCCGGCATAACCATTCAGACTCCAGGCATCGCTGAGATTCCACTGACTACCTGCATCCACTTCATACCAGGTATCCTGTCCACTTTCGGAGGGCACAGTCATGCTTCCTGCGTGCACCATGGCATAGGCGCTCAACACGGGCGAAAGTGTCCGGGTCAGCTTTACCTGTAACTGGTTCTGTGCATAGGATGTCAACAGAAACCCACTCTGTTGCACCTGGTTCACACCCGGCTGATTGAATCCGATGGAACTGCTGATCAGACTGGTGTTCAGCGACCACAGATCACTCAATTCCTGTTGCCAGGTCAACGTTGCAGTGCGACTGATGCGCGTGCCATCGGCGGCCGCGTAGGAATTCTGGCCAAGTTCAACCGGAGACACGCCCAGCGGCAAAGTGGTCATCTGGCTGTATGCAAACGCAGCACTCAACGTGGTTGTCTGCCCGGTATAGGCTGCGGTTACCGTCAGGCTTGGATCGGCCCGATTGACCATCACGGTCGGATCGCTGCTGCGCATCAGATTGGCGGACGCCACCGCTTTCAACGAATATGCTTCGGATTGCCCGGTCAAGCCATAGGTTGGTGTCCAGTCGGCAACCGACACCGGCTTCGGATTCGGCAGGTACAAGGGATTACTGAAAAACTGCAGGTAGTTCAGGCTGGAAAAGTTCTGTTGCCATTCAAAAGCGCAAGCCGGTCTGGCCAACAACACGAGCAGGCAGGGGATCACCAGCCTGAGATAATTGCCTGTCTTGCCTGCATTCATTGGGTTGTCCAGGGTTTGTCAGGGAACCAGGATGGTGTCGCCAGGCTGTACCTGGACATTATTGGACAGATCACGCCCCTTGGCCATCGCATCATAATTGATTGTGATTACCTGTTGTCCTTGCGGGGTCATGTGAAGCAAACGGATATTGGATGTATCGGCAAACTTGTCAAACGCGCCAGTCACGCTGAGCACCTGCAATACCGTCATCGGACGGGTAAGCGGCACAGGGCCTGGCTTGTCCACCTTACCCAGCACATATACCAGACTGCCCGCCGGATCGCTGACCATCACTGTCACCTGTGGCGATTTCAGGAATTCGGTGAGTTTTCTGGTGAGAACAGCCGCAATCTGAGTTGAATTCAAACCGGCCACCACCACCCGGCCAGCCAGCGGAAAAGAAATGCTGCCATCTGGCAAAACACGCACATCCTTCAACTGCAGGGTGGATTCGCCCCACACCGAAATATCCAGCGCATCACCCGGCAAAATCCGGTAGGCCGGGATCTCCGCTCCGCCTGCCGTTGCGGTTGCTTCCCCGCCGGCCGCCAGGACTGCTGAAGGCAATCCTGTTGCAAGCAACCACACCAATACCAGCCACCGCCTGCTGCCGAACCAACTGTTAAACATCCGATTTCTCCTCGCATACAGTGGTGCCACGCAATACATCAGAAAAGCTGACCGATTGTGACATGATCCGAACAGGCATGTCTATGACCCAACCTTACCCATGGCGACAGCACTCACCGGCTTCCAGCCCAACGCACGCTGTTCGATCACATGCCAGCTGAGCCAGCCTGCGGCCACGCTAAGCAACCAGACTTCCAGCACTGTCAGTAGCAGCCCGTTCTGCGGACGATAGTGCAACAGGAGTTTTTCGATGGGCCAGGCATACAGGTAGATTCCGTATGACAGATCCGGCAGCCGGTTGTACCAACGCAGCCAGGGTGTCTTGTCCAGCGCTACTGCAAACAGAATAATACCGCCAGCCGTTGCACAAACCAGATCTGCCAGCCGATGGGAAAACAGCCCAGCCAGTAGCAGTACACCCGCCAGCAGCACAATCGGGGGCTTGCGCCACCAGCCGCTATCCGCCAGCGCAAAACAACCGCCGGCCGTAAACATCACCAGAAACCGCAACAGAAAAAACGCCGAATGGGTAGGCATATCAAACCAGCCCATCCGATTGGCCAGGTAAGCCATAAAAACCAGCACCGCGGCGCCTATCCACACCCTGGCCAGATTCGGTCCGGACAACCAGCCAAGCAGCGCCACAAACAGATAACAGACAAATTCGTACTGGATGGTCCACATGGAATCATCGATATTCGGATAATGGGATCCCTGGAACACCGGCGGCAATTCCGGCATATGCAGAGTCAGCATGTCACCGATCAGCCTCGGTGCGTTCAGTTCGAAAAGATAATTTGCGCCGCCACCCAGATAACCAAAAAAGAAGATGCACAACAGGCTGGCCAGAATAAAGCCTGGATAAATCCGCAGTATCCTTTTTTCAAGAAACACCAGCATGTTGGGGCGAGAACGCCAGCTTTGCAGAATCAGATAACCACTGAGCAGAAAAAAGGCATTCACGGCAAATTCACCCGCTGACAACGTATGAAACAATTGCGTCATGGGTTCACGCGAACGGTTGCCATCCATGATTTCGGGACCATGAGACACGATGACCAAAGTTGCAAACAACGCCCGCAAAAAATTGAAGTTGTTTTCTCTCAGCATGATGCGGGCAAATTATCCACTGTTGCAACCTTGTTTATACAGTATACTTCACTACGAGTCACAGCCGCCGGTTTCATTCCATTGCAGATACAGGCCGCCACACTCCCAGTATACTAGAGCTGGATGTTTTTATTGATTGCAACATGATGTGAACCACCCATGGCAACCACTCAACAATCGGCATCTTCACCAGCACATACCCCGGACTGGAGCCGTGAATACAAGCCCGCCCTTGCCTGGTCCCCCGGAAAATCCCTGCTTGCCAGCATTCGCTCCTGGCAGAAAAATCGCCATTCAGCCAACCCGCTGCGACGACTTCTGTTCAGCAAGATCGATGTCATCCGTTACCGTTTCTGGAGCATTATCACTGGCGCCGACATTCCGCTCGGCTGCCAGATCGGTGGCGGCCTTCTCATACCGCACCCCAATGGCATTGTCATTCATGCGGATTGCACCATTGGACCGAACTGCATCATTTTCCAGCAAGTGACACTCGGTATCCGCAACACTGCCGTACCACCCCGACTCGGCGCGAATGTCGCGATTGGCGCCGGCGCTAAGATTCTGGGTGACATCACCTTGCATGACAACGTCCGTGTTGGTGCCAATTCGGTCGTCCTGCAAGATGTTCCGGCCGGCAAATCCGTTGCGGGTGTGCCAGCCAGAATTCTGGATTAGCACCAATGCAGATTGCCTATTTCATTAATCAGTATCCGAAAGTAAGCCACAGCTTCATCCGCCGGGAAATTCTCGCTCTTGAACAGCAAGGCTTCCGGATTGAGCGGTTTGCCCTGCGCGGCTGGAATGATGTACTGGCCGACCCAGTCGATCTGCAGGAACGGGAAAAAACCCGTTATATCCTCCAGGGTGGATTGTTGCGTCTGCTCATGGCAACAGTACGGGTTGGTCTGGGATCACCATTCCGGTTTCTGAAAGCCCTGCGGATCGCGTTTCAACAGTCCGTGCATTCCGACCGCGCCTTGCCCTACCATCTGATCTATCTGGCTGAAGCCTGTCAGGTTGTGCTGTGGTCACGCCAGATGAAAATTCGCCACATCCACGCCCATTTTGGCTCAAACCCCGCAGAAATCGCCATGCTGGCACAGGCCCTTGGCGGCCCTGGTTACAGTTTCACCGTACACGGCCCGGAAGAATTCGATAAACCGATGGCTCTTGGACTGGGACGCAAGATCACCCAGGCCGCTTTTGTGATCGGCATCAGTTCGTTTGGCCGCAGCCAGCTGTTCCGCTGGATTTCCTCTGACCAGTGGCACAAGGTTCATGTGGTTCATTGTGGAATCGAACCCGAATTCCACAATCTGCCGGCAATGCCGGTTCCAGATGTGCCCCGACTTGTCTGCGTAGGCCGTCTGTGCGAACAGAAAGGGCAGTTATTGTTACTGGAAGCTGCACGCCAGCTTCACGCCAGCCAGATCGATTTTTCGCTGGTCCTTGCCGGTGACGGAGAAATGAGGGCTGAGATTGAAGCCCGTATCCGCGACTATGGTCTGACCCATCACGTCACCATCACCGGATGGATCAGCAGCGATGAAGTCAGAAACCAGATGCTGACGGCGCGAGCGCTGGTGTTGCCCAGCTTCGCCGAAGGTCTGCCAGTGGTCATCATGGAGGCCATGGCTTTGCGGCGTCCGGTGATTACCACGTATGTGGCAGGCATACCCGAGCTGGTTCAGCATGGAGAATCCGGTTGGCTGGTGCCTGCCGGCGATGTGGACAGTCTGTACCAAGCCATGCGCGAAGCACTGGACCCGCGCAACAATGAACGGCTCGACAGGATGGGCAGCCATGCCCGGGATCGCGTCCTGCACCGACATGACATTCACGTCGAGGCGGGCAAACTGGCTGCACAGCTGCGAAAGGTGACTGCATGATCGCAACCATGCTCTGGCTGATCGCTGCTGTGCTGGCTTTGCCGGTGATGGTACTGACGATCGAAGTGCTCGCTGCTTTTTTTCTGCCCGACCAGGACACAAACAACCCGACCGCCAGTCATCCACCGTCAAAGATCCGAACCACGGTACTGGTTCCCGCCCACAATGAAGCCAGCGGGATCGGACATACCCTGCAGCAGATCATGGCTGACTTGCCAGACAATGCCCGGGTACTGGTCATCGCTGACAATTGCACAGACCAGACAGCAGACATTGCCAGACAAAACGGCGCGGACGTGATCGAGCGAAGCCATGCAGAATTGCGCGGAAAGGGATATGCACTGGACCACGGCATTCGACATCTGGCAGCAACCCCGCCGGATGTGGTCATCATCATCGATGCAGATTGCGAAGTTCAAACCGGCTCCCTGAAGCAACTTGTCAGCACCTGCCAGGCAAGCGGGCGGCCTGTGCAAGCCACCTATCTCATGCATTCACCTCCTGGAGCTGCCACCGGCCTCAAGGTGGCAGAATTCGCCTGGCTTCTCAAGAACCGTATTCGTCCCGATGGTCTGGCCAGGCTTGGCCTGCCCTGTCAGCTGACCGGAACTGGTATGGCTTTCCCCTGGTCTTTGCTGGCCAACTGCCAGTTGGCTACGGGTGAACTGGTTGAAGACATGCAACTCGGTATCGATCTGGCCGAAGCCGGCTTCCCTCCCGTTTTTGAATCACGCGCTCTGGTATCCAGCACATTTCCGACACAAGCCACTGCCCAGGAAACGCAGAGAACCCGGTGGGAACACGGCCACTTGGGCATGATCGTCCGACGGTTCCCAGGACTTCTGTTCAGCAGTCTGCGTCAGACAGACATCCGTTTGCTGGCCATGGCTCTCGATCTCGGCATTCCCCCTCTGGCTTTGCTGGTGACCTTGCAAATGGCCGATCTTGCTGCCAATCTGCTTGCCATGCTTGTCGGGGTGTCCGGCATGGAGCCGATCACGGTCAACCTGACTGCCCTGCTCAGTCTGGTACTGAGCATCCTGCTCTGCCAGTACAAATGGGCTAAACACATCCTGCCCATTTCGACACTGTTCTACGTTCCGCTGTATGTTCTGAAACGGATACCCAGGCATTTCCGGTTTTTGACGCACCGCGAAAAAAACTGGATTCGTACCAACCGGGGGAACGATCAATGACATCTGTTTTCGATCGCGATGTTCACTGTCTGTTCGGGCTTCCGATAGATGCCATCACGCTCGATCAGGCGTGCCTTCGTATCATCGACCATATGCGCGAGCAGAAAAAATGCCTGCTCACAACGCCCAACCTGAACTTTCTGATCACCAGTTTCCAGGATGCCGCTTTTCGAAAATCCGTCATTTGCAGCCATCTCGTCATTGCGGATGGCATGCCGTTGGTCTGGCTTTCGCGGTTACTGGGGATTCCGGTCAAAGAGCGGGTGGCCGGTTCTGATTTGTTCAACGTTCTGCGCGACATGCCCGCCAATCCGAAAATACGTGTCTATTTTTTTGGTGGTCCGCCCGGAGCTGCCGATCTGGCAGCGAAGAACATCAATCAGTACGCCGCCGGCATGACTTGCACTGGTCAACAGAGCCCGGGATACTTACCAGTACACGAAATCAGTTCTCCGGACCATCTGGATCCGATCAATCAGGCCGATCCCGATTTTCTGGTCATCGCGCTGGGCGCCCGCAAAGGTCAGGAATGGATCATGCGCAATGCCGATAACCTCAATGCAAGGGTCATCAGCCATCTCGGGGCGGTTGTCAACTTTGAAGCCGGCACGGTATTGCGCGCACCAGACTGGATGCAGCAAACCGGGCTCGAATGGCTGTGGCGAATCCGCCAGGAACCTGCCTTGTGGCGGCGTTATATGCAGGATGGAGCCGGATTTGTGCGTCTGTTTTTTTTCAGGGCATTGCCCTTGCTGTACCTCCGGTACCGGCATCGCCAACATCCCGGCCAGGACAATGCATCACATCCAATCCATATCCAGCAACCTGCTCTATTCACCGGTACACTGCGCAATCCGGTGCCACAGTCATTCAGAGACTGGTTACAGCAGGCTGCGCAATCCGGACAAGATGTCACCATCGACTGCCACGACTGCCATTTCATCGACAGTGGCTACCTTGGCCAATTACTCGTACTGGAACAACAACTCGCAGCCAATGGCCATCGCTTGAAGCTGACAGGGTGTTCGCCCCGGCTAAAAAAGCTGCTGACACTCAACCGTTGCGACCACTGGACAACCCATGCATAAGCGGCAAGCCGTCTTTTATTCACCCCGATCCGGCCACTGGCCGGACCATTGATGGCATCACGACAATCATGAAATACCTGGTCATCAGCAACCGCAACATACAGCCTTCGCCAGCGCAAAACTGCATCAATGAATTTGAAGATGTCATGGAAACGGCGCTGCAAGCGCAACTCTACGCCCCATTCCAATACCAGGACGTTCCGGAAGCAATCCTGCCTTCCACCAACGAACCAGTTACCCTGTTTCTGGTGTGCATTTATTCGCTTCAATCGGTGCAATGGCTGAAACAGATCAGGCACTGGCGCAAACGGTTTGACAAAGTGGCGCTGTATATTTTCGATGCCTACGAAGCATTCGAACCCAGACCGGCCTGGCGAGACCGGATTTCTTCGTTTCACCGCACGATCAACCAGATCGATCACATTTTCATCGGGTTGCGTGGCGGCATCGACAGTTACACCAACCGGTTCAAGCCACCGGTCACATTCGTGCCACTGGCGGCCGATGTGCTCCAGTTCGGCTCGTGCAGCGGTTCACGCTGCATCACTGTCAACGGTTATGGTCGCCAGCAGGCGAGCCGTGAACTGGCACTATCGCAATCTTTCAATACCGCAGGGTCTGGACGCCTGTTCTACCATACCAGCCATACCGAATTCGGCCGGATTCGTGATTATCGTGCGCACCGGCGGCTGTTCTGGCAGCTTCTCGCCAGCAGTCAGATTTTACTGGCCGAGGATCCACTGGTCGCAAACAAACCTGCCGGCAAGACTCCCTTTCCGTTTTCATTTGTCGGACAACGCTGGTTTGAAGGTCTGGCGGCTGGCTGTGTGATCGTTGGTAGTCGCCCGAGCTGTAGCGAAGCCAGCCATCTGCTGGACTGGGAAGATGCCACCATCACGCCGCCAGCAGATGAAGCGGAGTTCATCCCGTTTCTGGATACGTTACTGGCCGACCACCAGCGTATGCAATCCATCCGTTTACGCAACCATATGGAGGCATTGAGCCGTCACGACTGGCGACACCGACTGCACACCATGCTCGATATTCTTGAACACTCCCTGCCAGAATCGCTGCTGACAGGTCTGGCACAACTCGAAATCCGGAAATCTGGTTTGCGCGGTTGAGAGTTCACTCCAGTCGGGAGCGTGAAACAAAGTGCGGATGACCCAAACAAAAAAGGGGACTTACGCCCCCTTTTTTGTTGACACGTCTGTCTTACACAGCGACGCTGTTTACCGAAGAGTTCCGGCCACGCTTGCGGCCAAAAACGGCCAGAGCGCCCATGGCGGAGACAAACAACAGGGCAGAAGCAGGAACCGGTGCAGGAATCACGTTGCTGCTCAGGAAATCAACGTTGATACCGGTGGGGTTAGCAACTGGCTGACCCACGTTGAACACGTGGAAAACCAGCTGGTTTTTGCCCAGAACCAGAGCGCTGCTGCCGCTATCAGTCAGATCACTGAAGCCGGTGAACTGCTGAAATGCGGGGTAACCATCATAGATGGTCGAACCGGTCAGGGTCTGGCCGTTCAGAGTGACATAGCCTTCGTTGTCGGATGCCCACTGCGCAGTGAAAGCAGCGTTCTTGAAGTTGTAGAGGTTGAAATCGAGGGTCCAGGTATAGGAGCCGGTGGCCTGACCATCATAAGTTTGACCAGTTTCAGCGGTAGGAGCCAGCCAGAGCGAAGCTGGAGCAGCGCTGGCAGTCCACGCCTTGTAGGTACCAGCCACACCATAACAGTTTGCACCACCAGTGCAACCAACCACGCCGCTGGAGCTGGTGCCGCGGGCAGTGCCAGCATTGTAGGTCACTGGGGATGTCGCGCCTTGCGGAATGAATGTGCCCGATGTGGCGGCAAAGTGGTAGTTGGTGTCCACGTTACCCAGTCCGGCGGAACCGGTGTCGACCAGACCGACGATCGGACTGGCAAATACTGGTGCGGAGAAAACGGCTGCCAAGGCAGCAACGGTTAGAGCAGTACGGCGCATGATGAAACTCCCATAAATGGTTAAGGCTTTAGTCGAGTTGCCAATCTGTTAGCGACGCCCCGAGACCACCCGCTTCCCCAGACATCTTGAGTGCTATTCTACGCAGCGCATTCACCACCAACAATAGCCCTTTCGGGTAGTTCAAACCATCAGAACTGTCATAATCATGACAACTAACAAATGCACGCCAACCGGTGGCATCATCGAAAAATCAGCCCGAGCTGCAGACACTGTCATGTTTCCACGTCACAATTGGCCAAATTCAGGACACGAACAATTCGATTGCAATATTTTGCGTTAGAATTCATCAAGTGCCGAATGCTTTGTCATCAAATTTCTTGTTACAATGTCCGTCAAGCGTTGTATGCATTCAACTTCATGACCGATTCCCAGACGACAGACCAGGCCATGCTGATCCAGGAGCTGGTCAAGCAATCTACTGCCATAGTCCGGCACGTAGACCTATTTCTGTGGATGCAAGGCAGTGTCAGGCAGATTTTCCCGCACGATGTCATGATTGCCGCCTGGGGGGACTTCCACCGTCTGAGCCTGCACTACGACGTTATTTCTTCCATCCCGGCGGTTCGCACCCGCCATCTGATCGAAGCCAGGGATAATGTCGATGCACTGATGAGACTGCTCTACACGCGCTGGAAGCAGAATGGATCCAAATGGTTTACCATCAACCGGTCGCTCGACGAGCAAAGCCTGTTTTCGCTGCCAGAAACCAACAAGATCTGTTTTCTGAAAAATCTGCAGCACATGCGTTCACTGCTGGTCTACGGCATGCGGGATCTGCGTGGCGGCGTCGACAGCCTGTATGTGTTTTTCAGCACCACCGAGCTGTTTCCCCTCAACCGGACAGCCATGGACATGCTGGTTCCTCACATCGATTCCGTACTGCGCAGAATCGAATCCCTGGCCGAAGCAGACCCGCCACCGGATTACAGCACCATTCTGGAACAGATTCCGGACAACACCTCACGGGCCGATTCGCAAAAACTGTTGCTGGGCATCCTGACCGACAGGGAAATCGAGATTCTCCAGTGGGTCAAGTCCGGCAAGAGCAATCAGGAAATCGGTATGATTCTCGAAATCAGTCACAACACTGTCAAAAACCATCTGAAACGGATTTATGACAAGCTGGGCGTGTCAACCCGCCTTCAGGCTCTCAATCGCTATGCGGAGCTTCTGAAATGAAATCCGTGCCGATGTCCAGACCAGACACCGGCGCAGCGGGCTCATTCCATCACTCCAGACGCTGGCTGGCATTGCTGGCCGTCATCACGCTGGCCCTGCTGACAGTCGCATTTTTTGGCGGACTCGAACAACTGGTACAGCGCTGGTCTTCGTATGAAGAATACAGCCACGGTTTTTTTGTACCGCCGATCGTTCTCTGGCTACTGTGGCGCCAGCGCAGATCCATCGTTCCGATATTCGGCGATGCAAGCTGGCTGGCTGTTCCGGCGATTCTTCTGGCGATACTGTTTTTGCTGACCGGGGAATATTCGGCCTTGTTCATCCTGATTCAGGCGGGTTTTGTGCTTGGTCTCATGGCCATCGTGCTGGCCACCGGCGGCCTGAATTTCATGAAAATCGCCGCCGTGCCGATGTTCATGCTCATTCTGACCATTCCATTGCCTTATTTTCTCGAAGCCGAGCTGTCGGCACGCCTGCAACTGTTGTCTACCACCCTCGGTTCCGCCGTACTGGACCTGCTCAACATCCCGGTCTACACACAGGGAAACCTGATTGATCTCGGCGACTTCCGCCTGCAGATACAAGACGCGTGCAGCGGGTTGCGCTACCTGTACCCGTTGCTGAGCATCGGTTTTATTTTTGCCTACCTGTACCAGGCGTCATTCTGGCGACGCGGCGTGCTTTTTCTGTCTGCCATTCCGATCAGCATCCTGATGAATGTCATCCGCATTGCCGGCACCGGCATTCTGGTCAATCTGTGGGGGCCCGCCATGGCGGAAGGGTTTCTGCATGAATTTGCCGGCTGGCTGATCTTCATGCTGTGTCTGCTGATCATGGCCGGCGAAATCAAACTGCTTGAACAGACCGGCCGCAAGCGCAGTCTCGGCGAAAGTCTCTCCCTGCCGGAACCGGCCCATCATCCGGATAAAGCCGGACTGGTACGTTACCGGCCGTTGCTGGTTGTGGCGTTCATGACCGCATTTGCCATCCTGGCCGACCATCACATGACTCACCGGCAGGAGTATGTGCCGCCGCACCTGCCGCTGGACAGCTTTCCGTTGCAACTGGGCAACTGGCAAGCACAACACCCGGATGACATCAACCATGCCAGCGAACTGATTGGCACCGGCGACTACCTGATGGCGAATTACCGGGAAAACAATGGCACACCGGTCAATCTGTTTCTGTCCTACTACCCGTCACAGAGCAAAGGGGTATCCCCCCATTCACCAGAAGTCTGCATGCCCGGCAATGGCTGGATCATGTCGTCTCCAACCGTCATGCATCTGGCGATGCCAGATGGCCATACACTCAGCCTGTTACGTGCCACCATCTCGCGCAGCAACGAACAGCAGCTGATGTATTACTGGTTTGATGAACGCGGCCGCGACCTTACCAACGCCTATCTGATGAAATGGTATCTGATCCGTGATGCCATCCTGACGCATCGCTCGGATGGCGGCATGGTTCGTCTGATCACCCCGATCCTGAACACAGAATTGCCTGACAAGGCTGACCAGCGCCTGCAGTCTTTCCTGCACACGATCTATCCTGTCCTTGGCGCCTACATCCCGGACAGTTCAGCCACCGCCTCCGACAACCAGTGACGCCATGACCTCATCTCTCAAAGCACGCAGCATACATGCAGGCATCTGGACCATGGCAGGGTTCGGCGGCAGCCAGATACTCCGGCTCGCCAACAACATGATCACCACCAGGCTGCTCGACCCGTCCATGTTTGGCGTGATGGCCATCGTGATGGCCATCATGATGGGCATTTTCATGTTTACCGAAATGGGATTGCGGCAAAACATCATCCAGAGCAGACGGGGGGAAGATCCCGTTTTCCAGAACACCACCTGGACCGTCCAGATTCTGCGCGGCGTCTTCATCTGGCTGGTTTCCATCCTGATCAGCCTGGGATTGTACTTCAGCAATCAGGCCGGCTGGATTCCATCAGCCACAGTGTACGCAGATCCTCGCCTGCCATGGCTGATTCCGTTGACCAACTTCGGCATTGTGCTGTCGGCGATCGAACCCATCTGGCTGTATACCGCCAACCGCAACATGAAAATCGCCAAGGTCACCATGATCGATCTGACTGGCCAGATGGCCGGCATGATCATCACTCTGGCCTGGATCTATTTCGACCGTTCCATCTGGGCGCTGGCGTTCAGCAACGTGGGGGTGGGCCTGTTCAGGCTGCTGGTCATCTATCTGATCGTTCCGGAAACCAGCAACCGCTGGCAACTGGAGCCCCAGGCCCTGCGCGAAATCATCCATTTTGGCAAATGGCTGTTCCTCTCTTCGATCCTCACTTTTTTGTTTCTGAATGGCGACCGTCTGCTGCTGGGCGGCATGATCACGCCTCACGAACTCGGTATCTATTCCATCGCGTTCTTCCTGGTGAATGCATTCAGCCAGGCTGCCGGCCGTCTGATGGGGAATGTCGTGTTCCCGGCAATCAGCGAAACCCTGCGCAACCAACCGGAGCGTATGCCGCACACCTATTACCGCTACCGGTTCTATTTCGATGCAGGACTGTTTTTTGTCAGTGGATTTCTGTTTGAAGCAGGGCACGTCATCATCAAGGCGATTTACGATGTCCGTTACACTGCGGCCGGACACGAGCTGGAAATCCTTGCGCTGTCACTGATGGCATTCCGGTATGACATGGCAGGTCAATGTTTCATCGCGCTCGGGCAACCGAAAATCCTGTCTTACAATCTGGTTCTGCGCAGCCTGAGTTTGTTCATCGGCGTGCCACTGGCTTACCACCACTTTGGCCTGAATGGCGCCATCTGGGCAATCACCGCCAGTTACTACATGGGTATTCCTGTCACCCTGTATTACAAACACAAACTGGGATTTCTGCATCCCATGAAAGAAATCCACAGCATGCCGCTCTTTCTGGTCGGCGGACTGATCGGCTGGGCCCTCAGCGAGATAACCAGATGAACGATCAGACACATCGATCATCCGTCGTTCTGTCCTGCGTGATTGTCAACTATCGCACGCCCGGATTTCTCATCGATTGCCTGCCCGGGCTGCTGGCAGAACTGTCCGGTCTTTCCGCGCGCATCGTCATTGTTGACAACCATTCCGCAGACCAGTCCGTCACCATTCTGCGCGACTGGATCCGACAACACGACACCGAAGCCCGGATTGATCTGATCGAATCGCCGCATAACCATGGCTTTGCCTCCGGCAACAACATTGGCATCCGCTACCAGCCGGCTGAACTGTACCTGTTGCTGAACAGCGATACGCTGATCAGACCTGGTGCAATCCGCACATTGCTGGACAGCGCAAAGCAGCATCCGCAAGCCGGTTTGTTCAGTCCACGTCTGGAATGGCCGGATGGCAAAGGCCAGGAAAGCTGTTTCCGTTATCACTCGCCTGTCAGCGAGTTTACCGACGCGGCGCGCACCGGTTTTCTGAGCCGGCTATTTGCCGGCTGGCAGGTTCCACTGCCGGTACAAACCGCACCTTGCGCGCCGCAGTGGACCAGTTTTGCCTGCGTCATGATCCGCGACCAGGTGATCCGCGAAGCCGGACTGCTGGACGAGGGCTATTTCATGTATTTCGAAGATGTCGAATTTTGCCATCGTGCACGGCGCCATGGCTGGCCAGTTCGACATGAGCCAACCGCGCGGGTCGTACACCTGCGTGGCGGCAGCTCCCCAGTCAAGACCGATCTGGCGCAAAAAAAGCGTCCTCCCCGTTACTACTACGAATCACGTGCCCGATATTTTTTCCAGGTTCATGGTCGAACAGGGCCGTTACTGGCCAATCTCGCCTGGACTGCAGGCCGGCTGGTGTCCTGGCTTCGTCAGTTGGCCGGCCGTGCGGACATGTCCGCACCAGACAGACAATGGGCCGATATCTGGATTCACTGGCATACCCCGATGAAATCCTATACCCATCCAGCGAAAGCACGTCCATGAGCCTGCGCAAACCTCCCCATTTTGTCATCATTGGCGCCATGAAATCCGCCACATCAACCCTCTACAAACAACTGGAGGCACAGCCCGGCATTTTTTTCTGCACGCCCAAGGAACCCAATTTTTTCAGCAACGACGAAATCCATGACCATGGACTGGCATGGTACGACGCTCTGTTCGAGGCGGCCACGCCAACAGACCTGCGCGGGGAAGCGAGTACGCATTACACCAAATTACCCACCTATCCCCACACTGTGGAGCGCATGAAAGCCGTATTGCCCGATGTCAAACTGATTTATGTCATGCGGCATCCCATTGACCGGCTGATTTCGCACTACATCCATGAATGGAGCATGGGTATTTACCAGTGCGATATTGAAGCAGCGGTACAGCGCTATCCCGAACTAAAAGCCTACGGCTGTTATGCAGAACAACTGAAACCGTTCATTGACCATTGGGGCATGGACAACATCCTGCCAGTCTTTTTTGATCGCCTGCTCAAGCATCCCCAGTCCGAACTGGACATTATCGCCAGGTTCATCGGTTATCCAGGACCGGTAACGTGGCAACATGACATGAAAGCAGAAAACGTGTCCAGTGAGCGCATCCGACGTTTTCCAGGTGATCAGCTGCTGCTGCGCAATCCGGTGGCCACCTGGCTCAGACGGCATCTGGTGCCCCAGACACTGCGTGACAGAATCAAGAACCGCTTTCGCATGAATCAAAGACCGCAGCTCAGCGCCGCCACCAGAAGCATTCTTGCCAGCGAATTTGATCGCGATCTTGTCCAGCTGGGCAACTGGCTCGATACCTCGCTGACATGCGAGAATTTCCGGCAAGTCACAGCGGATAACCGTCTGCACTGGAACAGGCGATGATGGACACAGATGCCGCGGTGACAAAACCAGGTATCGTCGTGATTGGTCGCAACGAGGGTGATCGACTCCGACGCTGTCTGCAATCGGTCATCCACCACGTAGACCACGTGGTCTATGTCGATTCCGGCTCGACAGACCAATCCGTGACTCTGGCGAGGCAACTGGGTGCCCAGGTAGTCGAACTGGATCTGTCAGTTCCATTCACTGCGGCGAGAGCACGCAACCAGGGCTTCTACGAACTGATGCGCGTCGCACCGGATCTGGAATATGTTCAATTTATCGATGGCGATTGCGAGATCCAGCCTGGCTGGCTGAATGCAGCCAGTTCATTCCTGTCCGGCAATGCCGATTTTGCCGTGGTGGCCGGCCGCAGACGCGAACGCTTCCCGGAACGGTCAATCTTCAACCGCATGTGCGACGAAGAATGGAATACGCCCGTTGGCGAAACCCTGGCCTGCGGAGGGGACGCCATGATGCGAACCCAGGCCTTACAACTGGTCAGGGGTTATCGCGACAACCTGATTGCAGGCGAAGAACCCGAACTCTGTCTGCGTCTGCGCGAACAAGGATTCCGGATCATGCGACTGGACGTGGAAATGACAGCACACGACGCGAATATGCTGCATTTCTCCCAATGGTGGAAGCGCACGCAACGTGCCGGTCATGCCTATGCCGAAGGCACATCGCTGCATGGCTGGAAACCGGAACGACATTATGCCAGGGAAACCCTGCGCGGCATCGGCTGGGGTATTGTGCTTCCGCTGCTGATTCTCGTTCTGTCGATTGCCATCTCGCCCTGGCTTGGACTGATGCTGGCCCTGATCTATCCGCTCCAGATAGTCAGACTTGCCCTGCGCAATCAACCATCCGGACAGCGCTGGTCACACGCGACCTATCTCATGCTGGGCAAATTTGCCGAAGCGCAAGGTATTCTGCAGTTTCTGTTGCGCAAACTGCTCAATCGCTCGTCCACACTCATCGAATACAAATGATGCAATGCCAGCCAGCCAGCCGCCAACATTGCTTCCTGCGAGCACGCCGCGATGACTGAGCTCATCAAATCCGATCTGATTGTCAGTTTTCTGATTCTGGTTGTCTTCCGGCTGGCTGGCCCATGGCTTCTGACGGAAATTCCACCCTATCGGATCAACACATGGCGCAACGCATTGCTGGTGTTGACCAGTCTTGAATTCCTGTCACCCAGCTTCTGGATATTTGCCATTCTCGCATCTATCCAGCTGATGGCCTTGCGCGCGCGCGAAACGGAACCCTCCGTGCGTTATGCGCTGTTACTCTGTGCGGTGCCGGTTGTGGGCATCGCCATTCCCGGATTCGGCCTGGTCAACTATCTGTTCGAATTCAACTATCCCCGTCTGTTATCACTTGTGGTCCTGCTGCCTGTTTATTTCAGTAGCGAATTCAAGAAAAACCGGCCGGCCATGACCACCACAGACAAGCTGCTGGTTGCATTTGTCAGCATCTGCATCGTGCTGAATTTTCGCGGCACCACGATCAGCAACGGAATCCGGGAGATTGTCGATATTTCGCTGGATACTTTGCTGCCTTACTGGATCATCAGCCGTTCCATTCGCAACATTGATCAAATACGTCTGGTGATGCTGGCGCTGACAACAACCAGTCTGGTGCTGGCACTGGCGGGCGGCTTTGAATATGTCAAACACTGGTTGCTGTATTTTTCCATCGCTCCGCACTGGGACATTCCGCTGCGCCACCTGTACCTGTCCCGGGCCAATAGCCTGCGCGCCAACGCCAGCATGCAAAGCCCGATCAGCCTCGGTTACCTGATGGTGATTGCGTTAGGCTGCTGGCATTATCTCACTGGCAGCCGCAGCAACCCACCGCGCAAACGCATCATCCCGCTGATTCTGGCAGGCGGCCTGTTTGTCACTCTCTCACGCGGACCATGGGTAGGCATGCTGGTGTACATTGTCATTTATACCTTGGCCGGCAAAGGCGGGGTCGGAAAACTGATCAAGCTGGGAATGATCACTCTGGCGCTGTTTCCCCTGATATTTCTGGTACCCGGCGGTGAAAAAGTGGTCAATCTGCTGCCATTCATTGGCCATGCTGAGCAGGAAGACATCGCTTACCGCCAGCAGCTGGTCAGTAACGCCTGGATCGTCATTCAACGCAATTTCCTGCTTGGTTCGATCGACTTTCTGTCTGCTCCGGAACTGCAGGCCATGGTTCAGGGGCAGGGCATCATTGATATCGTCAACACCTACCTGGGCATGATGCTACACTACGGGCTGGTTGGGGTGACCTTGTTTGTCGGCGTATTTCTGTCTGCCATACTGGAACTCATCCGCATCGGCAAGCTGACTGCTGACGATCAGAACATGGAGGCACTGCGCGGCCATCTGCTGGCCACCCTGACAGCCATCATGGTCATGATCGTGACTGTCAGTCCGGTCGACATGATCCAGCCTCTGTATCTGATCATCACCGCACTATCCGTTGCATTTGCAAGGCTCATACGCAACTCTCAACCACCGAGGCGTGCATGAAAACACCATTCCGCTCCAACCGCGCCGAAAATTGGCTGCTGGCCATCACCGCATATGCTTTCCTGCTAGGACTGGCAGCCCGCCTCTTTCCATTGACAGACCTTCAGCACAGGCTATTCTGGCAATACATGACAGAGGACGGTTACCTGCTGCAAACCGTGGCGCGCAACCTTGCCGGCGGCTTGGGCATGAGCGTGTCTGCCGGCACGATACCCACCAATGGCGTACAGCCATTGTTCACCTTTGTCAGTGCATTGCTGTTCAAGCTGGTGAGTGGCGACAAAGCAGATGGCATCATCCTGGTCACGCTGGTTTCATTGCTGATCGCACTGCTCAGCACATGGCTCCTGCAGCGCATTGCCCGCCGTCTGTTTGACGAACTAGGGCTCCCATCCCAGCTGACGTGGCTTGCCGCCGCTTTGTGGTTCGCCGCGCCGCACATCATCCGCCACAGCATGAATGGCCTGGAGACCGGGCTGTACTGGCTGATGATGCTGCTCACGGTCAACTATTGGCTGGCGGCCAGCCGCGAATCTGCATCCCCGCTCACGCTTGCGGAACAACTCTCGCTGGGCGTTTTGCTTGGCCTGACCTTTCTGGCACGCAATGATGCCGTGTTTTTCATCGCTGCGCTATTGCTGTCCCATCTGCTGGTCCGTCCAGCATCCAGTGCGCTGAAACAGCGCGTGATCGAGGCGCTGGTGGCGGGTGCCACCAGCGTGGTAGTGGCCAGCCCGTGGCTCATCAACAACTACCGCCTGTTTGGCTCTATCGTGCCGATCAGCGGCAAGGCAGAATCCTATGGCGCGCATTTTGGCCACAACCTGTTGCACGTTCCGGCAACTTTCATCGATTCCGCGCTGTTATATGCGCCGATCCCCAGCAGCCTGGAAAGCAACACCACAATTGCCCTGATCATGTTGCTGGCCACACTGGGTATTGCAGCCGGTGTCCGCACGCTCGCAGCCTATGGTCATGCAATCACCCGCCAGATACTGCTGCTGACACTGATCCTGTCACTGGAAATTTCGGCATATTACGGCTTGATGTTTGGCGCGACGCATTTCATGCAGCGCTATTTTTCAGTGTTGACACCCTTGTTGTGGATCAGCGTTTTCGCCTGGGCGGCGCGCCTGGCGCTGCGTTCGCAGACGGTTTGGCTATTGCCACTGTTTGCGCTGCTGGCTACAGGCATCGCCAGCGGTTTTGCCGTGCGTGACTGGCAGCGCGGTTATGCACTGGGAACCGCACAGGAACACGAAAATGTGGTCCAATGGGTGCAGGCCAACGTTCCTGATTCTGACTGGGTTGGCGCCGTCCAGTCTGGCACGCTGGGCTATTTTCATGACCGGACAATCAACCTGGATGGAAAAGTAAATCCCGCCGCTTTGCAGGCCAAAATCCAGCACGGCAACGTACTGGATTATGTCATTCACTCACCGATTGTCTATATTGCAGATTGGTCATCCAACGGATTTGCTGCCTGGACCGATCCAACCCGACATCCGGATTTTGCCCGGCAGTTTCAGGTGATTTACCGGAATGATCGCGACAACGTGATGGTCATGCAGCGGATCACCAAACCGGATGCCACGTCGCTGGCATTGACAGGCCCGACGCTTTGACGGCATCAGGCTCCTGTTCTGACGCTCCAGTCGTGACGACACTCCCAGCGCCAGGCATCGGCGATGATATCTTCCAGCCGGTCATGCTCAGGCTGCCAGCCCAGTTCCCGGCGGGCCAGTGTCGAATCGGCAATCAGACGAGCCGGATCGCCAGCCCGACGTTCACCTTCGACCACCTGGATGGAGCGCCCGGTCACGCGTTCAACAGCTGAAATCACTTCCTGAACCGAAAACCCGGTACCATTGCCCAGGTTGAAACGACCACTTGCGTCTCGTTCGCGCATCCAGTTCAACGCAAGAATATGCGCACGACACAGGTCCTGGATGTGAATGTAATCGCGAATGCAACTGCCGTCCGGTGTGTCATAATCACGGCCGAAGACGGTAATGGCATCACGCCGGCCAGACGCTGCCTGCAGAATCAGTGGAATCAGGTGTGTTTCCGGATCGTGACGCTCGCCCAACTCCCCTTCCGGATCGGCTCCGGCTGCATTGAAATAACGCAAACAGACCGAACGTATGCCGTAAGCGCGCTCATAGTCTTCCAGCACCTGTTCCACCATCAGCTTGGAGCGCCCATACGGATTCACGGGTTCACGCAGATGCGATTCATCGATCGGCACATACCGAGGCTCGCCAAAAATGGCCGCCGTGGATGAAAACACAAACCACTTTACATCATGTCGAACCATGGTATCCAACAAATTGAGCGTATTGGCCAGGTTGTTGCGATAGTACTTGTCCGGGTGCCGCACCGATTCACCCACCTGAATAAAAGATGCGAAATGCAGGACTGCTTGCGGACGATAGCGTGCAAACACCTGATCCAGCGCATCGGTATCCGCCAGATCCACCTGTGCCAATTCACCCATCGTGACCGCTTCACGGTATCCACTGGACAAATTGTCCACCGTCACCACCTGATAACCGGCGCGACCAAGCATCTTGACCATGTGCGAACCGATATATCCCGCACCACCAACCACCAGCACAACCATTGTTTCGCCTTTACCTAGCCAATCGATACTTCATACTATAACATTCATCGCGAATAATTCTTATCTGGTAGAATCACTCCCACGTAGTTGCGTAGGAATTCTGAACAAAACGGTTCAGAAACATCAGGACACACCCATGTCATACAGCAGCTTTGACCACCCGGCGCTCAATCTGGCCCGCCGTCTGGTAAATCCGATGATTGTGTTTACCAGCCTGTTTCTGGCGGTCGAGATCACCCATCCGCCATTTACCAATTTCCATCTGATTCTTGGCACGCTGGCATTTTTGTTGTCGACCGAAGTGTTCGACAGTTTCGAATTTTTTGAAATGTCCACGCAAGGAACTGCGAACCAGATCCGCTACATGACGGATCTGGTCACCGCCTGGGCTATCGTACTTGGTCTGCTGGCCTTGCTCGGGATGACCACCAATACATTGCACCTGTTTCCACCTATCATGCTGGTGACATGGGCGATGACGACACCAGTTCTGTTATTCCTGACCCATGCGTATATCCGCTCTCGGGTGGAATCGATGTACCACAGCGGTAGCGTGCGGCGTGCGGTTATCGTCGGCGCCAATGCACTGGGTTACAAACTGGCGACCCATATCCACAAACAACGCAATCTGATGGTGCGGGTTGAAGCCTTTTTTGATGACCGTCAGGACGACCGCAGCGATCCATCGCTGTTACCGATTGTCGCCGGAGGACTGAATGAAGTCGCTGCCTACGTCGAAAAATTCGGCATCGATCTGGTGTACATTTCTTTTCCAATCATCGACAATCCACGCATCGTCAGTCTGGTCAACTCATTGCGCGACACCACCGCTTCGGTTTATTTTGTGCCGAACATCTTCATCTTCGATCTGGTACAGGCACGCCTTGATTATGTAAACGGCATTCCTGTCATTGGCGTGTTTGAATCACCTCTGGTTGGCATCAATGCCATCCACAAACGAATTTTTGATGTGGTCGTCTCATCCCTGATTCTGCTGATGATCAGTCCATTGATGATTCTGCTGGCCATCGGTGTCAAATTGTCGTCCCCCGGGCCGGTTTTTTTCAAGCAGCGTCGTTATGGCATGGATGGTGAAGAAATACTGGTCTACAAATTCCGTTCAATGAGAACCATGGACAATGGTGACAAGGTGGAGCAAGCCAAACGCAACGATGCCCGCGTCACTCCATTCGGCGCTTTCATCCGTAAAACATCACTGGACGAACTGCCGCAGATGATCAATGTCCTGCAGGGAAAAATGAGCATCGTTGGCCCACGCCCTCATGCAGTCGCGCACAATGAACATTACCGGAAGCTGATTCATGGTTACATGTGGCGCCACAAAGTCAAACCTGGCATCACAGGACTGGCACAAGTCAGCGGATTCCGTGGTGAAACCGACACCATCGAAAAGATGGAAGGTCGCGTACTGCATGACATTATTTATCTGAAAAACTGGTCTATCTGGCTGGACATCCTGATCATTCTCAAAACCATCAAACTGGTGTTCAGCGATTCACAGGCCTACTAGGGCACGCTCGCCCATATCTGGCATGAAACCTGCTTTTGATCATATACATTTCTTTTCAGGAAATGTGCGAACAAAAACATGCCGGTGACAAAACCGGAAGCAAGGAGGTTATATGCTGAAACCCATGCTCATCGTAACAACTACTCTGTTGGGCGCGTTACCGGGTCCAATGACTGCCGACAAGGCGCCAGCCGCTGTCGAGCAACCGTCCAGCCAGAATGCCGGCACCGCTGCGCTGCTGATCACCGGCGCAGCCTTGACCGGGCTTCGCATGCGCAGAAAATCCCACTAAGCCAAACCACGCTACTAACGCAGGGCGGCAAATGCCGCCCTTTTTTGTCACCCCGGCCAACTTGACGTAAACTGGTTGCTTCGTTCGTGCCTCTGCCCCACCATCATGTCTGTCTGGCGAGAATTGTCGTTCACGGGAAGCTTTAATGTGACAGTGTCGGCTGCTGTCGTCATTACGCTGTGGCTTGCATGGCAGCCCGACAAGTCCCCGCTCATCCGCTGGCTTGGGCTGATGTCCATCGCCACTTTGCTGGTGGTGGCCAGCAAACTCGTCTTTCTTGGCTGGGGAATAGGCATCCGCAGCATCGATTTCACAGGTTTCAGCGGTCACGCCATGCGATCTGCCGCCATTTACCCAGTGCTGTTTTTCCTGCTGGTCGCCTGGCTGCATACCGGCAGCCGGAGCCTGGCTGCCATTTTCGGTCTGCTGCTTGCCGCCATGGTGGCCTGGTCGAGAATCATGGTGCATGCACATTCGCTCTCGGAAGCAGCGAGCGGTTTTCTGCTCGGTGGTCTGACCAGCCTGACTTTTCTGTACACCATCCGCAACCGTACCGAACTGAAAATTCATCCTGTGCTTGGCATCCTCAGCCTGGCTACCCTGCTGTTTCCTCCACAGATGACACCTGTACCGACCCAAAGCATCCTGATCCGAACAGCCCTGTTCATCTCCGGTCACCCAGCCCCTTACATCCGCGCAACCTGGCGCATGGCACCACTGCCATCATCGATCAGCAACCACCCACCGCACACGACCCAGTGATAACGCACATTCAGCGCTGCTGATAGGCGATCCTGGCCGTCTTGCGCAAAGCCGCTTCGCGTTTTTGCAACGCTCTCATGCCAGCATCTCTGAGCATGTCCTGCGCCACCAGCACACGGGCTGCCGCAAAATCCAGGGGTTGCGCATCCGTGGATTCGAGCACCCAGATTTCCAGAAACCGGGCATCCTGGCTGGCCACGAACGCCGACCAGGGACGGCTGGCCGCCAGTCTTGCCAGCCGGTCGGCAGACAGGGATTCCGGCTCCATGATTTCGCTCACGCGTGAAAAGTCTGCATGCTGCACAGCAAGCCAGCTGGCCGCTGCATCATCCAGCACCGAATAGCGTGACAACCCCTGCAACCAGAGCTGCTGATGATAGGCATCGCCCTGCAGAATCCAGCGCGAGACATGATAGGCACGCCGGTCGGCATACAATAGGGGATGACTCTGGTACCAGCCCTGCAGCGCCGTCAGATCGGGGGGCGGGGCAGCTGCTGCCAGCTGGCGGCCATAATCTTCGAGCAGAGTTGTTTTGCGGGCATCCATCAAATCCAGCATGACCGAAGGCAGGCGATCAACACCGGCTTCGCGTGCGGCATCCTGCCCGAGGTGCTGATCGATGACTGCATCGACGGCAGCCCGCTCGGCGTCTGTGGCCGGACTGTCCGTCAGTTCCGGATGCCGGTGCAGGTATTGATCGACCTCGGCAAAAGTGATTTCTTCACCATTCACGGTTGCCAGCACCTGGCTGTGACCGGTTTCGTTTTTCGGCTGGCAACCAGACACCATCACCAGCAGACCGACCATTCCGACAAGCTGACGCAGCTTCACCATTGCCCCCTCGAACGACCGGACAAACCGGCAGGAATACACTCCGGCAGAGGCCACCCTGCCGTCACAGGGGGCAGTGTAGCAGCATTCAGGCGTGTGGCAATCCGGACGCACTGGCAAACACCACGCGTACCAGCAGCCCCCGGCCGGATGCCGGCGTCAGAATCTGCAAACGGGCATGGTGACTGCGGGCAATTTCGGCCACGATCGACAATCCCAGGCCACAACCGTTGCCTGGACTGCCTTCAATCCGGTAAAAGCGTTCGAGCACTTTTTCGCGTTGCGCCTCCGGAATACCGGGGCCATTGTCCTCGACTTCCAGTATGCCAGCGCCATCGTAACGGCTGCGTACCGTAATCACCCCACCTTCCTGGGTATAACGCAGTGCGTTATCAACCAGATTGCCCAGCATTTCGCCCAGTTGCAGCATGTCGGCTTCGACCATCACCGGTTCCAGCTCGAATCCGAGATCAATGTTCCGCGCCTGGGCGCGTGCCAGCCACATGGCCATGTCAAGTTCGACCAGATCGGCCAGATTGATGTACTGCATGTTGAGCAGATGGCTGCCACCGGGCTCGGCGCGCGCCAGCGCCAGCAACTGGTTGGCCAGGTGGGTGACGCGACGCGTGGTGTCCAGCACCACACGCAATGCATCGCGCGTTTCGTCAGAACGGCTGTCGCGCAGCAGCAGCTCAACCTGTGTCTGCAAGCCGGCCAGAGGCGTTCTGAGCTGATGCGCCGCATTGGCCAGAAACCGTTGCTGGGTATCCAGCACGTGGGCCAGATCGGCCAGCAACTGGTTCAGGGCCACGATCACTGGCCGGATTTCCAGCGGTGCCGACATTTCATTGACCGGATGCAGATCGTGCCAGGAGCGGTTGGCGATTTCCTGCCTCAGGGCATCCAGTGGTTTCAGACCATGCCCGATGCCAAACGACACCATGGCAATCGCGGTCAGCACAACCAGCAAGGCCGGCGTGATCATCAGCGCCATCAGTTCGTACAGGTTGCGATCGCGCCTGATCAGCGTTTCGGCCACCTGGATGATCACCTCCGGCGCCTCGTTGCCTACCAGCGGATCACTGTCCAGTCGAACGCGGACGACCCCGACCCGGACATTGGCGCCGCGGATCACGGCATCGTAAAAGCGTGGCTTGCTGGACAGCCTGTCCGGAACAGGCAGGTTCATGTTGCCGGCAATCTGCTGATGTCGGGCATCCAGAATCTGGAACCAGGCCACATCATAGACATGCGTGAACAACGTGTGCAGGGTTTCCGGCGACATCTGCAGCACCAGTTTTCCGTTCTGCACCACCACCCGTTGCGACAGGGCCTGTACCGGATCCATCAGCACCCGGTCAAAGGCATGAGTTGCCGCCAGACGGGCGCCATAAAACGATACGCCGGTCGCCACCACCAGCAATCCGAGCAAGGGACCGAGAAGGGAACCGAGCAGCAACCCCCGCAGGGTGGTTTCACGCCGGCTGTCTGACATCCCCGGATTCCAGCAGATAACCGAAACCCCGAATGGTACGGATATTGACGCCTGCAGGCTCCAGTTTCACACGCAGGCGTGACATGTAGACTTCAATCGCATTCGGACTGATGTTTTCATCCCAGTTGCAGACCGCCTGCAGGATTTTCTCTTTGCTGAGCACCTGTCCCTGGCGCAACAGCAGGTATTCCAGAACCGACCACTCGCGCGCGGTCAGCGACAGTTCGGCATCGCCCACCCAGGCACGCCTTGCCACCGTATCCAGCATCAGGTCGCCGCAGGCAAGCTGGGACGTGTTGACCAGGCTGCTACGCCGCACCAGCGCACGCAGCCGTGCCTCGAATTCATTCAGCGCAAAGGGTTTGACCAGATAATCGTCCGCACCCGAATCCAGTCCGCGCACTTTGTCGGCCACATCATCACGTGCAGTCAGAATCATCACCGGACAGGACTGATTGCGCGAACGCAAACGTTTGAGCACGGCAAATCCGTCAATGCCCGGCAATCCGATATCCAGCACGACCAGGTCATAGTTGTCCACGCTCAGCATGGCATCGGCCTGTTCACCGTTACCAGCCCTGTCCACGGCATAGCCGGACTGCTCCAGCACCCGCATCAGGCCCGCGGCCAGCAGTTCATCATCTTCAACGATCAGTACACGCATTCCCGATTCTCCGTTTCAACCAGACCACAATATCGTGGCAGACACACACAGCGGCAAATGGTTGCATTTCGCACGCACGTCAGGAGAAAAAATCATTCGCAAGGGAAGCTGGCCGATAAGCCGGGTTCTGTCGTGGGCAATCATTCCTCTAGGCCAGCGGTTGCCCGCTGGCTCAAGCAGCCTACCCGCAGGCTCGGCGAGCAACGTCACAGCCTGCCTATTTGGCCTTGCTCCGGATGGAGGTTACCGCGTTTCACGTCCGCCTTGCGGCATACTCGTCTCTGTGGCCCTGTTCCTCACCTCACGGTGGCCGGTCATTAACCGGCATCCTGCTCTGTGGAGCCCGGACTTTCCTCTCCTCCGCAACGCGGAGCAGCGATTGCCTGGCCAGCTTCGCCGCCCATTGTACCCCAGTTCTGCCCTGTTCACTGGAAAGTCATCTTGACTTCGAACTGCGCATTGACCGGTTCTCCGCCCCGCTGGCCAGCCTGAAAAACCGATTGCAGGAATACCTGTCTGGCCGCTTCATCAAAAGTGCCAGGCGGACTGGACTCGACAACCTTGACCGACTCAACACGACCATCGGCACGCAGGCGAACATTCAGCAATACCCAGCCGCTCAGGTGATGTTCAACCGCAAACCGTGGAAGATCAGGCGAAACCGACTGCACGACGCGCGGCAGGACATCGAGTTCTCTTGCGCTGTAATACACCGGTGTCGCTGCAGAGGGAGGTGACACCACCGGAAGCGGTGCTGCTGCCGGTGGCGGAACATCGTCTTCCGACTGATGCCTGGCGGGCGTTACCGGCCGGGCTGGCGGTTCTACCGACGCATGCGGCCTGGCATGTCCGGCGACAACCGGTCCGGCCTGCCCGCCTGCCAGAACAGGCGGAGCGCCAGCATCAACCGGTTTGTGCGTTTGCCAGAGAAAACTGACCTGGATCGGCGGCGACAGAACGCGCCTGTCCGGCCGGCCGGGAGCGCCCAGCAGACCAAGAATGGCGGCATGCAGGGCCAGCGAGAGCAGCAAGGCACCCAGCACGCGCCGTTGCACTTGCGACAGGCTGGGTTCTTCGTAGCGTTCGCTCACCCGTCCGCTCCGGCAGGGTGGCCGGAGACACGCCCGTCAATGCAGCGTTCGCGGCATGGACAGGACAAATGCGGCGATTTCGGCATCGAAATGCACACCATCTTCAGCAACCATCTGATAGGTTCCGCGCATGGTTCCCACCGGTGTATTCAGGGCGGTTCCGCTGGTGTATTCAAAGGACTCTCCCGGTCGCAGGAACGGCTGTTCGCCGACCACGCCCAGACCGCGGACTTCCTGGACACGGTTTTCGGCATCCGTGATGATCCAGTGCCGCGAGATCAGCTGGGCCGCAATCGTTCCGGTATTGGTAATGGTAATGGTATAGGCAAACACGTAACGTTCAACCAGCGGATCGGACTGGTCTTCCAGGTACGCGGTCTGTACCGCAATGGTAATCTGATGTTTCCGGGTTTCAGCCATCTTTCTCACGAGTCCTGTCATCAAGACACAAATACAGGTAGAATCACAGGCTCACATCTTACACTGAAGCATTGCAAGGAGCCGCCGTGTCCAGAACATTCCGTATCGCCCCCAGTATTCTATCTGCAAACTTCGCCAAATTGGGCCAGGAAGTCACAGATGTCATCGCCTCCGGTGCGGATATCATCCATTTCGATGTGATGGACAACCATTATGTCCCCAATCTGACCATCGGTCCTCTGGTTTGTGAATCCCTGCGTCCGGTCACGGATGCCATCATCGACGTCCACCTGATGGTCAAGCCGGTGGACCGCATCATTCCCGATTTTGCCAAGGCCGGCGCCAACATGATCACCTTCCACCCGGAAGCCTCCGAGCACATCGACCGTTCGCTGGCGCTGATCCGCGATTCCGGCTGCAAGGCTGGTCTGGTGTTCAACCCGGCCACACCGCTGCATTATCTGGACCACGTGATGGACAAACTGGACATGATCCTGCTGATGTCGGTCAACCCCGGTTTCGGCGGCCAGAAATTCATTCCGGAAACCCTCAACAAAATCCGCGAAGTGCGTCGTCGTATCGATGCATCCGGCCGTGACATCTGGCTGGAAGTCGATGGTGGCGTCAAGGTAGACAACATTGCCGAAGTGGCCCGTGCCGGTGCCGATGTGTTTGTGGCAGGATCAGCCGTGTTCAGCGCCGGTCGCGATACCGATGCGCATCGCTACGACAGCGTGATCCAGGCCCTGCGTGATGAACTGGCCAAGGTGAACTGATGGATTTCCCTGTCCCTGTCCGGGTAGTGGTCATCGATCTGGATGGCACGCTGCTCAACACAGCGCCCGATCTGGCCTATGCTGCAGAACAAATGATGCTGGAACTGGGCCGGCCGGTGCCCGATCTCGACACCATCCGCTCCTACATCGGTAACGGTGTCTCCCGACTGGTCAAGCGTGTACTGACCGGCGACATGGACGCCGATCCGGATCCGGAAGAATTCCGCCACGCCTACAGCATCTACGAAAAACACTACAGCGCCAATGTGTCGCGCGAATCGCGTCCATTTCCCGGTGTGGTGGAAGGCCTGCAAAAAATGCGCGCCATGGGTTTGCACGTCGCCTGCATCACCAACAAGGCGGAAAAATTCACCATTCCGTTATTGCGTGACACCGGTCTGCTGGATTATTTCGAACTGGTGCTCTCCGGCGACAGCCTGCCCAGACGCAAACCGGATCCGCTACCCCTGCAGCATGCCTGCCAGCACTTTGGCATTGCGCCACAGCAACTCCTGCTGATTGGCGATTCGCTGAACGACACGCAGGCAGCCCGTGCTGCCGGTACACATGTGTTCTGCGTTCCTTACGGTTATAATCGCGGCAGGCCCGTCCAGGAACTCGACCTGGATGCCGTTGTTCCGAGTCTGGCTGACGCTTGCGAAAAGATTGCCCTGGCATCATGAACCTGTTCTCCTGCATCCTGCTCCGGCGATGGCGATCCCGTCGTTGAAAACCTGACCAACCTGGCCGGCATCCCGGCCAGGCACGATCTTCCCTTGCAGGAGCAAAACCGTGATGACGCCGCAACAATTCGAAGCCTGCCGCCAGGCGGGCTACAACCGTATTCCGCTGGAAAGCCACCAGCCCGCTGATCTCGACACACCGCTGTCGGTCTACCTGAAACTGGCCAACGCGCCATATTCCTGCCTGCTCGAATCCGTACAGGGAGGCGAGCGTTTTGGCCGCTACTCGATTGTTTGCCTGCCTGCACATACCGTCCTGCGTATCAATGACCATCGGGTGCAGATCGAAACCGACGGACAGATCACCGAAGCCGTCGAGACCATCGACCCGCTCGGGTTCATTTCGGGTTTTCTGGCGCGTTACCGCGTGGCAAAACTGTCGGATGCCCCTCGCTTTGCCGGCGGACTGACAGGCTACTTCGGTTATGACACCGTGCGCTGGATTGAAAAACGTCTTGCCTGCCAGCCACATCCCGATGACATCGGCACCCCGGACTGTCTTTTGCTGCTGACCGAAGAACTGGTGGTGATCGACAACCTGAGCGGTCGCCTCAGCCTGATCGTGTACGTGGACCCCGAGCAGCCGGATGCCTATGCAAAGGGCCAGACCAGATTGCAGCAACTGGCCGCTCAATTGCGGACGGCGTTGCCCGCGCCCGCCATCGCGACATCGACAGGCGCGGAAGTCCGCCATGCCATGAGCGAAGATCAGTTCAAGCAGGCTGTCCTGCAGGCGCAGGAATACATACGCAATGGCGATATCATGCAGGTGGTGCTGAGCCAGCGCATGTCCCGCGAATTCTCGGCCCATCCGCTCACTCTCTACCGGGCCCTGCGCACACTGAATCCATCGCCATACATGTTCTACTACGACATGAAAGATTTCCATATCGTAGGCGCATCGCCGGAAATTCTGGTCCGGCTGGAAGATGACACCATTACCTTGCGGCCCATTGCCGGCACCCGGCCTCGCGGCCGCACCAGAGCAGATGACGAAGCCCTGGCCAGCGAACTGCTCGCCGACCCGAAAGAATGTGCCGAACATCTGCAACTGCTCGACCTGGGACGCAACGACACCGGCCGGGTCAGCGTCACCGGCACTGTCAGAGTCACCGACCAGATGCAGATCGAACGCTATTCACATGTCATGCATATTGTCTCCAGCGTGGAAGGCAAACTGAAACCGGGCCTCTCGGCAATGGACGTGCTGCGCGCGACATTTCCGGCTGGCACCATTTCCGGCGCGCCAAAAATCCGTGCCATGGAAATCATCGATGAACTGGAATCGGTCAAGCGCGGCATCTATTCCGGCGCAGTCGGCTACCTGGGTTTTGACGGCAACATGGACCTGGCCATTGCCATCCGCACTGCCGTGATCAAGGACCAGACACTCTATGTGCAGGCAGGCGCCGGCATTGTGGCCGATTCGGTGCCGGACAGCGAATGGACCGAAACCCGTAACAAGGCACGCGCCATTCTGCGTGCTGCCGAACTGGCCGACAGCGGATTGACGGATAGCGAGGGGGCATGACATGTTGCTCATGATCGACAATTACGACTCATTCACCTACAACCTGGTGCAATACTTCGGCGAACTGGGCGAAACCGTCGAAGTGCACCGCAATGACGAAATCAGCGTGGAACAGGCCATCGCGCTCGCACCGCAGCACATTGTCATTTCGCCAGGTCCGTGCACGCCATCGGAAGCCGGCATTTCGGTTGACCTGATCCGTGCCTGCGCGGGCCGGATTCCCATCCTCGGCGTGTGTCTTGGCCACCAGAGCATCGGCCAGGCATTTGGCGGCCATATCATCCGCGCAAAACAGATGATGCATGGCAAAACATCACCGGTCTTTCACCACAATACCGGCGTCTTTCGTGGCCTGCCAAACCCGTTTCGCGCCACCCGCTACCATTCCCTGGTCATCGAACGCGAAACCTTGCCGGACTGTCTTGAAATCACGGCCTGGACCGAAGATGGTGAAATCATGGGCGTGCGCCACCGGACACTGGCTGTCGAAGGCGTTCAGTTCCATCCGGAATCGATCCTGACCGAACATGGTCACGACATGCTGGCCAACTTCCTGCGACCAGAAAACAGCCAGCGGCCTGCTGATGCCAACGGAGAGGCTGCATGACCAGTTACCCCACCATTCTGAACCGGTTGCTGGACCGGCACGATCTCGAACACGAACAGATGCTGGCACTGATGCACGCCATGATGGTGGGGGAGCTCACGCCAGCGCAGACCGGAGCGGCCCTGGCCGCTTTGCGCTGCAAGGGCGAGACCGTCACCGAAATTGCAGCGGCGGCAGAAGTCATGCGTGCCCTGTCCACCCGGGTGGACTTGCCAGACCTGCCCGATCTCGTCGATACCTGCGGCACTGGCGGTGATGGTGCCCATACCTTCAACATTTCCACGGCATCCGCCATTACCGCTGCCGCCGCCGGCGTTCGGGTTGCCAAGCACGGCGGACGTTCGGTCTCCAGCATTTCTGGCAGTGCGGACGTACTGGAAGCCCTGGGCGTGAATGTCAACCTGACCGCTGCACAAGTGGCTGCCTCGGTACGCGAAACAGGCATCGGATTCATGTTTGCCCCCAACCACCACAGTGCGATGAAGCACGCCGCACCGGTCCGCCGCGAACTGGGCGTACGCACCCTGTTCAACCTGCTGGGACCGCTGACCAACCCGGCAGGCGCCGCCAATCAGGTGATTGGTGTGTATTCCGGCCACCTGCCGGCGCGCATTGCACATGCCTTGAACCAGTTGGGCAGTCGTCATGTTCTGGTGGTCCATGGCGCCGGCGGCATGGATGAACTCAGCCTGGCCGGCGAAAGCCGGATTGCCGAGCTCAAAGCAGGCGAGGTTGTCGAATACAGCATCCAGCCTGAACAATTCGGCCTGGAACGTGCAGAAACAGCAAGCCTGCAGGTGGACAGCCTGGAATCGGCTACCCGTCTGCTGCGCGCAGCACTGGCCAATCAGCATCGCGCGGCTGCAGACATTGTTGCCCTCAATGCCGGCGCAGCCATTTATGTCAGTGGCAAGGTATCGTCGCTTGCCGAGGGCGTCCACCTGGCGGCCCGCCAGATCGATTCCGGCGCTGCCACTGCCAAACTCGAACAACTGATCGACTTTACCCGCCATGTCTGACATTCTTGCCCGCATCCTTGCCACCAAACGCGACGAAATTTCAGCGGCCATCACCCGCCAGCCGCTGGCCGCGCTGCGCGACCGTGTGCGCGACATGCCGGTGCCGCGTGACTTCAGCGGTGCCATCCACAACCGCATATCCGCAGGCAAACCTGCCGTCATTGCCGAAATCAAGCGTGCCAGCCCATCCAAAGGACTGCTGCGCGAAAATTTCCAGCCCGCTGCGATCGCGGAAACCTATGCCAGTCACGGCGCAACCTGTCTGTCGGTGCTCACCGACCGGGATTATTTTCAGGGCGATGCAACTTACCTGCAACAGGCACGCGCCGCTTGCACCCTGCCGGTGCTGCGCAAGGATTTCATGATCGATGCGTATCAGGTCTGGGAGGCGCGCGCCATGGGGGCAGACTGCATCCTGCTGATCGTCGCGGCACTGGATCTGCCGCACATGCAGGATCTGGAAGCCCTCGCACTGGAGCTGGGCATGTCGGTTCTGGTGGAATCGCACGATGCCACGGAACTTGAACAGGCACTACACCTGCAAACGCCACTGATGGGCATCAACAATCGCAACCTGCGCAGTTTTGCAACCAGCATCGAAACCACCATCGATCTGTTGCCGATGATTGACGAGCGGCGCGTGGTAGTGAGCGAAAGCGGCATCCATTCGACCAGCGATGTGCGGCGTCTGCGCGAAGCGCGGGTTGGTGCATTTCTGGTCGGCGAAGCGTTCATGCGGGCGCCGGATCCCGGCGAAGCGCTGGCGCAACTGTTTGACTGAGAACAATGCCGGTTTATCCGGCAAACGCTTTACCAGCTTCCGGCAATCGCCAATCAAAAGCTTTCCAGCAACTCGGCCAGCGTGCGTGCGGTTTTCTCGTCAGACAGGTCGTGTTTCACATAACGCATGGCTGCCTTGCCCATGCCGCTGCGCAGTTCAGTGTCGTTCCACAGCGTCTCGATCGCTTCGATCAGGGCGGAGACCGAGCCGGGCGGAACCAGCAACCCGTTGACGGCATGCTCGATATAATCACGCGTTCCCACGCAATCTGTGGCAATCGGCGCGTGACCGAACATCATGGCATCAATCACTGTCACCTGCCCGGACGCAGTCCGGTCATTGTCCACCGGCGTGACACTCAGTCTTGCTTCCTGCAACAGCCGGTGGCACGCATCCAGGTCAAGGTTGGACAGCACGGTGACATTGGCCGGCAGATCCAGTCCCGCAACTGCATGCGGACCACACACAATGACTGTCCGGTGTCCAGTCAGACGCACGGCTTCAACCAGTGTCCGATAGTCACGATGCGCACTGCCCAGAGCCACGATGAAAGGATCTGCGCGATTTTCCTCATGGCTACGTTCGACAAATGCCCGCTGTAGCGGAACAAAACGGAAACGGCTTTCCGGCAGACCGAGCCACTCGCTGTAAGCCCGTATTTCATGCCGTGAATGCACCACAAAACAGTCCACCCGTCGCAATGCCAGTCGCGCCAGCTTGCCCTTGGTACCAGAGTAGATCTCGCCCAGATTGAACAGCCAGGCAACGAGCGTGCACTCGCAACCCGTAATCTGCTTCAGCAAACCGGCCGTTACCGCCAGCTGGGGAAAACTGGTGATGATTCCTGTCCGGTCGGGGTTGCCATGCCGCCACATGCAGGAAAACAGCCGGACACTGTGCTGTAAATAGTCCAGCCACTGGCGTCCACCGGTTGTCCTGCGCGAGCGGTCATGATCATACGGCGCCGGCACGACGCGGAATGCCAGCCATGGCGAACGAACGAACGAATGCAGCCAGCGGTCGTCAGAAGCCCTGATGAATGGCGCAGCAATGTACCAGGTCCTGTTTTGCGGATTGCCAGCCACAGGCGCCTCCGTTGTCAGCGGTTTATGCAGGCTTGCGCACAATCAGGTCTATCAGCGCGGACATGCCATGATGACCATGTCCTTCGGCGATATGGCTGTCATGTTCGCGCAGGTGGATGACTTCCCAGCCACTGAAGGTGGCACGTAACCAGGCTTCGGTGTACATGTTGTCCGGATGTCCGGGACCACCCGTGCGGTAGTCCAGCTGACGGGGGGTATAACCCTGCAGCAGGACCAGACCACCCGGTCGCGTAGTGCGCCGGATACCTTCAAACAGCCGTTCACGATCTTCACCAGCAACAAACTGGATGAAAACGCAGACCACGGCATCAAATGCTTCTTGCGGCCAATCCCAGGTCAGCAGATCCACACAGGCAAAATCCAGTTGCACGCCGCGTTCCGCGGCCAACTGTTTCGCTTTAGTCTGTGCCACACAGGACGCATCCACCGACAGTACCGACAGGCGCTGTTCTGCCAGCCAGACGCCATTGCGCCCTTCACCGTCCGCAACGGCCAGCACCCGGCCGCCTGACGGAATGACGCTGGCATGTTCGCTGAGAAACTGGTTGGGCAATTTGCCATAAAAATATTCACTGATGCTGTAACGCTGATCCCACATGCTCATCTCACTGTTTTTTGGCCGGTGCGGAGGAGGATGCAGGCGCATGCAGAGCGGCAGCCACCTGGTTCAGCATGTCTTCCAGCTTGTCTGCCGGCATTACGCCTGCAACCCGTTCGCCATTGGCAAACACCACAGTTGGCGTACCGGTCACATGCAACCGATGTCCCAATGCCACATCGTCGGCCACCGGGTTCTTGCAACTGCCATCGTTGGCGGGCGCTTTTCCGGACAGCAGGGCATCGCGCCAGGCCTGGTTACGGTCCTTGGCGCACCAGATCTGTTTTGCCAGACGGGTGGTGCCTGGGTGCAGCGACTCGATCGGAAACGGAAAATCATAAATGGTGACATTGGTGATTTTACTCAGTTCCTGCTCCAGCTGCTTGCAATACGGGCACTTGGGATCCGTAAACACATACAGCGTACGGCTGCCATCCCCTTTGACAAACTTGATGGCCTGATCAAGAGGCAGACTGGCCGGATTCACCTGGTTGATCTGCGCACGCCGTTCTTCGGTCAGATTTTTCCGTTGGCGGGTGTCCAGCACACTCCCCATGAACAGGTAGTCCGCATTGTCATCGGCGTACACAATCTGATCATCAATGACCATTTCATACAAACCAGCATATGGTGTTTTGGTCACGCTGGTGATTTGCGAACCCGGAAAGCGGGCAGCCATGTTCTTGCGAATGGCCGCTTCATCGGCATGGGTTTGCAGGGCGGCCAGCAAACCGGCAGTCACAAGCATCCACTGGATCAGTTTCATCAGAGACTCCATCTAACTGCCGGCAACCTGCCGGCGCGGTAAAAAAGCTTCAGGACAAGGCCTGGCGGATCAGCACAGATTTCAGGGGTTCGATGCGCTGCAGGACATCCATACCGGCATTGCGCAGTGCGGCCACCAGTGGATTGCGGGTGCGGAACAGCCGGTGCAGGCCGTCGGTCACTCCCTGCATGGCCAGGATATCGCCACGACGAGCCCGTTCGTAGCGCCTGAGCAAGGCCAGTTCACCGCAACCGGCATCGCCTCGTGCCAGCAGGATGGATGCCAGCGCGGCCACATCGCGCAAGCCAAGATTCACCCCCTGACCTGACAATGGATGCACGCCGTGCGCAGCATCGCCAATCAGCGCAAGCCCCGGCGCCACCAGCGAAGGCACGCGCAGGATACTGAGTGGAAATACCGCCGGCGGCGTGACCAGATGCATGTCGCCCAGTACCCGGCCACCGGCATCGGCCACCCTGGCAGCCAGCTGATCCGGCGACAGGCCAGCCAGTTCTGCCGCATGAACAGGATCTGTTGACCAGACCATTGAAACCACATCATCGGGCAAAGGCAGCCAGGCCAGAATGCCGTCTGCGCGGAACCATTGTCGGGCAATCTGACGGTGGGAGTGTTCGCAGGCAAAATTGGCCACCACGCCAGACTGGTGATAATCCTCACGGCGCGCCTCCAGACGCGCCTGCTGACGCACCCAGGATGGCCTGCCATCGGCCGCCACCACCAGTCCGGCCGACACGACGCTGCCATCACTCAGTTCCAGGCGGGAACGCTCTCCGGTCCAGGCCAACGTAACGCCACTGACACCCGTCAGCAGGTACAGATTATCCTGTTGCTGCAATGATTGCCAGAGCGCATGCTGAATCCGGCCACTTTCGACGATCCAGGCCAGTTCCGCCACACCGGCTTCATAGGCATCCAGCACCAGCCGCGCCCCATGGTCTCCGCGCACATCCATGGCATGCACCGGCCCCAGACGATGGGGGTCGATCTGCTGCCAGACGCCAGCTTCCGACAACAGCCGGGCACTGCCCGGGCTGATGGCATACACACGGCTGTCCCATGTGTCTGCCGGAGCAGCCGGTGGAACAGGCTCCACCACGGCGAGGCGCAATCCGCTTTTCGCCAGACGGACGGCCAGCGCAGCGCCAACGATGCCGGCACCAACAATGACCACATCCACTTCGGTATTTACCATGCCCGTGCCCCGAACATCATCCGGCGAGCAACAAAATGCCGCACCGCGGGCAATTGCTGCAGCGCCATCAGACCAGCGCCGCGCGCATGGCGCAGCAGCGGATCGTCACGGCTGAACAGCCTGACCAGTCCGTCAGTAAACCACATGCTGGCCCGAACATCCACGGCGCGGCGCTTTGCATAACGGGCCAGCATGGCCGGACTGCCCAGATCATCGCGCGCGCATTCGCTGGCCAGTTGCGCCAGTTCCCAGGCATCGCGCAACCCCAGGTTGAATCCCTGTCCGGCAACCGGATGCAGCACGTGGGCGGCATTGCCGATCATCACCCGGTGTGGCTGGACCGTCTCGGCGCTGTCGCTGAGCTGCAGAGGAAAATGGTGACGCTCACGCACCTGCACAAAACCGCCGGTGCGATCGCCAAAATGAGCATGCAGGGCAGACAGGAATTCCGCATCGGACAAACGCAACAATTCCTGCACGCGTTCGGGAGTGCCGGTCCATACCAGTGCATTGCCATCACCCTGAGGCAACAGCGCCACGGGGCCCTGTCCGGTGAACCGTTCAAACGCCCAGTCCTGCCGCAGTTCAGCCGGCCTGACCCAGGCCAGCAGCGCATGCTGACCATAATCGCGCAACACCCGCCTGCCGCCACCACTGCCACCATCGGCAATTGCCAGCAATCGCGCGGTCACCAGTGTCTGGTCATCGCCAACATGCGCCCAGCCATAACCGGCCATGCTACCGGAACCGGTCACCCGCGCACCGGTCACCACCCGAACCGGACCATCCTGCAAGGCCGCATGCAGAACGGCGTCGAGTTCTCCGTAATCCACCACATAACCCAGTTCGGGTACCTGTTCTTCTTCAGCGTGCAGCACGGTCTGACCAAGGCTGTCGCGCTGCGAAACATGAATATGACGGATCGGCGAAACGTCTTGCAGCTTCTGCCAGACACCCAGACGATCCAGAATCAGACGGCTGCCATAAGACAGCGCCAGCGTTCGCGTCCAGGCCGGACGCGCAAGATCCGTACGTGCTTCCAGCACCTGCACCGACAACCCGCTATCGGCCAGCGCCAGCGCCAGCGCAGCGCCAACCGGCCCGCCTCCCGCAATCACCACATCCGAATGTCCATGCATATCAGCCTCCCTGTCCGGTCATCAGCTGTTCAATGTCCACAATCTGTTTTGGTGTGCCGGCAGTCAGGACATGATGCCCGTCCGCAGTAACGACCACATCATCTTCAATCCGGATGCCGATGTTGCGGAATGCTGGCGGCACATCGTCGGCAGCCTGGATATAACAGCCCGGTTCCACGGTCAGCACCATGCCGGGCACCAGATTTTGCCATTGTCCGCCACTGCGGTAATCGCCCACATCGTGTACATCCATACCCAGCCAGTGGCCAGTGCGGTGCATGTAAAACCGTTTGTAGGCACCCGACTCGATCACGCCATCCAGCGATCCCTGCACCAGCCCCCAGTCCAGCATGCCCTGCGCGAGTACCCGCACGGCTGCGTCGTGAGGGTCTGGCCAGCTGGCGCCTGGTTTTACACAGGCCAGAGCGGCCGCCTGGGCAGCCAGCACACAGGCATACACATCGCGTTGTGCCGCGTCGAATCGCCCGTTCACCGGAAATGTGCGCGTGATGTCAGAAGCATAGCCCGCCAGCTCGCAACCGGCATCGATCAGCAGCAGATCGCCATCATTGAGCCGGGCATTGTTGTCCACATAATGCAGGATGCAGGCATTCGCACCACCCGCCACAATCGAATTGTATGCCACCGAACGTGCGCCGTGGCGACAGAATTCATACAGCAATTCTGCCTCGATTTCATATTCGTGCATGCCAGGCCGGGTTGCTCGCATGGCCCGCTGGTGAGCCAGCGCCGAAATGTCGGCTGCCTTTTGCATGACGTCGAGTTCGCTGGCATCCTTGACCAGCCTCATGGCGTCCAGCCGTTTGCGCAAATCATGCAGCGCTGACGGCGCACTCACGCCATTGCGCACCTGCGCGCGCACCGCTTCCAGCCAGCCCAGCACACGGCGATCCCACACCGGATCGTCACCCAGAATCACGTGCAGCGCAGACTGGTCTGCCAGCAGATCCGGCATGCGCCGATCCAGCTCCGCAATCGGCCAGGCTTCGTCAAAACCGAATGCCTCGCGGGCTGCATCGGGCCCATAACGACGACCATCCCAGATTTCGCGTTCCGGGTCTTTCTCGCGGCAGAACAAGATACTGCGTCCACTCTGTCCGTGCAGCACCAGGACCGCTTCCGGTTCGGCAAAGCCAGACAGGTAATGAAAATGGCTATCGAAACGATACGGATAATGGCTGTCGCGATTGCGCACCACTTCGGCAGACGTGGCCAGCACAGCCACACCGTCACCGATGCCGGCCAGCACGGCTTGACGTCTTGCACGCCGCTGCGCCAGATCATTCGTCTGCGTCATCGTCGTCCCCATACTGGCTGTCCAGCAATGCAGCCCAGCGGTTTTCCAGTTCGGGCAGGCGTTCGTCCAGACGCGCCTCCAGTGCTGCCAGCGCGGCAACAAACGCCTCGAGATCGGCACCACCATCGACATCCTGCATCGCGCGTTGCAACTGCTGCAGGGCATCCCGCAATGCCAGCGAAGAACCGAGCGCATTTTTCAGCTGTTCACGCGGATGGGGAATCCAGTCCCGCGATGCGCACAGCGAATCCAGTTTTTCGCCCACTTCCAGCACACGCCGGCGCATCCGCCCCATGGCACCCAACCGGCCCGATTTGACCTCGCCCCAGACCGCCAGCGAGATCAGCTGCAACCAGCTCTCCTGCAAGGCATGCCGCCATGCTCCGTCCACCGTCACGGCCTGTCTGACTTCTTCAGCATTCATATGGGTTCCTGTCTGATTTCAACCAGTCGTCCAGTTGCGAAAGACGTTCCGGCGTGCCGATATCATGCCAGATACCAGCATAAAATTCTCCGCTGACCCGGCCATTTTGCATGGCCTCACGCAAAAGGGGTGCCAGTGGCGCCGGCTGCCCGTCGGCAAGATTCTCGAACAGTCGCCGGTCATAGCAGCCAATTCCACTGAAGGTTCGCCGGTCTGCGCCAGCAGCATGCAACCGCTGATCTGTTGCGTCCAGCGCAAAATCACCCCGTGGATGCTGGGACGGATTGCTGACCAGCACCAGATGGGCCAGGTCGTCGCCAGCCGGTTTGTGGCTGCGCAGACTGGCAAAATCGAACGTCGTCCAGATATCTCCGTTGACCACCAGAAACGACGGCGCATCGATCAATGGCAAGGCATGCGCAATACCACCAGCGGTTTCCAGTGCAGTCATTTCCGCCGAATAACGTATCTGCAACCCCCACCGCTCGCCATGCCCCAACTGATCGGGCAGCAGGTGGCCCAAATGGGCCGTATTGATCACCACCTTGCTGAATCCGGCACGCGCCAGCGCTTCGAGATGCCAGACAATGAGCGGCTTGCCACCGGCCGGCAACAGCGGTTTGGGCAAGCGGTCGGTCAGTGGCCGCATCCGCTCACCACGACCGGCAGCCAGGATCATCGCGGTATCCAGCATGCCGTTCAGAACGAATACTGCTCACGTGGCACGGTGCCGTGCCAGCGGTCCAGCAGGTGGTTGACCGGCGCTAGCTCGGGGTAACGTCCGGCCGTCGCGCGTACATAATCGAGCACCAGCGGCATGTCATCAAGATAACCGGACTTGCCGTCGCGGTAATGAAGCCGGGCAAAAATGCCCAGCACCTTGAGATGCCGCTGCAGCCCCATCCACTCGAAATCGCGGTAAAACACGGCAAAGTCACGGTCTACCGGCAGGCCGGCACGGCGCGCCCTTTCCCAGTACCGGATGGTCCAGTCGAGCACCTGCTCTTCATCCCAGCGAATATAGGCGTCACGCAACAGGGAAACCAGATCGTAGGTCAGCGGGCCATACACGGCATCCTGAAAATCGAGGATTCCAGGCCCATTGTCGATGACCATCAGATTACGGCTGTGGAAATCCCGGTGCACCCACACTTTGGGTTGTGTCAGATTGTTGTCAAGCAGGCGGGCAAACACCTGCTCCAGTAACGATCGTTCATGCGGGCTGATATCAATCCCCAGATGGCGGCTGGCATACCAGTCCGGAAACAGCTGCAGCTCACGCAGCAACAGCTCGCGATCATATTCCGGCAGGCTGCCGGGCTGACTGGCCTGTTGCAGGCGCAACAAGGCATCGGTGGCAGCGCCATACAGTTCGGCGGCATTGTTCTGGTCAAGCCGGACAAGATAGGTGGTGTCGCCAAAATCATCCAGCAACAGGAAGCCCTGCGTCAGATCCTGATGGATGATTTTTGGCACCCGCACCCCGGCGGCGGTAAACAATTGCGCAACATGGACAAACGGACGGCAATCTTCATGCTGCGGCGGCGCATCCATCACGATATAATGTCTGCCATCTGTCAGCTGGGCACGAAAATATCTTCGGAAACTGGCATCCGCGCCAACCGGCGCGATCTGCGGTTCCTGCCCAGGGAACAAGCGAACCAACCAGGAGAGGACGAGTTCTTGACGTTGCATGAAGTTCCTGCCAGATGCGTAGTATTTCTCGCATTCTAGCACCAACAGCCTGTTCGCAGGCCGTTGAAATGTTCATGTGCACGAGCGCACCAGTCCAGCCAAGTCCCCGGCTTCGCCGACAATGACAAGAAAATTTCTGACTACCCTTCCCTTGCTGTTGGCTGGTCTGCCGGTGGCAGCCGACACGCTGGGCATGCCACCTCCGGCTGACGCCATGAATCTGGCGCCGCCGGCCGGCCCGATCGATCTCCTGCCATCCGGCGAGCTGACCTTTCCGACCACCGCTGTCAAGAATCCGCCCATGTTTTTTCGCGCGGACAGCGTGACCGGCGTTGAAAACGTCTGGATGGATGCCGACGGCCAGGTCGAGCTGCGCCGCGGCCCCGGCGTGATGACCGCAGACCACATGCACTACACGTTTGCAGATGACACGGTCAAGGCAAACGGCAATGTCTGCCTGACCCAGCAGGGACTCAACCTGACCGGTCCCGACCTGTTGATGCATCTGCAGCCGCAAACCGGCACCATGAACGATGCCACTTACACCTACCACAGCCCTGCGCCGGTTACTTACTCCGACGAAGGCAAGCGTTCGATCAGTTTTGCCCGCGGCAGTGCGTCCGCCATCAACTTTACCGGTCAGAACCAGTACCAGCTGGACAACGCAACCTATACCACCTGCCAGCCGGGCGACAACGACTGGTACCTGCGCCTGCGCGACCTGACGCTCGACACCAACAGCCAGATCGGCACGGCGCATGGCGCAACCCTGCAATTCAAGGACACACCGATCCTGTGGACACCCTGGATCAATTTTCCGCTCAACGATGCGCGTCGCAGCGGATTCCTGTCGCCAGTCATTGGCACCACCGGCAACAGTGGCGCCAGCATTTCCCTGCCCTGGTACTGGAATATTGCACCGAATTACGATGCAACCTTCAATCCGACCATCATCAGTAAACGCGGCCTGGAACTGGGTGGTGAATTCCGTTACCTGACGCCGACCATGAGCGGGACAATCGACGGGGACATCCTGCCAGACAAACTGACCGGCACCACGCGCTGGGACAGTTTCATCCAGCACAATGAAACCTTTGCCGATGGTGTCAGTGGACATATCACCTACCAGGCCACATCGGACAACAACTTCTTCCGCGACCTGTCGAACCAGCTTTCGTTTACCTCGCTGGTCACGCTGGACCAGGAAGCCGGCGCCAGCTGGACCACCCCGTTCGGAACCGGCAGTGTCCTGGTCCAGCAATTCCAGACCCTGCAGGACCCCAATGCGCCGATCATTCCGCCTTATGCACGGATGCCGGAACTGACCTGGGTCACCGACAAGCCCATTGCCGGCGGCGCCGAATTCAACCTGTATACCGACATGACGCGTTTTGTTCATCCCACTCTGGTGAATGGCGATCGTTTTGTGTTCAACCCGAGTGTTTCGTTGCCGATGATGACCGATTTCGGCTACATCACACCGAAAGTAGGCATTGACTACACCGCCTACCAGCTGGGCGCAAACAATACATCCAGTCAGTCACGTTACACGCGCACACTACCTGTGGTCAGTGTCGATAGTGGAATGTATTTTGACCGCAACACGAACTTTTTCGGTCATGACTACACCCAGTCGCTCGAGCCCCGGCTGTACTACGTCTACATTCCGTATCAGAACCAGAACCAGCTGCCCAATTTTGATACCGCCCTGCTCGACCCGATCAACTACGCCACCCTGTTCACCGAAAACCGCTTTGTCGGTTACGACCGGATCAACGATGCCAATGAACTGACCATGGCAGTCACCTCGCGATTCACTGACAACGCAACCGGTCTGGAACGGCTGCGGGTTTCGCTGGGCCAGCGTTTCTATTTTTCGCCCGAACAGGTCACACTGCCCGGAATCGCCCCCATCACGTCCAGTTCGAGCGACATCCTGGCCGACATCGGTGGCCAGATCAACGAACACTGGCGTGCCGAAACGGCCATCAGCTACAACACCAGTTCCGGGCAGACGGATGACGAGAGCTTCATCATCAATTACCAGCCCGCCCGCGGCACGGTCGTCAACATCAGCTACCGGTCTCTTGCCGGCCAGCTCAACCAGTTCGACATCTCGACGGAATGGCCGCTCAGTTCGCGCTGGTACGCCCTGTTAGGGTATGATTACTCCCTGCTCGACAGCAGTCTGGTCGAAGGGCTGGCCGGAGTGGAATACAATGCGGGCTGCTGGGCGATCCGCGCGGTATTCCAGACCATCGCCATTGCGCTCAACACCACCAGCACATCATTTTTTATTCAGCTGGAGCTGAACGGATTGGGTAATCTGGGTTCCAATCCGCTCGAAGCACTAAACCTCAGCATACCGGGATATGTCAACAGCAATGAACTCACTCCTCCGTAATCTGCATACTTTTCTGCTGGCACTGCTCCTGCTGCCAGCGCTCGCCCTGGCCGCCGGCAGCCCCAAAGCGCCGGTCACGCCAATCGACGACATCGTGGCGGTGGTCAACAGCGATGTGATCACCCAGCACGAACTGGACGAACGTTACGACCGCGCCGTCGCACAGCTGAAACAGCGCGGCATCCAGGTACCTCCGCGCGATGTTCTCAAACGTCAGCTGCTCGATCGCATGATCAATGACAAGATCCAGCTGCAGTACGCCCAGCAGAGCGGCATTCGTGTCGATGCACCAACCCTGGACCGCGCCATCGAAAAAATCGCCGAACAGAACAACATGACCATGGAACAGTTCCGCGCCACCCTGGCCAAACAGGGTGTTCCGTTCGAAAAATTCAGCTCCGACATCCGCAACGAAATCATCATGACCAGACTGCGCGAGCGCGACGTCAACAACAAGGTTTCGGTGAGCGAATCCGAGGTCGACAATTTCCTGGCCACCCGCGCCAAACTGGGCATGGACGAGGAATACCATCTGGCGCACATTGGCATCAACATCCCGGACAATGCCACGCCGCAACAGATTGCCGCTGCTGCGCAGAAAGCCCAATCCGCCAAACATGAACTGGATCAGGGCGCCGATTTCCGTCAGGTATCGGCCGCCTATTCCGACAGCCCGAACGCGCTGGAAGGCGGCGACCTTGGCTGGCGAAGTGCTGCGCAGATCCCACCCCAGTACCTCGAACTGATTTCGCACATGAAGCCGGGCGATACCAGCGATGTGCTGCGCGACAACACAGCTTTCCACATCCTCCGGCTGATCGACAGGCGCGATGCGAGCCAGTCTTCCATCATCCAGCAGACGCATGCCCGGCATATCCTGATCAAGACCAATGCCATCGTCACCGATGACGATGCCAAAAAGCATCTGGAACAGATCCGCCAGGACATCCTGTCCGGCAAAGCCAAATTTTCCGACATGGCCAAAAAATACTCTGACGACGGCAGCGCCAGCAAAGGCGGCGACCTCGGCTGGCTGTCTCCGGGCGACACCGTACCGGAATTCGAGAAAGCCATGGATGCGCTCAAGGTCGGTGAAATCAGCGAGCCGATCAAGTCTCCCTTCGGATATCACCTGATCCAGGTCATCGAACGGCGCCAGAAGGATGTCACCCAGGAAAAAAGACGCATCATGGCACGCGACGCCATTTTCCAGCGCAAGCTGGAGCAGGCCACGGAAGACTGGATGCGCGAACTGCGTGACCGTGCCTACGTGGAAATCCGCACCCCCGGCAAATGACACGCCCGCTGGCCCTGACCGCCGGCGAACCGGCCGGCATTGGTCCTGACCTCTGTATCCAGTGGGCGCAGAGCCGCCGCGACACGCCGGTGGTGGTACTGGCAGACCGCACCACGCTGCTGGACCGCGCCGGTCTGCTGGGACTGTCCCTGATTCCGGACGCTTACCAGCCCGGCAGGCCACCCACCACCGAAGCCGGCCACCTGACGCTGCTCGACCTGCCCCAGGCCAGCCGGACCATTGCCGGCCGGCTTGATCCGGCCAATGCGCGTTTTGTCCTCAACACGCTCGATCGCGCCATTGACGGCTGTCTTGCCGGCGAGTTTTCTGCCATGGTCACCGCGCCAGTACACAAGGGCATCATCAACGATGCCGGCATCCCTTTCACCGGACACACCGAATACCTGGCCGAACGCACGCACACCCCGCATGTGGTGATGATGCTGACCGGGGCCGGCATGCGGGTCGCGCTGGCCAGCACCCATCTGCCGCTCCGCGCGGTTGCCGACGCGATCACGCCGGACAGTCTGCGTGCAACTCTGCGCATCCTGCATCAGGACCTGGTCAGCCGCTTCCGCATCGCGGACCCGCACATCCTGGTTGCCGGACTCAATCCGCATGCCGGCGAGGATGGTCATCTGGGCGACGAAGAAATCCGTGTCATCACCCCGGTACTCGACGAATTGCGCGCCAGCGGCATGCACCTGACCGGCCCCTTGCCAGCCGACACCCTGTTTCATCCCGCCCGCCTGGCAACAGCCGATGCGGTGCTGGCCATGTACCATGACCAGGGGCTGCCGGTGCTCAAGCACGCCAGTTTTGGCGAAGGCATCAACATCACACTGGGCCTGCCAGTCATCCGCACATCAGTTGACCACGGCACGGCAGTCGATCTGGCCGGCACTGGCCGCGCGGATACCGGCAGCCTGCAGGCAGCCCTGTCTCTGGCGGCAAGACTGGCTTCGGAGGCTGACGCATGAGCCGGCACATTCCCCGAAAACGCTTTGGCCAGCATTTCCTGACCGATCCGGACATCATCTCGGCCATCGTGCACGCCATCAGGCCACGCAGTGGCGAGCATCTGGTCGAAATCGGCCCGGGTCTTGGTGCACTCACCGTTCCTCTGCTGGAACAGGCCGGCCATCTGACCGTGATCGAACTGGACCGCGACATCGTCGCCCGTCTGCAAAAACGTTTCCCGCCAGACCGGCTGACCATCCACGCCGGCGACGCACTGACATTCGATTTTGCCAGTCTGCCAGCGCCCCTGCGTCTGGTCGGCAACCTGCCATACAACATCTCGACCCCGTTGCTGTTCCATCTGGCCGCATTCGCCAGCCGCATCACCGATATCCACGTCATGCTGCAAAAGGAAGTGGTCGATCGCATGACTGCTCGCAGCGGAACCGCCGACTATGGCCGGCTGTCCGTCATGCTGCAATACCGGTTCGACATGGAACTGTTGTTTGACGTACCACCCGATGCGTTCGACCCACCACCCAAAGTGGATTCGGCTGTTGTACGCATGATCCCGCGCAGCCAGGACGAGCAGTCCCGCTGCGATATTGCGGAACTGGAAAAACTGGTCACCAGCGCTTTTTCACAACGTCGCAAGACCCTGCGCAACACGCTTGGACACCTGATCAGTCCGGATGGCTTCGCCAGTCTCGGCATTGATCCCGGACGCCGCGCCGAGACGCTGGAACTGGCGGATTTCATCCGCATGACCAATCATCTCGGCAACCATTGAACCCGTACACGAGGAAATTCCGATGAACCTGACCGATATCGCAGTGGAATGCCTGCAAACCATGGGCCTGCCGCACACCCGGGTGCCCGGCATGCCGGTGATCAACCTGCCGGTGGACAGCCCGGCCGGCAAACTGAACATGTACATTCACAGCCACGAAGCAGCAAGCCGGCTGTTCGTCTATTCGCGTCCGCAGGATCTGCTGGTCCCGCCAGAACGCATCGAAGAAGTGGCCCTGTTTCTGTGCCGGGCAAATTATGGCCTGCCGCTGGGCAATTTCGAAATCGATCTCAACGATGGCGAATTCAACTTCAAGAACAGTGTAGACGTCAACCAGGGAGCACTGACTGCCGGCATGGTACAGACACTGATCGTGTTTTCGCTGGAATGCTATGCCCGCTACCTGCCAGGCATCCAGGCAGTGATCGATGGCCAGGATGCCAAATCCGCCATCGAAACCATTGATGGCCCGACACGCATCCAGATCCGCTGAGCATTCATGCCTGGAAACACGCAGGACGACTCCCTGCGACAGATCACCCTGACTGCTCTCGATCCGGCGCGTCCGGTGATTGTGGAAGCCTGTGCCGGCAGTGGCAAAACCTGGCTGCTGGTGTCGCGCATGGTCAGGCTGTTGCTGGAGGGTGCAGACCCTTCGTCGATTCTGGCCATTACGTTCACCCGCAAGGCCGCCGGCGAAATGCGGCAACGCCTGCACGGCTGGCTTGAATGGTGTGCCATGGCCAGCACGGCGGATCTGACCAGCTTTCTGACCGAACGCGGCATCAGCGAAGCAGCCATGCCCGCCGCGCTGGCCCGGGCACCCAGACTGTTTGAACAGCTGATCAACGCCCACCCGGGCATCCGCATCCAGACGTTTCATGCCTGGTTCCAGGAACTGGTCCAGCGTGCGCCGGTGTCGAGCGGATACGCCGGTTTCACGCTCACCGAACAGACCTCCGCCCTGCGCGAACGCGCCTGGCAGACGTTCATCCGTCAACCGGATAGCCCGGCCATCCAGGCATTCAACAGACTGCTGCGCACGATCGGCAACCACAATACCCGTCAGTTGCTGGATCAGTTTCTGGCCGCCCGCAACAACTGGCTGGCCTGGACCGAAGGCATGGCCGATCCACTGGCGTACGCGCGCCAGTATTTTGGCCAGCTCGGCCAGATCACAGGCGTCGACCCCAGGCAGAAACTGGTCGATCAGCCAGCATTTCTCGCTGAAGCCAGCACTTACATTCAACTTCTGGACCAGGGCACAGACGCACGCAGGCAGATCGCAGCCCGGCTGTCATCCGGCATCGACAGTTCGCAACCCTGGCAGAACCGCTTTGAGCAGTTGCGCCAGGCCGTCCTCAAGGAAAACGGCGAAATCCGGGCCAACGTGATCAAGGAAACCGCCAAACCGGCCGGCCTGCATGCACTGCATGTCCAGATCGGCGAACAGCTACGCCAGGCTCTGGTCGCCTGGCAGGACCAGCAGACTGCTTCCATGAACCTGGATGTGATCGAAGCCGGGCAGGGTTATCTGCAAGTGTGGCAGGATATCAAGCGCCAGCAGCGGGTACTGGATTTTGACGACATCGAGTGGCTGACCCATCGCATGCTTGCCGACGACAGTCTGGCCGGCTACCTGCTGGTACGTCTGGATGCGCGCTACCGCCATTTGCTGCTAGACGAGTTTCAGGACACCAATCCCCTGCAATGGCGTATCCTGCAGGCATGGCTGCACGCCAGCGGCAGCCATGAAACCGGTCCTGGCCTGTTTGTCGTGGGTGATCCCAAGCAATCGATTTACCGTTTCCGTGGCGCGCAAAGTGGCCTGTTCGAACAGGCCGCCCACAGTCTGCACCACAGCGGCGCCAGCTGGCTCAGGTTCAACCACAGCCGCCGCCTGAGCCAGTCGGTGCTGAAAGCGGTGAATCTCACCCTGGCCGGCAGCATGGTTCATTTTGAGCCGCACACCGGCGAAGACAGCCGTGGCACCGGTCTGGTCAAGGTGCTGCCGCTGGCCGTGCTGTCAGCCCGACCGGAAAGCAACCGTACACATTGCCGCAACCCGCTCGACAGCCCAGCGCCGGAAAACGAACGCACCAATGCCAGAATTGCCGAAGCAGACCAGCTGGTCACCGGCATTCGCCAGATGACCGGCCACTGGTTGATACCCGATTCGCACGGCACCCGACCGGTCGAATACCGGGACATTCTGTTGCTGGTGCGCAACCGGACCCATCTCGAAACATACGAAACCGCCTTGCGCGAGGCCGGTCTGCCGTTCCGCCGCTCCAGTCGTGGCGGTTTGCTGTCCACACTGGAAGCGCAGGACATGCTTGCCATCCTGCGTGCGCTGTCCAATCCGGCAGATGACCTGGCCGTTGCCCATGCCTTGCGTTGTCCGGTGTTCGGCTGCACGGACGATGACCTGCAACGCGTGCGCCGGCATCTGACCAGCAGCCAGACAACCGGCTGGCTGGCGGCTATGGACACACTCGACAATCCCGGTGCGCAACTGGCCCGCGCCAGGCAGCTGTTACAAAGCTGGCGCATGGCTGCGCGGCAGTTGCCAGTGCATGACCTGATCGACCGCATCCAGTCCGAGGGCAATCTGCCGGAGTGCTATGCCAGCCAGACTCCTGTCACGCTGATGCCGGGTGTGCGCGCCAATCTGGCCGGCATAGCTGGCCTGGCCCTGGAATGGGAGGGTGGTCGCTATCCCAGTCTGCCTGCGTTTCTCAGGCACCTGCGCCGTCTCGCCCTGCACAACGACGACAGCCAGGAAGACGATGACGGACTATCCGACAGCATCCGCATCCACACAGTGCATGGCGCAAAAGGACTGGAAGCGCCAGTGGTCTGGCTACTGGACAGCGGACGGCACAAACCGTCTGACAATAGCTGGCAAACCCTGGTTGACTGGCCGGCACAGGCAGAACGGCCGCTGCATTTTTCCATGACCGGCAACAAGGACTGGCGAGCCAGCTGGCAACGCAGCATCCAGGAACGCCAGGCCACGCTGAATGAGATTGAACAGCGCAACCTGTTGTACGTGGCCATGACCCGTGCGCGCGATATTCTCATCGTATCGGCGCCGCCACAATCCACACCGGGTGGCTGGCACGCGGAAATTGCCGTTGCGCTCGGAGGTAGCAGTGAAACCGGGGCGCAACTGGGTGCGCCAATAATCAGCGAATTCCAGGCCGATTCAGGCCCTGACGTTCCCGTCCTGCCTGTCGTCGGGCAGCTGCCAGTTCGGTACCCAGCTACCGGAAACCGGCGTGACAGCGATAATCCGGCCAGCCGTTTTGGCAGTTTCGTGCATGAACTGCTGGAACACGCAGTCCCGCCGGCGCCCCAGACCGACAGTCTGGCAAGACGTTACGGCCACCATCCCGACTGGCACCGGGCCTGGGCTATCTGTCAGCGCATCCTGCAAGCAGAACACCTGCGTCATTTTTTTGATCCAAACGCTTATGTGCGTGCCGACAACGAACTGAGCTGGGTGCGCGCCGATGGCAAAATTGGCCGCATCGACCGACTGGTCGAGTTTTCCACCGAAATATGGATTCTGGATTACAAAACTGGGCACGTTGAAACAGCAGAAAGCCGTTATGCAGAACAGCTGCTGGAATACCGGGACGTAATACAGCACTGCCTGGCAGGCAAACCGGTGCGTTGCGCACTGATCACCCACCAGGCGGAATTGGTGGAAATGACGCCGAAAACCACCTGAAACGGCGACGCGCGCCTCGCCCGCACCGCCATTGGCATCGACTCAGAGCATGCCGATGTCCGCCACAGAATTCAGCAGATTGCCAAGTTCGTGCAGCAAGGCCAGTCGATTGTTGCGGACGGGCACATCGTCCACCATGACCATTACCTGATCAAAAAAATCATCCACCACCGAGCGCAATCCGGCCATCGCCGTCAGTGCATCGGCATAGCTGGCATCAGCCACCCAGACCTGCAGGCGTGGTCGCAATTCAATGATACTGGCAAACAGCGCCTGCTCCGCCGGCAGGGCAAACAAACTCTCGTTGACACCAGGCAGACTGGCATCCGTCTTTTTCAACAGATTTTGCACCCGCTTGTTGGCAGCCGCCAGGGCCGGCGCTTCCGGCAGCTGACGGAAACGATCCAGCGCGTCCAGACGGCGCATCGCATCGTCCATCCGGTCAGACTGACGCGCCAGCACGGCTTCAATGGCCTGGATGTCATGGCCCCGTTCGCGCAGGTAGTTGCGCAAACGATCGAGCAGGAATTCATGCACCGATGCCTTCACTGCTTCATCCAGCCGACCGGATGGAAACGCAGCGAACGCCTGTGCCACCAGCTGGCGCAGCGACAGCGATAACGGTGTTTCCAGCACGATGCGCAACACGCCCAGTGCCGCGCGTCGCAGACCAAACGGATCCTTGTCGCCGGTTGGCAACTGCCCGATGCCAAAAATACCGACCAGGGTATCCAGCTTGTCTGCCAGCGCCACCGCGATGGCAATCGGGCCTTGTGGCAGACCGTCTCCGGCAAAGCGTGGCAGGTAATGGGCGGCAATGGCATCGGCCACTTCTGCCGGTTCGCCGTCAAAACCGGCGTAATACCGCCCCATGATGCCCTGCAGCTCTGGAAATTCGCCGACCATGTCAGTCAGCAGATCAGCCTTGGCCAGACGGGCCGCACGCGCGGCCAGCCCTTCATCGGACCCCAGACTGATGGCAATGGCCGCCGCGCAGGCGGTCAACCGTTCAACCCGGTCCAGCTGGCTGCCCAGCTGGTTGTGGTACACCACACTGGCCAGCCGGTCCACCCGGCTGGCCAAGGTTTGACGCCTGTCCTGCTCAAAGAAAAATCGCGCATCCGACAACCGCGCACGCAGTACCCGCTCGTTGCCATGCACAATGTGTTGCGGATCATCAATGCGCAGATTGGAGACCACCAAAAATGCCGCCTGCAAACGGCCAGCCGCGTCAGTCAGCGGAAAATACTTCTGGTGCTGCTTCATCGACAGGATCAGACACTCTTGCGGCACAGCCAGAAAATCGGCACTGAATTCGCCACGATACACTGCCGGCCATTCCACCAATGCAGTCACTTCATCCAGCAGCGCATCGTCCTGCAAGACCTGCAGGCTGCCGGCTTTTTCCTGCAATTGCTGGCGAATGAAGGTTTTTCTTTCGTCAAAGCTGGCGATCACCCTGCCTTGTTCGCGCAATGTCGCGGCGTAGCTGTCTGCATCGGTCAGCGCAATGTCGCCGGCAGACTGGAAACGGTGACCACGCGTGTGGCGGCTGCTGGTCAGCCCAAGCACCTGGCCAGGCACCACTGTCTCGCCATGCAGCATGACCAGACCATGCAGCGGACGCACAAACTCGACGTCCAGACTGCCCCAGCGCATGCGTTTGGGCACCGGCAAGGCTGCCAGCGCTTCGTGCACCATAGCCGGCAGACGGTCGGCCAGCGGCTCTCCCGGTCGGACAGACCGCCAGACAAAGCATTCCTGCTTGCCATCGTGCATGGTCTGCAGGTCAGCCACTTCCACCGCACAGGAGCGGGCGAAGCCAAGCAAGGCCTGGGTTGGTTGGCCGTCCTTCATGCCGGCAGCCACCGACGGGCCCTTGCGCTCGATCGCACGCTCGGCCGAAACCGATTGCACGCCGGCGATGCTCACAGCCAGCCGGCGTGGTGTTGCATACACCGTCGTCTTTATTTCGCCACCGGGCAGATAATGCTCAGCCACCAGATGGTCCGACAGAAACATGGCAAACGCATCGGCAAGCCGTGCCAAAGCCCTGGGCGGCAACTCTTCGGTGAGGATTTCCACCAGCAGGGTGGCGCTGATCTCAGACATGGTCATTCCCCTGTTTCAGCATCGGGAAACCCAGTGCTTCGCGTGAATCGTAATACGCCTTGGCCACTTTGCGGGCCAGCGTACGCACCCTGGCAATGTAGGCCGCGCGTTCGGTCACCGAAATGGCGCCACGCGCGTCGAGCAGGTTGAAAGTGTGCGAACACTTCATGACCATTTCGAAGCCAGGCAGGGCCAGGCCGGCATCCATCAGGCGGGCGGCTTCGCGTTCGTAATCGTTGAACTGGCGCAACAGCCAGGCCGGGTCGGACAGCTCGAAATTGTAACGCGACTGTTCCACCTCGTTCTGGTGATAGACATCGCCATAACTGACGCCATCGGTCCACACCAGGTCATACACGTTTTCAACGCCCTGCAGGTACATCGCCAGCCGTTCCAGGCCGTAGGTAATCTCGCCCAGCACCGGCTTGCAGGCCAAACCACCCACTTCCTGAAAATAGGTGAACTGGGTCACTTCCATGCCATTCAGCCAGACTTCCCAGCCCAGACCCCAGGCACCCAGCGAGGGCGATTCCCAGTCATCTTCGACAAAGCGGATGTCATGCACCGCCGGATCAACGCCAAGCTCGCGCAGGCTGTCCAGATAGAGGTCCTGGATATTGTTCGGACTGGGCTTCAGCACCACCTGAAACTGGTAATAATGCTGCAGGCGATTCGGATTTTCACCATAGCGACCATCCTTTGGACGGCGCGATGGCTGCACGAAAGCCGCCTGCCACGGTTCCGGACCGAGCGCACGCAGGAAGGTGGCAGTATGGAAGGTGCCGGCACCCATTTCCATGTCGTAAGGTTGCAGCAGCACGCAACCTTGTCTGCCCCAGAATTGTTGCAACCGCAGGATGATGTCCTGAAACCCTTGCATGATGACCACTTGAAGGCAAAAGCGTGATTTTACCGCAGTTCGGCAGGATTTTGACATTCCGCCGCCAGCATTCTGCAGCTGGCCGGTCAGAGCTGCAGGGTTGCCACCATGCCGCCACCCGGCCGTAAAGACAGGCCGAGCTGCCAGCCATTGGCCTGCGCCAGCTGGCGGGCGATGGCCAGACCAAGACCGCTGCCGCCGGTCGCCAGGTTGCGTGATTGTTCCAGCCGATAGAATGGCCGGAACACAGCCTGCATCTGATCTGGCGGAATCCCGGGTCCCCGGTCCATGATCTCGACCAGACATCCTCCGCCACTCTGCCGGCAGCTCACTTCAACTCTGGCCTGCTCTCCCGGCGCATGTCCGTAGCGGATGGCATTTTCGATCAGGTTGCTCACGATGCGTTGCATGGCCTGGACGGCAACCTCATTCGAGCAGGCATCTCCGGGCAACAACCGCACATCTGCGCCACTACGCCGCGCATCTTCCACCCATTGTGCCAGCAGAGGCCGGATATCCTGGCGGACCAGTTGCTCCTGCTGCATGCCGCGTGCCAGCTCCAGAAACCCGCCAATCAGCTGATTCATCTGTTCCAGATCCCGTTCGATGCGGGACACCAGATCCGGATCGGTGAGTTCCGGCAACATGGCCACTGCCAGCCGCATGCGGGCAATCGGCGTGCGCAGGTCATGCGAGATGCCCGCCAGCATGGTGGTACGGGCAGCCAGTAGATCCTGTACTTCCTGCGCCATCCGGTTGAAGGAATGCCCCAGGCTGGCCAGTTCCTCGGCCCCATCTTCGGGCAATGGGCGGGGCATCTTACCCTGACCCACTTCGGCAGCGGCCAACGCCATCTGGGTCAGCCGGCGCGATATCCGGCGCACCAGCACCAGCGAGGTCAGCCAGGTCAATCCGGCAGCCAGGCTGATCAGTCCGACAGCCGACATCATGGCCCGGATGTAATATCGTCGTTCTTCAAAACCGATATGCATCCAGTGGCCGCCCATGCGCAGGTTGACCCATACCCAGCCGTCCTTGCCCTTGGCCAGCTGGATGATCTGGCCGGTACGGCGGGTCAGCGCTCTCTCGATGTTGCCACTGTTGATGAAACTGACACTGGGATCGGGTTCCAGCTTGACAACCCTGCTGATGCGCAAGTGGTGATTGCGTGCCAATTCGATTTCAAACGCATGTCGCGTACCTGGTGGCAGTTCGACCCAGGTTTGCGCCGACAGGACAATCAGCGCAGCCAGATCGTCGGCTGACCGTTCGGCCAGCGGCGCAAGGGTCACAAAATAGACCAGGGCCAGCGCAGCAGTCTGTAGAACCAGGAATGCCACTCCCAGTGTGGCCGCGGTCTGCCCGTACAGCGACCGGACAACCATCAGGTCTGCACACCCTTGGGTGAAAACAGGTAGCCTTGCCCCCAGATGGTGCGGATATATTCGGGTTCTGCCGGATTGGTTTCGATCTTGCGCCGCAAGCGGGTGACACGGACATCGATGCTGCGATCAAACGGGTCGCGGTCATAGCCTTTCAGCATGTCCATCAACTGGTCGCGTGACAGCACCCGATTCGGATGCTGGACAAAAATCTGCAAAATCGCGAATTCCGCCGAAGTCAGACTGACCGGTTCGCCTGCCCTGACCAGCGCCTGGGCATCCAGATTCAGTTCGAATTCACCAAACCGGGCCACATTGGCCATCGACTGGCTTGCCGGACCGGCAATCTGGCGACGGCGCAGCACGGCGCGAATGCGCGCCAGCAGTTCGCGTGGATTGAAAGGTTTAGCCAGATAATCATCGGCGCCGACTTCCAGACCGACAATCCGGTCGATGTCTTCGCCACGGGCGGACAGCATGATGATCGGGATGGATTCATGACCACGCAGCCGGCGGGCAATGGACAGGCCATCTTCGCCTGGCATCATCAGATCCAGAATGATGATGTCCGGCCTGGTTTCGGCCAGACAGTCATCCATGGACTGACCACCATCGGCTGTCCGGACTTCAAATCCGTTGGTGGTCAGGTATTGCTGCAACAGCTGGCGCAGACCGTCGTCGTCGTCCACCACCAGCACATGTACCGTCTGTTCCATGCCACATCCCGGCTAACCTGCAAGGTCCACAGTTTACCATGAGGTCCGGCTGGATGCTGTACGTCGGCAGGCAGAGGAAAATGCCTGCCGAACGGCATGCGATTACTTCCAGGCGTAGGCGACACCCACCGTGTCCTGATACATCCGGATAGTGATGTTGTCACCTGGAATCGGACTGCCGAAACCAGGATACGACGGATTGGCCTGGATGGCGGGTCCGGTGACAGAATTGGCAAATGCATGCACATAAGCCACAGTCCAGACACCACTACCGGTGTCATAACTGGCGCCCAAGGTCAGGTGATCGGTAATCACGCCCGGCACCAGCATGTCGATCATGACATTGCCGGACTGCACCGGATTTTCCGTGTGATTCCAGCCGGCACGCAGTGTCCAGTTGTCGTTGAGATGATATTGCGCACCCAGCTTGATCACATTGATGTTGCTCCAGCCAAAGCCCGGTCCATCCACAGCCCCGAACGGCACGCCCTGCAGCATTAACCACGGCGAATCGCCGATCGTGGCCGAGCTGCTATAGTTGATGCGTTCATAATCCAGGGCAAGGGCCAGCTTTGGTATCACTTTCCACTGCATGCCAACCGACCAGTTTTCCGGTAGATCCAGTTCGCCGGCATTGGTAAACAGAGTGGAATATTTGGACATGCGGCCCATGATGACCTTGCTGGCATAACTGGCGCCGAAAGTCAGCTTGCTGTTCAGCCGTGTCTGCACGCCCAGCCGGACGCCATAGCCGGCGGCACTGTCGGTACCGGCGTTCTGCACACCAAATGCCTGCAAACCTTGTGCCGAAAACTGCTGATACCCGATCAGCGGTGCAATACCAATCGATGTGCTGTCGTTAACTTTCCACGCTGCCGTCGGTGCAATGATCAGCTGAACCAGGTTGACACCCAGATTGCCACTGCCACCGAGCAGGTTATAGCCGGTGCCGTTGACATTGCCGGGATAGTCCGAGTTCATGCCACCATTGCCATACACGCTGACACCGAGCGAGGTGCGGTTGTTCAGCATGTGGTTGTAGCCAAATTCTGGAATGACAAAGTTGTTGGCTTCGCTGTTGACCGTCGCCGGACCTGCCTGACCATTGAAATTGGTGGTCGATGTCTGACGGATCGGGCTGAACAGGCTGGCGCCCAGATCGACACGGTTGCCAACCCAGACCATGCTGGCCGGATTGTTTGCTCCGCCAAACGTGTCTTCCGATTCTGCCATGGCAGCACCGCCCATGCCGGACGCTGTCATGCCATACCCTGCCGACAGCATGCCATCGGTTGCCCAGCTGCTCCCGGCTGCCAGACACATGGCCGCCAGAGCGAGGCCACGCCATTTGTTTTCCATTGTGTTGTCCCTTCGTCTTTTGCGAGTTTCGGTTCAGTAACAAGAATGCCCGTTACCGGGCCTGTGCTCTCCTCCGACCATGCTTCGGGCTACGTGAATCTGCGCCGTTCCGTCCGTCATGCCAGTTTTTTTATATTCGGGTGCTTTCATAAAAAACGGGAGCCGAAGCTCCCGTTGTTCTCTGGCTTGCAGCTATGCTGCTTAGCGCCAGGCGTACGCAATGCCCAGGGTGTCCTGGTACATGCTGGTCGAAGCGATGCCACCACCAAGGCCCATCGGGATCGCAGCCGTTTGCGTGGCGTTGAATGCGTGGACATAAGCCACTGTCCATTCGTTGCCATTGTCAGTGACATACGAAGCACCCAGGGTGAGGTGGTCAGTGATGATGCCAGGTGCCAGTTCATTCAGCATGAGAGCCGAATCCTGCACCGGGTTCTGGCTGTGGTTCCAGCCGGCACGCACGGTCCAGCGGTCATTGTACTGGTATTCAGCACCGACTTTCCAGACATTGATATTCTGCCAGGCAAAACCGGAGCCATCGGTGGCGCCGAACTGGCCGGAAGTCAGCTGACCGAGGTTATTCACGACAAACGGATTGCCAATACCGGCTGCGCCTGAATAATTGATCACCTCGTAGTCCAGCGCCAGCTTCAGGGCACTGGTGGCCTGCCAGGCAATACCCAGCGAGTAGTTTTCCGGCAGATCCAGTTCACCCTGGTTGGGGAACAGACCCGAATACTTGCTCATCTTGCTCATGCTGATCTTGCTGGCGTACTGCGCACCCAGGGACACGGTCGGGGTGATCTTGTACATCACACCCACGCGGACACCTGCACCAGTAGAACTGTCCGTGCCGGTGTTGGTCATGGTGGTCGGGCTCTGGCTGTAACCTTCAAATCCCTGCAGACCCTGTGCGGAGAACTGCTGATAAGCCAGCAACGGAGAAATACCGAACGACAGGGTATCGGTTGCCTTGACTGCCAATGTCGGTGCAATGATCAGCTGCATCAGGTTGACGCCGAGATTGCCATCACCCAGGAATGCATTCGTGTGGCCGCCAGTGGTCGGATTGGTCGACGAATAGTTGGTGTTCATGCCGCCATTGCCATACACCGACACGCCAACTGCCAGGTTGGGGCGAATCATGTGGTTGATACCGAACTCGGGCACGACAAAGTAGTTGGAATCGCTGGTGCCAGGAGAAGTGAAGGCCACGCCTGGTTGACCCATGCCATAGCCCACATTGTTGCCAGTGTTGCTAGCCGATCGACGCGGACTGAAAAGCGAAGCGCCCAGATCAATGCGATTGCCGACAAATGCCATGCTGGCTGGGTTGTTTGCACCACCGAATGTGTCTTCGGACATGGCTGTGGCTGCACCACCCATGCCGTTGGCGGTCATGCCGTATCCAGAAGCAAACATACCATCGGTTGCATGGGCAGCCAGCGGCAATGCCATGCCTGCGACGGCCATCGCGGCCATCAACTGTTTCAGTTTCATCGTATTGTCTCCATTGGATTGGGTATTTGCCGACCGGCAGTTCCCTCTGCCAGATTCGGTCAGGCCACGCGCCTGCGGCAATCTTACCGCGCGCGCAACCGGCTGAACAGATCATTCATGCTCAGTCCATACATTTTGCTTTAATTGTTGCAGTCTTGCAACATATTACAATCACCGAACGTCGATCCGGTTGTCCAGTCTACAGGACAACCGGACTGGCACGGATCAGTCTTCGATCAGGCCGGCACCCACATCTTCACCGGCCATCTGGCGCCGCACCACGTCCACGTCCTGACGTGCCAGCGCAAACGGGAACGAGAAAATGTCCGAAGGGGTGGAATCGCCGTACGGGCGGTTGCATGCAGAAATTTCCTCATCATCCTTGCCAGGGCAGCCGGAGGTCTGGAAAGCCTTGCCAGACGTGATGAGCTGATCTACTTCGTCCTGTGGCAAGCCGAAATCAATCACGCGTCCCTGCGCATCAAACTTCATGTCGCGGAAATTGCCGCCGGCATAATCGATGATGAAACGCGCCAGCTGCACACGACGCCACTGGCCACGGTCGCAGGCGGGCCAGTCTTCCATCATGGAGCCCTGTTCCGGGAAGAAGGCGAACATGTGGTTATGGCCACCCATGTCCTTGATCTTCTGACAGACTTCCAGAATTTCCTGTTCGGTTTCGCCCATGCCGCAAATCAGGTGAGCGCCGAATTTTTCCGGACCAAACACTTCTGCCGCCCATTCGATGGTTTGCCAGTACTTTTCAAAACGGTGCGGGCTATCAACAGTTTTGCCGCGCGTCCGTTCGAAAATGGCCGGGGTCACTGCATCCAGTGCCACGGTAAAGATATCGGCACCCATTTCCTTCAGGCGGATCAGGTCGGCCTTTTCCATGGTGGTCGGATTGGACAGGATGGAAACCGGCACGTCCGGAATCTCGCGAACCCACTTGTCCAGCAAGGTAAAGGTATCGGCATCCGAATTCGGGTGGGTGATCATCGAAATGCACATGCGCTGGAACTGGCCCTTGTCCTTGCCATTTTTCACACGCTCGATCACTTCATCATACCGGGCAGTCGGCCATTCGACACGGATGAAGTTGCGGTCTGCGTAGTCACGGTTTTCTTCGCGATGACGTGCAAGGCCGCAATAGGTACAGTTGGCACGACAACCTTCCGGATAGGTCACCAGCAGGTTCAGGCAATGGGTGCATGCGGTACGGTGCATGTTGCCAGGGACGAGTCCAAGTGTGATGGCTGCCGCGGTGCTCATCTGCACATAATCCGGCGAACGCATCTCCGGCGTTTTGACGTGATAGTCCGGACGGTAAAAATTCACCACCTGGGGTTCAATGACTGCACTCATGGCACTTCTCCTTTCTAGGTTCCCTGAACTGACCGGTACTTTCCGGCCTGTTGTCACTCATTCTGCAAAATATTCCGGAAAGGCAATCCATCCACGTCTGTGCATGGCATCAAACTCCGCCCTGTCCGTGTTCCACAACTCCGCCATCCAGCGCCTGCGTTCAACCGCCCGGTCAAGGGCGACTTCAAACTGGTCGCGCATGTCTTCTTCATAATCCTGCATGGCGGATGCATCGCCATCACGCAGCAGATGCACGCAGGCTTCGCCTGCCCGTTCGCCCGAAATCACGGCTGCCGGAATACCGGCGCCGGTAATCGGGTGGGTCAGACCGGCTGCATCGCCAGTGAACAGGACATCGCCCATCGCCAGGTGCTCGCGCAGTCCGCCAACCGGAATGGCCCCGCCTGTGCGCGACAAAACGCGCTCTCCAACCAGACCTTCGCGCACCAGTTGTGCATGCAGACTGTCCAGCGGCTGTTTCAGATCGGCCGCGTGGGCTTTGTCAAGACCCAGGCCAAGATTGGCCAGATTGCCTTTTGGAAACAGCCAGGCATAACCGCCCGGGTAATCGTTCGACAGCCAGATATCCGTATCCGCATACGGCCGGTTCAGATCCACCGTGTATTGTCTGGTGTGCACGGTTGCCAGCTCCGGCAGGCCGCTCAGCGCCGCCACGGTTGAATGCGGGCCATCTGCCGCCACCAGTGCGCGCCAGGTACAAACCGTATCGCTGTCAACCGTACGCAGAACAGCTGTTTTCTTCTGGAGATCCAGCGCCGTCAGTCGCGTGCGCAACATCAGTTCTGCACCAGCCCGCCGTGCCCGCGCAGCCAGCTCCTGGTCAAACGCAGCACGGTCGATCATCAAGCCCGGAAATGCCGTACTGGTCCGCTCTCCTGACGGGAGAATGCTCTTCATGCCGCTGATGGTCTGATACAGAACACCATCGGCACGCGCATAGCTACCCATCGGCAACGGAATGAATTCCGCACATTGCACCGGCAATCCAATTTCCTCGCGCCGATCGACAGCCAGCACGCGCAATCCGCCTGCAGCGGCCTTCTCTGCCGCTGCTGCCCCGGCAGGGCCGGTGCCGATCACCAGCACATCGACTGTCTTCATGCCGTTTCTTCCTGTTGCAATGCCTGCCTCAGCAATCCGGCAATATCGTCGGGTTGCAGTCCCAGCATATCGACCTGACGGCCGTCAAAAAATGTTCTGACCGCTTCCGGCATTCTGTCGGCCAGCGTATCACGCAGATGGCTTTCGAGATCAACCAGTGTCCGTGCGGGACTGACAAATACGTCGCCGCTGAACCAGACCTGCCTGATCCGTTCCTGCTGGCGATCCCACGCCACGTTGACCCGCAGCAGACCTGCCGGAAACTTGTGTTCGGCGCTCAGTACCGGTCGGTCATGCGCCGGTTTCTGTACCATGTCTATCCAGTCGGGCGAATCGATTTCGGCAAGCGCCTGCTCGTATAAAGCCTGCTCTGCCGCATTGAGTCCGCCTGGTTCTGCCGTCACGCCAAAGGCGTCCGTGATCGCCATAGCCAGCACCTCTACGATGTGCTGCCGCGATGGTAGTTCGGGCAGCAGCGCCGACAGGCTGGTGACCCGCTCGCGGGCTGATGCGATGGCCTTGTCGGACAGTTTTCCGGCCGGAATATTCAGCACGGAAAGCATGCGTTCGACGTCCAGATCAATGAGCAGCGTGCCCTGGTACATCAGGGCATCGCCATCGAACGCGCCACCGGTGCCGGATATTTTGCGCCCGTTCACCTCGATATCGTTGCGCGGCCGATAGGCGGCAGGCACGCCAAGTTGCTGCAGCCCACCGGCGGCAGCTTCGCAGACGCGTCGCGCGATAACGCTCATTTCCGCCGATCCGGCCGCCTTTCGGTCCAGATACAGCTCCCAGCCCAGCTGGCCCTGATCCATGTAGATCGCGCCCCCACCGGTGATACGACGCTGGATGGCCACACCCAGCTCATGGCAGCGCGCCATGTTCAGTTCCTGCTCGGCACTCTGGTGATAGCCCAGCAGGGCCGATGGTTCAAATGCCAGAAAACGGATGGTGTCCGGACTCACATTCTGCTGGCGTCCCGTCAGCAACGCACGGTTCATTGCCATGTTTTCGGCAGCGCGTCGGGTTCCGGTATCCAGCAATCGCCAGACGGGCCTGTTCATCCGGTCTGGCATGTCAGCTGCAGCATCCGCTAGTAGACTGGCCTTCGGTGACAATACGGATGCCTGCCAGAGCACCTGCCGGCGCCTTGCGGGCCCTTTCCTGGGCAATAATCTGTTCGATATCGATCTGCAGGCCGGCATCTTCGGTTTCGATAGCCATGACTTCGTCGCCAATGGCGATTGAGCAGCAGGCCGGTGTGACGCGTACGTCGCGTTCGAGTCTGGCAGCCAGTTCCACCATGCCGTCGGATGGATGGGCAAGCCCGTTCAGGCCAGCCATGACCGCGTAGCTGTCAATTTCAGCCTTGACTCTTCCTGGCGGACGGGCGCAGCCAAGCAGCAGTGGAATGTCCGGCAATGCCTTGCGGGCATCCATGAAAAAGCGGCCGACTTCACGGCTGTCCGGCGTGACAAACGGCCGGTGTTCAGGCGCATAGAACGGCATCACAACGACCAGCACCACTGCCTGCGGCATGTGGCGGCGAATCATTTCCAGCGCATTCCATTCTCCCAGCAACTCGCCATAATGCAGGCCAATGACAATGTGCGGTACCACTTTCAGATTGGTGGAGACCAGATATTCCAGCGTCTTTTCAAAATCATCCACGGTACGTCGCAGATGATAGACCTGGCTGATAGTGTCCTGGGCGCCGATCACATCCATCATGGCGGCATCAATACCGCAATCTTCCATCCGTCTGGCGATATCCATGTCCACCAGTGCGGTATGCATGGCGATGCGAAATTCAGGGAACGTATCCTTGATGCGGCGAATGGTCGGATAGTATGCGTCGTATTCCACTTCGTTCCTGTAATTGGAACCGCCTGTGATCAGCATGCCTTGCGCACCGCCAGCGATCTGTTCATTGACAACTGACCACAATTGTTCCGGCGTGCGTGCAGGAATCATCGGTTCGAGGATCTTGGCTTTGCAGTGGTCGCACTGCAGCTTGCAATCGCCGCCGGTAATCGACACGGCCGGCCATGCGCTCTTGCCGCAGCCAGCAATTTCAGATGTAGCGTACGCCTTGAAGGTAGGTGTGTAAAAGTTGACACGCCCGACACGCTCACCGGACAGTCCGTCGAATTGCCTTTCCATGCTGGCAACAAGATCCGCATCCAGTTGCACGCCTTCCAGAGGCTCGACCATTCCTGCAATGTTCAACCAGTCATTCATGACGATCCACGCAGCCTTATCTCAGAACCATGATCCGACCATTACCGGATTATGGGTTTTTCATTCGCTAAAGCAACAGGGGTGATCCTGCACGGTTTTCACCGTGCCGGATCCCCCCTGTCTGTTCCGGCTCTTGCAGGCCGTTTACAACTTGCAACCCGGGCCGCATGGTGCCGCAGCACCAGATACGACCAACCTTGCAATGTCTGCAAAGCCGGGTAGGTTCAGTTCAGCAGATCAGCAACCTGCGAAACCGTCAGCAGACATCTTGGCATCGAAGCCGCTGGCGACAGCAGCGCCAGTGACCAGGGCAGCAGAGTCGCCATCCCAGTTGGTCGGCTTCATCTTGACCAGCCAGCCGCTGCCATACGGATCAGCGTTGATGGTGCCAGGCTTGGCAGCGACATCAGGGTTGGTTGCGGTGATTTCACCGGTGACGGGAGCCTTGACCGGGCCGACCCACTTGCCGGATTCAACGGTGCAAACCGACTTGTTCTGCTCGATTTCCTTGCCAGTTTTCTTGGGCGTGTAAGACACGATTTCGCCAGCCAGGGAGCAGGCGTATGCGGTCATGCCAATGGTCAAGGTACCATCGGCTTCGCGGCGTGCCCACACATTGTTGTCGACATTGTAGTAGAGGTCGTCAGGAAGGTTGCAACCACGTACTGTTGCCATACTCGTTTCTCCTTGATTTAAAATGAATACACCTGCAACATTTGCTGGTGGTCAAACAACCGATGTCTGTCAACCAGCCATCAGAAATACATGGACTTGTCCGAAGAAAGCACCAAGTCTGCCATTTTACTCGCATTGGCAATCTCGTCCACTTCTTCAATGATGTCATCCGCCTCGAGTTTGTATCCGGGCATCGCTGGCTTGCACAGGTAAAGTTTCACCCCGGCCGCCTTGGCATCGCGAATAAACTCGATGATTGTTTTGCCGCCATCCATGGCGGACAGATTTTCAGCGACGCCTTTCTTGCCCAGTCTGACGGCTTCCATGGTCAGAAAAATGCTGACTTCCGCATCCATGGATGCCAGAATTGCACTGATGTAGAACGGCGTTGCGCAGCGGTGCGCTGTCGAAGGGCCGCTGGTCATGACAATCACGACAGTTTTTTCTTCGTTGTCGAGGAAATGATCATCATGCATCAGCGCGCACCCCGCTCGCAGTGAATATCTTCCCGTTTCGTACGTTCACAGTAGCCCTGTTGCGCGACGTCACCGGTGACCATGACAGACAGCGCAGCCTCGATGTCTTCAGTCGGCTTGACCCGTGCGATCCATGCTTCATACGGTTCGATATTGAGCAGATTGGGATCTTCGAGCACACTGAGATTGGCTTCTTCAATCACGCAATCGAAGACATTGGGAACCGGACCTGCCCATTTTCCGCTTTCGATGGTTGCCACCGGCTTGCCGACAGGCCGCATGGTACCAGGACGTCTCACGCGCACATGCAGGATTTTTCCGGCAATGGACTGGGAGATATCCGTCATGCCCACCGTCAACGTTCCGTCTTCTTCGCGACGTGCCCAGATCTGGTACTGGTCATCGTAATACAGTTCCGGTCGGAACTCGCAACCATTGCAATCCATACGTTAACCCAGTGTCGTTGCGGTTTCGCGTCTGAATAAAAGGCGGACCTGGCGTCTACAGCAATCGGCCAGGTCCGTCAGCATCAGACAACACCCTTTTCATGCAGGAAGTCCAGAGAATCACTGACATTCTCGTGAACACCGAGCTTGCGTGGCGACAGGCCCATGGCCAGACCGAGCAACTGGGTGAAATACAGGATCTTGACGCCAGTCTTGATACCGAATTCGGTTTCGGCACGCACCTGGTGCATTTCCAGACCCGAATGGCAGGTCGGGCATTCCGTCGCAATGACTTCAGCACCGGCATCTTCGGCAGCCTGCAGAATGTTCAGCACCAGCTGGGTCGAGGTGTCCGCATCCGACAAGGTATGCGCACCGCCGCAGCAGGCTGTCTTCAACGGGAAATCCACGTTGACAGCGCCTGCAGCGCCCAGCAGGTCATCCATGAAATGCGGCTTGTAGCTGGATTCGCTACCTGGGCCTTGGTCTTTTTCTGGGAAAATCTGGCGAGGACGGGTATACATGCAGCCGTAATAGTTGGCGACCTTGATACCGTTCAGGCTCTTGCTGATTTTCTGCTTGATGCCATCGACACCCACATCTTCCATCAGCCATTCAAGCAGGTGGACAGTGCGCACATCGCCCTTGTAAACGGGATCGTCGGCCTTCTTGGCCAGACCTTGCAGGGTATCCAGCGTATCCTTGCTGGTTGCCAGTTCGTACTCGGTCTTTTTCAGGTTGTGATAGCAGCCGTTGCATGGAGCCATGACGGTGTCATAACCCATCTGTTCGCTGGCAATGGCCATCACACGTGCCGACATGTAGGTTTGCAGCATCGGATGGACATTCTTGACTTCCATCGCGCCACAGCAGTTCCAGTCGTTGACGGTGTCCATTTCAAGGCCGAGGCTGTTCACCAGGGCACGGGTCGAACGATCGTACGGGCCGCCGGAACCTTCCAGCGCACAACCCGGGTAATAGGCAACTTTAGCCATGAGCCAGCTCCTTTTGCTCCTTGACATACTGGCTCAGCACTTCACCAGTGCGGCCCCATGATTTGGTTTTCGGCTTGAAGAACATGGCCAGACCCATATGCAGCGAGTGCATGATCGGTGTCCGTGCCAGGAACTTGAACACATTGCCTTTCTTGAGTTCAGTCCATTTGTTCATGCGCGCCACAAAGATACCAAGCCAGCCGTTCAGGGCCATTTCCTTGATATCCTGCTGGGTGTTCTTGAAGAAGTTGGTCATCACTTCCGAATCTTCGATCCGGCCGCGAGCAATACACTGACGCGTGAATTCTTCATCGAAAATGGTCGACTTGCACTTGTCGCCATGACCTTCCGACTCGATCCAGTGAGCCAGCGCCTTCATCACGCCTTCCGGACGGACGTCCTTCGGGCAGATATTGGTGCAGCGGTTGCACGACACGCACTGCCAGATGATGTCCTTGTCCTTGAGAATCTCATCGGTCAGACCGAGGCGGGCCAGATAGATCCAGTAGCGCGGATTGAAGTCGGTATTCTGCGCATACATGGTGCATGAGTTAGTACACGAACCACACTGCCAGCAACGGTGCATGTTTTCGGCACCAGCGTACTGCTTGAGGTGCTTTTCAAATCCATCATCATAAGTGCGCAGGGTGCGCGGCAGGATCATGGTGTTCCAGTGTCCCGAAACGTCGACACCATCCACCACGAGGGTATCGCTGGAAACCAGTCGGTCCGGATCGATCAGCGTTTTTTCATGAATTGCCATTGATACATCTCCTAATATTCTTGCCTGTTACGGAATGTCTCCGTCAGACCTGAACTGTGTGCTGCTACTGGTTGTCTGCCTGCCTGACTTCGCGCCTGACCCGCGATGCGCCTTCCTTCGCGGGACTGTCTATTCCCAGAAATTTCTGCACATGCTCACCCGGAGTGATACCCCGTCCGAAGTCTGCGCTAAGCATGCCTTCAGCCATCGAGCGGAAATATTCCGCATAGGCCTGAGCCAGTACCAGATCGACCCAGAACGGCAGATCCCGGTAAAGACCCTGGTCAGACAGCTGCGCAGCCAGCCAGACACGAGCCCCTTCGAACACTTCGGGACTGCTGCCAAGCACCAGGTCCGCCATGCTATCGTTGCCCCGAATGAACTCTCTCAGGGCGCCACTCTGGGTTTGCTGATCCCAGACCCAGCGCGACATCAGCGGATAGCGCTCCGGCATGGAAAAATGCAGCATTTCTGCCGCAAAATCCCAAGCGGCCCGTCTGTTCTTGCCGGCCTGCTTGCGTTCTTCCCGATTACCATCGGCATTCTCGGGAATAGACGCCACAAACCTGTCCAGACGGTCTGCCAGTTTGCCTTTGCCATACAGCAAGTCGCGCATCGCTTCCAGCGTCTTGTCGTGGCCCTGGCCAGCCAGAACCGGATAGAGCCGGCGACGAGCGGAAAAGACCGTATCCAGCAAGGTCTCGACATCGTCTTCGGTCAACTGTCCGATCGCGTCCCTGGCAAGTGCGCGCGCAAACATCTCGTGCTTGGCCTGCAGTGCAGCAACCATCTGCTCGACACCAATCGTCTCTTCTGCATTTTTACGCAGCAGGGAAAACTTCTGCTGGAAGTGCGTGGTGTCGAATGCGACAGCTGGCTCTATGGGGGTGATGACATCATCACCCGCAGAGTCATCAGCCTCAGGCCGCTTTTTGAACCAGAGCATTCAGATCGCCAACTGCACGCATGGCCATTGCCAGCCCGTGCGAGATGCTGGTGTCAATATCTTCCGGTCCCAGAGCGGAGCCACCCACGTAAATGCCGCGACGTGTGCTCGAGAAGCTGCTGGTGTACTGTTCGCCACGGTCGATGTAACCGTGCTTTTCGAGACCGACACCAAACACACGGGAGATTTCCGGGTTTTCTTCGTTCGGATCCATGCCGACAGCGTGCACCACCATGTCCATTGGAATCACGATCGGACGTTTGACCAGGGTGTCTTCACCCTTGACCAGAAGGCGACCATCAGGAGACTTGGTCACTTCGGCAATACGGGCCTTGACGAACTTGGTCTTGAACTCTTCCTGGGATTTCCAGTAGAACTTGTCTTCGTACAGACCGAAAGTACGGATGTCCATGTAGTAGATGAACACTTCGGTGCTTGGCGACAGTTCCTTGATTTCCATGGCCAGGTTGGTCGAGACCGTGCAGCAGATCTTCGAGCACCATTCGCGACCGATCTGACGATCGCGCGAACCGACGCACAGCAGAATGGCGACACGCTCAGGTACGCGACCGTTCGACGGACAGGCGATCTTGCCGGTGGCAACCATCTGTTCCATCTGGGTGGTGGTCAGCACGTCTTCAAATGTACCGAAGCCCCATTCTGGCTTGTTGATGGAATCGAAGTGCGTGAAACCGGTACCCAGAATGATGCTGCCGACGTTGGCAGTTTGACCATTCGAGAAAGTGACGGTGAAATTGCCTGCGTCACCTTCCACTTTGGTCACGCGGGTGGACTTGTGAATTGTCACATTCGGATTGCCTTCGACGCGCTTGATCATGCGTCCCATGGCATCCTTGGCCCACTCGCCCGATGGTACCAGCTTGGCATAGCCCGACAGGATCGGTGCGCCGCCCAGCACGGCTTCTTTTTCTACCAGAATGACCTTCTTGCCGATGGATGCAACACCGGCGGCAGCCGACAATCCGGTTGGACCTGCGCCCACTACCAATACAGTATCAGACATTTATCAATGGCCTCCTAATGCCAGCTCAGGGTTGTACAAATACTCGATATTTCCGGCTTCCACTTCCTTCAGGTAAGCCTCGAAGTTCTTCTTGGCTTCCGTCCAGGAAATACCCATCTTTTCGACCAGCTCTTCGCAGGGCGAAGCATGCCACTGCAGCTGGACAATCTTGAACGGATCCGCGCCACAGGCCAGAGCAGCAAACTGGATGTCGGCCATGATAGGCACGGAGAAGTTCTGCTCGTGCGCCTTGCCGATCCACTGGTTCTTGTCCATGGTGGTGATGCAGCCGGTATCGATACCCAACATGACGTCGGCATTGGCTTCTTCGCGCACCACACGGATTTTGCGGTCCATGGTGAACGAGCGGGTGAATTCACGCTCCGAGATGATGTGACGGAAACCGAAGCCACAGCAGTCATACCAGGTGGAATAATCGATGACCTGCGCGCCCAGCGCCAGGGCCATGGAGGTACCGACAGCGGTGCGGTTACCGCCCAGCACTTCCGGATCGTAGATGGCGTCTTCGTGCACCATCTTGTAGTAGTGACATGCTGCGTGCGCGGTAACACGGATGTTCGACACATCGATCTTCTGGAATTCGGATGCGATTTTCTTGCGCACCACGTGCAGCCATTCGGAGTAGTGAATGATTTCTTCCGGAATCACCAGCTTGCCATCAACCAGACGGCCCAGCTTGCCCAGGATCTTGGTCACACGCTCGCGCAGTTCGGCAGATTCGACCAGATACTTGCGGATTTCCTTGTAATTGCCGAAAGAAGTGCCGCAGTGAACCAGCGGGAAGAAGTGACCAGCCTCGAAGCCGTGCTGCTTGCCGGAAATATAGGCCTGGTGGAAATTGCGCATGAACACGGCAGCCAGCGATTCGACGTTGCCGATGCCGGAACCGTGGTAGTTCCATGCGGTGCATGATGTCTGGTCGGTTTCATCGAGATAGTCAACACCTGGCACATGACCAAAATTGTTCATGAACCACATGATGGCTGTCGGATAACCCGGGATGTTGCCGCACTGGCCGCAGGACTTATGATGCCACAGCTTGCGTGTCGGCACTTTCTTGGTCCAGCCGAACAGGGTCTGGACTTCGACAGGTTCGTGTATGTCGGTGATACGGTGGACGATGATCTGGCCGTCTTTTTCCAGCTCCCACATGTGCTCGCGAATGTCATCCATCCGCTCGCCCAGATCGATCGTGCGCTTGTCTACGTGCTTGCGCACCCATTCTGTTGCTCGTGTCGCGTCCGCTCCGGACAAACTGGTTTGCTGGAAGAACGAACCGTGACCGGCAATACCCTGTGTATCATTTGCATTGATTTCACTCATGGCAAATCTCCTGAAAATTGAATGTTGATCGGATATGCACCCTCAGGCGCACATCAATCCTCTTCCTGCTCTTCCAGCCACTCTTCGTACTCTTCCCGCTTTTCGTCAATGAAGTCTTCAATAACGTCGAACAGGTTTTCGTCCATGGCTTCGAGCGAGGACAACACACCGGTCATTTCCCAGATCGTGTACATTTCAACCGAGGTTTTCAGCGAAACTTCCCATGCAGTTTCCGTGGTCTGCAGGGTGCGCACCGGAATTGCCTTGCGCAGAGTCTTGAGGTCGCCCTCCACCTTCTGGATATTGGGACCCCAATCAGGGAAATGGTCAGGCTGGATCATGTCCGGCGACAACTGGTTGCCGGTCGTGATCAGCTTCAGCATCACGCGTCCGAAAGGACGCAGCACATCCTTGGCCGACTGCATGCCATGCTTGATCGATACCTCACGCATGATCATGACCAGACCGCCAGGGGAATTCTTGAACGGGCAGCGCGCTGCGCAGGTCATGCACTGGGCACACGCCCAGATTTTTTCCTGCATGGCGTCATACACCTGCTCGACATTTTCAGTCCACAGAAGCTGAACTATTTCGCGGGGACTGTAGTCATAGAACTGCGCCGATGGGCAGGTAGCGGTGCAGATACCGCAATTCAAGCAGCCGTTCAGCTCGTGATCGAAACGAAAATCGCCTCGAATGTCATCATAAATTTCGCGCATTTCAGCGTAAGTTGCCATGATGCACCTCTTGGTTATCTAGCCTAATCATTGAACCGGATGCCGTTTGCCCCATCCGTTTCATCTCTCTTGGACGGTTGACGCGCACACGAAGTTCGCGACAACCCACCGAATTCAGGATTCGTCCATCCACTAGCGGATGAAGACTTTGCAGCCTGGCCGATACACCAAACCATGGTGACGGGTTCACGAAAATTTTGTTTTCGCCCTGCCCGCCAATCCGCGCCACACGCCAGCGCAGTTACCGCAACCGCTCATGCAGTCGCGGAGTCATTTCTTACAGATACAGACAAATATCCGATTCGCCAGCAAATTCGAAGAATGCGGCTGCGCCGGCATACTCCACGCCATCAATGAAATCGCTGTGATCGAAGCCGAACAGCTCCACTGTCATCTGGCAGGCGATGAACTTCACTTCAGCTTCCTGGCAGAGTGAGCGCAGGTCGCCGATCGAGGCCACGCCGTTATTGGCAATGGTCTGTTTCATCATTGCGGTTGCAAACGATTCATAGCCAGGCACCAGAGCCTGGATTGCATTCGGCACGTTCCAGTTGATGCCACGGAACCATTTGGGACCGAACGGCATCTTCATCGGCATTCCCGGATTACCCAGCGGGCTTACCTTGAGTACGGACAAATCCTTGCGCAACAGTTGCAGACCATAGAACGTGAAAAACACCTCCACCTGATAATCCAGGGCAGCAGCCGTGGATGCCAGAATGTAGGGAGGATATGCCCAGTCGAGCGTACCCTTGGTTGCAATGATCGCGAGTTTCTTTTGGCTCATGCCATCTCCTCAGTTTCCTGTCCGTCCGGTTTTGCGCAGTCAACGCACCAGCTTCTGTCAGAACACCGGACGGACCGTGGTGTGACTGCAGTCCGGCCGGACAACCAGACGATTACTTCTTCTTGATGAAGAAGGTGAATTCGCCACCCGCCTGGGCGGAAGACAGCAGTTCGTTGCCGGTCTGCTTGGAAAACGCGTCAAAATCCTTGATCGCGCCCGGATCGGTTGCAACAACCTTCAGCACTTGTCCAGCGGACAGTTCACCGAGGCTCTTCTTGCAACGCAGGATAGGCAGCGGGCAGTTCAGACCACGGGCATCGAGTTCCTTGTCAAAATTCATTTCCTGTCTCCATCAGTTACTTCAACTAAAAACCATACACCATGCCAGAAACGCGCGTTCCGCCGGAACGCGCCTGGTCAATGGCTTCAAATGGCGGCTAGCGGCTTTCCGGAACGGATCCAGCCAATGATGCCACCTTGAAGATTATACACGTCATTCAGACCGCGGGAAGTCACAAACGCACATGCCTGCGCCGAACGCCCTCCAGACTGGCAATAGAACACGATCGGACGGTCTGACGGCAGATCCTGCACCTTCATCGGCAGCAGATGCAGCGGAATGTGCATGGCGCCAGCAATCCCGCCTCGCGACACTTCAGCATCCGTCCGCACATCAATCAGCACACATCCGGACCCGTCACGCAGCTGCTCCAGACCTTGCGCATCTACTTCCCTGAACCCGAACATAACCTTCCCGAAACATTCTTGAAAGATTGCTAATATACCAAAATACGCATCACGTGCAAACATTTTTGCGTATTTATCCCTTCTGTAACCTGTCTTTATGGTTACAGCCACCCCCTTTTCCGAGTGGAGCCAGAAGACCGTTTTCCGGACATCCACCATGGCTGCCCTGTCCAGACGACGCCACCCCCATATCGTGTGAAATACCGCGTATTCTGCACCGCAATTCCTGTCTATCGTCCTGGCGCGCTATTACCCGGCATATGCCCTGTTCATCTGCCCATGCACCCAGCACATCCTGTGCGGCGAGGGAACATGGCAGAGGTTCCTTTACTGCCACAACGTTCCGTGATACATTCGCCCGACGGCCTTCCCGGAGCAACTACCGGTGGGACAACTGGCCAAGACTCAACGTTTCAGCGGAGACCATAGCAATGGACAAGGAAAGCTTCAAGGAAAACACCCGTTACACCATCACCTGGCGCGCACCGGACGGCAAACTGCGTCCTGCCAATATCTATGTCTACAAACTGTTCGGCAATGCCATGATTGCCCGCATGACCGACAAGAGCGGCTTCCTGTACAAAATCGGTTACGACGATGTGACGCGCATCGTCAAGGAAGCCCCTGTGGACAAGGAAGCCCAGTTCATGATCCCGGCTGCGGTTCTGGATGAAAAAGTCTGGAAAGACCGCACCGTCATGGAACGCTATTCCAGCGCTCCGCATCTCGGCAAGTAATTCCGGCCCGTGTGGCTGTTACCTTTTGCGGTACCAGCCACACCGTCCGCTTCCGCTCCACCGTGCCCGACAGGCTTCGCGCACTTGCATCCCTTGGCGGCAACGCTTGACACGGCCAGCTACCCCCCCGATACTCTGACGGTCTATATGACCCGCATTGCATTGATTTGAGCGATATTTCAACTGGCACCCTGCTTCTGATACTGCTGGCGCTGCTGCTCGCATCGGCTTTCTTTTCAGCCGCCGAAACCAGCATGATGGCGGTCAATCGCTATCGGCTGCGCCATCTCGCCGCCACCGGCCACCGTGGCGCGCAGCGTACCAGCCAGCTGCTGGCGCATACCGACCAGCTGCTGGGCGTCATCCTGCTGGGCAACAACCTGATCAACACTTCCTCGGCCACGCTGGCCACCCTGATTTCCATCCGGCTGTTTGGCAATCACAACTGGGCCCTTGGCCTCGCTACGCTTGCGGTCACCTTTGCCATTCTGATCGTCAGCGAGATCACTCCCAAAGTCATGGGTGCGGCATATGCGGAAAAAATCGCTTTTTTCTCCAGCCTTATCCTGCGCCCCCTGCTGTCGCTCGCCCGTCCGATCGTCTGGTTTGTCAACCTGTTTGTACGCGCACTGCTGCGCCTGCTGCGCCTGAACCCGAATCAGGCCGCCGAAAGCCATGGCCTCAACCTGCAGGAACTGCGCACGGCTGTCATGGACTCGGGCAAGATGATTGCCGGTACCCACAAGCGCGCCCTGCTCAACCTGCTTGACCTGGAAGACGCGACCGTCAACGACATCATGACGCCACGCAACCAGATCGAAGCCATTGACATGGATGACGATCCCGACAACATTACCCGTCAGATCATCAGCAGCCACCACACGCGCCTGCCGGTATTCCGCAGCAAGCTGACCGAAATTGCTGGCGTCGTCCACATTCGCGCCCTGGCCCGCCCGCTTCAGAATGGCAACATCGACCAGGAAATCCTGCTCGAACACCTGCAATCCGTCAGCTACATTCCGTCTGGCACGCCGCTGTTCACCCAGCTGCGTCAGTTTCAGCTCGGCCACCACACGTTCGGACTGGTGGTTGACGAATATGGCGAACTGCTCGGACTGCTCACCCTGCAGGACATTCTTGAAGAACTGGTCGGCGAGCTCGATTACAACAATCCGGCCGCCATGCCCGGCGTCGTTGCCCAGGAAGACGGTAGCTGGCTGGTGGAAGGCGGCACGGCAATCCGTCATCTGAACCGGAGACTTGGACTGACCCTGCCGGAAGATGGCCCCAACACCATCAACGGACTGGTGCTCGAACATCTGGAAGCAATACCGGAAACCGGCACGGTGGTCAAAATTGCCGACTATCCGATTGAAATCATCCAGGTACAGGAACGCCTGATTCGTACAGCACGCATTTTCCCCCGCATCACGGCAACCCGCTCAGCCCGCCCGGCCACCTGACTTCCGCACCAAAGGCCAGGCGCGCAACCCACCCAGTTTGCGTTGTCAGAAAATCCAGCCTCCCGACTGGTTTGTCGCAAAAGCATGCCAATACGCACAAGTTGTTTACAAACCCGAAGTTACAGCGCATTATTAGAGCAGATTCAGCACATTGCCAGGAACATTTCCGGAAACAGCCCAACATGTCTGCCACCCCCACGACAATCCCTCTGACAGGCCTTGCCCGTTCACTGGTCAGCCAACAGATGATCAGTGAAGAGGAAGCGGAGGAGTTGCTCCGCCAGTCCAAGGGCGGGGAAGAAAGTTTTGTCCCCCTGCTGCTCGCCAAACGCAAGATCAAGCCGTCCAAGCTGGCCGAGTTTGCCGCAGTCCAGTTCGGTTTTCCGTGCCTCAACCTGTCGGCTCTCGATCTGGAAGTGATGCCGCGCAAGGTTCTGGATGCCAAGCTGATGCAAGCGCGTCGCGTCCTGCCAATTTACCTGCGAGGCAACCGGCTGACGGTGGCGATGTCCGATCCGACGAACCTGCAGGCGATTGACGAGATCAAGTTCCAGACCAACCAGGCGGTTGACATCGTGGTGGTCGAGGATGACAAACTGGGCAAGATGATTGCGCAGTTCAGCGAAGTTGACCTGAATCCGCTCGGCGACATCAACACTGACGATCTCAACCTGGAATTCACCAGCGAATCCGATGAAAAGCAGGCGGATGCCGATGCAGCAGACATCGATGACGCACCCATCGTGCGTTATCTGCAGAAAATCCTGATGGATGCGATCAACCAGGGGGCTTCCGATATCCACTTCGAACCTTACGAAAAATACTACCGCATCCGTTATCGCCAGGATGGCGTCCTGCGCGAAATCGCCCAGCCACCACTGGCCATTCGCGACAAAATGGCTTCGCGCATCAAGGTCATTTCCAAGCTCGACATCTCGGAAAAACGCGTACCGCAAGACGGCCGGATGAAACTGGTCCTGTCACGCAACCGGGCCATCGATTTTCGTGTCAGCACCTTGCCCACCCTGCATGGCGAAAAAATCGTCATGCGTATTCTGGACCCAAGCAGCGCCACTCTCGGCATTGACGCACTGGGTTACGAACCGGAGCAGAAGGAACAGCTGCTGAAAGCCATTCGCCGCCCGTATGGCATGATTCTGGTCACCGGCCCGACCGGTAGCGGCAAGACCGTATCGCTGTATACCTGTCTCAACATCCTGAACGAACCCGGCATCAACATTTCCACCGCGGAAGATCCTGCCGAAATCAATCTCGCCGGCATCAACCAGGTCAACGTGAATGAAAAGGCCGGGCTTACGTTTTCAGCCGCACTGAAATCGTTTCTGCGCCAGGATCCGGACATCATCATGGTAGGCGAAATCCGCGACCTCGAAACTGCCGAAATCGCCATCAAGGCGGCGCAGACCGGCCACCTGGTCATGTCAACCGTCCATACCAACGATGCCCCCTCCACGCTGACCCGCCTGATGAACATGGGCGTTGCCACGTTCAACATTGCATCCAGTGTCATCCTGATCACCGCACAGCGACTGGCGCGTCGCCTGTGCAAGTGCAAGGTACCGGCAGACATACCCGAAGCAGCCCTGCTGCAGGCCGGCTTTGACAAATCCGAACTGGATGGCAGCTGGAAACCATACAAGGCGGTGGGATGCGAACTGTGCAGCGACACCGGCTACAAGGGTCGGGTAGGCATTTATCAGGTCATGCCCATTTCCGACGCAATGACCCGCATCATCATGAGCAACGGCACCTCGGTCGATATCGCCGATCAGGCAAAACGGGAAGGGATTGCCGATTTGCGCCGGTCCGGACTCAACAAGGTCAAACTGGGCCTTACCTCGCTTGAAGAAGTCGAAGCCGTCACAAATGAATGACACCGGCGCACGCATCTGGCAGAATTTTGCTCCCGGCAGCGACAAACCATAACGATCCGGAGACCGACGACATGGCAGTGGCAAAATCAGCAGTACGCGTTCCCGCAAGCAAGGACATCACGTTCAGCTGGGAAGGCATCGACAAGAATGGCAAGAAAATCCAGGGTGAACTCCTCGCCACATCCGAAGCCGTCGCCAGCACGTCCCTGCGTCGCCAGGGGATTGTCGTCAAACGGTTGCGCAAAAAAAGCAGCATGGCCCGCAAGCGGCCGATCACCGGCAAGGATGTCGCCATCTTTACCCGCCAGCTGGCAACCATGCTGCGCGCAGGGGTGCCGTTGCTGCAGTCGTTCGATATCGTGGCAAAGGGACATTCGAACCCTTCGATGCAAAAGCTGCTGATGACCATCAAGTCGGATATCGAAGGCGGCAACAGCCTCAGCCAGTCATTTTCCCGTCATCCCATTCAATTTGATGCCCTGTACATCAATCTGGTCAATGCGGGCGAACAGGCAGGTATTCTGGATGCGGTTCTGGAGCGGCTCGCCACCTATCAGGAAAAAACCCTGGCACTGAAAAGCAAGATCAAGTCGGCCATGTTCTATCCGGCGGCGGTGATGACCGTGGCCGTCGTCATCACGTCCATCATCATGCTGTTCGTGGTGCCCGCATTCAAAAAACTGTTTTCCAGCTTTGGCGCAACCTTGCCCACCCCGACACTGATCCTGATCAGCATTTCGGATTTTTTTGTTCACTGGTGGTGGCTGATGTTTGGTGGCCTGGGCATTGCTGTCTGGTTCTTCCTGCACACCCTGAAACGTTCGCGCACCCTGCAGGAAGCCGTGGATCGCCTGGTGCTGCGCTTGCCTATTTTCGGACCGATTCTCGAGAAAGCGGCGGTTGCCCGCTGGACTCGCACCCTGGCCACCATGTTTTCCGCTGGCGTTCCGCTGGTTGACGCCCTGACCTCGGTCGCCGGCGCCGCAGGCAACATTGTCTTTTACAATGCCACCCAAAAAATCCGCAACGAGGTCAGTACCGGCAGCAGCCTCACCGTCTCGATGCAAAACACGGCAATTTTTCCTTCCATGGTGCTGCAAATGGCTTCGATCGGCGAAGAATCCGGCTCGCTCGATTCCATGCTCAGCAAGGTTGCCGATTTTTACGAAGGCGAAGTGGATGACGCTGTGGCAGCACTGTCCAGCCTGATGGAGCCTCTGATCATGGTGATTCTGGGAACCCTGATCGGCAGCATGGTCATTGCCATGTATCTGCCCATTTTCAAGATGGGAAGCGTTGTTGGCTGATTGGCTCGCGTACCAGACCATGCACCCTGGCCTGTTCCAGACGACTGCGCTGGCACTGGGTTTGGTCATCGGCAGTTTTCTGAATGTGGTCATTCACCGGCTGCCGCGCATGATGGAACGGCAATGGCAGCTCGAATGCGCCAGTCTCCGCCAGGGAACAATACCCGCGCAGGAACCCTACAATCTCGCGGTTCCCGGATCGCGTTGCCCTGCCTGCGGACATGTCATCACTGCCCTGGAAAACATCCCGGTAATCAGCTGGCTTGTCTTGCGCGGTCGCTGTTCCGCCTGCCACAGCCGGATCAGCCCCCGTTATCCGCTGGTTGAACTGAGCACAGGCCTGCTGACGCTGGCCGCCGCCATTCACTTTGGCCCTGGCATGCAGGCAGTGGCCGCAGCCGCATTTCTGTGGATCATGATTGCCCTGACCGGCATCGACCTGGATACCCGACTACTGCCGGACAGCCTGACCCTGCCCCTGTTGTGGCTTGGCTTGCTGGTCAATCTGGACAGCCACTTTGCCACTCTGCCGTCTGCCGTCATTGGCGCCATGGCCGGCTATCTCAGCCTGTGGTCGGTTTATTGGCTGTTCCGGCTGGCCACCGGCAAGGAAGGCATGGGACATGGCGACTTCAAGCTTCTGGCAGCCATTGGCGCCTGGCTGGGCTGGCAGATACTGCCACTGGTGATTCTGCTGTCATCGGTGGTCGGTGCTGCCGTCGGCATCAGTCTGATTCTGGCCAGCAAGGCAGAGCGCAACACCGCCATTCCGTTTGGCCCCTATCTGGCAGGTGGCGGCATGCTGGCCTTGTTCTGGGGACAGCCTCTCAGCCATCTGCTGTTTCCTGCGCTGGCATGAAGCCATTGGTGATTGGCCTGACCGGCGGCATCGGTGCCGGCAAGACCATGGTCAGCGACCTGTTTGCCAGCCACGGTCTGCCAGTGATCGATACCGATGTGATCGCCCGCCAGCTGACAGCCCCCCATGGTGCCGCCTTGCCAGCACTGGCCGAGGCCTTCGGCGCGGACATCATTGACGCCAGCGGCGCGCTCGACCGCGCACAAATGCGCGCCAGGGCGTTTTCCAGCGCTCAGGAAAAGGCGCGTCTGGAAAGCATCCTGCACCCGATGATTCTGGACCAGGTGCAACATCTGCTGTCCGGTATCCGGCATCCCGGACCGGTGATCCTTGTGGTTCCCCTGCTGGCAGAATCAAGCCGCTACCAGGCACTGGTCGACCGGATTGCCGTGGTCGACTGCCCGGAAGACGAACAGCTCAGACGCACCATGGCGCGCAGTTCTCTGGACGAAGCCACGGTACGCAGCATCATGAACACGCAGGCCAGTCGCAGCCAGCGACTCGCGCTGGCGGATGACATTATCGACAACAGCGGCAGCCTGCCGGAACTGGCAGACCAGATCAGCCGGCTGGTGGCGAAATATCGGCAATCGGGTTCAACCGGTCCGTAACAGCCAGCAACATGCATTGCACGATTGCCGATTGCCCGGATGACATGGCACAATGGCAGCTTGACCCCACGCCGGCCAACTGGTTGTGATTACTTACGAATTTCCGCTCAACGAACAGGTTCGCACGCTTCTCAAACTGGAACGCCTGTTCCAGCAAGTGCTGGCACTGACCCGCCACGACGATGCGCTGTCCCATCAGACTGCATTGTGCACCCTGTTCGACCTGATGGACATCGCCTCACGCAATGAAGTGCGCCAGGAATTGCAGCTGGAACTGGCCCGCATACGCCAGCGCCCGGAGACTGGCGTCGGAGAAGAATGGCTGAAGCAGCTTGATCAGGCGCAGAACGCCCTGCATGAACTGCCCGCCCGTCTGGATCACATGACTCGCGAATACGAGTGGCTGGGTGCTGTCCGCCAGCGAACCAGCGTGCCTGGCGGCATCAACAGCTTTGACCTGCCCTATTACCACTACTGGCAGAGCAAACCGTCTCCGGCCAGACGAGCCGACCTGGTAACCTGGATTTCACCTGCCCTGCCCATTCATCAGACCCTCGGCCTGATCCTGCGACGTCTGCGCAACCTGGGAGAGCCGCAAGCCGTCATTGCGCGCAATGGGTTTTTTCAGCAGATGATCAATGGGCGCAATGGCCAGCTGCTACGCATGGCGCTGGACAGCAACGACCACGCCATTCCGGAAGTGAGCGCCAATCGCCACGCCATCAACATACGTTTTGTCAGTCCGGATGAACCGGGGCATGCGCCATTCAAGGGCGATGTCGAATTCCAGCTGTGTTTCTGCGAAGCATGACCAGCCAGTCCAGACCTCCTGCCACCGTCCAGTGTCCGAACTGTGGAAAACCCGTACCCTGGGTCACAGCCGAACGCTGGCGTCCGTTCTGTTCGGAACGCTGCCGGCTGATCGATCTGGGCCACTGGGCCACCGAGCACTGGCGCATCGGCGGCGAACCGGCCAGCCCGGAAGACCAGCAGCCCGACTGAACCGGCCAGCCGCCGTTCAGCCTGCAGCGGTCAGCGTCTGCACGCCGTCTGGCGTGCCCAGCAGCAGAACATCCGCACCGCGCCGGGCGAACAGTCCATTGGTCACCACACCGACAATCTGGTTCAGGTCGCTTTCCATCTGCACAGGATCCAGGATGCTCAGTCCGACCACGTCCAGAATGACATTGCCGTTATCAGTGACGAATCCCTCGCGCAAACGGGGCTGTCCGCCCATTTTGACCAACTGGCGGGCCACATGGCTGCGTGCCATTGGAATCACTTCAACCGGCAGAGGAAACTGACCCAGCACATCCACCAATTTGCTCTGGTCGGCCACGCAAATGAATTTTTTACTGCAGGCAGCGACGATTTTTTCCCGTGTCAGCGCACCGCCTCCACCCTTGATCATGTGCATGTGCCGGGTGATTTCATCCGCGCCATCCACATACACGTCCATCTGGCCGACCTCATTGAGATCCAGCACCGGGATGCCATGTCCGCGAAGCCGGGCTGCCGTGGCTTCCGAGCTGGCCACCGCGCCATCGATTTTCCCCTTGATGGCAGCCAGTTCGTCAATGAAAAAATTTGCCGTCGAACCGGTACCCACACCAATAATGCCTTGCGGCACATGACTGATTGCTGCGCGGGCAACGGCCCGCTTCAATTCATTCTGATCCATCCGTATCCTCTCACCGGGGCGTTGTTGCCACTTGTCGACGCTGCCCGCCAGTCCTGCATGACCCGATCCAGCCATGTCTTGCCGGCACACAAAGCAGCGTCGGGCAAGCATACCGGCAATTCCCGATTTTCACAAATCAGGCCATGTCTGCTAATCTTGCGCTTTGCCCGCCAGAATCAGGCTGTACCCATGCAAGACGATCGCGACTACCTCACTGCCATTCTCACTGCCCGCGTCTACGATGTCGCACAGGAAACCCCCCTGGAAAAAGCGCACAGCCTGTCGGCGCGTATCGGAAACCACGTGCTGCTGAAACGCGAAGACCTGCAGCCGGTGTTTTCTTTCAAGCTGCGCGGCGCATACAACAAAATGGCCGGTCTGTCGGCCGACGCACTTGCGGCCGGTGTCATCACCGCTTCGGCTGGCAATCATGCCCAGGGCGTTGCCCTGGGTGCCGAGCGTCTGGGTTGCCGGGCAACCATTGTCATGCCCGCACCCACCCCGCAGATCAAGGTGAATGCCGTACGTGCGCGTGGCGCAGAAACCATCCTGCACGGCGATACCTACGACGATGCTTACGCCCATGCCCTCACACTGGCTGCCGCCACCGGCGCAACCTATGTCCATCCATACGACGACCCTGCCGTGATTGCCGGCCAGGGCACCGTCGCCATGGAACTGCTTCGTCAGCACAGTGCTCCGCTTGATGCAGTGTTCATTCCGGTGGGCGGCGGTGGTCTGATTGCCGGCATGGCTGTGTACATCAAGCACCTGAAACCGGGCATCCGCATCATTGGCGTGGAACCGGAAGATGCCGATGCGATGGAACGGTCACTCAGGGCCGGCGAGCGCATCCGGCTCGCCCAGGTCGGCCTGTTTGCCGATGGTGTGGCGGTCAAGCAGGTGGGCGAAGAAACCTTTCGCCTGTGCCAGAAATATGTGGACGAAATCATCACGGTGGACAACGATGCCATCTGCGCGGCGATCAAGGATGTGTTCGAAGACACCCGTTCCATCCTCGAACCCTCTGGTGCGTTGTCGGTGGCAGGCGCCAAGGTCTGGTGCGCGCGTGAAAAAGTGGCCAATGCGACAGTTGTCGCCGTCGCAAGCGGGGCCAACATGAATTTCGACCGCTTGCGCCATGTCGCCGAACGGGCAGAACTGGGCGAGCGGCGCGAAGCGATTCTGGCTGTCACCATTCCGGAAAAACCGGGCAGTTTCAAGGCATTCTGCGCATTGCTCGGTACGCGAAACATCACCGAATTCAACTACCGCTATGCCAGCGACCAGTTCGCCCATGTGTTTGTCGGCATCCAGATTCCAAACCGGCAGGCCGTGCAGGAGCTGGTTTCCCGCCTGACGGCCAGCGGACTGGGCGCAGTCGACCTGACCGACAACGAAATGGCCAAGCTCCATGTGCGATATCTGGTGGGCGGCCATGCGCCTCAGGCCCGTCACGAACAGATCTGCCGCTTCGAATTTCCGGAACGGCCCGGCGCACTGATGCAGTTTCTCAATGCGCTCGGTGAACACTGGAACATCAGCCTGTTCCACTACCGGAATCATGGCGCGGATTTCGGACGGGTACTGGCCGGCATCCAGGTGCCCCCCGACGAACTGGCAGCATTTCATGCATCGCTGGACCAGCTTGGCTATCCCTGGCAGGATGAAACGGGCAATGTCGCTTACCGCCTGTTTCTGGGTCAGGATGCCGCATCGTGAAAACCGGAATCCAGTTCTGGCTGGGCTGCATTCTGCTGCTCGGCTCCTGGCTGGCGCAAGCCAGCGACGACAGTGCGTTTCTCGCCGCCCGCGAAGCCTACCGTGCCGGCAATCTCGCTGCGCTCGACCATGATGCCGCCCGGGTGCACAGCGATCTTCTGCGCCCGTATCTGGACTACTGGCGCATCAACCTGTCCCTGAGCACCGCAACCAACCAGGACATCCAGTCGTGGATTGCCGCCCATGACGACACCCCGCTGTCCGCACACCTCCAGATCGACTGGCTGCACGAACTGGCACGTCGCAACGACTGGCAGGATTTCCTGCAGCAATACCCGCACGTCAATCAACCGGATGGCGACCTGCAGTGTCTTGACTGGCAGGCCACCCTGGCCACTGGCGGCTCGCCGCCGCAAGCCGCCATCCGGTTCTGGCATTCGGGCGCCCTGGTGCCCGCCAGCTGTTATCCGGTCTACCACCAGCTGTTTGCCAGCCAGCAACTGGGGACGCAGGATGCCTGGCTGCATGCGCGCAATGCCCTGGCAGTCAACAGCCAGGCAGCAGCACTGGAAGCATTCGGCTGGCTGCCGGATCAGCCGTTCACGTCACGCACCCTGGAAAGCATTGCCAGCAATCCGGCGGGCTGGCTGGCGCAACCACACGACCTGCAGCAGGTTGCGGAACGGGAATTGACCCGCTATGCCATCTACCGTCTGGCCTGGCACGATGCCCATGCCGCTGCCGATAGCTGGACCCGTTTGCAATCCGGCTGGGAAGAACAGGATCGGCGCCGGATATGGGGCGAGATTGCCATTCAGGCGGCCAGACAGCATTTGCCCGAGGCCCGGCAATGGTTTTCCCTGACCGATCCGAAACAGCTCGGCGATGATGGACTGGCCTGGCAGGCGCGGGCGGCGCTGCTCGCCGGCGACTGGTCCGCTGTCCGGCAAGCCGTCCTGGCCATGAGCGACAGCGGTCGCCAGCAACCGGCCTGGCAATACTGGCTGGCCCGCAGCCAGCTTGCCCTGGGACACCCACGTGCAGCCAACCTGCTGCTGCTCCCTCTCTCCAGCCGTAACGATTTCTATGGGTTGCTGGCCCAGGACCAGCTGGGCGCAGTTGCCAGTGCACCGACCATCAGCTACACCGTCTCCGGTGATGATGTGGCCGGGGTTCAGCAGTTGCCGGGTATTCAGCGGGCGTTGATGCTGTATGACCTTGACCTGCGTCTCAATGCACTGCGCGAATGGAAATGGGCCACCCGCCAGATGAACGATCGCCAGCTGCTTGCTGCTGCCGAACTGGCACGCCAGCATCGCTGGCTGGATTGCGCGATCAACACTGCCGACCGCAGCCATGACCTGCACAACTACGAGCTCAGCTTTCTTGCCCCTTACCGCGATATCGCCAACGAATATGCGCAGTCCTATCAGCTGGACGAAGCCTGGGTGTATGGATTGATCCGGCAGGAAAGTCGCTTTGTCAGCCATGCCCGTTCCGGTGTCGGTGCCAGCGGACTGATGCAGGTCATGCCCAAAACGGCACAATGGATTGCCCGCAGGCTTGGCTTGCGCCACTTCCATACCCAGCATCTGAATGAACCACAGACCAGCCTGAAATTTGGCATGTACTATCTGAAAACGGTTCTGGCCCGGCTGGATAATTCAAGCCTGCTGGCCACCGCAGCCTACAATGCCGGCCCCAACCGAGCATTGCGCTGGCGGCCCGCCAGTTCGGTCGAAGGCGCCATCTATGCAGAAACCATCCCGTTCAGCGAAACCCGTGATTATGTAAAAAAAGTATTTGCCAACACGGTATTCTACGCCCGCAATTTCAACCAGCCGGATACCTCGCTGACCAGCCTGCTGGGCAAGGTGACGCCCACTGCCAGCGCCTGTCCGGGCAACAGCAGCAGCGGCGGCTGCGGCAACCTGCCCTGACCCGTTGGCGCCCAGATGTCCGGCCTGAAAAACCACAAAACCGCCTTGATGCCCAAAGATATTCAGCAGACAGGCGTCGTCGTGCTTGTGCAAAGGCGTGTCAAAGCGCTGCCAGTATTGCCAGAGTGGTCTGAACCAGAAACTGCATGTCGGCATCCGTGATGACATAAGGCGGCATGAAATACACCGTCTGGCCGATCGGTCGCAACAGGACACCCCGTTCCAGCCCAAGACGATAGATGTCACGCGACACCCGCCGGTCGCCGATAGCCAGATCAAATGCCCAGATCATGCCGGTGCGCCGGAAATGCCGTACCAGCGGATGTTCACGCAGAGGCTGGCAGAGACGGTCAAACCGTTCCGCCCGTTCGCGGTTGCCAGCCAGCACATCCTCACTGTCAAAAATATCCAGAACCGCCAGGGCTGCCCGGCACGCCAGCGGATTGCCGGTATAGGAATGCGAGTGCAGAAATCCGAGCCGTACGTCATCGGCATAAAACGCCTGATAGATCGAATCGCTAGCCAGCACTGCCGATAACGGCAGACTTCCTCCGGTGATGCCTTTCGACAGGCACATCAGATCCGGCCGGATGTCAGCCTGCTCAACGGCAAACAGGGTTCCCGTGCGGCCAAAGCCAACTGCAATTTCGTCTGCGATCAGGTGTACGCCGTACTGGTCGCACAACGCGCGCGCGCGCGCCAGCCAGACCGGATGGTACATGGCCATGCCGCCCGCACACTGCACCAGCGGTTCGACGATCAGTGCCGCCGTCGTGGCATGGTGCTGCTGCAGACAGCTTTCGAGATCGGCCGCCGCGCGCAAGGCGTAGGCTTCCGGGGTTTCGCCATCTTCCGCCAGTCGCCAGTCGGGACTCATCACCTGTCGGGTCTGCTGCAGCATCGGCTGGTAGACATCGCGGAAAATGGCCACATCGGTGACCGCCAGCGCACCGATGGTCTCGCCATGATAGCCTTGACGCAGACTGATGAATCCGGCTTTTTCTGGCCGTCCCAGATTGCGCCAGGCATGAAAACTCATTTTCAGAGCAATCTCGGTCGCTGACGCGCCGTCCGAAGCATAAAAGGCATGATCCAGGCCGGACAGCCGGCACAGCCGTTCGGACAATTCCACCACTGGTTCATGCGTGCATCCGGCCAGCATCACATGATCCAGCGTGGCGAACTGCTCGCACAATGCCGCACCGATACGCGGATTGGCATGCCCGAACAGGTTGACCCACCAGGAAGATATGCTGTCCAGATACCGTTTGCCTTGCCGGTCGTACAGCCAGACACCGGCCGCACGCGCGACTTCGAGTGGCGGGAAATCTTCCAGTTGCCGCATCTGGGTACAGGGATGCCAGACCACCTGGCGACTGCGCTGGTCAAGGGAATCAACAGGCATGCGGGTCCTCTGACAGATCGAAAAGCCGAATTCTAGCAGGCTCCAATCCAACTTGCGGCGAACACTCCCGCACATGTCAGGAATCGCTTCACAAGCCGTACTTTTTTCGTTAGCATACCGCCATCAACTCGAGCGTGTTACGCTGTCAAACCTGTATATCCCAGATAATTTTCCGTGAGGAATTCATGAGCGAACATATTCATTACGTCACCGACGATACTTTCGAAGAGGAAGTTCTGCAATCGTCATTGCCGGTCATTGTCGATTACTGGGCTGACTGGTGCGGTCCCTGCAAGATGATTGCCCCGATCCTGGATGAAGTCGCCCGCGAATATGCCGGTCGCATCAAGGTGGCCAAGCTCAACATCGACGAAAATCAGTCCACCCCGCCCAAATATGGCATCCGTGGCATTCCGACCCTGATGATTTTCAAGAATGGCAGCGTGGAAGCCACCAAGGTCGGCGCCTTGTCCAAGTCACAACTGACAGCCTTTGTTGACAGCAACATCTGATTGGTATAACCTTCGCCGAAATTGCCTAAAGGTATCGCCGTACCGGCCGGAATCCGGGCTCACCAGCCCGCAATGACCAGGACGGCGTACCGGATAAACACATCCACAGTCCAGGCACGACATCATCCCCTTTATTCCATATTCCGCCTTTGACCGGCGAGACTTTCCCGTATGCATCTGTCCGATCTGAAACAACTTCATGTGACCCAGCTGGTCGAAATGGCCACCGCCAATGCCATCGAAGGCGCCAACCGGCTCCGCAAGCAGGAACTGATTTTTGCCCTGCTGAAAAACCAGGCCAAAAAAGGCGTCAGCATCTTCGGCGAAGGAACGCTGGAAGTGTTGCCCGATGGTTTTGGCTTTCTGCGGTCGCCGGATACATCCTATCTGGCCAGCCCGGACGACATTTACATTTCGCCGTCCCAGATCAGACGTTTTAACCTGCATACCGGCGACTCGATCGAAGGCGAGATTCGCATTCCCAAGGACGGTGAACGTTATTTCGCCCTGGTCAAGGTCGACCGGGTGAACGGCGAATCACCGGAAAACACCAAGAACAAGATCCTGTTCGAAAACCTCACTCCGCTGCACCCGACCGAACCACTGGTGCTGGAACGCGACATTCGCGCAGAAGAAAACATCACCGGCCGCATCATCGACATGATCGCTCCCATCGGCAAAGGACAGCGCGGCCTGCTGGTCGCCAGCCCGAAATCCGGCAAGACGGTCATGCTGCAACATATCGCCCACGCGATCACCAGCAACCATCCCGACGTGATCATGATTGTCCTGCTGATTGACGAACGTCCGGAAGAAGTGACCGAAATGACCCGCTCCGTTCGCGGCGAAGTCGTGGCCTCGACCTTTGACGAACCGGCCACCCGTCACGTCCAGGTCGCCGAAATGGTCATCGAAAAAGCCAAACGGCTGGTTGAACACAAAAAAGACGTTGTCATTCTGCTCGATTCGATCACCCGTCTGGCGCGGGCATACAACACCGTGATCCCGTCATCCGGCAAGGTCCTGACCGGCGGTGTCGATGCCAATGCCCTCCAGCGTCCCAAACGGTTCTTTGGTGCTGCGCGCAACATCGAAGAAGGTGGATCGTTGACCATCATCGCGACCGCCCTGGTGGACACCGGCAGCCGGATGGACGACGTGATCTTTGAAGAATTCAAGGGTACCGGCAACATGGAAATCCATCTCGACCGGCGCATGGCCGAGAAACGTCTCTACCCGGCGATCAATGTCAATCGCTCCGGCACCCGCCGCGAGGAACTGCTGCTCAAGAGCGACATCCTGCAAAAAATCTGGATCCTGCGCAAGTTGCTGTATCCGATGGACGACCTGGAAGCGATGGAATTCCTGCTCGACAAGGTCAAGGCCACCAAGAACAATGCGGAGTTTTTTGATTCCATGCGGGGTGGCCGCTAGCGGCAGTCCACAGACCGGATAGCCGCGCCTATTTCCGTGCCGCAGCCTGCTCTGTATCGTCCTTTGGCAACAGAACCCACAGACTGCCCTGCTGTTTCATGCGGCCGGCTTCTTCGCCGGCTTGCGCCCCGATGCCAAAATAGAAATCCGCACGCACATTGCCGCGAATGGCGCCGCCGGTATCCTGTGCCAGCATGAGTTGCTGCAATGGCGCACCATTGCCGGGATGAGCCGTTGCAATCCAGACCGGCGCGCCCAGCGGAATCGCTCGCGGATCGACGGCCAGACTGCGCCAGCCGGTCACTGGCAACCCGAGCGCCCCCAATGGCTGGTGATCGGGCAAAAACCGGAAAAAGACATAACTGGGATTGTGGTCCAGCACCTCTGCGACCTGACCGGGATGCGTACGCGCCCACTCCCGGATCGCCTGCATGGACAAATGATCTGCCGACAAATCACCCCGCTCAGCCAGCACCCGGCCAATCGCCTGGTACGGATAGCCATTCTGGTCAGCATAGCCGACGGTGAGTTGACGCCCATCCGGCAGTTTGATTTCGCCAGATCCCTGGATTTGCAGAAAAAAAGCCTCAACCGGATCATCGACCCAAACCAGCTCATGTCCAGCCAGCGGATGATCATCACTCTCGATGGCAGACCGGTCGTAATAAGGCACGACGGTGTTGCCAACCAGGCGACCACGCAAACGCATGCCCTTCAGTTCCGGATAGACGGAAGACAATTCGACGGTAAGCAGATCGGGCGGTCGCGCGTACAGCGGTACTGAAAATCCACGCTGTCGGGAAAGACTGCCATGCAGCAAAGGCGTGTAATAACCAGTGATCAGTCCCGTGCCCGCACCATCCGGCTGCACGCTCTGCCAGACCGAAAACCACTGTTCAAAGTAGTGCCGGACCGTCGCGCTGTCGGTGGGAGACATCCCGGCAGCTGCCTGGCAGGCAGGCTGCCAGGCGCGCTTGTGCTGCATCACGCTGCATTCCTGCTGCCACAATGGCCAGACTTCCAGCAGATTGTCTTCCTGCCAGCCCGGCAGGTCCGACCATTGGGCAGGTTGCAGATGGGGCTGTACCGGTAGCGGAGCAACCGGCTGAGGCACACAAGGCTGCGGTTTGCCTGGCGGCGCCGGCAGTTGCGCGCATCCGGCCATCAGCAGGAATAACAACCATGTCAGCAGAATACGTATCATCGTTTTTTCCTGGCCATGTGCAGCTGCAATTCGGACAGCAGATGCAGTATGCGCTCCTGCAAACCCAGAAATGCCGGCACATGTTCACGCGCCAGGTCGTCCCGCTGCTCCGCGTGCAGCCGCGAAATTTCGGCGCCAATATCATGCACGCGCCGGTGCAGCGATTCGACCTCATGAAACAGGGCATCCTGTCCGTATCGCGCCTGTCCCTTGCCATAAATCCATTTTCCGAACGCACATTCAGCAGCCTTGACCACGGTCATGACTGTTTCCTGTGACTGATCGGGTTCAGTCACCATACGCACAATTCTGCGCACCCGGTCGATGTGTTCCAGTTGTGCCTGCAACAGCTGGAAATCGGACAGATCCCAGTCCACATCCCCCCATTGTCGCCAGGCCGGGTCGGGCTGCCAGTTCTGCGCCCAGGTTTCCACCTCGCCGGCCGGCATGGGTCTGGCAACGCCGTAGCCCTGGATGACATCGCAACCCAACCGCAACAGCAACACCCCCTGTTCCAGTGTCGATTCAACCCCTTCGGCCACCACCTCGCTGTCAAAAATCCTGGCCAGACTGATCACCGCCTCGACCAGCGACAAGCCTTCGCGATCCACCAGCATGTCGCGCACAAAGCTCTGGTCAATCTTGAGTGTATTGACCGACAGATTCTTGAGATAACTGATGGAAGAATACCCGGTTCCAAAATCATCCAGCGCGAATGACACCCCGAGCATGCGACAGACCGAAACTGTGCCACGCGCCCGGCGCAAATCACCCAGGGCGGCCGATTCCAGGATTTCAATCTGCAGTAGTTCCGGCGGCACTTCGTTATGTCTGCCGAGCAGCATCGACAGCCGCTGGCTGAAATCATCGCGCCGGAAATGCCGGGCTGCGATATTGACAGCCACTGACCAGGAATGACCATTGCGCAACCAGACCGACATCTGCGTCAGCGCGGTCTCAATCACCCACTCGCCGATTTCGACAATCAGTTCGTTTTCTTCCAGCATGGGCAGAAATTCAAGTGGTGGCACCACGCCCCGCTGCGGGTCGAGCCAGCGCAGCAAAGCTTCCATGCCGACAACCTGTCCGCTGCGCATGTTGACCTTGGGCTGGTAGTACAGCACCAGTTCACCGTTGTGCAATGCCTGGCGCACACGCTCGATCAGGCGGAACCGCGTCTGCACCTGCTGGTCGCTGGCCAGGTCGAACAGGTGATAACGACTGCGTCCTGCCTGTTTAGCCTGGTACATGGCCTGGTCAGCATGGCGCAGCAAGGTATCCGGATCTGCATCATCCAGCGGAAAGAACGTGATGCCGATACTGCCGCTGACGCGCAGTTCCTGGCCCTGGTACAGGACCGGCCGGGCAATGGCTTCCAGCAATCGCTGCAGCAATGGTTCCGTTTCTTCGACATTGTGGAAGCCATTCAGTAGCAGGACGAATTCATCGCCACCCAGGCGGGCGACGGTGTCCTGTTCACGCAGGGTGGCAACCAGCCGTTCGGACACATCCACCAGCACCATGTCACCCACTTCATGCCCCCAGGTGTCGTTGATGATCTTGAAATCATCCAGATCCAGCAGACAGACGGCTGTGAGCGCCTCATCATGCCGCGACTGTTCGAAAGCCCGGGAAAAAGCTTCACCCAGCAGATTACGGTTCGGCAGCCGGGTCAGGGCATCGTGACCAGCCTGCCACTTGACGGCGGACAACAGGCGACGGCGTTCACTGACATCATGGAAGACCAGCACCACGCCAATCAGGCTGCCATCGCCCAGCAGAATGGGCGCTGCCGTGCAGTCCACACCGAATTCGCGTCCATCATGCGAACGTAACAGCGTATGATCCGCCAGCCGGACTGCGGAACGGGTGGTCAGCGCGCGCAAAACGGGATTTTCCAGTGGCTCGCGCGTGGTTTCGTGCAGCAGGTCGAACACGCGTGCCACCATCTGGCCGCGCACTTCGTCAAGACCACGCCCCACCAGAACCACCGCAGCATTGTTCAGGAACGTGACATGTCCCTGCAAATCGGTACTGATCACGGCATCACCAATCGAAGACAGGGTCACTTCGGCCCGTTCGCGTTCCTCGTGCAACAGCAATTCCAGCCGCTTGCGCGCGGTGATGTCGATGCTGATCATCTTGAAGTATCTGGGCATCTTGCCAAAATCGTCCAGAATCGGGACGATGGTCGACTGTATCCAGTATGGGTCGCCCTTCTGGTTGCGATCCTGGAACTCTCCCGACCAGACCTTGCCGGACCGCAAGGTGGACCAGAGCTCGGGCAATCCTTCGCGGACTGGCTGACGGACGTTGAGCAGACGGTGGCTGCGGCCGAGCAGTTCATCCCGCGTGTAGCCCGACAGCTCGCAATACTTGTCGTTCACGTAGGTCACATTGCCTTCGGTATCCGTCTCGACAACCAGCACGGCCGAATTGATGGAACGGCGTTCTTCCTGCCAGGCAAAATTCTGTGCCGTCATCCGGTCCAGAAATTCCGTCTGCTGGGCTTCGCGCTGACGCAACTCCGCAATCAGCCGCTTCAGTTGGGCAATGCCAGTATTGAAGGCGGACACCAGCAGGCGCAGCTCCGGCGCGCCTTCCACGGCAACAGCGATATCGTACTGGCCATTTTTCAGGCCATCGACCGCAACCACCAGATCATCCAGAGTCCGCAGGCTGCGCCAAAGTACCCGATAGGCAAGGTACCACATGAGCCCCATCAGCGGCAGCAGGCCGATGCGCGGCAGACCTGACCAGACATACAGCAGCACGATGAAGCTGGTCGTGTAGACCAGCCACAGTACGCGACTGAACAATCCCAGATGATGCCAGTATGACTTCCAGCGTTCCATCTCATCCGCCACACATGCCAATGGAAACCGGGACCGGCAGTGAAAATGGATCCCGCGCGTCATGCCAGGCACGTTCGCGTGCCCGCCTGAGGAACCGTTGATCAAGTCCGTCACGAATCCCGTTGCAGACCCAGTGCCGATTGCGCCTGACAGCCCGTTTGGTTAGACCCTGGCGCAATCCTGCCGGACCCTGATCAGGAGTTCCAGGGTCATTATCGCAGAATTTCCAGACCCGCCGGAAGAAAAGATAACTCGCCCGGCTGGTCCAGCTGCCAGGCCATATCGGCCAGCCTGGGCGCCGGCATCAGCTGGCAAAGCGTAGCCAGATTGTCTTGCGGAACAGCCATGTCCGGATCAATACGGTTGGCAATCCAGCCAGCCAGCCGGCAACCATCCGCCAGGATTGCCGTCGCCGTCAGCAAGGCATGATTGATGCAGCCCAGACGTATGCCGACAACCAGAATCACCGGCAAATCCAGCTGCCGCGCCAGTGTAGCCATGCTGCCATCCGCGCCGAGCGGTACGTACCATCCACCTGCGCCCTCAACCACCACCCGGTCCGCCTGATTCGCCAGATCCGTGCAAGCCTGCCTGATGCGCCGAAAATCAATTTGCACAGCGGCCTGTTCTGCAGCAATGTGCGGCGCAATTGCCGGCTCGAACCGGTAAGGATTGCGCAAGTCAGGCTGACACTCGAACCGGTCAGCCGCACGTAACGCTTCGACATCCTGCCAGAAAGGCATGCCATGGCGATATTCCGCTCCGGACGCTACCGGTTTCATGCCGACAGCACGGACACCGCTGGCATTCAGATAACGCAGAAGGGCGCCAGCCACCCTGGTTTTGCCCACATTGGTGTCCGTACCTGTGACGAACCAGCCGTTCATGCATGTTCTCCGTCCGGCCGGCGAGGATGCCAGGTCACTGGCTGAATGCCGGCAATCCGGTCTGCCGGGCGCCAGGCATGGCCATACACCACCTCCCAGGTGGCCGGAAGCCGGCCTTCCCGGCGATGGTTTTCATACAGGCTTTCCAGCTGCTGCCAGTACCGTCTGCCCGTCAGTCCGTCCTTGCGGGAACCAGTCACGGCATTGGCACCAATCTGCTTGATTTCCCGCAACATGTCCCTGAGCGTGGCATATGTCAGCGTGATGTATTCCATGTCCACCACCGGCGCCGAAAATCCGGCAGCCATCAGCCAGTCGCCGATATCGTGCATGTCCGGAAAGGTATTCACATGAGCATAGCCATCGAGCTGGGCAAACGTCTGACGCAATTCCTTCAGTGTATCCGGGCCAAAGGTGGCAAACATCAGCAATCCGCCAGGTGCCAGTACCCGACGGAATTCGGCAAACGTCGCCGGCAGGTCGGAACACCATTGCAGCGAAGATGCCGACCAGATCATATTGACGCTGCCGGTTGCCAGCGGAAGCCGGCTCATGTCGGCGCACACCGGCGATACCGCTGACCGGTCCAGCCACTTCTGCCAGAACGGACGTGGCGGACAAGCCATCTGCAGCATTGGTTCGGCCAGATCCAGCGCCAGCAGTCGCGCCTGTGGCCAGCGCTGTCGCAGTCCGGCCAGCGCTGCTCCGGTACCACATCCGGCATCCAGCACACACGCCGGATCATGCCGGATGTATTGCAGCCGCTCCAGCATGCGCGAGCCGATTTCCTGTTGCAGCACGGCATGCGCATCGTACTGGCTGGCTGCCCGGCCAAACAGACGGCGAATGCCTTCGGTTTGCGACGACATCGGCAGTTCACGCTCATCGTGACCAGTCATGTGGCCTCCGTTGACGATAAAAAGTCGGCCAGCAGTCCGGCAAATGCGGCTTCATGCGACAGAAACGGCGCATGAGATGCGCCCGGCATGATCGTCAGCCGTGCCTCCGGCAGGCCGCCGGTCAATTGATCTGGCCGGGTTCCGGCCAGGGCTTCGGCCGCACAGAGCGGCACCAGCTGGTCATAGGCGCCATGCACAACCAGCGTTGGTATGGTGATGCGCGCAAGCGCCTCGCGCAGATCGGTTTGCAGCAGAAACTGCAATCCTTTGCGCAACACGGCGGGTTCGGGCTGACCGCGCGCAAACAGTTGCTGACGCAAACTGGTCAGCGTCGCCCTGGCATGTTCGTCCTGACGGACCTGCAAGGCGAGAAACCGTTTCAGCGTTGGTTCCCATTCCTCTTCCAGATCACGGGCAAAACCGGCAAACACGGACGCTTCCATGCCACAGCGCCAGTCTGGCCGGGACACAAAACAAGGCGATGTGCCAACCAGAACCAGCCGGCCGATCCGTTCTGGCGCCAGCTGAGCCATTTTCAATGCAAACAGCCCGCCCAGCGACCAGCCCACCAGGTCAAACCGTTGCGGCCATCCGGCCAGCAACTGCATTGCGCCGGCGTCCAGAGTGGCCGCGTCAGGCTGCCCGGCATAGCCAGGCAGATCGGGCGTCAGCAGCGGACGGCCGGGCATGACATGCGCCAGCCGCTCGGTCAGCGGTTGCCAGATACCGCCATGCAAACCCCATCCATGCAGGAAAATCAGCGGATTGGCCATGGTCATTCCATCCGGAGCGGGCGCAGCGCCGACAGCAGCCGGTCGATATCGGACGCCTGATGGGCTGCCGACAACGTGATGCGCAAACGGGCCGTACCTCGCGGAACAGTCGGCGGACGAATGGCTGGCACCAGAATACCCTGCGCTTCGAGCGCCGATGACAGGCGCAGGACGGCTTCATTGCTGCCCACCACCACCGGCTGGATTGCCGTGGCGCTGTCCATCAGCTGCCATCCATCTGCCCGCAGCCCCTGGCGCAACTGCGCAATCCGCTGGCGCAGGTTGTCACGCAGCGCATCAGCACCACTGACCAGCCGCAGGCTTTCCAGCAGCACACTGGCCAGAAACCCCGGCGATGCCGTTGTATAGATGGCGGTACGCGCCTTCTGCACCAGCCAGTCCACCACCAGCGTGTCTCCGGCAACAATGGCACCGGCAACCCCTGCGGCCTTGCCCAACGTCGCCATGTAAACCAGCCGCGGGGATGACAGGCCGAAATGGGCCAGGCTTCCACGCCCTTGCGGCCCCAGCACGCCAAATCCATGCGCATCATCCACCAGCAGCCAGGCGTCATGCCGTTCGCACAGGGCAAGCAGTTCTGGCAAGTTGGCCTGATCGCCATCCATGCTGAATACCGCATCCACCATGACCAGTCGCTGACCACGCACAGGCGCCTGCATCAGCCTGGCCAGCGCGTCCAGATCTCCATGCGGATAACGCACGACTTTCGCCCGCGACAACAAGGCGGCATCATTGAGGGAGGCATGATTGAGCCGGTCGGAATACACCACGCCATGACGATCGACCAACGCAGTAACCACGCCCAGATTGGCCATGTAGCCGGTCGAAAACAGCAAAGCTGCCGGCAGGCCGACCAGGTTGGCAAACGCCTGTTCGAATGCGTGATGAGCGCGTTGATGACCAGTCAGCAAATGGGATGCACCTGCGCCGACACCCTGCTCCGGTACGGCTCTGCAAGCGGCAGCCACCAGATCGGGATGCGATGCCAGGCCAAGATAATCATTGCTGCAGAAGGACAGCATGTCACAACCATCGAGACGGACATGGACGCCCTGATGCCCGTCCAGTATCCGTCGCCGGCGCAGCGCCTGTTCCTGCCCGAGAGCTGCCAGCCCGTCACGCAGACGGGCAAATGCCGGGGTCATGCCTGACAGGATTCAGCCGACATACCCAGTCTGGCCAGCAGCAGCTGGTCACGTTCGACCTCCGGATTGCCGGTTGTCAGCAGCTTGTCGCCATAGAAGATGGAATTGGCGCCGGCCATGAAACAGAGCGCCTGCAGAGCTTCATCCATGGCTGTGCGACCGGCGGACAACCGGACATGACTGCCCGGCATCAGGATACGGGCGACTGCGATGGTACGGACAAATTCAAACGGATCGAGCGCTTCGGTTTCGGCCAGCGGCGTTCCTTCGACGCGCACCAGCATGTTGATTGGCACCGATTCCGGCTGCGGATCCTGATTGGCCAGCTGCGCCAGCAGGCCGGCGCGCTGGGCCCGGCTTTCGCCCATGCCGACAATTCCGCCACAACAGACGGATAACCCGGCATCGCGCACCCGATCCAGCGTATCCAGTCGATCCTGGTAATCCCGCGTGGTGATGATTTCGCCATAAAACTCGGGCGCCGTGTCCAGATTGTGGTTGTAAAAATCCAGCCCGGCATCGCGCAACCGTTCAGCCTGGCCGTCTTTCAGCATACCCAGGGTGGCGCAGGTTTCCAGTCCCATGGCCTTGACCTCGCGCACCATGTCCAGTACGGCATCCAGGTCGCGGTCCTTTGGACTGCGCCAGGCCGCGCCCATGCAAAAACGGGTCGCGCCTGCCGCACGCGCCTGCCGGGCGGCCGCCAGCACATCGTCCAGCGCCAGCATGTCTTCTCCGGCCATGCCGCCTTCGTGACGGGCTGATTGCGGACAGTAACCGCAATCCTCCGGACAACCGCCGGTTTTGATGGATAACAGGGTGGACAACTGCACCCGGTTCGGATCGAAATGTTGCCGGTGTACGCTTTGCGCCCGCCAGACCAGATCCATGAAAGGCAACCCCAGCAATGCTTCAATTTCGGCCAGCGTCCATTGGCCGGCGTTTGCCGGTGCCTGCATTCTGTCGTTCACTCTGCTACCTCCACTGTCATGTCTTGCCAGTCTTCCCGTCCGGCACGAAAGATGTCATACAAACCTGCCGGAACCACGACAAGCATCACAATGACCCAGTCCAGGACAACCCCACGCCAGTTGTCAAAAATGGAATACAACGGCTGGCCAATCACCACCATGGATCCCGAGATGCCATAGAAGCGGTAAGCCGCCCATCGGTTATAATGCACCGTGCGTGGATTCGGGTGATGGGCGATCGCAGCGTACATGAACATGGAAGCCGCCATCCAGATCATCCACAACGGGGCAACCACGGTGCAGAGAATACTGACAGCATTGAACAACCGCGCCGCCAGCAGCGACGATTTTCCCGTGATGACTTGCGTTGCCATGGTTGAGTCGCCTTGTGCTGTCGAGAAGATGACATTTTCTCGCACAAGCCTGGTCAAGTCAATGAACGCCAAAATTGAACATCAGATTAAAAATTAATCAAACCCTGTGGCCACAGGCCTGTCTCCTGTGCATGGCGCCTGCCGGGCACCACGGTTTGTGCGTAGACTGCACAATGCATCTGGCTCCGGACAACCAGAATTGCTGTCTGCGTTGCGGACTGCCACTCAACCATGCTGCCGACACCTGCGGCCAGTGCCTTCTGACGCCCCCGGCCTATGATTACACACGCGCAGGCCGGATTTACGCGTGGCCACTGTCGCATCTGATCCATGCCTTCAAGTATGGCCATGCCTATGGCCTGGCAAGCCTGCTGTGTGATCCCCTGGCCACCACGCCTTTGCCGGATGTGTTTCTGCCCATGCCGCAACACCCACTGCGGTTGCGTGAACGCGGCTATGATCAGACCCGGCTACTGGCAGCAGAACTGTCCCGTCGCCACAAACGACCCATGCTGGATCTGGCATGTCGCCGGATCCGCAACACCCGCTCGCAGACCGGGCTCGCGCTGTCGGCGCGCAAGACCAACCTGAAAGACGCTTTTGCCTGCTACGGTGACGTGCGTAGCCTGCATGTCGCAGTGGTCGATGATGTCATGACCACAGGCAGCAGCATGCATGAACTGGCCGGGGCTCTGCGGGAAGCAGGTGCCACCACCATCGGCTGCTGGGTAATGGCCCGTGCTCTGCCGCCAGGCGAACGCTGAGATTCTGCCACCACGCATTCTGTTCGACGCGTCGTCGCAACAGTTGAACAGAGATTCAGAATGCCGGATAATCCGCATCCATGACATATCAGGTGACTATTCAGCCCAGCGGGCATACCTATTCCTGTGAAGATGACGAGAGCATCCTCAACGCTGCCCTGCGCGAGGGTTTCAATCTGCCATATGGCTGCCGCAACGGTGCCTGCGGCAGCTGCAAGGGCAAGCTGCTGTCCGGCGACGTCGAACACCGCGGCAGCGCCACTGCGCTGAGCGATACCGACAAGTCGGCCGGCAAGATCCTGTTCTGTGTTGCCCATCCGCTGGGCGATGTCAGCATCGAATGCCGTGAAATCGGAGCCGCCCGCGATATCCAGATCCGGACCATGCCTTGCCGCGTCCAGCGACTGGAAAAACTGGCCGGCGATGTCATGCTGGTGCAGCTGCGCCTGCCCGCCAGCGAACGGTTGCAGTTTCTGCCCGGCCAGTACATTGATATCCTGTTGCGTGACGGACAGCGACGCAGCTTTTCCATTGCCAATCCGCCCCACGATGACGGCCTGACCCAGCTCCACATCCGGCATGTCCCGGGCGGACTGTTTACCGACCAGGTTTTCAGCTCCCTCAAGGAAAAGGACATCCTGCGCATTGAAGGCCCGCACGGCAATTTTTTCCTGCGCGAGGACAGTTCGAAACCCGTGCTGTTCATTGCCGGAGGTACCGGCTTTGCGCCGGTGCAGTCCATGCTGGCGCACGCAATCCAGCACCACCATGACCGCCAGTTCACCCTGTACTGGGGCGCACGCAACCGCGCAGGACTGTACCTTGACCAGACGGCACGCCGCTGGGCCGACGAGCAGCCCAACATCACCTATGTGCCGGTCTTGTCGGAAGCTTCTCCAGATGATGCCTGGCAGGGGCGTACCGGTCTGGCGACCGAGGCGCTGGCTGCCGATCTCACCGACCTGTCCAGCTACCAGGTCTATGCCTGCGGTGCACCGGCGATGGTGGAAGCTGCCCGCACGCTTTGCCTGTCGCGCGGCCTGCCTGAGGACGAGTTCTTTTCCGACGCGTTCAGCTTCCAGTCTGGCGGCTGAACAGCGGCGGCATTACTGCGGAAACAGTTTTCGCCAGCCGGCAAGCTCCAGTTTGCGCAAGGTCTCGATATTGCGTTCGTAAATGTCGCGTGGATCGGGAATGGCGGCCACCGCGTCATCGATACTGGCTTCGCGCAGCAGATGCAACACCGGCCATGGCGCCCGGTTGGTGTAGTTGCCGATGTCGTCCGGTTCGGTACCGGCAAACTGCCAGGCCGGATGAAATGCGGCCACCTGGAATTCGGCGTCAAATTCCGCCTCATCCGCCACGGCTTCAGCGATATCCAGAAAATCATTGAATTCAAGAAAGTCGGCCAGCATGTCCGGCACCAGCAGCAAAGTGGTATCCAGTTGCTGTGGATCTGCCGCCTGCAACAGGCGTAACTCCTCCAGCAGATCTGCCGCCAGCGCATCCGGCGTCGTTGCATGGGAAACTGCGAACCGGATCTGTTCGCGCACATACACGGCCCGCGCGAACGGACACAGATTCAAACCGATGACAGCCTTTTCCAGCCAGTTGCGCACATCGGCCACGCAACGCTCATCACGCCCATCCATCTCATTTTCCCTTCGATCTACCCAGCCAGCGAGCGGTTCGACGACAATAATCCGTGTAACTGCTGCCGAATTTTGCCTGCAAATGCGCTTCTTCATGGCGGATCACACCAAAACGCATGATTGCCCACACCAGCGGGGCCAGCAACAACGGCCAGCCACTTTGCATCAGCAGCCAGATGCCCGCGTACAGGATGGCATCTGCCAGATAAATCGGATTGCGGCTGAAGGCATACGGGCCGCTCTGTACCAGCGTTGAGGCACCCCGATACGGGTTGACTGTCGTGCGATGCCGCCAGATGGTGAATGCAGACCAGATCATCAGACACCCGCTGACCACCAGCAAACCCCAACCCAGCCAGCGCACGGATGCCAGATACGGCATCGCCAGCGGCCACTGCCGGTCAAGCCACCAGGACAGCACCAGACCAACGGCATACACTGCAGGCGGCGGCACCAGCGTAGCCGGGCGAAATCTGGCATTACTCATGATACGCCAGCACGCGTCGGGCATTTAGAGCACATACGGTTGTCACCTCGTCCAACGTTATTCCACGCAAACTGGCCAGCTCGCGCGCCACACCCAGCACATGCACCGGCCGGTTGCGCTCGCCACGCGCCCACGCCGGCGACATGTCCGGCGCATCGGTTTCCAGCACCATGCTGTCCAGAGGCAAATCCATGGCCAGCCGCCGCAGCCGGGTTGCGCGCGGCCAGGTGAATGCGCCGCCAAACCCAAGACAGAACCCCATGCCAATCAGCTGCTGCGCCTGCTGGATGCTGCCATTGAATGCATGCGCAATGCCACGACGGACACCGCTGTGACGCAAACGGGCAATCACAGCATCCACAGCATGGCGAACATGCAACAGCACCGGCAAGTCCAGACCGGCGGCAATGGACAGCTGGGCATCAAACCAGCGCAACTGCAAACCGAAATCCACCCGACGGTCAAAACCATCCAGACCAATTTCGCCAACCGCAACCGCCCGTCCACCGACCAGTTGCTGTTCCAGCAAGGCCAAATCTGCCGCACTGTGCTGCGCCGCATACACCGGATGCAAGCCGTATGCCGGCAAACAAACCGGGTACTGGCGAACAACCGCACTGACTGCCGCAAAATTGTTTGCCGCGACCGATGGCACCACAATGCGGGTTACGCCGGCAGAAACGGCTTCGGCCACCACTGCATCGCGGTCGGCGTCAAATTCTGGCGCATCCAGATGACAATGGGTATCAACCAGCACTTGCCAGCCCCTCCAGTATGCGCCGCACCGGCACCGGTACGCCAGCATCAATGGCTTGCGTCACCGTCATCCAGCCGGCATCCGGTTGCGCCAGTGCCGCAAAGTCAGCCAGAACTGGTGTAATGTGCAGATCCCGATGGGTCAGCTGATGACGAAAGGCATCACCGGTGCGCACGCTCAGCAGCTTGCCCCCGGTCAGTCTGTCCAGAACGTCTGCATCGGGCATCCGGTCAAATTCGGGCAGGCTCCAGAGCCCCGACCAGATACCGCGTGCCGGTCTTCTCTGCAACCACACCTGCTTGCCGGCCGTGCAGGCCACCAGCCACATGTTGACCACCGTCGGCGGCTTGCGGCTGGCGGGTATCGGCAACAGGTCTGTCAGACCTCGCTGCAGGGACAGGCAATCCCCGGCGAGCGGACAGGCATGGCATAGCGGACGGCGACGGCGGCACACTGTTGCCCCGAGATCCATCATGGCCTGGGTATATGTCGCCACATCACGCTCCGGTGTGCGCTGTTCGGCCAGTTGCCACAACACATCCAGCTGTCGGGCGTCATTTGCGGGCGCCAGCAAGGCTTGATGACGGATCAGCACCCGTTTGACGTTGCCATCCAGAATCGTTGCCCTGCGTCCGAATGACAGCGCGGCAATGGCTGCAGCTGTCGACCTTCCAATGCCTGGCAGCGTACTCAGCATGTGCGGATCGGACGGAAACTGCCCCTGGTGGCGTTCCATCACCTGCACTGCCGCCGCATGCAGATTGCGTGCGCGCGAATAATAACCAAGACCGGCCCACAGGGACAGCACTTCGGCCAGCGTTGCCGCCGCGAGGGTCTGCACATCCGGAAAACGTGCAACGAACCGTTCAAAATAAGGGATCACCGCGCTGACCTGAGTCTGCTGCAGCATGATCTCGGACAGCCAGGTGCGATAAGGGTCGGCAGACTGCTGCCAGGGCAGGTCATGCCGGCCATGGCAGCGTTGCCAGTCAATCAGTCGGAGGGCGAAGTCATCCATGCGTCCAGCATAACGGGTGCGTCCGCAATTTGCCAGTTGCTCTGGTCAGCTATTGTTTGTTTCGTTCAGATCTTGCTGTGTGTTCCATCGCAGAATGGCTGGTTTCCCGTCGACTTGCAACCACACAGATATTTTTTGCCCGCCTCGGCAACCGTGAACGCAACCGGAGTGATGCCGGTTCCCGCATGCGAACCATCACAGAACGGCTGACTGGCCGAGCGCCCGCACGCACACCAGTAATACTCGCCAGGCGCGAGATCCACCGCATACGGTGCTTTTTGTGCACAAACTGCTTGAGTCATCATGGTCTCCTGTGTTCGGGTGCCAGTACGTCTTTCAGTTGCAAGCGCACCGGCACCACGCAGCATTGATATCAGTTCTGGATCGCTTCCACTGGCACCTTGATGCTGACTTCGTCGCCGATCATTGGCAGATAGGCCATCATGCCGTAATCCGAGCGCTTGATTGTGGCAGTGATATTGCCGGCACAAACCGGCTTGTGCGCCATCGGGTGTTCGGTGCACTTGAAATTGTTCACCGTCACATGCAGCGGCTTGCTGACGCCCAGCATGGTTAACGTGCCATCAGCGCCGACAACCTTGTCGCCGGCAAACACCAGCTTGTCAGAGTGGTAAGTGATGGTGGGGAATTCCTTGTTCTTGAAGAATCCATTGCCGACATGCTCGTTCCATTCCGCAAAACCCATGTCAAGCGACTGGGTCTTGATGGTCAGATCGACCGAACCACTGTGCTTTGCCATATTCAGGGTAACTGTACCGGTCGTGTCGTCGAAACGGCCACGCTGTGTGGACAAGCCCAGGTGGCTCACCGAAAAGATGGGGAAACAATGATGCGGATCAATGGTATAGGTTGTGCTGTCGGCAAGCGCTGCCTGGCTTGCCAGCAGAATACCCATTGCGATGACTGCTTTTTTCATGCCTGATTCCTTTTCAAAAATTGAAGACAAATGATGCACCACCATGACGGCCAGAAAACGCACATCTGCACAATCCACTCCTCAACCCATTGATTGTTATCTGAAACAGATCAGCGCATCCTGCTCAAAACCACCGTCGATTCTTTTGCCGCAGCCCGTCTCAAGGCTGCACGAGCAAATGAAACACCACGACCACCCTGTCTGCCACCACGGATGTGTCAGCCCATTGGCCCACGCCAATCGCAAATGCCTTGCGCGACAATGGCAACTGGCCGTCCAGCCGGATGCCTCCGACCACTGGCGTCGCCACAAACACGCTGGTCACCGGAACACTGTGGCCCTTGATCGTCAGCGTGCCGGCAACCGCATACCGGTTGCCTCCCAGCTCCCGAAAAGACGAACTGACAAATCGGGCTTCCGGCCAGTGTGCCGTATCAAACCAGTCCTTGTCGGCCAGCATGCCGGTAGCCTCGGCATTGCCCGCATCAGTTGATGCCAGCGCAATCGTGACCTGCGCGCTATCCTGAACAAGCGCGGCAGGATCAAACCGCACCTGCGCTGCAAACCTGCCAAAATGCCCCGAGGTTGGCACATTCATCTGGGTCGACACGAAACCGATACTGCTGGCTGCGGTATTGATCCGGACGTACGGCGCCGACATTGCGAGGGTTGCTGTCAGCCACAGCAGCGCACCTGCTGCCATGCGAATTCTGCACAATCGCAAGAGTGACATATTCAGTCCCTTCCCGGCAACATTCGCCGCAACAAATGATCTTTCAAAATGAACTCATGCTGCAGCACGGCTGCCAGATGCAAGCCCAGCATGGCCATCAGACCGTCGTTCAGCCAGGCATGCACATGCTTCAACGTTTCGCCGAGCGCATGATCGGGAGCCACCAGATCCGGCAATTTCCAGATACCCAGCCAGACCACGCTAAATCCCAGTGCCGAACTCATCAGCCAGCCAGTCAGCGGAATCAGGATCATCAGCAGATACAAAGTCCTGTGCGTCCACTCCGCCGCCAGTTGCTGCCAATGCGGCATGCCGGCTGACAAAGCTGGCGCGGGGTGGGTCATCCGCCATGCAGCACGCACGAACCACAGCGCCAGCACGGTAATGCCGATCCACTTGTGCCAGGCGTACAACTGCAGCTTGTGCGGCGACAACGGCAGATCTTCCATGACCAATCCCAACGGCAAGGTCGTCAGAATGAGCAGCGCCATCAGCCAGTGCAGAGCCATGGCAAACCGGGTATAGCGTTTCACTCCGTCCCTTCCGCTTGACGGAATACGTTTTCCAGCTCCATCAGCATCTCGCGCATTTGTTTCATCCTGTCATCTCCAAGTTCCTGCATCACCGACCTCAAATGGGCCAGATGTGCCGGAAATGCCTCGGCAAACACCTGGTTGCCCGCTTCGGTCAGACTGACGATCTGGCTACGACCATCGCTTTTGTCTGCATCTCTGCGTACCAGTCCGCGGTCGACCAAACGATCCACCACGCCGGTCAGTGTGCCTTTCGTGATCAATGTGTGTTCACCCAGTTCACGAAAATTCATGCCCGGCGTATTGCCCAGGGTAGCCACGATATCAAACTGACACTCCGTCAGACCCAAATGCCTGATATGCCGGTTCGAATACATCTCGAATGCCTGGTAGCTACGTGCCAGCTGACGAATCAGCTGCAGAAATTCCGGTCTTGTGTCATTCATGTCGCACCCTCATGTCATCAATATAGTACTAGTAAGAACTTTATGCAAGAAAAAACGAACAAAATGAATCTGACACCAAAAAGGACTTTGGGGTCAAATGAACGCATAACGCGGGATGCATGGATTCCGCGACTGCGCGCGGAATGACGGTACCTTGAGAACAGGCGGTGCCATCGTCATTCTGAACGGGCCTCTATCACCGTCATTCTGCGCGGAGCGAAGCGAAGTCGCAGAATCTCGCATAGAGCAGAGCCGGATTTATGGATTCCGCAACTGCACGCGGAATGACGGTGCGTGCCAGATTCATGGATTCCGCGACTGCGCGCGGAATGACGGTACCTTGAGAACAGGCGGTGCCATCGTCATTCTGAACGGGCCTCTATCACCGTCATTCTGCGCGGAGCGAAGCGAAGTCGCAGAATCTCGCATAGAGCAGAGCCGGATTTATGGATTCCGCAACTGCACGCGGAATGACGGTGCGTGCCAGATTCATGGATTCCGCGACTGCGCGCGGAATGACGGTACCTTGAGAACAGGCGGTGCCATCGTCATTCTGAACGGGCCTCTATCACCGTCATTCTGCGCGGAGCGAAGCGAAGTCGCAGAATCTCGCATAGAGCAGAGCCGGATTTATGGATTCCGCAACTGCACGCGGAATGACG
>JAJZUW010000008.1:114613-147473 GCA_021845925.1 Pseudomonadota bacterium
GGCGGTGCCATCGTCATTCTGAACGGGCCTCTATCACCGTCATTCTGCGCGGAGCGAAGCGAAGTCGCAGAATCTCGCATAGAGCAGAGCCGGATTTATGGATTCCGCAACTGCACGCGGAATGACGATGCGTGCCAGACCCATGGATTTCGCGACTGCGCGCGCAATGACGGCACCTTGAGAACAGGCGGTGCCATCGTCATTCTGAACGGGCCTCTATCACCGTCATTCTGCGCGGAGCGAAGCGAAGTCGCAGAATCTCGCATAGAGCAGGGCCGGTTTTATGGATTCCGCGACTAAACACGGAATGACGGTGCGTGCCAGACCCATGGATTCCGCGACTGCGCGCGCAATGACAAAAATGCGTATTACAAGCCCAGATCGCGCCACATGGCATCAACCCGGCTTCGCACATCCTCATTCATGCGAATCGGCGTGCCCCATTCACGAGTGGTTTCTCCTGGCCATTTGTTGGTGGCATCCAGACCCATCTTGCCGCCCAGACCAGACACCGGGCTGGCGAAATCCAGATAATCGATCGGTGTGTTTTCAACCAGCAAGGTATCCCTGACCGGATCCACCCTGGTGGTCATGGCCCAGATAACGTCTTTCCAGTCGCGGATATTGACGTCATCATCCACAACCAGAATGAATTTGGTATACATGAACTGACGCAGAAAACTCCAGATACCGAACATCACCCGTTTGGCATGACCGGGATAGGATTTCCGGATACTCACCACCGCCAGCCGGTACGAACAGCCTTCCGGCGGCAGGTAAAAATCGGTGATTTCGGGAAACTGCTTCTGCAGCAGTGGCACAAACACTTCATTCAACGCGACACCCAGCACCGCCGGTTCGTCCGGCGGCTTGCCGGTATAGGTGCTGTGATACACCGGATCGCGCCGCATGGTAATGCGGCGGATGGTCAGCACCGGGAAACGTTCGACTTCGTTGTAATAACCCGTGTGATCGCCAAAAGGTCCTTCGGGCGCCATGTCATCGGGCATGATGACGCCTTCCAGCACGATTTCGCTGCTGGCTGGAACCTGCAGATCGCTGTCCATGCACTGAGCCACTTCGGTGCGAGAACCGCGCAGCAACCCGGCAAACTGGTATTCCGACAAGGCATCCGGAACCGGCGTCACGGCAGCAAGAATGGTCGCCGGATCGGCACCAAGAGCCACGGCAACCGGAAATGGCTGGCCGGGGTGCTGTTGCTGGAATTCACGAAAATCAAGAGCACCGCCACGGTGGGCGAGCCAGCGCATGATAACCCGGTTGGGCCCGATCACCTGCTGACGGTAAATGCCAAGATTCTGCCGGCTCTGGTTCGGTCCGCGAGTAATCACCAGTCCCCAGGTAATCAGTGGACCTGCATCACCTGGCCAGCAGGTTTGCACTGGCAAACGGGACAAATCAACGTCGCGTCCTTCCCAGACAATCTCCTGGCAAGGCGGATGCCGCTTCTCTTGCGGGGGCATGTTGAGAATCTGGCGCAGAACCGGCCACTGTTCCCAGATTTGACGCAACCCGCGCGGAGGCTCGGGCGACCGCAGGAATGCCAGCAGGCGACCGACTTCGCGCAGCGATTCGACATTGTCCTGTCCCATGCCCAACGCCACGCGCTGTGGCGTGCCAAACAGGTTGGCCAGCACAGGAATATCACTGCCCACCGGATTCTCGAACAGCAGGGCCGGGCCGGCTTTCTGCAGCACCCGATCGCAGATTTCGGTCATTTCCAGTACCGGATGAACCGGCACGCGGATCCGTTTCAACTCTCCCCGTTGCTCAAGCCCGGCGATAAAATCACGCAAATCATTGAATATCAAAATGTCTCCCGTATCTTTCGCAACAACGCGGTGGTTGATCTCTGATATACGAAAGGAATAGAGAACACACGGCCGCCGGCCGCCAGAACGTCTTGCGCACCGACAATCGCCTGTACCGGCCAGTCGCCTCCCTTGACCAGCACATCGGGTCGAATCGCCTTGACTAGTGACAGCGGCGTATCTTCATCGAACGACACGACCAGATCGACGGATTTCAGCGCGGCCAGCATGGCCATGCGGTCTTCGAGCGGATTGACTGGCCTGTCGGGCCCCTTGTTCTGCCGACGGACCGAATCATCCGAATTCACCGCCACCAGCAATGCCGCACCCAGTTCGCGCGCCTGGGCAAGATACGTGACATGCCCCCGGTGCAGGATGTCAAAACAACCATTGGTCATCACCAGTGGACGAGGCAACTCAGCCAGGTTCGGCAATGCTCCTGGCGGGACGATGCGGCCCTCGTATGGTCCGCTCATGTCTACTGGTATTCAAACAGCTTGACCACGCTCTTGACGCCATCGGTAACACTGGCGACATAGGCAGCCTGGTCGCCTTCCTGATGCGTCACGAAACCCATCAGATAGACAACGCCCCGGTCAACGATCACTTTGATGGTGCCATCGGGAATCGTTTTGGCATTGATGAAACGGGTGTGAATTTTCGCCGCCAGATACAGATCGTCACTGCGTTGACTCAATGTGGTTGGCGGTCCGATTTCAATCGCGTCATGCACACTGGCCACATCGGGAACTTCACGCACCAGCTGCTCGATCCGGTCACGCGTGGCTGCATCCGGCACTTCGCCGGTCAGCAGCAAGGTACGGTTGTAACTGTTGCAACTGACATGCACATTGTCGGCCGGAAACACCGTGTTGATGCGGTTTGAGGCACGCAGCTCGATTTCTTCATCCGACATATACGTGGCAGACGTACGACGATCTGCTGCGACAGCCACACCTGCACCTGCGCCCGCCACTACCACCGGTACACAGCCAGTCAACTGCAATGTCATCAGCGTTACGGCAATTGCCGTCATCCATCCAGTTTTCATTCCACCCCCAATATGATCCGGTCTATCCCGTCGCACAAACAGTGCACAATCAGGCCATGCACTTCCTGAATCCGGGCCGTGTGCCCGGAAGGGACACAAATCCGGATGTCCCCGGGTTCCAGCACTTCGGCCATCATGCCTGCATTGCTGCCGGTCAGCGCAAGCACGCGCATGTCACGGCCATGCGCCGCCGCGACAGCTTCCATCACGTTGCGCGAGTTGCCGCTAGTAGACAGGGCCACCAGAACATCGCCGGCCTGACCAAGTGCAGACACCTGTTTGGAGTAGACCATACTGAAGTCATAATCGTTCGCGATGGACGTCAATGCGGAAGAATCCGTGGTCAGTGCAATGGCAGCCAGACCTGGCCGTTCCATCTCGAAACGGTTGACCAGTTCAGCCGCAAAATGCTGTGCGTCGGCAGCCGAACCGCCATTTCCGCAAATCAGCAATTTGCCGCCGGACAGCAGACATTCGCTGAGAAGTGCCGTTGCTTCGGCAATCACGGGCGCCAGTTCGCTGGCTGCTGCCAGTTTGAGACGCGCGCTGAGATTGAAAGTTTCGGTGATATGGGCAACAAGATCCATTTGTATTCACGGGTAACGCACAACCATCCGGCCAGGCAGAATGCACAACCGGCCAGACCAGAAGCGCGGCAGCAAGGCTCCCGCACACCAGATCAACAGCCGGATTATGCCACACTTGCCTGTCCGGTGAACATGGCCCGGAAACAAGCGCCGGAACGCTTCATTCGGCCTGAAATGCGTTTCTGTACCAGACCGGCTGGCCGCAATCCCCTTCAAATGCCACCACATCGAACCGGCATGCCGGCATCTGGCCCAGTCGCAACAGATAATTGCGTGCAGCCAGAACAATCCGTTGGCGCTTGCGCCAGTCAACGCTGGCCGCAGCCCCGCCGAAACCGGCATGAAACCGCCTGCGCACCTCGACAAAGACCAGCATGTCGCCGTCCTGCATGACCAGATCGATTTCTCCCATCCGGCAGCGATAATTCCGGTGCAACAATCGCAAGCCTTGCTGATGCAGCCACGCCTCCGCCTGTGTTTCCCATCGACTGCCATCTGCCATTCCCGTCCTCCTTCTGCAGCATTTCCGGTGCAATGCGAGTAAAATGACTGCATGCAAGCGCCCGGAACCCTGTTCGTTGTTGCCACGCCAATCGGCAACCTGTCCGACATCACGCATCGTGCTGTCGAAGTGCTGCGCATGGTCGACCTGATTGCCGCAGAAGACACCCGCCACAGTGGCATGCTGCTAGCCACCCTTGGCATCTCCAGACGAATGATCGCTTTGCACCAGCACAATGAACAGAGCGCGAGCAGCGTGGTCATCGAACAACTGCTGGCCGGGCAGCAAGTGGCCCTGATCAGCGATGCCGGCACACCAGCCATCAGCGACCCCGGTGCCCAACTGGTTGCGCAGGCGCTGGCTGCCGGGATCCGGGTCTCTCCGGTGCCAGGCGCATCGGCTGCCGTTGCCGCCATGTCAGTGGCCGGCATGCCAGAACCCGGCTGGCTGTTCGTCGGTTTCCTGCCGGCACGCGCCGCCCAGCGTCGCAAACAGCTGGGCGAACTGGCCAGCCTGCCGCACGCGATGGTGATTTATGAAGCGCCGCACCGCATTCTTGACTGCGTGGCCGATCTGTACCAAGTGCTGGGCGACCGGCGCATCGTGCTGACCCGGGAGCTCACCAAAATGTTCGAAACGGTGCATGCCACCACGCTGGCCGAGGCAGGCACCTGGCTTGCGGCAGACCCGCAACGTCAGCGCGGCGAATTTGTGCTGGTTGTCGGTGGTGCCTTGCCGGATACCGGCCAGGATGCCAGCAACGACCAACTGCGCCATACGCTGGCCATCCTGCTGGCCGAATTGCCAGTCAGCCAGGCAGTCCATCTGGCCGCCCGTCTGACCGGACAACGCAAGAACCTGTGTTACCAGACTGCCCTCGACATGCAGCAGCCTCAAACGAATTCCCGGGAGTAACGTCATGCAAGAACTGACCATCCGCCAGCCCGACGACTGGCACCTCCACCTGCGTGACGGCGACATGCTCGCCTGTGTGCTGCCGGACACCGCCCGCCGGTTTGGCCGCGCCATCGTCATGCCCAACCTGAAGCCTCCCGTGCGGACAACTGCCGATGCCAGCGCCTATCGGGAGCGGATTCTGGCGGTCAGGCCCGCTGGGTCCTGCTTTGAACCGTTGATGACGCTGTACCTGACGGACAACACTCAGCCGGATGAAATCCTGCGCGCGCAGGCCAGCGGGTTTGTGCATGCAGTCAAATATTATCCGGCCGGAGCCACCACGCATTCAGATGCCGGACTGACCGATATTGTCCGCGGTGACAACGTGTTTGCCGCCATGCAGGATTGCGGCATGCCTCTGCTGATCCACGGCGAAGTCACCGATCCCGCCGTGGACGTGTTTGACCGTGAAGCAGTCTTCATCCAGCGCCATCTGATACCCCTGATGCAACGCTTTCCCCGCCTCAGGATCGTGCTGGAGCACATCACCACCCGCCAGGCCGTGGAATTCATCACCCATGGCCCGGAAAACCTGGCCGCCACCATCACGCCACATCATCTGTTATATAACCGTAACGCGCTGTTTCGCGGTGGCTTGCGTCCGCACCACTACTGCCTGCCGGTACTCAAGCGCGAAGAACATCGCCAGGCGTTGGTGCTGGCTGCGACCAGCGGCAATCCGCGCTTTTTCCTGGGCACGGACAGCGCACCTCATCCACGACAGGACAAGGAATCCGCCTGCGGATGCGCAGGCATCTACAGCGCTCATGCAGCTGTCGAACTGTATGCGGAAGCCTTTGAATCGGCTGGCGCGCTTGACCGGCTGGAAGATTTTGCCAGCCGTTTCGGCGCCGAATTTTACCGGTTGCCACTGAACAGAAACGAACTGACACTGGTGAGACAACCCAGATCCGTGCCGGACATCTGGCCTGACGAACGCGGTCCGCTGGTCCCCCTGCGTGCGGGCGAACTGCTGCAATGGCAAATCCGGGACTGAATTTGCGGTAGAATGTGGCGTATTCTTCAGCAGGTATTATTTTGAACACAAACTGCATTCCCCGCAAACTGGTCATCGCGTCGCGCGAAAGCGCACTTGCGATGTGGCAATCCCGGCATGTTGCCGCTCGCCTCGAGACCCTCTATCCTGGACTCACCGTCGACATTCTGGGCATGACCACCCAGGGCGACCGCATTCTGGAAGTCACCCTGTCCAAAATTGGCGGCAAGGGCCTGTTCGTCAAGGAGCTTGAAACCGCACTGCAGGAAGGGCGTGCCGACATCGCCGTGCATTCCATGAAAGACATGCCGGTCGAATTGCCGGACGGGTTCATGCTGGCGGCGATCGGCGCGCGGGAAAATCCGCTGGATGCCTTTGTGTCCTCCCGTTACGCCAGCCTGGACAACCTGCCTGACGGCGCCTGCGTGGGCACCTCCAGCCTGCGCCGCGAAAGCCAGCTGCGCGCACGCTTTCCCCACCTGCGTGTCGAACCGTTGCGCGGCAATGTGCAAACCCGGCTGCGCAAACTGGATGAAGGCCAGTACGACGCCATCATTCTGGCTGCAGCGGGCTTGATCCGCCTTGAGCTTGGCGACCGCATCCGCAGCATCATACCGGCGACCGATTCCCTGCCTGCTGTCGGTCAGGGAGCGCTGGGCATCGAATGCCTGTCCGGACGCACCGATCTGGTAGAACTGCTGGCCCCGCTCAATCATGCGGACACAACCGTCTGTGTCACAGCCGAACGTGCCATGAGCCGGCAGCTTGGCGGCAGCTGCCAGGTTCCGCTGGGTGGTCATGCCACGATTGAAGGTGACCAGATCAGGCTGGACGGCCTGGTTGCCGAACCCGATGGCTCGCGCATCATTCGCGGACACATCAGCGGAAACCGCCATGAAGCCGCATTGCTTGGACAGCGACTTGGCCAACAGTTGATGGACGAGGGTGCGCACGACATACTGAAGAGACTGACGACATGACGCACGATCTGCTTGGCAAGGGAATTCTCGTCACCCGTCCAGCGCAGCTGGCCGAATCATTCAGCGAGAAAATCCGTCTTGCCAACGGCCACCCGGTTGCCTTTCCGGTTCTGGAAATCCTGGATACCGCCAATCCCGATCCGCTCAACCGCATCATCGATGCCCTGGATGGTTTTGACATGGCCATCTTCATCAGTCCGACTGCCGTCAACAAGGCACTCAACCTGATCCGCTCGCGACGCGAATTGCCGGACCGCCTGATCATTGCAGCCATCGGCCAGGGCAGCCGGCGCGAGCTGGCTCGTTTCGGCATCCGCAATGTCCTTGCGCCAAGCCAGCGTTTTGATAGCGAGCACTTGCTCGCGATGCCGGAAATGCAGGAAATCAGCGGCCGGCAGATCGTCATTTTCCGCGGCGATGGGGGGCGCGAGCTGCTGGGTGATGAACTTACCCGTCGCGGAGCGCAGGTCACCTACGCCGAATGCTACCGGCGTGGCCGCCCTGATCGCGATGCCGGCATTCTGCTCAGATTGTGGTCACGCGGAGAAATCCAGGCTGTGACCATCACCAGTGCCGAAGGACTGCACAATCTGTATGACATGGTAGGCAAACTGGGCCGGCAATGGCTCAAATCCACGCCCGTGTTCGTCAGCCATGAACGGATCCTGGATGTTGCGCGCGAACTGGGACTGCAGCATGGCGTGCTGACCCCGAGCGGCGATGAAGAAATGATTGCCGGCATGGCCGACTGGTTCGCAGCTCGGCATGACTGAACAGAGCCCAGCAAAATCCGACTGGCTTGACCGACTGGGCAACTGGCTCAACCCTGCGCTCGCCGTGGCCATCCTGACCGCCGCATTTTCTGTCTGGCAATGGTGGAACACGCACCGGCAGCTGCATGTGCTGCGTCAGGAAGTTGCACAGCAACTGACCAGAAGCGCCGACAATGCCCGTCAGGCGCGCATGCTGGCACAACAGAACAGCGACGCCCTGCACGAACTCACCTTGCAGATGGCTCGCCTGCAAACCGAAGTCAATGAGTCACAAAGCCAGGCGCAGGCGCTGCAGGCACTGTACCGGAACATGGCCGAAAGCCGCGACGAATGGACCCTGGCTGATATTGCCCAGGTGATCCAGATCGCCAACCAGCAGCTGCAAATCAATGGCAATGTCAAGGCAGCCATCATTGCCCTGCAAAGTGCCGACACCCGCCTGCAAACCCTCAACCGTCCGCAACTGGGTAGCCTGCATCTGGCCCTGCAAAACGACATCGAGCATCTGCAGGCACTGCCGCACATCGACACGCTGGGCATGACAGCCAGGATCGACCATCTGATTGCCATTGCCGACACACTGCCTCTGTCGGACGAACACGAAATCGCGCGACCAGCGCCCGCTTCCCCGGAACCCAAAGCCAGCGGCCTGACGCAACGCTTCGCACTGGAGCTGTGGCACGAACTGCAAGGCCTGGTACAGGTGCGCAGGCTGGACACACCGGATACCGCCCTGCTGTTACCGGGACAGAGCTATTTCCTGCGCCAGAACCTGAAATTGCGGCTGCTCACGGCACGCATTGCCCTGTTTGCCCATGACGAACAGAGTTATCAAAGCGACTTGCGCGCCGCCGCAACCTGGCTCCATCGCTATTTCAACATCCGTGATGTGCGCACTGAAACCGCACTGGACGACATCAACGATCTGCTGCGTTCGCCAGTCAGCCTGCAAATTCCGGGGCTGGATGCCAGCCTGCAGGCCCTGCGCGCCAGCCATCTGGTTCATGACAACGGCTGACGGAGCACACGAATGAGGCTGTTGCTCTGGCTGATCCTGATTTTTACCCTGGCAACCGGATTCACCCTGGCGGGTAAATATGATCCGGGGTATGTCATTCTGGTCTACCCACCACTGCGTATCGAGCTTTCGCTGGCGCTGTTCGTGCTGGGGCTGGCAGCCCTGACCTTACTGATTGGTGCGCTGTTCCGCGTGTCGGCCGCCACATTCAGCCTGCCCGCCAAGGCACGCGCCTTTCGCAGACAACGACGTCTGGCTGCCGGTCAACGGGCGTTGCGCGACGCCATCGCAGCCGACCTGGCCGGACAACACGATGCCGCCATACAAGCAGCCCGCCGGGCCATCGAGCTTGACCATGAACCCCGCCTGGCAGCTCTGCTGGCAGCCCGCGCAGCAGCCCACCACTCGCCTGCCAGCCAGCACGAATGGCTGGTATTGGCCGACAAATACAAAACTGACAAGTAACGGACATTTTTGCACTGTCACGCTTGCGTCATAATGCGCGCAGGTGTATAAAAACCCCATGTGCCCCGTGGTTTCCTGTGACGCCATCCTCAAGATGCACGGTGCGCAGCAAGAGGTTTTGCAGTTTGCGCAAAATCAATAAAAACAGACAAGCAGATGGGTCGTTTTCCTTCGACAGCCCAGACCCGAGACAGGCGCGCTGCATCATGTTTGCATACCGGCATCTGCCGGTCGATTTGCCCATGTTTGCCAAGCAATAACCCGCCGGTGTACTGGCTTGGTGAAGTCTTACGCCCGTCGGCATAAGGGGATAATCCATGCGCAACAATCAACCCGTCAGCCAGCGCGAATTCAGGCTGCCCGAACAAGCCCAGCTGGTCAGCGTAACCGACATCACCGGCCACATCACGTATGCCAACAGCGATTTCCTTGATGCTTGTGGTTTTTCCCAGGCCGAACTGACCGGTCAGCCGCACAACATCATTCGCCATCCAGACATGCCGGTCGAGGCGTTTCGGGACATGTGGGACACCCTGCAGTCAGGTATGCCCTGGACCGGCATTGTCAAGAACCGACGCAAAAACGGCGATCACTACTGGGTATCTGCAAATGTCACGCCAATCCGGCGTGGTGAAGACATCACAGGATATCTGTCTGTACGTTCTCCAGCGAGTCGCGAAGCCATTGAACACGCCGAGAGACTGTACGCTCAACTGAATGAAGAAGCCTCGCGTGGACTGCGCCGGACTATCCTTCTGCACGGCAGACCTGTCAGCCATAACCCGCTGGGGCGCTGGGCCTCACTGCGGCATGCCGGCCTGCATGGACGATTGATGGCCCTGCAACTTGGCGCACTGGTGCTGGCCGGCCTGGCTTTGACCCACTTTCCGGGCGTGCTGGCCTGGCCGTTGAGTGTGCTGCTGGTTATGCTTGCCACTGGCATAGGGCTGCGTATGGTATTAAAGCCATTGCGCGAACTGCGCCAGCAGGCTGCCCAGATCGCCAGTGGCGACCTGTCAGTCCAGGTATCGCACAATCATTCGGGCGAAATTGGCGAACTGGCCGATGCAGTCAGCCAGATCGCTTCAAACCTGCGCGGCATCGTACGGGACATCCGTGGCGGGGCCGACCGGTTGCGCGGCGCAGTGGCTGAAATTGCCAGCGGCAATCTGGACATGTCTTCGCGCACCGAATCACAGGCCAGCAACCTGCAGCAGACCGCGGCATCCATGGAACAGATCAACAGCATGGTCCGGCAAAGCACGGAATCCGCCGCCACCGGCGAAGCACTGGCTGCACAAATGCTGGATATCACCCGTCAGGGCGATGCCGCAGTCGAAGCGGTTGCCGAAACCATGCGCGGCATTACGGACTCATCTGAAAAAATTGGTGAAATCATTCGCGTCATTGAAGGCGTGGCATTCCAGACCAACATTCTCGCCCTGAACGCTGCCGTGGAAGCGGCCCGTGCCGGCGAAGCGGGACGTGGTTTTGCCGTCGTTGCCAGCGAAGTACGCTCACTGGCACAACGAACTTCGGGAGCAGCACTGGAGATTCGCAACCTGATTACGGAATCTGGCGACCGGGTTGCCATTGGCAACCTGCGTACAAAGGAAGCCCGTTCCCGCATGCAGGAAGTGTTGGCATCTGTCGACAAGGTCAACAAAATGCTCCAGGAAATCAATGCGGCCAGCGATGAACAGCGACTTGGCATCGACCAGATCACCTCTGCTGTGGTGCAACTGGATTCGATCACCCAGCAAAATGCCGCCATGGTGGAAGAACTGGCTGCGTCCGCGCAGGCTTTGACAACACAAACAGCCGATCTCAACAATTCAACCGGCATCTTCCGTCTGCATGAAACCGACCAGACCGTCGCCGAACAGGATGTCCGCCGCCTGCGTGAAGAAGCCTCGGCACGCATGCTGAACGACAAGCAGTTCAATCTCAACAAGGCCATTGCTGCACATGCGCAATGGAAAATCAAACTGCGCAATGCCGCGATGAATCATGAACATCTGGATGCGCACACCATTCATCGCGATGACGCGTGCGCTCTCGGACAATGGCTGTATGGTGATGGCGAACAGATGCATGGCGGCAAGGACGCGTTCAAACAGCTGAAACACACCCACAAAGAATTTCACCATGCAGCTGCCATGGTTGCCGAAACCATCAATGGCGGGCAAACTGACCGCGCCCAGCGAATGCTGGGCAATGGCACGCCGTTTGCCAATGCCACCAGCCAGGTGATCAAGTCCATCCAGGAGCTGCGCAAGCAGATATGACCATGACCGATACCCGCACACAAATACAGGATGCGCTTCAGTTCCGCCATGCCTGCAAGGTATTTGATGCCGGCAGAAAAATCGACGATGGCGATTTTCACACCATTCTGGAAGCAGCCCGCCTGTCGCCCAGTTCATTTGGTTATGAACCCTGGCGTTTTCTGGTGATCCAGAATACGGATCTGCGCCAGCAACTGCTACCAGTCACCTGGGGCGGACAACGACAGATCCCGAGCTGCAGTCATTTCGTGGCCATTCTGGCCCGCACCTCCGGTATGGAGCCGGGGGGCAGCCACACCTTGCACATGATGCGGGATATCCTGCAACTGCCGCCGGAGCGGATGGCCATGCGTGAGCCCACCTACCGGAAATTTCACCAGCAGGATTTTCATCTGGACACACCACGTCAGGTGTTTGACTGGTGCTGCCGACAGACTTATATCGCGCTGGCCGACATGATGCTGGCAGCTGCGATGCTCGGCATCGATTCCTGTCCGATTGAAGGGTTTGAAAGCGACGCAGCCAATCACGTTCTTGCTCAGGCCGGAGTGATGAATCCCGACGAGTGGGGGCTGTCGGTCATGGTTGCCTTCGGCTACCGCATCGAAGCACAGCCAGTGAAAAAACGCCAGCCAGCCACCAGCGTGATTCAATGGCTCTGATCCGGATCTCGGGTAGAGTTGCTGGCAGCCTGAGCTGCGCGTTCCTGCGGAGAAAACATCCAGCCCAGCGCCAGATGCTGGTAGAGCTCGCGACTGAGCGACTGACTGACCATGTTGGAAATCAGGGTCGCCGCCATCAGGCTGAGCACCATCGAATGACCATCCACCATTTCCATGACGATGATCGCTGAAGTAATGGGCGACTGGGTCACCGCTGCCAGAAATGCGGCCATGAACAGCGCAATGACCGGCGCTGCAGACATGCCTTCGCCAAACAGACGTGCGATATTCGAACCCAGTGCCGCACCGGTAGCCAGTGCCGGCGCAAAAATCCCGCCTGGAATCCCGGAATAATAGGTAATCACCGTGGCAAAAAACCTGGCAAACGGAGCATACCAGGGCAGGACAACCTTGCCGGCAACCACTTCCGATGTGATCTGATAACCGCTGCCCAACGACACGCCATGGCTGGCCACCCCGATCAGCGCAACGGCCAGTCCGCAATAACCGGCAAAACGGACGGGGTGGCAGCTGCGCCAGCGCCACACAGCATGACTGGCCGCCATCTGGGGCCACAACAGCAAACGACTGAACAGCCCCCCCATGACGCCGCACAACACGCCTGCCGCCACCAGCGGCAACACAATGCCCGCATCCAGTTCAGGAACGGTGATTTTTCCGAAATAGCGGTAATCCCCCAGGATGGCCTGGGCAATCAGACCGGAAAAAATGATCGTGCTGAGCAACACGCCACTGGTGCGGGTTTCCAGGCGACGCCCCAACTCCTCGATGGCAAAGACAATACCGGCCAGCGGTGTGTTGAATGCGGCAGCAACGCCGGCAGCGCCACCGGCAAGAATCAGATCCTGCTGGCGCAACACTCTGGTATGAGGCACCCAGCCATGAATCGAGTTCAGAATGGCCGCCGCCACCTGGACCGATGGCCCTTCCCGACCGGCCGAAAACCCACCGGCCAGTCCCAGCCCACCCAGCAGAACCTTGCCTATGCCAAGTCTCAGCGACAACAAAAAATCGACCGGCTTGCCCTGTTCCGCACGTCGCGCGGCGGCAATCACTTGCGGTATCCCACTACCCTGCGTACCGTTGAAATACCGGTTGGTCAGATAAACGGTCAGCATGCCTGCTGGCGGAGTAAGCAACAATGCAATCCACAGATGCGCCGCCGTCAACTGGTCAAAAAACGACAACGACAGATCGGCCAATTTGGCAAATGCCACCACAGCCAGTCCGGCCAGCACGGCACCGCCCCATAACAACACGCGAATCCGCCAACGAACGCTGCTTAAAGGTATACGTAACATTGCATGATCCCGATATGTTTTTGGAATCCGCGCCGAGCATCATTCATGACCAGGTCATTCATGGTGTTCGATCGGATTACCATACAGAGGTTCTGCGCCAAAATGCGTGCTCACGGCATAAGCCACGGCGCAGGCGAGCATGACAGGGATGGTCAGATCAAACTGGCTGGTCATTTCAAGCACCATCACGATTGCCATCATTGGTGCGTGCGTCACGGCACTCAACACCGCCCCCATACAGATGACCGCCATCACGACCGGATCACCCGTCAGGGTGCCAAACAGATAACCAATGGTTGCGCCGACAAACAGAGATGGCGTGAAAATACCGCCGATCGCACCCGAAGAAGTGCTGGCGATCGTCGCCAGCGCCTTGGCCAGCAGCACCACAGCCACCCAGCGCCAGGCCAGTCCGCCATGCAGCACCTGTGACACCACGCTGTAGCCGTTTCCCCAGACTTCCGGCACAAACGCCGACAGAACGCCGACCACCAGACCGCCAGCGCCAAGTCGCATCCACAACGGCCCCACCACAGAAAAAACAGTCTTGCTCTTCTTGATGGCCGCCAGCAGTACCAGACCCAGCACCCCCGAAATGACGCCTGCCGCCAGCGCATCCAGCAAACCGAGCGGAGTCACTGGCAGAGGCGGCAGCACCGGCATCACATACAGCGGGCTTGGTTCCACCATCCAGAAAATCAGGGCACTGGCCATGGTCGCCGAGATCAGCACGGGAGCCACGGTATGACGGGCAAAAAAACCCAGCGCCAGTTCCAGCACGAATACCACACCGGCAACCGGTGCATGGTAGGCTGCCGCGATGCCTGCGGCAATACCGCATACCAGTACGGCATTGCGCTGATTGTCCGGCAACGGGAAAATGCCACCCAGCCAGGAGGCAAACCAGGCGGACAACTGCACCATCGGCCCTTCACGTCCGATTGCGGCGCCCGAACCCACCGAAAACAAAGACGACAGCATGCGTATGGCATTACTGCGGTCATTCAACCGTGTCTGTCCCGAGCGAGCTGCTTCAATGTAATCGACGTGGGGTCCGGTAATCCAGCGTCCGCCCCACTGCAACACCGCGCCTGCCAGCACGCCACCACCCAGCGGCACCAGTATGCGCGCCCACATCGGCAATAACAGGGCATTGTGCACCAGACTGCCGGTATGTCGCGTCAGCAGCCACTCCACGCCATCGATGAGCAGATGGAAAGAATCCATGGCCAGCGCACCCAGGATGCCAGCCAGAAAGGCTGCCAACCAGAGTTTGGCGGTATTGGTGACGTTGTGTTTGACGGCCTGATTCATGATCGTTGTCATCCGGACGGACGCCCGGGCTGGGCATCACTGGTCCAGCCTTGCAGTATACCCGATGACAGGTGACGTCACACTGAATCGGATCCGGCCGCTGCGACCGGATCAGTGTGTGGCCATCCAGGCCGCTCCGGCAGCCCTGTGTTCCAGCTTTTCGGCCGAATGCATCACCGATTTCAGCGCGCGCTCTACCAGCGGCGCATCCTCAAGGAAGGAAATCCGCCCGGTGACGAACAGGCGACGGAAAGCAGACAAACTCATCATGATGGGCACATGCTCATCGTTGACGTTCAGCAGCAAGCGTCCGTCATTGCGATTGATCCAGCTAAGCCTTGCCTGCAAGGGCTGGCGTCCCAGCCGGATATTGATCATGACACCCGAGAAGAGACGATCATCCAGTTCATCTTCCGGCACATCCTGTGGTGGCTGCTGCACGTCATCCGGCTGGGCAAGCAGCTCTTCGACCTTGCGCTCGTCAACCGTCTGCAGCCGGTCATCCATCTTGCGCTGCACGGTTTCGTACAGCGCCCTGGACATCACTTCCTGCTCGTGACTGCTGGTGGCTGCCGGGGCCGTGTCACGGTCATTGACCAGATTCGCGAATACCGGTGCATCCGTGCGGAACATCGACAATGGTGCCCCATCCTGCACTTCGCCCACCGGAAACATCGCACGGGTGTGCAACACGAACAGCCAGTCGAGCAGATCCTTTTGCCGATCTTCCGGCCATGCAATCAAGGCCAGACCTTCCTTCAACGTCATGACCAATCCGGTCAGCAGGACGGACATGACCTGCCGGTCCTGCGCACTTTGACAAGGCTGCAAACTCCAGATCAGTGAAGGTACGAACTTGCGGAACCGCTGCGCAATGGCGGCGTCCAGATCATCGGCATAATCGATGACCTGAACCCAGACTTCCATCAGAAATTCGCGCAAACGGACGTCGAGGTTTGGCTGCCCGCTCAGGGCATCGCGCATCTGGCCAACAATGCGTTGCTGGCGTTCAATGCGCTTCGGAATCGTTTCCAGTGCAGAAACCACCTGACCAGTATGCTGATTGCGCGCGTGCAGATTATCCGCAATATACTGATCGAATTCATCCAGCAAACGGGTAAATTGCGGAATGAACAGCTCCGGAACCTGTTCCGGCGTTGCCAGCAACGAATCTACCATGCCCGAAATCTTGCTGATCAGCAATTTTTCATCATCAGCCGTTTGCAGGGCCGCCAGGCTGGCCATCCGGTTGAGCAGCACGCGCACCGGATGCTTGCGATCCGTCAGCACACCAGTATCGCGCATGGCGATGTTGAGCACCACAAACTGTAACCGCGCCAGCTCAACGCGCACGTTTTCGGGCACCGCCTGATCGCGCATGATGAATTCGAACATCATGGCGATGACATCGAGCATGATCTGCTCGTCCACCTGGCTGGTATTGCCCTGCAGCTGCTGCCGGTTATCCAGAATCAGATTGCGCGGTTTGCCCTGTTCGTCCAGCAGCACCTTCAACGAGCGGCTTGCATGGTTCAGCCGGTTGACCATCGCTGTCAGTTCGGGAGAAACCGTGCGCAACTGTCCGGATTGCGGTGCCTCTGAATAGCCTCGATAACTGGTCTTGTCGGCCCGCAGGACTTTGCGCAAACCATCACCAATCATGCGCACGCTGCCGCTCAGCCAGCCCTCATTGCTGACGGCCGCGGGTTCCGTGTGACGTCGGTCGGGCACTGGTTGTCCGACCGGACCCGGCACCATCCGCTGGGCAGCCTGGGAAGCCGCCTGACGGCCCGCCGTGTTGTTTTCTCCCGGATACGCGGGACTACCCGCTGATGAGGCATCCTGTTGTGGATATCCGGATACAGGATGTTCCGCGCCAGCGTCATCGCCTGTATCGGTCAATTCGCTTTCCGGCATGCCTGCACCACCGTGCTGACGGATGAAGCTCAGCATCTGGTCCAGATGCGTCTGTTCGGCCGCATGCAAGGAACGGTAAACACCCGCGCCAGAGACCGGAGGGCGAGTCTGTCCGCCTTGCAAAACCGGGCCACTGTCTGTTGCGCCTGCCGGGAAACGCTGACCATCAGACCGTTCATGTGACAGGCCTGGCTCCGAAACCTCTTGCAAGCTATCGGTCGTGTCTTCTTCAATGTCATCCGGAATGTCTTCCTGATGCGCATCATCTACTGAGGAACCAGTTGGATCGCCGGTTTTTCGGACTTTCAGGCTGATGTCGGCCGTGATGCCGCGCTCGGTAAGGCTGCGATTGATGCTTTCATAATGCCGTTCCACCATGCCATTGATGCAGTCACCGGCCAGACGGCCAAAAGACGTGATGGCCTTGCCCTGCAGGCCAAGTCCGACTGCCGCATCCACAAGGGCTCTGGCCAGCAGGTAGGGGCGGAAAGGATTTTCCCGCTCGTTGATTTCTTCGCTGTCAAACAGCCTGGCAACACGGATGTTCAGCTCGCGCAATTCGTCCGAAGCACGGTTGCGCAACGTTGCGGTGAGTGATTCGATCAGCATGTTGCCTTCGACCACGTTGTCTTCCACCAGCGACAGCTTGTCACGCAGACCGGACAGAGAAAAGACGGGACGATAACTGTCGTAGGCAGTTTCCAGAGCGCGGTCAAACAGCGATTCCAGTCTGGTACGCCAGGTTTCACGCAATACGTCGCGACGCTGTGATAACAACAGGTATACCGAACGCCAGGCTTCCCGCTCGGTATAATCACGCGCACCATCGGCCGACGAAAGCGCTGTCTGTGCCAGACCAGGTTCACATCTGGCAAAATCTTCCAGCAGTTCCTGAACCAGCTCCGTCTGGAGTGCACGTAATAAAATCTGCTTGCTATTGGACATGATGATGGAACGACCCTGCGGGTCGTCAAAAAACGATTGCATCAACCGATCGTTCGAAACAGGCGTCTGCTGCCAGAAACGCCGTCTGGCGGACTTCCGTCACCAACAGCAGGCATCATCAGCACGACCAGGCATGCCAGCTTCCCCAGCGTGCAGTCTATGATGAAACTGTCACGCTGGCAATCCATCATAAATGGGCAGGATGTCATGTCCCTGACACCAGCCCTCCCTGCTGTTCGATAAATCCGACGATGGCTTCCAGCCCCTGTCCAGTTTTCAGATTGCTGAACACAAATGGACGGTCCATGCGCATGCGACGAGCATCCCGATCCATCACCTCGAGTGATGCACCCACCATGGGCGCCAGATCAATCTTGTTGATCACCAGCAGATCCGACCGGGTGATGCCTGGCCCCCCCTTGCGCGGAATCTTGTCGCCAGCAGCCACATCAATCACATACAGGGTCAGATCCGACAATTCCGGACTGAACGTAGCGGACAGGTTATCACCACCGCTTTCCACAAAAACGATATCCAGGCCGGGAAACCTGGCAGTCAAGCGATCCACGGCTTCCAGATTCATCGAAGCATCTTCCCGAATGGCGGTATGCGGACAACCTCCGGTTTCCACCCCGATGATCCGTTCCGGAACCAGCGCTTCATGACGGGTAAGGAATTCGGCATCCTCGCGCGTGTAGATGTCATTGGTGACGACCGCAATGTTGTATCTGTCGCGCAAGGCTAGGCACAAACCCAGGGTCAATGCTGTTTTGCCCGAACCAACAGGTCCACCAATACCAACCCGCAAGGGTTCCATTGCAACAGTCATGCCAGCCTCCATTCCCGATTCACGATCTGAACAACCGGCTGTACTGGGTTTCATGCCAGCAGCCGGCCATACTGTACAAAGGTGACACACTGTTCAGCATGTCATCTGGCAGATCCATGGCATTTCGCACGATCTCCGGCAACGATTTGCCGCACTGCGCCAATAAAGTCTGCCCGGCCACCTGCCCGAGGGGCAAGGTCTTCATGACCACCGCCACCTGGTTTTCCAGCCATGACCACGCGTAGCCAAGCATCGAATCCGTTTCATCCAGCTGCCAGGCCGATGTCATCCAGGCCCAGGCGCACGGAAAGGCAACTTCGGTCTGTCCAGCCAGGATAGCCAGATCATCTGCACCAAAATCAGGCATTTCTCTGGCCAGCCGCAACAGCGAATACCCCATCTGCAAGGTTTCAGCGCGTCCTTCTGTCGTATCACGCGATGCCACAAATTGGCCATTCCAGTCCGCTAGGCTATCTGCATCGCCAGCATGACAAGCACGCATCATGCGTAGCAGAACCGGCAACTCATACTGCGCCAGCGGCAATTCCATCACGCTGTGTATCCATTGTCCGATCTGTTGCACATCTGTGAGCATTTTTTCGTCAATCAGCCATTCCATGCCCTGTGAATAGGCGTATGCGCCCACTGGCAGCATCGGGCTGGCCATCTGCAGCAAACGCACCAGCCTCAGTGTCTCATTCATGCTGCGCCTTGGCCCGCCGCGACAACACCAGGCGCTCATCGTCGGGCGCACCATGCCGGTGACCGCCGCCATACGCCCCGGCCTCGGGTTCAAACGGAGCCACCTCATCCGTCACCATGACACCAAGACCGGTCAACATGTCGCGCAACACGTGATCCTGCTCCAGACGCAGCCAGCCTTCGCCCACCTGCAAAGGAACATGGCGGTTGCCCAGATGATAGGCGGCCCGGGCCAGATCGACCGGACTGGCTGCGCGAACGGTCATCACCGATTCATCTGCCGCCACCACCCCGATCACGCGCCCATCGGATGCGCGCAGGCAATCCCCACCCCGCAGGATGCTGCCACGCTCCAGCAGCAACAGCACATCTTCACCGGAAGCCAGACGGGTGCGCAAACGGCTGCGCTGGCGCTTTTCAAACGGCAGAACCAGCTGGTCCTCTCCGGAAGGAAGGCCGGCAAGTTTTTCGGTCAGGCTGATCATGTGCGCCTCAAAACAAAAAATACCGCTGTGCCATGGGCAACTCGCTGGCCGGTTCGCACTGCAGCAGCTGTCCGTCGGCATGCACCATGTAGGTTTCCGGATCGACTGTGATATCAGGGCAATAATCATTCAACTGCATATGCCGTTTGCCCAGATGACGGGTGTTTTGCACCGCGACCAGCGGCTTGACCAGACCAAGGTCCGCCAGCGCCGGATTGTTTAACGCGGCTGCCGAAACAAAAGTGACCGATTGTCTCAGCGCTCTGCCATAGGCGCCAAACATGTGCCGGAAATGCACCGGTTGTGGTGTCGGAATCGAGGCATTGGGATCTCCCATCGCTGCGGCGGCAATCATGCCCCCCTTGAGGATCAGACTGGGTTTGACACCAAAAAATGCCGGTTTCCACAACACCAGATCAGCCAGCTTGCCCGGCTCCACGCTGCCCACTTCATGCGCAATGCCATGCGCAATGGCCGGGTTGATGGTGTATTTGGCAATATAGCGCCTGATGCGCAGATTGTCGTGACGCGCAGGATCGCCATCCAGCGCACCCCGCTGAAGTTTCATCTTGTGCGCGGTCTGCCAGCAACGCATGATCACTTCGCCCACCCGTCCCATGGCCTGGGAATCACTCGACATCATGCTGAGTGCGCCCAGATCATGCAGAATGTCTTCTGCCGCAATGGTTTCACGCCGGATCCGGCTTTCCGCAAACGCCACATCTTCGGCAATGGCTGGGTCCAGATGGTGACACACCATGAGCATGTCCAGGTGCTCATCAATCGTGTTGACCGTATACGGGCGGGTCGGATTGGTGGATGAAGGCAGCACATTGGCAAGACCAGCCAGCCTGACAATGTCCGGCGCATGCCCTCCCCCGGCTCCTTCAGTATGATAAGTGTGTATCGTGCGTCCTTTCAGCGCAGCGGCGGTGGTTTCCACGAACCCGGCCTCATTAAGGGTATCGCTGTGAATAGCCACCTGCACATCCATGGCATCTGCCACCGACAGGCAATTGTCGATGGCAGCGGGTGTTGTTCCCCAATCTTCGTGCAGCTTCAACCCGATGGCACCGGCCTCGACCTGTTCGGTCAGTGGACCGGGAAGGGACGCGTTGCCCTTGCCGAGAAACCCCAGATTCATCGGAAATGCTTCGGCAGCTTCCAGCATGCGCAGAATGTGCCATGGCCCGGGGGTACAGGTGGTCGCAAAGGTGCCCGTGGCCGGGCCGGTTCCACCTCCCAGCATGGTGGTCACGCCAGACATCAAGGCTTCTTCGATCTGCTGCGGACAAATGAAATGAATATGCGAATCAATACCTCCGGCCGTGACGATCATGCCTTCGCCGGCGATCACTTCTGTCCCGGCGCCGATCACAATGGTGACGCCAGGCTGGATATCCGGGTTGCCTGCCTTGCCAAGGGCTTGAATACGACCATTTTTAATGCCGATGTCCGTCTTGATGATACCTTGATAATCCACCACCAGCGCATTGGTAATCACCGTGTCCGCCACGTCGGCGGACAACCGCTGGCTCTGACCCATGCCATCGCGAATCACCTTGCCGCCACCAAATTTCACTTCCTCACCGTAAATCGTGTCATCACGCTCCACTTCAGCGATCAATGCGGTATCTGCCAGACGCACCCGATCACCAACCGTGGGGCCAAACATCTCGGCATAGGCTCTTTTATCCATGGAAACTGCCATGATCTCTCCGTTACAAATGCCCCATTACCCGCCCTTGAAACCCATACACGATGCGGTCGCCGGCCAGTTCCACCAGTTCCACCTGCCGGTGCTGACCTGGCTCGAACCGGACTGCGGTCCCTGATGCAATGTTGAGCCGGAATCCGCGTGCAGCCTGCCGATCAAATTCCAGCGCATCATTGACTTCAAAAAAATGAAAATGCGATCCCACCTGCACCGGACGATCACCGGTATTGGCCACATTGACAATCACGGTCCGCCGCCCAACATTCAGACAGATGTCTCCGTCTGCCACCCACATTTCGCCTGGTATCATGCTGATCCTCATACCACTGGCTGGTGCACCGTCACCAGCTTGGTTCCATCCGGAAATGTGGCTTCCACCTGAATTTCCAGAATCATCTCCGCCACGCCTTCCATCACGTCCTCACGGCCCAGCACCATTGCACCTTGGCTCATCAGTTCTGCCACACTGCACCCGTCACGCGCCCCTTCCATGATGGTGGCCGTAATCAGGGCCACTGCTTCGGGATAATTCAGTTTCAGCCCGCGAGCGCGTCGTCGTTCGGCCAGCAACGCTGCAGTAAAAATCAGCAACTTGTCTTTTTCCCTTGGTGTCAGTTCCATGGTTGTGTCCGCTTCATTCAAGTATTCCAGATACGTGGGCGACAGTATTCCCGCTGCGCATACCATGGTCTGAGCAATCGCCTGATCTGGTCAAAACAGGCACGGGCCTCGCTGGCATGCCAACCCACATAACGGATGATCAGCAATTCAGGCATTGCACTCAGCGCAGCTCTGGCTGGCGTAACCGCTCGCAATACCGCGCGACATTGTTCCAGCAGTGCTTCGGGCACCGGTCCAGCACAGATCACAAAGCTGCCATGCACCGGCATTCCGGCCAGTCCGGCCAGCGAATGCTGCAGACCACCTCCTGCCTGAAGCAGGATCTGGTCCAGGAACAACCGTCGACCTCCACGCCAAAGCTCTGTCTTTCCCTGAACCCGCCCCTGATCGAACGTTTCTCCCGATGCCCTGCGCCCAAGACAAGCAATTTCCCAGCCAGCATAGTGCGCATCGCCATCCAGTTCGACGCGCAAGCCCGTCCGCGCATCACAATCCCGAAAATACTGGCTTTCCTGCGGCAGCCATTCCAGCATCGCATCCGGCGCCAACCTGAAATGCATTTGCTGAGAAGCAGGTCTGCCATTGGCTTTGTACCATTTGCCGGAACCGGGGGTCGTCATCAGCACCTGCGCACCAGAACGGAGCTCGGCGCACAGATTCAGCGCATCCCCACCAGCGATTCCGCCAGGCGGATGCAGAATGATGGCATGGCATACCGCATCACCTTCCGGATAAAGCATTTTTTGCACCCGAAGCGGTCCTTCATGACTGTTGCAAACCAGTCTGGTGCTATCGTCGCGGCGATCAAACGCCAGCCACAACCTGGCATGCCAGCTCACTTGCGCTCTCCGGGCTCGTTTGGGTTCACTAGCCAACCAGTTGCCGTTTGCCGTTCGCGTGCCTCATGCAAACGATGCAGGGTGATTTTTCTGACTTCGGCCTTGCTGGCATCAATATGTGATTTGAGAAGAATGGCAGCCTGTGCCTGTTTGCGCTGCAACAACATGCGCAATATTTCCGCATGCTCGGCATAAGTCGCCTGAATACGGTCGCTGCTAGTAAAATCCAGATGCCTGATGATGCGGATTTTTTCAGTCACCTCCTGATGCACCCGCGCCATTTCCCGATTGCCTGTTGCCTGAACGAGCCCCTGGTGAAAAGCTTCGTCCAGCGCAGCCACCTGGATCCCGTCGTCCAGCCGGTGTTCTGCCGGCACCAGCCAGATATCCGAAAAAACGTCCAGGCTGATGGATTCGGGAGATTCACAAATCCGCTGTATGGCGGCCAGTTCAAGCACGATGCGCAAATCATACAACTGCTCAAAGCGTTGAAAATCAAACGGACAAACCGCCCAGCCACTCCGGAAAGAAACCTGCAGATAGCCTTCGCGCTCCAGTCGATACAAGGCATCGCGCAACGGCGTACGCGAAACACCATGAACTTCGGCCATACCGCTTTCGGTAAACCGGTCTCCGGGCAGCAGCCGGAATGAATAGATATCTTCCTTGAGCAACGCATACAATCTGGTTGCCAACGCATTTTCCTTGCGGGCAGAAGATCCGGTCATACCACCTGTGTCTCCAGCATGCTGACATGCGCGGACACCACCCGCCAGCCTTGTGGAAACCTTACCCAGACCTGGCTTTGCCGGCCCACCGGCTCGTTGTCGCGCAAAAACTCGACATCGGCTGTTGCAAACGCATCCCCAAACGTTTTGATTACCAGATTGCGTAGACTACGCGCGAGCGAAAACGATGGCAGCCAGTTTTCACGCCATCGGTAAATCGCTTCCGCCCCGTACTGAATCTCAGCAATGCCAAAACGCACTGTCAGCTGGTTGTTCCAGAACAGATGGTTCAACGTATCGGTATCATTGCCCAGAAATGCCCGTTCATATTGCCAGAATACGGCAGTCACCGCTGACAGCACCTCCGGCTGGTTGATTGCGACATCATTCATGCTTATTCTCCAAATGCTTCGCGCACGGCAGCCAGAGGCGCAGTCCAGCCAACAATGCCCCCCTGCGCCCGGATCATGGCCAGTGTCGCCAGTTTGAATTCCTCAAAATAACTGGCCGTGGCATCCTCGACCAGCAGACACTCATAACCACGGTCATTGGCTTCGCGCATGGTTGTCTGCACACAGACTTCTGTGGTAACACCAGCCAGCAGCAACGAGCGAATATTGTGCCAACGCAACATCTCTGTCAGCGCAGTGGCATAAAAAGCTCCCTTGCCGGGCTTGTCGATGACCATCTCGCCCGGTCTCGGCGCAACCTGCGGAATAATATCCGCACCAGGCTCACCACATACCAGAATACGCCCCATAGGCCCATCGTCACCGATATGCAACAACGGATCGCCACGCAGCCGTTTGGTGGATGGGCAATCTGCCAGGTCCGGCCGGTGACATTCCCTGGTATGAATCACTGTGAGACCTGCCTGACGTGCTATCTGCAGCAGTTCCGCTACCACTGGCACAGCAGATTGCAGAAGTGAAACATCGTTGCCCAGACTCGCCCCGAATCCTCCGGGCTCAATGAAATCCCGCTGCATGTCAATCACAAGCAATGCGGTCGTGGCCGGATCAAACTGCCAGTCAAACGGTAAAGCCTTTATTCTGTGCATGCCACTCTCCATTCATGCGTGACCACCAGCCATGTGATGCCCAATTGCAACCGGATCCGCATCCGCTGTCGCAACGGCATGCACAATGCGACCGGCAGACATCACCACCAGTCGATCCGTCAATGCCAGCAATTCATCGAGATCTTCGCTAACCAGCAAAATGGCAGCCCCGGCTTCGCGCGCCATCTGCAATCGTTGATGGATCGCAGCCGCAGCCGCAAAATCAAGCCCGAAAACAGGGTTTGCCACAATCAGCAGATTCACTGGCTGGCCAAGTTCGCGTGCCAGAACGGCTCGTTGCACATTGCCACCGGACAGCCCATCAATCGGCAACATGGGATCAGGCGGACGAACACCAAATTCGGCGATCAGTGAGCGACTGCGGGCAACCATCCGTCTGCGACTCAAGAACCAGCCTGTTTTCCAGCCTGCAGTGACAGGAACCTGGTCAAAGTTTCGCAATGCCATGTTCTCCGCTACGGTCATGCTGGACACACATGCATTGCGCAAAGGTTCTTCCGGCAGACTGTATACGCCATGCAGACGCATTTCGTGACGTGTTGCCCGATAGGGCAAACCATCCACCAGAATCTCTCCTGCGCTGGCATCGCGCTGACCGAGCAAAATTTCAACCAACTCTTTCTGGCCATTGCCAGAGACGCCCGCCACGCCAATCATTTCTCCGGAACGCACCACCAGATCCAAATCGGTGACAGCCGGCACACCACGGTCATTGCTGCCATGCAGGCCGCGTATGATCAACCGCTCGGCAGCCAGATTCATGCTCTGCGCTTTGGCAGGGATTGTGCGTTCAGGTCCGGTTTGCACTGGTCTGTTTTCAGGGTTGCCCATCATCATGCTGGCCATTTCATCGGTTCCAGTTTCCGGCAGGCGGCCAGTGCCGGCCAATCGCCCCCGGCGCAACACAGTCACGGCATCGGCGTAAGCGGTGACTTCGCGGAATTTGTGCGTAATCATCAACACCGTCAGTTTTCGCTGCCGGGTCAACTGGTGCAGCATGCCGAGCACTTCATCCGCTTCGGCAGGCGTCAGCACAGACGTTGGCTCATCTAGAATCAGCAGACGTCGCTTTTGGTACAGCTGTTTCAGGATTTCCAGCTTCTGCTTTTCGCCAGCCGAAAGATCAGCTACCCTGGCTGACAAATCCAGTCGGAATGACATGTCTGCCATGAACGACTGCAACGCCTGATGTTCCCTGGCCAGATTAAGCAACCACGGCAGGTCATCACGTGCCAGCATCAGGTTTTCTGCCACCGTCATGCCGGATGCAACCGTGAAATGCTGGTAAACCATGCCAATGCCCAGCTTGTGCGCATCCCGTGGACTACGGATATCCTGCTCGCGCCCGGCCAGCAAGAAACTGCCGCCGTCCTGCCGATAGAAACCAGCCAGACATTTCACCAGCGTACTCTTGCCAGCCCCGTTCTCGCCAAGCAGGCAATGAAAACTGGCAGCATCAACCTGCAGGCTGACCTGGTCCAGGGCATGAATGTCACCAAACCGCTTGCTGATTTCGATGGCCTGAATTGACAATGGGCCATCAGGCATCAACGAAGCAGCATGATCCGGCAGACGGCCGTCCATTGGCTTACTCCAACGCTGCCAGCAACCGTGCCGCATTCGCCACGGCACCAAATACACCGCCTTGCATGGTCACCATTTTCACCGCTGCCCGATGATTGCCAGGATCGGTTGCCCCGCAACAATCTTCCAGCAACAGGCATTCATAGCCCATGTCATTGGCCACGCGCATTGTGGTGTGAACACACACATCAGTGGTAATGCCCGTCAATATGAGATTTTTGATCTGTCGGTTGCGCAAAACCAGGTCCAGATCAGTGGCATAAAATGAACCTTTTCCTGGCTTGTCAATCACGACTTCGCCGGGTAGAGGTTGCAATTCCGGGATGATTTCCCAGCCAGCCTCTCCCCTGACCAGAACCCGACCACACGGCCCCGGGTCACCGATGCCAGCGCCAATTCTTTGCGAACGCCAACGCTTGTTTGCCGGAAGGTCGGACAAATCCGGCCGATGACCCTCACGGGTATGAATGATCATAAAGCCCATCTGGCGCATGATTTCCAGGACCTTGCGAATCGGCTCCACTGGCGCACGCGTCAGACTCAGGTCATAGCCCATCTGGTCGACGTAACCACCAAACCCGCAAAAATCGGTTTGCATGTCAATAATCAGCAGTGCGGTATCGGCAGAGGACCAGGTTCCATTCCATGGCCAGGGATAAGGATTGGCATCCACATAACGTTCCGGCATCACAGCATTCCTTTCAGGAGCGGTTGGTCAGCGACAGCTCGCCCGGAGACCCGGCAAGGGTCTGGCCAGGCCGCCAGCTGAGTGTCATCAATATCAGGGTCAGCACATAGGGTGCGGCATTGAACAGGTAATATCCCTGGGTCAACCCCTGCGATTGCAGGGCCGGCCCAAGTGCACCAGCGGCGCCAAACAACAATGCTGCCAGCGCGCAACGCACAGGATCCCAGCGTGCAAATATGACCAGTGCAACCGCCATCAGCCCCTGTCCACTGGATAGCCCTTCATTCCAGCCACCCGGATAGTACAGGGACAAAAATGCGCCTCCGATCCCGGCAAGAAATCCACCGGCAACCGTCGCCAGAATACGCAAACGGACCACGTGATACCCCAGCGCCCTGGCAGCCGCCGCATTGTCACCGACCAGACGAAGCACCAATCCCAAACGCGTACGCTTGAATGCCAGGCGCAGCAGAGCTGCCAGGCCAAGGCCTAGTGGCAGCAGAGCATTCACCCGCAGTGCATCCCTGACTTGCGGATCATGGCTCCAGCTGCCCAGATGCCAGGATGGCAACATGGCCGCTTCCGGCTGGATCAGCGGTTTGCCGATGAAAAACGAAATTCCGGTACCAAACAGCATCATGGCAATGCCAACCGCAATGTCATTCACTTTCGGCAATGAACACAACAAACCATGAATCAGCCCCAGCAGCATGCCGCTGACGCCAGCGGCCAGTACACCAAGCCAGGGCGAACCGGTCAGCCAGGAAACGCCATATCCGCTCATGGCGCCAAACACCAGTGTTCCTTCCAGCCCCAGATTGATACGTCCTGATATTTCGGTGATGCATTCTCCCAGACTGACAAACAGAAAAGGCGTACTGACCCGCATGATGCCCCCCAGCAACGCGAGCAACAGACTGCCCAACGCGACTCCGTCATGCATGCCGGCCTCCCCTGCGATTGAGCGTTTCAAATGCCAGCAAACTGACAAACAACAATCCCTGCAGCACCTGGGCCGCCGCATCCGGCAAATCCAGATGTCGCTGCAACAGACTATTGGACGCACCAAGTCCCCCGATCAGGATTGCCCCAGCGATGACGCCAAGCGGGTGATGCCTGGCCGCAAACGAGACCAGAATGCCCTGATAACCGTAACCAGCCATCAGGTCCGCGTTGGCACAGCCTTGCACGGCAGCAACTTCGAACATGCCGGCAAGTCCGGCAAAACCACCGCCAAGTACACTGGCAGCAAGCATCAGCCGTCCGACCGGCAAACCAGTCATTTTTGCAGCACGCGGATTGCCGCCAACAATGTCAATGGCAAACCCGAATACGGTATGGCGCAACAGCCACCACGCTGCCAGACAAGCCAGCACTCCCCACGCCAGCCCCCAGTGCACTTCCATACCAGGGATGTTGCCAATCATGTCGCGCGAATCGAGTGGTGCTGTCGATGGTTTGTTCAGGCTGGCCGGATCGCGCAGCCAGCCTTCGACCAGGAAATTGAACACCGCCTGACCGATATACGCTAGCAACAGACTGGAGATGGTTTCATTGACACCGCGCCGGTAGCGTAGCCAGCCCGAGATCCCGATCCACAGGCCCCCTGTCACCCAGGCCGCCAGTGCCATCCCGGCCAGCACCATAACCACTGGCCGGGATGCCCACCATACACCCACCATGGCAGCCGCCAGCCCACCCAATGCCAGCGCTCCTTCACCACCAATGATAACCATACCTGCTCGTGCCGGCACAGCAACGCACAGTGCGGTAAACATGATCGGCGCTGCACGGGACAGAGTGTTCTGCCAGGCAAACCCGGAGCCGAAAGCACCCTTTCCCACCAGCATCAGGGCTTCGACTGCTGGGTAGCCGCTGGCCGCCACAAACAATGCAAATGCGCCAGCAGTTACCACGATCGCTGCCACGATTGGTCGCAAGGAATCCAGTGCCTGTCGATACATGTTCATCTGTCTGCCCGATCAGACATGACCAATCACGCCATCGACCAGATAATTCATGCTTTCCAGTACTTCATCCCGCTGTGCCTGAACCACACCGGCCGGAATCACTGTCTTGCCAGAATTGTCCAGCAATGGCCCTTTGAAGATGACAAAGTCTCCTGCCATCATGCGGGCTTTGACAGCCAGCGAATGCTGTTTTGCCTTGGCCGAAACAGCCGGGCCAAATGGAGATGTCCTGACAAACCCTTCTTTGAGTCCGCCGCGCAGGAAATTGATCATCGGCTTGCCAGCCATGGCATTGTTCACCAGGATGGTGTAAGGCGTTTCCCAGTTCCATTCGGCACCGGTCAAATAACCTTTCGGTGCCAGCACCGCCTGATTGACGTGATATCCGCAGCAATAGATTCCCCGTCGCTCGGCTGTTTCGATCACTACCTTCGGGCTGTCCACATGACAGGTCAACACATCCACGCCCTGGTCGACCAGACTATTGGATGCTTCGGCTTCCTTGACCGGCAACGACCAGTCACCCGTAAAAATCACGCTCACGGTGCATGCCGGATTGACTGAACGCGCGCCCAGCAAGAAGGCATTGATATTACGAAGCACCTGTGGAATCGGCTTTGCAGCCACAAAACCAAGTTTTTTACTCTTGCTGGCGTAAGCAGCAGCCATTCCGTTCAAATACACGCATTCATCAATATAACCGAAGAAACTGCCAGCATTTTTCGGCATGCCAGGTTTCCACAAACCGCCGCAATGGGAAAAATCAACCGATGGATATTCCTGGGCAACTTTCAGGACATAGGGACTGAAATAACCGAAAGACGTGGCAAACACCATGCCGGCCCCATCTTCGTTCACCATGGCTTCCATGGTTTTCTGCACGGCGATGGTTTCCGGAACCCGTTCTTCTTCGACCACCCGGACGCCTGGTAATTTGCGCAACGCGGCTGCTGCTTCGGCCTGCGACTGGTTATAGCCAAAATCATCCTTGGCACCGACATAAATCGCGCCAACCACCAATTTTGAGGCTGCCATTGCTTGACGGACTCCATCAGGAATGAACTGCGAAACTGCACCCGCCCCAAGAGCCGCCATCATTCGTAACCAGTTGCGACGACTTGCCGAATATTTCATTTCTTTCATCACTATTCTCCTGTTGATTCAAAATGATTCTGCTTACCGCTTATACCAGCGATGCGTTGTATGCCCGCCAGCCACCGCTTGCGGTGATATCTTCCGCACACATGACAGCTGCTGATTCACATAAAAACCCACAAACCTGTTCGCCATCATCCAGATGCAATTTGCCGATTCCGAGCGGGGCCGGTATTTCCATGACAAATTCCCCAAACAGCCTTACCGGCATTTCCCATATTTCAACACTGATTCGGCTGCCACCTTCTGGAACCCGCACCAGCCCTGGCTTCGTATCGGTCAACTTGAACAGCCGATACATCGGAGCGGTATGTCGCGTCGACACATACAGTGCGCAACGTTGAGTCAACTGCTTATTCAGGGGAAATCCTGATAAATGAGCACCTGCCACCGCAACTTGAACCATCGGCTCGAATGCAGGCAGGGGTTTCAACGCTTGTCGCGATCTGGGAGGAATGGAGCGACCGGTTCCCAGCCGCAAATGAATCACCGGTTCTGCCTGTCGTGCCAGTTCGGCCAACCGCTGGTCAGCGCCAGCCAGCCCGATCCAGGTTACACCAGCCGGCAAACCGTCCTGACGAAACAGACCTGGCATGGACAAAGCGCACATCCCCAACAAGTTGACGAAGTTGGTAAACCGGCCCAAGCGTGCGTTCAACGCCAATGGCTCCGCTGCAACCTCTGCCAACGTTGGAAACAGTGGGGCCGTCGGTAACAACAGCGCATCAACGTCATCAAACCTGTGCCAGCATCTGTCGGCCAAGTCCGCCAGTTCATATTCAGCTGCGAACACATCCATTGCTGAATACCGACCGGCCGTTCTCATGACTGAGGCAACAGCAGGATCCATTGCCTCGGGAAATCCTGCCATCCACGCCCCAAAAGCCAATTGACGCTCGGCCAGCCACGGACCGTCATACAACAGGTCAGCTACCTGATAAAAATCCGTCAAGTCTGTTATGACCGGATCGATCAGACCTGCATGTTCCAACGCACTGACCGAAGCCACATAAGCTTCCCATGCCATGTCATCCATACTGGCGTCCTGTTCAGCCAGCACCCCGACCCTGACTGGAACGGACACCGGGCCAAGCGGGTAAATCCGTGACCATGGGTGGCTCGGATCGACCATCATCTGCTGCAATACCAGCCACGCATCTGCCACTGTATGTGCGAACACCGAGATGCAATCCAGACTCTTGCAGGCTGGAAAAACGCCATCCGTGCCAATCAGGCCTGGCGTTGGCTTTAGCCCAACCAGATTACACATACCTGCGGGTACCCGACCGGAACCGGCGGTATCAGTCCCCAACGCAAATGCAACAAGACCGGAGGCGCAGGCAACAGCCGAACCAGAACTGGAACCACCCGGGATTCTGTGTCTGGCAAATGGATTGGCCGGCGTGCCCATGGGTGAGCGCGTACCCACCAAGCCAGTAGCAAACTGGTCCATATTGGTCTTTCCTACCAGAATGGCACCAGCTGCCAGCAACTGATCAACAACACGAGCCGAATCTGACGGCACCAATTGCATGGCCGGACAAGCGGCTGTGGTAGGCAAATCCGCTACGTCTATATTGTCCTTGACAGCAAACGGCACACCCAGCAAAGGATATCGACGAAATGCTGCTTCTGGATCAGTTTGCAACGCTCGCAATAACGCCGTTGCGCGCTCCATCAGATGTTTTTTTGGAATGAATGACAACCAGACTCGGCTGTCACCCGATTCCATCCGATTTGTGATACCCAACATCACTTGAACTGGATCTAGTTGTTGAGTGCGATACGCGTCCAGCAGTCCACTGATAGTTGGAAATTCCGGCAGATCAAACATTGTTTCGTCTCTTGCATGCAATCTTGCATACAAGAAGCAATCAACGTGCCAACAGTAACGTGAGGAATATCCGCGAATATGCCAGCATTAACGTTGATCCGGGGCTGGACACGCACCCATGTTGATCGTCATGCACCACAGACAGGCGACCTGTAACGCAATATCGGGTATCGAAGAGAAATAACCGTCCGGCGGCGGTATGCGACCCGGCAACGGAATCCGGGATTGTGCAGCCTCAGGCGCGCATCGGAGCCAATGCCGCCACTGACGACACTGGCCAGCGCAATGCCGCTGACCGCCGCTTGCCAGACAGGGTTATTTCGATCATGCTGCCAACAGATGATGGCTGTTCTTGCTGGACTGACACCGGCACCAGCTTGATGGCTGCATTGGCTCGGACAGGCAGCGTATCACCCCCGGCACGGTGCTGCCTGATCCAGCGCTGCAGCAGATTCGTATTGATGCCATTGGCCATGGCAATGCCCGCTACGGATACGCCAGGTTGGCATTGATCAACCAATTGGCGCTTGAATTCCCTGCTGTGGTGCCGGCGTTGGCGGGGTGGATAAGCGTCAGGAAGCATGTTAAGTCCCCACTAAAAACAAGTGGGGACTTTGCACGCTAATGAAACCTTATGGAAGGTGAACCGGCTCGCTGCTTACAGAGCGGCATCATTCAGCGCGTAGTCGCGTTGTGGATTACGTCATTCCGCGCGCAGTCGCGGAATCTGTCGTTCTTGTTCATACACCATGCGAGATTCTGCGACTTCGCTTCGCTCCGCGCAGAATGACGAAGGCGGGACGGCTGGTCGCTAATCAAGGTGAGCCGGCTGGCTGCTTACAGAGCGGCATCATTCCGCGCGCAGTCGCGTTAAGTATTGCGTCATTCCGCGCGCAGTCGCGGAATCTGTCGTTCTTGTTCATACACCATACGAGATTCTGCGACTTCGCTTCGCTCCGCGCAGAATGACGATAAGGTGGCTCCGCGCAGAATGACGAAGGTGGCACGGCTGGGGGT
>JAJZUW010000009.1:0-34167 GCA_021845925.1 Pseudomonadota bacterium
GGGTAATTGGTGACTGGATCAGCTTCTACAACAACCAGCGACCACATCAGGCGCTGGGGATGAAAACGCCCGCCGCAGCGTATGCATTAGCGGCATGAGTTGAGCAGAAATTGCTGGGTCATTACACCGGCTCTCAATGCCTAATAGGCGATGACTTTGTGAAGTCTGAGTCGGAGTGGCTTCAGGAGGTCAAGGCTACCGGGCCATTCGTACTTATCGCGGTAGGTCCTACCGACTACATCGAGTGTGAGGCCGGGCGAATGAAGAGAATGCCCGACGACAGCATCACCACCTATGACAGTTTCCCAAGCCTGCGCGACACTTTGCGCTCGCTTGAAGACCGAGTCCTGCCGCCTGTTGTCGCAACACTCACACTCGCGCTCAACGAACCCGACCGCTACGTTGCCCTGCGAAAGCTTGCACGTGCATCCGCCGGTCGAACAATTGATGGAACAGCGGTTCGCGACATTCGCCTCGACGTACGGGCAGAACTCACCTTGTCTCATTCGCTAGAAGAGGTGCGAGCGATTGAGGTTCTCGATGCCTCAATCCAACGCGCTCCAAAGCTTCACCAACAAGCAGCCAAGTATTTTGCACTAGGCACCGTAGAGGACGATCAACTGAAGAAATTCCTCTACTTCTTCTTGTCACTCGAGGTGGAAACACACGCCGCCTTTGGCCGCATTGATCACGTCGAGAGCTTGAAAACTCAGCTATTTAGCGGTGGAATAAGCTCGTTTCGCCCAAGTGCTGCCGAATTGATTACCAGAGACGTGGCTAAGTGGAAAAATCTCTTCGACAGGTTTGTATGGTGCGCAACATGTGCCTGGCCGAGTCTCGCTGACGAAGACGTCAAACTTTTTAAGGAGCTTAAGAAGGCTCGCGACGACATTGCTCACGGCCGAGCGTCTGCGCCACCTGCTGACTTCGCGCGCAAGGCGGAGTTGCTCGCACACAAGATTCTCTGGGTACCCCACGGTGCAGGGTAACCGTCCAGCGACCCGCCTTCCATAAGGTTTGGTAATCCCCCCATCCAAAAATGGGGGGATTACCCAGGCGGTAAAGTTGACGGAAGTAGATCAAAGCGATATCGGCCGACGGAGTGTTTGTCTGAGTGATAAGAAATAGCTTGAAAAAACTGCATCAAGTTGTATAATCAACAAAAAATTGTTGATTTGTTAATTTAACGGTGGGTTAAATGCTCCACAGCTACGCTTTCTCCAATTTCCAGTCTTTCCTTGACCGGACCGAGGTTGATCTTACTCTGAGTCGGAAAACAGGGCTGACCGACTGGATGTGCGAAGTGCCAACCGGCGAGCGTATCTCGAAGCTTTTGGCGGTCATTGGTCCCAATGGTGGCGGCAAGACTGCGCTGCTAAAACCAGTTGCATTCATCGGCTGGTTCATCAGCCAATCGTTCCAGTTGCCGCCCGATGCTCCGATACCTGTCACCGCGCATTTCGCTGCACAGGATCGGCCTACCGAATTTGAGTGCCAGGTCGATTTTGACGGCAAGGTTTGGCGCTATGAACTGCACTGCACTCCTCAGCGCGTGATTCATGAGGCGCTGTATCAGAAGCGTGAGCGATTCAGTTACGTCTTCGTCCGCGATTGGGACGAGGCTACGAACAGCTATATCGTCAAGCAACAAGATTTCGGTCTTGCGCCACAAGAGGCCAAGAAGGTTCGCCAGAATGCGTCGCTGATTTCGACAGCAGCCCAGTATAGCGTGCCTCTGGCGCAGCGAATGGCCGCGCCACACGTCATTACCAACGTCAATGTCCTCGGGCGCATCTCGATGGACAACGGACTGGTGTTGGCAGCGGCGGAGCATTTTTCTCGCAGCGCCGGGCAGCAGAGCCATATGGAAAAGCTGTTGGCAGGATGGGACTTTGGCCTTTCGGGCGTTAGCCTCCAACAGGTGCCGGCACCTAGCCAGGACGATCCGAATCACAAGGTCTGGATGCCATTTGGTAAGCATCGAAGCAAGTCGAATGAATTCACCATTCCCTTCTTCGTCGAATCGAGCGGCACTCAAAGTGCCTTCGTTCTCCTGTCTCGTCTGCTGCCAGCACTCGAAATTGGCGGACTGGCGGTGATCGATGAATTCGAGAATGACCTGCATCCGCACATGCTGGAACCAATTCTTGAATTGTTCGCGAGCCCAGAAACCAATCCGCACAACGCCCAGCTTTTATTCACTTGCCACGCCGTCGAAGTGCTGAACCTTATCCACAAGTCCCAAGTGATGCTGGTCCAGAAGAATCAAGATTGCGAAAGCGCCGCATGCCGTCTTGATGCCGTGGCGGGCATTCGGAACGATGACAACTTCTACGCTAAATACATGGCGGGCGCCTATGGCGCCGTGCCGGAGTTCTGAGCCGTCTCCATGAGTGATTGGAAGACATCCCGAACCCTGCTGATCGTTGGCGAAGGCGAAACGGAGGTGGCTTTTCTTCATCATGTGAAGGCCATCTACGCGCCGCGCGGGTGCGGGCTGAGAGTGACCGTCAAGAATGCGCATGGCAAAGGAGCCAAGCACGTTGTCGAATGGACTGCCAGGCAGCGTGGTATCGCCGACTTTGACGCAGTGGCCACATTGCTCGATACGGATCAGGATTGGACTGATGTCGTGGCGCGCAAGGCGAAATCAGCTCGAATACAGGTGCTGAAATCGGAACCGATGTTCGAGGCGATGATGTTGCGGCTGATCGGGCAAAACGACATCGGTGATTCGAGAGCGCTCAAAGCCAGGTTGGCTCCGTTCGTGGGGAATAACTCGTTGCGCCCCGAGAACTATGCTATGCGTTTCGACCCGCATTGCCTTGAATCAGGTAGGCAGACCGAGCCAACGATTGATGCGCTGCTGGCGCTGTTCCCCCCTCTGTCACACTAGTTGTCCGGTCATTTGATTTTACTTTTTTATCAACCCGAGGGGCGGGTGGAGTCGAGAAAACCGGGGGCGATTCAGTACTGGTAAGGGCCGCGGTTGAGGATGGAACCCATGTCTTTTCCTTTTTGTAGGGTAAAGACAGGTATAGCAATATCGTCAAGAGGATTTTGATTCACTGCAGCAAAATTGCAGCAAAAACTCGATCCACAATGCAAAACGGTTAGCTTTTTTGAGCTAACCGTTTGATTATTCTGGCTCCCCGACCTGGACTCGAACCAGGGACCTGCGGATTAACAGTCCGTCGCTCTACCGACTGAGCTATCAGGGATCAACGCAGTGGATACTGCATAAGGTTTGCAATTATGCGTGTGTGGGGGCGTTGTGTCAAGACTTCGTTGGCAGATTTTTGGTGTGATGTGTTGTCAACACGGTATGGAAATTTGCTCTGATCTGCCAACTCGAAACCTCTCTGGAAAGGCGTATTCGTGTTGGCACAACCCACCTGTGTGTCCGATGCGCAGAAGTGAAAAGTCGCTTTGATGGCGATAAATCCTGGCGGCATGACACCTGGTGCAAGTAGGTGGGTAGTCTGGCGTGGCGGAATCAGTTTCTCAGCTTGCGATACAGTGTCCGTTCGCTGATGCCCAGTTTTTCAGCCAGTTGTTTGCGGTCGAGTTGATGTTGCGCGCTTACCCATTGCAGATACTGTTGTTCCAGGGCGTCCAGGGAAATGATGCTGGTGCCATAAAAAGGATTCCGGCTGGTGGGTTCGGTGGCAATAGGATCGTTTGCCAGGTGTTCTGGCATGAGGATGTCATTGTCGGATAGCAGTGAGGCGCGTTCCAGAATATTGCGCAGTTCGCGGATGTTTCCCGGATAATCCAGTTGTAGCAACAGGTTGATGGCGTCGGGATGCAGTTCGAGATTCCGTTGTGGGTTGATGCGGGTCAGCAAGGCCTTGGCAAGCAGCGGAATGTCTTCCCGGCGTTGTGACAGTGAAGGCAGGTGAATGGGAAATGTGCTGATCCGGTAGTACAGATCTTTGCGGAACTGTTCCTGTTCGACCATTTTTTTCAATGGCCGGTGCGTGGCCGAGACCAGACGAAAATTGGCCCGTAGGGGTTCGATTCCGCCGACGCGGCGGTAAGTTCCGGTTTCAAGCAGGCGTAGCAGTTTGACCTGCAGGCTGAGTGGGATATCGCCGACTTCGTCCAGAAACAGCGTTCCGCCGCTGGCGGCTTCCACCAATCCCTGTTTGCGCTGGGATGCGCCGGTAAACGCGCCTTTTTCGTAACCAAACAGTTCGCTTTCAAACAGGGTTTCGGTCACGCCCGAACAGTCAACGGGTACAAATGGCCCATTTCTGCGGCGACTGGCGTTGTGAATGGCCTCGGCAACCAGTTCCTTGCCGGTTCCGGATTCGCCCAGCAGCAAAACGGCGGCATCCGATGGGGCCACCCGTTCCACCAGTTCCAGCATCCGGTTGAAGGATTGCGAGCGACCAACCAGCCCATTGCGATCAGGATGCGCGCTCGCCTGCCTGATTTGATGCATCATTTCAACAAACCAGGTGATTTCGCCTTCCTGGTTATGAATCGGTGTCAGTTCGACATCGACATGTTCTTCGCCACGAGCCGTGTGATGCAGATGCAGGGTGCGCTGGCTTTGCCCGCTTTGCATGCTGGCCTTGAGCGGACAGGTTTCGCCTGCCTGGTCGCAAGGGCGGGTGTAGTGGTGAGAAACCTCATAGCAGTGGCGGCCGACAATTTGCTGTTGTCCGCCAAAAGTTTCCCGGTAGGCGCGGTTGGCGGCGATGATCGTGTAATCGCGGTCCAGCAGGATACGGGGTTCCGGCTGGTGTTCGAGATAAGACAGCAGGGCAGGCAGGGATGGATGTTGCATGCGAAAATTCCGGATGCCAAATTTGGCATTCTATCCTTAAATTGCCCTGCCAGACATGACAAATTTGACAGATGAGGCGGTCGGCTGATTGTGCCATCATGCCCCAATGCAGTTGCTGTCTGACGGATTTACGGCCCATCAAAAAAATGTCCGCTGCAGGCTTTTGTCATTTTTAATTATAAAATTCATTGTGTTGTGTCGTTGTGTCTGATTTTTTCCATTCTGGCCGGCCAGGCTGGTCGTGTGTGTGGGAGGTGAGTCTGTGAATGTGGCACGCCCCTTGCAAAAGAGGCATGTGGTTGAACCAACGATGACGCAGGGAGGACCTGGTATGCGCGATATGTGGCAACACCCGCTGGGCCGGCATCTGGTGGTGATTTTGCTGGTCAAGCTGCTGGCCATCTGGCTGATCTGGTTTGCTTTTTTTCGTCCGGTCACACCGGCATTGCCGGTAACGCCTGAGCAGGTGGGGGCGGAACTGGTGGGGAATCATTCTGCAGTTACGGCCGGGATCATCCCGTCATCACATTCATCAGGGGAGTCTGTCAAATGATCAGTACCGAATTGGTCGACATATCGCGTTTGCAGTTTGCGATGGTGGCCTTGTTTCACTTTCTGTTTGTGCCATTGACGCTGGGCATGACGTTTTTGCTGGTTATCATGGAATCGACGTATGTCGTGACCGGCAAGCAGGTTTACAAGGACATGACCCAATTCTGGGGAAAACTGTTCGGCATCAATTTTGCCCTGGGCGTTACCACCGGTATTACCATGGAGTTCCAGTTCGGTACCAACTGGGCCTATTACTCGCATTATGTGGGGGATGTGTTTGGTGCGCCGCTGGCTATTGAAGGGTTGATGGCCTTTTTTCTGGAATCCACTTTCATAGGCCTGTTTTTCTTTGGCTGGGAAAAGCTGTCCAAGATCAAACACCTGATGGTCACCATGCTGGTGGCGTTGGGTTCCAATCTGTCAGCGTTGTGGATTCTGGTGGCCAATGGCTGGATGAACAATCCCGTCGGATCAGATTTTTCGTTCGTCACCATGCGGATGGAAATGACCGATTTCTGGGATGTGATTTTCAATCCGCAGGCACAGGCGAAATTCGTGCACACCGTGTCGGCCGGTTATGTGACCGCATCGGCATTTGTGCTGGGTATTTCGTCCTGGTATCTGCTGAAGCGGCGTGATGTTGAATTTGCCAAACGTTCCTTCCGTATCGCAGCGGCGTTTGGCTTTGCTTCAGCCATGTCGGTCATTGTGCTGGGCGATGAGTCCGGTTACACAGTTGGCGCCAACCAGGAAACCAAGATGGCGGCTATAGAAGCCATGTGGCATACCGAACCCGCGCCTGCCTCATTCAACCTGATTGCAGGCATTGACGAAGCGAAACAGAAAAATGATTGGGCCATCGAGATTCCGTATGTGATGGGGCTGATCGGCACACGTTCCACCACCAAAGTCATTCCGGGCATTGATGAAATCAAGTCGCGCAATTACCAGCGGATTTTAAGTGGCGAAATTGCGGTCAGGGATCTGGCCATTTTGCGGGCCAACCCGCATGACACCAGCGTGCTGACGGAATTCAACCAGCACAAGGCAGATCTCGGTTTTGGATTGTTGCTCAAGAAATATACCGACGATGTCAGCAAGGCTACGCCCGATATGGTCCAAAAAGCCACGGATGACACCATTCCGCATGTGTTTCCGTTGTTCTGGACATTCCGGTTCATGGTCGGTGTCGGTTTTGGTCTGTTGATGCTGTTCGTGCTGGCTTTGTACGCATCTGTGCGCGACAACTTCATGCAAAAGAAATGGTTGCTGAAATGGGCTGTTCTGTTTATTCCAATGCCATGGCTGGCCGTCGAACTTGGCTGGTTCGTGGCTGAATATGGCCGGCAGCCGTGGACGATTTATGGCGTGCTGCCCACCTACCTGTCTGCGTCTACGCTCACCACAACCAGTGTATATGGGTCCATTCTGGGTTTTTTCCTGCTGTACAGTGGGTTGTTCGTGGTGGAAATGTATCTGATGGTCAAATTTGCCCGCCAAGGTCCGAGCAGTTTGCACACCGGTCGGTATCACGGTGAATCGGGGTCTGGCGGTGCGTTGCCTGCCCATGCGCCTGCGCACAGGGCGTAACCCGGCAGGACAGACATATCGGGAGCCTGGTCCGGATGGGCCAGTCCCTCTGACAGGAGAACAAGATGTTTGAATATTCGGTGCTGAAATTGATCTGGTGGCTGTTTGTCGGGGTATTGCTGCTCGGCTTTGCCATCATGGATGGTCACGACATGGGGGTTGGCACGCTGTTACCGTTTGTCGGCAGAAATGACGATGAACGTCGGGTGGTGATCAATACCGTCGGTCCGCACTGGGATGGTAACCAGGTCTGGTTCATCCTGGGCGGTGGGGCCATTTTTGCGGCATGGCCGCTGGTGTATGCCACCGCGTTTTCCGGGTTTTACTGGGCGATGCTTGCCGTGTTGTGGTCCCTGTTCTTTCGCCCGGTCGGGTTCGATTACCGGTCCAAGATCGAGAGCAAGACCTGGCGCAACACCTGGGACTGGGGGCTGTTTATCGGTGGTTTTGTCCCGCCGCTGATTTTTGGTGTGGCCTTCGGAAACCTGTTGCAAGGCGTGCCGTTCTATTTTGACAACGATCTGCGTTCGTTTTATACGGGTTCGTTCTGGGCGTTGCTGAACCCGTTTGCGCTGCTGGCCGGATTGGTCAGCACATCAATGATCACCGCGCACGGTGCGAATTTTCTGCTGATTCGCACCGAAGGGGAGGTCTATCGACGCAGCCGGGCTATGAGCATCTTTTTCAGCAGTCTCACTATCGTGCTGTTTGCCCTGGCCGGAATGTGGGTTATGCACGGCATCAGCGGATACGTGCTTACCAGTGGTGATCTGCCCGATGCGCTGCCCAACCCGCTCGACAAGACGGTTGTCATGCAGGCGGGGGCATGGATGCACAATTTTCATACCTGGCCGCTGACCTGGCTGGTGCCTGCCGCCGGTTTTGCCGGTGCTGTCCTGTCCATCCTGTTTGCAATGGGCAACAAGCCGGTGCTGGCGTTTGTCAGTTCGGCAACCAGCATGCTGGGTGTGATTGGAACGGCGGGCGTGGCAATGTTTCCGTTTGTCATGCCATCGTCGAGCGATCCACGCTCCAGCATGACGGTCTGGGACAGTGTTTCCTCGCAGACCACGTTGTCCCTGATGTTCTGGGCAACCGTGATATTTCTGCCCCTGGTGATCTTTTATACCAGTTGGGCTTACAAGGTCATGTCCGGCAAGGTGACGCTTGATTTCATCAAGGGTCATGACCATTCGGCATATTGACGGGAGGTAGTCATGTGGTACTTTACCTGGTTTCTGGGCGTTGCCATGGCGGTTCTTCTGGCAATCGTCAATGCTGTTTACGGCGAAAACCATGAGCTGAGCGAGGATGCAGATTCCGCGCCGGACGGGCGTCGCAATTGAACACCGTGTCTGCCCGCACTGTCTCGCTGTTCATGTCACTGGTTCTGGCAGGGTTGATCACGTTCTACCCGCCAGCCGTTGCCCGCATGGGGCATGGAATGCTGACCCTGCTGATCTGGGGAGTCTGTGCCGGATTCGTGCACGGCTTTGGTTACCAGCCTGACAGCCGGGCATGGCGTGTGATATTTGCGCCCTTGCCGGCCTGGCTGCTGATGGTGGCCGGATTGTATGGTGCGTTGCGCGGAATGCATGGTTAGGGGCGGACATGCCATATTTCCGCCAGTTGTTTGATGTCGCCAGCGCAAGCTACAGTTATCTGCTGGCCGATCCGGATTCTGGCATTGCGGTGCTGATCGATCCTGTCCAGGAACATGTGCCACTGTACCAGTCCGTGGTTGAAGAAGTTGGCCTGCATCTGGATCTGGTGCTGGAGACGCATCGTCATGCAGATCACGTGAGTGCGGCAGGCACCCTGCATGAGTTGACTGATGCGCGGGTTGCCGTGGCAGAGAACCGCAAGGGCGAGCAGCAGGCTGATATCTGGCTGGCAGATGGGCAGATCTTGCGGTTTGGCAAGGAATCCATTACCGTGATTGCAACACCTGGACATACTGCTGGTTGTCTGAGTTTTTTGTGGCAGGACAGGCTTTTTACCGGTGATGCCTTGCTGATTGGTGACTGCGGGCGCACAGATACTGGCGAAGGCGACCCCGGAATGCTGTATGACAGCATCACGCGCAAAATCTGGCCGATGCCGGACGAAGTGCTGGTTTATCCTGGTCATGATTATCACCATCGCCGCGTGTCCTGTGTCATGCAGGAACGACAGACCAATCGCTGTTTTGCCGAATTGACCCGGGATGAATTCATCGCGCTGATGGCGCGATCATCGTCACCGGCAATGTCCGGGGTGCAGGGGGTAATGACCCTGAAACATGAATCTGGAACCAATGAGGTTGATTATGCAGGTTGAAACAATGGTGACGCATTATGAACGCATCGGTGGCGAGGAAGTGGTGCGTCGCCTGGTTCACCGTTTTTATGAGTTGATGAATGAGCTTCCCGAAGCATGGGAAGTGCGCAAGCTGCATCACGAAGATTTGACGGGTTCGGAAGAAAAGCTGTTCAAGTTCCTGTCGGGCTGGATGGGTGGGCCGCAACTCTATGTCGAACAGTATGGACATCCGCGCCTGAGATTTCGTCATCTTCCGTTTGCGATCGGCATCCAGGAACGTGATCAGTGGCTGATGTGCATGGATCAGGCGATGCGCGAGATCGTGGAAGACGAACGCTTGCGTCGGGAATTGTCGGCTGCCTTTGCCCAGGTGGCCAATCACATGCGTAACCGACCGGAATGACCGACGACAACAAGGAGACTGTTTGATCATGATGACCCCTCAACAATTGGTGGCAGAAGCCAAAGCCCAGATACGGGAAGTCGATGTGCCCGAGGCACTGGCCATGTTGCAAAAAGGTGTTCAGGTCATTGATGTGCGCGAAGAACATGAGTTTCTGGCCGGCAGCTTGCCTGGTGCGGCAAACATTCCGCGCGGAGTGCTGGAATTCAAGACGCCGGAACATCCCAAACTGGCTGACCGGGCAGCAACGCTGCTGGTGTATTGTCGGTCGGGTGGTCGTTCGGCACTGGCCGTGCAAAGTTTGCAACGCCTTGGTTACACCGGAGCGGTATCGATGGCCGGAGGCTACGAGGCCTGGGTGAAACATCACGAGCCAGTGGTAGAAGACAAGACCAATTACGGCGGCTGATCCCGCCTGTAATCAGTGGACTGCTGAAAAGGAAGTGGGGCATGCCGCAGCGGAGATCCCGGTGAGGCATGTCTGTTAACCGTTGCATCGATCTGCGACGGTTGTCAAGGGAAATGGGTGTGTTGGGCGGAGAGCCACGATTGCACGTGGCGTACGAGATTGATTGGTATAAGAATATCTTTATATTCTTAAGTTTTGTAAAGGCAGATTGCTATGGCACATATCGTTGTACTGGGAGCGGGAACTGGTGGTACGCCAGCCGCTTATGAATTGCGCGAGGCGCTGGACGACTCACACAAGGTCACACTGATCAATGCCTCTGAGATTTTCCAGTTTGTTCCGTCAAATCCCTGGGTTGCCCTGGGCTGGCGCAAGCGTGAGGAAACCACATTCCAGATCAGGCCTTACCTGGAAAGACGTGGCATCCAGTTCATCGCGCAGCGGGCAGAGAAGATCGATGCCGCCAACAACCGCATCGAACTTGCGGATGGAACGGTGGTTGAATACGATTATCTCCTGATCGCTACCGGTCCCCGACTTGCATTCGAACTGATCGAAGGTGGCGGACCAGAAGGCGGATTCACCCACTCTGTCTGTACCGTGGATCATGCTGAAAAAGCATTCGCGGATTATCAGCGATTCCTGGATGATCCCGGGCACGTGGTGGTAGGCGCATTTCAGGGCGCCTCCTGCTATGGTCCCGCATATGAATATGCACTGGCGCTGGAAACCGATCTGCGTCGCCGCAAAATCCGTCCGCAGGTGCCCATTACCTTTGTCACGGCAGAGCCGTATGTCGGCCACATGGGTCTCGGTGGCGTCGGAGATTCACGCGGCATGCTGGAAGGCGAACTGCGTGACCGCCACATCAAGTGGATCTGCAACGCCAAGGTCAGCAAGGTGGAAAACGGCAAGATGTACGTGGAAGAGTATAACGATCTCAAGCAGAAAATCCGTGACCACGTGCTCGATTTCAAATTTTCCATGATGCTGCCGCCGTTCCGGGGCGTCAAGGCAGTCGCCGAAGTCGAAAACCTGTGTAATCCGGCTGGTTTTGTGGTGGTGGACCAGCACCAGCGCAGCAAGGCTTACAAAAACATATTTTCGGCGGGCGTCTGCATCGCAATTCCTCCTGTCGAAGACACGCCGGTGCCGGTTGGCACGCCAAAGACCGGTTACATGATCGAATCCATGGTCACGGCCATCGTGCACAATATTCGCGACGAACTGGCGGGAAAACCGGCGACCACCACCGGAACGTGGAATACCATCTGCCTGGCGGACATGGGCGACACCGGTGCAGCATTCGTGGCGTTGCCGCAAATCCCGCCGCGTAATGTCACCTGGGCCAAAAAGGGTAAATGGGTGCATCTGGCCAAAGTGGCATTCGAGAAATATTTCATGTACAAGATGAAGACCGGCCATTCGGAACCGATTTACGAAAAATATGTGCTCAAGGCGATGGGCATCACCCGATTGTAAATCGCCAGTTGCCAGACTGGTCATGCCGTGCGGAGTGTCTCCCGGACATTCCGCGCGGCACCGGCATCCGCTCTTTGGCGCCTGTTATTCTGGCAGAAGAATCTTGATGTCATTGTGAACCGGTAACCGCGCCGGCTTTATTATCGGCATGTCCTCTGTTATTCTTGCAGGTTCCAGGCTCCGTTTGCAATCGCTGATGATCACGACTGATGTGCTGATAATAGGCAGTGGCTTGGCCGCATTCACAACCGCCCTGCATCTGGCCGACAGTTTGCAGGTCACGATAGTGACCAAAAAGTCGCTGGTGGATTCGGCCAGTGACTGGGCTCAGGGTGGAATTGCTGCCGTGCTGGACTCGATGGACAGTCTGGCGTCGCATGTCGAGGATACGCTGGAGGCCGGTGCAGGTCTCTGTCATCGTGCTGCCGTCGAGCAGGTGGTGGCCGGAGCGCCGGAAGCGATTGCCTGGCTGGAGCGCCTGCATGTGCCGTTCACGCGCGAAGAATCGAGCGGACATCTGCATCTGACACGGGAAGGTGGTCACAGTGCCCGGCGTATTGTGCATGCGACCGATGCCACCGGCCACGCAGTTCAGGTCACGTTGCTGGACCGGGTGCGCCAGCATCCCAATATCAAGGTGCTGGAACAGCACATCGCGGTGGATCTCATCACCGGTGCCAGGATCGGCCTCGATCCCGGACGCTGTTATGGCTGTTATGTGCTCGATCGCGAACGGGACCATGTGGACACCTGGATCGCCAGTCACACGGTTCTGGCAACAGGTGGTGCCGGCAAGGTTTACCTCTATACCACCAATCCGGACACATCAACCGGCGATGGCATCGCCATGGCCTGGCGTGCAGGCTGCAGCGTCGCCAACATGGAGTTTGTCCAGTTTCATCCGACCTGTCTGTATCATCCCCATGCCAAGTCATTTCTGATTACCGAAGCTGTGCGAGGTGAAGGAGGCTTGCTGCGGCTGCCGGACGGTGAACGTTTCATGCAGAACTACGATGCGCGTGCCGAACTGGCGCCGCGAGACATTGTCGCACGGGCGATCGACAGCGAAATGAAAAAGCGGGGCATCGACTGTGTGTATCTGGATATTTCGCACAAGGATGCTGCGTTCATACGCGAGCATTTTCCCAATATCCATCAACGCTGTCTGAGTCTGGGCATCGACATGACGCGCGAACCGATTCCGGTTGTGCCGGCCGCCCATTACACCTGCGGTGGTGTGGTGGTGGATCTGGATGCGCGTACCGGGCTGGACCGGCTGTATGCGGTGGGTGAAGTGTCGCACACTGGTTTGCATGGCGCCAACCGGCTTGCCAGCAATTCGTTGCTGGAATGTCTGGTGTATGGCAAGGCGGCCGCGCGGGCCATTCTCGACAGCGGACCCATGCAGCTGCCCAAGGTACCCGAGTGGGATGATAGCCGCGTGGCAGATGCGGACGAGGAAGTGCTGCTGGCCCATAATTGGGAAGAACTCAGGCGGGCGATGTGGGATTATGTCGGCATTGTGCGTACTGACAAACGCTTGGCGCGCGCGGCGCGCCGGATTTCTCTGCTACAGGAAGAAATCGAAGAATATTACCGGAGCTTCCGTGTCAGCAATGATCTGATCGAGTTGCGCAACCTGTCCATGACAGCCAAACTGATTGTACGTTCGGCGCAGTTACGCACCGAAAGCCGTGGATTGCACACCAGTCTGGATTATCCGGGCCAGTTGCCGGAACCAATGGATACCGTGCTGCACCAGTTGCGCAGGTCCGCGCGCGGGGTCTATGACGCTGAGGATGGCCGGCGACGGCATTTCAGCGACTGGGATTGACCGGCTGTTTTTGTCTTGCCTGCGTCCATCCGTTTTCAACGGTCTGCCACGACCGTCGGTGCTCGGGCACCTGCTAACGTCGGGTTGCCTGCACGACTTCCGGATCGTCAAACAGATCGCGCCAGGCCGTGTAGTAGCAAAGAAACCCGACCGGAATCACGATCAGCAGCCCAAGCAAGCCCGGAATGCTGCCGATCACCATCATGAAAACCATCAGGAAACCATACAGCAGAAAGGCCGGAAAATTGGACTGGCATGTCCGGAAGCTGAGTTTCATGGCTTCGATCGGCAGCATGTCATTCAGGACAATCAGCGTGGGGGCAAACCAGTACAGCATCAGGATGGCGGTAAACAGAAACAGCGTAACCAGCAGCACCAGCAGGGCAACCGGGCTGAATGGCAGATTGAGTGGGGCCGGGGCTGCTGTCTGGCTGGCTGTGTTGGTATGCACGGCCTGCACCAGGGCATGGATCATCGGATCGTTGCCAAACAGGCCTGGCAACCAGAACACGATGAGCATGCCAGTCATGTAAATGCCGCCTACGGTGACCAGCCGTCCGCTGTAATGGGTGTTGAAGGCCGAAAAGATGTCGCGGATGTCTGCTGGCCGGCCATGTTCCAGCTGATTGCAGGCCAGCATCCAGCCACCCAGCAGTACGGGCGTGATCAGCTGGAACACAATGGCACCGACCGGGCCGAGCAGGTAACCAGTGCCATAGCCGACCACCACGATAATGCTGCTGAAGCTGATCCAGATCAGCGGATGTTTCCAGTACAGGTAAAACGCGTCCCGAATCCATGCGTAGCCATGCGAGGCGGGCCGGATATGGAAGGAAGGTGTTTGCATGTTCAGTTAACCCACAGACTGCGCAGACGGGATTGTGCCTCGATGCGCAATTGAAGAATGTTGCGGAAATGATCCGGGTTCTTGGCGTGGGTGATTTCGCCCTCCCGCGGGAAATGCAGGTCATGCAGACGGGAAACCCAGAAACGCAAGGCTGCGGCGCGCAGCACCACGGGCCATGCGCCCCGTTCTAGCGGAATCAGAGGTCTGATCTGATGATAAGCCTCTAACATCGCCATGCAGCGCAGTTCGTCCAGTCCGCCGTCAGCTGTCACACACCAGTCGTTGACTGTAATGGCCAGATCGTAGAGCCAGGTATCTGTACAGGCAAAATAAAAGTCGATCACGCCTGTCAGTTGGTCATGGTCAAACAGCACGTTGTCCCGGAACAGATCTGCATGAATGATGCCGCGTGGCAGGTCTTGCAGGCGGTGCAGTGACTGGTAGCGGATTTCTGCCTGCAACAGGGCGACATCTTCCTGGGATAGCACCGGCAACAGGCGCGGAGCAAGCTGCTTCCACCAGCTGGCCGCGCGCGGGTTGTCGCGTTGCATGGGAAAACTCGCGCCGGCCAGGTGAATCCGGGCCAGCATTGTACCGACAGCGGCACATTGTCCGGCATCAGGGTGTTCGATCGACCGGCCAGACAGGCGGGTGACGATGCTGGCCGGTTTCCCGTTGACTTCCTGCAGCATTGCGCCGGATCTGTCAGTCATCGGATGCGGGCATGGAATGCCATGGTCGGCCAGGTGGGCCATCAGGTTCAGGAAAAATGGCAGTTCTTCTGGCTTGAGCAATTCGAACAGGGTCAATACGAAACGCTGCCGATCGGTGGACAGGAAATAGTTCGTGTTTTCGATACCGGACGCAATCCCTTCCAGCGACTGCAACTGTCCGAGATCAAACCGGCCCAGCAGGCTGCCGGCATCCGAATCAGAAACGCGGGTAAAAACAGACATGGTCTTCGGTCAGGCGGTTATAGGCGTACCTGCTGGCGTATCTGCTGGCATGGGCATTACCACTGTTTGAGAATCCACATGGGGGGCTGCACGCCATTGCTGAGCAGGTCGCGCCGGCGGAACTGCCCGTCGCCGTTGTCATCCACCAGGTAATAGGGGCGTCCGATCGCCGGAACCACCCGGATCATGTAGACCTTGCCATGCCGGCTGTATTCTTCCCAGGTGTCCTTGCCATGCGGGACGGTCTTGATTTCGGGTTTGCCGGATTTGCCACCCGTGATCACATGGTTGGCGTCAGCGGGCTGGTTGCTGGCGGCAGGCTGGGCGTTGTCCTGGCTGACCGCTGGCGGAGGCGGGGCATCCGGCAATGCGGATTGTCCGGCGCTGGCGATGACTGGCAGGGCGAGCAGAATGAAAAGATAAAGGCGCACGGACGGCACTCCGAAAAACTGACAGGACCCATTCTACCAGAGCTGGCCCGGTTACAAATAGAGCTGGATTTCGCGATCGTGAGCCGTCGGCTCGAATCCCTGGGTTTCGTAGTGATCGAAAATGGCGCAAACCACAGCTTCCGGGTCATCAATCACCTTGACCAGGTTCAGGTCTTCCGGCGAAATGGTCTTTTCAGCAACCAGCGCATCGCGGAACCAGTCGAGCAAGCCATTCCAGAATCCGCTTTGCACCAGAATGATGGGGATTTTGCGCGTTTTGCCGGTCTGGACCAGGGTCAGTGCTTCCATTAGTTCGTCCAGAGTGCCAAAACCGCCCGGCATGACCACATATGCCGAGGCATATTTGACGAACATGACTTTGCGCACGAAAAAGTGCGAAAAGCTGACCGAGATATCCTGGTAGGGGTTATCGTGCTGTTCGTGCGGCAGCTGGATGTTCAGGCCGACGCTGGGGGATATGCCATAAAATGCCCCCTTGTTGGCGGCTTCCATCACGCCCGGTCCGCCACCGGACATCACGGCAAATCCGGCGTCGGACAGCTTGCGCGCAATGCGCTCGGTGAGTTCGTAGTTCGGATGGTCGGGAGAGGTTCTTGCACTGCCGAAAATACTGACCGCAGGACGGATTCCGCTCAGCAATTCTGTCGACGAGACAAATTCTGACATAATCTCGAACATGCGCCAGGATTCGCGCGCATTGTATTTGGCATGGGTGGCTTTTTCGGGGTCGGCCAGAAGCGGCAGTTTTTCGTTGTGCATGATTGGGGAGCAGACTGTTGGGCAAAACCTTGTTGCTGGTGGATGGGTCGTCGTATTTGTACCGGGCGTTTCACGCCTTGCCGGACATGCGCAGCCCGGACGGTGAACCTGTCAGCGCGATCTTCGGTGTGCTGAACATGCTGCGCCGGCTGAAGGCGGACGTCAAGGCGGATTATAGCGCCTGTGTGTTCGATGCAAAAGGCAAGACGTTCCGGGACGACTGGTATCCGGAATACAAGGCAACCCGTCCGTCCATGCCTGAGGACCTTGCCAGCCAGATTGCGCCCCTGCACGATGCGATCCGTGCCCTTGGCTGGCCCTTGCTGATGGTGGAAGGCGTGGAAGCCGACGATGTGATCGGTACCCTGGCCGTAACAGCCGCGGCAGCCGGGGTCGAAACGGTAATATCGACTGGCGACAAGGACATGGCCCAGCTGGTCAATGCGCATGTCCGGCTGATCAACACCATGACAGGCGAATCACTGGATGTGGCGGGCGTCACCGATAAATTCGGCGTTCCGCCGGAACGCATTGTGGACTATCTGACCCTGGTGGGCGATGTGGTTGACAATGTACCGGGCGTCGCCAAGGTGGGACCGAAAACCGCAGTCAAATGGCTGGTCGAGCATGGTTCGCTCGATGCGGTGATGGCGGCGGCAGACCAGATCACCGGTGTGGTCGGGCAGAACCTGCGTGCTGCGCTCGACTGGTTGCCCATGGCGCGACGTCTGCTGACGATCCGCACCGATCTGGGCCTGCCGGTTGCCCTGGCAGATCTGCACATGCGCGAACCGGACCTGTCTGCGCTGCGGTTGATGTTTACCCGTTACCAGTTCCGCACCTGGTTGCGGGAACTGGATGCGATGGCAGCCAGCCTGCCTGCTGCGCCATCCACCCCGGTGCCGGCAACCGCTCCGGCAGAACGACACTACCAGACGATCGGGACGCTGGACGTGCTGGATGTCTGGGTGGCGCGGCTGCGTGCTGCCAGCCTGGTCAGTGTGGATACCGAAACCACCGGTCTGGACCCGATGACATCGCGACTGGTTGGCATGTCATTTTCCATCGAACCGGGCGAGGCCGCTTACCTGCCGCTGGCACACAGCGGGCCGGATGCAGGCATGCAGATTCCGCGTGACATCGCCCTGGACCGTCTGCGACCCTGGCTCGAAGATGCGGATTGCACCAAGGTGGGACAGAACCTGAAATTCGACATGCACATTCTGGCCAATCATGGCATCCGGCTGGCCGGTGTGCGCCACGATACCTTGCTGGAAGCCTATCTGCTGGAGTCGCATTTGCCGCGCAACATGGATGCGCTGGCCGAGCGACATCTCGGCCTGGCGGTGATCAGTTATGAATCGGTGACAGGCAAGGGTGCGGCGCAAATCGGTTTTGACCAGGTGGCCATTGAAACCGCAACGGCCTATGCAGCCGAGGATGCCGACATTACCTTGCGACTGCATCAGGTGTTCGGGCCTGCGCTGCAGGCGCAGGATGGTCTGCCGTTTGTTTACCAGCAGATCGAGATGCCGCTGTTGCCGGTGCTCTGGCAGATGGAACGCACCGGCGTGCTGATTGATGTGGCAAAGCTGGAGCGGCAGAGCATGGAACTGGGGCGTGCCATGCTCACGCTGGAGCAGCGTGCGCACGCAGAAGCCGGTCAGCCGTTCAACCTCAATTCGACCAAGCAGGTACAGCAGATCCTGTTTGGCCAGATGCAGTTGCCGGTGGTCAAGAAAACACCAGGTGGCGCACCTTCGACCGATGAAGACGTGCTGGAGAAGCTGGCGCAGGATTATCCGCTGCCACGCATCCTGCTGGAATATCGTGGCCTGGCAAAACTCAAATCCACCTATACCGACAAGCTACCGAAAATGGTCAATCCGGCCACCGGAAGGGTGCATACCAGTTACGGACAGGCAGTTGCCGTGACCGGACGCCTGTCCAGTGTGGATCCGAACCTGCAGAACATTCCGGTCAAAACCCCGGAAGGCCGCCGCGTGCGCGAGGCTTTTGTCGCGCCTTCGGGGCACGTGCTGGTTTCTGTCGATTACTCGCAGATCGAGTTGCGCATCATGGCGCATCTGTCTGGCGACGCAGGATTGCTGGGGGCATTTGCGCGGGAAGAAGACATCCACCGCGCAACGGCAGCCGAGATTTTTGGTGTTTCGCCCGCTGATGTCGGTAATGAACAACGACGGGTTGCCAAAACCATCAACTTTGGGTTAATTTACGGTATGTCGGCCTTCGGGCTGGCAAGCCAGCTGGGCATCGAGCGTGCGGCGGCCCAGAACTGGATTGATCGCTACTTTTCCCGTTATCCCGGGGTGGCAGCGTACATGCAGCATACCCGCGACGCCGCTCGCCAGCACGGGTATGTGCAGACTGTGTTCGGACGCAGGCTTTGGCTGCCTGAAATCAGAAGTTCGAACAAACAGCGTCGTGATGCGGCGGAACGCGCCGCAATCAATGCGCCCATGCAAGGCACGGCTGCCGATCTGATCAAACTGGCGATGGTGGCAGTTGCCGGCTGGCTTCAGCGGGAACGCATGCAGACCAGACTCATCATGCAGGTGCATGATGAACTGGTGCTGGAAGTTCCCGAGCAGGAATTATCCGCAGTCAAAGACAATCTGCCCGATCTCATGTGCAACGTCGCAGAATTGCGCGTGCCATTGCGGGTTGCACTGGGCGCCGGCCCCGATTGGGAATCGGCGCATTGACTGCTGGCGGAAATGCCCTTCGGCGCTGAGGCTGTTTTGACCTCGGACGCTTTAGGCATTATGATTAACGATTCTTTTGAATGGGTTGCGGGCATGGAACTGACAGGCGCGGAAATAACGGTGCGCTGCCTGGTGGATGAGGGTGTCGAACTGGTGTTCGGCTATCCGGGTGGCGCGGTGTTGAATATTTATGACGAAATATTCAAGCAAAAAGGTTTCAAACATATTCTCGTCCGTCATGAGCAGGCTGCGGTTCATGCGGCGGATGGCTATGCCCGTTCGACGGGCAAGGTGGGTGTGGCCCTGGTGACATCGGGGCCTGGGCTGACCAATGCCGTCACCGGCATTGCCACAGCTTACATGGATTCGATTCCGCTGGTGGTCATCAGCGGTCAGGTGCCAACCGGCGCCATCGGTATGGATGCTTTTCAGGAAGTCGATTCGGTCGGCATTACCCGGCCTTGCGTCAAGCACAATTTTCTGGTCAAGGATGTGCGCGAACTGGCCACGACCATCAAAAAGGCGTTCCATATTGCCAGTACCGGACGGCCAGGTCCGGTGCTGGTTGATATTCCGAAAGACGTGACGGCACATAAAACCGCATACGTCTATCCGGAAAGTGTCGTGATGCGCTCCTACAATGCCGTGGTCAAGGGGCACAGCGGGCAGATCAAGAAAGCAGCACAGATGCTGCTTGAGGCTCGCCGGCCCATGATCTACAGTGGTGGTGGCGTCGTGCTGGGCAATGCGGCAAAGCAGCTCACCGAACTCGTCCGCCTGTTGGGTTATCCCTGTACCAACACACTGATGGGCCTTGGTGCCTATCCGGCAACCGATCCGCAATTTGTCGGCATGCTGGGCATGCATGGTACCTACGAAGCCAACATGGCCATGCACAACTGTGATGTCCTGCTGGCGGTGGGAGCCCGTTTCGACGACCGCGTCATCGGTATGCCGGCTCAGTTTGCCCGTGATTCCCGTCGCATCATCCATATCGATATCGATCCGTCCACCATTGCCAAACGTGTCAAGGTGGACGTGCCCATTGTCGGCGATGTCGGTGCCGTGCTGGATGAACTGATCAAACTGGTGCGTGCCAGCCGCGAGCGCATGGATGAGCCCGCGCTCGCCGAATGGTGGAAACAGATCAACGAATGGCGCGCGCGCGACTGCCTGAACTACGACCGTGCCAGCGAGATAATCAAGCCGCAGTATGTCATTGAAAAACTGTGGGAAGTCACCAACGGCGATGCCTGGGTAACGACCGACGTCGGCCAGCACCAGATGTGGGCCGCGCAGTTCTACAAATTTGACCAGCCCCGGCGCTGGATCACATCCGGTGGGCTGGGCACCATGGGCTTCGGTCTGCCGGCAGCCATGGGCGTCCAGCTGGCTCATCCGGAGGCCACAGTGGCCTGTATCACCGGAGAATCCAGCATCCAGATGTGCATCCAGGAATTGTCCACCTGTTTGCAGTACCGTACGCCGGTCAAGGTGATCAATCTGAACAACCGCTACATGGGTATGGTGCGCCAGTGGCAGGAGTTTTTCTACGGCAACCGGTATGCCGAGTCCTACATGGATTCGTTGCCCGATTTCGTTCGTCTCGCCGAAGCCTATGGCCACGTCGGCATGCGCATCGAAAAACCGGCCGATGTCGAACCTGCCCTGCGTGAAGCCTTTGCCCTGAAAGACCGGCTGGTGTTCATGGATTTCATCACCGACCAGTCCGAAAACGTGTTTCCGATGGTGCCCAATGGCGCTGACATTTCGGAAATGATCCTGGCAGAGGAGCTGTAACATGCGACATATCATCTCTCTGCTGATGGAAAACGAAGCCGGCGCCCTGTCCAGGGTTGCCGGTCTGTTTTCTGCACGCGGTTACAATATCGAATCCCTGACCGTCGCCCCGACCGAAGACATCACCCTGTCGCGCATGACCATTGTCACCCGTGGCTCAGAAGAAGTGATCGAGCAGATCGTCAAGCAGCTCAACAAACTGATTGACGTGGTCAAGATCCTCGATCTGTCCGATGGCAGTCACATCGAGCGCGAACTCATGCTGGTCAAGGTACGTGCTTTCGGCAAGGATCGCGAAGAAATGAAACGCATGGCCGACATTTTCCGTGGCCGCATCATCGATGTCACCGAAAAAACGTACACCATCGAGCTGACCGGGCCCGGTACCAAGCTGGATGCCTTCATTGAAGCCATCGACCCGGTCGCCATTCTGGAAACCGTACGCACCGGTGCCTCCGGCATCGGACGTGGCGAACGTATCCTGAAAATCTGAATATCCACGACAATCTGAAAAGGAAGAATTGATGAACGTTTATTATGACAAGGATGCCGACCTTTCCCTGATCAAGGGCAAAACCGTTGCCATCATCGGTTATGGTTCGCAAGGCCATGCCCATGCCAACAACCTCAAGGACTCCGGCGTCAACGTCATCGTTGGTCTGCGCCGTGGTGGTGCTTCCTGGAGCAAGGCCGAAGCCGCCGGACTCAAGGTTGCCGAAGTCGGTGCCGCTGTCGCCGCCGCAGATCTGGTCATGATTCTGGTGCCCGACGAGCAGCAGGCCGAACTCTATACCACCGAAATCGCGCCGAATCTCAAAACCGGCAGCACGCTGGCGTTTGCCCACGGTTTCAACGTTCATTACGGTCAGATTATCCCGCGCAAGGATATCGACGTCGTCATGATCGCTCCCAAAGGCCCAGGCCATCTGGTGCGTTCCACCTATGTCCAGGGTGGCGGTGTTCCCTCGCTGATTGCCATCCACCAGGACAATTCCGGCCGCGCGCGCGACCTCGCACTGTCCTATGCAGCAGCCAACGGCGGTACTCGTGGTGGCGTGATCGAAACCTCCTTCCGCGAAGAAACCGAAACCGACCTGTTCGGTGAACAGGCCGTCCTGTGTGGCGGTACCGTCGAGCTGGTCAAAGCCGGCTTCGAAACCCTGGTCGAAGCGGGTTACGCTCCGGAAATGGCCTATTTCGAATGCCTGCATGAGCTCAAGCTGATCGTCGATCTCATGTACGAAGGCGGCATCGCCAACATGAACTACTCCATCTCCAACAACGCAGAATATGGCGAATACGTCACCGGTCCCCGCGTGATTGCCGATCAGGCCCGAGCCGCCATGAAAGAAGCCCTGGCCAATATCCAGAACGGCGAATACGCCAAAAGCTTCATCCTGGAAAACAAAGCCGGCGCCGCCGGCATGCACGCCAAGCGTCGCCAGAATGCAGCCCACCAGATTGAAATCGTTGGTGAAAAGCTGCGTAGCATGATGCCGTGGATTGGCAAGAACAAGCTGGTTGACCAGTCGCGCAATTAAAAACCTGCTGCGCTCGACCATGCGGCGTTGGCAGCGGCTTTCAAAATCCTCATGTACTTCATGTACATTCCGGTTTTTCAAGCCGCTTCCGCCTTGCCTGGTCATCGCTCGCGACGGTTTTTCGGGGTAGTCATGGAGCGCTCGACCATGCGGCGTTGGCAGCGGCTTTCAAAATCTCATGTACTTCATGTACATTCCGGTTTTTCAAGTCGTTTCCGCCTTGCCTGGCCATCGCTCGCGACGGTTTTCCGGGGTTGAGAGGCTAAGGCGAAGCAGAGGTGAGTGGCCGGAAGTGCTTGTCCCCGTTATCCCAAACAGACATTCCCGCTTGTGCGGGAATGTCTGTTTGTGCGTGGGCAAGGGTGACCGGTTCCCAATTTTGCTGTAGTGTGGCAGGATGATGTTATCAGACAACCAATTGACAGCATGACCGAACCCTATCGTCACAAGTTTCCCGGCGGCCCGCGTCTGCAGCGGCGGGGCATTTATCTGTTGCCAAACCTGTTTACGTCAGCGGCGCTGTTCGGTGGATTCTATGCCATTGTGCAGGCCATGAACGACCGCTTTGAAATGGCTGCCGTGGCGGTGTTCATTGCCATGGTGCTGGATGGTCTCGATGGCCGGGTGGCGCGCATGACCCATACTCAAAGTGCGTTTGGCGCCGAGTATGATTCGATGTCGGACATGGTTTCGTTTGGTGTGGCGCCGTCGCTGGTGGCGTATGAGTGGGCGCTGCGTGGTCTGGGCAAGCTGGGCTGGATGGCCGCATTCGTGTATTGTGTCGGCGCTGCCTTGCGTCTGGCTCGCTTCAATACCCAACTGGAAGTGGCTGACAAACGCTATTTCCAGGGTTTGCCTAGTCCATCGGCGGCTGCGCTGGTGGTTGGGTTTGTCTGGGTCATGCAGGAGTATGGCTTCAGTGGCGATGAATTGCGCTGGGTGATGTTTGCAGTCACCCTGTTTGCCGGTCTCACCATGGTCAGTAATGTCCGTTATTATAGTGGCAAGGACATCAACATGCGACGCAGTGTGCCGTTTATCGTTGTGTTTCTCATTGCCATGGGTTTTGTCGTGATTGCGTCCCGACCACCGGAAGTCCTGTTTGGCGTGGTAACGGCCTATGCCTTGTCAGGCTATGTGCTGGCTATGTGGAACTGGCTCAGACGACGCAACCAGAGGGAACAGCATGAGTAACGACCATCTCATTATTTTTGATACCACCCTGCGCGATGGCGAACAGAGTCCGGGCGCATCGATGACCCGTGATGAAAAGCTGCGCATTGCGCGTCAGCTGGAGCGCATGCGGGTGGATGTGATCGAAGCCGGTTTTCCAGCCGCTTCCAATGGTGATTTCGAGTCGGTGCAGGCGGTGGCCAATGCGATCCGGAACAGCACCGTATGTGGTCTGGCGCGTGCGCTTGAACGGGATATCGAACGCGCTGGCGAAGCGCTGGCGGGCGCGGCATCGGCTCGTATCCATACGTTTATTGCAACCAGTCCGATCCACATGGAAAAGAAGTTGCGCATGACGCCGGAACAGGTGATCGAACAGGCGGTCAAGGCAGTTGGCTGGGCTCGCAAGTTTACGGACAATGTTGAGTTTTCTCCGGAAGATGCTGGACGTTCGGATCCCGATTTTTTGTGTCGTGTACTGGAAGCCGTGATCGATGCCGGTGCAAAAACGCTGAATATTCCGGATACGGTCGGTTACAGCCTGCCAGGCCAGTTTGGTGAACTGATCCGCAGTCTGCGCGAACGCATCCCGAATTCGGACAAGGCGGTGTTTTCGGTGCATTGTCACAATGATCTGGGCCTGGCAGTCGCCAATTCGCTGTCGGCGGTTCTCAATGGCGCCCGTCAGGTGGAATGTACCATCAACGGACTCGGCGAGAGGGCTGGTAATGCCGCGCTGGAGGAGGTGGTCATGGCGGTCAGGACGCGTGGTGATGTGTTTGGCTGCGCCACCCGTATCGACACCACCCAGATCGTGCCGGCTTCGCGCCTGGTGTCCGGCATCACCGGATTTGCCGTGCAGCCGAACAAGGCGATTGTCGGGGCCAATGCGTTTGCCCATGAGTCCGGCATCCACCAGGACGGGGTGCTGAAGCATCGTGAAACCTACGAGATCATGCGGGCGGAGGATGTGGGCTGGACCGCCAACAAGATGGTGCTGGGCAAACATTCCGGTCGCAATGCCTTCCGCAGCCGTCTGAAGGAAATCGGTATTGTGATGGACAGCGAAGAAGCGCTGAATGCTGCATTTGCCCGTTTCAAGGATCTGGCGGACAAGAAACACGATATTTTTGATGAAGACCTGCAATCGCTGGTCAGTGATGAATCCGCTGCGGCCAGTCAGGAAGCCTATAAACTGGTCTCACTGCGTGTCTGTTCGGAAACCGGAGAGATTCCGCACGCGGAACTGGTGGTCAGCGTGCATGGCGAAGAACGTTCAGCCAGCGCAACCGGCAGCGGGCCTGTGGATGCAACATTCCGGGCGATAGAAGTGCTGGTTGCCAGTCAGGCCGAGCTTCAGCTGTACTCGGTCAACAGCATCACGACTGGAACGGATGCTCAGGGAGAGGTGACGGTCCGGCTGGCCAAAAGCGGACGCATCGTCAATGGCCAGGGTGCGGATACCGATATCGTGGTGGCTTCTGCAGAAGCGTATCTCGATGCACTGAATGGTCTGTATAACAAACTGGAACGTGCGCACCCACAAATCTAGTCAATGGTGCGCGCTGTCATGTCCGGCAATTCGGGGAAACGCGGGTTGCCGGCTTGTGTTGTCATTGTAGAGGGGAACAGGGTGGCGGTAGCAGGCGAACGAAAAATGCAGATTCTGCAGGTGCTGGCCAGCATGCTGGAATCACCGGTGGCAAGCAAGATTACAACAGCAGCATTGGCCGAACGCCTGCAGGTTTCGGAAGCAGCCCTGTACCGGCATTTTGCCAGCAAGGCACAAATGTTTGACGGACTGATCGAGTTTATCGAGCAGTCGGTGTTTTCGCTGGTGAACCGGATTTTGTCCAGCCACGAAAGTGGCTTGAAACAAACCGAAGCCATCTTTCAGCTGCTGCTCGGTTTTGCGCAAACCAATCCCGGCATGACCCGTGTTCTGATCGGCGAAGCGCTGGTTCATGAAAACGAGCGTCTTCAGGCCAGAATCAATCAATTCCATGATCGGCTGGAAGCGTCGTTGCGCCAGTCATTGCGCATCGCAGTGACGCAGGGCGAAACAACGGTTGATCCTGCACTGGGTGCTTCCATACTGCTTTCCGCAGTGAGCGGGCAGTGGCAAATGTTTGTGCGCAGTCAGTTCCGGCGCAAGTTGGCGGATGATGCTGCCGGCCTCTGGCTGGTGTTGCAGGATGGGTTACAGACCCGTCCGGTGCCGTAAACCGGACTGGCACATCGTGGATTTTTCAAACCCCTTCCCTTTGCCAGATCAGCCCGGAGCGCTAGATGAAGACTGGCCGGTCCGGTTGGCCGAACAGGTTTTCACGGCAGACCGGCTGACACTGCGCGAAACCGATTTTTCCCGCATGCTCGATCTGCTGCCGATTGGCCTGGTCGTGCACCGGCATGATGCCATTGTGTGGGCCAATCCGGCTGCGGCCAGAATTCTTGGCGCGGATCAGGTAGCGGAATTGCTGGGCAGTCCGGTCACCGGCAGGGTCGATTCCACCAGCCGGCGTGCAATGGCGGATGCTGCCGGGCAGGGGACTCCGTTCCAGCCGGAATCAGCTGATGCTGGTGTGGTGGAAGAACGGCTGATCCGGATGAATGGCGAGCGTTTTCTGGCTGAAGTGTTTGCCTTGCCGACTTTTTTTGCAGATGCACCAGCATCGCTGGTCTGCTTCAATGATATTTCGTTGCGTCGGGCGCGCGAAGAAGAAGTTCGTCTGGCCACTTCGGTTTATGATCACACCAGCGAAGGCATGCTGGTCACCGATGCGCGGGGAACCATTCTGGCGGTGAATCCTGCATTCGAACGCATGAGCGGGTACCGGCGTGATGAGTTGCTGGGCCAGAAGCCGGGTATTTTGCTGGTGGAACGCCATGCGCCTGGTTTTTACCAGCGCATCTGGCGCAGTCTGCTGGAAACCGGCCGCTGGAGTGGCGAAGTGGGCAACCGGCGAAGGGATGGTACGCCGTATGTCGAGCGACTGACCATCAATACTGTTTACGACGACAACAACCGGGTTCTCCGGTATGTCGCGCTGTTTTCCGATATCACGGCAGAAAAATCGCGTGAGGCGATCATCTGGAAACAGGCCCATTATGACTGGTTGACCGGATTGCCAAACCGGCGGCAATTTCATGACTGGCTTGAGCAGGAATTCCGCCAGTCGCGCCGGTCGGGACGCGCGCTGACGCTGATGTTTGTCGATCTCGACCGGTTCAAGGAAATCAACGACACACTCGGGCATGCCAAGGGTGACCGTCTGCTGCAGGAAGCAGCTCGCCGTATCCGTGCTTCGGTACGTGATTCCGATTTTGTCGCCCGACTGGGCGGCGATGAATTTACCGTCGTGTTTCCGGGGCTGGTGGATTCGTGCCAGATCCAGCGTGTGGCCAGCCAGTTGCTGGAACAGCTCAGAAAACCGTTTGATCTGGGAGATGGCGATACCGGTTACGCATCAGCCAGCATCGGCGTGGCCTGTCACCCACGCGACGCCGGTGACCCGGACACGTTGATGCGGCATGCTGACCAGGCCATGTATGCGGCCAAGGCTGCTGGTCGCAACCGCATGAGCCTGTTTGATTTCAGCATGCAGCAACAGGCCAGGGAACGACTCGAACTGGGTAACGATCTGCGCCATGCACTGGAACGGGGGGAAATGAGCCTCGTTTATCAGCCGATCGTGAATTTGCGCGATGGTTCGACCGCCAAGCTGGAAGCTTTGCTGCGCTGGGAACATGCATCGCGCGGCAGTATTTCGCCGACAGACTTCATTCCGCTGGCAGAAGAGCTTGGAATCATTCACGAACTGGGCAACTGGGTGGTTGACCAGGTGCTTGAATTGCAGAACAGCTGGGCTGGCAATACCGGCTTGCCACAAGTCAGTATCAATTGTTCGCCCTTGCAGTTCGAGCACGACGTCGATGTCAAACCATGGTTGCAGAACGCCCTTGGCCAGCCTGTCGTGATTGAAATCACCGAAGGTCTGCTGCTCAAGGCATCCGAACCGGTGCGCAGGCAACTGGAGCAGTTGCGCAAGAGCGGGGTTGAGCTCGCGCTGGATGATTTCGGTACCGGTTATTCTGCGCTGTCTTATCTGAAACAGTTTGATATTCATTATCTCAAACTGGACAAATCATTCATGTCGGGTATCTTTGACCATGAACGGGATCGGCTGCTGGTCGAAGGGCTGATTGCATTGGCGCACAACCTGGGCATCCGCACCATCGCCGAAGGCATTGAGACCGAGGCCCAGCATGACCTGGTGGCGGGCTGGGGATGCGATTATGCCCAGGGCTACTGGTATGCAAAACCATTGGCGCGAGAAGCGCTGGATGATTTTCTGATGGCGGGCACTGGCTGAAGGTGGTTGCCCTTTTGTCCGGTGCGTGATGTTTTTTCGAATTGTGCCGTGGTTCAGCTTGCCGAGCAGACCGGACACGCCGGGTCGCGCTTCAGGCGAAGTTCGTTCCAGCCGGCGGAACGGATGTCAAAACGGATCAGTCTGCCGTGCAGGGATTCTCCCCAGCCGGTTATCAGCTTGATTGCTTCTGCTGCCTGCAGCGTACCTATCATGCCGGTCAGTGGGCTGAATACGCCGCTTTCGCTGCAACGGTCGACTTCCGGATCGTCTGCCGATTCTGGAAACAGGCAGCTATAACAGGGGCTGTCGGGCAGGCGTTGGTCAAAGGTGGTCAGCAGTCCGCTGGTGCGCAGGGCAGCACCGGAAACCAGAGGTTTTTTGCAGGACACGCTGGCCCGATTGATGGCATGGCGGGTAGCAAAGTTGTCGCTTGCATCCACCACGACATCGTGTCTGGCCACCTGATCTTCCAGTTCGGTACCTGTCAGATGTCGTGCAATGGACGTGATGCGGATATCGGGATTCAGGTCACTGGCTTCCCGGCATGCCGATTCGGCCTTGTTCTGACCAATGGATCGGGTCTGGTGAATGATCTGGCGTTGCAGGTTGGACAGTTCGACCGTATCGCCATCGGCAATGGTCATCTGGCCGATGCCGCTGGCGGCCAGATACAGGGCAGCAGGCGAACCCAGGCCCCCGGCGCCCACCAGCAGAACACTGCCTGCCAGCAGGGCTTCCTGACCGGCCAGATCAAAGTCCGGTAACAGGATATGCCTGCTGTAGCGTAGCAGTTGCCGGTCATCCACTATTGGCAGCGTTTTCAGTGCGTGGTCGCGCCCGTGCCGGTGCTGGCGGCACCGCTGTTCGCACGCGCCAGGATATTGACGCCTTTCAGCAGATTGACGGCCTGATTGAGCTGGAAGTCATCCTTGCTGAGCACGGCTTCGCCAGTATCCACGGCAGGTTCAGCCGTCTTTTCCGCCTTGTGAGCCGGTCCGACGATTTTTGGCGGCTGCTTGTCGGTGTGTTTGTCAGTGCCGTTCGGGTTGCTCAGGTGATTTTCGAGATCCACTTCGTGGATTTCGAGCGGATTGCGTCCGTCACTGTTGATCACTTTGCCTTCCTCTACCACGATGTCGGGCGTGATGCCCTTGTTCTGGATCGAACGGCCGCTGGGCGTGAAGTAACGCGCTGTGGTCAGTTTGATGCCGGCGCCGTTGGTCAGGGGCAGAATGGTTTGTACCGAACCCTTGCCGAACGACTGGGTGCCAATGATCAGTGCCCGCTTGTGATCCTGCAGTGCGCCCGAAACGATTTCCGATGCGGAAGCGGAGCCGCCATTGATCAGAACGACCATCGGGATGGATTTCAGCCATGCCGGTTCATTGCGCAGATAGTTCTTTTCGCCGGGGTGCAGGTAGTTGTCCGGCGTGGCGGTCAGGTGCATTTTCGAGTCTTCGGTCCGGCCATCGGTATAAACGACCAGGCTGTTGTCCGGCAGGAAGGTCGAAGCCACGCCAACGGCGCTGGTCAGCAGACCGCCCGGATCGTTGCGCAGGTCCAGCACCAGTCCCTTGAGCGGTGCCTTGTTCTTGGCAACCAGGGCAGTGATGGCATCCATCAGGTTTTCGCCGGTGTGCTCCTGGAACTGGGTGATGCGCACATAACCATAGCCGGGCTCAATCATGGCCGACTTGACGCTTTTCACCTTGATGATCGCGCGCACCAGCTTGATGCTGAGGGGCTTGTTCTGTCCCTTGCGCACAATGGTCAGCGTGACTGGTGTGTTGGGGTCGCCGCGCATCCGCTTGACGGCATCGTTGATGGTCATGCCCTTGACTGGCGTGTCGTCGATCTTGATGATCAGGTCGCCTGGCTGGATGCCTGCTTTTTGGGCCGGTGTATCTTCGATGGGGGAAATGACCTTGACGAAGCCATCTTCCATGCCGACTTCAATGCCCAGTCCGCCAAACTCGCCTTGGGTGCCATCCTGGAGATCCTTGAAATCGTCCGGATCGAGATACTGTGAATGCGGGTCAAGCCCGGACAGCATGCCGTTGATGGCGTCATCGATCAGTTTCTTGTCGCTGACCGGCTCCACATAATCGGTTTTGATCTTGCCAAACACCTGGCTGAACGTGCGCAGTTCATCAAGCGGAAGATCCGGTACAGCCTGTTTTTCGGCAATGGCCGGAAGATAGACAGTCAGGGTGGCGCCGAGCAGCATGCCTGTCAGAACCAGGCCGATTTTGTGTTTGGTGATGCGCATGTAGGGATTCCCGGGTTTCCTATCGATGAGACAGCCAGTTATAGGGGTCGAACGCCTGGCTGCGATACCGCAGTTCAAAATACAGACCAGTTTCATTGTTGCCGCCAGTGTTACCGACCGCTGCAATGGTTTCACCAGCTTTGACAACATCTCCGACTCGTTTATACAGGGTTTCATTGTCACTGTACAGACTCATGTACCCCTCGCCATGGTCGATGATGATCAGGTTGCCAAAGCCGCGCAGCCAGTCTGCGAACACCACGCGTCCGGCACCGACACTGACCACCGCCTGACCGGAAGGCGCCTGGATGAACAGGCCTTTCCACAATGTGCCTCCGGCCTCGCGTGGCGTGCCAAACCGGTGAACCAGGGTTCCGCGTGTTGGCATCGGCAGCTTGCCTTTCATCAGACCAAAACCGACAAAAGGAGTTTCCGGCTGGGCAATATTTTCTGCTGGCTGTTCCGGTGCCCCCGGTTGTGCGGGCGCGGCCGGTTTTCCGGGCATGGCGCGCCGGTGCTGTTTTGCGCGCATGGCGGCCCGGCGCTCGGCTTCCTTGCGTGCAGCCTCACGACGCGCTGCTGCGCGTGCCAGTTCCTCCATCAGTCGGGTGATGCGCTTTTCGCTTTCTTCCAGATTGCTGATCTGTTGCTGCTGGCGGGCAATGGTGGAACCGAGCCTGGCGAGGATGGCCTGGCGGTTTTTCTGTTCGGCCTGCAACTGCAGTCGTTGCTGTTCCTGTTCGTGTTGCTGGCTGGCCAGTTCGGCCTGCAGGGATTGTTGCTGCCTGCGCAGGTCATCCAGCCGGGCTGCGCTGCCAGTCAGTTCGTTGATCAGTCTTTGCCGGTCGCGTTGCAGATAACCTGCCCATACCACATCGCGCTGGGTTTCACCGGCTGGCCGGTCATCCAGCAGAAGTTGCAGGTCATCATGCCCGCCATTGACATGCAAATGGCGCAGCAGGCTGGACAACTGGTTCTGTTGCGTCTGCATCGACTGGCGCACGCCAGCGATTTGTCGGTCAAGCGCATTCAGTGTGGCATGGGTGGACTGTTCGCGGGCCTGGATATTGCTCAGTTGCCGGTTGATATTGCTGATCGCCAGTTCCGACTTGCGCAAGGCGTCTTCGTTGCGGTCGCGTTCCGATTCGCTGGACTGTTTCTGTTTGCGCAACTGGTCCAGTTGCTGGTGGATTTTTTTCAGTTCGGTGCGTCCGGAGTGTGCTCCGGCGGCGGGGGCGGTGGCCAGCAGCAGTGCTGGTAGCAGGAGCAGGATCGCGCCGCGCCGCAACAAGATGCTACTCGAACCGGATCAACGACCGCCCGGTCATTTCGGCCGGTTGCGGAATGCCCATGATGTCCAGCAGGGTCGGGCTGACATCTTCCAGGGCGCCGGTTTCAGCCAGTGTGGCTTTGCGCTTGCCGATGTAGAGCAGCGGTACCAGATTGGTCGTGTGGGCCGTATAAGCCTGGTGGGTGTGCTCATCCATCATCAGTTCAGCATTGCCGTGATCGGCTGTGATGAGGATTTCGCCACCGGCTTCCAGCATGGCGGGCACCACGCGACCGAGACATTCGTCCAGGGCTTCAATGGCCCGGATGGTGGCCTGCAGGTCGCCGGTGTGACCTACCATGTCGGCATTGGCAAAATTGCTGATGATGGCGTCAAAACGCTTTTCCCGGATCGCGGCAACCAGTTTGTCGGCGACTTCATAGGCGCTCATTTCCGGCTTCATGTCATAGGTTGCCACATTGGGCGATGCAACCAGGATGCGCTCCTCACCCTGGTAGACGGTTTCATCTCCGCCGTTGAAGAAAAATGTGACATGCGGGTATTTTTCGGTTTCGGCAATTCGCAGCTGTTTGAGTCCGAGTTTTGAAATATGCTCGCCAAAACCATTGCGGATGCGTTCGGGCGGAAAGGCGACCGAAACATTGAAATCATCGCTGTAACCGGTCAGGGTGCAGAAATCGGCCAGCTTCGGCATGCGTACGCGGTCAAATTCGCTGAAATCGGGTTCAATGAATGCCCGCGTGAGCTGACGGGCACGATCGGACCGGAAATTCATGAACATGATGCTGTCGCCGTCCTGGATGTCGACTTTTTCGCCAATGCATGTGGCTTTGACAAATTCGTCCGATTCGCCGCGCGCATACGCTTCTGCCAGTCCAGTCAGCGCATCCGGAGCGGCATACAGCCCGTCACCCCGTGTAATGACATCCCATGCTTCCTTGACGCGCGGCCAGCGCCGGTCACGATCCATGGCGAAATAACGCCCGACCATGCTGGCGATCCGGCCAACACCAAGGCTGTCAATCTTGTCCTGCAACCGTTTCAGGTAGATTTCCGCGCTGCGTGGCGGGGTGTCGCGCCCGTCCAGAAAGACATGCAGGTGGACATTGGTCAGTCCGGCGCGGTGTGCAGCTTCCAGCATGGCATGAATGTGGTTTTCATGGCTGTGCACGCCGCCATCCGACAACAGGCCCAGGATATGCAAGGCCCGGCCATTGTTTTTGGCCAGATCGATGCAGCGCACGATTGCCGGGTTCTGGTAGAACGATCCCGATTTGATGGCAATTTCGATGCGGGTGAATTCCTGGTACACCACGCGTCCTGCACCAATGTTGAGATGACCAACCTCCGAATTGCCCATCTGTCCCGAAGGAAGACCGACCGCGGATTCCGATGCCTGTATCAGCGTGTGCGGATACTCGTTCCACCAGCGCATCCAGTTGGGCTTGCTGGCCAGGGCAATTGCGTTGTCAGTATGGCACTTGCGACAGCCGAAGCCGTCGAGAATGATAAGCAGGGCGGGGGTCAATTGGATTCTCAGTCAGACAATGGCAAATGCCGCGCCTTCATACCGATCAGGAAGCGGCCAGATGAACGGAAATGGATTTTATTATAATTTGGCAATTGATGCATCCTGCACTTGAGTGTTCCGCACGACGTCAGGAAAATTCATGCCGGTTGCTCGCGAACGATCAATCGTCACAGAATCGCGGCATGATCATCCGGATCATCATGAAAGACTGAAATTCCCTGTAATTCAAGTAAAAATTTGCCGGCATCACTCGCAACAGGGACAAAATTCTGGGATAATAAAACCGTCATATACATGAGTATGGAAACCGGCAACATGTCCCGAGTCGTACTGGATTTTGATCAGATCGATCTCATCGACAAGGATGAGCATATCGAGCAGGCGTCCCGTGCCATGAAGGCCATGTCACATCCGTTGCGCCTGAAGATTCTCTGCGTGCTCGGCGACCAGGAAGTCAGCGTCCAGGACATTGTCGATCAGGTCGGCACCACCCAGAGCAACATTTCCCAGCACCTCGCCATTCTGCGCGACAAGGGCGTATTGCGAACCCGCAAGGATGCCAACCGGGTGTATTACCGGGTTGGTGATACGCGGACGTTGCGGCTGATATCGCTCATGCGCGACGTTTTCTGTGGTTTCACCTGATTTGACCGGCTGCGCGGAGCGATTGCCGCGTTGCGCGGTGCTCGTCTTCTCGCCGTACCTCTTGTACTGTCTCGAATCCTGCGCTCCGTGCGCCTTGCACTCATCCCCGCTCGCACGCTCAAATGGCCAGGCCGAAATGGCCTGATGGTGATTGCGCGGGGTGGTTGCCGCGTTGCGCGGTGCTCGTCTTCTCGCCGTACCTGTTGTACTGTCTCGAATCCTGCGCTCCGTGCGCCTTGCACTCATCCCCGCTCGCACGCTCAAATGGCCAGGCCGAAATGGCCTGATGGTGATTGTGCGGAGCGATTGCCGCGTTGCGCGGTGCTCGTCTTCTCGCCGTACCTGTTGTACTGTCTCGAATCCTGCGCTCCGTGCGCCTTGCACTCATCCCCGCTCGCACGCTCAAATGGCCAGGCCGAAATGGCCTGATGGTGATTG
>JAJZUW010000009.1:34177-144257 GCA_021845925.1 Pseudomonadota bacterium
GCGTTGCGCGGTGCTCGTCTTCTCGCCGTACCTGTTGTACTGTCTCGAATCCTGCGCTCCGTGCGCCTTGCACTCATCCCCGCTCGCACGCTCAAATGGCCAGGCCGAAATGGCCTGATGGTGATTGCGCGGGGTGGTTGCCGCGTTGCGCGGTGCTCGTCTTCTCGCCGTACCTGTTGTACTGTCTCGAATCCTGCGCTCCGTGCGCCTTGCACTCATCCCCGCTCGCACGCTCAAATGGCCAGGCCGAAATGGCCTGATGGTGATTGCGCGGGGTGGTTGCCGCGCAGCCTGCTCGTTCAATGCTGGTTTTTGACCGGTTCGGCGGCACGCACGCGAATGTGCAGGTCGCGTAACTGGCGTTCGTCGACCAGATTCGGTGCCTGTACCATGAGATCGCTGGCCCGTTGGGTTTTCGGGAATGCAATCACGTCGCGGATGGAGTCTGCACCGGTCATCAGGGCCACCAGCCGGTCGAGTCCGAAAGCCAGGCCGCCGTGAGGGGGAGCGCCAAACTGCAGGGCATCGAGCAGGAAGCCGAATTTTTCGCGTGCCTGTTCTTCGCTGATTCCGAGTGCGCGGAAAACGTGGTCCTGCACGGTTTGCTGATGAATACGTACCGATCCGCCGCCGACCTCCCAGCCGTTCAATACCATGTCGTAAGCGCGTGAAAGCGCTGCGCCAGGATCGCTTTCCAGCAAGGTTTCGTGACCTGGCTTCGGCGAGGTGAACGGGTGGTGCAGGGCATCCCAGCGCTTTTCGTCATCGTTGTATTCGAACATCGGGAAATCCACCACCCACAATGGGCGCCAGTCGCCTTCTGTTTTGCCAACCTTCAGGCGCAATGCACCTATGGCATCATTGACGATCTTGCGTCTGTCGGCGCCAAAGAACAGCAGGTCGCCATTCTGTGCGCCAGAACGCGTCATGATTTCGGCCAGCACGGGTTCGGGCAGGAACTTGACAACCGGCGACTGCAGGCCGGTGTCATTCAGCTGGGTGACATCATTGATCTTGATCCATGCCAGTCCCTTGGCGCCATAGATTTTGACGAATTCGGTCAGGTCGTCGATGTCCTTGCGGGACAGGGCAGCGCCACCGGGCACGCGCAGAGCGACCACGCGACCATCGTCAAGATCGGCTGCTGCGCGGAATACCTTGAAATCCACGGTTTTCATCAGGTCGGTAAGCTCGGTGAATTCGAGCGCAACGCGCAGGTCTGGCTTGTCCGATCCATAGCGATGCATGGCTTCGTGCCAGGTCATGCGCGGGAACGGGTTGGGCAGCTCGACTTGCAGCACCTTGGCAAACAGTTCGCGGATCATGCCTTCGACCAGGGTCATGATCTCTTCTTCATTCATGAACGAAGTTTCGATATCGACCTGGGTGAACTCGGGTTGCCGGTCGGCCCGCAAATCTTCGTCACGGAAACATTTGGTGATCTGGAAATAACGGTCGAACCCCGAAACCATCAACAGCTGCTTGAACAGTTGGGGGGATTGCGGCAACGCATAAAACTGGCCGGCATGAACGCGTGACGGAACCAGATAGTCGCGCGCGCCTTCCGGTGTCGAACGGGTCAGCATGGGGGTTTCAACTTCGATGAAGCCATGCTGGTCGAGATAATCGCGCAGGTTTTTGGCAACCCGGTAACGCAGCTTGAGGTTCGATTGCATCGCCGGACGACGCAGGTCCAGATAACGATAGGTCAGCCGGACGTTTTCGGACAGGTTGTCGTCATCCATCTGGAATGGCGGGGTGACCGAGGCGTTGAGGATTTCAATGTCGTGGGCCAGCAGTTCGACATCGCCGGTTGACAGGCTGGCGTTGCGCGTACCTTCCGGGCGCATGCGGATGCGTCCGGTAATTTTGAGGACGAATTCACTGCGTGTCTGTTCGGCGGCGGCGAAGCTGTCCGGACGGTCCGGGTCTGCAACCACCTGCAGCATACCCTCGCGGTCGCGCAGGTCGATGAAAATCACGCCGCCATGATCGCGCCGGCGATGTGCCCAGCCGACAACGGTGACAATCTGGTCCAGATGGGCGCTGTTGAGCGCGCCGCAGTAATGAGTACGCATAGGGAACGGAATTTCTGGTAAGGGCTATTGGTTGGAATGCGGGTGTGGTTTTTCCGGGGTCGTCATGACACCCATCGACACGATGTATTTCAGCGCGTCATCCACGCTGATGTCCAGTTCCATGACATCGGAACGTGGAACGAAAAAATAGAAGCCATTCACCGGGCTCGGCGTGGTCGGAATGAAAACGGCCACATGTTCGTCCGGCAACCGCGACGTGACGCGGCTCGGGATATTGGTCTGGAATGCAAGCGACCAGCTTTCCGGATGCGGATAGCGGACCAGCAGTACCCGGCGAAAGGCATTGCCATTGCCGGACAGCAGGGAATCGGACACCTGCTTGACGCTGTAATAAATCGATTTGACCACTGGAATGCGTGCAAGCAGCTTTTCCCACCATTGCACCAGTCGCAGACCGATGACATTGGTCATGATGATGCCGGAAATCAGGATGACGCCCAGCATCAGTACCACGCCAAGTCCGGGAATGTGCACGCCGAGCCAGGCCTGGGGTTGCCAGGACGCCGGCAGCAGCAGCAGGCTCTCGTCCAGCGTGCTGATGATGGTGGTCAGTGCGTACAGGGTAATGCCCAGCGGCACCCACAGCAGCAGGCCGGTGACGAAATACCGTTTCATGCAGGACGTGCCGGATCAGGACACGCAGGCCGGGCAGCCACCGCTGCCGCAGGCCGGAGCATCGGCAGGCTTGTTCTTGAAATCGGTCGCATAGTAACCGTTGCCTTTGAGTTGGAAGCCGGCGGCCGACAACTGTTTGCTGAATGTGGTCTGGCCACATTGCGGACAAACGGTGAGTTCGGCATCGCTCATTTTTTGCATGACGTCCTCAGTGTGGCCACACTGGGCGCATTTGTACGCGTAGATAGGCATGATGACATCTCCGGATTCAGGTTGGACTGGGCAACTGCAGGCAGGTTGCATAAACAGATGCTTATTCTACTGCTTTCCCGACTGAATTTGAATGGCAGAGGGCTGCATTTTGATGAAATGACCGGTTTTGTCTGGCTGTCAGGGCGAGGTCAGCGCTTTGATGCATTATTCCTGCTACTGCCGGTCTGCTGAGTGGCAGTGAATATTTCGGTGCGGCCGTCTGGTGAATGTCATGGCGTGCTGCTATTCTGGTGCGCGATACGACTGACCAATCAAGGTGATACGCAAATGAAAGAAACACGTGTGTTCGCAGCAACCCGGGCAGGGGTGCATCTGGGGGTCATGGGCATGGTACTGACCGGGCTTTTGCTGGCATCTGGTTGCAGCAATGGCGAAGATACCCATCCCGGCCAGCCGGTGACGCATCGCAAGATCCTGTTCAAACAGATGGTGCGTACGCTCGAACCGATGGGGCTGATGGTGCGTGGCCGGAGAGACTATGATCCTGCGCAGTTCATCGTGCTGGCAGGACAGCTCAAGGATCTGAGTACCAAACCCTGGGTCTATTTCACACCCGACAGCAATTACCCGCCTACCCGTGCCAAGCCGGATGTCTGGGACAAACCGGCTGACTTCCGCGCCGCACAGCAGAAGTTCATCAATGCTGCCAATGCGCTGGTTACTGCGGCCCAGTCCCGCAATATGGATACCATCAAGCCGTCATTTGCGGCGGTGGAATCCAGTTGCAAGGCCTGTCATCAGCAGTTTCGTGGCATTCCGCACTGATACGGTGCATTGTGGCTGATCTGATCCTGTCGACTGTGGTGTTCTTTGCGGCCGCCTGGTGGCTGCGGCGTTATCTGGATGATCAGGGTATCCCGCAGGGCATGACCCGCAACCTGATGGTGCTGGTCATCGCCACGACGTTGTCCTTTGCGGCATCCAGTCTGCTGGCCTGGCTGACTGGTCAGCCGACAGCAGATCAGCAGGTGATGCAGATGGTTGGCAATGTCGCCAGCATGCCCAGATGAACGGAGGGCTGTGCCGGCGCAGAATCGGGTCTGGTCTTGATTCAGCCGGCTGATCGGGCGACCGCATAAACGATGCCCAGGCAGACGGCATACAGGATTCCGGCCAGCAGCAGACTGGCCGGTTTTGCGTTACAGTCCTCGCAATTGGCCAGTTTGCCGGTGATCATTGGTCTGACCAGATCGGTTTTCTTGTACAGGCGATAAAACAGGATCGCGAACAGATGCAGGCCGATGAAGACGGCCAGGATGTCGAATGACAGCTGGTGCCAGTCGGTCAGACGGTCGCTCATGTCATCGCCGACCCAGCCGGCCAGTGGGCCGTGCGTATCGATTGCATCATTGGAAAACAGACCAGTGATGGCGACTGTCAGGCTGGCGGTCAGCAACAGCACGACTGACCAGCCACCGATGGGATTGTGACCAGCTTGCTGGCCCACGCTGTTGCGGTGAAACAGTGTTCTGGCATAGGCGGCGATTGCCGCCGGACCGCGCAAAAAATGGTTGAACCTGGACGTCTGGCTGCCAGCGATGCCCCATAGCAAGCGAAACAGCAGCAAACTCAGGGTAAAGTAACCTGCCAGCAGATGAATCTGCATGGCGTTGTCCAAGAGGCTGCCGGTAATCCAGCAGGTGGCGATACCAGCGACCAGTCCCCAGTGAAACAGTCTGGTTGGCAAGTCCCAGAGCAGATCCGGTTGATCGGGCATGGTTAACATCTCCAGTCATGTCAGGTTGATTCGTCGGGATGCACGGTCATGCGGAAGCCCGCCTGCTTCCAGATCCGGCTTTCTTCATGCAGCGCGGCAGTTGTCAGTGGATTGCTGTCCAGCCACGTTGCCGGCAAACGCAGGTCGGCGCCATCGGGATCAAAATTCAATACCGGTTGCAGGTGCTGCGAAACATCGCTTCGGCTGCGGTTGAACAGTACCGCCAGTCGCAAGGCAAGCACCATCGCGTGTGCGGGGCTTCCCATGCTGATCATGCCGGACAGTTTGTCCAGGCTGCCGCGCTGCATCCGGACCAGCATCGACATGCGGGTCTGGTCCTTTTGCGAAAACCCGGGCATGTCCGCATTGGCAAGTATATAGGCGCTATGCTTGTGATAACCTGAATGAGCGATGGACAAACCGATTTCGTGCAGTTGCGCCGCCCATTGCAGGTGGTGCTGGTGTTCGGTCAGGCCGGCTGTGTCGATGCCAAGCGCGTGTCCTGCCCGTTGGAACAGGCGCAGTGCCAGATCGCATACCCGGCGCGCCTGACGGCTGTCGACATGGTAGCGACGCATGAACTGGGTAACCGTTGCGGTCCGCATGTCATGGTGATGAAAGCGTCCAAGCAGGTCCCATAGAACACCTTCGCGCAGGGCGCCATCGGCGACGGTCATGCGTTCGATGCCAAATTCGGCAAACAAGCCGCTCATGATGGCAACGCCGCCGGCAAAGACTGGTTTGCGATCGGGTTTCATGCCAGCCAGTTCCAGGCGGTTCTGGTGCCCGCACTGGATCATGGCTTCTTTCAGACGAACCAGACCTTCGCGCGTGATCCCCTGGTCTGCCCAGCCGTTCTGGACCAGCACATCGCTGATGATGCGGGCGGTGCCGCTGGAACCAACGGCTTCATTCCATTTGCCGGCAAATGTTCTGACAATGGTTTGTGCTTCGGCACGTGCCGCGATTTCGGCGGCATGCAGGCTGTGCCGGGTGATCTGGCCATCGCCGAAAAACCGGCGTGTGTAGACGACGCAGCCGAGATGGAGGCTTTCCATGACTTGCGGCACCATGCCGGTGCCAATCACGCATTCGGTCGAACCACCACCGATGTCGATGATCAGACGTGGGTGTTCGACAGCCGGCAAGCTGTGTACAACGCCAATGTAGACCAGTCGTGCTTCTTCCCGGCCGGCGATGATTTCTATCGGGTAACCAAGCGTGGCTTCAGCCAGCCTTAGAAATTCCGGGGTGTTGTTGGCTACGCGCAACGCGCTGGTGCCGACACATCGCACAGCGCCTTGCGGCAATCCGCGCAAACGTTCGTTGAAACGGCTCAAACAGGCCAGCGCACGTGTCTGTGACGGTCCGTCCAGCAGTTTGTCGGGGTCCAGTCCTGCACTGAGGCGAACCGGTTCCTTCAGCGCGTCCAGAGGGTAGAGCTGGTCATCCACCACGCGGGCTACCTGTAGCTTGAAACTGTTGGAACCGAGATCGACGGCAGCGAGGGTTGTGTATTCGTTCATGATGCCGTGTGTCGCATGCGTAGGCAAGGCCAGTAAAATCGCACAAAAATACGGTTCCGTCCAGCAGGAAAACGTGATTCAGCCTGATGTCAGTTGCTGTGGCGGACAAACTGGCGCAATCGCACGCCGACCAGCATCAGACTGACAAAATAAGTGGCCATGCCGGCCAGAACCACGCCGGACAAATGCACGGCGCGCCAGTAAAACGGTGTGCCGGTCCACGGCGATGCCAGATCGGCCAGTTGCCACAGCACCAGCGTCATGACCGCTGTGGCCAGTATCGTTTGTCCCAGAAACATTGCCCAGCCGGGTTGTGGCTGGTAAATCCGGTCGCGCAGCAGGCGATGAAGCAGAATGCCTGCGTTCATGCACGCACCGAGCCCGATGGCCAGTGCCAGGCCGGCAACGCCCAGCGGTTTGATGAACAGCAGATTCATCAGTTGTGTGCTGATCAGGGTGAACAGGGCAATCTTGACCGGGGTTTTGATGTTCTGGCGGGCATAAAAGCCCGGTGCCAGAATCTTGACCATGATCAGGCCAAGCAGGCCGAGACTGTATGCCATCAAGGCCTGGCGGGTCATGCTGGCATCATGGGCGTCAAAATGACCGTATTGAAACAGGGTGGCAATCAGGGGCACCGCCAGTATGGCAAGCGCAGCTGCCGCAGGCAGCGCCAGGATCAGCGTCAGTCGTAGTCCCCAGTCCAGGGTGGCGGAATACTGGCTGGTGTCATTGTCCGCATAATGGCGTGACAGGCTTGGCAACAGGATGGTGCCCAGTGCAACGCCGAGAATGCCGGTCGGGAATTCCATCAGGCGGTCGGCATAATACAACCAGGATACGCTCCCTGTGGCGAGAAATGAGGCAAAAATCGTATTGATCAGCAACGACAGCTGCGAAATGGAAACGCCGAAGACGGCTGGTCCCATCTGGCGCAGAATGCGCCAGACGCCTTCGTCGTGACTGCTGAAACGCAGACGTGGAAGCAGGCCGAGTTGTTTTAGTGAAGGAATTTGCAGCGCTAGTTGTGCCATGCCGCCCAGGATGACACCCCAGGCCAGGGCCATTGCTGGTGGGTGGCAGTGGGGTGCCAGCAGCAGCGCAGCAGAGATCAGGGCAAGATTGAACAGCACAGGCGTGAATGCCGGAATACCAAACTGGCTCCAGGTATTGAGAATGCCGCCCGACAGGGAAACCAGTGAGATCAGCAGGATGTACGGAAAGGTGATCCGGAGCATGCGTACGGTGATGTCAAACCGTTGCGGATCGTGTGCAAATCCGGGTGCGCTGAGCCAGACCACCACTGGCGCAGCCAGCATGCCAGCCAGCGTCACCAGAACCAGCACTGCCACCAGCCAGGTGGTGACGTGGTCAATCAGCAGACGGGTTTCCTGTTCTCCGCGACGGTTTTTGTATTCGGCCAGAATGGGCACGAATGCCTGCGAAAACGCGCCTTCTGCGAACAGGCGGCGCATCAGGTTGGGAATTTTCAGCGCGATGAAAAACGCATCGGTGTACAGACTGGCACCAAAGGTACGTGCCACGATGGTGTCGCGGATGAATCCGAAGATGCGGGAGAGCAGGGTCAGGCTGCTGACCCTGGCCAGGGCGTTGAGCAGATTCATGGGCAGGGAAATTCCGCAGAGATGGCTGTCCGGATCATGCCAGGGCTTCCAGTCTGGCATAAGCCATTGCCAGCCATTTGGTGCCGTGTTCGCCGGCAAAGCGGACCTGCACGCGCAGATCGTTGCCCATGCCGGCCACGTCGAGTATAACACCAGTGCCAAATTTGGCATGTTTCACGTTCATGCCGGATCGCCATGGCGCGGCTGGCGTGGGTGCTGCCCGGAGCGCTGTGACGGGCGTCGTTGCCGGAGTAGCGCGGGGCATGCTCCGCTGTGTCGCAGGACGGATCTCGCTGCGGAGTTCTTCGGGAATTTCGGTCAGAAAGCGGGATGCAATGCCCCAGCGTTCCCGCCCGTGCAGCATGCGTTTGCCGGCCCAGCTCAGATACAGGCGTTTGCGTGCGCGGGTGATGGCGACATACATCAGGCGCCGTTCTTCCTCGATGCCGCGTTCTTCGCTCAGTGCGTGTTCGCTGGGAAACAGACCTTCTTCCAGCCCGGTGAGGAACACGGTTTCGAATTCAAGTCCCTTGGCTGCGTGAATGGTCATCAGTTGCAGAGCATCTTCGCCGGCATTGGCCTGGTGATGTCCGGCTTCCAGGCTGGCCAGGGCGAGAAATTCGGCCAGCTGCTGATCGGAAGTGGCGTTCATGCCGGTTTCCTGGTAAAACAGCCGGCCTGCGTTGACCAGTTCATCCAGGTTGTCGAGGCGGTCCTGTCCATCGGTTTCGTTGCGATAAAACTGGTTGAGGCCGCTGTGTTCCAGAATGTGTGCGATGCATTCCGGCAGGTTCAGCGGTAACGCTTCTTCACGCAGGCGAGAGATCAGATTGACGAAGGCTGCTACGCCGCGTTCGGCCGATTTGCCGGCCGGCTGCTGCCGGCAGACCTGCCAGAGGCTGACTTGTCCGGCAAGTGCAGTTTCGGTGAGCTGCTCCAGCGTGCGGGCGCCAATACCACGGGCTGGAAAATTAATCACCCGAATCAAGGAATTGTCATCATCCGGGTTCACCAGCAGGCGCAGATAGGCGAGGGCGTGCTTGATTTCCTGGCGTTCGAAAAAGCGTAGTCCACCGTAAACCCTGTAGGGAATTCCGGCAGCAAACAGGCTGTGTTCCAGTTCGCGAGACTGTGCGTTGGCGCGATACAAAACCGCGATGTCGGACAGGCGATGGTTGTCGTCCTGCAGGCGGCGCACCTGCTGGCAAAGCCAGCTGGCTTCGGCGCGGTCGTCTTCGGCACGAAACACCATGACAGGCTCGCCATGTCCTGCATCGGTCCACAATTCTTTTCCCAGTCGTTCTGGATTCCGGCTGATCAGGGCATTGGCTGCATCCAGGATATTGCCCTGGCTGCGGTAGTTCTGCTCCAGCCGGATCAGGTGGTTGCCGGAAAAATCGCGCTGGAATTCCTGCATGTTGCCGGTATGCGCACCCCGGAACGCATAGATCGACTGGTCATCGTCACCCACGGCCATCAGCGTGGTATCTGGTCCGGCAAACAGCTTGAGCCAGCGGTACTGCAGACGGTTGGTGTCCTGGAATTCATCGATCAGGACGTAGCGGAAGCGCTCCTGATAGTGTTGCCGGAGACTGTCATTCCGGCTGAGCAGTTCATGGCTGCGCAACAGCAGTTCGGCAAAGTCAACCACACCTTCCCGCTGGCATTGTTCGTCGTACGCCGCATAAATTTCAGTTAATTTTCGCTGGTAGGGGTCCCAGGCTTCGGTCTGGCTCGCGCGCAGTCCGTTTTCCTTGCTCTGGTTGATGAATGCCTGCACTTTACGCGGATCAAAGCGTTCGGTATCGACGTTGAGGGCTTTCATGGTTCGCTTGATGGCGGAAAGCTGGTCGGAGCTGTCCAGGATCTGGAACAACCCTGGCAGTCCGGCGGCGGCATGGTGGGTGCGCAGCAGACGGTTTGCAAGCCCGTGAAACGTACCAATCCACATGTCGCGTGGCATGGCGGGCAACATGCCTGTCAGGCGGGCCAGCATTTCCTTTGCCGCCTTGTTGGTGAACGTGACAGCGAAGATCCCGCTGGGTGAAACGTGGCCATTGGCAATCAGCCAGGCGATCCGTGTGGTGAGGACGCGCGTCTTGCCACTGCCGGCACCGGCCAGAATCAGCGCAGACTGAGCAGGCAAGGTTACGGCGGCGAGTTGTTGCGGGTTGAGTCCTTCGAGCAGGGTGGGCATGTTACACTTTCAGTCAACCGTAATGGGACAGGCAAAAGCGGGTTGTTCAGGTTTTGTCGTGAACGGCCTGTTGAACAAGAGGACATTATAATGGCTAAACAAATGGGATGCTTCATCAAGGAAGCGCGCAGTCATATCGACGAATGGGATGCGGAAACTGCATTTGAACGGCTTGCAGCGGGAGACGTTCTGGTGGTGGATGTGCGCGAGGCGGACGAATTTGCATCCGGGCACATCCCGGGTTCCATGCACATTCCACGCGGGCTGATTGAAGCGGCAGTAGATGTGGCGCCCAACCATTTCCGCAATCCACGACTGGCTGATTCGCGCCAGGCACCAGTATTGCTGGTCTGTCAGAGCGGGGGGCGCTCGGCAATGGCCGCCTGGGTGTTGCAACAGATGGGATTCGAAAATGTGCATTCATTGGCCGGCGGACTGGAATGCTGGACCGCCGAGGGGTATGACCTGAATCAGGAATGACATCACTTCTGCTGCCGTCAACAGGCGGCAGCAACGCGCTATTAGCGTGACATCAGTGCAGCCAGGCTGCAATTCCGAATTATTTTTTTCTTGTTTTTCAAGTAACTGGCCTCGTCCGCAAAAAAATTTTCAATTTCACCCTAAAGTTTTCTGCTGCAACGACGATAACGGGTTTGTTAACCGTAGATGTGATGTGGTTGCGGAAATTTCGGGGTGCATTCTGGTCTCGCTCATTTTTTTGAAAAATTTTTCAAAAAAACCCTAAAGTTTTCGGAAAGCATGTCGTAAACGGTTCGAGAGCTTGAAATATGCAAATTATTTTTGCTCTTGAGCCTGACTCGGCAGTTGTCTTGTTGTCGTTGTTTGTCTGACACAGGGCTGCTGGGTCGGCAATCTGGTTTGTGGTGCAATGCCATGAATCAGAATATATTTTATGTTCTTCTTGATCGCCGTTCCATCAAAAAGATGGAGTGGCTATTCTCGTCTGTCAGAATTATTGCGTCAGGCACGTTCCCCACCATCGTACAAAAAATACGGCGGTCGTCTGCTTCCGTTCTTTTGGTTCTGGTTTCAATATCCGTTCCAAGCCATTGAATGTTTGTTTCCTGATCTGCGCAAATCCGCGTCAGAACCGAAAGCAGACCTGGAGGAAGCCAAAATGAATACCAATGATCTTCTGTCCGAAATTCGCGATGCCAACCTGAATTATCTGATGTTGGCTCAGCAGATGATTCGTGCTGACAAGGACACTGCCGTGTTTCGCCTGGGTATCGATTCCCAGATTGCCGAACTTCTGGAAAGCCTCAGCAACGCACAACTTCTCAAGCTGGCCAGCAGCCACATGATGCTGGCCCGCTTCCGTTTTGAGGACAGCGCCATCCTTGGCATGCTGACCAACTATCACAAAGATCGTTCTCTGGCGACAGCGCATTCCGCCATTCTGATGGCGGCGCAACCTGTTGAAGAAGTGCTTTGAGGGATAAGGAGAAAATCATGGCCAAAACCAGTGTCGTTACCGAAGCTCAGGACATTCAGCTGGCGATTGAACTGATCAATCTGGGGGCGCGTCTGCAATTGCTTGAATCGGAGACTTCGCTGTCGCGCGAGCGTCTTCTGAAACTGTACAAGGAACTCAAGGGCGTTTCTCCACCCAAGGGCATGCTGCCATTTTCGTCAGACTGGTTCCTGACCTGGCAACCCAACATTCATTCTTCGATTTTCATCAATATTTACAAATACCTGATCCGGTATGCCGATATTTCGGGTATCCGCGCCATCATCAAGGCATACAAGCTCTACCTGGAACAGGTTGATCCGGCGCCTCAAGGCGAAGAGCCGGTACTTTCGCTGACCAGGGCATGGACGCTGGTTCGTTTTATCGAAGGCGGCATGCTGAGCACGGCACGCTGCAGCCATTGTGGCGGACATTTTGTGATTGACCGCTACGATCTGAACAAGCATTATGTCTGCGGTCTTTGTCATATGCCCTCCAGGGCCGGCAAAACCCGCAAGGCCAAAGAGGCCCGCGAAACTGCTGTCGCACAGGTGGCGTGAAATCTGACCCGGTCATGCCGGGTTGACTGATCCGGACCTGGCGGTTTGTATAACCAACACGGTCAGGCTGACCTTGGGTTCTTCCTTGCATCAACACACAGCGCCGGAAACAGAATCCGGTGACGACGGGGCGGTTGTCGGGCAGCAAACCGGCAACCGGCGATTCCACCCTGCCGGGCATCCCTTTCTGGTGGCGTTTGTCGTTCAACTGCTCGTTCTTGCCGGGCAGTTCCTTGCCAGCCTGTTGCTGGTACATGCAGGTCATCATCTGGTCTGGCAACCCTTGCGCTTTGCCCTGATTCAGGGCGCTGCCTCTGCCACACTGTCCTTCCTGTTGCGTCAGCCCATCTGGTGGTGGTGGATACATGCCGGTTTTCCGCTGGCAATCTGGCTGGCCATGCGAACCACGTTGCCGGCCTGGAGCTATCTGCTTGCCTTGCTGCTGCTGTTGCCCTGGTACTGGCATACCTTTATCACACGCGTGCCGTATTATCCTTCCAGTCTGCCGGTCTGGCAGGCGGTTGACCGCCTATTGCCGTCAGGGCCCTGCCGTGTCCTCGAACTGGGCAGCGGGCTGGGCGGTTTCTCGCTGTGGCTGACCGAGGCGCATTCCGGATGCGAGGCCACCGGCGTGGAATGGTCTCCCATGCCATGGCTGATCAGTCGTGTCCGCTCCTGGCGAAAAGGAACCGCTGCCTGTTTTTTGCGGCAGGATTACCGGCAAATGGACTGGCAGCCATATGATCTGGTGTTTGCCTACCTGTCGCCGGCTGCCATGCCGGAGATGTGGCAGCTCGCCAGGCAACGGATGCGTCACGGAACCGTGCTGGTCAGTTACGAATTCGGCATTCCCGGCGTGCCGGCTGACAGGACGATTCGCATCGCGGGCATGCGCGAAGAACTGTATGCGTGGTATATTTAGCGGCACAGACTCCAGCGCGTCCATCCAGACAAGATCCGTGGAGCAGGGATGATGCCGGAGCAGATGCTGGTTGCATGCCGAACCGGGCAGTGCGCCGGCCGGGCAAAAAACCAGTCGTGAGTTACAGGGGAGAGGTTCAGTGTTTGTCATCGTCGGATATGTTGTCGTGCTGGCTGCCATTTTCGGTGGTTTTGCCATGGCAGGTGGTCATCTGGCGGCATTGTTCCAGCCGCTTGAACTGCTGATGATTTTTGGCGGTGCGATCGGCGCTTTTCTGGTGGGCAATACCAACAAGGCAGTCAAGGCCACTCTCAAGGCGCTGCCCGGTGTGTTCAAGGGTTCGGCCTATACCAAGGCGCTGTACATGGATCTGCTGGCCCTGATGTACGACATTCTCACCAAAATCCGCAAGGAAGGATTGATGTCGGTTGAAAGTGACATCGAAAATCCCGAGTCCAGCGGCCTGTTCAGCAAATATCCGAATGTCCTGAAGGATCACCATGTGATCGAGTTCATGACCGATTACCTGCGCCTGATGGTGTCTGGCAACATGGATGCGATGCAGATCGAGAATCTGATGGACAACGAGCTCGAGACGCACCACCACGAAGGCCATGTGCCTGCACACAGCATCAACAAACTGGCTGACGGCATGCCGGCGTTCGGTATCGTGGCTGCAGTGATGGGGGTGGTTCATACCATGGAATCGGTGGGTGCTCCGCCAGCCGAACTGGGCCAGCTGATTGCCCATGCTCTGGTAGGTACTTTCCTTGGCATTTTGCTTGCGTATGGGTTTGTCGGCCCGCTTGGCGGCCTGCTGGAACAGAAACTCGATGAATCCGGCAAGATGCTGCAATGTGTCAGAACCACCCTGCTGGCGAGCCTGAACGGGTTTGCACCTGCACTGGCAGTTGAATTCGGCCGCAAGGTATTGTACTCGACAGAACGCCCGGGATTCACCGAACTGGAGGAACATGTCAAGCGCAAGTAACGCTGCGCAGGCATGATTCGCATCCTTTCAGGACATCAACATGGCAGAAAATACACGGCCCATCGTTATCAAGCGCATCAAGAAGGTGGCTGGTGGACATCACGGCGGCGCCTGGAAAATTGCGTATGCCGACTTTGTCACCGCCATGATGGCTTTTTTCCTGCTGATGTGGCTGCTGGGTTCGACAACCAAAGGTGATCTGAAAGGAATTTCCGAATACTTTGCGACCCCGCTCAAAGTCGCACTTGAAGGGGGCGAGGGGAGCGGTGATGCCACCAGTGTCATCAAGGGCGGCGGAACCGATCTGACCCGGCAGGCCGGCCAGGTGAAAAATGGCGCAACGGTTGTCAAAAAGAAAACCATCGATCTGAAAGCTTCCAGGGAACAGGCTGAGTTACAGGAGAAGCTGCGTCTCGAAGAGCTCAAAAAGCATATCGAACAGGCCATCGACGCCAATCCGAATCTGGCACAGTTCAAGAAACAGCTGCTGCTTGACATTACCAGCGAAGGGTTGCGCATCCAGATCGTTGATGAAAAGAATCGGCCCATGTTCGCTTCTGCACGGGCGGAGCTGGAACCGTATACCAGGGACATCCTGCATGCCATCGGCCAGACACTGAACAACGTGCCGAACCGGATCAGCCTGACGGGACATACAGATGCCACCCCGTATGCCAATGGTGGTACGGCATATAGCAACTGGGAATTGTCGGCTGACCGGGCGAATGCAGCCCGCCGTGAACTGATTGCCGGCGGAATGGCTGATGACAAGGTGTTGCGTGTGGTCGGAATGGCGTCGTCGATTCCGCTGGACAAGGCCAATCCGTTTGATCCGGTCAATCGCCGGATCAGTATCATTGTGCTGAACAAAAAGACCGAGGACGACATCCTGCGGGACGGACAGGTGCTGAATACCCAGAACGGCACGGATGTCGGCAAAGGCTTGCAGGCCGATTCTGTCAAGGGTGTCGTGCAGGTGGCGCCAGCACAGGCGGCACGCTGAACGCTCGTCCTGTCAGCGCATCATGCCTGCGATGGACGTGGGCGAACGAATTCCAGGTTGTCGATCAGTCGGGTGTTGCCCAGACGGGCTGCGCCCAGCACCACGAGACTGGTGTCCTGGCTGGCGGGGGTGCCGAGTTGCCGGTTGCGGATGCTGATGTAATCGGTTTGCCATCCCTGACTGTCCAGCGTTTGCATTGCCCGCTGTTCGAGCACCGTCAGGTCAGCATCGGCATGTGCTTCGGCAGCAATTCGCTGCAACTCGCCAAACAGCGCCGGTGCCTGACTGCGTTGTGATTCGGTCAGATACTGATTGCGGGATGATAGCGCCAGCCCATCCGGGGCGCGCACCGTTTCACCGGCGACAATCCTGACTGGCATGGCAAAATCTTCCACCATCATCCGGATGATGGCCAGTTGCTGGTAATCTTTTTTGCCGAAACAGGCGACTTGCGGTCTGACCAGATTCAGCAGCTTCATCACCACAGTGGCGACCCCGCGAAAATGACCTGGTCTGCTGGCACCGCAAAGCTCGCTGGCAATGTCGGGCAGCTCGATATGGCAACGCTGTGGCTGTGGGTACAGTTCACTGGTGTCGGGGGCAAACAGCAGGTCGACGCCATGCTCGCGCAGCCTGGCAGCATCCTGTTCCAGCGTTCTGGGATAACGCAGAAAATCTTCTCCCGGGCCAAACTGCAACGGATTGACAAAAATGCTGACCACCACGTGATTGGCCTGCTGCCGGGCCAGACTGACCAGTTTCAGATGGCCTTCGTGCAGATTGCCCATGGTGGGCACGAAGGCGACGGAATCGCAGCAATCGCGCCATTCGCGCAAATCATTGACTGTATGAAATGTTTTCATGCGACTGGTTTCAGGTAACTGTGCTGGTGGGCGGGGAAACTGCCATCCTTCACTGCAGCGATATAGTGCTCGATCGCTTGCTGGATACTGGAAGCACCATCCATGAAGTTACGCACAAAGCGAGGCGTCTTCCCGGGCGTGATGCCCAGCATGTCATACAGAACCAGTACCTGTCCATCACATTCGTTGCCAGCACCAATGCCAATGGTCGGAATTTTGATCCGTTCGGTTGTCTGTCTGGCCAGCGCCGCCGGGATGGCTTCGAGGACCACCATGCTGGCACCGGCCTGTTCCAGCAGCAAGGCATCGTCGATCAGGCGTTCAGCCGCCGCGGTTGTTTTGGCCTGAATGCCATATCCGCCACTGGTAAAGACGGACTGGGGCAACAGGCCAAGATGACCACAGACAGGAATGCCGCGCGACGTCAGAAAATGCACCGTATCCGCCATGAGTTCGCCGCCTTCCAGCTTGACGCAGTGCGCCCCGCTTGCCATCAGACGCGCAGCGGCGTCAAATGCCTGTCCGGGGCTGGCTTGATAGCTTCCGAAAGGCAGATCGGCAATGATCAGTGTATTGCGCGTGGCGCGGGCGACGGCAGCCGTGTGATAGGCCATGTCGGACAGGCTGACAGGCAATGTGGTCGGTTGCCCTTGAACAACCATGCCCAGCGAATCGCCGACCAGAATGGCATCAATGCCGGCAGATTCCAGCCGGCTGGCGAAACTGGCATCGTAACAGGTCAGCATGGCGATTTTTTCGTCCTCGCGACATTTCTGTTGCAGCGACAGCATGGGGCTCATGACGGGCTTACTCCGACTGGTTGAAAAATTCCCGGGGGCCTTTCATGGCTGATATGCGATCTACCAGACGCATGAAATCCTGTTCATTGTCCACAAAATTCAGATGTTCGCAATTCACGATGAGCAGCGGTGCGGCATCATACTGGTGAAAATAGCGTGCATAACTGTCCACGAGCCGATTCAGATAGTCGGTGCTGATCTGCGTTTCATAACTGATGGCGCGTTTGCGGATGCGCTCCATCAGAATAGCGGGTCTGGCTTGCAGATAGATGACCAGATCCGGTCGGGGGGTCTGCAGCTGGAGTTGCTGGTAAATGTTCTGGTACAGATGGAATTCGTCGTCGTCCAGCGTCAGTCTGGCAAACAGAGGGTCCTTGTCGAGCAGAAAGTCGGTCACGACTGGCTGGCTGAACAAATCGGGTTGTTTGAGTCCGCTGATCTGGGCGCTGCGCTGAAACAGGAAAAACAGTTGCGTGGCCAGCGCATAGCGTTTGGGGTCGCGGTAAAAACGGGCCAGAAAAGGGTTGTCGTCGGCATTTTCCAGTAGCAGCCCGGCATTGATCTGGTTCGCCAGACGGTGGGTGAGGCTGGTCTTGCCCGCACCGATCGGGCCTTCGATGGCGATGATGGCGGATGGCTTGGACAGAAGGTTCATGCCGGATGGGTTCCCAGTTTTTCAATGGCCTGGTCAGATACGCCAGCCAGCCAGTCCTGCGCCGCTCCCAGACCGGGAATCCGGATGTCAGGGCTGATTTCGAGCAGGGGCAGCAGGACAAACGCACGCTGGTGCATGCGTGGATGGGGAAGATGCAGTTCAGGCGTGTTCAGGCAGATCTGGTCATAAAGCAGCAAGTCAAGGTCGAGCGTCCGCGGCGCGTTGCTGAACGTGCGCAGCCGGCCAGACCGTTGTTCGATGCCCTGCAGTTCGGCAAGCAGCTCATCTGGTGTCAGCGAAGTGCTGACACGAATGACTGTGTTGATGAAATCGGGTTGATCCGCATAGCCCAGCGGCGCGCTCCGGTAAAGGGATGCCTGGCTTTCCAGCCGGACGGCTGGCAGACAGCGGATGGTTTCGATCGCGCACATGATCTGCTGTTCCGGCTGGTCCAGATTGCTGCCTAGCGCGATGTGACAGCTGACAGCCGCGACTGGTAAATCGCCGCTGGCCATTTGCTCAGTCATGGGTAACATCCGGTTCCGCCGGCGGGTTTGCATTGGGTTTTTTCCGTCGCCGGCGACGTTTGGCGGGCGCCTTTTCGGTCAGTGCGGCGACCAGATTGTCGCGCAGACTGTCATCGGCATGATAAAACGCTGTCCACCAGTCGGCCAGTTCGCGCAGGCTGTGGTCTGCTTCTGCGCGTAGCAGCAGGAAATCGTAGCCAGCACGGAACCGTGGATGCGTCACCAGACGCCAGGCCCTGCCTCCGCCACGTTGCACAAATCGGGGCTGCATGGCCCAGATTTCCTTGATGTTGCCATCCAGCCGGCGTGGTACTGCCAGCCGGCTGCGTTGTTGTTCGAGAACTTCATCCATGGCGGCGAACAGCGCGGATTGTTCATTTTCGTCGTCGGTCAGCCGTTGTTGCCAGACTGGTTGCAGTGGATGCCACAACAGACTGGCAAACAGGAATGCCGGTGAGACCGGCTTGCCAGCCTGAACCCGCTGATCGGTGTTGTGCAGCGCGGCGGTGACAAAGCGCTGGCTTTGCTGGTCGTCCAGTAACTGGTCGAGCATTGGCATCACGCCATGGTGCAGGCCTTCGGCACGTAACTGGTGAATGGCCCGCACTGCATGACCGGACAGCAACAGCTTGAGCATTTCGTCAAACAGACGGGCCGGCGGCACATTGGCCAGCAATCCGGCCAGTCCGGCAATGGGTGCGCGGGTGTCGGGTTCAATGTGGAAATCGAGTTTTGCGGCAAAGCGTGCGCAACGCAGCATGCGAACCGGATCTTCCCGGTAACGGGTTGCCGGATCGCCAATCATGCGCACCAGGCGTTGGCGAATGTCGGAATAGCCACCGCAATAGTCCCAGATCTCTTGCTGTTGCGGATCGTAATACAGGGCATTGATCGTGAAATCACGCCGTTCCGCATCGCTTTCCTGGCCGCCAAATACATTGTCACGAAGGATGCGGCCATGCGGGTCGGTGGTGCGCTCGCCTTCTCCGGGTTCCTGGGTGTGGGCGCGGAAAGTCGAGACTTCAACCGTATCATTGCCGCACATGACATGAACAAGACGGAACCGGCGACCAATGATGTGGGCGCGGCGGAACAGGCCTCGCACCTGTTCTGGAGTGGCGTTGGTGGCCACATCGAAATCTTTGGGCCTGGCTTCGATCATGAGATCACGGATGGCACCGCCAACCACGAATGCCAGATAACCTTGCTGTTGCAGGGTGTCGGTGACATGCAGGGCGCAAGCAGAAATCTGTTCGCGGCGGATGCCATGCTCTTCCAGCGGAATGCGCCGGAGCGGGCTGGCTGGTTCATCTGCAGTGGATTTTTGCCCAAGCAGGCGCTTGATGAATCGTTTCAGCATCAGTTTTGACAGTCAGTCACCATGCAAGTCGAGCAGCGGCCAGCCATGTGCAGAAGCATGGGCTTTCAGCACCGGATCTGCATTGACTGCCACGGGGTGGGTTACGCTGGCGAGCAGAGGCAGGTCATTGCGCGAATCGCTGTAAAACCAGGATTCATCGAAATCGGACAGCTGGTGGCCGAGCCCGCCCAGCCAGTGATGGAGCCTGCTGATCTTGCCTTCGCGGAAGCTGGGTGTGCCACTGACTTTGCCGGTGAAACGGCCATCAATCTGTTCCGGTTCGGTGGCAATCAGGTGTCCGATGCCGAAGACTTGTGCGATGGGCCGGGTGACAAAGCTGTTGGTCGCCGTGATGATGGCCACCAGATCGGCATCGGCACGCGCGCGGTCGACAAGCTCGCGCGCTGCGCTGGTGATCATGGGCGAAATGCGTTGCTGCATGAAAAGGTCGTGCCAGCGCTGCAACAGTTCCGGATCCCGGTTGGCCAGCGGGGCAAGCTGGAATGCCAGAAAAGCGTCGATATCGAGCGTACCCTCCTGGTACTGGCGATAAAATTCCTGATTGCGTGCTTCGTACAGATCGCGGTCGACAATGCCCTGGTCGACCAGGAACTGTCCCCACGCGTAGTCCGAATCACCCTTGAGCAGGGTGTTGTCCAGATCAAACAAGACCAGCTTCATGCGTTGGCTGTCCGGTTCATGAGGCCCAGAACTTCCACCAGCTCCTGGGCGGCTGCAGGCTGCCGCGGAACTGCAACGGCTGTTTGTCATCCAGCCACTTGCTGTTAGGGAAGTTGAGGCGCAACACGTTGAGCGCCTGTCCGGACAGGTCATTTGCTCCCAGTTTGGCGTATGAGCGTGCCATGACCGCGAGCGCCAGCTCATTGATGGGGGCCTGCGGATAGGTTTGCAGCGAATCTTCCGCACGGGCGGCTGCCGCTACCCAGGATTTGCGGTTGTAATAGTAAATGGCAATGTGGATTTCGTGTTCGGCCAGCAGGTTGACTAGTAGCTGCATGCGCTGGATGGCGTCTGGCGTGTAGCGGCTGTCCGGATAGCGTTTGGTCAGCTCGCGGAATGTATCAAACGATTTTTTCAGGTTGACTGTGTCCCGTTCGGACGGATCCTGTGCCGCAACATCCGAAAACACGGTGGTGTCAGCAACGAAGTTTGACAGTCCTTTCAGGTAGTATGCATAATCGACGTCGGGGTTGTTCGGGTGCATCTTGATGAACCGGTCACAGGCTTCGACCGCAGAAGCCGGTTCGCTGTTCTTGTAGTGGGCGTAGGCAACCTCAAGCTGGGCCTGTTCGGCGTAATGGCCGTATGGGTAGCGGGATTCCAGGGATTCAAAAAGCTTGATGGCTGCCGAATAGTTGCTGCTGTTCAGTTCATGCATGCCCTGTACGAACAGTCGTTGCGCCGACCAGTTGCTGGTTTCGTCGGAATCCTTTTTCTTGTCGGAAGCGCAGCCACCGAGCAGCAAGGCAGCAGAGAGAATCATGCAGGCTGTGATTCCGGCTGCGGAGGTGGGAAAGCGCGTACGAACAACAGGCAGTTTCAGTTTCATGACTTCGTCCGGAAAACAATTCGCCGATTATACAATAAAGCAGTCGCCTGTCATTGAATTACAGGCATCCCCGGACGCAGCAGGTTCCAGAGTGGATGTGGTGCTGGCCGCCATGTTGCCGGAATACTCGCGCAGCCGGATCCAGGAATGGATACGTCAGGGCGAAGTATTGCTGGATGACAGGCCGGTAACCAGCCCGGGGCAGCGCATGCGCGGCGGCGAGCTTGTCCGCGTGCGCGTGGAGGCGCATCCGGCAGAACTGCCCTCACAACCTCAGGAAATCGGCATAGACGTGGTCTATGAAGACGACTGGCTGATTGTGCTGAACAAGCCAGCCGGTCTGGTCGTTCATCCTGGCAATGGCAATTGGGATGGTACGTTGCTGAACGGGTTGCTGCACCATGTTCCCGCATTGGCAACCATTCCACGAGCAGGTATCGTGCACCGGCTGGACAAGGATACCAGCGGTCTGATGGTGGTGGCGAAGACCCTGGTTGCGCAAACGGCATTGGTTCGCCAGTTGCAGGCGCGGACTGTCAAACGCGAATATCTTGCCATTGTGCACGGTGAAGTCATGCAGGCGGGCGTGGTGGATGAGCCGCTCGGACGTCATGCCAGTCAGCGCACACGCATGGCAGTCCAGTTGCCGGGACGTGGCAAGGAGGCGGTCACCCATTACCAGATCGAACGGCGTTTGCCGGGTCATACCCTGTTGCGCTGCAGGCTGGAAACCGGACGCACACATCAGATCCGGGTGCATATGCAACACATTGGATATCCTCTGGTTGGCGATCCCGTGTATCATGACCGGCGAACCCGGAAGTCCGCTTGCGAGCAGGCGTTTCATCGCCAGGCATTGCACGCCGTTCGTCTGGGACTGCAGCATCCGGCGACTGGTGAGCCCATGGTCTGGGAACGGGATCCGCCCGACGATTTTCTCCATTTGCTGCAGTGCTTGTCGGAGACTGTCGATGGCTCCGTTTCCTGATGGACTGAATGGATGCAGTGATGGCTGGTACCTGGATTTATCCTGATTGGCCTGCTCCCGTACGGGTGCGGGCGTTGTCGACAACTCGCCAGGGCGGTGTCAGCAGGGGCAAGTGGGACGGATTGAATCTGGCCGAGCATGTTGGGGATAACCCGATCGACGTGGCAGAAAACCGGACCCGGCTGCGGGAAATGCTGCCTGCAGAGCCGCGCTGGCTGAATCAGGTTCATGGTGTGACGGTGGCTTATGCCGACGTATTGCGCGAAGTGGTCGCGGCGGATGCCGCGATAGCGCGTCACCGGCATACGGTTTGTGCCGTGATGACGGCTGATTGCCTGCCGGTGCTGTTCTGTGATGAAGATGCCAGCGTGGTGGGCGTGGCGCATGCAGGCTGGCGCGGCCTGCATGCCGGTGTGCTCGAAGACACACTGGCCTGCATGGAGGTTGATCCGGCCAAGGTCATGGTTTGGCTTGGTCCTGGCATCGGCGGCAATGACTACGAAGTGGGTAGTGAGGTGAAGGACGCTTTTGTGGCCGATATGCCGCAAGCCATTGCCGCTTTCCGCATGTCCGTCCGTGAAGGGAAATGGCTGGCCGATCTGGGCATGCTGGCCCGTTTGCGACTCCGGCAGCAGGGCGTGCTGCGGATTTACGGTGGCGATTTCAGCACATTTGCCGATCCAGAGAGATTCTATTCCTATCGGCGGGACGGAGTGACCGGGCGGATGGCAACGCTGATCTGGCTGGATTAGCAGGCTGTTGAAAAAACGTCATGAGCGCAGACAAGACAAGGCGAAAAAAGGTGAAAAACCGGAGTTTACAAGCAGTAAATGAGGATTTTGAACCATTTTTCAACGCCGAATTGTCAAGCGCAATCGTTTTTCAGTAGCCTGTTAGTCAGTCGGATGATTCATCGTCCCCGGCGTTTTCCAGCAATTGCCTGCGTCGTCTGCGCGTGGCAGTGTTGAGCAGGTAGTATACGACCCAGAGTCCGGTTCCGCCGAACAGTACAAGCAGAATTTCGCTACCGAGGCTGGGTGCGGTCAGGATCATCATGATCCAGAGATAAAGCAATGCGATGAAAACGATATACATGGTGATCCAATGACTAAAATTGATGCTGGCAATTCACGTCCGCCCAAGATTGGCTTCGTCTCGCTGGGATGCCCGAAGGCCACTTCTGATTCAGAACGTATTCTCACCGAATTACGGGCAGAGGGATATCTGATTGCGCCTGATTATGCCGGTTCTGATCTGGTGGTTGTCAATACCTGTGGTTTTATTGACGATGCGGTGGCGGAATCGCTGGATGCCATTGGCGAGGCGTTGGCCGAAAACGGCAAAGTCATTGTCACTGGCTGCCTTGGCGCGCGCGAGGAGATCATTCGCAGCAATCACCCGGCTGTGCTGGCCATTACCGGGCCGCATGATACAGCGGGGGTCATGCAGGCAGTGCATGCGCATTTGCCGCGCCGTCACGATCCGCATCTGGATCTGGTTCCGCCGCAGGGTATCCGCCTGACTCCTCCGCATTATGCGTATCTAAAAATTTCCGAAGGCTGCAACCACCGTTGCAGTTTCTGCATCATTCCGTCGATGCGCGGCGATCTGGTCAGTCGGCCGATTGGTGAAGTCATGCAGGAAGCCGAGCGCCTGGTGGATGCTGGTGTTCGCGAGTTGCTGGTGATTTCGCAGGATACCAGTGCCTATGGCGTGGATATGCGCTATCGCACTGGTTTCTGGCATGGTCGTCCGCTGAAAACGCGAATGACCGAACTGGTGACTGCCTTGTCCGAGCTGGATGTGTGGGTCAGGCTGCACTATGTCTACCCATACCCGCATGTGGACGAAGTGATCCCGCTGATGGCGGAAGGCAAGGTGTTGCCGTATCTGGACATTCCGTTCCAGCACGCCAGTCCGCGTATTTTGCAGGCCATGAAACGGCCGGCCGCAGCAGAGAACACGCTGGCACGCATTCGCGCCTGGCGGGAAATCTGTCCAGAGCTGGTGATCCGGTCGACATTCATTACCGGATTTCCTGGCGAGACGGAAGACGACTTTGCGATGTTGCTGGATTTTTTGCAGGAAGCCCGTCTGGATCGGGTGGGTTGTTTCCCGTATTCGGCTGTGGCTGGAGCCGCTGCTAACCAGTTGCCTGGGCAGGTGGATGAAGAAATCCGGTTGGAACGGCGCGATCGCCTGATGGAACTGCAGTCTGATATCAGTGCCGCACGGCTGGCCGAACGGGTTGGCATGCAAATGACGGTTCTGGTCGACGAAGTCACTGACGAAGGCGTGATTGCGCGCAGTTACGCCGACGCACCAGAAATTGATGGTGTCGTCATCATCGAAAATGCAGATGCCGATCTGGCGGTTGGCGACATGGTGTCGGTGGTGATTACCGACAGTGGCGAGTACGATTTGTGGGCGGAACTGGCCGAAGATGAATGATGGTCTGGCGTTGCAGTCAGCCGGTGACGAAGCCGCGTTTGCGGTTTCCGGCTGCCTGACTGGTTTGCCCATCCGGGCCGTACAGTGAAGCGTTGCGACCGGACAGGATATCCAGTGCGCTGCGGTAGCGCCCCAGCTGGGTATTGATCATCAGGCCATTGGTGTTGTTGAGGTTGCGTGCGGAACGAACCCGGTCAATCAGTTTTTCCCAGATATCGTGCAGTTCGGGGTCGGGGTGACGGTTCAGGTATTCCTGCATGCCGGCCTCTTCGGCCGCGCAGCCCGCTTCTCCGAGAAGTGCGTGTCGCTGGCTGGCCAGTTGCGCCAGATTGGCAATATGACGGGCTTTCTGTTCGATGACCTGGCCGATGTCATGAATCCTGGCCTCTACCAGTAGTTCCTGTTCTTTGCGGATGAGGTCGAGCAGGTCGTCCATGACGCGGATTTCCTGGCCAATCTGTTGATGCAGGCGAATGTCCGGGCCGGTCATGCCTGACCATTGCTGGCCAGCAGGCCTCGCACGGAGTTGATCAGCTCATTGGCAACCTTGCTGGTATCAACACTGAATTGACCATTGGCAATGGCCTGACGGATGGAATCCACCTTCTGCGCGTCGTAGGTTCCGCTGCTGGCGATGGTGGACTGCAATGCCTGCAATGGTGCGGACGTGGATGCGACGCTGTCGGAGCCAGTGCTGGTGTTGACGGCAGGGGAAGATGTTGCACGAGACTTGCCGGCCGTGGCGCTGCCAACCGACAGGCTGGACACGTTCTTGATGGAGTCTGTGATCTTCATGGTCGTCATCTCTGGTTCATTTCCCGGAATGCCGGGTCACAGACTGTTTTTCGGCAGATTTTCCGCAAACTTTAGCCGTCTGCCGATTATTTTTATTCTGGCCGGCAAAAACCAGATTCATTGTGCCAGCACCTTGCCACTGGCATTTGCTGTGCCGGAGACCACTTCGCCGGATGACATGCGTACCTGTACGGTCTGTCCGGCACTGGCGGCGTTGACTGCCTTGCCTTCACTGCTGACAGTAAATCCGTTGCCGGTGGATAGAACCGTGACAGTCTGGCCGGGCTGGATCACCGTCCGTTCGCGCAACTGACTGGCACGCAGTGGAAATCCGGCCGGCAGCGAAGTGGCCATGATCTTGCCGGTGGCCTGGGAAACATCGGTCAGGGTGTCAGCCGGCAGCCGGGTCAGTTCGCCTTCGGCGCTTGCCAGGGTCGATGTGTCAATGGCCTGTCCCTGTTTGAGAGGCTTGGTGGTCACGATGTATTTGCCGTGCACGGTGATGCTGGCCTGCAGATAAACGGTCCAGGCGTGCGGAGTCTGGCACTGGACACCCAGCATGGTATGACCCCAGAGCTTGCCGTTGGGAGGCAGGAAAAAAACGGGCTGGCTGCACTCGGTGAGCGTGAGGCGGCTATCCGGTGGATCCACGTGAACAGTGACTTCGCCGGGCAACTGGCTGGTCTGCTCGGTCAGGTAGTGAGTGGCTTTGGCAATCAGTTGGCTGGCATCGAGGCTTGCCGGCTGGACAGACGCTGTTCCGGCGGCCAGTGCCGGCAGACTGGTCAGCGACAGGAACAGCAGTGGCAGAAGCATCAGGATGGCAAATGGCAATCGGTCAGGTCTGGGCATGCGGAATCCGGGGTTGCATGTTGTGTCCGGTGATCGGGACAGGTTTTTCGGGTTTTCGTCAAAAGCCCGAACAGGTCGGGTAAAAGCTGTCTTATTCACCGTTCAATTTTCTTCTTCTCTTCTATCATGGTCAACAGGAAAGCTGAATCCGGAGCACGATGATGGGACCTTTGGACAACAATCTGCGATTTCAGGAGACTGTGGTAGCCCTGCGCGAAGCGCGTCAGCAGGTCCTGGCTTCCAACATCGCCAACGCGGATACGCCGAACTACAAGGCGCGCGACTTCGATTTTTCATCGGCATTGCAACAGGCCATGTCCACCAGCCAGAACCAGGCTTCTGCAGGCGGTCCGGCAGGTGCCGCCAGCACTGCCAGCCAGCCTGGCATGCCGCCACTGCTGTACCGGGTGCCGCAGCAGGACAGCCTGAATGGCAATACGGTAGATGTGGATGCAGAACGGAACGAATTTACCGACAACGCGCTGCGCTACGAAGCCAGCCTTACCATGATTACCGGACAGATCAAGCTGATGCTGTCTGCTATCCAGGGGTGATGAACCATGTCTTTGTTCAGTATTTTCAATGTGGCGGGATCAGCGATGGCTGCCCAGTCCCAGCGGCTGAATGTGGTGGCCAGCAATCTGGCCAATGCCGACAGCGCCACCAGCAGTACCGGCCAGGTGTACCGCGCCAAGCAGGTGGTATTTGCCGCAACACCCCAGACGCCAGATGGCGCGGTTGGCGTCAAGGTTCAGCAGGTGGTGGAAGATGCCTCGCCGCCTCGCATGGTGTATGACCCGAACAATCCGCTGGCGGATGGAAAAGGCTATGTGGCGATGCCCAATGTGAATCCGGTGGAAGAAATGGTCAACATGATTTCCGCATCGCGGGACTACCAGACTGACGTGGATGTCATGAATGCAGCCAAGGTGATGTTGCAAAAAGCGCTGACCATCGGTCAGTAATGGCAAGGAGAACATGCAAATGAGCACAGTGAATACGAACAACGCGGTGAATGCCAATCTGATGGCCGCCATGAATGGGGTTCCTGCGGCCAGCAGCAGTTCGGCAACCGCATCTGGCAGCAGTGTGTCAGCCATGCAGAGCCAGTTCATGAATCTGCTGGTGACGCAGCTGAAAAACCAGGACCCGCTCAATCCGATGAACAATACGCAGATCACCAGTCAGCTGGCCCAGTTGTCGACGGTTCAGGGCGTTCAGCAGCTCAACAGCACACTGACCAGTCTGATGAACAGTTACCAGTCGGCACAAACGCTGCAGGCCAGTGGCATGATCGGTCATAATGTTCTTGCCAATGGTTCAACGCTGGCTTATTCCGGTTCAGCAACCAACTTTGGCGTCAATCTGGCATCTGCTGCCGACAAGGTGACAGTCAATCTGGTCAATGCCGCCGGCCAGACCGTCGATACATTCAATCTGGGTGCCCAGCCGGCTGGAGTGATACCGCTGCAATGGAATGGAACCGGCAGCAATGGTCAGCCAGCCCCCAATGGGAATTACACCATCCAGGTGAACGCATCGTCTTCCGGACAAACTGTCAACGCCCAGCCACTGGTTTACGGTCAGGTCGCCAGCGTGCTCAATGGTGCGAACGGAGCCCAGCTCGAAGTCAACGGGCTTGGAACTGTCAGTCTGTCCAGTGTGGCACAGGTTTTCTGAACGTCTGTTCTGAAGGGAGAGTACCATGAGTTTCAATTCGGCATTGAGCGGTCTGAACGCCGCTTCCCAGGATCTGGACGTGATTGGCAACAACGTGGCCAACTCTGGCACGGTTGGTTTCAAGCAGTCGCAGATCGATTTTGCGGACGTGTACGCCAATTCCCTGGCCAGCAATGTGTCGCTGGAAGTGGGGACGGGTACCCGGGTCGCCCAGGTGGCGCAACAGTTTACCCAGGGCACCATCACCACAACCAGCAACCCGCTCGATGTGGCGATCAATGGCGATGGTTTTTACCGCCTGGACAACAACGGCACGATTACCTACAGCCGCAATGGCCAGTTTCAGGTCGACAAGAACGGCTACATCATCAATTCGAACGGCAACCGCCTGATGGGCTATGGCGCAACGGCAGGCGGCAAGATTTCTTCGGGTGCGGTGAGCGACCTGCAGATCAATACCGCCAACATGCCGCCCAAGGCGACGAGTACAGTCAGCAACGGACTCAATCTGAACTCCACCAGCACTGTTCCGGCCAATGCATTCAATATCAACGATCCGACCAGTTACAACAACAGTACCTCGGCAACGATTTATGACAGTCTTGGCAATGCCCATACTCTGCAGACATATTACGCAATGACCAGTACCAGCAATACCTGGAATGTGTATGCATCACTTGACGGAACTCCGGTTGGTTATACGCCGCCGGCAGCTGCCGTTCCAGTCACAACGCTGTCCTTTACGTCGTCGGGCGCGCTGTCCACCGGTTCGCCGGTGACGCTGTCGCTGCCACTGGCCAATGGCGCGGCCACACCGCAATCGGTGCAGCTGAACTACACAGGCTCGACCCAGTATGGTGCCGCGTTCAGTGTGAATGCGCTGTCCCAGGATGGTTACACCACCGGTCAGCTGAGCAATTTCAACATCGGCAAGGATGGCACCATTGTCGGCAATTACACGAACACGCAAACGGCCGTGCTGGGTCAGGTCGTGCTGGCCAATTTCACCGATCCGAATGGTTTGCAACCGCTTGGCAGCAATGAGTGGGGTGTCACGGCCGCTTCAGGTCCTGAGCTGGTCGGTGCGCCTGGCAGCTCTTCGCTGGGGGTTTTGCAATCTTCGGCTGTGGAAAATTCCAATGTGGACCTGACCAATCAGCTGGTGAACATGATCACTGCCCAGCGGGATTATCAGGCCAATGCGCAGACCATCAAGACCGAAGATGCCATCACGCAAACACTGATCAATCTGCGTTGATGGCTGAACAGCAGGAGGGCACGCTATGGACGGTTTGATCTATACCGCAATGACTGGTGCGAAACAGATCATGGAGCAGCAGGCGACGGCAACCAACAATCTTGCCAATGTGTCCACGACCGGTTTTCGTGCGCAGTACGACAGCTTTCGCGCCATTCCCGTCGTGGGCGGTTCCGGCAGCAACACCCGGACGTTTGTTGTGGATTCGACAACCGGCAGCAATTTTGCGCCCGGTCCCCTGCAACAAACCGGTAACAATCTGGATGTCGCGGTGCAGGGGAGTGGCTGGATTGCGGTGGACATGGGTAACGGGACCGAAGCCTATACCCGTAATGGCAGCCTGAGGGTCAACAGTAATGGCGAGCTTCAGACCTGGGATGGTCATGCGGTGCTCGGTGTGAACGGGCCGATCACGCTGCCGCCCGGCGAAAAAGTCCAGATCGGCGTCGATGGAACGGTGTCCAGCATTCCGGAGACTGGCGTGATGTCCTCGGTCAATGTGCAGGGACAGATCAAGCTGGTCAACCCGCCGACATCGACACTGGTCCGGGGTGATGATGGATATTTCAGGCTGGCCAGCGGCAAACCGGCAGATGCCGATCCTGCGGTCAAGCTGGTATCTGGTGCACTGGAAGGTAGCAATGTCAATGCAGTGTCAGCGATGGTGGACATCATCAACATGAGTCAGCAGTTCAGCATTCAGATGAAACTGCTGACCAATGCTGAAAACGACGAAAGCAAGGCCAGCCAGCTGATGACGCTGGCCTGATTGAACAAAACATGGCGAGGAGCCTGCGATGATACGATCTCTCTGGATTGCCCGTACCGGCATGGATGCCCAGCAACTGCAGCTGGACGTGATTTCCAACAACCTGGCCAACGTCAGCACCAATGGTTTCAAGGCCCAGCGAGCCGTGTTTGCCGACTTGCTGTACCAGACCCAGATGCAGCCTGGTGCGCAGTCTACCCAGCAGACCCAGCTGCCGTCCGGCCTGCAGATCGGTACCGGTGTGCAACCGGTTGCCACCGAACGCATCCTGACGCAGGGAAACCTGCAACAGACCAGCAATCCGACCGATATGGCCATTCAGGGATCGGGATTTTTCCAGATTGGAATGCCCGATGGCACCATCGGATATACGAGAGACGGATCGTTTCAGGTGAACAATCAGGGGCAGCTGGTCAATTCGCTGGGATATCCATTGCAGCCGCCAATTACCATCCCGCAGAATGCACTGAGCGTAACGGTCGGTCTCGATGGCACGGTATCCATCACCCAGCCAGGTTCACCGAACGCGACCCAGATCGGTTCCATTCAGCTGGCTACCTTCATCAATCCGGGCGGGCTGCAGAACAACGGCGGCAACATTTTCCTGGAAACATCGTCTTCCGGCGCACCGAGTACCAATACACCCGGCACCAATGGCGCCGGCACCATCAATCAGGGCTATGTGGAAACCTCGAACGTGAATGTGGCCGAAGAGCTGGTCAACATGATTGAAACCCAGCGTGCGTACGAGATGGACAGCAAGGCAATCACCACGTCCGATCAGATGTTGCAGGCCTTGACCCAGATCAGTTGATGATGCCATTCATTGAAAGGATGCGGTCATGATGACGCGCTGTCACGGATTCTGCAGGATGCTACCGCTGGTACTGGCTGTCTGGCAACTCGCCGGTTGTGCGGTGACGCCGGCAACCATCACAAAGCAGCCGGCAGCCGAGGTGGCTGGTGCGATTCCGCCGCGCCCGGCGAATGGTGCCATTTATCAGGAAGCGACTTATCGTCCGCTGTTTGAAGATATCCGTCCGCATCGGGTGGGTGACGTGCTGATGATCTCGATCAATGAGACCACAAATGCATCCAAGACCGCTTCATCATCCGGCAGCAAGTCCGGCACATTGTCCGCCAGTCTTCCGACAGTGGTCGGATTGCCGCTCAAGACGTTGCAGGGGCTGAATGCGCAGGGCAGCACCAGCAACAAGGATTCGACCACCGATGCACTCAGTTCGGCAAATACCTTCATCAGCACCATTACCGTGCAGGTGACAGCCGTACAGCCTGATGGCAATCTGCAGGTGGCCGGCGAGAAACAGGTGGCGCTGGACAGTGGTGTGGAATACATCCGTTTTTCGGGAGTGGTGAATCCCGATACCATTCAGAGCGGTGACCTCGTGTCTTCGACCCAGGTGGCTGATGCGCGGATTGAATACCGTACCGACAGTCGTTTGGACAAGGCGGCGATCATGTCATCGCTCACGCGCTTTTTCCAGAGTGTGGCGCCGTTCTGAATCAGTGAGGTCGTGATGAAAAACAGATGGCTTGGACTGATTGTACTGGTTTTGCTGATGGGGTCTCTGGCCGCGCGCGCCGACCGTCTGCTCGACCTGGCCAGCATCAAGGGTGTGCGTGACAACCAGCTGGTTGGCTACGGGCTGGTGATCGGTCTGGACGGGACGGGTGACCAGACAGTCCAGACGCCTTTTACGGTGCAAAGCCTGTCTGACATGCTGACCCGGCTCGGTGTCAACATGCCGGCCAGTTCGATCAATATCACCATGCTCAAAAACATTGCCGCAGTGATGGTCACTGCCGACATGCCCGCATTTGCCCAGCCCGGGCAAAAGCTCGATGTGACGGTGTCGTCGATGGGTACTGCCAAAAGTCTGGTTGGCGGTACGTTGGTCATGACGCCTTTGAAAGGGGCCGACGGCAGAGTGTATGCGATGGCGCAAGGCAATCTGCTGGTGGGTGGAATGGGGGCATCGGCCAATGGTACCCGTGTGCAGGTCAACCATCTGACTGTGGGACGGATTACCGATGGGGCCACTGTCGAGCAGGAGGTGCCGGCTGCCATTGGTCAGAGTGGGGATATCCATCTTGAGTTGAACCAGACCGATTTTGCCACCGCTGCCCGGGTCGTGGATGCCATCAACCGGCACTTTGGCATGCCGCTTGCGGCGGCAGTGGATGGGCGGGTGATTGCAGTGAAATCGCCACTGAATGCCAATGAGCGCGTCAGTTTCATTGGCGCCCTGCAACAGCTTGATGTCACGCCGGCACGGGAAAGCGCGCGGGTCATCATCAATGCGCGTACGGGATCGGTGGTCATGAACCAGATGGTGACACTGGATCCGTGTGCCATTTCGCATGGCAATCTGACGGTGACTGTGTCGACGACACCCCAGGTCAGCCAGCCAGCTCCGTTCAGCAAAGGCAAGACAAAAACCGTGGCAACATCCCAGGTGTCGGTGCAGGCAGAACCGGGGGCGGTGGATTATCTGGCAGGAGGGGCGAGTCTGGCTGATGTCGTGCATGCCCTGAATTCGGTAGGCGCGACACCACAGGATCTGCTGGCCATTCTCCAGGCCATGAAGAGTGCTGGCGCCCTGCATGCCGAGCTGGATATCATCTGACGGAGGGTAACGTGAATCCGGTTGATGCAAACCAGACACTCGCAGCAGATGCCCAGGGCAGTACTGCGGCATTGCGCCAGCTGGCCAACCAGAATTCACCACAGGCACTCAAGACGGTTGCCCGGCAGTTCGAATCCCTGTTTGTCGAAATGATGCTGAAAAGCATGCGCGATGCAACGCCTCAGGACGGCGTTCTTGATAACGATCAGACGCGTCTGTTCACGTCGATGCTTGACCAGCAGCTGAGCCAGAATCTGGCCAACCGCGGCATTGGTCTGGCAGACATGCTGGTGCGGCAGCTGTCGCCCGGCAATCATCCAGCGGCCGGCCGGCAGCTTCCTCCGATCAATCCGGTTGCCGCGCGCCAGATGGCCAGCCAGTATGCTGCTCAGGCTGGTGTTCCGGCATCTGGCAGTCCGGGCGCGCCGGCTGAACATGGTGCCGGGTTAACCCCGTCTGCCCATCTGATGCAGGCTTTCAAGTCTTTCATGGCACCGCATGCGGCCGCCGCAAGTGCCAAAACGGGTATTCCAGCACAGTTCATGTTGGGCCAGGCAGCGCTGGAAAGCGGCTGGGGCAGTCATGAAGTGAAATCGGTGGATGGTCAGCCCAGTCATAACCTGTTCGGCATCAAGGCGGGGCCAGGCTGGCATGGCAAAACCGTGCTGGCGCAAACCACCGAATATGTGAATGGCGTTGCCCGGCATACCCTGGCACGGTTTCGTGCATATGGCAGCTATGCCGAGAGTTTTTCGGATTATGCCAGTCTGTTGACCAGTAATCCCCGTTTCAGCAAGGTGATGCAGAGTGTCCGCACACCAGAGCAGTTCGCCCGTGCGGTTCAGAGTGCCGGATATGCAACCGATCCGCAGTATGCGGCTAAATTGGTGCACGTGATCCAGCAGGCATCCCTGGTCTGAATCATGACGTCATGTCATCGCCGGCCTAAAGTTATGTGTCTGACGGACGTTATACTCCGTACCAGGCTGGAGGAGTGAATCATGGGTTTGTCTGACGTACTTAACATCGGCCAAAGTGCGCTTGCAGCTGCCCAGATTGGCCTGCAGGTGACCGGCAACAACATTGCCAATGCGTCCACGCCGGGATACAATCGCGAGACGGTTGTCCAGGCTGAGTCCACGTCGCAGGGGTTTGGTTATGGGTTTCTGGGTAGTGGGGTCAACGTGGCTACCGTGCAGCGCATGTATTCATCCTTCGCCACGCAACAGGTCAATTCTGCCCAGGCCAATTCCAGCGGGCTGTCGACGTATTACAGCCAGATGCAGCAGATCGACAACATGCTGGGCGATACGACTTCCGGTTTGTCGCCGGACATGCAGTCGTTTTTTTCCGGCGTGCAGACCATGGCCGCCAATCCGTCCTCGCTGGCGTCGCGCCAGGCCATGCTGGCGGATGCGCAGACTCTGGTCAGCCAGTTCCAGGGTATGGGGGCGCAGCTGGATCAGATGAACCAGTCGGTCAACACCCAGATACAGACCAGTATCGGTTCGATCAACAGCATTGCCGCCCAGATTGCCCAGCTCAATGGTGCCATCGCCGCTGCCCAGACTTCGCCCCAGCAACCGCCAAATACACTGCTGGACCAGCGTGACCAGCTGGTCAACCAGCTGAATCAGCAGGTGGCGGCTACGGTCGTGCAGGACGGCAATGGCAATGACAACGTGTATATCGGCAATGGACAGGCGTTGGTGATCGGCCAGTCCAGTTACCAGTTGTCCACCGCGCAGTCTGCTCTCGATCCGACTCAGCTGGCTGTGGCTTATACGGCAAATGGCAAGACCGCAACGTTGCCTGACTCCGCGCTGACTGGCGGGCAACTGGGGGGAGTGCTCAGTTTCCGGGATCTCTCGCTCAACAGTGCGCAGAACCAGCTTGGCCTGCTGGCCATTGGCATGGGCAATGCATTCAACAATCAGCAGGCGCTTGGCCTGGACCTGAACGGCAAGCCGGGCGCGCCCATGTTTACTGTGGCCGTGCCACAAGTGTCTGCGGCATCGACCAACCTGGGGACAGGAGCGGTCACTGCCAGTATTTCCGACCCTTCCCAGTTGACTGCGCAGGATTACCAGCTGACCTATGACAGCGGTACTTATACGCTGAGCGCTGTGAACGGATCGAAAGTGGCCAGTTTTACTTCCTTTCCGCAAACCATTGATGGTCTGACCATCAATCTCACCGGAACGCCACAGAACGGCGACACCTTTCTGATCCGGCCGACCGCCAATGGCGCCGATGCCATGTCGCTGGCGCTGACCGATCCGGCCGGTATCGCGGCGGCGGCACCGATACTGACTTCAACGGTGGCCGACAGTCCGGTCATGTCCGCGGCAACTGCTACCAATACAGGCACGGGACAGATCAGCAGCGTGGCTCTGGGCAACAACCCGACCTCGCCGCTGTCAGCCACGGTCACGCTGACCTACAACAGCACTGGCAACACCCTGACCGGCTTTCCGGCAAACCAACCGGTGACGGTGACCACGCCAGACGGTACGACAACGTCATTTGCCGCAGGCACGCCCGTGACCTATACCTCCGGCAGTACCATCAGCTTTCAGGGATTGAGCTTTACGGTCAGCGGAACGCCCGCCAATGGAGATACCTTTACCCTGAGTAATGGCGGTACCGGCCAGATCAGCCCCGGAACGGTGAGTTCGGCCTATACCGCATCGCCCCTGGCATCTCCGGTAACGCTGACCTACAATGGAACCACGGGCAACCTGACCGGATTTCCGGCAGCCGATGCGGTAACCGTCACCGTGGGCGGCTCATCAACCACATATCCGGCTGGTACTCCGGTACCTTATACGGCAGGCGCCAGCATCAGTTTTGGCGGCATGAGTTTCACCATTAACGGAACGCTGATCAACAACGATACCTTCACCATCGCACCGAACACCAATGCGACCGGTGACAACCGGAATGCGTTGTTGATGGGACAGTTACAGAACAGCAAGACCTTGTATGGCGGAACGTCGACATTTGCCGGAGGGTATGCGGAGCTGGTCAGCAGCGTGGCCAGCAAAACCAGCGAGCTCAACGTGACCAGTACGTCGGAAAACAACGCCCTGAAAGGGTTGCAGCAGACGCAGCAGTCCGTTTCCGGAGTCAATCTGGATCAGGAAGCGACCAATCTCCTGCAATACCAGCAAGCGTATCAGGCCGCCGGAAAGCTGATGCAGATTGCCAGTCAGTTGTTTAACACGCTGCTTAACGTGAGCGCTTGAGGGGTTGATCATGCGAATCAGTACGTCCAGTATCTACACTCAGGGCGGTAGCCAGATCAGCTACCTGCAGAACCAGGTTTCAACCACCCAGCAGGAAATATCCAGCGGGCAGGCCTATCTCAATCCTGCCGGAAATCCGGTCAATGCTTCACAGGCCCTGGTGGTCAGTCAGCAACAGGCTGCCAATACGCAATATGGCAGTAACCGGCAGGCAGCAGAAACATCGCTCAACATGGCTGGTAGTGCATTGTCCAGCATGACCACCCTGTTGCAGAGCGTCAATTCGCTGGTGGTCAGCGCCGGCAATCCAGGACTCAATGCGGCTGACCGGAGCAACATTGCCACCCAGATCAAAAATGACTACAACAGTCTGCTCTCGCTAGCCAATTCGACAGACGGAAACGGTAATTATCTGTTTGGCGGATACCAGAATGCCAGTCCGCCATTTGTGTCGGCAACTGATGCCAGCGGCAATCCGGTGGTGCAGTATACCGGTGACCAGGGGCAGATCATGGCACAGGTCGGACCCAACCAGCAGGTGGCCGTCAGCGTGTCTGGCCAGGCAATGCTGCAGTCTGCCGGAACCGATATTTTCAGTACGCTCAATAATCTGACATCCCTGCTCAACAACAATACCCTCACCCCGGCACAGATTACTGCCGGGCTCAGCACAGCCAGTAACGGTATCCAGCAAACCCTGAACAGGGTCGTGCAAACCAGTGCGACGGTGGGCAGTACCCTGAGTCAGTTGTCGCAACTGGACAGTGCGGGCAGCAGTCTGGACCTCCAGTACAGCCAGAGTCTGTCTACCCTGCAGAATCTCGATTACGCCAAGGCGATCACCCAGTTGTCCGAACAGACCACCACATTGCAGGCAGCTCAGCAATCTTTCGTAAAAATTGCAAATTTGTCCCTCTTCAATTATATAAACTGATAAGATGAACCAGCGTATTTCGTGGACAACGTCAATAACACGGGATGCGCTGAGACAAACGACAGAAGCAAGCCAGGTCTTGGAGGGGATAGATGAACGATGACTTGAGTCAGTTTTATCAGGTATTTTTTGATGAAGCGGCTGAGTTGCTGGCAGAAAAAGAAAGACTGCTCCTCGGTATTGATATTGAAAATCCCTCGTCCGAAGAGCTGAATGCGATTTTTCGCGCGGCGCATTCCATCAAGGGTGGTGCTGCCACTTTTGGCTTTACGGATATCAGCGAATTCACCCATGTGCTGGAATCGCTGCTCGACAAGATACGTCGGGGAGAAATGCCGCTGACGGCCGAGCATGTCGATACCTTTCTGGCTGCAAAAGACGTTATTGCCATGTTGCTGGGCGGGCATCATGTTGGCAGTCCGGTTGACCGGCAGCAGGTGGCCGAAGTCAGCCAGCGCCTGAATGCCCTGGCGGACGAGAACGGCGCGTCGGCCCCACAGCCTGTGGCAGCGGCTGCTGCTGCAGTTCCGGCTGCGGAGCCGGTTCCTGAACCAGTCAGCCAGCCGTTACCAGCCGGGACCATGCGCAAGATACGCATCGAATTGCCGGAAACGTCCGACAAGGATATTGCCGGGCTGACCACCGAACTCGGGTTTCTGGGTACGCTGGATGTGTTGCGCCAGCCCGATGGCCGGGTTGCGTTCAGCTTGCTGACCGACCAGAGCCTGCAGGATGTCACCGCAGTCTGCTCGTTTGTGGTCGATGAAACAAAACTGAAGATATCTGAATCGGCTGCTGGCGAACCCGCGCCGGCGACAGAGCCTGAACCGGCGGCTGTCGGAGTGGCGCCGCCCAGTGCTCCGACTGTTGCCCCAGTCGCACAGGTGGCGGCCGAAGTGGACAGACGCGTCGCCAAGCGCGATACCCCGGCGCCCGCCAGTCATGAATCCAGTTCGATTCGTGTGAATATCGAAAAAGTGGATCTGCTGATCAACCTGGTTGGCGAGCTGGTCATCACCCAGGCCATGATAGCCCAGCGCGGAGCAGACCTTGACCCTGTTCACCACGAAGCCCTGCTGAACAATTTTGCCCAGCTGGCAAGAAATACCCGCGATCTGCAGGAATCGGTGATGTCCATTCGCATGATCCAGATGGATTATGTGTTTTCCAGGTTCCCGCGCATGGTGCGCGAACTGGCCACAAAACTGGGCAAGAAGGTCGATTTCATTACCCAGGGCGCTTCAACGGAACTGGACAAGGGACTCATCGAGCGCATCATTGACCCGCTGACCCATCTGGTGCGCAACAGTATTGACCATGGCATCGAATCGCCGGAGAAGCGTCGTCAGGCCGGCAAGGCCGAGGCGGGGCGCATCGTGCTTTCCGCTTCGCACCAGGGTGGTAACATCGTCATTGAAGTGACCGATGACGGCGGCGGCCTGCACCGCGATCGCATTCTCGACAAGGCCAGGCAAAATGGCTTGCCGGTGTCCGATTCGATGACCGACGAAGAAGTCTGGCAGCTGATCTTCATGCCTGGATTCTCGACTGCGGAAGCCATTACCGACATCTCGGGACGCGGCGTTGGCATGGATGTGGTGCGTCGCAACATTGCCGACATGGGTGGCACCGTTGAAATCCGTTCGGTGTTTGGCCAGGGATCGACGATCCGCATTTCGGTTCCGCTGACCCTGGCAATCCTGGACGGCATGTCGGTCAAGGTCGGTGAAGAAGTCTACATCGTGCCGCTGGCCTACGTGGTCGAATCACTGCAACCCAGTGCCGGTGATCTGAAGGAAGTGGCTGGTCAGGGACGGTTGATCAAGGTGCGGGACGATTATCTGCCGCTGGTGTATCTGTACGAGCTGTTCAGTATCGAGCCGCATTTTGCGGATCCTACCGAAAGCATTGTGCTGGTGCTCGGCGTGGACGACAGAAAATTTGCCCTGCTGGTCGATACCCTGGTTGGTCAGCAACAGGTTGTGGTGAAGAATCTGGAAACCAATTTCCGCAAAGTGCCCGGTATTTCTGGCGCCACGATACTGGGTGATGGCGGCGTATCGCTGATCCTCGATGTGTCGGCGCTGATGAGAGGGACGGTCTGAACGACTGTCCTGAACGGAACGTGTGTTGCTTGTACGGGAGCATGGCAGATCAATGGAAAATGGCTTGAATCAAATCGTCAGTTCGGATAATCGGGAATTCCTGGCCTTTACGCTGGGAGCCGAGGAATACGGCATTGATATCCTGCGCGTGCAGGAAATCCGGGGTTATGAACCGCCCACCCGGATTGCCAATGTGCAGAATTTCATCAAGGGGGTCATCAACCTGCGCGGACTGATCGTGCCAGTGGTGGACCTGCGTCTCAAATTCAGTCTTGGTCAGGCAGAATATACCGATCTGACCGTGGTCATCATTCTCAACATCCTTGGCCGGGTGGTCGGCATTGTCGTTGACAGTGTATCGGACGTGACCACCCTGACTCCGGAACAGATCAAACCCGCCCCGGCGGTAAGCAGCAGTCTGGATACCGATTATCTGCTGGGGTTGGGCACCATCGATGAACGGATGCTGATTCTGGTGGACATCGAGAAATTGATGAGCAGTGAAGAAATGGGTTTGACTGATACGGCTGCCTATAATGCCTGAGCGTTTGTCTGGCAGCAAAACAGAAGCAATACAAAAATGAGGTGGAGATATGCTCGGTAATCTGAACATCAGGATTCGAGTGACCATGGTGATGGGCGTCATGATTGCCATGATGTTCGTGTTGGGGGGATTTGGCCTGTACGCGAGCAATCACAGTGTGGCCGTTCTGGAACAGAAGGTCCTGCGCGACAAGTTTGCCGAAGTGAGTCTCGTGCGGGTCAAGGTGCAGATGGAACTGGCTTATGCGCAACTGCTGCAGGCATTGACGCACAACCCGCAGCTGAATGTGGCGAAGGTTCAGGACCATCCCGTGACCGTTCATCTGGACAAGATTGCCGGCATTTATGCCAGGCTGAACCAATCACTGCAAGACTACCAGAAATATCGCTCGGACGATCCAGGCGAGGCGCGCCTGTTTGAGAACTGGAAAGAAGATACCGCAGGTTTCGGTGAGGCTGATATCGAGCAGGTGTCCAATCTGATTGCGCAGGGAAAATGGGACGATGCCGAACTGATGTCGGTTACCCGCATCAACAAGCTGTTTCTGAACGCAGACAAGGATGCGCAGGCCATCAATAGCTATTTGCTCAGGCGGGAACAGGAAAACCAGAAACAGACGGATGAAACGCTGAATCTGATGAATTATCTGTCTGTGGCGCTGATGCTGCTGGCGGTTGCCGTGGCGACCGTGATGGGCATGTCGATGTCGAAAAGCATTACTGCGCCGCTGCTCAAGGCCGTGGATCTTGCGCGCAGGGTGGCGGCCGGCGATCTGACCGCGAAACCTGAAATCACGTGCAATGATGAAATAGGCGATCTGCAACGCGCGCTGTTCGAGATGAACCAGAATCTGACCCGCATTGTGTCGGAAGTCCGCGTGGGTACCGAAAGCATTGCCTCTTCATCGTCCGAAATTGCCAGTGGCAATCTCGATTTGTCCAACCGTACCGAGGCTCAGGCCGGATCGCTGGAAGAAACTGCTTCCGCAATGGAAGAGCTGACCACGGCCGTGCGACAGAATGCCGAGAATGCCCAGCAGGCAAATGATCTGGCAACCACGGCATCCGAAGTGGCCGTCAGGGGAGGTGCCGTGGTCTCCGAAGTGGTGCAGACCATGGCAGCCATCAATGAATCGGCGCGCAAGATTGCCGACATCATTGGCGTGATTGACGGCATTGCCTTCCAGACCAATATCCTGGCGTTGAATGCCGCAGTGGAGGCAGCGCGCGCTGGCGAACAGGGTCGCGGTTTTGCGGTGGTGGCGGCCGAAGTGCGCAGTCTGGCACAACGCAGCGCCAATGCGGCCAAGGAAATCAAGGCGTTGATCGACGATTCGGTCGACAAGGTCGAAACCGGTAACCGCCAGGCGGACCAGGCGGGATCGACCATGAGCGATGTCGTGACCAGCATCCAGAGTGTCGCCAGAATCATGGGCGACATCACTTCCGCCAGCAAGGAACAGAGCGCTGGCATTGAACAGATCAACAGCGCCATTGGACACATGGACGAGACAACGCAGCAGAATGCCGCGCTGGTCGAACAGGCAGCGGCAGCAGCCAAATCCTTGCAGGATCAGGCGCGCAATCTCGAGGAGCTGGTGTTGCGTTTCAAGCTCGAAGGACAGGCCGCCATGCGCCATGCGCCTCGCACCGTTGCTGCTGCACCCAAGGTTGCCCATGCTGCGGCGACCAGGCCAGCACTGTCCAGACCTGCACCGGCAAGCGAGCGAACTGTTGCCTCGCACCAGTCGGGCGATGAGGAGTGGGAAGAGTTCTGATGCGGTAACATGACCGGATTTCAGTCTGGTCAATAACAATGACGGGAGTGCAACATGTTGAAAAATCTGAGTATCGGCATGCGTCTGGGGTTGGCGTTCGCCCTGGCTTATCTGTTCATGGTTGTCATCGCCCTGGTGGCGCTGTCAGGTTGGTCAATGGCAGTCGAGGCGACCATCGGCTTACTGGTGATTGGCGTGGTGTTTGGCGTGATGATTGGCATTGTTTTCGTCCGCAGCATCACAGAGCCATTGCGGCAAGCCGTTGACGTGGCCAAGCAGATTGCCGAGGGAAATCTGACAGCCAGAATTGATTATGTTGCCGGAGATGCGATTGGCGAGCTGTTCAATGCCTTGCGGGAAATGAATCGCAGTCTGAATCAGCTGGTGGGAGAAGTGCATTCAGCGAGCGCAGGCATTGCGAATGCAACGGCCGAGATTGCCGCCGGGAATCTTGATCTGTCCAACCGGACAGAGTCGCAGGCAGCCGCCCTGCAGCACACGACTGGTACCATGAACGATATTACCAGCACCGTTCGGCAGAATGCGGAAAATGCCCTGCTGGCTAGTCAACTCGCCAATACTGCTTCCGAAGTGGCCGTTCGTGGCGGTGAAGTGGTCACGGAAGTGGTGAATACCATGGGGGCCATCAATGAATCCGCCCGCAAGATTTCCGACATCATCGGTGTGATCGATGGTATTGCCTTTCAGACCAATATTCTCGCTCTGAATGCTGCCGTTGAAGCAGCGCGTGCGGGCGAGCAGGGCCGCGGGTTCGCAGTGGTGGCGGCAGAAGTGCGCAGTCTTGCCCAGCGCAGCGCGGGTGCGGCGAACGAAATCAAGCAGCTGATCAATGATTCGGTTTCCAAAGTCGACATGGGTAATGTGCAGGTGGCTCAGGCCGGCAATACCATGAATGAAGTCGTCAGCAGCATCAACCGGGTCACCGAGGTGGTCAACCAGATCAGCCATGCCAGCAATGAACAGCGCGGTGGCATCGAGGAAATGAACCGTACGATCATGCAGATGGATGAAGTCACACAACAAAATGCTGCCCTGGTGGAAGAGTCCGCCGCAGCGGCTCGTTCCCTGCAAGACCAGACCGAACATCTGGATCAGCAGATCCGGCGTTTTTCGCTGGCAGACGGACATCTGATTCGCGATATTTCACCGGAACCACGTGCTCTGGCTGGCGGGACAGGACGGCGGACCCGCAATCCGCGACTTGGAAAACATGGCTGACCGGGCTGGTTATCATTTCAATGGCTGATAATGGTCGCAGGAAGCTGATTCTGGCTGCGGCGTGGAGATAAAAATGATTGGAAATCTGAGTATTCGGGCGCGACTGACGCTGCTGATTGGTTACCTGAGCATTTCGATGCTGGTGGGCGGTGCAATGGGTATCTACATGCTCACCTTGTCCAACAATTCCTTGCGTGCCATTTACAACGACAGTTTCAGCAAGCTGGAACAGCTGGATGAGCTGAATCGCACCGTTGACGAAAACCAGTTGCTCTTGCAGCGTCTGCTGGCCGGCAAGCTGTCCGAACAACCAGACAGCGACATGACATGGAATGCGCTGTTTCAGGAATTCGACGATGGTCGACAGCAGGCCACCCAGATGGCCAAGCGTCTGCAGGCAATGAACTGGGCCGATAACGAGCGGACCATCCTCGACCAGATGACCACGGCGCGCCTGCAATACCGCAAATCAGGCATTGATCCGCTGCTGGCAGCGATCAAGTCTGGTGACAAGACAACGGCGCTGGCAATCGAGCAGGGGCAGTTGCACGAACGTCAGAAAGTCATGACCCGTTATATCAATGCGTTGATCAATTTCGAGCATGCCAGGGCCAGGCAGGCGTATGAACAGGCACAGTCCGATTTCGTTCTGCTGCGTGCCCTGGCAATCGTGCTGACGCTGCTTGGAGTCGTCATTGCCATGATTATTGGCTTCTGGATCAGTCGTTCCATTACAGGCCCGCTGGGCAAAGCGGTGGAACAGGTCAGACGTGTGGCTTCTGGCGATCTGAGCCAGCGCATCGAGACGGACAACAGTGACAATGAAATCAGTATCCTGATTCGTGCGGTCTGCAATATGAATGAAAACCTGCATGGCATGGTCGGACAGGTCAGGCAGATTACCGAAGGCATCAACAATGATTCGGCCGGAATTGCGACAGGCAGTGCCGATCTGGCCCAGCGTATCGAGCAACAGGCACAATCCCTGTCCGGAACGGCATCGGCAATGGCGCAAATAACGGGGACTGTCGAACACAACACTGAAAGTGCCCATCATGCCCTGAAGGTGGCCAGTACCACGCGCGAGATCGCCGAAACCGGTGGTCAGACCATGCAGCAAGTGGTGACGACCATGGCCAAAATCAGCAGCAGTTCGCGCAAGATCGTCGATATCATCAGCGTGATCGAAGGCATTGCATTCCAGACCAATATCCTGGCGCTGAATGCAGCGGTCGAAGCAGCGCGTGCTGGTGAACAGGGACGCGGATTTGCCGTGGTGGCTGGCGAAGTGCGCAATCTGGCGCAACGCAGTTCCGAAGCCGCAAAGGAAATCAAGGCATTGATCGACAGTTCGGTGCAGAGCGTCAAGGCGGGATCGGATCTGGTTCAGCAGGCTGGCGATAACATGGAAGAAATTCTGACCGTGGTCGGTCTCTTTTCCGACATCATGCAGTCGATCTATGATGCATCCAGCCAGCAGAGCAGTGGCATTGCCAGCATCAATCGCTCGGTTTCCGAAATGGACGAGATGACGCACAAGAACGCCATGCTGGTTGAAGATGCGGCAGAGGCTGCACGCAACCTGCAGGAACGCGCTACGGCTCTGTACAAGGCCGTCAGTATGTTCAAACTGGCGTATGCCGGCAGCAACAATACCGCGTCTTCGCGGACGGCACATGCAGGTGCAGAGCCCCGCAATGCCCAGTCGCAGCGGCAGAATCCTCCGCCCAGGAAGACGCCTGCGCAACCGGAAAGTCTGGCTGCCAACGAACCACAACCAACGTCCACACAGAAAAAACTGACCGATATCGAGACAGTGGGTGAAGAGTGGGAGGAATTCTGATCGCTGCTGCTTTCGGACCGGAGCCAGCCTGGTCGGCATGATCAGGCGGCCTGACTGAAAGATACCGGACGCAGGATTGCCTATGCAGGAATTCGAATTTACCCGGCATGATTTCATGCGGGTGCGCGACATGATCTACCAGCGCGCAGGCATTTCGCTCAGCGAACAGAAGCAGGAAATGGTATATGGCCGCCTGGCCCGCCGGCTGCGCGTGCTGGGAATGGCGACTTTCAGTCAATATCTGGATGCCTTGCAGCACGATTCTTCCAGTGAAGAATGGGTTGCCTTCACCAATGCGCTGACCACCAATCTGACTTCGTTTTTTCGTGAAGCGCATCATTTTCCCGTTTTGGCTGACTATGTGCAGACCTGTACACCGCCCATCAGCATCTGGTGCGCGGCTAGTTCGACCGGCGAGGAACCGTATTCGATTGCGATGACGGTATGCGAAGCATTTGACAGTCTGACCCCGCCGGTGCGGATTCTTGCCAGTGATATCGATACCACGGTGCTTGAAACAGCACGCACGGGCGTCTATCCGGAGGAACGCGTGAACCGCATGCCGGACAGTCAGGTGCGTCGCTTTTTTTTGCGCGGGCGCGGCCGGAATCAGGGCAAGGTGCGCGTCAAACCACAGTTGCAACAGCTAATCCGTTTTGAACAGGTGAACCTGCTGGCGGCCAGTTGGCCCGATCATGGCCAGCATGACCTCATATTTTGCCGTAATGTCATGATTTATTTTGATAAGCCAACCCAGGCTCGCATATTGTCGCGTTTTGAAAAAGTCCTGAAACCAGGTGGATTGCTGTTTGCCGGACATTCCGAAAACTTTTTGAACATCACTGACCGCTTTTCGCTACTGGGCAAAACAGTGTATGCCCTTAACCGTTAAGGAACCGTTGATGGCTGGCTGGGGTGTCGCAGAAGAGCATTTCGCAAGCAACATCTATTACGATGGCGCATTCAAGTGCGAAGCTGCCAAATTGCTGCCGGGCGAGTATTATTACACCAGCAAGGATATGGTGCTGGTCACGGTGCTGGGGTCCTGTGTTTCGGCCTGCCTGCGCGATCCGGTGTCGGGCGTGGGGGGGATGAATCATTTCATGCTGCCCGATCCGGGTTACCTGTCGGATCAGACGGGTGTGATGTCGATGCGCTATGGCAATTACGCGATGGATATCCTGATTGATGAATTGCTGTCGGCGGGTGCTCGCCTGGACAGGCTGGAAGCCAAGCTGTTTGGTGGTGGAAATGTCTTGAAGAATTTTGGCCAGATTCACGTCGGAAGCCGGAATGCGGCATTTGCCGTGGATTATCTGAATCAACGCAAAATACGGTTGCTGGCTAGCGATCTGAACGGGGACCATCCCCGCAAGGTTTATTTTTTTCCGCGTACAGGCAAAGTGTTTGTGCGCAAGATCCGCGAGTTGCGGAATGATACAGTGGTCCAGCGCGAACAGGAATATGCCAGCCGTCTGGTAGAGGTGTCGCGCGAGCAGGAAGGTGGCAAGTGAAAATCAGGGTGTTGATTGTCGATGACTCGGCAGTCATGCGGGAGGTGCTGACAGGTATGATCTCGGCACAGCCTGATCTGCAAGTGGTGGGTGCGGCGGAAGATGCCTGGCAGGCGCGTGAACTGATCAAGCAGACGAATCCGGATGTGCTGACACTGGATGTTGACATGCCTGGGATGGACGGGCTGGATTTTTTGTCGCGGCTGATGCGCTTGCGCCCCATGCCAGTGGTGATGGTGTCATCTGCCACCGAAGGCGGATCGCGAGAAACCCTGCGTGCACTGGAACTGGGTGCGGTCGATTTCATACCGAAGCCACGCGCAGAAAGTCCGCCAGCAGAATATGCCGAACTGCTGGCCGAGAAACTGCGTGCCGCCGCCCGGGCACATGTCAATCTGGCAACATCTGTTGCAGAGCATCGGTTGATCGCAAGCCAAGGTGCCATGCCTGCCGGCACGCTGGTGGCCATCGGTGCCTCCACGGGTGGGACCGAGGCGATTCGCGAGATTCTGGTTGACATGCCGCCGGACAGCCCGCCAATCGTCATCACCCAGCATATGCCAGCCGGATTTACGCAGTCGTTTGCCCATCGGCTGAATGACTTGTGTAAAATTACAGTCAGCGAGGCGCGGGATGGCGAGCCGGCTTTGCCTGGACATGCCTATATTGCGCCGGGACATTCGCATTTGCGGGTGCTAGGCCGCCCGGCAAGCGGATATTCGCTGAGACTGGATCAGGGTGAGCCGGTCAATCGCCACAGGCCGTCCGTGGATGTGATGTTCGAGACGGTTGCGGTAGCAGCTGGTTCGGCAGCCATCGGGGTGCTTCTGACCGGTATGGGCAAGGACGGGGCAAAGGGGTTGCTGGCAATGCATGCAGCGGGTGCGCATACCTTTGCCCAGGACGAAGCAAGCTGCGTGGTGTATGGCATGCCGCGCGAAGCAGCCGCGTTGGGAGCGGCGGATGAAATACTACCCCTGTCGGGGATTGCGGGGCGCATGATTGCCGTGTTGCGCGATAGGGCGGCTGCCAGGAGGCTGGCATGATAACGGGTTCTGTGAATCATTCTGGATGCAAATTGAACAGGGAGCAGGTGGATGGCTGATCCAAACATGAGATTTCTGGTGGTTGACGATTTTTCGACCATGCGCAGAATTGTGAGAAATTTGCTCAAGGAATTGGGTTATTCCAATGTCGAAGAGGCAGAGGATGGCGCCATTGCGCTTTCCATGCTGAAAAATGGTAACTTCGAATTTGTCGTGACAGACTGGAACATGCCCAACATGGACGGTCTGACCCTGTTGCAGAACATTCGCGCCGACGCATCGCTTGCGCATTTGCCGGTGCTCATGGTAACTGCCGAGGCGAAAAAGGAAAATATCATCGCCGCTGCTCAGGCTGGCGCCAGTGGTTACGTTGTCAAACCTTTCACGGCTGCCACGCTCGACGAAAAGCTGACAAAGATCTTTGAAAAACTGGGCAAGTGAGCGGGAGAGTGGGCATGGATAATGATACCAAGCATCAGCACGGCGATGGATGCTGCAATGAAGAACTCATTGCGCGTGTCGGACACATGACACGGGTTCTGCACGACAGTTTGCGTGCGCTCGGACTGGACCGTGTGATCGAAGACGCCACGCGTGACATTCCTGATGTACGTGCTCGGCTGGATTTCGTCATGTCCAAAACCGATGCGGCAGCCCAGCGGGTGCTGGATGCCACGGACAAGGCCATTCCCCTGCAGGAACAGGTGCAGGCGCGCTGCCAGCAGCTGGCGAACCAGGTTCAGACCGGCCAAATGTCGGCCGATGCCGTCCTGGCAACTGAACTTGGTGACATGGCGACAAAAGCCGACACGACCAAACAGTTGCTGCTCGATATCATGATGGCACAAGATTTTCAGGATATTACCGGACAGGTGATCCGTAAAGTGATCGAACTGGCAACAGAACTTGAATCACAACTGGTCCAGTTGCTGATCGACTACTCCGACCCGGCAGAAGTGGCTCGCATGACGGAGCCAGCCAAGGACGATGGCCTCATGAACGGGCCACAGATCAAACCTAACGAAGACGCAGTGTCGACCCAGAGTCAGGTGGACGACCTGCTGAACAGCCTGGGATTTTAACGGAGTCACACATGATGCAGAACCGGCTGGTCATTCGGGACCCATTGCTGGACCCGAATCAGCGTTTGCTAGGGTACCAGCTGCACTTTGATCAGCCATCCGGCCGAACTGACAGCGCCAGTGTGGAAGCAGAGCAGCTACTGAACCGGATACTTGCCATGCAGGAGCAGGAGTCCGATGCGGTTTCGCGATACATTTATTTTCTGCCGGTGACGGTCGACCTGATTCAGGATGGACGTTACACCGGCTTGCCGGCAGGCGTGCTGGGACTGATCGTTACGCCCGACATCCTGGTTGATCAGGCGGCTGTCGACGTGCTGAAAGTCATGCGCGCCAGCGGTTATGAAATTCTGCTGCGTGGCGCCGATCTGGCTGCTATCCGCCAGGAATGGCTGCAAATTGCCACGCTGGTGGAAGTGTACTTTGAACCGGGCAATTTTTCGCTGCAGGCGAAGATATTTTCCCTGCTCAAAAACACATCGATGCGACTGGCAGCTTCGGATGTGGCCAGCTGGCAGGAATATGGTATCTGCAGGAAACTGGGCCTGCACGCTTTTGTCGGCCGGTTCTTCATGCAAAGACCTGTTGAAACCGAAAGCGCCGACAAGGCCCGACCGCTCAGTCCGTCCCAGAGCACTTTGCTGCAACTGATGGAGGGCGTGCGAGCCAATGCCGACATCGCCAAACTGGAGAATATTCTCAAACAGGACGCGGCTCTTTCATACAAGCTTCTGTTTTATATCAATTCAGCCGCGTTTGGTCTGAGTTTCGAGATCGAGTCGCTGCGTCATGCCATTACATTGCTGGGCTATGACAAGCTGAACCGGTGGTTGTGCGTGCTGTTTGCAACCTCCGATTCGTCCACCAGTTCGCCGGTATTGTTGCACACGGCCCTGGTACGGGGCCGGATGGTCGAATTGCTGGGCGCGACCCTGCTGTCGCGAGCCGAGAGCGAAAGCCTGTTCATCACCGGCATGTTTTCCATGCTGGATCGCTTGCTGGCTACCGGCATGGAAGAAGCACTGGAGCACGTGCGGCTGCCGGAAGCCGTGATGGATGCCCTGATCGACGGACAAGGCATGTACGCGCCATTCCTGCAGCTGGCAGTGGCTGTCGAGCGTCATGATGAACGGGCGGAAGGATTGATGGATGGCCTTGGTCTGACGTCCGATCAGGTGAACGACGCACATTTTTCGGCACTGTACTGGGCTAACCAGTTGCTGTCCTGATTCAGCTGGCCTTGTCATCAACCTCGTCATTCCGCGCAGAATGACGGGATGTGATATTCCGCACACCACATTGTCATTCCGCGCGTAGTCGCGGAATCCACAGATTCGGCCGGTAGGTATGCAAGGCAAAGCAAGGATTCTGCGACTGCGCTTCGCTCCGCGCAGAATGATGGGGTGAATGCTCCGTGCACAATGACGAAAGCAGGAACAAGGTGCGGTGAGAGATTAAAACCCATTCGCCGGGTCAATGACCCTGAACGCCTCGTGAATGTTCGGAATGTCCAGGTCCAGTTCGTCCTTGCCGCCAGAAGACCGGTTTTCCGGACCTTTGGCAAGCAGTTCGGCATGCCGGATCGCGCTCATTTCCTGTGCCAGTGACAGCATCATCAGGATGTCGCGGTATACCGGCAGATCAAAACCGATCCGTTTGTGTTCCGGATTCGCCAGCATGAGCGATTTCAGATAAGGGATGACGTCATCGGTACGCCAGAGTTCGCTGATGTTGCGAATGATGTGCGGATAATCTTCGATCTGGTGCAGGTTGGCCGTTGCCGGATCTTCGTCGAAATCAAGTGTTCTGGCATTGAATAGTCCCGAAAACCGTTCACGCAGGTTTTCATAGGCTTCTCGCTGGCCTGTGCTGCGGTACAGGTCGAGCAGAAACAGCCAGGGAGCCGGTGATTCACGATGGCCGGGCGATTCGTCGCTGATCTGGTGTTCCAGGACCAGAATCGCTTTTTCAGGGTTGTTGACCGATATCCAGAATTCCGCTTCCTGGGTAATGTCGGAAATTTCTTCCACCTGCATGTGTTCTTCGCCGAACATCGGCATGATTGCAGGTGTGTGCGCGGGCTCATGGAGGACTTCCGGCGCGGCCCGGTTTGATTCTGCAACCGGCTGACGCGGGCTCACGGGAGAGGGCGGGATGACAGTTGCCCCGGCATGTTCAGTGTGGCTTTCCAGCAATGCCCGGAACACTTCGTCGTCCGGGATTGCAGCCGGTGGTCTTGTCGCCAGCGCGACATCAATCGATAGCTGCTGACGCCGCCGGTCACGTAGCAGCACGGCCAGCAGGATCAGTTCCAGAATGGCCAGCAGCGCTACCGCCACCAGCAGCTTCCGCGAGGTTGGTTGAGCCGGCAGCGACCGGGCCTGCAATTGCCGGATCTCGGTCATTTGCTGCTGTATTTGTGCCCGCAGTTGTTCAATCTGGTGCTCTTTTTGCGCCAGTTGCAGATTGGGAGACAAGTGCATTGCAGGGCTGGATTCAGTCGGTGCATGGGTAATGGCCGGGCTCTGGGACATTTCCGGTTCGCCCAGACTGAGTACGGGCTCCAGTTTGAGCGTTTGTGCAGTCTTCTGGTGCGAGGTCGGTGGCGTTGCCTGTTGTGCGGCATGCATTGTCACGGCTGCAGCGGTTGGGCTTGCTGCAGATCTGACGGCAGGCATTGCAGACTGCCGGAGCAGCGTGCTGGCAGGACCGTTTCGCCGCGCATGATGTCCCAGACGATGGCGGATAGTTGCCGAAGGTTCCGGTTGTGCAGTCACCACGGACGGAATGGCTTCTTCGACAGCTGCTTCGGGCGCTTCGCTGGCGACCGGTGCGTCCAGCAGGATCGCATATTCACGCGAATAGACATTGTCTTTGCAGTCAACCGACATTTTCAGGTAGGTCGCCGGCTCATACACAGTGTTGGAACTGCGGATTTCAAGGTAAGCAACGCCGCTGGCATCGGTGATGACAGACGTCGTTGCGGTCATCAGTTGTTCGTGGTCTATCGTATCCAGTGTGGCATGCATGCAGGCGGTAGCTAGCTGGCTGGTATCGCCGGAGACCTGGATGCTTGCCCGCAGTCTTTCGCCAATGTGCGACCTGATATGCACTTCGCCCAGACCGATGGCAAGTACATTACCTGCAAAACAGAAAAACACGATGCTTGCCAGCAGGCCGTTCAAAAACCTTGTGCAGACGGTGCAGGATCGTTTCATGTCCATGACAGCAGACTGTTAAAATGTCGGCGTATCTTACGCTGAAAATTGGGCAAAATCCATGTAAATGCCATGGGTTACGTGATTTTCACGCGGTTGGTCCTGAAAGTAAACCCAATGCTGGTGAGTTGTCACGTCAGGCAGGTCGAGACGACAGCAATGAAAGGGCCAGTCCGTTCAGCATGTCGCGCAGCAGTTCGCCGGCGCGAACGCCATTCTGGTTGCGTAAAGCCTGCAGGATTGCTGCATGCACATCGATGAATTCGGGCAGATCCTTGCCAATGTGCAGGGTGGCGACATGTGCGCGTGCCGAGATGTCGAGATTGTCCCAGGTTTGCAGGAACAGTTTGTGGCCGGACTGGATGACAATCAGTCGGTGGAAATGGATGGCATGGGTCAGATAGCAGGATGTATCGGTTGCCGAAGCTGCCGTGGTCATTTTGTCCAGGCAGGCGGACAGTTCGTCAAGCAGGTCTTCTGGACAGGGCACTGCCAGTTCAGCCGCGCGCTGTTCGATCAGGGCACGCATCTGGTAGGTTTCCACCAGATCCTGAAGATTGGACTGCCGGACCCGGGTGCCACAGTAACGCCGGGAAGTCACCAGTCCCATGGTTTCCAGCTCGCGCAAGGCTTCGCGAACCGGCGCCTGGCTGACCTTGAATTCGCGTGCGAGGTTGAGTTCGATCAGCCGCTCGCCGGACTGGTAGGTGCCGTCCTGGATCCGCTGGATCAGAACGTCGCGGATTTTGTCCCGCATGCAGTGTCGATTGAGCGGGGTTGATGCACACGGGGCATTCATGGTGTCGGACCTTTTTCCTGCCAGCCACCGCCGAGTGCCTTGATCAGCGCAATGTCGGATTCCAGAACCAGCGCCTGGCTGTCCTGAGCTGCGATGTTGGCAAGAATTTGCTGGCTTTCGGTGTTGAGCCAGTCGGGACGGGCCAGTGTGCCGGTATCCATGGCAATGCTGGCCTGCTGCAACTGGTCGTCCTGTTGCCGGCGAATCGAATCGTTAGCCTGCTGCTCGTCTTCCAGCCGGTGGATGGCGGCCAGATTGTCTTCGACTTCCTTCCAGGCATTGAGTACGCTGCTGCGCCAGTTGGCAACAGATTCTCGCCAGGTGGCGTGGGCCTGATCATCCAGGGCAAACAGACGGCCAGCGTCGAACAGGGTCATGGCCACCGAAGGGCCGAACGACCAGAACTGTTCCGGCGCATTGAACCAGTTGTTGGTGTGGGTGCTCTCGTAACCCAGCGCGGCAGTCAGGTTGATGGCAGGAAAAAAAGCCGCTCTGGCAACGCCGATTTCTGCGTTGGCTGCCGCCATGGCCGCTGCCGCACTGGCCACGTCAGGGCGCCGCATGAGCAGCGAGGAGGGCAGGACAGGCGCCGGAGTGAGCGCATCTGGAAGCGGCTGCTGAGTGGCCATGATTCTGAACTGGTTGGCGGGCACACCACACAGCAGCGCCAAGGCGTGCTGTAGCTGTTCGCGCGCCAGCTGACGCGAGGCCAGACTGGCCTGAGCCGTATTCAGGGCTGCCATGGCCTGATCAAGCGAACTGACGGTTGCTGTGCCGGTGGCCAGCATCTGTCGGGTCAGGTCGAGAAAGTCCGTACGGTTTTTGATCAGCAGCCGCAGCTGTGCAATGTCGTGGTCTGCAGCCCGCAAAGCAAAGTAATCGATAGCAAGCCCGGACTGGATCGACAGCATCAGCGAGGCGCGGTCGTCGGCAACGGCCTTGGCGCGTTGGTCTGCGGCCAGCGCGGTATTGCCGAGCTCTCCCCACAGGTCTGGTTCCCAGCTGGCATCCAGGCCAACCAGGTTGTCGCGATAATGGGTTGGCACACCGGGTGGCAGGAAAGGTCTGTGCGCCGACGCCTGATTGACGGTATGCGAGGCGCCTGCCGTGACGGTGGGGAACAGGCTGGCATGAACCGCGCGTGCGGCTGCACGGGCTTCTTCAATGCGCGCATCGGCGGCCAGCAGATCCTGGTTGGCCTTATTGGCCTGCAATTCCAGCTGATTCAACGTATCGTCGTGCCAGGCCGTCCACCAGTCTGTTTTCAGGGCGAGGGTCTGCTGGTGGTCCAGCCAGGGGCCGGCAGACTGCCAGTCTGCCGTGGTATCTGGCGGCGAGACTGTTTTGGTGGGCGCCAGCGAGCACCCTGTCAGGGTCATTAGCAGCCCGATCATGGCCAGACTCTGGCGCAGGTTTTGGCCAGGCCAACGCTGACGGCTGCTCATGAATGCATCCCCTGCAGGGCAGTGGCGATGACCTTTTGGCCATCGTGTATGGAATCTGGCGGGCTCACCACGATGTTCATGTCGCGGCTCAGGCCATGCAGGATCTCCATGTGCCTGCCAAAATCGCGACCGGGCACCACCGGATTGAGCCGAATGGTCCCATCGCCGGATACGCTGGCGACAAAGGTGCCGTGGGCATTGAAAATCAGAGCATTGCTCGGAATGTCGAGCAGTGCCGGGTCCGGTTTGCGGTGGAATCTGGTTTCGACAAATCCACCGGGCAACAGGCTGCCATCGCGATTGTCGATCTGCAGTTCGGTCAGCAAGGTATGGCTGGTCTGGTCAATGGCCCCTGCGGTGCTGCTCACGATCGCAGTCCGGGTGATGCCGGGATCGCTGCGTAAGGCAAGTTGAACCTTCATGCCTGGTTTGATCAGTCTGGCCTCGGTTTCGGGGACCGCAACGTAGACACGCATGCGGTCGGTTTCTGCCACATGAAACAGTTCGCGGGCTGCGCCATTGCCACTGCCAATGTCGATCAGCTGACCAATATCCAGGTTGCGAGCTGTCACAATGCCATTGATCGGGCTGGTAATGAATTTGTAGCGATCAAGTTGCAGCAACCGGTCCAGATTGGCCTGCGCAGCATCCAGTGCGGCCTGGCTGGCAAGCGCAGCATCGGTTTTCGTGTCGGCATCCTGTTGCGACACGGTTTTGGTCACAACCAGCTTTTGCCAGCGCTGGGCGGTGATTTCCGCCAGATGCAGGGCAGACTGGGCGCTTGTCACATCAGCACGGGCCTGGGCAACCTGCTGGTCCAGGTCCGGGGTATCAAGTTCGGCCAGTACCTCGCCAGTTTTGACGTGCGCGCCAATATCGGTATGCCATGTTTTGACATAACCTGTGGCTCGGGCATACACGGGCGATTCAACCCAGGATTGCAGCGTGCCGGGCAAAACCAGGTCTGGTGTGTCGGTTTCGGGTTGCGGATGCGTTGTGCCGACATGCAGCAAGGTGGACTGATTGGCTTCCGAAACAAGTGCGGACTGGTTGTGCATGCGCTGGCTGATGCCAACGGCAGCAGCGGCAATGGCCGCCAGTGCGAGAATCAGTGCCGGAATGCGCAATGATCCTGCAGATTGTGGCGTGTCAGGCTGGTTCATGGATGACTCCTTTGCAGGCGGCCGCGCAATTCGCTGAACACGGCCGGCACGAAAAACAGGGTGGCGACGGTGGCAAACAGCAAACCGCCAATCACGGCACGTCCAAGAGGGGCGTTCTGTTCGCCGCCTTCGCCGAGGCCGAGTGCCATGGGCAGCATGCCGATCATCATGGCCATTGCGGTCATCAGGACCGGACGGAAACGGGTAAAACCAGCCTGCAACGCTGCATCATGTGCGTTGAGTCCTTCGGCCAGCTGTTCGCGCGCGAAACTGATGACCAGAATACTGTTGGCAGCGCCAACCCCCATGCTCATGATGGCCCCGGTCAGGGCGGGAACGCTGAGCGTGGTGTGGGTCAGGAACAGCATCCAGACGATGCCCGCCAGCGCGGCCGGCAAGGCAGTGATGATGATGAACGGATCCAGCCAGGACTGGTAGTTGATGACAATCAGCAGATATACCAGCACCACTGCTGCAAGCAGCCCCCATCCCAGGCTGGTATACGATTTGTTCATGGTTTCCACCTGGCCGCGCAAGGTGACTGTAACCCCTTTGGGTGGCTTCATGTCGGGACGGGCCAGCAGGCTGCGCATGCGACTGGCCACGCTGCCAAGATCTGTGCCATGTACATCACCGTAAATGTCGATGACAGGTTTCACGTTGTAGTGACTGACCACGGCCGGATCATAGCCGCGCTCGATGGTGGCAAGATTGTCGAGCAGTTGCTGTGGCTTGCCGGCTCCGTTGACCGGCATGTGCTGCAGGTCATCCACCGATGTCATGTCGTACTGTGGTGCCTGCACTGCAACCGAATACTGGACCCCGGTTTTGGGGTTGGTCCAGAACGAAGGCGTGGTCTGGAAACTGCCCGACAGCGTGGTGAACAGGTTGGTGGCCACATCCTGTTCGCTGTAACCAAGCTGGGCTGCCAGATCGCGGTTGACATTGACCTTGATCCTTGGATAGTTGAATGCCTGCTGGATGCGCAGATCGACCGTACCCGGAATCGCTTTCAGCAATGGCAGCAGCTTTTGGGCATACGCCTGGTTTGCGACGGTATTGTTACCCGCAATCTGGATATCCAGCGGTGCCGGCATGCCAAAATTGAGAATCTGACTGACGATATCGGCGGGCAGGAAGGCAAATGTGGTGGTTGGGAATCGCGTGACCAGATCCTTGCGCAAACGCTCGACATAACTGGCAGTTGGCGCGTGATCAGGGCTCAGGGTAATGAAGATGTCGGCATCGCCCGGACCGATCGGAGCCGAAGTGCTGTATGACAGGTTGATGCCGCTGTACGGCAGCCCGATCACATCGACCATGTTGCTCAACTGGCTGGCAGGAATGTCCCTGCGAATCTGTGCTTCCACTTCATCGCACAGCGCAGCTGTGGTTTCGATGCGCGTGCCTGTGGCTGCGCGCAGATGGAGTTTGATCTGTCCGGCGTCAACGGAAGGAAAGAAATTCTGGCCCAGCCAGGGCGACAGTATCAGCAGCGACAGACTGGCCAGGATGACAAATGTCAGAATGAACCCGCGGGAATGGTTGAGCGTTTGTGTCAGCAGACCATGATAACGGTCGCGCAGCCAGTTGAATCCATCCTCGAAACGGTGCTGCAGGCGACCGAAAAATCCTTTGCTGTGGATTTCATGCGGGGCATGCTCGCGCAGCAGATAACTGGCCAGCGTGGGGACCAGTGTCCGGCTCAGGATCCAGGAGGCCAGCATGGCAAATACCACTGATTCGGCCAGCGGGACAAACAGATAGTGCGCGACCCCGGTGAGCATGAACATGGGAATGAACACGATGCAGATGGCCAGCGTGGAAACCAGGGACGGCATGGCAATTTGGCGCGCGCCATCCAGAATGGCGGTTTCCACCGGTTTGCCTTGTTCCAGATGCCAGTTGATGTTTTCAATGGCAACTGTGGCATCGTCCACCAGAATGCCAACCGCTAGCGCAAGACCACCCAGCGTCATGATGTTGATGGTATTGCCCAGCGCGGACAGGACCATGATGGATGACAGGACTGACAGAGGAATCGAAATGGTGATGATCAGTGTGCTGCGCCATGAACCCAGAAACAGTAGGATCATCAGGCCGGTCAGTGCCGCGGCAATCACGCCCTCGCGGATCACGCCATCGACGGCCGCACGTACAAATATCGACTGGTCACCCAGGGCGCGCAGGCTCATGCCGGATGGCATGTCGTCCTGGATGGCCGGCAGCATGTGCTTGATGCTGCTGATGATGTTAAGCGTGGAGGCCGTGCCGGTTTTCAGCACGCTCATCAGGACAGCCTGGTGACCATCCACGCGCACCATGTTGGTCTGTGGTGGCGCGCCATCATGCACGAACGCCACGTCACGGATGTGAATCAGGTTGCCATTCCGGGTGCGCAGCGGAATGTCGTTCAGCTGGTTGATCGCACTGAATTCGGCATTCATTTCAATGTGATATTCCAGGTTGCCGATCTTTTCGGTGCCCGCTGGCAGAATCAGGTTCTGTGTGCCGATGGCATTGGCAACATCCGCGGCTGACAGACCGAAGTTGCGCAATGCAACCGGATTGATGTCAACCTGAACCTGGCGCATCAGGCCGCCAAACGGAAAGGGCAGGGAGGCTCCGGCTACCGTTGCCAGCTGGGTGCGCATGAAACTGTTACCGAAATCGAACAGTTCCGCCCCGGTCATTTTGGAACTGGACAGAGCCAGTTGAATGACAGGAACGCTTGAGGCGTTGTAAGCCAGAATGAACGGCGGCGTGGTGCCAGGCGGCATCTGCCTCAGCAGGGTTTGCGAAACCGAGGTGATCTGTGCAACAGCCAGATCCTCGTTGACGTGCGGCTGGAAAAAATACTTGACCACAGCCGTTTCGTCGAGCGATTGCGATTCGATGTGCTCGATATCGTTGACTGTGGTGGTTGCCACCCGTTCGCTGAACGCGACGATGTGGTCCGACATCTGCTGGGGTGGCATGCCGCTGTAGTGCCAGATCACCGAAACAACCGGTATGTCGATTTCCGGCAGAATGTCGGTCGGCGTGCGTGACAGACTGAACACGCCGCCCAGCACAATCAACAGTGCCATGACGATAAACGTGTACGGGCGGTTCAGTGCGAGTTTGACAATCCACATGGTCGGGCAATCCTGGCGACAGTGCGCAGATTATAGATTATCGATAATATGACCTGCAAGCTGAATGGCGGTCATATGACAGTTTGGCGACCGGCATCTGACAACGAGCCAAGGCTGGTAGTCCTGCTTGCAGCAGACGTCAGCAAGGCCACGGATATTCCATGCTCATGAAGCTTGCGTTCGATGCCCGCAAGGGCGTGGAGATGTCATGACTGACGCATGCAAAGGGAATGCCGTGAAGCGTCATGCACAGGCGTGTTGCAGGTCTGCTGACCTGGCAAGGCCGGTGCTGGTATCGCCGATGCCAGGTCGGGATTTCGGGACAAATTCAGACTGTGTTGCCAGATGATCCGTTGACGGGCGGGGTGGTCGAGGCTGGCTGGTTGTTCAGGGCTTGCGTCAGAATGCTGCTGCTGATGCCGGCAGACTGCAACGCAGTTGGTGTGCTGAGACTGAACAGGGATGCCAGCGAAGAGTTGCTGGAACCGGTGTTGCTGCTGTTGCCATACAGCAGGCTGGACATGGTGTTGTTCAGTGTCTGCTGGGCATTGAGCACATCCTGGGTGGCCTGGGCCTGCGTGACCTGTGTCGTGGATGCGTTCGATGTCTGCGCCCCATTGACCAGAGATATCAGTGATGCCAGGCTGCTGTTGCCGGAACCGGAAGCAGAGCCGGTGTTCAGCAGTTGTGACAGGCTTGAGCTTCCTGCGCTGGACGATGATGTCTGGTTGAACAGGGCGTTGACCGTGCTGCCGGCACTCTTGCTGATGGCTTGCTCAAGCGCTGAAACCTGCGAACTGCTCAGTTTGCCGGCGGCATTGTATGTGATGGAACCGGTCGGTGGCGTATTGCCCAGACTCACGGTGGTGCTGCCAGCATTACTGGTGCTGCTCGATGTGGTCGTGCTGGTGGTGGAACCGGTGTTGCCGGTCTGGCCGAGCACCTGTTGCAGGGCGGATTGAAGCACTGCGTTGCCCAGGGAATTGATGGTGGACATGCTGTCACCTCGCGCAAAAACGGACTTACGACCATTATCGGCAGGATTGCAGAAAACTTGACGGTCAAATTGTGAACCGGGCATGTCCACCACGATCGACAGGGGATCAATCAATCTCTGTCAGGTTGTCAATCAACGGTTTGAGCCATGTGGCATATGGTTTCCAGCGCCCGATGGCATCGCGATAGAGTGGTTTGCGCACTTGAACCAGGCTTGCTGTGCGGACGGTCCGGCGAACCAGTTCGGGCTGCAGGCAGGCTGGATGCCACGACAGACCGAGGTGATCCAGAATGTTCCGGATGGTGGGCTCCGGCTGGCTGACCAGCGTTTCATAGCTGACATCCAGAATGCGTCCGGTTGGCAGAACCGATTGCCAGTGTCGCATCAGTTGGCGATAACGGTTGTACTGCCTTGCCATGGTTTCGAGGTCGAAGGCATATTCATGTCCCTGGCTAAACCGCAGCGTGTAGCATGAAAAGCAGCAATCCAGTGGATTTCGGTGGACATGCAGGATTGCAGCATGTGGAAACAGCAGGTGGATCAGACCCAGATGCAGGAAATTGCCCAACTGTTTGTCTACCACCCGGCTGGCTGCGGGATGCCGTTGCCAGAGCTTGTCCAGATATGTCTGACCGGTCAGCCCAAGCAGGTCGGCATCGCCACCCGGTGGTGCATTTTGCAGCTGTTCCACGGCTTCCTGCAACCAGGGTACTTCGCCGGCGACACCAATGTCGGGATGGGCAGCCAGCATCTGTTCGAGCAGTGTAGAGCCGGAACGCATCATGCCCACAATGAAAATCGGCGGACGTTGCTGTACCGATGGTGGAAGAACAGAGCGGGAAAGCGGGATCTGTTCGATGAGTTCCCGACTGAATGTGGCTTGCATCTGGCTGAAAATCCGCTGTTCGCGGGTTTCGTCAAACGGATGCAGATCCAGATGCAGACGGTTGGCTTCCTGCCAGGCTGCAAACGCCTGCGCATGACGTCCTGCCCGGTCATGCATCCGTCCCATGGCAAACCCCAGCAATATCTGGTGGGCGGGCAGATACTCTGATCGCCGTGCGTACAATTCGTCCAGTCTGGAAAAATCTGCATCGTGGTGGTCCGGATCGAGCCAGGTCAGCGCACTGGCCAGTGGGGCAGGCTGGTCGGGTGCGCTGCGGATGGCGAGCCGAAAAGCCTGTTCGCCTTCGGCGTGCTGACCAAGTTCCATCAGCACGGTGCCCAGGTTGGTCAAGGGCTCGGCCTGTGCCGGCACAATGTCCAGTGAATGGCGATAACATTCCGCCGCCATCGCTGGCTCACCCAGCCGGGCGAATGCATTGCCCATATTGTTCCAGGCTTCGGCGTAATCGGGACGAAACTGCAGGGCCAGGCGCAGGTTGTCAATGGCGGGCCGAAACTGTCCGCTTTCCAGCTGGACCACGGCCAGATTGTTGATGGCTTCGGCATGGTCCGGCTCAATGTGGATGGCCTGGCTGAATGAGGCTGCAGCGTCTGCCAGTCTGTTCATGCGCATCAGACAGACCCCCAGATTGTTGTACGCCACGGCCGATGCGGGATTCAGGTCGACAGCAACCCGGAATGCGGCTTCGGCGCCAGACAGGTCCTGTTGTTGCAGGAGAGCCAGTCCGCGCTGGATGAGAAAGGCACTTGCATCCTGGCTGATCTGGTGACGCTTTTCCGCGTCTGGCTTGATGTCATGCCCAGAACGAGCAGTCGGCTTGTCTGTGCCGGCAGGAGCGGTTTGTCTTTTTTCCTCAGGTGCTTGCATATTTCCGGTTGGCCTGTTGACGTTTGGCGTGGTGACTGCGATGATGCGGGTTAAAATTGCAAAATGCCAGAACCTGTTTGGGGATCAGGGTATCTGGCGGCGCTGGGGATGTGTCATGTTGCGTAGTTTTTTCGAAGACTTCAAATCCGTCTGCAAGTTCCTCTGCAAACCTTCGTCCTGGATTGTACTGGCGTTTGCCGGTGCCATTTTGCTGATCGGTTCCGGCATCCTGATGACCGGATTTGATTTCGGCGTGCCTGCCCGGCTGGTTTGCTCGGGAGCAGATGACAAGTTTCTGGTGTTGCTGTTCATTCTTGGGTTTATTTTTCTGATTCTGTCAGTGGCAGCGGTCGGTGCCATCCTGGTCATGATCGAAAATGTTCTCGCGCGCCGTCCGCCGGATTATTCAGGCTTGTGGTTGCCTGTGGCCGCGCTTGGTTGTGGTCTGGTCAGCTATGCCATTCTCAAGATGGCATGTCTGTGAGGTGATGTTCGGCGCGGATTGTCCGTGCAGTACAGGTGTGGTTTCGGAGTGTGTCGGGTTCAGGCTGGTGTCTCGTCGGGCCTGACACTTTTGGTTAATGGTTGCGGGAAGGCGCTGGCATCCTGCCGGTGTGTGGTTGATGCTGGTTTCCAGAAAACATGTTGCAACGATTATCGCCGTGCTGGCCATGGTTGTCATGTCGCCGTTTGCGGTTCCGATTGTTGCCGGGTTCTGCATGTCGATTGCGGGCATGCCTTATCAGAAAGGGCTTGAACGTCTCGGATTTTCCAGCCGGCTTGCCGCAACCTTGCACACCATGTCGTGGATGCTGTTGCTGGCTCTGCCGGCATGGCTGATTCTCGAAACGGCAGTGCCCGCGTTGTTGGCATTGTTGCGCATGCCGCCCAGGCCGGGCCAGATTCTTTCCGAAATCAATACCATACCTCTGGTTGGCCAGATGCTGTCCGGCTGGCTGGCGCCATCGTTGTCCACGCCATTGTCTTCGAGCCGTCTGGCCATCTGGGCTTCCGGCAATGCGGCCGAGCTCAAGACTTCGGTCCGTCATGTCTGGTTGTTGCTGGCTCATATCGGCATTGCCTTGCTGGTGGCAGAAGTCGTGGCGCGCAACCATGTGGCGCTTGAAAATGCGATTGGCCGGGTTCTGGCCTGGGCCAGCGGAGATGCCGAATTTTCCGCGACCTTGCTGCAGGTTCTCACCCGGTCGATTCGTTCGGTGATGCTCGGCATGCTGGGCGTCACCCTGTTCAACGGTGCCCTGATCGGTCTGCTGATGGCGCTGCTCAAGTTGCCGGTGTGGCCGGTCTGGGGGTTGGCCGTATCATTGTTGTCTACCATTCCGCTGGGTGCCCTGATCGTGATTGTCATGGCCAGCCTAGCCATGCTGACATTCAAAAGCTGGACGAGCGTACTGCTGTTTTTTGTGGCCAGCAACACGGTTGTGCTGGTGGCGGACTTCCTGATCAAACCCAAGCTGACCGGAGCTCGTACCGAAGCGCCATTCATGCTGGTGCTGCTTAGTATACTGGGGGGTATCGAAGTGTTCGGTCTGATCGGAGTCATGATCGGTCCCGTGATCGTACTGACCGCTCTGGAGCTGTGGCGTGGGTGGCCTGAACGATGATTTTCCACCATCAGGGGACATGGCATTTTGCCGGAATCGCCAACTGCATGCGGTGCTCTGAAACATGAAACGGATTCCTGCATTCCTGCTGAAAAATTTCAGTTATTTCTTCATGATCGGTCAGGGGGATTTGCGAGAATTCTTTTTTCCGGCCAATCACCCACCGCTGTTTGCGCGTCGACGTGCCCGGTTCATCCTGTCCCGTGTCCGCATGGTGGCGATTGTGTTTGCCGTTCTGACACCCATGTGGATTGTGATCGACTGGCTTGGGTTTCCGGCGCACGTGGCCGGAGTCATGTCGATTGCCCGTCTGGTTGCCAGCCTGGCCTTTCTGTTACTGGCGTTGTTTTGTCACTGTACGCCTACCTTGCGCCACACCCATCTGGCGATGGGATTCCTGTTTGCCATCCCAACCGGATTTTTCCTGTTCAGCCGCTGGTTGCTGACCGGGGTACATCTGAATGCGCTCAGCACAGCCATGGCGGCCGGATACACCTTTCTGCCATTCGTGCTGATCAGTGGTTTGTCGGTATTTCCGCTGGTGGCCGTCGAAACCCTGATGTTTTCATTGCCCTTGTTGCTGGCATTTGCGGTTTCCCTGGTCATGCGGCATACCTCACTGCTGCCTGGGTTCAGTGATATGGCCATTATCTGGCTGCTTGGCCTGCTGGGCATGGTCAGTTCCATGGCATCCATCAACCAGTTGCAGCTGATGAAAGACCTGTACCAGGAATCCAGTACGGATTCCCTTACTGGCCTGCTCAACCGTCGTAGCGGGGAAGCACTGCTGGGCATTCTGTTTGCCCAGTCCGTACGGCATCAGCAGCGATTGGTGGTGGCGTTTCTTGACCTGGACAACTTCAAGCAGGTGAATGACCGTTTTGGGCATGAAGCAGGCGACCATACCCTGGGCAGAGTTGGTGAAATGCTGGCCCATACATTGCGCAGCGGCGATGCCGTGATCCGCTGGGGCGGTGAAGAATTTCTGGTGGTCATGCCACAAATCGGTCTTGAACAGGCAGAAAGCCGGATTCTGGCCATGTTGCGCCAGCATGGCCCTACCTTGTTGCGTCCGGATGGTACACCCGTGACGTTCAGTGTCGGGGTGGCCGAACGGTCCGACAGCAAGGTGGCTACCTGGGAAGCGCTCCTCCGGCATGCGGATGAACGGATGTACCGGTCAAAAATGTCCGGCAAAAACCGCCTCACCGACACCAGTGGCCGGGGCGCAAACGCGGTGCAACACAGCATCGAGATACTCCCGGTTGCAGAGATGAAGGCTTGACCTGCGTCAAGGCGTGCCGGTTTGCAGTCTGCCAGACTGTCATCGTGGTCAGTTGACCGGCACATGCGGGGGCGCAAACATGATGATCATCCAGGACGCAACACAGCCACAACCCAGACTGGCGCTATTCAATCTCGGGTTCCGGCCTTTCTTTTTGCTGGCAGGACTGTTTGCGCCTGTGGCGGTGCTGGTCTGGGTCGCTGTCTATTCGGGAGGTCTGCCGGTTACCAGCGAATCCGGCCAGCCGGTTGCCTGGCACGGGCATGAAATGCTGTTTGGCTATGGTCTGGCGGTGGTAGCCGGATTTCTGCTCACGGCCGTGCGCAACTGGACGCAAATACCAACGTTGCGCGGTGTCTGGCTGGCATTGCTGGCTGGATGCTGGCTGGCCGCACGTCTGACGGTATGGCTGGCGACGGACTTGCGCTGGCCAATGATGTTTGACCTGGCGTTTGATGTTGGTCTGATCTTCGCGGTGTCATGGCCCGTGGTGCGTGCGCGCCAGTGGAAACAGATCGCCATTCTGGCCAAACTGGTGCTGCTGGCTGTGGCCAATCTTGTTTTCTGGCTTGCCATGACACAAAGATTTCCGTCTGGCATGCAAACCACCGCCGTGCAGTGGGGCGTTGAATCTGCCTTGTATCTGCTGCTGGCGCTGATGTTCGAGATGGCGCGCCGGATTCTGCCATTTTTCATCGAACGAGGTGTTGGCTATTCGGTACAGCTGATCAACCGGAGCTGGATCGATCGTTCCAGTCTGGTGCTGTTTGCTGCATTCTGGCTGGCGGATGTGTTTGCCAGAATGGCCTGGCTTGCCAGCCTGCTGGCGGCCATGCTGTTTGTGATCCATGCCATCCGGCTGGCCGGCTGGCATACCCGCGGAATCTGGCGCAAACCCCTGTTGTGGGTGCTGTATGCCGGTTATGCGATCGCCACGACCGGATTTCTGCTCAAAGCCGCCACGCCCTGGTTCGGGTTGTCATCCATGCTGGCGCTGCATGCTTTCGCGCTGGGTGGTGTCGGCATGATGACCATGGGCATGATGACACGGGTAACGCTGGGTCATACGGGGCGCAACATCCACCAGCCGCCAAAGGGAACCACGGTGATTTACGCCATGCTGGCGCTGGCATTTGTGGGTCGGGTTCTGCTGGTCATGCTGGACAGCCAGCACGCCTTGCTCTGGATTCGCCTCTCAGGCTATGCCTGGGCGCTCGCCTTCGTCCTGTTTGTCGTTCTGTATGCGCCAGCGCTGCTCAAGCCGCGAGTGGACGGACAACCGGGCTGACGGTCGGTTTTATGCGGATCGTGTTTGCCGGATTTGCGATGTTTTTGTGTTTATTGGGCAATGGCGGAGAGTGAGGGAAAGAACTTGATTTTAGTTTTATTACTTAAAATCAAGCAATTGCGCAATGGCAAAAAATATTTAGCTACAGCTTTTAGCTACACCAGCATAGCAAATCAAACCCCAAGGTGCAAGGGCTCGCCATGCGACAGCTTCCGCATGTAGTACAGGGTTGGCAGCTTGCCGGGGTAACCTCGGGCAATAGCAGCCTGTCCGATTCTCCAGGACTGTTCCCTGACGCCATGAAAACCAGGTTGACTGGCGACGCGCTGCAGCAGTTCGTCAACAGCGGACCAGGCCCGTCTGTTAGCATACTCGGCCAGCATGGTATGAATCTCGGCCATATCTTCCTTCGGCCTGCGCCAAGTCCATGCGGTGCGGCCATGCTTGGGGTATCGCACCATCTCATAGCCAAGGAAAACCAACCTGTGCCGGTCGGTGACGTCCCGGAGCTGTTCACCTTCCAGTTCTGCTCCAGCCACCAGAAGCAGCCATTCCATTCTGACCGCACCTTCAGGCCAGTACATAACCAACGCGGCATTCGCCATGCCAGCCTTCCTGCGAGTGATTCGGCGTGCCGGCGAGGCCCCGATCTCATACAGTCGGTGGAACTTGTTTGCCAGTGCTTCGGCTTTTTCTGCCTTGACGTTCCCGGTGGTGTACTGCGTATACCCCCTTCCAACGAGGTCTAGGACGCGCGACAAGGCCGCAGATTTGCTTCGGGCGATGGGGGTGGTAGGTGGGTTGCGACGAGACATTGTGAGGGCTCCAGAGTGGCTATAACCGCATATAGCAATCGGAGGGAACCCGCAGCGGTTCAATGTGATTCGGTGTATCCACGGAGCACATAAGGATGTTCCTAAGAACTACCAACCAGGCTGACTATATTGCTGTAAGGACACGGCACGTTCAGGGCCACCGGCAACGAAAGTTGCCACGGCTCGCAGCTGGGTGGACTGCCCCGAGCACATCGCAAGTGTGTTCCGGGCAGTCCGCCAACTGCCAATACGTTGCTGGGGGAAACCCCGCGTCAATCTCGCCAAGATTGACAAATCGCTGTAGCTGCATGCCGGAGAAATCTGGCTGGTGCGGCTGCGCAGGGCGCTGGAAGGCGACAGCCTTCCTTCGACCCAATCCTTCCGGCCGGGAAAATGGTCGGGTGTTGGGCGACGAGGAAACGGGTGTCCGGGTGACCGGAACAGCCCTGTTCAGACTCGAAGTGGTGCAAATCCACATCAGGGGACGTTCGGAACAAGAACGGCGTAACCTGATCCGCACACGATGGCTGCTGAGGCGTCAGAAATGGCGCAGGGCATCAAGGCGAAAGCTGGCGATGCCGCTACTCACTGAAAGGTGAGAGCGCTGGATAGCTCAAACGTGTAACAGGGGGTGTGAGTCCCCCTTTGCGGTAAGAAACCTTGGTTGTGCCCCTGCGGGGGTGATTTGCTGATGACGTGTGGACGGCGGTAAGCGGGTGCTATGGAACATCGACCTGCCGAAATCCTCACCGGGTAAGCGTATGCGACCCGTTCACATCGAGGCAACACAACTTAAATCGCGGTTTCGACGAGTGAACTAACTCGGGAATCTCTGACGGTCAGTACCGGGTGGCACCGGGAAATGACGCAAGAGAGGGAGACTGGATCAGTACCGTCAACAGTGAACTTCGAGCCCTAATCAGGTGAGCGGTTCACGAGTTCGCGCAAGCGAACACGGGAAAGTCTGGAGCGATTGAAAAAGCAACGTGCGGGGTTTGGCGACCCCATGCAGTAGCCCGGATTGCGCTTGGCCGCGCGATCCCGGATTGAGGTGCTTGGCGGCACCTCAGCGAGTTTCAAAGTATGTAATCTACCAGGTCAGCGATGGCAGGTGCTCCGCACCCGCATCGCAATTATGACTCGGCCCCGAAGTGATCGGGCAACCCTTGGATGGGGGTCAATCCGTCCATCTCACCCCCTACCCGCGCAAGCGGGTAGGGTTCTTTGTTTTGGCCATCTAATGGGTGTATGCTCACAACCAAGACCACGACCACCCACACATGGCTTCGGGCGGGATAACACCAAAACAACAACTTCATGCAAAACTCCCTCTTCGTGAGAAAATTCCACTTCTGCTCGCAACTTTTTGCAGGGGGGATTACCTTTCAACAGCCTGTTAAGAATGGAAATACAAAATGATCGATTTTAGCCCTCATGCCGTGGCATATCTGGATATCTTGGGGTTTAAAAACTTTATTATAGTGGCTGAAAAAAATTTTGATAAATTGGAAAAACTCAACAATCTATTTAACGAGGTTATCCCAAGAGAAATATTACCAGATGGCAAGAACTCCACTTATTCAAAAGATTTTGAAATGAAATGCTTGAGTATTTCTGACAGCTTGATTGTTTCCGCTCCGGTTTCAGAAAATCAAACTCATCCGGCATTGGTTGTGGTGACGATGAAAGCAATCCAGATTGCACATGCATTATTGGATATGGGTTTTTTGGTACGCGGTGCTATTAACATCGGGAATGTGTATCGCACCGATACTAATATTCTAGGCACAGGTTATCAGGACGCGGTAATGTTCGGAGATAAATCTGGTGACCCTCCCCAGATTATTTTGACTGATAACGCAACAGTCGCACTTAACAAATCGGTAAAAAATGGCATGCCGACTTACAGTATTTTTGCACTAAACGAATTGGGGCAAACTATTCTAAATGCCATACATCCAGAGCCGAGTTACTTACCTGATCCACAAGGTAATATAACAGAATATTTTAAAAAATATAGGGCTGTGATTAAAGAAAACCTATCGAGCGACGACAAAAAAGTAAAATCAAAGTGGCTTTGGTTTGCAAAATTGTTCAATGCGAATGTTCAGTATTTCTCGACATTAGATAGTTCTATGGCAATAGAGCTAGATTCGCACGGAATTACAATCAATTATTTAAACACTCCAGAAGAAAATAGCAACTGGATGGATCGCTTTATGGCACCAGGTCGGACAGTGATTATTAACAGCAATCACAATAAGACGGAGCAATCAGTCGAGACAAGACAAGGGCAATACCAACACAAAGGAAAGCAATAATGAATAAATTACTCGCATCAGCTTTAATCTTCGTATATTTTTACGGTGTCGCTCATGCGCAGGAATTTGTTCCAATCCCGGTTGAGTCGGATGCGGCGATCAATGCGGAAGCTGCCGGCAATGGAAATTACGAATTCAAGGTCGGGTTGCTTTTGAAACGAAAGACAACAATCGCCTTTAATAACAATCAAGGCGACGAGCAAGTGACGACAAAAGAGTGCGTGAATTCAACCCATCCAAAGATTTGCATCTGGCTTATAAAGCAACTCGGTATCGAGGAAAAAACGCTGCAAGCTGCCGACCGGCAATATCCCGGGATATTCGATCATACAAGCGCAAATGCTGACAGCATTCCGCCTTACTGCGGACTTGCCGGGAACGACGAAAGATCTCAGATTCCGGCAGTTCTTCAACTAAACGATAACAGCGCGAAGATTGTCAAAATTACCAATCTGATGGAAAAGGAGCCTAAAACAATGCAATTCCCAGCGGTTAATGGCGCACCTGCGCGTTATTTTCTGCTCTGCCCCGTAAAGGTTGAATGGAGTAATGGCGTTACGGATTACGCTTATTTCGAGGAATTTGATGACCAACATTCGAACGTGCAAGTTTATTATGGGAAAGAGCAATACATACCTCCATATCAATAAGACTGGGTGATGGCACTGTACAAGTTGACGATTGCCCTCGTTGTCATGGTGAAGGAAAAATCGAACAGAATGATGAACCCGATAATGAAGATGACGAATAATAGGAAATGCATATGCCTCTTCATCTAGCAACGGTAATCCCCCCTGCAAAAAGTTGGGAATAGAAGTGGAATTTTCTCACCAAGATGCAAGTAGCCATTTTTAATTATGCTGAATTTTTCGATTCAGATTGTTCTGCCGGGTCTGGGTTCGCTGTTGACCGCTCCGGGTTCGCGCCAGGGCGTCCTTTTGTTGTTTATGGATATCTTCGGAGGTTGGCACTGGGGGGGGACTAAATTCGAATCCAGGATAATCGATCCTGTCGATCCAGTCCTTGAGCGTCGTCAAACTGCCGGCTTCTCCGTATTGCCCTCCAACACCAGGGATGCGGTGTCCGGTGAATGTGTCATGCACATCAGCCGGGATGCCAGCGGTTCGGCAGGCAGTCTTGAAGGTATGCCGGAACGAATGCAAGTCTTTCATTTTTCCAGTATTTCCGATTAGACTCCGCACCCGATCCGTCCACCAGGCCGTAATCCGGTCCGACTTCCGCAGACCAGGCCAGAGTTCCTCGGACCCCGCTGCCCGAACCGCATTGACGTAGTTCATGAAACCCAGAGCAAGTAAAGTACGATGTATGGGAACCTCCCGTTCGCTGGTATTGGTTTTGAGTCGGCGAAGCCGGTTTGACTGAAACCGGATGTAGGTCACACCTTCGAAGCCCGTTTCGATTTCTGCGGTCAATAATCCAGCCAGTTCTTCGCGCCGGGCTCCGGTAAAAAGCGCTAACAGGGGCAGCCAGAGAGCCGCATGTTGACCAGTTGATGCCGGGATATCGGTCAGTGCGGGTGGATTGAGGAACAGGGTGCGCAGTTCAGTCAGGCTGTAGCCTGCTCGGCTGCTGGGGGCGTTTTTAGCCCCGACTACCGTCACCCCGGAAAACGGATCAGCCATAGGCGGCAGGCGGTTATTCTGCTGGCTGTACCGCCAGATGGTTTTCAGGGCCGCCAACCGGGTCAGTACTGTTTTTTGAGCGAGGCCGCGAGCGAGCATCGCATCGCGCCAATCGAGTGCCTGCTGTCGCGTGATTGACGCTGGCTTCGTGGTTCGGCCAAAGTCCTTGACGGCCAGTTCGTAGAGCAACCGCGTTCGATTTGATGCGGAAGGATGCTGTGTCCAGTAGTAGCTGAGCAGGTCGTCCCAACTGACGGATGGGGTTGGATTGCTGGCGGCGGGAGGTGGTGTCGGAACATCCTTGCCGCTGTTGCGCTGCTGCAGAACGTCCATGACCTCTCGGAATGCTTGAGCAAAGGGGCGGTATTCAGTCGTAATGGGACCGGATATTGTTTTTCCGGTCGCGGTGCGAAGGCATAACGGGATCAGGCTACGGAGTTGGCGAAGAATTTGTGCGTCACCAGCCCCGCCAGGCGCTGGTAACACCAGGTCCACTGGAGCCAGTGGGGTTTCGATCATTTCATCCGGCGCTCCGCCCAAGCCGGCGGTCAGCTCATAATCGTACTCGGTGACCGTATTTTGCAGTAAGAGGATCTTCATAAGGTCGGCGGCCTGTCTGATGTCGTCCGCGCTGACGGCTTCGGTCGTAATCGAAGCCCTCAAGGGAGGCAGGACAAGCCGATCAACCTCGACAGCAATGCTTCGGCCAAGGCGGATTGCTTCAGATCTGTTGCCAGTCTGCAAGCTGAACCGGAGATATCCATTCTTGCCAACAAACCGGGGGCCAGTCGAAAGCACAACATGCGTGTTGCGGAATGGATCAGGGAGTTTTCGGTTAAAGTAAAAAGTACCAGACCGAAGGGTGATATACAGCATCGCAGGGTCCTTAGCTACAGTTTTAGCTACAGCTCTAGCTACGACCATTAGCTACAACCCCTTGATCCCTCGTGCATTCTTTGTCATTTCAGCGTGTTGCTGAATGGTGGCGGAGAGTGAGGGATTCGAACCCTCGGTCAGATTTTTGATCCGACGCTCCCTTAGCAGGGGAGTACCTTCGACCACTCGGCCAACTCTCCGGTACTGCAGCGACGTTGCGTGAGCAACAAGCAGGCCGCGATGTTACAGCAAGGCCTAGGTTTAGTCAAACTTAGCGCCGGTTTTGCCGTTTTCCAGATCAAAAGCCTTGTGCAGGACACGAACGGCCAGTTCCAGATATTTTTCGTCGATCACGACGGATATCTTGATTTCGGATGTCGAAATCATGCGGATGTTGATGTTTTCTGCTGCCAGTGTCTTGAACATGGTGCTGGCAATACCGACATGCGAGCGCATGCCGACGCCGATGATGGAGACTTTGGCGATGCTGGTGTCGCCGATGATTTCGCGTGCACCAATCTTGACCTTGAGTTCTTCCAGCAAGGTCATGGTGCGATTGTATTCGTTGCGGTTGACAGTAAACGTGAAGTCGGTTGTCTGGTTGGCGCCGGTGTTCTGGATGATCATGTCGACGTCAATGTTGGCATCGGCGACCGGTCCGAGTATCTGGTAGGCAACGCCAGGGGTGTCGGGAACGCCCAGTACCGTGATCTTGGCTTCGTCCCGATTGAAGGCGATGCCGGAAATAATCGCTTGTTCCATGGATTTATCTTCTTCCTCGAATGTGATCAGCGTGCCGTCGCCTTCTTCTTCAAAGCTGGACAGAACGCGCAGTTTGACCTTGTATTTTCCGGCAAACTCGACCGAACGGATCTGCAGCACCTTGGAGCCCAAGCTGGCCATTTCCAGCATTTCTTCAAAGGTAATGGTGTCCAGTCTGCGGGCCTGCGGCACAATGCGCGGATCGGTGGTGTAGACCCCGTCCACATCGGTGTAAATCTGGCATTCGTCTGCCTTCAGGGCGGCAGCCAAAGCCACGCCGGTGGTGTCGGATCCGCCACGGCCGAGTGTGGTGATGTTGCCGTTTTCATCCACGCCCTGGAATCCGGCGACGACGACGACACGGCCAGCATCGAGATCTTCCCGGATCCGGTTTTCGTCGATTTGCAGAATGCGGGCTTTGGTGAATGCGTTGTCCGTCAGGATGCGGACCTGGCTGCCGGTGTAACTGCGTGCCTTGAGCCCGAGATCCTTCAGGGCCATGGCCAGCAATGCGATGGTGACCTGTTCGCCGGTCGAAACCAGCATATCCAGCTCGCGTGGATCGGGTTCAGCCTGGATTTCGCGCGCCAGGGCGATCAGCCGGTTGGTTTCTCCGCTCATTGCAGATAAGACAACCACCACCTGGTGGCCTAGCATCTTGAATTTGGCGACCCGCTCGGCCACGTTGCGGATGCGCTGGATATTGGCGACTGAGGTGCCGCCGTATTTTTGAACAATTAACGCCATAAGTTGTGCAGGCTGCTTGCAGGATAATCGGCCATTTTATCCAAATCGGTCCGGATTTGCCATACCGGATCAGGTCCGGCGTATCTGGTTCAGGCCGATTTCAGCTTCTCGGTCAGATGTGGGGCAAGTACCTGAAGAATCTGGGCAAAGATTTTCGGATTGCCGCCTACGATGTTGCCGGTATCGATATAGCTGTCGTTGCCTTCGAAATCGCCGACAAGGCCACCGGCTTCCTGTACCAGCAGGCATCCTGCCGCGATATCCCATTTGGACAGGCCGATTTCCCAGAAGCCGTCCAGCCGGCCGGCTGCCAGCCAGGCCAGATCGAGTGCAGCCGATCCAGGGCGGCGTACGCCGGAAGTTTTCTGGATCATGTCGCGAAACATGGCCATGTACGCGTCCACGTGGCTGAAATCGCGGAACGGAAACCCGGTGCCAATCAGGGCTTCTGACAGGCGGGTGCGTCTGGAAACCCGGATGCGGCGATCATTGAGATAAGCACCCTTGCCGCGGCTGGCAGTAAACAGTTCATTGCGGGTGGGGTCGTAGATAACAGCCTGTTCCAGCTGGCCCTGGTGTGCCAGGGCGATGGAGATGGCGTATTGCGGGAACCCGTGCAGAAAGTTGGTCGTGCCGTCGAGCGGGTCGATGATCCACTGGTAATCCGATTGTCCCTTGCGACCGCTTTCCTCTGCTAGAATCGCGTGTTCGGGATAGGCGTCCAGCAGGGTTTCGATAATGGTTGCCTCGGCACCGCGATCAACCTCGCTGACGAAGTCGTTGTGCTGTTTGTTTTCGACGGTCAGCGCATCCAGATCCTGGGAAGCGCGGTTGATCAGGCTGGCGGCGCGACGGGCGGCCTTGACGGCCGTGTTGAGCATGGGATGCATGTGATGGACGTATCAGGAATGTTCAGAGTGGCTTATTTTAACCCAAATCGGTGGATTCATTGACAGATATCGGCATTGAAAGCCTTGGCGCGGTGCGTGTCGTGCTGAGTCATACCAGTCATCCGGGGAACATCGGTGCGGCTGCGCGTGCCATGAAAACCATGGGATTGTCCGATCTGGCGCTGGTGCAACCCCGTTTTTTTCCGGATCAGCAGGCGGTGGCGATGGCTTCCGGCGCTAGTGATATCCTGGACAAAGCACTGGTTTGCGAGAGTCTGGAGGATGCGCTGGCGGATGCGGTGCTGGTGGCTGGCTGCACGGCCCGGCGACGGGATCTGTCGCATGACGGACTGGACGCGCGCGAGGCTGCGCGCGAGCTTGTTCGCCACGCACAGGCCGGTCGGGTGGCTTTGTTGTTCGGCACGGAGATGTCCGGTCTGTCCAACGAAGAGCTGGAACGTTGCCAGATGCTGGTTCATATTCCTGCCAACCCGGAATACAGCTCGCTCAATCTGGCTGCTGCGGTGCAGGTGCTGGCCTACGAGTTGCGCATGGCGACAGCGCAGCCCGCACCGGTATCGCCATTGCCGCCCCTGGCGCGTCAGGCCGATCTGGAACTGTTTTATGAGCATCTCGAATCGACTCTGGTTGAAATCGGGTTTTTGAATCCGCAGGTACCCAAGCGGTTGATGACGCGGCTGCGCAGATTGTTTTCCCGCACCCGCATGGAACATGAAGAACTGAACATTCTGATGGGTATTCTGCGCCATATGCGTTCGCCCAGAGAAGCAACGCGCGCTCGCGTGGCGCAGGAAGAAAATCCGGAATGACAATGCCCGTCCATCCATGCAGGTTGATCATTGCCTGACAAGTTGACTGTTTTGATCGGGTATTGCATACTTCAAAGATAAATTGATCGGGGTATCCAGATGTTCAGTCAATTGCGCGAAGATATCCATGTTGTGTTTGAGCGTGATCCAGCCGCCCGATCAGTGTTCGAGGTGCTGACCACTTATCCCGGGACCCACGCCATCCTGATGCATCGTCTGGCCCACGCATTGTGGCGGCGGAATCTGAAATGGCTGGCCCGCTGGCTGGCCTGGTGGTCGCGCTTCATGACCGGAATCGAGATTCATCCGGGAGCCACGATTGGTCGCCGTGTGTTCATCGATCATGGCATGGGGGTGGTGATCGGCGAAACGGCCGAAGTGGGTGACGATTGCACCCTGTATCACCAGGTGACGCTGGGCGGGACGTCGTGGAATCAGGGCAAGCGTCATCCAACCTTGCAGGCGGGCGTGGTGGTTGGGGCGGGGGCCAAGATTCTGGGCCCGCTGCTGATTGGCGAAGGCGCCAAGATCGGATCCAATGCGGTTGTGGTGAAAGATGTGCCTGCGGGCGCAACGGCTGTGGGCATTCCAGCCCGGATTTTGTCGCCCGATCGCGAGCCGGCGCCGACCACCGTCAAAAAGCTCGGTTTTGCGGCCTATGCCATCAGCGCAGACATGAATGATCCGATGGTCAAGGTCATGCACGGACTGATCGATCATGCGGTCACAGTGGATGAACAACTGGGCTGGATCATGAGTGCGCTACGCGAAGCCGGACATGTGCCATCGCATGCGCGGACAGACAAATTTGATCCCGAATACCTGAACAAAATAGTTGACTAAAAAATTCGGGTTTTGTATGATTCGGGTGTGGGATGGCTCGCCGGTTTGCCGGAACAGGCAGCAGGTCAGCTCCCGCACGACGAGATTTCGGGAGAGTGAACATGCGTTTGACAACCAAAGGGCGGTTTGCAGTAACAGCGATGATTGACCTTGCGCTGCAGCACGGCAACGGGCCGGTGACGCTGGCTGGTATCAGTGAACGGCAAAAGATTTCGCTCTCCTATCTGGAACAGTTGTTTGGCAAGCTGCGCCGCCGCGAACTGGTTGAAAGCGTGCGCGGACCCGGTGGCGGTTACCTGATTGCCCGTCCGCTGGACACCATCACCGTGGCGCAGATCATTCAGGCGGTCGATGAACCGATTGATGCCACCCAGTGTGGTGGCATGCGCAACTGTCAGGAAGATGAACACCCCTGCATGACGCACGAGTTGTGGTCTAACCTCAACCAGCACATTCAGGACTATTTGCAGACCGTGACACTGGCTGTGCTGGTTCAGAACCAGCGTAACCGGGAAAATGGCTGTGCGTCGATGGTATTTGAACGCCAGCCAGCCATGGCGGCAGCTGTTTGACAAGGAGCCAGGAACACTATGAAACATCCCATTTATCTCGATTACGCGGCAACCACCCCCGTGGATCCGCGGGTTGCCGAGAAAATGATTCCCTACCTGACCGAGCAGTTCGGCAACCCGGCCAGCCGGTCGCATTCGTTCGGCTGGGATGCCGAAGAGGCGGTGGAAACCGCTCGTCGTCAGGTTGCCGAACTGGTTAACGCCGATCCGAAGGAAATCGTCTGGACATCCGGTGCAACCGAGTCGATCAACCTTGCCATCAAGGGAGCTGCCCATTTCTACAAGGATAAGGGGCGGCACCTGATTACCGTGCAGACAGAACACAAGGCAACGCTCGACACCACGCGCGAGCTTGAGCGCGAAGGATTTGAAGTCACTTACCTGCCCGTGCTGTCGAACGGTCTGCTCGATCTCGACGTGTTCCGTCAGGCGATCCGTCCCGACACAACCGTGGTGTCGGTCATGTTCGTCAACAACGAGATCGGTGTGATCCAGGATATCGCAACGCTGGGTGACATCTGTCGTGAAAAGGGTATCATTTTTCACGTGGATGCCGCACAGGCTACCGGCAAGGTTGAAGTCGACCTGTCAAAACTGAAAGTCGACCTGATGTCGTTTTCGGCACACAAGACGTATGGTCCGAAGGGTATCGGTGCACTGTATGTGCGTCGCAAGCCGCGGATTCGCCTGGAAGCCCAGATGCACGGCGGTGGTCATGAGCGTGGCATGCGCTCGGGCACCCTGGCAACCCACCAGATTGTTGGCATGGGTGAGGCATTCCGCATTGCACGTGAAGAAATGGCGCTGGAGAATGCACGCATTCGCCGGCTGCGCGATCGCCTGCTGGCAGGTATTGCCGATATCGAGGAAGTTCACGTCAATGGCGATCTGGAACATCGGGTTCCGCACAACCTGAACCTGAGTTTCAACTTTGTCGAGGGCGAATCGCTGCTGATGGCCGTGAAGGACATTGCCGTGTCATCCGGTTCGGCTTGCACATCGGCCAGCCTGGAGCCTTCGTATGTGCTGCGCGCGCTGGGCCGTTCGGATGAACTGGCACATAGCTCGATACGGTTTTCCATCGGGCGTTTCACCACCGAAGCCGATATCGATTACACCGTTGACCTGCTGCACAGGAAAATTGCAAAATTGCGTGACCTCTCCCCGTTGTGGGACATGTACAAGGCCGGAATCGACCTTAACAGTGTCAAGTGGGCTGCGCATTGAACCGTAAGGAGAACTGGAATGGCTTATAGTGAAAAAGTACTCGATCATTACGAGAACCCGCGCAATGTCGGCTCTTTTGCCGCTGATGACGATTCGGTCGGTACCGGCATGGTGGGGGCGCCTGCCTGTGGTGACGTGATGAAGCTGCAGATCCGGGTGAACGACGATGGCATCATTGAAGATGCACGTTTCAAGACCTATGGTTGCGGATCGGCGATTGCTTCCAGCTCTCTGGTGACCGAATGGGTCAAGGGCAAGACACTGGATCAGGCGCTGGATATCAGGAACACCGCCATTGCCGAAGAACTGGCATTGCCACCGGTCAAGATTCACTGCTCAATCCTGGCTGAGGATGCCATCAAGGCAGCCGTGGAAGACTACCGCGCACGGCACGGCAGTCAGGCAGCTGTGGCTGGCGAAGAGGTCTGAACAGCATGGCCATCACACTGACCGAAACTGCCGCAGACCGGGTGAATGAGTTCCTGTCCAAGCGTGGCAAGGGTGTTGGCCTGCGCCTGGGTGTCCGCACGAGCGGGTGCTCGGGTATGGCTTACAAGCTGGAATTCGCAGATCGCATCGAAGAAGGTGATGTGACCTTTCAGGATCATGGCGTGACGGTGCTGGTTGATGCCAAGAGTCTGCCCTATCTGGATGGCATGGAGCTGGACTTTACGCGTGAAGGCCTCAACGAGGGATTCCGCTTCAACAACCCGAACGTCAAAAACACCTGCGGTTGCGGAGAAAGCTTCCACGTTTGATGCAACCGGATTTCAAAGCCACGCATTTTGCCCTGTTGGGTCTGCCGGAACAATTTGCAATTGACATGGTGGCTTTGGAGCGCGCATGGCACCAGTTGCAGGCGAGTGTGCATCCGGATCGGTTTGCTCATCTCGGCGACGCTGAAAAACGGGCATCCATGCAATGGTCGAGCCGGGTCAACGAAGCCTGGCAGACCTTGCGCAAGCCGCTGGACAGGGCAGCTTACCTGCTGTCCCTGCGGGGTATCGATGCGCTTGCTCCTTCGCAAACCAGCATGGCGCCGATGTTTCTCATGCAACAGATGGAGTGGCGTGAGGCGCTGGACAATGCGCGCGGTCAACGCAACAGCCATGAGCTGCAACGGCTGGAGCAGGAAATCCGCCAGTCTTCCGCCACCTGGCTGGCGCAACTGGAACGCCAACTGGACCAGGATCATGACGACGCGGCCGCTGCGACTACCCTGCGCCAGCTCAAATTTGTCGAAAAACTGCGTGCGGAAATTGATAACGCATGGATAGAACTGGAGAGTTGATCCGGGTCACAGGACAGTACAGACCGGGTGAGACAGGTAACACAGATGGCACTATTACAGATTGCAGAACCGGGCATGAGCACCGCACCCCACCAGCACCGGCTGGCGGTGGGTATCGATCTTGGTACCACCAATTCGCTGGTGGCCAGTGTACGCAACGGCGTGGCGATTGTCCTGAATGATGAAGATGGTCGCGCCCTGTTGCCATCGGTAGTCCGTTACCACGCCGACTCGAGCCCTGAGGTGGGGTATTCGGCCCTGCATGCGCAGGCGGTTGATCCTCATAATACGGTGAGCTCGGTCAAGCGATTCATGGGGCGCACACTGGCTGACATCCGCGATGCGGGTAGCTTCCCGTACCGGTTTGTCGATGCGCCCGGAATGGTGCAGTTGCGCACGGTGGCCGGCTCGAAGAGTCCTGTTGAAGTCTCCGCAGACATTCTGCGCGTGTTGCGCGAACGGGCCGAACATTCGCTGGGCGGTGAACTGACGGGCGCCGTGATCACGGTGCCGGCCTATTTTGACGATGCACAGCGACAGGCCACCAAGGATGCGGCCAGGCTGGCCGGCCTGCAGGTCCTGCGTTTGCTGAACGAACCGACCGCAGCGGCCATTGCCTATGGTCTGGACAATGCCGCCGAAGGGGTCTACGCCGTGTACGACCTGGGCGGCGGGACATTCGACATTTCCATCCTGCGCCTGTCGCGCGGTGTTTTCGAGGTGCTGGCGACCAACGGTGATTCTGCCCTGGGCGGCGATGACTTCGATCACCGGATCTATTGCTGGATTCTCGAACAGGCACGGCTTTCGACACTGGGAGCCGAAGATACGCGGCTGCTGCTGGCCAGGGCCCGCGAAGCCAAGGAGGCCTTGTCGGAGCATCTGCAGACCCGCATCACGCTGGTGCTGACAACAGGGCAGACGGTCGATCTGGAACTCACGACACAGCAATTCAACGAAATGACTGCGCCACTGGTTGGCAAGACGCTGGTTCCGGTGCGCAAGGCACTGCGGGATGCCGGCTTGTCGGTCGATGATGTTCGCGGAGTGGTGATGGTCGGTGGCTCCACCCGCATGCCTTGCATCCAGTCTGCCGTGGCCAATCTGTTTGGTCAGGCGCCGCTCAACAATCTGGACCCGGACAAGGTTGTCGCGCTCGGGGCTGCCATCCAGGCCAACATCCTGGCCGGCAATCGCGCCGAAGACGAAGACTGGCTGCTGCTGGACGTCACGCCATTGTCGCTTGGCATCGAAACCATGGGCGGTCTGACGGAAAAAATCATCCCGCGCAACGCAACGTTGCCGGTTGCCCGCGCCCAGGAATTCACCACCTACCGTGACGGCCAGACCGCCATGAGTATCCACGTTGTGCAAGGGGAGCGGGAGCTGGTGGCGGATTGCCGTTCTCTGGCGCGGTTCGAGTTGCGCGGTATCCCACCGATGGCAGCGGGTGCTGCGCGCATCCGTGTTACCCTGCAGGTGGATGCCGATGGTCTGCTGTCAGTAACTGCCGAGGAAACACGCAGCGGCGTGCAGGCATCGGTCAGTGTCAAGCCTACGTATGGTCTTGGCGACGAAGACATTTCCCGCATGTTGCAGGCAGCGTTCAATCACGCCCGCGAGGATATGGAAGCGCGCGCCCTGCAGGAAGCACGCGTGGAGGCCCGCCGTGTGGTGGAAGCCACCCGGGTTGCCCTGGCCGAAGACGGCGACCAGTTGCTGTCCGACAGCGAGCGTCAGGCCATTCTTGCCGCCATTGCCGTCGTGGAGGAACGTCTGGAACATGACGATCCGGTGGCGATTGGCGTTGCTGCCGAAGCACTCAACCGGGAAACCACCGAATTTGCAGCCCGTCGCATGGATGTGCGGGTTAAAAGTGTCCTGACTGGCAAGAGCCTCAACAGCATCTGAGTCCTGATGACTGCCGGTTATTGCCAGTCGTGTAATCCGGCTGCCAGAATACAGGCTGGCAACCATTGAACCCGAATTGACCGGAGCCGAAAAACCATGCCCCAGCTGATCGTCCTTCCCCATCCGACACTTTGTCCGGAGGGGGCCGTGATCGAAAATGCCCCGTCCGGCGAGAGCATCTGCGATGTTCTGCTGGCCAATGACATCGAAATCGAGCATGCCTGCGAGATGTCCTGCGCATGTACGACATGTCACGTGATTGTGCGCGAAGGGTATGATTCTCTGGCGCCTTCGGACGAACTGGAGGACGACATGCTGGACAAGGCCTGGGGCCTCGAATCACGCTCCAGACTGTCGTGTCAGGCAATGATTGCCGATGAAAACCTGGTGATTGAAATTCCGAAATACACCATCAATCTGGCGCGGGAGAATCACTGATGCTGAAGTGGACCGATACACGCGAAATCGCGATTGGACTGGCGGATACCCATCCGGACGTCGATCCTCAGTATGTGCGTTACACGGATCTGCACGCCTGGGTCATGGCATTGCCCGGCTTTTCCGACCATCCGGATCATTCAAACGAAAAAATCCTCGAAGCGATCCAGATGGCGTGGATGGACGAAGTGTAAGCCTGTTCCGGACTGCGTTCGCACCCGGCATGCAGGCTGTCGCCAGCCATGAATGTCGGTTCGGACTGCCGGCAGGACAATCGTGTCAGGCAAGGACTCCCGGCCTGTCGAGTTTTAGCAGGGCTTGCAACAATTTCTGATGCATGTCGCAGCCGGCCAGATCCAGACCCGGTGAATCGAGTCCCAGAAAACGATTGTTGCCATCGATCATTGCCTGGGCAAGTGCAACCGTTTCGGCACCAAACATCAGGTCGAGTGCTGGCTGGTAGTCGGCCGGTGTGTCCATGTTGAGCAGGGTGGCTACCGCGCGATAAACCCGTTGGCGCTGTTCTGGAATGTGTTCAAACTGGCGGATCCATTCGCAGCCGGCCAGGGCGGCTTCGCGGTCTTGTCCCGCCAGAGCCAGCATGGTTTTCAGTTCCCCGATGCGCAACTCTTTCCACATGCTGCCCGGATCTGCGGCCAGACCTAGCCAGCCGGCAACCGGTTGCTGGTCGGCAATACCCCGTTCTTCGATGTCATCGATCAGTTGCAGGCAGTCTTCTTCGGTTAGCGATGCCAGGTTCAGGACCTGCGGACGCAGTTCATTGGCGTTGCTGTTGTTGTCCCAGGCCAGTTCTTCGACCGGATAGATTTCGGAAAGCCCCGGAATCAGGATGCGGCAGGCGTAAACGCCCAGATCGGTATAATCCCCGATGTAAATCCGGTAACCCTGGCTTTCGATGATGCGCACGAGCCACTCGAATGCAGCAGCATTATCGCCATCGAAATGCCAGCCAGTCCAGTCGAAATCGGGATTGGCGGACAGGAATTCCCAGCTGATGATGCCACTCGAATCCACGAAATGAATTTCCAGGTTTTGCGGGTCGGCAATTTCGGCCATGTCGAACCCCGGCGCATGGAAGCCACCCAAGGCATCCAGCCCACGGCCCTGCAGCAGTTCGGTCAGGGCGCGCTCCAGGGCGACTTCAAACAGCGGGTGGGCGCCAAAACTGGCAAAACACCCCTGGTCAGCCGGATTGAGCAAGGTGACATTGATCACGGGCCAGATACCGCCCAGGGAAGCATCCTTGACCAGAATGCCGAAACCGGCCTGACGCAGTTCGCAGATGCCTTGCCAGATCAGCTGGTAGCGCTGGAGAACGTCCTCTGGAATGTCGGGCAGGCAAAGTCCGTCACGGATCACCTCGAACTTTACAAACCGTTCGGCCAGTTCCGAGAGTGCCTGCACGCGCGCTTCTTCGGCGGTATTGCCGGCGGACATGCCATTGCTGACATACAGGTTGCCCAGCAGGTTGACCGGGAACCAGATGGTGGCGCCGTCATCATGGCGGACAAAGGGCAGGGCGCAGATGCCGCGTGGGCGATTGCCACTGTTGCGGTCCACCAGTGTGCTGACATCCAGGTCGCCATCCGGATTGTAGAATTCGCGCAGGTCTTCATCGAGCAATCCGTCCGGCCAGTCGTTGTCTTCCGGAATGGCAAACCAGCGCTCATTGGCTTGATGTACCACAGCCGCCTGGGCACGTGTCTGACCGAGATAATAATGGGTCCAGAAATATCGGGTGGACAGGCGTTCGAAAAATTCGCCCAGGGCGCTGGCCATGGCGGCCTCGCGGCTGGCGCCCTTGCCGTTGGTAAACAGCAAGGGACAATCGCGGTCGCGAATGTGGACCGACCAGACACCGGCAACCGGATGCAGCCAGGAGCGTTCCTCAATGTGAAAGCCCAGTGCTGCCAGCTGGCCGGTCAGGCGGGCAATGGTGGATTCGAGCGGAGCGTCTTTGCCGGGTATGCGGGTCATGTAAAGCTTTCCTCGTGATTGAGATATCGCCATTGGCCAGGCGGCAGGTTGCCGAGCAATACCTGGCCGATGCGGATGCGTTTGAGTCCGGTGACTTTCAGGCCGACCAGTTCGCACATGCGCCGGATCTGACGTTTTTTGCCTTCGGTCAGAATGAAGCGGAGCTGGTCGCGATTCTGCCAGTCCACCTGTGCGGGTTTCAGTACCTGCCCATCCAGGCTCAGGCCGTGATTGAGCAACGCCAGCCCGTCAGTCGACAGGCGACCGCTGACGCGAACCAGATATTCCTTTTCCATGACCGAATCTTCGCCAATGATCTGACGCGCAATGCGTCCGTCCTGGGTCAGAACCAGCAATCCGGTGGAATCGATATCCAGTCTGCCAGCCGTTGCCAGATTCCAGGTATGCCGGTTGGAAAAGCTGCGCCTGCTCTGGTCTCCAGTCCAGTGAGATGCTGCGCTGATCAAGCTGATGGCTGGCCGGTAACCGTGTTCGGCCTGTCCGGAGACAAAACCGAACGGTTTGTTGAGCAGAATGGTGACCAGATCGCCTTGTTCGCGACGGGCAGCGGGCATCAGTTCGATCTGGCAATCCGGCAACACCTTGCTGCCTGGCTGGTCGATAATCTGGCCATTCACCTTGACCCAGCCGCGTTCGATGTATTCGTCGGCCTCGCGGCGTGAACACAGGCCGCGCTGCGCCATCAGTTTGGACAGACGCAGAGGTTCCTGGCTCGGCATTCGGCTGTCGTCAGATTGTCCGCGAATAGCGGGGAGTTTCAACGGTGCTGTCCTGCAGGTAAGCGTCGAAACACATGGCGATATTGCGCAGGAACAGGCGTCCGGTTTCTGTGACCTGTATCCTGGAGGCGGTCAGTTCCACCAGACCGTCTTCCTGCATCGGTTGCAGTTCGGCCAATGCCGTTGCGAAATGACTTGGGGCATCGATAGACCAGTCGGCCGACAGGGCATCGAGATCCAGCTCCAGATCGCACATGATGCGCAAAATGGCGTCCCGACGCAAACGGTCTTCCGTACTGATCCGCAATCCGCGTTCGATGGCCAGGCCTTCGCTCACCCGTTGCTGCCAGGTGGGCAGGTGTTTGGCATTTTGCACATACACCTGGTCGGTCTGGCTGATCGCGGAAACACCAAATGCATAGATGTCGCAGTTCTTGTGCGTGGTATAACCCTGGAAATTGCGGTACAGCGTCCGGTTGCGTTGTGCCAGCACCAGCTCGTCGTCGGGTCTGGCATAGTGGTCCATGCCGATGTAGACATAGCCGGCTTCGGTCAGTCGCTGCAGGATCAGTTGCTGGAGTTCGATGCGGGTTTGCAGGTCTGGTAGGCGGTTTTCCGGAATCAGCTTCTGGTTTTTCTTCATCCATGGCACATGGGCATAGCTGAAAATGGCCAGTCTGTCCGGTGCCATGTCGATCACGCTCTCGAGCGTGTGCGAAAAACTGGCGACGCTCTGTTCCGGCAGTCCGACCATCAGATCCATGTTGATGCTCTTGACGCCAAGTTCACGCATCCAGCCATTGACCTCGCGGATCATGGCTTCTGGTTGCACCCGGTTGACGGTTTCCTGCACCCTGGCATCAAGATCCTGCACCCCAAGACTGAGCCGGTTGAATCCGCTTTCCACCAGGGCGCGCACATGCTCCCGCGTGAGTTCGCGTGGGTCCATTTCACAGCCGATTTCGGCATCGGCAGCAATGTGAAAGCGGCTGGACAGATGGCTGAACAGACGACGGATATCATCCGGATGCAGGAAGGTTGGTGTGCCGCCTCCCCAATGCAGCTGGCGTACAGCGCGTTCGGGAGATGTCACGGCAGCGATCCGGTCGATTTCGCTTTCGAGATACCCCAGGTATTGCGTGGCCCGGTTGTAGTTGCGCGTGGCCACCATATTGCAGCCGCAGTAGTAACATAGCGTGTCGCAGAATGGAATGTGGCAGTACAGTGACAGGTCGCGGCCAGTGTTCTGGGTGGACTGCAATTCGTCCAGCCATTCGGCATTGCCAAACGTTTCGGCAAAATGCGGAGCAGTCGGGTACGACGTATAACGGGGACCCGGTTTGCTGTATTTTTCGAGCAGGCTGGAATTGGCAATCATGGCAAAGACATGTGGGCAGGAATGGGAATTATAGTCCCATTCCTCCGGGCTGTGCAGAGTGTACGCCAAACCGCATGCTATCGCGTGCCATGTGGGTTTCTCCCACTGGCTGGTCAGTTGTGCATTCCTGTCTGCGGCGCTGCCTGTGTTGTCGGCGCGCTGGCAGAATGCTGAGCCAGTCCCTTGGTGCCGGGATTCGACAAATCAATGGATTTGCCCATTTCGACACTGATCGAGGAGGGATAATCGAAAGCGGCGCCGTTGGCGACATCCACGCCAGCACCCAGACCTCCGCCCAGCAGGATATTGCCGGCGACCGCACCCTTGGTGGTTGAATTGGCGGTGACCAGTCCATCGGGCAGACCGTCTTTCTGGCATTTGACGGTCAGATTGCCATAGCTGCGGTGAACTGACACAGTGCCCGGTGTGTTGATTTCCCAGTGACCACGGTCATTGGTTAACAGGCAATGAGCGTCATTGACCGCGCCCCCATTGTTTTGCGTGGCAACGGCGATATCCTGACTGGTGCCGCCCACAATGGTTGCGCAACCGGAAACGGTTGAAATAACGATGATGATCAGACTGTTGCGGATATGCATAATAATTTACAATGTGTTATTAATAAGTAAATTTTACGTGGGCGATGTGTCAGTTGTGTGAAGCAAATGGAAGCCTGGCCCGTTGCAGTGTAAAATCGCTCTTTTGTTGAGTGATTTGTTCGGGTATGTCACAAGCAGCATTGGGGAAAGTGTTCGGCCTGATTCCGGCAGCAGGTAGTGGTTCCCGCATGGGAGCCGATGTGCCGAAGCAGTATCTTTCCCTGCTCGGTCGTCCCATGATTGCCCACAGCATTGCGGCGATGCTCTCCGACGAACGCGTGGCCAGGGTTGCCGTCGTTCTGGCTCCGGACGATTCCGTGTGGGATCAGCATGACTGGCAGATGTTTGGTCAGCGGCTGCAGGTGCTGCGTTGTGGTGGGGAAACCCGCGCCGACAGTGTGGCCAACGGTCTGGCAGCCATGGATATTGTCGACATGGACTGGGTGCTGGTGCACGATGCGGCGCGCCCTTGCCTGGACCACTCATCGTTAGCCAGCCTGATCGACACCCTGATGGATGATCCGGTTGGCGGAATACTGGCGGTCCCGGTGGCTGATACGCTGAAACGGGCAGACATCTGCGGACGGATTTCGCAGACCGTCGATCGCGCCGGTCTGTGGCAGGCACAAACACCACAGATGTTCAGGCGCGGCATGTTGCAACTGGCGCTGGCAAGCCGTCATGCCGGCACAACCGACGAGGCAAGCGCGATCGAAGCTCTCGGTTTCGTGCCTGCGCTCGTGGCTGCACCGGCTGCCAACTTCAAGGTGACTTATCCGGATGATCTTGCGCTTGCCGCGCTGGTGCTGGCAGCGCGATCCCATGACGAAGGAGCATTGGCATGATGCGTATCGGACACGGTTTTGACGTGCATGCGTTTGCGCCTGAACGCGCACTGGTAATCGGTGGGGTGACCATCCCGCACGAAATGGGGCTGGCCGGTCATTCCGATGCCGATGTGCTGTTGCACGCCATCTGTGATGCGCTGCTCGGGGCGGCTGCACTTGGCGATATCGGACGACATTTTCCGGATAGCGATCCACGTTACAAAGGTATCGATAGCCGCCTGCTTTTGCGTCATGTGGTGAGTCTGCTGCACAGTCATGGCTGGCAGGTGGTCAATATCGACGCCACGATCATTGCCCAGGCGCCCCGCATGGCCCCGCACATTGCCCAGATGGTGCTTCACATTGCCCACGATGCCGGTGTGGTGGCCCATGCCGTCAATGTCAAGGCGACGACCACAGAAAAACTCGGATTTACCGGGCGTGGTGAAGGCATCGCTGCCGAAGCAGTTTGCCTGCTGCAGGAACAGGAAAGGACTGGCCGGTGACGAGAGCAGCATCCGGGGCCGGTCGGGCCATTTACATTGGTGGAAGTGCCTACCGTCGCAAGGCGTATGGCAGCAACCATCCACTTGCCATTCCCCGTGTTTCACTGGCAACCCGTCTGATCGAAACCTATGGCGCGATGACGGCCGAAGAATTCGTGCAGGCACGCAAGGCTGCCGATTTCGAGCTGTCCTGGTTTCACACGCCGGAATATGTTTCGGTGTTCAAGCGCTGCGAAGCGACCGGTGGCGTCACCCAGGCGGTGCGTCAGCGCCACCAGCTGGGTACGCTGGAAAATCCGTATTTCGAACAGTTCTTTACCATACCGGCCACTGCCACCGGAGCTTCGATACAGGCAGCAGAGTGGGTGCTGGCCGGCAAACTGGCTTTCAATCCAGCCGGTGGCATGCACCACGCCAGACAGGATCGGGCGCAAGGTTTCTGTTACTTTAATGATGTGGTATTGGGGATTCTCCGCCTGCGTCAGGCCGGTTTGCGGGTGTTGTATCTCGATATCGACGCCCACCATGGCGATGGTGTGGAACAGGCTTTTCTGAATGATTCGGATGTGTTCACGCTGTCATTGCACATGGATACCCGGTATGCCTATCCGTTTTCAGGCGGACAGCTGGAAGATGTCCCTGACATTGCACATGCCAGTCTGAATGTGCCATTGCCCAAAGCCACGACCGACGCCGAATATCGCATGCTGTTCGATGCGGCCTGGCATCCGGTTCTGGAGCGCTTCCGGCCGGATGCCGTGGTGTTGCAGGCGGGTACGGACATGATTTTTGCCGATCCGCTGGGCAAGTTGCAACTGACCACCCAGGGTTTTCTGTCCATCGTGCAGACGGTGGTCGATACGGCTCCCCGGCATGATTCCGGCGTGCCCCGTCTGCTGGTAACGGGCGGTGGCGGTTACCATCCACTGGTTCTGGCGCGTGCCTGGACCGGTGTGTGGGGAATCCTGTCTGGACGTGATCTGCCGGAGCTGTTGCCAGAGGAAGGCGCCGAGGCCCTGCGTGAAGTTGGCTGGGATGCCGACGAGGAAGAACCATGGTATGAGCGGCTGTTTGTCGCACGTACCGATGCCCCAGGTCCGGTCAGCATCAGACCGGAAGTGATTGATCTGGCTGCGCGGATTGCGCAGCATCCTTTTTTGCGGAAGTGAACATGACAACTGCCCTGATTCCCGGCCATGCCACCATGGCCGCTACCCGCCAGTACGCCAAAGAGATCGGCAAGGACTGTGCCGAAGGCCATTACAGTGATTTCCTGAATCTTCATCTGCAATTGTCGTCGCTGGGCATTGGCACCTTCCCTGGCGCGCCGACGGATGCGATCGATGCACAGTATGTCAGCATCATCGAACAGGCTTTGTGTCAGGGCATCAATGTCATCGATACGGGCACCCACTATCGTTATGGTCGTTCCTGTGCCGCCATCGGTGAAGGGTTGCGCAGGGCGATGACGCAAGGCGTCACCCGCGAACAGGTGTACCTGGTGTCCAAAGGCGGTTTTCTGGTGTTCCGCGAAGGCAAGCCGGACGACCTGGCCAGCTGGTTTCAGCGTGAAGTGGTGCTGACCGGGCTTGGACGTGTCGATGACCTGGTACAGGCGCATTGCATCAGTCCGGAATACATTGGGTTCCAGCTGGAGCTTTCCCGTCAGTTGATGGGGGTGGAAACGCTGGATGCTTTCCTGGTCGATCAGCCGGAAGTCCATATTCCTGTGATTGGCAAGGAAATGCTCAACCGCAAACTGGTCAAGGTATTTGTGGTGCTCGAGCAGGCAGTCAAGGAAGGCCGTTTGCGCAGCTATGGTATTTCGACATTCAACGGATTTCGTGTGGAAACCGACAATCCGTTGTTTGAATCGCTCACTTCCCTGCAAGGTCTGGCCGAAAAGGCCGCCCAGCAGGTGTGGCAGCAAGCGACTGCAAAACACCATTTCAAGGTGGTGCAGATTCCGTTCAATCAGGTGTTGCAGGAAGGATTCACCCGCTTTAACCAGGCGACCGGGCAAGGCAACGTGGCTTCCACCATTCAGGCTGCGCATCAGCTTGGCATCTATCTCATGGCCAGCCACACCATGTTCAAGGGGCATCTCGCATCCCAATCGGTGGATGCGGTACTGCAGACCTTGCCCATGCTGCCCAACCATGCCCAGCGCGCCTTGCAGTTCAATCGTTCGACGCCCGGTATCGGGACTTCGTTGGTCGGCATCAGCTCGCCGGAGCATCTGGCGGATGTGCTTGCGGTCAGCAAGATACCACCTCTTGAAAAAGCCGCTTATCTCAAGATGTACGAAAGAGCGTGATTGCTGGATTCTGCGACTCCGCTTCGCTTCGCGCAGAATGACGAAGACGGTGGCATGCGTCATTCCGTCGGGAGTTCATCGTGCTGTCATTCCGCCGGGAGTCCATCGTGCTGTCATTCCGCCGGGAGTCCATCGTGCCGTCATTCCGCCGGGAGTCCATCGTGCCGTCATTCCGCCGGGAGTCCATCGTGCCGTCATTCCGCCGGGAGTCCATCGTGCCGTCATTCCGCGCGTAGTCGCGGAATCCACAAATCCGGCAAAATCCATTCGAGCGTACAGCGGATTGCTTCGCCACTCTATCGGGAGTCCATCGTGCCGTCATTCCATCGGGAGTCCGTCGTGCCGTCATTCCATCGGGAGTCCATCGTGCCGTCATTCCGCGCGTAGTCGCGGAATCCACAAATCCGGCAAAATCCATTCGAGCGTACAGCGGATTGCTTCGCCACTCCATCGGGAGTCCATCGTGCCGTCATTCCGCCGGGAGTCCATCGTGCCGTCATTCCGCGCGTAGTCGCGGAATCCACAAATCCGGCAAAATCCATTCGAGCGTACAGCGGATTGCTTCGCCACTCCATCGGGAGTCCGTCGTGCCGTCATTCCGCCGGGAGTCCGTCGTGCCGTCATTCCATCGGGAGTCCATCGTGCCGTCATTCCGCGCGTAGTCGCGGAATCCACAAATCCGGCAAAATCCATTCGAGCGACAGCGGATCGGTGATGTGCGTATCAGGTGTTCGAACGTGTCAACGTACTGGTCAGCGGTGCATTGCGCCAGAACTGCCAGCGGGAACTGCTCCGGATCGTCCAGCACATCATCTCGCCCTGCAGGTTGCTCCCGCGGATTTCGAGAGTTTTGCGCAAGCCCCTGGCAAGCTGCTGCAAGAGTGGCGCCAGCCAGAGCTGGTCGATTTGCCTGATGTTGTCCAGCCAGTTGGAGTAATCACCATACTGGGCGGCCGCCGACAGTTGATCCAGCAATAGCCAGCCATATTCCGGCAACCGGTTGGCATTGTCCGGCAGGGGAAGATGTGTCCAGCCGGCGCCGCGGCTGATGTCAGCCCAGTCCTGATTCTGGCTGATCAGGGTTTGTGGCTGGCCCGCAGGAACCGGAGCCGGCAGCGTACCGCCTCCCCAGCACCAGATGCTGTTGATGGTTGGCAGGCCGCGGCTTTCGCGTTCGCGGTTGACCGGCAGGTCAAACAGCAGCATCTGGATTTCATTGAACAGGCGGTGCATGACCAGTGCATCCCGGCCGGTGGGCAACCGGCTGTTGACTGGTTTGCCGGTTGCTTCCGCCAGAGGTACTGTCACGATGTCCAGCGGCGTTCTCCGATGCAGGAACCAGTTGTGGGTGCCGGTACGGTGCAGGGTCAGGTTTTCTGTAACGAAGTGCGCGTTGAACGCATGGATGATGGCATCTGCTTCATCAGCATCCAGTTGCAGGCTGTTGCTGTCGACCAGCACTAGCTGGTCACGGTCTGCGCGCAGGTGGACCGGATCTGCGCGTAGCCAGTAGCCGGCGGCAAGATTCTTGCCGCTGCCAGTCAGTATGAGTGGCGCCAGAGGCCAGTCCGGCTCTGGTGTCAGTCCCATCGCCTGACACAGTGCGCTGCTGATGTTGCCTGAACAGGTCTGCCGGCTGGCGCGGGAAAGCAGGCGTGCCAGCGCTGGTAATTCGGTCCGTTCGAGCAGGGGGGACAACATTTCTGGCGGCGGTATCAGACCTGGAATCAGGACCCGCAATGTGTCGTCTGCCTGATTTTGTCGAATGATGCTCATGGCCGGGTCATGATCCGCATGGACAGATCAAGCGCTTCGACATGTTTGGTCAGTGCGCCAACCGAGATCCGGTCGACGCCGGTCAAGGCAATCTGCCGGATGTTATCCAGGCTGACATTGCCGGAAGCCTCCAGGATTGCACGTCCATTGGCATGACGCACGGCTTCGTCAAGTTGGCCGATGGTGAAATTGTCAAGCAGGATCAGGCGGGCTCCCGCCGCCAGTGCCTCCTGCAGTTCTGTCAGGTTTTCCACTTCGATCTGGACGGGAACGGTTGCCTGGCTGGTGCTGGCCAGAACCGCTGAAATCCCGCCTGCTGCGGCGATGTGGTTTTCCTTGATCAGGATGCCATCATAAAGACCGATGCGCTGGTTGTCGCCGCCACCACAGGTCACTGCATATTTCTGGGCAATGCGGAGTCCGGGCAGCGTTTTGCGGGTATCCATGATCCGGCATGACAAACCGGTCAGCTGATCGACAAACAGTCGGGTGCGGGTTGCTGTGGCCGACAACGTCTGCAGGAAATTCAGGGCAGGACGTTCGGCTGTCAGCAGCGCACGGGCATTGCCATTCATTTCACACAGAATCTGGTTTGCGGCGATCCGGTCGCCATCACTGGCGTGCCAGCGGATGGCAATGTCCGGATCCAGTGTGCGAAGGCAGGCTTCAAACCAGCCAGTTCCGCACAGCGTGGCCGCTTCCCGGCTGATCACGCTGGCGGTGGCCGTTGCCGTTGCAGTGATCAGCCGGGCGGTGTGGTCGACAAGGCCGATATCTTCCTGCAGGGCGTCTGCGACATTGCGCTGGATGGCTAGCCGGAGAGTTGTTGAATCAATCATGGTGGGTGAGTGGAGATGCCGGAGCGTGCAAGTTTAGCGTGATTGCACGACGATTGCACAGTGGGTTGTCACACGATGCCGTCATCGTAGGATGCCATTCTGGCCTGCGCCGGATTGATCCGGCCCTCCCGGACCAGACGGGCCAGATCGGTTGCCAGCAGGTGCATGCCGTCACTGCGGCCCTGCTGGATGGCAGCTGGTAACTGCGCAAGATTGCCACTGGCAATGATGGATCGTATGCCGCTGGTATTGACCAGGATTTCGGCTGCCAGTACCCATTCCTGTTTGCTGGTGGATGGAACCAGTACCTGGCTGATGATGCAGGTCAGGCATGAGGCCAGTATCTGGCGTCTCTGGCTGCGTTCGTCGGCGGTAAAGAATCCCAGCAGGCGATTGATGACGTCACGTGCGCTGCGTCCGTGGGTGGTGGCCAGCACCAGGTGGCCCGAGTCGGCCGCGCGGAACAGGGTTTCCACCGTTTCCCGGTCGAGCAGTTCTCCCACGGCAATGATATCCGGCCGCTGGCGCATGGCGCCTTCCAGTCCGCTGGCAAACGAATCCAGGTTGGTGCCCACCTCCCGCTGGGAAATGATGGCCTGTTTCTTGATGTGAATCTGCTCGATCGGGTCTTCGATGGTCATGATGTGACAGGGCCGTTCGCTGTTGATGCGGTCAAGCACGATGTTCATGGTGGTGGTCTTACCCGCTCCGGTGGGCCCGGTAATGATGATCAGACCCTTGCCGCGCGTGGTGATGTCGCGCAGGATGGGCTGCAGGCTGCCCATCTTGTCCATGGGCAGGATGCCCCTCCGGATGATGCGCATCACGATGTTCAGCGTGTGGTTCTGGCCACCGGTTTCATAAATGGAATATCGCACCCGTGAGTTGGTGAGGTCGACAGCGCCATCCAGCTTGCCATCCTGCGCAATCAGGTTTGCGCGCCAGTTTTGTCCGCCGATGGCGTTGCTCGCAATAAAGGCTTCAAGCTCGCTTGCCAGGACAGGTTCGGCGTCAATGGCGGCATAACCGCCCGGCCCGCGCATGAACAGGGGAGCGTCGGTGCTGACGTGAATGTCGCTGATGCTCGGGTGCTCATGGATGACGTGAAGCAGTTTGGGCAGGATCATGGGCGTTGTCGGGTCACAGATGTTGTTGTATTGTAAGTGACGCGTTTATCAGTTGTATACAACGCAAAATGATGTCAGTCAGCACTGGTTTGGCGACAGGGTGTCCCAGCAGGCCGGTTCAGGCTGAAGCTGTAGTTGCCAGTTGTTGGTAACGTTGCCAGAGCAGGCGTCCGAGCACCAGAAACAACAGCATGCCGCCTGCCAGCTCACGCGGATGTTCGGCCAGTGCTGGAGCAATCGCACCGGCAACCACCGCGTTCAGGAAGGTCTGCACGAACCCTTGCATGGATGACACCAGTCCACGCTGCTGCGGGAACAGGTCGAGCGCAAGCAACGTAATGCTGGGCATGGCCAGGGACATGCCGGTGCTGTACAGCGTGAGTGGCAGAATGGCCCATGGCCAGACAGGACTGACGGTAAAATTGTATGCCAGATTGACCAGCGCGGCGGCAAACAGGATGCCATAAGCCAGTTGCACCGTCCGGACCGGGCTCATGTGGTCCGCCAGTCGGCCGGAGAGCCAGGCACCCAGGATGACGCCGGAAATGGCCGGAATGAACAGCCGGGCAAACTGATCTGGCGCCAGATGCAAGGTTTGCGGCAAAAATACCGGTGCGCTGGCAATGTAGAGAAAAAAGCCGGCAAAATTCAGCGCGATGGTGCCTGCCAGCCACAAAAAATGCGGATGCCTGACCACAGCGTGGTAACTGCGCAGCAACGGACCTGCCGAAAACAGGCTGCGATGCTCACGGCCATGGGTTTCGGGCAGATACAGCAGGCAGGCGGTCAGCAGCAGTACGCCAAGACCAGCCATGAACAGGAAGACCGATTGCCAGCCGAACAGGTCGTGCAGCACACCACCAATGATCGGTGCAACGGCTGGTGACAGTCCGAACATCATGGTGATGCGCGACATGATTTTCTGCGCTTCCGCGCCGGAATACAGATCGCGCACGATGGCGCGTCCAACAATCATGCCGGCACCGGCAAACAACCCCTGCAATCCGCGCATCACAATCAGCATGTGAATGTTTGTTGCGGTGGCTGCAGCCACGGATGTGACAATGAACCCTGCCAGCGAGACCAGAATGACAGGCCGGCGACCGTAGGCATCTGACAACGAGCCATGAAACAGCATCATGGTGGCAAAACAGAGCAGGTAGACGCTCAGGGTTTGCTGCAATTCCAGCGGAGTGGCGTGCAGACTTTTTTCGATCAAACCAAAAGATGGTAGATAGGTGTCAATCGAAAAAGGACCCAGCGTGGCCAGACCGGCCAGTAAGATGCTCAGGCTGGCAGGGTGTTTCCGTTGTCGGTTCATGGGATGATCTCCTGGCTGATCGTTGCATCATGTGGGGCAGAACCGATTTGCGTCAGTCAGTGGACATCTTCCTGAACCAGAATCCACGGCGCCACAACCACAGACCAGATCGCAGGTCTGCGTTCATTCCAGTCGATGGCGGTGGCATCGTCAAGTTTGCCGATCCGGCCAGATTGCATTAATTGTGTGACATAAGTTGTGTCGTCGCTGGCCACGTGGGCGGCGACTTCAACCAGGTCAAGGCTGGCCGATACATGGATCAGCTGTCCTTTGGCAAAGAACGGTTGCAGTTCCTGCCAGTCCGCCTTTGCGGTTTCTCCGTTCAGCTGGCTGCGCAGTAGGGCGATGTCCTGGGTCATGGATTGTCCTCCTCGTCCGGCAGCACAGCCAGCGGTTGTTGCAGCTGGTCCAGCTCGACGGATTCGATACGCTGGAAATGCTGGCTGATCTTGCGGCTCGAGATGTGCACTTTTTGCGCATCTTCATGGGCCTGGCGAATATGATCGGCCAGCTTGCGCATGCGGTCGTCGAACAGGCCAAAATCCTTGTTCAGTTTGCCCAGGGCTTCCTTGATGATGTGAATCTGTTTGCGGGTTTCCACGTCCTTGATCACGGCGCGGGCAGTATTCAGCACGGCCATCAGGGTGGTTGGCGACACGATCCACACGCGCATTTTCTGCGCATATTCATTGATGTCTGCATGCGAGCCGTGAATTTCGGCAAACACGGCTTCGGCGGGCACGAACATGACGGCCCCATCCGACGTCTCGCCAGGAATGATGTATTTGGCGGCAATGTCATCCACATGTTTGCGAATATCCGCCTTGAAGTTGCGCATCGCCAGCTGGCGGTCTGCCTCCGGCAATTGCTGGTCATTCAGCCGGTGCCAGTTTTCCAGGGGAAACTTGGCATCGATGGCAACCTTGCCGGTGGGTTCCGGCAACATGAGCAGACAATCTGCACGGGTGCCGTTGGACAGCGTTTCCTGAAAACGGTAGGTATCCGGTGGCAGAATATTGCGCACCAGTCCTTCCAGCTGGACTTCGCCAAAAGCGCCCCGCGAGCGTTTGTCGCCCAGAAGCGTCTGCAGGGAAATGACATTGCTGGTCAGGCCGTCGATCTTTTTCTGGGCTTCATCGATTGTGGCCAGTCTGGCCATGACATTGACAAAGGTCTCATTGGTTTTTTTGAATCCCTCGTCCAGACGTTCGCTGACCTTGCCACTGATTTCATTGAGTCGGGTATCGACGCGGGTCGTGAGTTCCCTGATGCGCTCTGCCAGCTGTTCGCTGCTTTGCTGCAGACTGTTCTGCAGCAGGATCCGATCAGCCCGGCTGTATTCCGCCTGTTGTTGCAAGGTGTCGGCCAGGAAGCGGGTCTGTGCGGTTTGCCAGTCGGCACGCAGGGTGGCCAGCTCTGTATTTTGCGTTTGCTGCAGGCTGGTGATGCTGGCACGCAGCAGGCTGAGTTCTTCCGTCAGCTGCTTGCGCAGGCCTTCACCATGGGCAAGCAAGGCGGCATGCATGTGTTCGCCGTGATCCCGCAGTGCGGCATGCATGTGTTCGCTTTGGCTGGACAGGCTGGATTGTGTGCGGTCATGCTGACTGGCCAGGCTGGTTTGCAGTCGATGATCCTGGTCGGCCAGCACTGCCAGCAAACGTTCGGTCTGTCTGTTCAGGCTCTCCTGCAGTTGCAGATTGTCCTGTGGCTGTCCGATCTGTGCGGTCAGCCGCCACAGCAGTATCATGCCGAGGATACCGAGCAGCAGAAGAACAGTCAGCAGGATGAGAGTCATGGGCATGGTCGCAACGGAGCGGCAGTGCCGCTCCGGCCGGCATTATTTTTTTGCCGTGCGACGCAGGCGCGACAGCAGCCGGCGGGCCAGTTCACCAAACAGTTCCGTCTGCGTCGGATGCGGATGAATGGCGCGGGCCACCTGTTCCAGCTTCAGCCCCGCGGAAACCATCATCACTGCCGCGCCGATCAGCGTGTCCGTGTGCTCGGTGAGGAAATGCACGCCGATGATGACGTGGCTGTTCTTGTCGGCCACCAGCTTGATCATGCCATGGGTTTCGCCGGTAATCATCGCCTTGGCGTCGATGCTCATCGGCATTTTGGCTTCCACCGCCTCGATGCCGCGTTCCTGGGCCTGGGCGATGGAGAGTCCGACAAAACCAGCCTGTGGACGACTGAAGGTCACGCCACAATCCACATCCTGGTTGTATTCGATTTCTTCGCCGAGCAGGTTGCCGGCAGCCACGCGACCCTGGGTGGCAGCGGTGTGTGCCAGCATGTAGCCGCCAATCACGTCACCAACTGCATAGATATGCGGGACGACAGTTTTTCCACGACGGTCCACCTTGATGGCGGCGCCATCCAGCGTCACGCCAGCGGCTTCGAGATTCAGTCTGCTGGTGTCGGGCCGTTTGCCGGTAGCCATCAGTACCCGATCGCAGGTAAACGTGGCCGCACTGCCATCGGCCAGGGTATAGGCAATGGACATGGCGCCCGGTTTTCCGGAAATCTGGCTGATCTTTACTCCGGTATGTACGGTGATTTCCTGCTGCAGGACTTCGGTCAGCTGTTTGGCGATTTCGGATTCCACTTCGGCCAGAATGCGGTCACGTGCTTCCAGAACAACAATTTCGGTGCCGAAATCGCGGAAGATCTGTGCCATTTCGATGCCGATCACACCGCCGCCGACAATGGCCAGTTTTTTGGGAGGCTGGTCCATCGACCAGATGGTGTCCGATGTGACCACGCCATTGTCGGCTACGCATTCACGCGCACCAGGAATGGGCGGAATGAATGGCGGCGCGCCGGTGGCGATCACGGCAGCGCCGAACGTCAGCTGGTAGGCTGGGCCTTCGGCCGGTTCCACACGGATGGTGTGTGGATCGACAAACGAGGCAAAGCCCTGGCGCACGTCGATCTTGACGCCTTTGTCGGTTTTCAGGGCCAGTTCGCCGCGGGTTTGCAGAATGCTGCGGCGATGGTTTTCCAGCGTCTGCCAGTCCAGTTTTGCATTGGCTGTGCCGAGCACGCCCTTATCTGCGTCATGTGCGCGATCGCGGATCAGGTCGGCGCTGTGGCGCCATGCCTTGGATGGAATGCAGCCGCGCCACAGGCATTCGCCGCCGGGCAGGGGAGCGTTGTTGATCATGGCAACCTTTACGCCGTGCTCAACCAGATCACGGGCGCAATCTTCTCCGCCCGGCCCGCCGCCAATGACCACCACCGGGAAATCCCAGTCACCGGCAGGTATCGGATCGGCCTTGGGGGCTTCCAGCCAGGTTTCCGGTTGTTCGATGGTCTGTTTCAGGCTAGCCAGGTAGGCAGCCACGTGCGCGCCGTTGACGACCCGGTGGTCGGCGGTGATGCAGACCGGCATGCCTTCCGCGCCAGTGGCGGAAATGGCCATGATGGCCGCAATGCCCGGTGTTGGAATGGCGGTGAAATGGGTCACGCCAAACATGCCCATGTTGGAGATGGTGAAGGTTGGATTGGCATATTCGGCCGGTGCCAGCTTGCGCGCGCGCGCCCGCGGCATCAGATCCGACCAGGCGGCCTGCAGTTCTTCCAGTGAACGGCTTTCGATGTTGGCCAGAATGGGCACCACCAGGCCGCCGCCATCAGCCGACACGGCGATGCCGAAGTTGTGTTCGAAGCGTTCGACGATCCTGTCCACCGGCTGGTAGCAGAAGTTGAGCATCGGATGCTGCTTCATGGCCTCCGAACAGGCCTTGGCAATGGCGACCGTCACGGAAACCTTGCGTGCCTTGGCAGCCGCGATGAGTTTTTCCGGACGGATGTTGAACGTGACATCGAAAGTTGGCAGGGTCAGCGCAGCGGTCATCGAATGCGAGACAGCCTTTTCCATCGAGGTCATGGCGCGGCCATTGCCAGGCACTTCCACTTGCGGCAGGGAATGCGCGACATCTTTCATGCTGGGCCGGGCCTGCTGCACATCCTGCGCCACGATCAGCTGACCGGGACCACTGCCGTGCAGCTTGTTGAGGTCAACGCCCATCTGTCCTGCCAGTTTGCGAGCGTAAGGGCTGGCGTACTGGCCGGCCGGCCGTGGCGCGGGTGCAGCTGCCGGATTGCCGGCAAAGCTGGCTGCCGCCGGGCTGGCGGAATGAGCGGGCGTGTTTCTGGCAGGCTCACCCTGTTTGTGGGTGTCAACGATCTTGTGCGCAGCCGACAGCTGGACTTCGGTATCGTTGACCTGGCTGCCGGGCTCCACGATGAAGGCCATCGGATGACCTACCTGGACCGTGCTGCCGACCCCGGCGACAGGCCCGGACAGGATGCCTTCCTGGAACACTTCGACGTCCATGATGGCCTTGTCGGTTTCCACGGTGGCCACGATGTCACCCCGTTTGAGCGGTTCGCCAACGTGCTTCTCCCAAGTGACCACGATGCCTTCGGTCATGGTGTCGGACAGCTGGGGCATCAGGATCGGCGTGCCGGAGTGGTGCGGGATCATTTCGGTGGGGGCAGCTTCGGAGACTTGCTCGTCAGCTGCAATGACCGTATCGGTAATCGAATCGCTGATGTAGCCAAGGGCGCCTGCCACTGCCACGGTGGCGCCGACCGGTGCCAGAGGGCCGGCCAGATAGCCTGCCTTGAACACTTCGACATCCATGATGGCCTTGTCGGTTTCTACCGTGGCCACGATGTCGCCGCGTTCGACGCGATCGCCGACCTGTTTTTCCCAGCTCACCACAATGCCCTCGGTCATGGTGTCCGAGAGCTGTGGCATGGTGATGACGAAATGGTGAGAAGCGGTCATGTCTGCTGTTTCCTGGTTATGCGCGGCCAAACAGTTTCAGCACGGCCTTGACGACATCGTTGTGGTCGGGGATGGCAGCCTTTTCGAGCGTGTGGTTGTACGGCTGCGGCACCAGGGCCGAATGTACCCGTACTGGCGCTGCATCCAGTTCGAAGAAGCATTCTTCGTTGATGATGGCAATCACTTCGGAACCGACGCCAACCGGAGCTTCATCTTCTTCGGCAATCACGGCGCGGTGGGTTTTGCTGACGGACTTGCGGATGCCGTCGCGGTCCAGCGGCGACAGTGCGTACAGATCGACCACTTCGGCGGAAATGCCATGCTGCTGTTGCAGGATGTCTGCCGCCTTGAGGCACCAGTGCACCGAGATGTTGTAACCGAACAGGGTCACGTCGGTGCCGGCGCGGGCCACTTCCGAGCCTTCCAGCGGATGCAGGTATTCTTCGTCCGGCACTTCGCCCTTCATGTTGTACATGAGTTCGTGTTCATTGATGAACACCGGATCATCCGAGCGTATGGCCGATTTCAGCAAACCATAAGCCTGTTTTGGATTGGATGGTGTGACGACGCGCAGGCCGGCAATGCCCATGAACACTTTTTCCATGCGGGCGGAGTGCTGTGCGCCGAGCTGATGGGCTGCGCCGCCGGCAGAACGGAAAACACAGGGAGCCGTCAGCTGCCCGCCGGACATGTAGCGAACCTTGGCAGCCGTGTTGAACATCTGGTCCATGGCCAGCCAGGCAAAATTGACCGACATGATTTCGATGATCGGACGGATGCCAAGGAAGGACGCGCCGATGCCAAGACCGGTGAATCCGCCTTCCGAGATTGGCGTATCCATGACCCGTTTTTCACCGTATTTTTCGTAAAGTCCCTTGGTGGCCTTGTATGTGCCACCGGCCACGCCGATGTCTTCACCCATGCAGATGACCAGCGGATCGCGCGCCATTTCTTCGTCATGGGCGCGCTGGATCGCTTCCCAGTACATGATTTCAGCCATAGTCTTGTTCCTCAGTGTGGTTGGTGGAAGACGCGGGGCAATTGCCACCGTACGGGTCTTCCACCCGCAGGTTATGTCGGTCGTGTCTCAGGCGAGCACGTATTTTTCGAGATCGGCCACGGCCGGCTCCGGCGAGGATTCGGCAAAGGCGATGACTTCGTTTTCGATGTAGTCATCGGTAGCCTTCTCGATGGCGCGGAATTCGTCTTCGGTCAGCTGGCCGGCGCTGATCAGGCGATCGCGCAGGATGTTGATCGGATCGCGCTGTTTCCAGAGTTCCTCTTCCTCGCGGGAGCGATAGCCACGCGAATCGGACATGGAATGGCCGCGGTAACGGTAGGTCATCAGTTCGAGGAAATAGGGTCCCTTGCCGCTGCGGACATGGTCAACGGCCACTTTGGCGTGCTGGTAGACCACGTCGATGTCCTGGCCGTCGCATTGGGCGGCTTCGATGTTGTAGGCGCAGACACGTTTGTACTGGTCGAGCACGGCAGTGGAACGGTCCAGAGCCGTGCCGATGCCGTACAGGTTGTTTTCGCAAACGAACAGAACCGGCAGGTTCCACAGCTTGGCCATGTTGAGCGTTTCGTGGAACACGCCCTGGTTGTTGGCCGCATCGCCCAGGAAGCAGATGGCGATTTCGTCTCCGCCCTTCATCTGGATTGCCTTTGCCATGCCTGCGGCGAGTGGAAAGGGACCGCCTACCAGAGCATAACCGCCCATGAAGTGGTGGCTGGTGTCGAAAATGTGCATCGAACCGCCGCGGCCTTTCGAGCAGCCGGTTTCTTTCCCGTACAGTTCGGCCATGACCACCTTGGGGTCCGTGCCGCATTTGATGGCGTGAACGTGATCACGGTAACCGGTGATGACATAGTCGTGACCGGGACGGGCCGCTTCCATCACGCCGTTGCAGCAGGCTTCCTGCCCAGGATAAAGGTGCAGGAATCCGCCGATTTTGCGTTCCATGTAGGCCTGGTAACAGCGTTCTTCAAAGCGGCGGTGCATTACCATCTCTTTGAGTACGCGCTTCTTGTCGTCCGGGGTCATGTATGTCTTCCTTGGCTGAAAATGAGTCGCACAAACTCTGCTATTATCTGATAAACCGGGTTGCAGGTCAAAATGCCTGCAACCCTTGCCCTGACAGGGTTTATCTGTTATCCGGCCGAGGAGCATGCTGATGGTTGCAACAGCCAGAGTGGTGGCGAGCAAAAAAACGTTTGCCGAACGGGATGCGGCAAGGCTGAAACACGTGCTGGTGGTGCTGCCTCCGGCAGAACAGCTGCCGCCGGACAGTGACTGGCCGGGTATTGCCGGCTTGTCGGCCGTGCTGGATCGCAAGGGCAAATTGCCGGCCGAACTGGCCAAGGAACCGCTGGCGGTGAATGAGGCATCCGGCTGTCTGGTCGTCTGGCTGATGGTGGATGGCTCTGCATCCGCCTTTGAACGGCAGGTGTTGCTGCGCAGGGCGATGATGCTGTTGCTGGAAGAACAGCCTGAGGAGGTGGGTATTGCGGTGGCGCAGTCGCATCCGGAATATGCCGTTCTGGTGCGCGAGTCGATTTATGTGGCGCAAGTCAACGGCGTGCGATTGCCGGAATACAAGTCGCAACGGCCGGGACGCTCTCTGAAACGAATCGTCATGTTTTCGCCGTTGCCGGCCGCAAGTCTGCATGAGGCCCAGGCCATGGCAGTCGGCAATCTGCTGGCCCGCAGCCTGACCGTGACGCCGCCCAACTTGCTGGATCCGCGTGCATATCGGCGGCGTATCAGGGCGCTGGCCGAGGAACGGGGTTGGGAAGTGGTCGAGTACGACGTTCGCAAATTGCGCAAAATGGGTGCCGGAGCCTTCGTGGCGGTGGCCCAGGGCAGTCATGATGATGCCGCCATCGTGCATTTGCGCCGCAAGGCAAAGCGGGCGGGTCGTCATGTGGCTCTGGTCGGCAAGGGCATCTGTTTTGACACCGGCGGACATAATCTCAAGCCGGCGCGTTACATGCGCGGTATGCACGAAGACATGAATGGCTCGGCCGTGGCGCTGGGCATCCTGCTGGCAGCCGATGAACTGGAACTGCCGGTCAACCTCGATGTGTGGCTGGCCATCGCCCGCAATCATCTCGGACCGGAAGCCTACACCCAGAATGACGTGGTCACTGCGCTGAATGGAACCACGATCGAAATTGTGCATACCGATGCGGAAGGTCGCATGGTGCTGGCCGATGCGCTGACCATGGCTGCACGCGAAAAACCCGACCAGCTGCTGGATTTTGCCACGCTGACTGGCAGCATGGTAACCGCGCTGGGAACCCGTTACAGTGGCGTGCTGGGCAATCGGCCGGAACTGTGCCGGCTTGCGGTCGAGATCGGGCAGCAATCCGGCGAGCGCGTGTGCGTGTTCCCGCTGGATGCCGATTATGATGACGCACTGGATTCCAAAGTGGCTGACGTGCTGCAATGTACGCTGGAGGGCGAGGCGGATCACATTCTGGCTGCCCGTTTCCTGCAGCGGTTTGTCGAAGATACCCCCTGGTTGCACATGGATCTTTCTGCCTGTAACTGCAAGGATGGGCTTGGCGCGGTGGCCAGCGATGTCACCGGTTTTGGTGTGGCCTGGGGGGTGGCATGGCTGCAGGGCCCGAAGGGAAAACACCAGATCTGATGTCCTGGCCATGTCTGGTGGCCGGCAGCCGCCGGCCGCGAAACGTCATGCGCCGAGGCGGCCGCGCAGGCGGTTCAGCCATGCCATCGACTGTCTGGCCGATTGCGGATGCCCGATCAGCCACACCCCGTACAAAACCATTCCCGATCCTGCGATTTGTGGCCACGTGATGGTTTCCCCCAGAATGGCCCATGCCATGAAAATGGTCGCTACCGGACCCAGGCTGCCAATCAGGGCTGTTTTGCCGGGCTGGATCAGGCGTATGGCTGCCGACAGAGCAAACATCGGCAGAATGGTTGAAAAAACAGCCATGCCGGCGGTGGCGGCATACACGCCTGCTGGTTGCGCCAGAACGGTTGCCGGACGGGTCAGGGCAAACTGCAAGATCACAAAGCCACTTGCGCTTACCATGCTGAGAGCGGTGAACCGTTGGCTGCCGATGCGCGAAATGGCATGGCTGGCACCGATCAGGTAGGCTGAATAAGTCAGCGCGCTGACAAACACCAGGCCTGTGCCCAGCCAGAGTTTGCTGCCGTGATGGGGCAGCTGGTCCAGAAAAGCCAGAATGATGCCGCCGTAGCTGATGGCGAGCGCGGCAACATGCACCCGGCTGATGGCATGTTTGAGAATAACGGCAGACATGAGCATGGTCAGGGTCGGATACAGGAACAGAATCAACCGTTCCATGCCTGCGCTGAGATAGGCCAGTCCCATGAAGTCGAACAGGCTGGACAGATAATAGCCAAGACATCCCAGCCCGGCCACCATCAGCCATTCCTGGCGGTTCAGGCGAATGGCATCCGGTTTGCGGGCCAGCGTCAGTGCAATCCACGCGAACACGGGCAAGGAAAACAGCATGCGCAAGGTCAGCAGCGTAATGGCGTCGATGGCTCCAGCCTGGTAAGCCAGCTTGACGAAAATGGCCTTGGCAGAAAACCCGGCGGCCGCTATGGTGGCAAGCAAAAAGCCCTTGGTGGCATGGGACGGACTGGTGGTGAGTGGCATGTCATCCTCGGTGAAACGAGCGGACGACATCAGCCGGGATGTCATCCGCGGCCGTTGGAAATTCTGATGGGTATCAGACGAAACGAACCGCTGCCTGCGGATTTTTCAGTCGCAGCAGCCAGAGGACCAGTTGGTTTTGTCGGGTCGGGTTCATGGGGTCATTCTGGCGCGACTGGTGTCGGCCTGTCAATTCTGGTTGCGCATGGCAATCTGGTATCGGGCACCAGAAAAAGATGTCGCCACGCAAAATGTGAGTCAATGAAAAAGCCTTGTTTGACAGTGCGCTTCTTTTGGATTATGATCTCCGGCTTTCCCTGTACAAGAATTCTCAGAGGTTACGCATGAGCACCTTTTCCGCCAAGCCGCATGAAGTTGTGCGCGAATGGTATGTCGTTGATGCGACTGACAAAGTGCTGGGCCATGTGGCCGCAGAGGCAGCCCGCATCCTGCGTGGCAAGCACAAGCCCGAGTACACACCGCACGTGGATACAGGTGATTTCATTGTCGTGGTCAATGTCGACAAGCTGAAAGTCACCGGTAACAAGGCGCAAGACAAAAAATATTTCCGCCATACCGGCTTTCCGGGCGGAATTTATGAAACCAGTTTCAGCAAGATGCAACAGCGTTTTCCAGGTCGTGTTCTGGAAAAGGCCGTCAAGGGTATGTTGCCCAAGGGCCCGCTGGGCTATGCCATGCTGAAGAAGCTCAAGTGCTATGCCGGTGACAGCCATCCGCACAGCGCCCAGCAACCCAAGGTTCTGGAAATCAGGGGATAATCGATGATCGGAAACTACTATTACGGAACGGGTCGTCGCAAGAACGCAGTGGCCCGTGTGTTCATCAAGGCCGGCAGCGGCAACATCGTGGTCAACGATCGTCCGCTGGACCAATACTTTTCCCGCGAAACCGGCCGCATGATGGTTCGTCAACCGCTGGAACTGACCAGCCATGCCAATACCTTTGACATCCTGGTCAATGTGCATGGCGGTGGCGAAACCGGTCAGGCTGGTGCGGTTCGTCACGGCATTACCCGCGCATTGATCGATTACGATGCCGAACTCAAGCTTTCGCTCAAGAAGGCCGGTCTGGTCACGCGTGATGCCCGTGAAGTCGAGCGTAAAAAGGTCGGTCTGCGCAAGGCGCGTCGCGCCAAGCAGTTCTCCAAGCGCTGATCTTCCAGCCGCATCGCTGCGGTTCTGCAGAAATCCTCAAGGCCACCTACGGGTGGCCTTGCTGTTTTTACGCGAGACGGTTTTGTGCATGCGGACCAGCGCCCTGTCAGGCCGGCTGGCAATCAATTCGTGTATCATATCTGGCATTGGCAGCAGGAGCAGGTATCATGATCAAGGTTGGTATTGTAGGTGGAACCGGTTATACCGGTGTCGAATTGTTGCGTCTGTTGTCGCGGCACCCGGAAGTGGAACTCAAGGTCATTACCTCGCGTAAAGAGGCCGGCATGGCAGTGGCGGAAATGTTCCCTAACTTGCGGGGGTATGTTGATCTCGCGTTTTCCGATCCGCAGCAGGCAGAATTGTCCGCCTGCGATATCGTATTCTTTGCCACGCCGAATGGTGTGGCCATGCAACAGGCGCGTCAATTGCTGGATGATGGCGTGCGCATCATTGATCTGGCTGCCGATTTCCGTATCAGGGACATCGGCGTCTGGGAAAAATGGTATGGCATGCAGCATGCCTGTCCGGAGCTGGTGGCCGAAGCGGTCTATGGCTTGCCCGAAGTCAACCGCACACATATCCGCCCGGCCCGGCTGGTAGCCAATCCCGGTTGTTATCCGACTGCCGTGCAGTTGGGTTTCATGCCATTGCTGGAGGCGGGTCTTGCCGACACCGGCATGCTGGTGGCCGATTGCAAGTCCGGTGTCAGTGGTGCCGGTCGCAAGGCCGAAATTCCCATCCTGTTTGCCGAAGCTGGTGACAATTTCAAGGCTTATGCTGCAAGTGGCCACCGTCATCTCCCCGAGATTTCCCAAGGGTTGAGCCGGTTTGCCGGCAAACCGGTTGATCTGACGTTTGTGCCGCACCTGACACCACTGATCCGTGGCATTCATGCCACGCTGTACATGCGTGTGGACAAGAGCGTGGACGTGCAGGGCGTGTTTGAAAAGCGTTATGCCGACGAACCGTTTGTCGATGTCATGCCTGCCCAAAGTCACCCGGAAACCCGTAGCGTTCGGGGCGCCAACCTGTGCCGCATCAGCTGGCACAGGCCCCAGGATGGAGATGTGGTTGTCGTGCTGTCGGTCATCGACAATCTGGTCAAGGGCGCGGCGGGTCAGGCGGTACAGAACATGAACATCATGTGCGGGCTGGACGAGCGTCTCGGCCTCGATTCGCCCGGCATGCTCCCCTGAACAGCGGGCTTTGCACCCATGAACAAACGGTACATTTACTGGGCCATTGCCCTGATGCTGTTGCTGGCGGCCATCTATGGCGCATTTTTTCGCACCGATCCCAAAGTCGATGCGCTCAACCGCGCGATTGCAACCCAGGGGGATCAGGCATTGCGCAATTATCCCTATCCGTTTCATGTCATGCGCATGGATGGTAGCATTGCCGTCATGGGCTCGCCACGATCAGCCCAGATGCCGGTCAGCCAGATGATCCGCGCCATTGATCCTCATCTTGAAGGCGCCTCACCATCCGATCCCGATTTTGTGGCGGCAGAGCAGCAAATGGCCAGGTTGCAGTTCGAGGCGCGGGACATCGTCATGAAGCAGCCCGGTGTTACCGGAGCTCGTTTTGAACTCGACAAGGACTGGTTGCAGGAACACCAGATTGACACCGATCAATAACCCTGTTAACAACATGATTTTATGTCTATTGACGCTTCCCTTCGCTGGGCTGATAATGGAGTGTCTTAGTCTGTCATCCAGGAGCAAACCATGAACGCCACTACCGAAATGCCCGCACCGCTGAATTTCACCGACAATGCTGCCGCCAAGGTATCCCAGCTGATCGCCGAAGAAGGCAATCCTGACCTCAAGCTGCGCGTGTTTGTGACAGGTGGCGGTTGCTCCGGTTTTCAGTACGGTTTTACGTTTGACGAAGTCGTCAACGAAGATGACACCAGCATGGTCAAGGGTGGCGTCACCCTGCTCATCGATCCGATGAGCTACCAGTATCTGGTCGGTGCCGAGATCGATTATCAGGAAGGTCTGGAAGGCGCGCAGTTCGTGATCAAGAATCCGAATGCGACATCCACTTGTGGTTGTGGTTCTTCTTTCTCCGCCTGATTGGCTGGCTGCGCGGGCGAGCTGCCGCGTTGCGCGGTACTCGCTCGGTCACCGTGCTTGTTGCACTGTCTCCCTCACTGCGTTCCGTGCGCCTTGCATCCCATCCCGCTCGCTCAGCCAATCCGGCCTGAAGTGCGGGCGAGCTGCCGCGTTGCGCGGTACTCGCTCGGTCACCGTGCTTGTTGCACTGTCTCCCTCACTGCGTTCCGTGCGCCTTGCATCCCATCCCGCTCGCTCAGCCAATCCGGCCTGAAGTGCGGGCGAGCTGCCGCGTTGCGCGGTACTCGCTCGGTCGCCGTGCTTGTTGCACTGTCTCCCTCACTGCGTTCCGTGCGCCTTGCATCCCATCCCGCTCGCTCAGCCAATCCGGCCTGAAGTGCGGGTGAGCCGCCGCGTTGCGCGGTACTCGCTCGGTCGCCGTGCTTGTTGCACTGTCTCCCTCACTGCGTTCCGTGCGCCTCGCATCCCATCCCGCTCGCTCAGTCTGTCAGGCTGGATAGATGTTTCCCAGTATGCAGGCATGACGGGCGCCTGTAACATCGGTGTTGTTGCCTGGTAGTCTCAGCAGGGTTTGACGCCCCAGCCAGGCAAATGCGTGGGCTTCCACCAGATCCGGAGCAATTCCCAGTTCGGCCGTGGAGGCAAGTGTCAGGTTGGGTGCCAGCGATTGCAGGCGGTTCACCAATGCCGTATTGAATGCGCCGCCGCCGCAGAGGTAAACGCTGCGGGTGGCGGGAGCATGTTGTGTCAGTGCTTCGGTAATGCCGATGGCGGTGAGTTCCAGCAGCGTGGCCTGAACATCCTGCGGTTGTTCGTTGCCGGTCAGGCAGGTGTCGAGCCATGCTTCGTCAAATTGTTCCCGGCCTGCGCTTTTGGGTGGCTGTCGCTTGAAAAATGGGTGGGCTATCAGCCTGTTCAGCAGCTCAGGCAGTACCTGCCCGCTGCGAGCCCAGTTGCCGTCCTGGTCGAAGGGGTGGCCGGTATGGTGCTGGCACCACGCATTCATCAGCAGGTTGCCGGGGGCGCAATCAAATCCGTGTACATGGCCATGGCGGTCAAGCAGGGTGATGTTGGCGATGCCACCAATGTTGACGATGGCGCGATCATCATCAGTGGTCTGAAATGCAGCGGCATGAAAGGCGGGTACCAGTGGGGCGCCCTGGCCCCCTGCAGCAATGTCACGGCTGCGGAAATCAGTTATTGCGGTCGTGCAGGTCAGCTCGGCCAGCAAGGCGCCATTAACCAGTTGCAGCGTGTAACCGGCTTCGGGACGATGGCGGATGGTCTGGCCATGGCAGGCGATGGCGGCACAGGTTGGTGCGTGCTGGAGCAGTGGTTCGCAAGCGCTGGCGTAAATGCGGGCCAGGGTTTGGCCCAGCATGGCTGCCCGGTGAAGTTCGTTGTCACCGGGCGTGTGCAACGACATCAATTCTGTGCGCAACTGGGCCGGGTAGGGCAGATAATGGTGCGAGACGGTTTGTCCTGCCGGATGGCGCTGATCATCAAACTGGACCAGAACTGCATCCACGCCATCCAGGCTGGTGCCGGACATCACGCCAATGACAAACATGAGTCCGGTGTTATTCCATGGCAATCCGGCTGGTGCCGTCGAGCAGATGCAGCTTTGCCAGTGCAGGCCGGGTTTCTTGGGTAAATTTTGGCATCAGGCTGGCGGCAATGGGTACGGCAGTCGGAATCTTCGCGGTCAACGGGTTGGTGGGGACATTGGCGATGCGGAATTCATAATGCAGGTGTGGCCCGGTTGCCCAGCCTGTCATGCCCGAAAAACCGATGATATCGCCCTGGGCCACATGTTCTCCCTTGTGCAGGCCTTTGGCAAAGGCCGACAGATGGCCATACACTGTGCTGATATTGCCAGCGTGCTTGAGAATGATCATGTTGCCGTAGCCACGTCCCCAGCCAACGTATTGTACCGTCGCGTCTGCAACAGCCATGACCTTGGTGCCGATCGGTGCTGCAAAATCGATCCCCTTGTGCTGTTTCCAGGTCTTCAGGATCGGATGGAAACGCATGGTGAAGCCGGATGTAATCCGGGTGAATGGAACGGGAGAACGCAGGAACGATTTTTTGAGTGGCTTGCCATCAGGCGTGAAATATTCACCCTTGGCGTTGTTCACATCCGACAGGACTGCGTTGTAGACATGGCCGGCATTGTTGAATTCGACTGCCTGGATACGGCCGGTCATGACAGGCTGGCCGTCGTGGTAAAGCACTTCGTAAACCAGGGTGAAATGATCGCCTCGCCGAAGATCATGACGAAAATCGATTTCGCTGGAAAAAATATCGGCAATCTGGCTCGCAATGGCATCCGGTATGCCGGCAGCATCCGTGGCGGCATACAGCGAGCCGACAATTTCACCGGATTTCATGACGGTCTGCCGCTGCAGGTCGACCGTGTGGGTGTTGGCGACAAAACTGCCATTGACGGGCAGGATTTCCAGCATGGTGCCATCCGGGTTGACGTGGCGTACCCAGTGCAGATGGCCATCTCCGGTGACCTCGGCCTGGACTGTCTTGCCGGGGCGTATTTGCATCAGTTGCCGGGTTGCGTCCGACGACTTGAGAAAGAGATTGATCTGACTGTCGGAAACGCCGAGCCGCTGGAGCAGGTCTGCTGCGGTATCGCCGCGTTCGACCGATTCTTCGCGCCAGTAGCTGGTGTTGGCCGGCAAAGCATCGGTTGATTCAATGGATTCTGGCAGGGCGATGTTTTCGATGACGGTCCGGATGGGAACCTGGGTGCTGCTGGTGCCTGGCGCAATAGCAAATGCAGTGAGTACGCCAAGGAAAGGAATACTGGTGGCTGCGATGAGCCATCGCATGCGAACTTTTCGTGTATTGACCGGCTTGCTATGCGCTAGAATGGCGGTTTTTGATTCGTGATTGCTCATCGTTGGAACGCTGCCAGGAAAACGTCCCCGAGTATAGCACGTGGTATTCAAGGTAACCAAGCTGCAGAATGCGGCTTTTCAAGTTGTGGAAAGGGTTGTTCGAGATGTCGATATCTGTCCAGGAATCGATGCGCATCATCAAGCGCGGATGCGATGAACTGATGGTTGAGCAGGAGCTGGCTGACAAGCTGGCCAGTGGCCGTCCGCTGCGGATAAAGGCGGGTTTTGATCCAACGGCACCCGATCTTCACCTGGGACATACGGTTTTGCTGAACAAGCTGAGGCAGTTGCAGGATCTGGGCCATCATGTGATGTTCCTGATCGGTGATTTTACCGGCATGATTGGCGACCCGACCGGAAAAAATGCCACACGCCCGCCGCTGACGCGCGAGCAGGTGCTGGAGAATGCCCAGTCTTATCGTGATCAGGTGTTCAGGATTCTCGATCCTGAGCGAACCGAAGTCATGTTCAATTCCACCTGGATGGAGCAACTGGGATCAGGCGGGATGATTCGTCTGGCTGCCCAGCATACGGTAGCCCGGATGCTGGAGCGGGATGATTTCAGCAAGCGATACCGGGCCAATCAGCCGATTGCCATTCATGAATTCCTGTATCCGCTGGTCCAGGGATACGATTCCGTCGCCATGAAGGCAGACCTGGAGTTGGGCGGCACGGATCAGAAATTCAATCTGCTGATGGGGCGAGAGCTGCAAAAGCATTATGGCCAGTCGCCGCAATGCATTCTGACCATGCCGTTGCTGGAAGGGCTGGACGGCGTCAACAAGATGTCCAAGTCGCTCGGCAACTACATCGGCATTGCCGAGGCCCCCGGCGAGATTTTTGGCAAAATCATGTCTGTTTCCGATGAGCTGATGTGGCGATACATTGACTTGCTGTCATTTGCGTCCCTGGATGAAATCGCGTCGTGGAAGGCTGAAGTGGCAGGCGGTGAAAATCCGCGCAACATCAAGGTTCGTTTTGCCCAGGAAATCGTTGCGCGATTCCACGATCGCAAAGCAGCCGAACTGGCCCTGCAGGATTTCGAGAACCGGTTCCGTCAGGGCGGTATCCCGGATGATCTCGCACTGACCGAACTGGCCGGCGAAACGGCTGGCATGCCCGTGGCCCAGGTGCTCAAGCAAAGTGGTTTGACGGCAACCACCTCCGAAGCGTTGCGCATGATTGAGCAGGGGGGCGTCAAGCTCAATGGCGAAAAAGTCGCCGACAAGGGGCTGATGATCCTGCCAGGCAACGAAGTGGTTCTGCAGGTGGGCAAGCGCAAATTCGCGCGGGTCAGAGTTGTTGTGTGACAGCCTGATGAATCTTTTTTGAACAAAAGTGTTGACGCCCTGCGCAGAGGCGGTATAATGCGCAACTCTTCTCGACGCGAAGAGTGCAACGCCAGACAGGCGAAGTACTGCAAGATGGGTAGTGACCCGGCTGCAACGCGACAGGAAGTGCTGATCTTTAACAAACCGATGACTGATAAGAGTGGGCATTTGCGAGCCTGTGCTGTCTGAGAGGATGGCATGGGCACTTGTTAAAAAACAAGGTAGCAAAGACCCGCATCTTTTGAGCGTATCAGAG
>JAJZUW010000001.1:0-55213 GCA_021845925.1 Pseudomonadota bacterium
CGGGTAATTGGTGACTGGATCAGCTTCTACAACAACCAGCGACCACATCAGGCGCTGGGGATGAAAACGCCCGCCGCAGCGTATGCATTAGCGGCATGAGTTGAGCAGAAATTGCTGGGTCATTACAACGATGCCTATCGTTGGTAGGATGACCGCACGAAACATGCGCCACCATAAAGTAATTGCCAACTGAAACGAAGCCGGATGGCGTTGACCTTGATTTTGAACCATTGCTTCATCTCCTCTTGACCTCGGCCGACAGATTCCGACACTTGACAAAAGATCTGAACACCCGCGGAATAATGCCTCATGGCGCACATTTTGTAAGATAGGCTCTGTATTGTTTTTTTCCAATAGATCTTACATCAGGCCAAGTTGCAAAGCAACACAATCGAATATCAATTCATATGAATTTTATGTAAACATTTTATGGCAAGCTTTGATCCTGCCTTCGACCCATGTCTTTGTATCGCACAACGTCAGGCTGGTTTTCGCTTGAAACAGGTCACCATCACAATCCGCTGCGATCCAGAATGCCCACAGCCGCCAGCAGTTTCAGGCGTGCTGCCTGCCATTCTGCCAGCGTACGGATGCGTTCCTGTCTGGCGTCGGCCAGAGCTGCCTGGGTGTTGATCAGCTCAAGAATGTCGGCCGCGCCATGGTCATATCGACGTTGCGAGGACTGGTTACTGGCAATGGCGGCATCGACAAGGTTCCGGCTGGCTTGCAGATTATTCAGCGCAGATATGGCATCTGCGTAATCCTTGATGACTTCGGCAGCCACTTGCTGACGCGCGTCGTCGAGCTGGATACGGGACTGTTCTGCCTGCGCCTCGGCTGCGCGTACCTTGTAATGATTGGCGAAGCCATCAAACAGCGGCAAGGTAAATGTAACACCCCACATCGAAATGTTGCTTCCTGTGCTTTGCAACCCCTGATTGGGAAAACCGTTCTGATAGTAGTTATAGTAAAGGTCTACGGTTGGGTAGCCCGCCAGCGCTGTGGCGGTGGCTTTTTCTCTGGCAGCTTCATAGCTGGCCTCGGCCTGTCTGATGGCAGGATGGTTTTGCTCGGCACTCTTCAGCCAGAGTTGAAGATCACCCAGCAATTCTGGTTGTGGTGCATTGAGATCATCCGGAAAACGGACTTCCAATGCATAATTCTGTACGCCCATGTTGTACAGCATAACACTGACAGACTTGCGGTAGTCACCCAATGCGCGCTGCTGTTCCAGTTCGGCCTTGGCCAGTGCGGTTTGCGCCTGCAAGCTGTCAGAAAGCTGTGCCACACCCTTATGCTCTCGATTTCGCGTGGCCTGCAAGGTCTGCTCGGCCAGGCGCGATTCTTCACTACGCGCGTCATAAATGGCCTTGTTGGTGAATGCATCGTAATAACTGCCCACCAGCGTCAGAAGCGCTTTCTGGATTGCTGCATCATGCGCGGCGATAGCTGCCACCAGCGCCTGATTGGCGGCTTCCAGCTGGTGATTGCGCGCGCCAAAATCAAACAGACGCCAGGCAAAATTAATCGCATCGGCGTGTCCATTGACTTCGGTATTGGCGGCGGGGAAAGCGGGGTATTGTGTCTTGGTGACTTGCGGGCTGTAAGTTGCATTGAGCGTTGGCAAATACGCCGAACGTGCGCTACCGACCCCGGCAGTCTCAATTTTGATCTCGGTCCATGCTGCGCGGATTTGCGCATTGTTGCACAGGGCTATATCTACCGCTTTGCCCAACGTCAAGGGCGCATTAACGTCAATAGATGATGGACAAATTCCTTGCCCACCCTGGCCATTTCGTAATGCTGCAGGATTGGCAACCAATGGATCTGGCCAGAGATTGGCGACTGAAACAGCCAAATCATCTGCGCCTGCGCAGTTCAGGCCAGCAGACAGCGCCAGCAACAGACACACTGCCAGACCATTTTTCTTAACAACAAAAACCGACATTCCCACCCCCACGACATTCGTCGCGGGTCATGATACCCGAATGTAAAGATTTAGTCTGACATTTACTGTCAAGTGCAACATAAAGAAAGGAACCATTGAAAATGGCTGCGAGGCAGGTGGAATACGACAGGCTATCGCAGAAAACAACCCTCACAGGTAAAAAAACAATGTTCCGGTCAAGAATCAACAACAGGATTGGCGTTAGGGAATTGGCTGCTATGCGAGCCTGCGCAGGTGCGCGCCAGCCTCTCACAATCTCATGGTTAATCCGGATCAGGCATGGGCCGAATTGTCGCCTTCTGCGATCAGGCTTTTCAGCTGGGTCAGGGACGCGCGTCGTAAAGGTTCGCCACTGTGACCGCGCTGGCTGCGGCGAATGGCAATGGCCGGTTCTACCGTGATGCGGATGTCGCCTGTTTCGCTGTCCAGAATGAAGCAGGGTACCGGCCGTTTGCCATGGCTGCCATGGGAGGTACACTGCCCCTGCCGGAAGGGCAGATTGTGATTGAGCAGGTACATTTCCACTTCTTTTTCATTGTCGGCAAACAGTTCGATCTGGATGCCGGAATACTGTCCCGCAGTCCCATTGAGCACCGCGCCGGTCAGGTGCGGGTCGAAACGGGCCAGCAGTTCCATGATGCCGAGCGCTTCCATGCGCAGTTCACGCAACAACTCTGGTTGCGTATCGGCATGGTAAACCGCATTGTATTCGCGGATGGCCGCTTCGATTTCGTCGTTGCCCGGCAAGTGGTGGGCATCCACGATGCCGAGTTGACGTGCCGCCTTGCGCTTGGCTTGCGCAAAATCGCGGATGCCATGCTCCTGCATCAGCCTGGCGGCCAGTTGTGCTATCAGGACGCGTGTCGGGTTATGGCTCATGGTGGTCAGCGCAGGAAAAAGTTGCTGATCTGCTGCGCCGGACTGGTCGGGGTCGACGTGCTGGTCTGGCCAGGCGATCCGGCCTGAGAGGCTGGCTCGCCAACCGTGATGATGGCCTGTGATCCGGCAACTCCGGGTACGAATTCCTTGAGGAAGTATTCGGGCACGCCAGTGTCGCCCGGTGCCGGAGGCAGTCCGGTCAGCGGGTTGATGTTTTCCGTGATCACGCCATCAGGCGGAGTGAATGGACTTTCCGGTAACTGTTTCAGGACTTCGCTCATGTAGCCCATCCAGATGGGCAAGGCTGCGCGGGCACCGGTTTCACCGCCGCCCAGCGAATGCGGCTGATCAAAACCGATCCAGGCGATGGCCACACGGTGGCGCTGGAAGCCGGCAAACCAGGCATCCACCTGATCGTTGGTGGTTCCGGTTTTGCCGGCAATGTCTGTTCGACCGAGTTTGGCGGCTGCGGCAGCTGTGCCGCGTCGGGTGACATCCTGCATCAGGCTGGTGATGATGAATGCATTGCGCGGATCCAGCACCATCCTGCCGGGTTGTGGTGTGGAACGCATCAGAACATGGCCGGCCTGATCTTCAATGTGGTCGATGATCCAGGGGCGAACCTGTGCGCCGCCATTGGCGAAAATGGCGTAGGCCGAAGCCATTTGCAACGGTGTCGCCGATCCGGCGCCCAAGGCCATGGTCAGGTAGGGTGGGACATGATCCGGTTCAAAGCCGAACCGTTTGACATATTCCTGTGCATACGCAGGCGTAATAGTCTGCAAGATGCGGATAGTCGGCAGATTGAGCGAATGCACCAGCGCATTGCGCATGCTGACCATGGAGCCGTTCCAGGTGTCTTCATAGTCTTTCGGATTCCATGCCACGTTGCCGGTCTGCTCGGCAGGGATGGTGATCGGAGAGTCGGACAGCAATGTTGCCGGTGTCAATCCTCGGGTCAGCGCTGCGGAATAGATGAACGGCTTGAAGCTGGAACCCGGCTGGCGCAAGGCCTGCGTGACGTGGTTGTATTTATCCAGATCGTAGTCGAAGCCACCTACTAGCGCGCGGATGGCGCCGGTATCCGGATCCAGGGCAACCAGGGCGGCCTGCGCCTTGGGCAGCTGGCCAATCTGCCAGTCGCCATTGGCGGCTTTCTGCAGCCGGATGACAGCGCCGGGTCGTAGTGCGGGTGGGTTGCCGTCCTTGCCTTTCAGAGACCTGGCCACGAATTTGAGTGCATTGCCTTCCAGGTCGGCAAAGCCGGTATTCTGGATCCAGACGTGCAGACGTGAATGGTTTGCCGACAGAACCAGTGCCGGCAGCAGGTCGTGCACCGGCGAGAAATCCTCAAGCGCATCGTCAAGCGCATCCGGCTGATCGGTGGTATCGGGCAATTTGATCCAGGCTTCCGGTCCGCGATAACCATGTCTGCGGTCGTAATCTTCGACGCCCTGCCAGAGCGCCGCATCGGCGGCCTGTTGTTCGCGCTTGAGCAACGTGGTGTAGACACGCATTCCATTGGTGTAGATCGCATCGTGATATTGGGCGTACATGGCCTGCCGTATCATTTCGGCCACGTAATCCGCCTGTACGGCGTAGTGTTCCGACGTGCCGTGGCGAACATTGAGCTTCTCGTGCATGGCGTTGTCATATTCCGCCTGCGTGATGTAATGGAGGGCCAGCATCCTGCCCAGTACATAGTGTTGTCGTGCGCTGGCACGGGCAGGATTGACGACCGGGTTGTAGCGGGATGGCGCCTTGGGCAGTCCGGCCAGCATGGCGCATTCGGCAATGCTGAGTTTGTTCACCGGCTTGCCGAAATAGGCTTGCGCGGCGGCTGCAAAACCATATGCGCGCTGGCCGAGATAGATCTGGTTGATGTACAGAGTCAGAATCTGTTCTTTGCTCAGGTTGCGTTCGATCTTGATCGACAGCAGGGCTTCATTGATTTTGCGGCTGATTGTTTTGGCGCGGGTGAGAAAAAAGTTGCGCGCGACCTGCATGGTGATGGTTGAGGCGCCTTCGTGGGCGCCGCCATGGACCAGGTCGGTGGCTGCTGCGCGCAGCACCCCCATCAGGTCAATGCCACCGTGTTGGTAGAATCGTTCATCCTCAGCGGCCAGAATGGCTTCCTGCAGAACTTTCGGCGTCTGGGCCAGCGTGATGACGGCGCGACGCTGCTCGCCAAATTCTGCCAGCAGGGTGCCATCTGCGGTATAGACCCGCATGGGCAGTTTGGGCTGGTAATCTGTCAGGGCCTGCATGCCGGGAAGTCTTGGCCAGATGAGCGCGATAGTCAGGGTGACGACGGAGACAACAGCGATGATCACACTGAGAATGACAGCCAGAAGGATGGCTGGCCAGCGTAGGTTTGGCATGTAACAGTCCGGATTCAGGTTGAATACCTGGCGATTATAACAGTCCTGGCCATCTGCACAGTATCCGGAGGAGTCCTGGGGTGTCCTGGCAACCGGTTTTCTGTTTTAACTGACCATGATCTGACAGAATTTGTTGCTTGGTGGCGAAATTTGCCGGATGGAATTGTTGTGAAATGGAAAAAATGGTTTACACTTGTGAATGTTGCTGATAGTCTTTAACGTGGATTATCGGTTTATTTCCTAACCATCAAATTACAAAAGGGAAACCCGTTGCAATTCGACCTTTTCAAAATGAAGGTGCCGTCATTGATCGGTCTTGACGTCAGTTCTTCTGCCGTCAAGCTGGTCGAGCTCGGGCAGGCCGGTCGAGGTCGCTACAGCATCGACAGGTACGTTATCGAGCCGTTGGCAAAGGATGCAGTGGCGGAAGGCAACATTGCCCGCATGGAAGATGTCACTGAGGCTCTCCGACGGGCCTGGATGCGGATGGGGACGCGTTCACGGCATGTGGTGATGGCACTGCCGGCCACTTCGGTGATTTCCAAAAGGGTGGTCATGCCGGCCGGTCTCACGGAAGACGAGATGGAAGCGCGCATCATGGTCGAAGCCGCCCAGGTCGTTCCTTTTTCCCTTGATGAAGTGAATCTCGATTTTCAGGTGCTCGGTCCGGCGGTTTCGGCAGGCGATGTCGATGTCCTGCTGGTGGCCTCGCGCAAGGAAAAAATCGAAGACCGGGTAGCTGTGGCGGAATCGGCTGGTCTCAAGGTTCATGTCATGGATACCGAATTCAATGCCATGCAGACAGCCTTTGAAGCGATGGCGCATGTGTTTCCCGACAATGGCAAGGGGCAGACGGTCGCGCTGATCGATGTCGGCGCCACGACCATGCACATACTGGTGTTTGCCAACCAGACGGTGGTTTACTCCCGCGAGCAGTCGTTTGGCGGGAACCAGCTGACGCAGGACATCCAGCGCCGGTATGGCATGACCTACGATGAGGCCGAAAAGCTGAAGCGTGGCGATGACAAGCCCGACCGTTACAGCTTCGAGGTGTTGCAACCGTTTACGGAAACGCTGGCGCTGGAAATCGGTCGCGCATTGCAGATGTTTGTCGCATCGACATCGTATTCCAAGGTTGACTACATTGTGCTGGCCGGTGGAACTTCCATCCTGCCAGGCCTGGATGAAGCGGTTGCCAGCCGTACCGAGGCCAGCACCATGGTGGCAAATCCGTTTACCGGCATGACACGAGGCGGCGAAGTGCTGATTGAACAGTTGGCCAATGATGCTCCAGCACTGATGGTGGCCTGTGGCCTGGCGTTGAGGAGGTTTGACGAGGCATGATACGCATCAATCTGCTCCCTCACCGTGAACTGAAACGCGCTGCCCAGCTGAGGCAGTTTACCAGCATGCTGATCGGGTCTGTCATTGCTGGCATGGTTGTCACCATGCTGGGCTATTTTACCCTGGTGGCCCGGATCGACCTGCAGGAACGCCGCAATCATTATCTGGATACCGAAATCCAGAAACTCGACAGCCAGATCGCCGATATCAAAAAACTCAAACAGCAATCCAAGGAACTGATCGCCCGCAAGCAGGTGGTGGAAACCTTGCAACAGGATCGTGCGGATGATGTCCATCTGCTGGACCAGCTGGTTCGTCTGATGCCTGAAGGCGTGTATCTGAGGCAGATCGACCAGCGCGGCAACAACATTTTCCTGGCAGGTTACGCCCAGTCAAGCGCGCGCGTCTCGACCCTGATGCGCAGTCTGGATGGATCGCCATGGCTGCGCAACGCCAATCTGATTGAGGTGAAATCGGTCAATATGCAAGGGATTCAGGCCAACGAATTCAGTCTGAATGTTCAGCTGGTGCCTGAATCTGAAAAAACAAACACGACAGGTCGGGGCCAGCCATTCCCGCCCGGAAAGGCTCGCTGATCATGGCCGTCAATTTCGATCTGAACAGTCTGAACGGGATGCAGCTGCGTGATATCGCGGTGGCACCTGTTGCCGTTCGCGCTAGCGTGCTCACAGTGGTCTTTTTGCTGAGCCTGCTGGCCGGATACTGGTTTGTCTGGAGTGGCCAGCTGACCACGCTGAACAGCGACAAGCAGAAGGAACTGTCCCTGCGCCAGGAGTTTCTCGACAAGAAAATGCAGGCTGTCAATCTGGATGCCTATCGTCAGCAGCTGGCCGAGATCAACCATGCTTTTGGTGCGTTGTTGCGCGAATTGCCGGACAAATCCCAGGTGGCTTCGCTGCTGACCGACATCAACGAAGCAGGACTCGGGCGCGGACTCAAGTTTGATCTGTTCAAACCCGGCACGGAAACGCTGAAAGACTTTTATGCCGTGATGCCGATTTCGATCAGGGTCAATGGCAATTATCACGATTTCGGGGCGTTTGCCAGCGATGTGGCACAACTGTCACGCATTGCCACGCTCAAGAATATCAGCATCAGTCCGAACAAGGATGGTTCGCTGACCATGAACGCAACCATTGAGACCTATCGCTATCTGGATGACGCCGAGATGGCGGCACAGCAACCGAAGAAAGGCAAGCAAGGCAGATGAAGTCCATCTTACTGTTATTGCCGGCACTGCTGCTAGCGGGATGTTCCGGAGGCAATGAAGACGATTTGCGACAGTTCGTTGCAGATGCCGGCAAGCACATGCAGGGCCGGGTTCCGCCATTGCCAGAGGTGAAGCCCTACAAATCCTTTGAGTATGACGACTACAATCTGCCGGACCCGTTCAAGCCGCGAAAACTCAGGTTCAATTCGCTGGACAGCGCAAAAGCGCCCGATGTGAACCGACCCAAGGAAATTCTGGAAACGTTTTCACTGACCACGCTGAAAATGGTCGGTGTGATCAGCAAGGCCGGGGTCCGGTATGCAGTGATCAAGACACCCGTCAATACGATTTATACCGTCAGGGTGGGCAATTACATGGGGCAGGACTATGGCAAGGTGACCGAGATCACCGACAAGCAGGTCAAGCTGAAAGAAATGGTACAGGACGAAACAGGTGATTGGACCGAGCGGGACAGCACGCTGAACCTGCAGGAACAATAAGGAGAGACATAAGCATGAAGAGCGCACTCAATCGGTTTGTACGTCATCTGTCGATCATACTGGTCGCGGCCATGGTCATGATGTCCGGACGCGCCATGGCAGATGCGAACGAGATTTCGCATGTGGATTTTTCGGCACAACCGGATGGGCAGATTGCCGTCAGGCTTGATCTCAAGCAGGCACTGACTGCCACTCCGGCCAGCTTTACCGTCAATGATCCGCCACGGATTGCCATGGACCTGATGGCTACGACCAACGGGACCGGCAAGAACACCTACAATGTCAATCAGGGTGTGCTGCACTCCATCAACGTTGTGCAGGCCGGCAACCGCACGCGCCTGGTGCTGAATCTGATCCATCCGGCTAAATACCAGACCAGAATGGAAGGCACCACATTGCTGGTTCTGTTGTCCGAAGCGGGTGAAGGTGAAAATGGCAATGTCCATTTTGCAACGCCAGCCGCACCAGCCGCCCACCACATGCTGAAAGACATTGATTTCCGGCGCGGTCGCTCGGGTGAAGGCAAGGTCGTGACAACGCTCGGCGATGCAACCACCGGTATTGACATCCAGCGCGAAGGGCAGAATCTTATTGTGCATTTTCTCAATACCGGCCTGCCGATCGGACTGCGCCGCCGGCTTGATGTGACCGACTTCGGCACGCCGGTTGATTCGGTGGAAACTCTGAATCAGGATGGCAACACCATCATGACCATCAAGCCGCATGGCGACTATGATTACTCGGCCTATCAGACGGACAACCAGTTCATTGTCGAAGTGCGCATGAAAACCGATGCAGCCCTGGCAGCCGGTCTCAAGCCTCGCTATACCGGTGACAAGCTGTCGCTCAATTTCCAGAATACCGATGTGCGCTCGGTCCTGCAGGTTATCGCGGACTTTACCGGCAAGAACATCATCACCAGCGATAGCGTGAGTGGCAACCTGACACTGATGCTGAAGGATGTGCCATGGGATCAGGCATTTGACATCATCCTGCAGAGCAAGGGGCTTGGAAAGCGTGAGATTGGCAATGTGATCTGGGTCGCGCCCAAGGATGAGCTGCTGGCTCAGGAAAAGGCAGAACTGGAATCCAAGCGCAGCATCGAAGCGCTGGAACCGCTGGTGGTCCGTCAGTACCAGCTGAATTACAAACGGGCCGACCAGGCATCCCGTTCGTTGCTGGGACTGCCACCCGCACCGGGCGATACCGGCAGTGACGTGACCTGCGACGCACAAGCCCAGGGTATCCACGCACAAACGACTAACGGCATGGCTGCTGCGCCGATGATGAACAATGCCAGCATGCACAATCCAAACCGGATTCTGTCTGATCGTGGAACGGCAACTTATGAGCTGCAGACCAACACACTGATCGTCAGCGATACCCTGAGCAAACAGGCAGAAGTGGCCGAACTGCTCAAGCTGATCGACAAACCGGCGCGGCAGGTGATGATTGAAGCACGCGTTGTGGTGGCGGATCAGGGCTTTAGTCAGCAATTGGGTACGCAATTCGGTGTGTCCACTCCGTTCACAACCAGCAACGGTGGAACGATCGGCGGTATTTCCAGTACGGCACAGGATGCTGGGGTGACGTCGGGTTTGCCAATTGCAACCAGCACCGGTGGTACCACGATCAGCCGGATTGCCAATCCTTTCAATGTGAATCTGCCCTCGGCAGCCACCAACGCAGCCACGTTTGGTCTGTCGCTGTACAACCTTGGCAGCGGTGCCCTGATCAACCTGGAACTGTCAGCGCTCGAGATCGATGGCAAGGGCAAAATCATTTCGAGTCCGCGTGTGATTACCGCCAATGAAAAGCCGGCGGTCATTCTGCAAGGTACGCAGGTTCCTGAGGTGACACCAGGCACCGCCAACATGCCGCCGGTGGTGACGTTCACCAACGCATTCCTCTGCCTGCTGGTCAACCCACAGATCCTGAATGACAATTCGGTGATTCTGACCATCGAAGTGCAGGACGATGCCGAAGGTGTGCCATTTAACAGTGGTGGCGTGGTAGCGATTCCAATCGACACCAAGCGGGTCAAGACCCAGGTTCGGGTTAAAAATGGCGAAACCATTGTGCTGGGTGGTATTTACTATCAGAACAAGCGCAAAGACGTGAACAAGGTACCATTGCTGGGCGATTTGCCGGTGGTGGGGGCTCTGTTCCACGACAACTCGACCGTTGACCAGAAAACCGAGCTGATGGTGTTCTTGACACCACGTATTCTGCGAGATGATATGTCGTTCAAATGATTGGAACGAGTGTTTGTCTGCAGCCTGATTCGCCGGATTCCGATCGAGAATCCGGTGAATCCTCTCCGATCACCTGTATTCTGGCCTCCGGATGATTCCACCAGGCATGCAATCCCACAAGAACATCATTCTGGTTGGCTTGATGGGGTCGGGCAAATCCACTGTGGGGCGTTTGCTATCGCGGCAGATGCAGCTTCCCTTTCACGATACGGACCAGGAAATCGTGCGCCGGACCGGGGTAAGCATTCCGATGATTTTCGAGGTGGAAGGCGAAGCTGGGTTTCGCAGGCGCGAAGAGCAGGTGTTGAGCGAGATGGTGAACCGCGATGGCGTGGTGCTGGCCACGGGAGGCGGAATCGTGCTGAGCGAGGCCAACCGGAAACTGATCCGCGAGCATGGCACCGTTATTTACCTGAGGGCTTCCGTCGATGAGCTGTGGGCGCGCACCCGGCATGACAAGAACCGGCCCTTGCTGCAAGTCGAAGATCCGAAGGCCCGTCTGTCCGAGTTGCTGACAGCGCGCGATCCGCTGTATCGTGAAGTGGCCGACCTGATTGTGGACACGGGCAGACAGCCGGTGCAGGCACTGGTTGGGCACCTTGTCCGTCAACTGCGATTTCGCTGACCGGCAACCCGGCAGGGCGATCAGCGATACGCAGCATGTTGCATGTTTTATCGTCAGTGCAGCTGCGCTGACACGTTCCGTCAGAGCAAAACCCGTTCAATACCGCCCTTGTTGACCGCTTCGATATAGTCGTTCATCCAGTTTTCACCCAGCAGATGGCGTGCCATTTCGATCACGATGTAATCAGCCGTGGTGTCAGTTTCGTCGCGATAACGTGACAGACCCTGCAGACAGGACGGACAGGATGTCAGGATCTTGATCGGTTGCTGGTCACTGGATTGCTGGCGGATCTGCGCGGTACCCTTGAGAATTTCCTCTTCCTTGCGGAAGCGGACCTGGGTCGACACATCCGGACGGGTAAAGGCGAGCGTGCCCGATTCGCCACAGCAACGGTCGGAGTTCAGAACCGGCACTCCCATCAGCGAATTCACCACCGATGAAGGTGCATAGGTTTTCATTGGTGTATGACAGGGATCGTGGTACATGTAGCGTACGCCGGTCGGATTGTCCAGGCTGACGCCCTTTTCCAGCAGGTATTCGTGAATGTCCAGCAAACGGCAACCCGGAAAAATCTTCTCAAACTGATAGGCCTGCAACTGGTCCATGCAGGTTCCGCAGGACACAATCACGGTTTTGATGTCCAGATAATTGAGCGTATTGGCCACCCGGTGGAACAGAACCCGGTTGTCGGTGATGATGGCCTCACCTTTGTCGGCATTGCCGCTGGAAGTTTGCGGATAGCCACAGCACAGATAGCCCGGAGGCAGCACAGTCTGCGTGCCGAGGGAAAACAGCATGGCCTGGGTCGCCAGCCCGATCTGCGAAAAGAGCCGTTCCGAACCGCAACCGGGAAAATAGAACACGGCATCCGAATCATCGTTGACGCGCGATGGATTGCGCAGGACAGGTACGATGCGATCGTCTTCAAGTCCGAGCAGGGCGCGGCTGGTTTTGCTGGGCACGTTGGCCGGCAGGGGGCGGTTGACGAAGTGAATGACCTGGGCCTTGATCGGCGGTTTGCCGAGTGTAGCAGGCGGGTGTTCCGTCTGGCCACGCGAAAGTCCCAGACTGCGGAACAGGCGATAACCCATGCGCTGCGCAGCATAACCCCACTCGATCATCACCTTGCGCGTCAGCTTGATGGTTGCCGGATCGGTTGCGTTCAAAAAGAACATGCCGGCAGCCGTGCCGGGATTGAATTTCTTTCGCCCCTGCTTGCGCAGGAAATTGCGCATGGCGATGGACACGTCACCAAAATCGATGTCGACCGGACAAGGATTGACGCAACGGTGGCAAACCGTGCAGTGGTCGGCAACATCGCTGAATTCGTCAAAGTGCTGCAACGAAATGCCGCGCCTGGTCTGTTCCTCATACAAAAATGCTTCAATCAGCAAGGAGGTGGCGAGAATCTTGTTGCGTGGCGAATACAGCAGGTTGGCGCGTGGCACGTGCGTGCTGCAGACCGGCTTGCATTTGCCGCAGCGCAGGCATGACTTGATGGAGTCGGCGATTTCGCCAATCTCCGATTTTTCCATGATCAGCGATTCGGTTTCCAGCAGCGAAAAGCTGGGTGTGTAGGCGTTGCGCAGATCAGCGCCTGGCATCAGCTTGCCACGGTTGAAATGACCGGCGGGATCGACCTGCTGTTTGTAGCGCACAAAACTGTCAATGGTCGCCTGGTCCAGAAATTCCAGTTTGGTCAGTCCAATGCCGTGTTCGCCGGAAATGACCCCGCCGAGATTGCGCGCCAGTTGCATGATCCGTGCAACAGCCGCATTAGCGGCTTGCAACATGGCGTAGTCGTCCGAATTGACCGGAATATTGGTATGGACATTGCCGTCTCCGGCATGCATGTGCAAGGCAACAAACACCCGCGAGCGCAGAATGTTGCCGTGAATGGTGTCGCAGCGCTCGAGAACCGGCTGGTATTCGCGTCCACTGAACAGGCGTTCGAGTTCCTGGCGGATTTCAGCCTTCCATGACACCCGGATCTGGCGGGTCTGCAGGGCATGGAAACAGGTCATCCCGGTTACCGGAGAACCCGGCGGCAGCATGTCATCCAGATGGTGAAGGTAAAACTGCCAGCGGGAGCGCGTCTGTTCGATCAGATCAAGCGCCTGGCGACGGCGCTCTTCGTTCATCTGCGGGTTGGCGCGGGCATCCTGGTCCGGTTCCAGGGGAAGTTCGCCCAGAAACAGGGATTCGATGGCAGACAGCATGTCGAGTTTGTTGGCGATCGACAGTTCGATGTTGATGCGTTCGACACCATCGGAATAATCGGCCAGACGCTCAAGCGGGATGACCACATCTTCATTGATCTTGAAGGCATTGGTGTGCGCCGCGATCGCAGCAGTGCGTGCCCTATCGAGCCAGAATTTCTTGCGCGCCGCTGCGCCGGCAGCAATGAAGCCTTCGCCGCCACGCGCGTTGGCAAGGCGGACGATATGGGAAGCGGCTTCACCGCAGGCGGATTCATTGTCCGACACAATATCGGCCAGCAGAACCATGTTGGGCATCTGGCGCCGACTGGCCTTTGTGGCATAGCCAACTGCACGCAGATAGCGGAAGTCCAGATGTTCGAGGCCAGCCAGCAGGGCCTGGCCGTGCTGGTCGAGATATTGTTTGATTTCGACGATGGCAGGCACGGCTTCGCGCACCTGGCCGAAAAATTCAAGGCATACCGTGCGCACATGGCTGGGCATGCGGTGCAGCACGAAACGTGCTGACGTAATGATGCCGTCGCAGCCTTCCTTCTGGACGCCGGGCAGTCCGGCAAGAAACTTGTCGGTCACATCCTTGCCCAGACCCACTTTGCGGAAATGGGCGCCGGGGACATTCAGGCGGCGTGGTTCGCCACGTGGTGTAACGCCATCGGCTTCAAAATCACGGATTTCGAAACGGACTTCTGCCTGATCATGAATTTTGCCCAGATTGTGATCCAGACGGGTGACTTCGAGCCACTTCGCGTCTGGCGTGACCATGCGCCAGGAGACCAGATTGTCAAGCGTGGTTCCCCACAGAACGGCTTTTTTGCCACCTGCATTCATGGCGATGTTGCCGCCAATGCAGGAGGAGTCCGCCGAGGTTGGATCGACGGCAAATACCAGACCGGCGGCATCGGCGGCTTCAATCACCCGCTGGGTGACAACGCCGGCACCACAATGGATGGTGGGGTATTCTGTCTGGCTGCCGGGCAACCGGATGCGTTCGATGGCTGAATAGCGGTCCAGTTTTTCGGTATTGATGACTGCCGAATATTTGTCCAGCGGAATGGCGCCACCGGTATAGCCCGTACCGCCGCCTCGCGGGATGATGGTCAATCCGAGGTCGATGCAACCGGCAACCAGTGCGGCGATTTCGGATTCGGTATCCGGATTGAGCACGACAAACGGGTATTCTACGCGCCAGTCAGTGGCGTCGGTCACGTGTGAAACCCGTGCCAGTCCATCGAACTGAATGTTGTCACGGCGGGTGTGGCGGGACAAACGCTGTATGATGGATTGGCGCAACTTACGGGTATGGGCGAAATCATCGGCAAAGTCCGCAATTGCCTTCTGCGCGGCGGCGAGGATTTTCTCGACAAGGTGATTGTCCTGACGGCGTGCTTCAATACCCGACAACCGGTGCTGCAGGGCTTCTATCAGTGCCTTCAACCGACGCGGATTGGCGAGCAGGTCGTCCTGCAGGTACGGATTGCGGTTGACGACCCAGATATCGCCTAGAACTTCGAACAGCATGCGCGCCGACCTGCCGGTGCGGCGCTCGGCGCGCAGCTCGTTGATCCAGAGCCAGGCGTCGTCCCCAAGCAGCCGGATGATGATTTCCCGGTCGGAGAACGAAGTGTAGTTATAAGGAATTTCGCGCAAACGATCCATGTGGGCAAGAGCTGGTGCCAAATGGGCATTCTAACAGCAACTGGCGCACAGCATAACTGTTTGCCGCGTGTGGAATTGTGCCGGTTGACTGGCCGTCCGGCCGGCTGGCAGGTTCGTTCATGCGCAGCGCGCAGAGGGCAGAGCCGGATGCAGCGGATGACAAAATGCGTCAAACAGCCGAAAATGTCACCCTCTTGCCAATGGAGGGACATGATGACCGGGATCGGACGCAAACTGACAGTGTTGGTGATTGTGCTGGCTGTCGCGCTGGCGGGTTACGTGTTGCTGGGCCAGAAACAGCTGGCGCCGGATATTGCCGGCACCGATGTGCATGGCAAACCATTTTCGCTGGCCGCCTTGCGCGGACATCCAGTGCTGGTCGATTTCTGGGCGACCAGCTGCCCGGGATGTGTCGAGGAAATGCCCCGTCTGGCAGCCTTGTACCAGCAATATCACCAAAGCCATGGTTTCGAGCTGGTTGCGGTTGCCATGAACTATGATGACGCCGCTGCCGTCAGCCGGTTTGCCGCCGAGCACCAGTTGCCATTCACGGTGGTGGTGGACAGCACCGGTGCCATGGCGCACGCGTTTGGCGAAATCAAGCTGACGCCAACCGCCTGGCTGATCAGCGCCAGGGGAAATATTGTCCAGCAGTACATTGGCGACCCCGATTTTGCGGCGCTGGGTCAATTGATCGTCAGTCATGCCCAGGGCTAGGAAGTCAGTACTTACTGCGATCCGGCTTGCCGCGTCAGCAGAGGGCTGACCAGGTTTTGCAGTCGATCGTAGGTGACTTGGCCACGAATGCGTTCGCGCAACCTGCCATTCTGGTCGATAATGAACGACGATGGAATCTGCCGGATGCCTCCAAAGGCCTGCTGAATGGATGCGTCTGCCATGCCGCTGACAAAACGGTAATCGTGACGTTTCAGCCAGACGCGTGCGGTGGCCGGGTTGTCATCCAGGGACAGACTGACCACGGTGAAGCCTCGTGATTGCCAGTCCCGGCTGAAAGAGGCAATGGCAGGCATTTCCCGGATACAGTAGGGGCACCAGGTAGCCCAGAAGTTGACCAGTACCACCTGACCGCGCAGGCTGGCCAGAGCGAGTTGCTGACCATTCAGCAGACGGACAGTGACATCGGGTGCTGGCTGATTCACCGCGGTGAGTGTGGCCGGAGGGTGAAACCAGAGCCAGATGATGGCAATCAGCAGTACTGCTGTCACGGGACTCGGTATCAGGCGTTTCAGCCAGGGATGGCGGTGTATCGGATTGAACATAAGGAACAGGTTCCATGTTGTGGATCAAATGGTTGCATATCGTGTTTGTCGTCAGCTGGTTTGCCGGACTGTTTTATCTGCCGCGCCTGTTCGTCAACCATGCCATGGTGACGGATGCGGCGACCCGCGCCCAGCTGACGCTCATGGAAGGCAAATTGTACCGGTTCATGACACCGCTGGGCATCCTGGCACTGGTGTTTGGTATGTGGCTGTGGCTGGGTTATGGCTTCTCCGGCCTTTGGCTGCATCTGAAACTGGCTCTGGTACTGCTGCTTGTGGTGTATCACGGATATTGTGGTCATCTGGTGCGTGTGTTCGCCGAAAACCGTAATCAGCGCAGTCACCGGTTTTACCGCATCTTCAATGAAATTCCGGTACTGGTGCTGTTCGCCGTGGTCTGGCTGGTGGTGATGCAGCCATCATGAAACAGACAGCCATGGAACGTTTTTTTGCCAGTTGCCCGCGTGGTCTGGAAACCCTGCTGGCGGATGAATTGCGCGGTCTGGGAGCAGCACAGGTCGAGCCTGTTCAGGGTGGTGTCGGCTTTGCCGGACCGTTTGATCTCTGTTACCGGGTCAATCTGCACTCGCGGCTTGCCAGTCGGGTGCTGCTGCGCGTGGGCGGTGGCGGATACCAGGATGAAGAAGATATCTATCAGGGAACCCGGTCGTTTGACTGGCCGGCCATGTTTGATGTCAGTCAGACCTTCATGATTCGGGTGACCGCAAGCCGAAGTCCGTTGCGCAGTCTGGAATTTGTCACCTTGCGTATCAAGGATGCCGTGTGCGACCGTTTTCGCGAAGCCACTGGCGAACGCCCGGATGTGGATACGCGCGAACCAGCGGTGCGCATTCATGCCTGGATCACCGAAGACAGTTGCACGCTGTATCTGGATACGTCGGGTGCTTCGCTGTACAAACGTGGATTGCGCAGGCAGGCGGGGGTGGCGCCGCTCAACGAAAATCTCGCTGCCGGCATGCTGCGACTGGCTGGCTGGCAACCGGGCATTCCGCTATTTGATCCGATGTGCGGCAGTGGCACCATCCTGATGGAGGCTACGTTGATGGCGCTGGATATCGCGCCGGGCAGTTTTCGTGAGTTCGGTTTCCGGCATTTGCGCCAGTTTGACGAAAGCGTCTGGCAGGCGGTTCGGGAGGCTGCTGCAGCCAGGCAGTTGCCGGTCACGCCTCAGCCGATTTATGGCCGTGACCTGTTTGGCCGGTCGTTGCGTGATGCCGAAGTGAATTTTGACAGTGCCGGGCTGCTGCCGGCCATCAGCCTGATTCAGGGAAATGTGCTGGAATCTCCTGCACCTGCGGATACCGGCATCATCGTGACCAATCCACCCTACGGTGTCCGGATTGGCGAACAGGCCGAACTGGCTGCTTTCTATCCGTCACTGGGTAACTGGCTCAAGCGCCAGTGTGCCGGCTGGACGGCCTATATCCTGTCGGCCGACATGAATCTGCCCAAGCTGATCCGTCTCCACGCCAGCAAACGGACGCCGCTGTTCAACGGCGCACTGGAATGTCGTTTGTTTGAATACCGGATGGTGTCAGGTTCCGCGCGTAAGTAAGTACGCAATCGTTTTTCAGCGGCCTGCTAGATGATATTGAGATTCTGTACCCCGGCCATCACGTCCCGGTCACGCGATTCCTGACCTTCGAGCTTGATGCGCAGGCGCAGGTCGTTGACCGAGTCCGCGTTGCGCAAGGCATCTTCATACGAAATCTGGCCGGCTTCATACAGGTCAAACAACGATTTGTCGAAGGTCTGCATGCCAAGTTCGCCGGAACGGGTCATGACTTCCTTGATTTCGCCAACCTGGCCCTTGAAGATCAGATCGGCCACCAGTGGCGAATTGAGCAGGATTTCGGTTGCCGCAACACGACCCATGCCGCCACGGCGTGGAATCAGCCGTTGTGAGATGAACGAGCGCAGGTTGAGCGACAGATCCATCAGCAATTGCTGGCGGGCATCCTCCGGAAAGAAACTGATGATGCGGTCGATGGCCTGATTGGCCGAATTGGCGTGCAGGGTGGTCAGGCACAGATGGCCGGTTTCGGCAAAGCTCAGCGCGTATTCCATGGTTTCGCGGTCACGCACCTCGCCGATCAGGATCACGTCCGGAGCCTGGCGCAGAGTGTTCTTCAGGGCGGCAAACCAGTTTTCCGTGTCGACGCCGACTTCCCGCTGGGTGATGATGCTTTTGCGATGCTCGTGGACGAATTCGACCGGGTCTTCGATGGTGATGATGTGGTCCTGCGCATTTTCATTGCGGTAGCCGACCATCGCTGCCAGCGAGGTGGATTTGCCAGAACCGGTGCCGCCAACAAAAATCACCAGGCCACGTTTGGCCATGGCCACGTCCTTGAGTACCGGCGGTAGATTGAGTTCTTCCAGCTTGGGAATCTTGGTCGTGATGGTGCGCAGCACCAGGCCGATCCGACATTGCTGCACAAAGGCGTTCACACGGAAACGGCCGATGTCATGGGGTGCAATGGCAAAGTTGGCTTCGTTGTGCTGTTCAAATTCCTTCCACTGCCGGTCATTCATCGCCGCGCGGGCAAATTCGCGCGTGTGCGTTGGCGTCAGGGTCTGGTTGGACACCGGCGCAATCTTGCCATCGATTTTCATGGCGGGCGGAAAGCCTGCGGTGATGAACAGGTCGGAAGCCTTGCGGCTGATCATGAGGCGCAGAAGGTCGTGCAGTGCGGAAAGTGCATCCATGATTTATCCCGGGAAAGCGTCTTTGTTGGCGGCACGCGCACGCGCTTCAGCCGGCATGACCATGTTGCGCCGAACCAGATCGAGCAGGCACTGGTCCAGCGTCTGCATGCCGACATTCTGTCCGGTCTGGATGGCGGAATACATCTGGGCGATCTTGTTTTCCCGAATCAGGTTGCGGATGGCCGGGGTGCCGATCATGATTTCGTGTGCCGCCACCCGGCCATTGCCATCGCGAGTTTTCAGCAGGGTTTGTGAAATGACGGCGCGGATGGATTCTGACAGCATGGAACGGACCATTTCCTTTTCTTCTGCGGGAAACACGTCCACGATACGGTCAATGGTTTTGGCGGCGGAACTGGTGTGCAAGGTGCCGAACACCAGGTGGCCGGTTTCGGCAGCGGTCAGCGCGAGCCGGATAGTTTCCAGGTCGCGCATTTCGCCGATCAGGATCACGTCCGGGTCTTCGCGCAGGGCGGAACGCAGGGCATTGGAAAACGAATGCGTGTGCGGGCCGATTTCACGCTGGTTGATCACGCACTTTTTACTCTGGTGAACGAATTCGATCGGATCTTCCACGGTCAGGATATGGCCGTATTCGGATTCGTTGATGAAATCGATCATGCCGGCCAGCGTGGTGGATTTTCCCGAACCGGTCGGTCCAGTGACCAGCACGATGCCGCGCGGCTGCTGAGAAATTTCCTTGAAAATCTTGGGTGCGTTCAGATCGTCCAGCGTCAGCACTTTGCTCGGAATGGTCCGGAAGACTGCGCCGGCGCCCCGGTTCTGGTTGAATGCGTTGACACGAAAACGCGCCAGGGTGGGCACTTCGAATGAAAAGTCGACTTCCAGGTGCTCTTCGTAGACCTTGCGTTGACCGTCGTTCATGATGTCATATACCATCTCGTGCACCATCTGGTGACTCATGTCCGGCAGATTGATGCGGCGGATGTCGCCATGCACACGGATCATCGGGGGCAGACCGGCAGACAGGTGAAGGTCGGATGCCTTGTTCTTGACGGCAAATGCGAGCAGGTCGGATATTTCCATTGCAAAGTCCCGTGGGTTGGCGAACGTATTATGAACATGGATATTTCAACTTTGCAAGTGATTCGGAACCGGCTGGCGCAGGCGGCTCTGGCTGCCGGCAGGGATCCGCAGGCCATCACCCTGGTTGCGGTTGGCAAGACTTTTCCGCCGGCAGACCTGCGCGCGCTGGCGCAGGCCGGTCAGAAGGATTTTGCCGAAAACTATGTGCAGGAAGCGCTGGAAAAGCAGGCGGCTCTGGCAGATCTGCCGCTGGTGTGGCACTTTGTCGGCCCGATCCAGCGCAACAAGACCAGTCTGATTGCAGCCCACTTCGACTGGGTGCACAGTGTCGATCGCGCGCTGGTGGCCGAGCGACTGTCTGCCGCCCGTGGCGAGAACCGTCCGCCACTCAATGTTTGCCTGCAGGTCAACATCAGTCGGGAAAGCAGCAAGAGCGGCGTCCTGCCGGAAGACCTGCTGCCGCTTGCCCGGGCTGTGGCAGCGCTGCCGCATCTCCGCCTGCGCGGGCTGATGGCCATTCCGCGCCCAACGCCGGAGCTGCAGCAGCAGCGGGAACAGTTTGCGGCTGTCAGAAACTGTCTGATGCATCTGCAGGAAGATGGGATCATGCTGGATACATTGTCCATGGGCATGTCGGATGATTTTGAACCGGCGATTGCGGAAGGCGCAACCATGGTCAGGTTGGGCAGTTTGCTGTTCGGCCATCGTCGTTATACGCAAAGGGAGCAGTAAAACATGCAAACAACATTCATCGGTGGCGGTAACATGGCGCAGGCGCTGATTGGCGGACTGGTGGCGCGGGGAACGCATCCCGGCCGGTTGCTGGTTGTCGAGCAGCACGCAGATACCCGAGCCCATCTGCAGACCACCTGGCCTGGGCTTCAGGTGCAGGCGGACATGGATGAAACGGCTGCACGGGCGGGGGTGATCGTGCTGGCTGTCAAGCCACAGCAGTTGCGTGGGGTGGCGGAAGCGCTGGCCCCATGGCTGGACGACCAGCTGGTTTTGTCCATTGCGGCGGGTGTTCGCACAGCGGTGTTGTCCGCGTGGCTGGATGACTATCCGCGACTGGTGCGCGCCATGCCGAACACGCCTGCCATGGTTGGCGAAGGCGTGACTGGTCTGTTTGCCATGGCCGGGGTCAGTGCCACCCATCGTGAAATGGCGCGCCAGATCATGCTGGCAGCCGGTTCTGCGTTCTGGCTGGAACAGGAATCCGATATGGATGCGGTGACTGCGGTTTCCGGCAGTGGCCCGGCCTATGTGTTCTATTTCATGGAAGCGATTGAACAGGCTGCGCAGGATCTGGGTTTGTCACCAGAGCTGGCGCGCGAACTGGTGCTGGCGACATTTGCCGGCGCATCTGCCTTGTTGCGTGCCAGTGGAGATACGCCGTCCGTTCTGCGTGAACGGGTGACATCGCCCGGCGGCACCACGGAAAGCGCTCTGAACAGCATGCGTGCAGCCGATGTCTCGCAGGCGATCAGACGAGCCGTTGAAGCCGCCGCCGACCGCTCGCGCGAACTTGGCGCCATGTTGCAGTAATCGTCCCCTGATCGGGGGAGAATGTCCGGACGGTCACCGATCATCGTTGCAGTTGGCGGTCTTTTTTGCGCAATGACCCGGATTTACCCATGCAAGGTGTTGTCAAGAACTGCCATATGCGGATATATTCCATCAGGGTGCCGGACAAAACAGACAGTTGTCATTTCAGGGGAGCGCCGTGCCACGGCGAGCCGTGGCCGGGGCAAGCGCAGAGCGGGAATCATGATCGGAGACATGCCACACAGACTTGGCCAGGGCGTTGCCCTTTATCAGCAGCAGCGCGACCGTATCCTTGCTGCCCTGGATGATTACCGGCAATGGCTGGAGCGGGGCGGTGATACCGATCCCCAGCGTACATTGAGGTTGTATGACCTGTCCGAAAGTCTGCGCCGGGACAAGCTGATGCTGGCTTTCGTGGCCGAATATTCGCGCGGCAAGTCGGAACTGATCAATGCGCTGTTTTTTTCCGAATACAAACGGCGCCTGATGCCGTCTGACATCGGTCGCACCACCATGTGTCCGACCGAGCTGTTCTATGATGCGTCCAGCGAGCCCTATCTTCGTCTGCTGCCGATCGAAACCCGCCTGCGCGACGATTCGATTTCCGCATTCAAGCGCATGCCGGTCGAATGGAGCAGCGTGCGCCTCGAACCGGACAATGTCGAGCAGATGACCAGCGCTTTCAGGGCGCTGGCAGACGTGAAGCACGTGCCAGTGGCCGAAGCGCAGGCCATGGGGCTTTGCACTGCCGAGGAAGCCTTGCGCGCCGGACCGGAAGGCATCGAGATTCCGACCTGGCGTTATGCCATGGTCAATTTTCCGCATCCGATGCTCAAGGGTGGACTGGCGATTCTGGATACCCCGGGGCTCAATGCACTGGGCGTCGAACCCGAACTGACCCTGAACATCATTCCCAGCGCCCATGGTGTGCTGTTCCTGCTGGCCACCGATACCGGAGTGACCCGGTCGGACCTGGAAATCTGGGAACACAGTGTCCGGCGGCATTCGAATCACTATGTAGCCATTCTGAACAAGATCGACATGCTGTGGGACGACATCAAGACCCAGCAGGAAATTGATGCCAGCATCCAGCGCCAGCTGGAACAGACTGCCCAGCAGCTGCACCTGCCGGCCGACCAGGTTCTGGCCTTGTCCGCGCAGAAGGCGCTGCTGGGCAAGATTCGCGGCGATCAGGAACTCATCGACCGTTCTGGCATTGCGGCACTGGAATCGCTTCTGGTGAGCCGGATTCTGCCCGCCCGTCAGGAACTGCTGTACCAGTCTGTTTGTGGCGAAGTTTGCAGCATGATGGACATTTCGCGCCAGGGAACCGCCAGCCTGCTCGAGCAGTACCAGCGCGACCTGGAACAGCTGGCCAGTTTTTCCGGAAAGAACCGCCAGCTGGTGGCCGACCTGCGTGACAAGCTGATCCAGGAAAAGAAAGCCTACGATGCCACGGCCACCAACTTCCGTGTCACGCGCAATGTGATCCAGGATCAGGGGCAAGTGCTGCTGGAGGCCCTGTCGGAAGAAGTGCTGGACGCCATGCTGGTCAAGGGACGCGCCACGCTTGACGAATGCTGGACCACGCCGGGTCTGGTGCGAGGCATGCGCGGACTGTTCGGTCAGATCACCCAGCAGTTCCAGGAGGTTGAGGCGCGTGCGGAAAACATCACCCGATTGCTGATGGCGGCGTATTCGCGGTTTCATCTGGAGCACGGTTTTGCTGCGCTGGAACCGCCGGTGCTGAATCTGGACGCTGGCCGCCACAAGCTGGATGAGCTTTCACGCATGGTCGATCAGTTTGCCCGCGATCCGGTCAACCTGATGATGGAAAAGCGTTTCATGGTGAAGAAGTTTTATCTGAGCCTGGTGGCCGAAGCGCGCAGTCTGTTTCTCAACGCTGCTGATGAGATTCGCGGCTGGCTGCGTCGCAGTCTGGATCCGGTGGTGATGCGCATCCAGGACCACAAGCAACAGCTGGAAACCCGGGTGGAAAATATCCGCCAGGTGCATGACAATCTGGACAACCTGCAGGCCAGGTCGGCAGCTCTGCTGGGTCAGCGCGTCACGGTCGAGCAGCGGCTGCGCGAGATCACGGCAATCATCGAGCGCATGGATTGCAAGCAGGTGAGATCGACAGCCTGATGCACTTCAGCCGGCCGGCGACCTGACAGGAGCCGGCCGGTCAGGCCAGAATGATGTCGTACTGTTCCTGGGAGTACAGCGTTTCAACCTGCAGAGACACCGGCTTGCCAATGAACTCGGTCAGCTGGGCCAGGCTTTGCGATTCCTCATCCAGAAACAGGTCGATGACCGCCTGCGATGCCAGTATCCGGTATTCACGCGCGTTGTACTGGCGTGATTCGCGCACGATTTCCCGCATGATTTCATAGCAGACGGTTTGAGCGGTCTTCACTTCGCCACGTCCCTGACACACCGGGCAAGGTTCGCACAGGACATGCGCCAGGCTTTCGCGTGTGCGTTTGCGGGTCATTTCGATCAGGCCGAGTGGCGAAAAATCATGGATCGAAATGCGGGTCGGATCGCGTGCCAGTGCCTTGCGGAATTCCAGGAATACGGCGTGCTGGTGCTCGCGGTTGTCCATGTCGATGAAATCGACAATGATGATTCCGCCCAGATTGCGCAATCTGAGCTGGCGTGCAATGGCTTGCGCCGCTTCCAGATTGGTCTTGTAAACCGTGTCGTCAAAATTGCGCGCCCCGACAAAGGCGCCAGTGTTGACGTCGATGGTGGTCAGGGCTTCGGTCTGGTCGATGATCAGGTACCCGCCGGATTTGAGATCCACCCGGCGCGCCAGTGCGCGCTCGATTTCGGTTTCGACGTCGTACAGGTCAAACAGTGGGCGTTCGGCGGCATAATGGTGCAGTCTGTCCAGCGAGGCATGCGAGTAGTTTTCGGCAAATTCAAGCATCTTCTGGTAGTTTTCGCGCGAGTCGACCAGAATCCGGCTGGTTTCATGGTTGACGAAATCGCGCAGCACCCGCAACGACAGCGTGAGATCCTGGTACAGCAGCGACTTGAGCGGTGCCGAGAGGGCTTTCTGCTGGATATCAGTCCACAGGCGGCGCAGGTAAACCACATCAGCGCGCAATTCTTCTTCGTTGGCTTCTTCGGCCATGGTTCGAATGATGAAACCGCCGGGTTCATTGGCGGGAATCACCAGTTGCAGCCGTTGTTTCAGCAGTTCGCGCTCGGTTTCATCGCCGATTTTCTGTGAAATACCGATGTGTGAATCCTGCGGCAGGAACACCAGAAACCGGCCGGCAAAGGTGATCTGGGTGGATAGCCTGGCGCCCTTGGTGCCGATCGGGTCCTTGATCACCTGCACCATCAGCCCCTGGCCTTCGCTGAGGATGTTTTCGATGGGCCGGGGGTCGCCGCCTTGCTGGCGTTCTTCCCAGATATCGGCGACATGCAGGAATGCCGCCCGTTCGAGGCCGATATCGACAAAAGCCGACTGCATGCCCGGTAGTACCCGGCAGACCTTGCCGTAATACACATTGCCGACCAGTCCACGCTGGCTGGCGCGTTCGATGTGCAGTTCCTGCACCACTCCCAGATGCATGACCGCAACGCGGGTTTCCTGTGGCGTGACGTTGATGAGGATTTCGGCGCTCATGGGGCTGGCTGTCCTGCTGGCTGTTTGAATGGGACGGTCGCCCGATGATAGCACATCCCGTCTGGCTGATTGGTCGGGTGAAGGAGCGGGCTTGTCCGCAAACAGGCGCATTTGTGTCTGGCAGGACTCGGACGACAAAACCGGTTGCTCATGTAGCGTATGAATGTGACATGCGTGTGACTCATTTGTTGCAATTTAGCAACAAACCCTCATTTTTGCTTGTGACGCTCAAATGGCAGCTTCATAATCGGCACCAATTCTTGACATCACCGTCGGGAATAACCGGCAGGAGCAATCCCGCCGAGGGTGAAGATGACTAAATGGAGAATCTGCTCATGAACAAAAAACTGATCGCTCTGGCCATTGCCAGCGCAGTGTCGATGCCAGTCCTGGCTGACACCAGCAACGTGACCATCTATGGCACTCTGGATGTCGGTGTTGACGATGCCAGCAACGTGACCGCCGCTGGTGGCACCAACAACGTCGGCCGCTTTGCCGATTATGGTTCTTTCCTGGGCTTGAAGGGTTCCGAAAACGTCGGTAACGGTGTGTCCGCCATCTGGCAAATTGAACAGGGTCTGTCGCTGAGCGGTGGCAACAACGCCAGCTACAACCTGAATGGTCATACCGGTTTTGCTCAAAACCCGTACAACAACCAGCGTAACAGCTTTGTCGGTCTGTCCAGCACCACTGCCGGTACCATTCTGGGTGGCATTCATGACACCCCGTACAAGATGGCAACCGCCAGCATGGACCCGTTTGCTGACACCCTGGGCGACTACAACGGCATCGTCGGTGCTGCCGGTTCCTATGGCATGAGCGCCAGCAACTACTTCGACCTGCGTCCGACCAACACGCTGGCTTATGTTTCGCCAAACCTGAATGGTCTGACCCTGGCTGGTGCTTATGTGTTCGGTGATGCCACCAACACCAATCCTGCTGGTCTGGTAAACAACATGAATGGCACGGCTGCTGCCAATTCGACGGGCGACGCTTATTCCATCGCTGCCATGTATAACCTGGGCCCGGCTTACCTGACCGCTGCTTATGAAAAGCACAACTTCGGTGCAGGCGGTAACGGTAGCCTGGGTTACACCCCGCTGGCTGGTCTGTCCAACGATGCCTGGAAGCTTGGCGCTTCTTACAGCGTGATGGACCTGACCCTGTCGCTGATGTATGAAGACAGCAACGACAACTTCGGTCCTGGCGGTGGCAATCTGGTTGGTCACCACACCTGGTACGGTTCGGCCAAGTACAAGATGGGAGCCTATGACGTGGCTCTGGCTTATGCCAATGCCGGTAGCGGTGCTCAATCCAACACCGGTGCTGATCAGTACACCATCGGTGGCGATTACAACTTCAGCAAGAACACCCAGGCGTTCCTGCTGTACACCCGAATCGCCAACGACAGCAATGCTTACTACAACTTTGCTGATACCACTGCACCAGTTGCTGGCGGCGGTTACTATGACCCCAACACCGGCGTGTTTTCTGGTGTGGCTGGCGCAACCATCTCGGCAGTTTCGCTGGGCATCAAGCACAGCTTCTGATCGATTGCCGGCATTGCCGGTTGTTGATGGACAAATCGGGCAACCTTCGGGTTGCCCGATTTTTTTGTGACTGCTGGCGCTGAAATATGACATTTCTGCAATTTTTCGGTCATATTTCTGAAACATTACCTGAAAAATGTCTGATATCTACCACAGTTCTGTGTGAATTTTTTGTGACAAAGCGGTTAAACCGGAAATTGCTGCCTATACTCGCCGCAGCCATGGGGAGATGCCGGCGACGCTGGTATTCATATGGCCATATTAAATTTTCACAGAAGGGGTCATTCATGAAATTGAAGCAATCGTTGCTGGCACTGCTGGCGACCGCTACTGTTGCAGGTGCGGCACATGCCGATATGTCTCTGATCAACAACGATCAGGGCAGTCTGGATTTCTACTCGATCATTGACGTTGCCGTGGTTACTCAGGACCACAGCCTGTCGATTTCGCCTTCCATGCCTAACGATATTTATCCGTTCCAGGCTCAGTCGAATGGTGTTGGCAATCCCGGTGGTGTCGGTGCTACCCATTCTGTCACCGGCCTGCTGGGTGGTGGTCTGTCGGATTCCCGCGTTGGTTTCAAGGGTGGTCTGAACATGGAACAAGGCACCAAGGCCATTTTCAATGTGGAAACCGGTTTCAATCCGGTCAGTGGCCAGATCAACAATGCTGCTGGTGCCGTGGCGGCCAACCCGGTGATCAAGGGACAGCACGGTTCGGGTAACAGCAGCGTGAATGCGGATTCTTCGCTGAACGGCCAGTTGTTCAACCGCGCAGCCTTCTTTGGTTTCGAGAACAAGAACTGGGGTAAGGTCACCTTCGGTCTGCAGAACAACCCGATGAAAGACCTGTTTGGTTCTTATGATCCGGTCGCTTCCGACTCGTTCTCGCCCTTCGGTGAAAGCGGTGCCTACGGTGGTGGTGGTGGTGTGTCCGAAGATGCACGTATGGAAAACAGCGTGCGTTACCAGTACACCAACAGCGGTTTCCTGTTTGACGCAGCCTACCAGTTTGGCAACAACACCAGCAGCAATGGCGTGATCGGTGGTTCTGGTGTGGGCGATGGTTATGCTTTCCGTCTCGGTTACGAAGCCAGCGACTTTGGTGTCCAGTTCTCGTATGACAACTTCACCGATGCGCTGAAGGCTGTCAATGCCTGGTCCAACGTGGCTGCCAATACGACTTATGCAATCAATGGTTCCAATGTTCTGGCCAATACGTTTGCTCCTGGACAGATCGGTCTGGTCGCTGTCAACACCGATTCCTGGGTGCTGGCTGGCAAGTACACCGGCATCAAGAACCTGAACCTGAAGCTGGGTTATGAGTCCTTCACCATCGGTGCTCCGTCGGATACCCAGTACAACATCAGCTCGATCTGGGGTACCCCGGTGCAGTTTGTCCAGCCCGGTTTTGCACCTGGCGTGTCGCAGACCACCAACATCTGGTTTGGCGGCGGTGACTACAGCTTCGACCCACGCTGGAATCTGTCGCTGGGTTACTACAATGCAAGCATTGGCAATTCTACCGGTTCGAACAATTCGGGCACCATCGCTACGTTCTCCGGTATCCTGACCTATCACCTGTACAAGAATGCTGATCTGTACCTGGTGGGCACCACCAACCACTTTAGTGGTGCTGCGTTCGAAAATGCCCAGGGTCAGATGCTGTTCTGGTCTGACGTCACCGCCTACGGTGCTGGCGCACGCGTCAAGTTCTGATCACTGGCCGGCGATCCCGGCTTGTTGGCAGTGCAAAAACCCTGTTGCCGACCGGCAGCAGGGTTTTTTTCGGTATCAATCGTTATCGCATTGAAGATCATGCGTAGCCGGAATTTTTGCTGGTTGGAATAAAGTTGTCAGAATTCGCGTCGTTTTGTTCTGACGAACAGAAGCGAATGATTGACAGGCGGGCGATTTAACGAAAGAATTCGTCAGGTTTCTGGTGTCATGACAAGTCATGTCGCGATCCTGCGCAGACACAGTTCGTACAATAATGAACGATGACATTCCGATTGAGATCCTCCCCACATTGATTTCGTGTTTCAAGCAGTACAGCAGCATTGTGCCTGTGAAATCAAAATTAACGCATATGGCAAGTAGAAATGTGAGTTTGTAAGAAAAAAGAATGGTTGTCTGTGCTAGTATGCGCACGAATTGATGCGGTTGCCCTGTTTTTGGGCGATGTTAACGGAATACGTTTGAGGAAAGAATAAAATGATTTGGCTCGTACGCGTAGCGCTGAGTCGGCCCTATACCTTCGTGGTGATGGCGATCCTGATTTTCATTCTGGGTCCCCTTTCGTACAAGAACATGAGTACGGATATTTTCCCGGCCATCGACATTCCAGTGATCAGCGTGATCTGGACCTATAACGGTATGCCTCCGCAAGACGTGGCCGACCGTATCACCACCTATTACGAACGCAACCTGTCCAGTACAGTGAGTGATATCGAGCACATCGAATCGCAGACACTGGCCGGCGTGTCTGTGGTGAAAATCTTTTTCCACCCCGGCGTGAATATCAATGGCGCCATGAGTCAGGTCACGGCCATCTCGCAAACCGTGCTGAAGCAGATGCCTCCCGGCATTACGCCGCCGCAGATTCTGGTGTACAACGCTTCCGACGTTCCGGTGATCTCGATGGCGCTGTCCAGCCACCGTTTGCTGGACAACCAGTTGTTTGACCTGTCCAACAACTTTATCCGTCCGCAGCTTGCCGAGGTGGAAGGCGCAGCCGTGACCTCGCCGTATGGTGGCAAGGTGCGCCAGATCCAGGTTGACCTTGACCAGCGTGCCTTGCGCGCCAAGGGACTGACGCCGACAGATGTGGTGAATGCACTGTCGGTGCAGAACCTGCAATTGCCGTCTGGTACTGAAAAGGTGGGGCTGTTCGAATACAACGTGACCTTGAACGCCAGTCCGAAGGTGGTTGAAGAACTGAACGACATGCCGATCAAGACAGTCAATGGCGCCACCATCTACTTGCGTGATGTGGGATATGTGCGTGACGGTTTTGCGCCGCAAACCAACATCGTCCGTATCAATGGTCTGCACTCGGTGCTGACCACCATCCAGAAAAACGGTAATGCATCGACCCTGGCCATTATCCAGCAGATCAAGGACATGATGCCAAGAATCCTGGCCGGTGCCCCGAAAGGGCTGCACGTGGCACTGGTCGGCGACACGTCTACCTTCGTCAAGGGATCGATCGACGGCGTGATCCGGGAAGGTGTGACCGCCGCGATTCTGACCGGCCTGATGATTCTGCTGTTTCTGGGTAGCTGGCGCTCGACCGTCATCATCATGCTGTCCATTCCGCTGGCGATTCTCTCTGCCATTGCGTTGCTGTTTGCCTTTGGTCAGACCATCAACCTGATGACGCTGGGCGGTCTTGCGCTGGCGGTGGGTATTCTGGTTGACGATGCAACAGTGACCATTGAAAACATCAACTGGCACCTGGAACATGGCAAGGAAGTGCGTACGGCCATTCTGGATGGTGCAGGACAGATTGTGGTGCCGGCATTCGTGTCGTTGCTGTCGATCCTGATCGTGTTCGTGCCGATGTTCTTCCTGGGCGGCGTTTCCGGCTATCTGTTCGTGCCTCTGGCCGAAGCGGTGATGTTCTCGATGATCTCGTCGTTCATCCTGTCGCGTACCCTGGTGCCGACGGTGGCCAATTTCCTGCTCAAGCCGCACATGCACCATGATGTGCATGCCGGCGAAGGCTCGCATCCGGTCAGTACCCATACCGCCTCGCACAACCCGCTGGTGATTTTCCAGCGCCGGTTCGAGCAGGTGTTTGCTGTGATTCGTGAAGGTTACCGGAATATCCTGCTGATGGCGCTGACCAACCGCAAGATATTCATTACCGGATTCCTGTCGTTCGTCATGGCGTCCTTTTTGCTGGTGCCATGGCTTGGCCGCAATTTCTTCCCGGCCACCGATGCTGGTCTGATCAAGTTGCACGTACGGGCCAAAACCGGAATGCGGATTGAAGAAACCGCGCGTCTGGTTGACCTGATCGAGCAGGATATCCGCAAGAACATCCCGACCGATGAAATGTCCAACATCGTTGACAACATTGGACTGCCGGTCAGCGGTATCAACCTGAGCTATAGCAGCTCGTTCCCGATTGGTACGGCGGATGCGGACATCATGGTCACGCTGAAGGAAAACCACCATCCGACAGAAGGCTATGTGCAGGCATTGCGCAAAAAGCTGGCGGTTGATTTTCCGGGCGTCACGTTTGCATTCCTGCCGGCCGATATCGTGACCCAGGTGCTGAACTTCGGCTTGCCGGCTCCGCTGGATATCCAGATCATCGGCTTCAAGAATGATGAGAACCGGGCTTATGCCAACGAACTGATGACCCGTCTGCGCAAGGTTCCGGGTCTGGCAGATCTGCGCGTGGCACAGCAGTTCGACGAACCTGAACTGCACCTGGTGGTTGACCGTGCCCGTGCCCAGCAGATGGGGCTGTCTCAGCGTGACATTGCCAACGCCATGCTGATCACCTTGTCCGGTAGTTTCCAGACTGGTCCGAACTTCTGGGTCAATCCGAAGAACGACGTTGATTACCCGCTGGTGATCCAGACGCCACAGTATCGTATCGACACCCTGAACGACCTGGTCAACGTGCCGATTCCGACAGGTACATCAACCGATCCGAACCTGGTGGGTAGCGGTCGTTCCAAGGTGCCACAGATTCTGGGTAGCCTGGCGCACATCGAACGTCGCCAGCAGACAGCCATCGTGTCGCACTATGACGTCCAGCCGGTGATCGATATTTTCGGTACTCCGGAAAACCGTGACCTTGGCGGTATTGCCAACGACATCAACAAGATCCTGAAAGACACCGCGAAAGATGTGCCGAAGGGCTCCGAGGTGGTGTTGCGCGGTCAGGTTCAATCGATGAACCAGGCGTATTCGGGACTTGTGTTTGGTCTGGTGGCAGCGATCGTGTTCATCTACCTGCTGATCGTGGTCAATTTCCAGTCATGGCTGGATCCGTTCGTGATCATCACCGCGCTGCCAGCTGCACTGGCCGGTATTACCTGGATGTTGTTCGTCACGCATACGCCGTTGTCGGTGCCGGCACTGATTGGCGCTATCATGACCATGGGTGTGGCAACTGCCAACAGTATTCTGGTGATCAGCTTTGCCCGTGAAAAACTGAGCGAAGGCGTCAGTGGTCTGACCGCTGCGGTGGAAGCCGGCTATATCCGCTTCCGTCCAGTGTTGATGACGGCGCTGGCCATGATCATCGGTATGGCGCCGATGGCGCTGGGTCTGGGCGATGGCGGTGAACAGAATGCTCCGCTTGGTCGTGCTGTGATCGGTGGTCTCTGTTTCGCGACCGTGGCAACCCTTTTGTTCGTTCCTGTTGTGTTCAGTCTGGTGCACCGTGATGGTGAAAAACCACATGAAACACAGGAAACCGATGTGTCTGTTAAATTATCTGAATCCGGAGCTTGAATCATGCAGAATGAGTACCCACACGTTCAGTTATCGCGCCGGGGGCGCCTGACGCTGATCGTCCTGATTTCCGCGTTTGGCCTGGTTGCCGCAGAGGGCATCCTGTCGCGCTTGCATGCAGACAAAATGCTGGTTCACGCAGCTGAAATGCGTGACACGGTCCCGGTCAAGATCATTATTCCGCAGGCAGGAGCGGCCAGCGAAAAATTGCGCCTGCCCTGTAACGTGACGCCCTGGTATCAGGCCGACATCTTCTCGCGCGTCAATGGTTACCTCAAAGACTGGTACACCGATATCGGTGCCCATGTGAAGGCCGGCCAGTTGCTGGCAGTGGTTGAAACCCCGGATCTGGATGATCAGATCCAGCGGGCGGAAGCCAATCTGGCAACCCAGAAGGCCAAGCTGCAGCTGGCAGTCGTCACTGCCCAGCGCTGGGAAAAACTGCTGGCGACCGATTCCGTCTCCAGACAGGAAACCGAAGAGAAGCAGGCCGACGAAAAGGCGCAGCAAGCCGAGGTGAATGCCCAGGAAGCCGAATTGCGTCGCCTGAAAGTACTGCAGTCGTTCAACCATATCGTTGCGCCGTTCGATGGCGTGATTACCGACCGCAACACGGACATCGGCATGCTGATCAGCAATGGCAGCAACACTTCCATTCCGCCGCTGTTCAAAGTGGCTGATGAACGCAGGTTGCGGGTGTATGTGGAAGTGCCGCAGAATTATGCCGACCGCATCAACACCAGCACGCCAGCGACCATTTCGCTGCCTGACCGTCCGGGCAAGGAATACACGGCCAAGGTGATCAGCACCTCGGAAGCGATCCACGTCGCTTCGCGAACCCTGACCGTGGAGCTGGAACTGGCCAATCCCGGTGAAACCATCATGCCCGGCGCATACGGCGATGTGGCGTTCACCCTGCCAAGTCCGAAAAGTGTTGTGCGCATTCCGGGCAGCGCATTGCTGTTCCGCAAGGGTGGCCTGAAGGTTGCCACGGTTGGACCGGATAACCGTGTTGTGCTGAAATCGATTACGGTTGCCCGCGATCTGGGCAAGATCATCGAGGTGTCGTCCGGCATCGAACCGACCGACAAGATTATCGATTCGCCATCCGACTCGATTACGGATGGTGATCATGTGCAGATTTCGAGCGGATTCACAAAATGAAACTGAACCGACTGGTATTGATTGTGGCGGGCGTGCTGCCGGTGCTGACCGGTTGTTCGCTGGCGCCCACCTATCATGAACCGACGACAGATGTCCCCGCTGCCTACAAGGAAGCGGGTGTCTGGCAACCGGCCAAACCATCCGACAAGATTGAACGCGGCGACTGGTGGCAGGATTACAAGGATCCGACCCTGGACAATCTGATCGGACAGCTGGATGCGGCCAATCCAACCCTGGCCGAAGCCGTGGGACATTACGACCAGGCCATTGCGCTTGAACAGCAGGCCAATGCCAGTCTGTTTCCACAGCTCAATTTTGGTGGGTTCGATACTGCCAACAAGAATTTTTACAACAAGCCGCATATCTACACGCCGACTTCGCCAGTCAGTGGTCCGCAGTCCTATCACGAAGGTTATGCTGGTCTGACCGCTTCCTACGAAGTGGACTTCTGGGGCCGGATTCGCAATGAGGTGGCAGCCGGTCAAGCCAATGAAGCAGCCGCAGCTGCAGATCTGGAAACGGTGCGGCTCAGTCTGCGTGCAACCCTGACCAACAATTATCTGGCTTTGCGCGGCCTGGATCAGGAAATCAAGCTGCTCAACGACGTGGTGGTCATCTACAAGAAGGCGCTCGACTTGACCGAATACCGCTTTCATGGCGGTGTGGACTCCGAGTTGAGTGTATCGCGTGCGAAGGCGCAGCTGGATTTTGCCAATGGAGAACTGGCAGATCTGATTGCCGTGCGCGCGCTGTACGAGCATGCGATTGCCTCACTGGTGGGCAAGCCGGCATCGGCATTTTCCTTGCCGTCCAACCTGGCGGAAATCAGCGTACCGGCCATTCCGGTTGGTGTGCCTTCCGCACTGCTGCAGCGCCGTCCCGACATCGCGGCAGCTGAACGCCGCGTGGCGGCTGCCAACGCAGAAATTGGCGTGGCAAGGGCTGCGTTCTTCCCGACGATCAATCTGATCGGTGGTCTGGGGCAGGATCAGGTGATTGCCAATGAATTCTCAATGGCGCCAACAACGCTGTGGACGATCGGACCGACCGCGTTTCTGACCATTTTTGATGCTGGTCGTCGTCAGGCAGTTGTGGATCAGGCCAAGGCCACATTCCATGTCGCTGGCGCACAGTACCGTGCGACCGTGCTGAAGGCGTTCCAGGAAGTCGAAGACAATCTGACCTTGCTGAACCAGTTGTCGCAGGAGTCGGTCAGCATTGATGCTGCCAAGTCGGACACACAGCGCGCCCTGGAAATTGCCATGAGCCGTTATCGCGAGGGGATGGAAAACTACCTCGAGGTGGTGACAGCGCAGCAACCAGCCCTGCAGGCTGAAATTGAATCGATCCGCCTGCATACCCGTCGTTTGCAGGCCAGTGTCAGTCTGATTCGTGCGCTTGGTGGTGGCTATCAGCGGCCGGATACGCATTCCTGATCGCTACGTCGTACATTGTCCCCAACAAAAAAGCCATGCATCCGCATGGCTTTTTTTTTGTTGCCGATCCGGCTGACCGGACCGGACAGACAGTATTACTTGCCTTCGGTGTAAGGCTTGAAACCATAGCTTTCGAAAATGGCCAGTGCTTTCGGCGAACGCAGGAAATCAACCCACATTTTGGCGGCCTTGGCGTGCTTGGCCTTCTTGAGCGTGGTTGCGGCATAGACCGCGCTGACATTCTGGCTGTCAGGGATGTCCACGTTGCTGATCGGATTGCCAACCTTTTCTTCAAACTTGGCTTCCGATTGCCATGTCACGCCGGCATCTGCGCGACCCAGCATCAGGTACAAAGGCGACTGACGGTGGTGAATGTGGGTCAGGATGGTTTCGCCGTTGGCAACCTTGGTCTCGTAAACGGCCTTAACCAGTTCTTCACCACCAGCCTTGGCCAGAGCAACCTTGATCTGACGACCAATGCCTTCGAACTCCGGATTCGGCATCACCAGTTTGACGCCAGGTTTGCCAAGGTCATTCAGGCTGGTGATATGGGCAGGATTGCCTTTGGGGATCATGATGGTCAGCGTGTTGGTGGCATAACGCACGGCAGGCGCATTGCCATAACCTTCGCTGATGGCCTGAGTGACACGCTTGAGTCCGGCAGCGTATACGTCGGCATGCACAGTCCAGGTCATGTTACCGACCGTCACCACGCCATTTTTCTTGATCTGTTCGTAGCACAGGCCAGGAGGAATGGTTTCGTAATAGATCTTGCCCTTGAATTCCGGGTGTTGTCTTTCGAATTCGTGCACCAGCGGAGCCATGGCAAAGAAGTAGTTGCCGCCGACCAGGATGTTCAGTCTGGACGTCATCGGATTGCCGTGGAAATCAGGCAGGTTGTCCACTTCCGGCACGGTGAATTCCAGACCGCGCTCCTGTACAGGGTTGTTGTCGCCGTGGCTCCATGGCGGATAGAATTTCTCGTTGTCAGTGGCTCCGGCATGGCTGGCAATGGCCAGCAGCAACAGCGCGGCGGCGCTGGAAAGGATTGAACGACGAACGCTCATCTGGGCTCTCCTGGTGGTTGTGAATTAAGTGGACTTTTAGGTTCCAGCGGTATAGTATAACCTGCACCAGCGGTTGTAAATCGCAATGGCTGGATAACATGAAAAACTGGAATTGTTGCCGCTGCTGTGGGCTTCTGGCCATCTGGCAGGTGACAGCGGGCCAGCCGTTTTCCGGCTTGCGCGCAGTGATATTCTACACGACCCCAAACAGGAGAACACCATGACGCTGAAAATGAATCTGTTGTCTGTTGCACTGCTTGCCAGCATGAGCGCTGCTGCCATGGCACCTGCCGTGGCTGCCGAAGCTGCCGCACCTTCCGCTGACCCGTATGTCGCGCCGAAGATCAAGCACGAAAAATACGGTGACATGAAGGTGGTTGTGCCGCTGACCGATCCGGCTCTGGTTGGCATGAAGCTGCGCAACATCAACAACATGCTCGGTGCTCTGAAGACGTGGGGCGGCAAGGCTGATATCCGCGTTGTGATGTATGCCGCAGGTGTGGCCTGGCTGAAGAATCCGGATGCCAAAGAAAAAGAAATGCTGGACAAACTGCGTGGCGAAGGTGTGCACTTTGAAGTGTGCAACAACAGCTTGCAAGAACAGAATATCAATTTCCACAGCCTGTACGGTGTGATGGATGCCGACATCGTTCCGTCCGGTTTTGCTGAAGTGGCCTTCCTGCAGAATCGCAAGCATTTTGCCGTGGAACCCGCCAAATAAGCAGTCTTGGCTTGTAACATCCGAAAGCCCGGCAGAGTTGCCGGGCTTTTTTATCGGGTCATTGGCACGCCTGGCTGGACGCAAATGTCGTGCTTGTCAAGGGGTGGGTAAACACGCTATAATCGCCCTCTTTTAATTCAAGTGGTTGGGCTAAACAAATGGTTGTGATTCGACTTGCCCGTGGCGGCGCCAGAAACCGCCCGTTTTATACTGTGGTGGTGGCTGATTCGCGTTGCCGTCGTGATGGCCGTTTTATCGAGCGTGTCGGGTTCTATAACCCGGTCGCTGGTGAAGGTGTCGAGAAACTGCGTTTGAGCCTGGACCGTGTGCAGCATTGGGTGTCCCGTGGTGCGCAGGTCAGCGAGGCAGTTTCGCGCCTGGTCAAGCTGGAAGAAAGTGCACGTACCGCCGGATGATCTGGTGGTCATGGCGCGCATAGCCGCGCCGTGGGGCGTGAAGGGCTGGTTCAAAATTCAGCCTTTCAGCGAGCTGGATGATGCGCTGGCAGACTACTCCGAGTGGTGGCTGCGCAGGCAAGCTGGCGCATGGGAGCTTTGCAAGGTAGAGGCGTTCCAGCCGCATGGCAAACAGATGGTTGCCAAACTGGCGGGCGTGGATGATCGCGACGCCGCCTTTGCATTGCGCGGAACAGAAGTCGCTGTTCCGCGCAGCAGTCTGCCCAGAGTGGGCGACAACGAATATTACTGGTCCGATCTGATCGGACTGGAAGTGCGTAACCTGCAAAGCCAGACATTGGGGCACATCCGGGAAATGCTGGAAGCCGGTGCGCACGATGTCATGGTGGTTGCCCGTCAGACGCCAGATGCATCCGACCTGCTGATTCCCTTTGTGGGTGCGGTGGTTCATGATGTGGACATGCAGGGCCGGTGTGTGCATGTTGACTGGCAGGAAGACTACTGATGTCAGCCACAAGGCTGGAGCTGGATGTCCTGACACTGTTTCCGGCAATGTTTTCGGCCATCAGCGATTATGGCGTCAGTGGCCGGGCGCTGGATCGGGGGTTGGCCAGTCTGCAGGTGTGGAATCTGCGCGACTTCACAACCGACAATTACCGCACGGTCGACGACCGGCCGTATGGTGGTGGTCCGGGTATGGTGATGCTGGCCGAACCTGTCGCACTGGCCGTGCAGGCAGCACGGGAGCGGCAGAAGCTGGCAGGTGTTTCGGCACCGCATGTGGTCTATCTGGCACCGCATGGCCGCCGTCTCGACCATGCCATGGTCATGGCATTGCTGTCGCGTCAGGGGCTGGTGCTGCTGGCGGGACGTTATGAAGGCGTTGACCAGCGAGTGCTGGACAGCGAGGTGGACGAAACAGTATCCATCGGCGATTATGTCCTGTCCGGCGGTGAACTGCCGGTGATGGTGCTGGTTGATGCCTTGCTCCGGCAGTTGCCGGGAGCGCTGGGCGACAGTCAGTCAGCCGCAGAGGATTCCTTTGTCGACGGGTTGCTGGATTACCCGCACTACACCAGACCCGAGGTCTGGCGTGGCCAACCGGTACCTGCGGTGTTGACGGGTGGCGATCATGCGCGTATCCGGCAATGGCGACACCGGCAGTCGCTGCTGCGAACCGCAGCCTTGCGGCCGGACCTGCTGGCTGCCCGCGGCACCAGCGATGAAGAACTGAAACTGCTCGTGAAAGAAGACAGCTGAAAACAGCTGATTCCTGCGAACAGGTTGGTAACGGCAATTGCGCCGGCAACATTTCACCGGGATCTTCCCGGTAACGGAGATTTCTCCGATAACGCGTGCGTCAGGCGGCGGCCTGCTCCGCACGGTAAGCGGCACTGGCCGCACTTTTCAGGAGTTAACGCAAATGAACATCATCCAGCAACTGGAACAGGAAGAAATTGCCCGTCTCGGCAAGAACATCCCCGATTTTGCACCTGGTGACACCGTTGTGGTCAGTGTCAAGGTCAAGGAAGGCAATCGCGAGCGTCTGCAGGCATACGAGGGTGTTGTTATCGCCCGGCGCAACCGCGGTCTGAATTCCGCATTTACCGTACGCAAGATTTCTGCCGGCGAAGGCGTCGAGCGGACATTCCAGACCTATTCTCCGTTGCTGGACAGCATCGAAGTCAAGCGTCGTGGCGACGTGCGTCGTGCTAAGCTGTACTATCTGCGCGAACGTTCCGGCAAGTCGGCCCGTATTCGCGAAAAGCTGCCGGCACGCAAGGTTGTGGCATCCGCTGGTGAAGGCCAGGAAGGCTGAACACGGCATCAGTCCAGTTAAAAGGCACCGCAAGGTGCCTTTTCTGTTTGATGCGTCTGATTTCATCAGCGTGAGTGCGGGTGGTCGTAAACCGCGAGCAGGTTCAACGGCAAAGTGACAAAGTCATCTGTTCAATGGCCAGCCAGGGGTCGCGCTCATCCAGCCCTTTGATCATGCGGTCGATGGCGGCTGTTTCGTGCAACGACTGGATCAGGACTGGCTGGCGCAGACGTCGGATGGCATTGTTGTACAGGGCTTGCCTGCTCTCCCAGATACCGAGTTCGCGCATGCGGTTCGCACTGGCAGCTGTTGCAGTCAGCTGGGTTAACAATCGCAATTCGCGCACGATGACCCAGAGTACCAGGGTCGGTGCCTCGCCTTCGTTGCGCAAGCCAGCCAGAATGCGGATGATCCTCGTTGCCTGTCCTGCCAACAGGGCATCGGCCAGCTGGAATGCATCGAAGCGCGCGACATCCAGAACCGCATCGCGCACCTGTTCCAGCGTCAGCTTGCCTGCCGGATAGAGCAATGCCAGCTTGCTGATTTCCTGTTGCGCCGCCAGCAGGTTTCCTTCGACTTTTTCGCTGATCAGCGCCAACGCAGCAGACGTGGTTGACTGTTGCTGTTGTGCCAGCCGCTCCGCGATCCAGCGCGGCAAAGCTGCCATTCCGACTGGGCTGATGGCAACACTGATACCCGCCTGATCCAGGGCAGTGAACCATTTGCTGTTCTGGCTGGCCTTGTCCAGTTTGGGCAGCGTGATCAGCGTGATGGTATCGGCAGGTGGCTGGCTGGCCCAGTTTTGCAGAATGCGCGCGCCTTCGGCGCCGGGTTTGCCGGACGGAATCCGGATGTCGATCAGTCTGGCCTGGCTGAACAGCGACATGGACTGGCTGGCTTCAAGCAGACGATCCCAGCGAAAATGACCCTCGACGTGATGAATGTCGCGCTCCGAACAGCCGTGTTTTTGCGCAGCTCGCCGGATCAGGTCGGCAGCTTCGGTGACCAGCAAGGGTTCATCTCCATACAGGAGATAGATGGGCGCCAGTTTTCCGCCCAGGCTGGCGGCCAGTTGTTCAGGCTTCAGCCGCATGTCTGCGCTGGCTCAATTGTGCATCATGGACAGGCGACGGAGTATCTGCTGGGCTGCATCGGTCTGCATGTCGCGATACAGGAACTGTTCTTCGTCACCGTAGGCGTAGGGTTGCGATGCATTGTAGGCCATGTCGCGGGTCAGATGAATCTTGGTCGGGGGCAAGGCTTCTTTGCCGTCCGGCATGAGCAGACGGTATTTGATGTCCAGCTGAAGCTGGTACTCACTGACAAGGCCTGTTGCCGTCAGGGCCAGAATGATCATCTGTTCGTTCTCGCTCTGGATTTCCAGAATCCGTTCCGCTTTTGTCGGGGAGGTGGCAAGACGTTCAGGATGCCCGCCAAAGATCATCATGTGACGGATGCTGGTGGCAACAGCCGAACTGGCCGGGGCTTGCAGATAAATCGAAGAAAACGGAATATCCGCCTGGTTGCGCAGGTGAAAGCCGCAGCCGGCTAGGAGCGATGTCAGCATCAGCCATAATGCCAGGATTCTGCCTGTGGGTTTCATTCTGTGCTCCCTGTTGGATCCTAGATCACGATGTTAACCAGACGCCCCGGTACCACGATGATTTTTTTGATGTTCTGGCCATCGATATGGCGGACGACAGCCGTGTCGGCTATGGCTGCCTGTTCGATGGTTTCCCGACCGGCATCTGCCGGCACACTGATTTCGCCGCGCAGTTTGCCATTGATCTGGATCATCAGTCTGATTGTATCCTGCACCAGCGCCGTCTCATCAACCACGGGCCAGTCCTGCTGATCCAGCCGGGTTCCGGGACACAATTGCTGCCAGAGATGTTCGGCAGCGTGCGGCACGATGGGCGCAAGCAGCACCAGCATGTGCTGGAGCGATTCCTGAATCACCCGGCGGGCATCTGCTTCGCTGGTATCGATTCGGGACAGCGCGTTCAGCAGTTCCATCACTGTGGCAATAGCGGTGTTGAACGTCTGCCGCCGGCCATAATCATCATCAATCTTGCGGATGGCGCTGTGCGTTTGCCTGCGGATGGCCTTGAGCGCATCGCTCAGTCCGGTTTCGCCGGGTGTCCATGCCGCAACCAGTCCCTGGTTGACATGCTCGGCACAAAAGCTCCACAAACGACGCAGGAAGCGATGGGCACCTTCGACACCGGCATCCGACCATTCCAGACTCTGTTCCGGCGGGGCGGCAAACATCATGAACAGACGCGCCGTATCGGCGCCGAAACGGTCGATCAGGCTCTGGGGGTCCACGCCATTGTTTTTTGACTTGGACATCTTTTCGATGCCGCCGATGTGTACCGGCAGGGCATCTGCCTTCAGTGTCGCGCTGACCGGACGGCCGCGCTCGTCGCAGGCCAGATCGATTTCGGTCAGGTTGAACCAGTCGCGTTGACCGTTTTCATGTTCGCGATAAAACGTGGGCGCAACAACCATGCCCTGAGTCAGCAGGCGGGCAAACGGTTCGTCGCAATCAACCAGACCCTGGTCGCGCATCAGTTTGTGGAAAAACCGCGCGTATAGCAGGTGAAGGATGGCATGTTCGATTCCACCGATGTACTGGTCGACCGGCAGCCAGTGCCGGGCGCGTTCATCCAGCATGGCGGTCGTGCAGTCGTGGCTGGCATAGCGCGCGTAATACCATGAGGATTCAACAAACGTGTCCATGGTATCGGTTTCGCGCCGGGCGGCTCCGCCACAGGTCGGACAGGTGCATTCGTAGAATTCCGGCATTTTGGCCAGTGGCGACCCCGCGCCGGTGACAGTGACATCTTCCGGCAGAACAACGGGCAGCTGCCCGGCAGGAACCGGCACGTCGCCGCAGGTCGGACAATGGATGATCGGGATCGGACACCCCCAGTAACGCTGGCGTGAAATGCCCCAGTCACGCAAGCGGAATTGTGTCCGCCGGCTACCCAGACCAAGTTTTTCGAGATCGCTGGCGATGGCATCGCATGCTGTGCTGAAATCCATGCCGTCATAACGGCCGGAATGGATGCACAGGCCATGTTCACCATACGCATCCTGCCATGGTGCGCTGACTTCGGTGTAGGCCTGGCTGGTGGATGCAATCACAGTCCTGATCGGCAGGCCGTATTGGCTGGCAAAGGCAAAATCGCGTTCGTCGTGGGCCGGTACAGCCATCACGGCGCCTTCACCATAACCCATCAGTACATAGTTGGCAACCCAGACCGGCAGGCTGTCGCCGGTCAGTGGATGGCGCACAGACAGACCCGTAGCCATGCCTTTTTTGTCCTGTGTGGCAATGTCCGCCTCGGCGACACTGCCACGCCGGCATTCGGCGATGAAATCGGCCAGGGCGGGATTGCTGGCCGCTGCGTGTGCAGCCAGGGGGTGTTCTGCTGCAATGGCCACGTAGGTGACACCCATGAGTGTGTCGGGACGCGTGGTATACACCTTGAGCACGCCTGGCTCGCCTGTGCTGGCTTCGTCATAGGGAAAGTGCACTTCGCAACCCTGGCTTTTGCCGATCCAGTTGCGCTGCATGGTTTTCACCTGTTCGGGCCAGCCGTCCAGTTTGTCCAGATCGGCCAGCAGTTCTTCGGCATAGGCTGTGATGCGCATGAAGTACATCGGGATGTCGCGCTTTTCGATCAGCGCGCCACTGCGCCAGCCGCGACCATCGATCACCTGTTCGTTGGCCAGTACGGTGCAATCGACCGGGTCCCAGTTGACGCTGGCCGTTTTCTTGTAGATCAGCCCCTTTTTGAACAGTTCGGTGAACAGCCATTGTTCCCAGCGGTAGTAGGCTGGCTGGCAGGTGGCCAGTTCGCGCTGCCAGTCGATCGACAAGCCGAGGCGTTTCAGCTGGCCACGCATGTGATCGATGTTGGCATAAGTCCAGCTGGCTGGCGCAACCTGGTTCTTGATGGCCGCGTTTTCGGCGGGCAGTCCGAAGGCATCCCAGCCCATCGGTTGCATCACGTTGAAACCCTTGAGCCGGTGATACCTGGCCAGTACGTCGCCTATCGTGTAGTTGCGCACATGACCCATGTGCAGCTTGCCGGACGGGTAGGGAAACATCGACAGACAGTAATAGCGTGGCCGGGTGTCGGTTTCACTGGCATGGTAGCTCTGGCGGGCTTCCCATTCCTGCTGGATGGCGGGTTCGATGGCCTGGGGCTGGTAATGCGGTTCCATGTTGATTCTGTGGTTGAAACGATCGCAGTATTATCGCGGAAAAGACGTTGCTGTGCCAGCAACCCGGCGGAGCGGCCCGGCGGGTGACGTCGGTCTTGCGGGATGAAATTGGACAGGACCTGACGGTGCGGTTATACTGCCTAGTTACATTACAGGCAGTTGAAAACGATTGCGCCAGGCAATAGCGCGTTAAAAAGTGTTGTGAAACCTGTACCTGTCCGAATGCGGGTTCCGGTTCCGGTTTTTTTGCTTTGTTTTTTGCCTGCTCCCATCATCTTTTGAACGGCCTGACAAAGATTTTTATTTGTCTTCTGGAGCGATCATGTCTCAAAAGCATCCTGTGATTGCCGTTACTGGTTCGTCCGGTGCCGGTACCACCACTGTCAAACGGGCCTTCGAACATATTTTCCGTCGTGAACAGATCAATGCGGCCGTCATCGAAGGCGACAGCTTTCACAGCCTGAGCCGGGTCGAGTTCCGCGAGGCGGTCAAGAAGGCCGAAACGGCAGGCAATCTGCACTTCAGCCATTTTGGTCCGGAAGCCAATCACTTTGACAAGCTGGCCGATCTGTTTCGCGAGTATGGTGAAACCGGCGGCGGCAAGAAGCGTTATTACATTCACAGCGATGAAGAAGCGCTGTTTCACAACAAGCGATTGAACACCGAACTCAAGGCCGGCGAATTCACGCCTTGGGAAGAAGTCCCGGCCGGCACCGACCTGCTGTTTTACGAAGGCCTGCACGGCCTGGTTGTGGATGGTGCAGTGGATGTGGCCAGACACGTGGATCTGGGCGTGGGCGTGGTGCCCGTAGTCAACCTGGAATGGATCCAGAAAATCCATCGCGATGGCGCAGAACGTGGCTACTCCGCTGATGTGATCGTGGATACCATCCTGCGGCGCATGCCGGATTACGTGAATTTCATTACGCCGCAGTTTTCGCGCACAGACGTCAATTTTCAGCGTGTGCCGACCGTGGATACCTCCAACCCGTTCATCAGCCGGGATATCCCGACGCCGGACGAAAGCTTTGTCATCATCCGTTTCCGTGAACATCGCGGCGTGGATTTCCCTTACCTGATCAACATGATTCCGAATTCGTTCATGTCTCGCTCCAATACGCTCGTTGTGCCGGGCGGCAAGATGGGCTATGCCATGGAGCTGATTCTTGGACCGATGATTGAAAAAATGATCGCTGCCAAACGCAAGGCCTGAGCGCCAGGGCCTGGCCTCTGCCAGGCGAAGCGCTTTCCGCATTGGACTGTTGCGGAAGAATGTTGTGCACAGGATCACCCGAAAGGGTGATCCTGTCATTTCTGCAACTGATCAAGCTGGGGCAACAGTTCCGCCAGGTACCTGGTGTAGGGTAGCCGGTGACGGACTTCAAGCTCGATCGCGTGCTGCTGCAACAGGCGCCGGTCTCTTCTCAACGCAAACGGGTTGAAGCACAGTGCGATGGTGTTGCCGCGTCTTTCGGCAGGTAACAGAAGCACGCGACCTTCGAAGCAGTCCAGCAAACGCTTGTGGTAATGATCGAACATCGGGTCGTTGCGCCACAGGTTGACCGACAGGATGCCGCGTGGCGTCAACGCATCCGCGCAGTGCTGATAAAATTCGGGAGTGGCCAGTCCAGGGACCTGGAAGTGGGCGTCATATCCATCCAGCAACAGCACATCGTGATTCCGTTCGTCGGGTACCAGCAGGGTGGCGTCAATTTCGACGATATCGAGTCTGTCGTCCTCCGGCACAAAGAAATATTGCCTGGCTGCCCGGATCACCTCCGGATTGATTTCTGCAACCCGGATCTGCGTTTCCGGAAAATGGTGGTAGAGGAATTTGGCCACTGATCCGCCTCCCAGGCCAATCAGCAGTGCCCGGTCTGGCTGTGGTGCAAAAATCAGGAATGCCATCATGGCCTGGGTGTAACTCAGTTCCAGATACCATGGGTCCTTGATTCGCATCGCCGACTGGACCGTGTTGTTGCCCAGGTGCAGGTAACGGATCCCGCCCTGTTCGCTGATTTCCACTGGCTCTCCACCAGAGACGGTTTTGTGTATGCGACGTGAAAACAGACGCATGAGCCAGGCCTCCTGTGATCCCGTCTGCCAGCGCAGGCGGGATATGCGATAAAATGGCGTTTTTGCCACCAGCACGGAATATAACATGCGCGCATCACAATTTTTTATCGGCACCTTGAAGGAAGCTCCTGCCGAGGCCGAACTGATCAGTCACCGGCTGATGCTGCGGGCCGGTTATATTCGCCGGCTTGGCTCCGGACTGTACACATGGATGCCGATGGGATTGCGGGTATTGCGCAAGGTTGAAGCAGTGGTGCGCGAGGAAATGGATCGCGCAGGCGGCCTGGAAGTGCTCATGCCAGCTGTTCAGCCTGCGGAACTGTGGGAAGAAACCGGCCGCTGGCAGCAGTTTGGTCCGCAGATGCTCAAAATCGTTGATCGACACGAGCGTTCGTTCTGTTTTGGTCCGACCCATGAGGAAGTGGTCACCGATGTTGCCCGGCGCGAGATTCGTAGTTACCGCCAGTTGCCGGTGCTGTTTTACCAGATCCAGACCAAATTCCGTGATGAAATCCGTCCTCGTTTCGGTGTGATGCGCGCGCGTGAATTCGTCATGAAAGATGGCTATTCGTTTCATGCCGATCTCGCCAGTCTGGAAACGACCTATCGCGTGATGCATGACACCTACAGCCGGATTTTTACCCGGCTTGGTCTGCAGTTCCGTGCCGTCGCTGCCGATACAGGCGCCATTGGTGGTTCGGGTTCGCACGAGTTTCATGTGCTGGCGGATTCGGGTGAAGACGCACTGGCATATTGTCCCGATTCGGATTATGCCGCCAATGTGGAACTGGCCGAGGCGCTTGCGCCGGCACGCCCGCGCATGCCGCCTTCGGCCGCGCTCAGCCGGATTGCGACCCCCAATGCCCGCAGCATCGAGGAAGTGACGCGTCTGCTTGCCGTGCCGGCTGACCAGGTGGTGAAGACACTGCTGGTGATGGCGGGCGACGTCACGGTGGCGTTGCTGTTGCGTGGCGATCATCAGCTGAATGAAGTCAAGGCAGCCCGCTTGCTGGGTGATGAGGTTCGTCTGGCCGATGCGGATCTGGTCAGGCTGGCCGCTGGTTGCCAGCCGGGTTCGGTTGGTCCGGTTGGCCTCAATGTGCGTGTTATTGCAGACCGCAGCGTGGCAGTGATGCACGATTTTGTCTGTGGTGCCAATCAGGACGGTTATCATCTGACTGGCGTGAACTTTGGCCGGGATCTGCCAGAACCCGAAGTTGCCGATCTGCGCAATGTGGTTGAAGGCGATCCGAGTCCCGATGGCAAAGGGCAGTTGTCGCTTTGTCGTGGTATCGAAGTCGGGCATATCTTCCAGTTGCGCACGAAATATTCGACCGCCATGAAGGCGGAATTTCTCGATGACCAAGGCGAAACCCGCAGCATGGAAATGGGCTGTTATGGCATCGGTGTTTCGCGTATTGTTGCCGCGGCAATCGAACAGCATTTTGACGAGCGGGGGATCGCCTTGCCGCAAGGGCTGTCACCCTTTACACTGGCCATTGTGCCTGTTGGTTATCACAAGAGTGAACGGGTGCGTGGAATGGCAAACCGCCTGTATGCGGCTTTTGTTGCCGCCGGCATCGATGTGTTGCTGGATGACCGTGATGAGCGGCCGGGTGTGATGTTTGCCGACATGGAGCTGATTGGCGTTGCGCACCGGCTGGTGATTGGCGAAAAGAGCCTGTCTGCCGGTGAAATCGAATACCAGGGCCGGCGCGATGCGGCAGCGCAGCGGATTGCCGCGGAGGGATGCGAAGCGTGGGTGCTCGAACGTTTGCGAACCATTTGATGCAGTCGATATTACCGGATCTGCGCGTGCAGGTGCGGTGGTTTCTGTCTGCTGCGCTCGCGCTGTGTCTGGTTCCGGTCGCGCCGGCAATGGCCGGGCACCAGATTTACGAGCCCTTGAGCGACAATGTCCGCACAATGCTGGAAGCGGCGGTGGCCGATGCGCCGGTGACCGATGCGCCGGTGCTGGCCACGCCGGATAGCCGTCAGTGGGTAGCAGAAATGTCGCCCAGGCTGGTTGCGCGTATTCCGGATAACCTGCAACGGCGTGATTTTCTGGTAACAGTGTATTACGAAGCAGTTCGTGCCGGACTGGACCCATCCCTGGTGATGGGCGTCATCGAGGTGGAATCCGGCTTTCACAAATATGCCATTTCGTCGGCCAATGCCCGTGGTTACATGCAGGTGATGCCATTCTGGGTCAGCCAGATTGGTTCGCCCGGACAAGACCTGTTCCACCTGCGCACGAATCTGCGCTATGGCTGCAACATCCTGCGCCTGTACCTGGATCAGGAAAATGGCGATCTGTTCCGTGCGCTGGGCAGGTATAACGGTTCGCTGGGGCAGGCGGATTATCCGCGCATGGTGGTCAGCGCGTGGAAACATCACTGGGTGCTCGGTACATCAACCAGCGCACGTTGATGGTGGGTCTGGGTTAACAGCCCGTTACAACAGCACCAGATTGTCGCGATGGATCAGTTCGGTCTCATCGACAAAACCCAGAATCGATTCGATTTGCTGGCTGGGCTGTCCGGCAATTTTCCTGGCATCCGCAGCAGAATAGTTGATCAATCCGCGTGCGATGGGATGGCCATGTACATTGATGCAGGAAACGACCGCACCCCTTTCGAAATGGCCGCTGACCGTCAGCACGCCAATCGGTAACAGGCTTTTGCCTTCCTGGCGCAGTGCTTTTTCCGCGCCGGAATCGAGTACCAGTTGTCCGCGAACCTGCAGGTGATCTGCCAGCCAGGTTTTGCGTGCCGAAAGAGGTGCTTCTGCCGCTTCCAGATGGGTTCCGATGGCTTCGCCACCAGCCAGTCGCAGCAGGACATCCTGTTCCCGGCCCGATGCGATGATGGTGTGCGCGCCACTGCGCGCAGCCCGTTTGGCCGCCAGAATCTTGGTCAGCATGCCGCCCCGGCTGATGGCACTGCCGGCGCCGCCGGCCATTTTTTCAAGATCGGGATCGCCGGCGCGTGCATGGGCAACCAGCGTGGCTGCCGGGTCCTTGCGCGGATCGGCCGTGTAGAGACCCTGCTGGTCGGTCAGGATGACCAGTGCATCTGCCTCGATCAGGTTGGCTACCAGAGCACCGAGTGTGTCATTGTCGCCAAAGCGGATTTCATCGGTGACAACGGTGTCGTTTTCATTGATGATGGGCACGACTTTCATGCCGAGCAAGGTGCGCAGAGTGGACAGCGCGTTCAGGTAGCGCGTGCGGTCTGCCAGGTCGTCGTGCGTGAGCAGGATTTGCGCCGCATGCAGCCCATGGATGCGGAAGCTGGCTTCATAAGCCTGTACCAGACCCATCTGGCCCACGGCAGCCGCTGCCTGCAGTTCGTGAATGGTGTCGGGACGGGTTGGCCAGCCAAGCCGTTGCATGCCTTCGGCGATCGCGCCGCTGGAAACCAGCACGACTTCGCGCCCGGCATTGACCAGGCTGGCAATCTGTGCGGACCAGCGGGCCAGCGCCGCGTGGTCGAGTCCTTTTCCATCATTGGTGACCAGTGCGCTGCCGACCTTGACCACCAGACGATGGGCGGAAGCCAGCAGGCTGGTCATGATCCGCTCTCCTGCGCAGGCAGTCCGGAACCGGCTGGCACGTCCGCCGTGTCTTCGGCATCTGTGGCAGGGGAAGGTGGGTTGGCAGGCTCAGCTTCGTTGTCCGTGTCTGTGCGCGTCGCATCAAGATGCCGCATGATGGCATGTACCAGAGGCCGGCAACCTTCGCCAGTGAGTGCCGATATGGCAAACACCGGGCCATCCCAGCCGAACTGTTGCAAAAATTCGGCAACGACCGCTTCGCGCTGTGATTCTTCCAGCCGGTCTGTCTTGTTGAGGATCAGCCAGCGAGGTTTTTGCCAGAGCGATTCATCGTATTTGCGCAGCTCTTCAACAATCGCACGGGCTTCGCGTACGGGATCGATGTTTTCGTCGTAAGGGGCGATGTCGACCAGATGCAGCAACAGTCGTGTACGCGCCAGATGGCGCAGGAAACGGTGGCCCAGTCCGGCGCCTTCTGCGGCGCCTTCAATCAGGCCGGGGATGTCGGCAATGACAAAGCTGTGATCGAAATCGACGCGCACCACGCCAAGATTGGGAGCCAGTGTGGTGAACGGGTAATCTGCCACTTTCGGCCGGGCAGCGGATACCGCGCGAATGAAGGTGGATTTTCCGGCATTCGGCATGCCGAGCAAGCCGACATCGGCAAGCACTTTCAGTTCGAGCTGCAGTTCACGGGCTTCACCCGGGTCGCCATGGGTGAACTGTCGCGGTGCCCGGTTGGTACTGGACTTGAAGTGCAGGTTGCCAAGGCCGCCTTTGCCGCCTTTGGCGAGCACAACACGCTGGCCGTCCTTGGCGAGATCAAACAGTTGCTCGCCGGATTCGGCATCGGAAATCACGGTGCCAACCGGCATGCGCAGGACGATGTCATCCGCTCCGCGGCCGTTGCAGTCTGATCCGCGGCCATTCTCGCCGTTGCGTGCCTTGAATGCCTTGGTGAACCGAAAATCGACCAGGGTGTTGATGTTGCGATCGGCAACGGCAATGATGCTGCCACCGCGTCCGCCATCACCGCCATTCGGGCCGCCGAAGGGGATGAACTTTTCGCGGCGGAAAGAGGCTGATCCATCACCACCATTTCCGGCAGTGACTGAAATGCGTGCTTCATCAATGAATTTCATGCCGGTCTGCCAGAGGGAGTTGTGTTTTGTGCTGCGATGCTACAGAAACTGAAGCGGCCGCAATGAAATTTGCGGCCGGCAAGTCGGTACAATGTGTCTGCGACAAGTTTCAGGCGGCAGCTACCGGAACGATATTGACGGTCCGGCGCTTCTGGGCGCCCTTGATGACGAACTCGACCACGCCATCGACAGTGGCGAAAAGGGTGTGGTCCTTGCCGATGCCCACGTTGACGCCAGGATGGAACTGGGTGCCGCGTTGGCGAACGATGATGTTGCCGGCGAGCACTTGCTGACCACCAAAACGCTTCACGCCCAGGCGCTTGGAATGCGAATCACGGCCGTTGCGTGAACTGCCGCCTGCCTTTTTGTGTGCCATGTTCTGTTCTCCTTAGGCCGAAATGCCGTCGATGCGGATTTCGGTATAGTTCTGCCGGTGGCCCTGGTGTTTCTGGTAATGCTTGCGGCGACGCATCTTGAAAATGCGAACCTTGTCATGACGGCCGTGTGCGATAACGGTTGCGGTGACTTTTGCACCCTCAACCAGTGGCGTGCCGACCTTGATGTTGCTGCCATCAGCGAACATGAAAACCTGGTCCAGCACGACTTCGCTACCTACGTCCGCGGTGATCTGTTCTATTTTCAATTTTTCGCCGGCGGAAATGCGGTACTGCTTGCCACCGGTTTTTATGACCGCGTATGCGTTTGTTTGCGACTGCATGGGATTCTCCAAAGAAAGCCCGTAAGGAAACGTGGAATTGTATCTGCTTTCGCGATGAAAATCAAACATTGTTTTGTCTTTCGCGAGATATCGGGAATTGTCGGGCATGTTGCTCCGGTATCGTGCGCGCGGCGCTTGACACGGTATGGTCGGCCTCCCTACCATTGTGCATTCCGTTGGTATGGCGAAACAAGATAATGCAGGGTTTGCAGGCCTTTCTGGCCGAAGATATGCAACGCGTAGACCAGGTGATCCGGGCCCGGCTTCATTCCGATGTTGTGCTGGTCAATCAGGTGGCCGAATACATCATTACCAGCGGTGGCAAGCGGTTGCGCCCTGTTCTGGTGCTGCTGGCAGCCGGAGCGACCGGCTATCGTGGCGAATGGCATCATGAGCTGGCCGCAGTGGTCGAATTCATTCACACGGCAACGTTGCTGCACGATGATGTGGTGGATGAGTCCGGCTTGCGGCGCGGCCGTGCGACGGCCAACGCGCTGTTCGGCAATGCAGCCAGTGTTCTGGTGGGCGATTTCCTCTATTCGCGCGCGTTCCAGATGATGGTGGGCGTGGGCCGCATGCGGGTGATGGAAGTCCTGTCGGATGCCACCAATGTGATTGCCGAAGGCGAAGTTCTTCAATTGATGAACTGCAACAATGCCGATGTCACCGAGCAGGACTATCTGCATGTCATCCGTTACAAAACGGCCAAGCTGTTTGAGGCGGCGGCCAGACTGGGTGCGATACTGGGTGATGCCGGCGAACAGGTCGAGGCAGCGCTTGCAGCCTATGGCATGCATCTGGGCACCGCCTTTCAGCTGATCGACGATGTGCTCGATTATTCGGGCGATCACCACGAAATTGGCAAGAATGTCGGCGACGATCTGGCCGAAGGCAAGCCGACGTTGCCACTCATTTATCTTCTCGAACGGGGTACTCCGGATCAGGTGGCCCTGGTTCGCAGTGCGATCGAGCAGGGCGGACTCGATCATTTCGACCGCATCCTTGGCGACATCCGCACCAGCGGAGCCCTGGACTATGCACGTCAGCGCGCCGGCGAGGAAACGGCCCTGGCGCTTGCGGCGCTGGAATGCCTGCCTGAATCTCCCTGGCGCAGTCACATGGCCGGGCTGGCGCAGTTTGCGGTTAGCCGTACCTACTGATACCCGCTCCCGAGGAGCTCGTTGCACATGCTGGATCTGGTTCTTCTGGCACTACTGTTCTGGCTGGTCTGGCGCAAACGTGCAGCGCCACGCCGGTCTGCGCCGCGAACCGGACAGGCATCGCCGCGTTCGGTGGTGACGGTGCGTTGCCAGACATGTGGTCTGCATCTGCCGCGCGATGAAGCCGTCACCGGAGCGGATGGCGGATGGTATTGCTGTCGCGAACATGCCCAGGAAGGCCGGAATGCAACCCGCTGAACGGGACTGGCAGCAACAGTGGCAGATGCACTCTGTCCTGGAAGCACGCAGGGAACGTGGCTGGAACCAGCTCGCATCGCTCAACAGCTACCGGGTAGTGGTTGCGTTTGTCCTGATACTGGTTAATTTCATCGAGCCGCGCTGGCGGCCGTTTGGCCAGAGCAATCCGGCGTTCTTCTTCCTGTGTGGTGGGCTTTATCTGGCCTTTTCCCTGGTTTCGGTCCCGCTGATCTATCGGCGCTGGCTGAGTTTTTCCCTGCAACGCAGTATCCTGATTGTCAGTGACATTGTCTTCATCACGCTGATGATGATGGTCAGTGGTGGCGTGCGCAGCGGTCTTGGGTTGCTGTTGCTGATTTCGCTGGCATCCAGCGCGCTGGTGATCGAAGGCCGGATGCTGATGTTCTATACCGCGCTGGCAGCGACCGCCATGTTGCTGACACAGATGATTGGTGTGGCGACCCATGCAATTGGTGTGACCGATATCGGTCAGGCGGGTCTGCTTGGTATTGCATTTTTTGCATCTTCCGGCATTGCCTGGGTCATGACCGAGCGCAACCGGAAAAGCGAAGCCCTTGCCGATCAGCAGGCTGCAGATTTGCGCAGCATGGCACAGATCAATCAGCTGGTGATCGATGACATGCAGGACGGCGTGATTGTGCTGGATGGCGAAGGGCGTATCCGGCAAGCCAACCAGCGGGCGCGTGACCTGCTCGAGTTGCCAGCCGAAGCCCTGCAGGACAAACTCTTTCCATTGCAGGCCCGTCTGCCTGTGCTGTCGCAGTTTCTCGAACAGTGGCGGCGCAATCCGGCCATGCGTTTTGAAGCCGTACCTATTGGCAAGACGGGCGAATCCTACCTGCCGCGCTTCATCGCAGTGACCAACCGGCGCGTCATGGGTGCCGTGCTGGTTCTGGAAGACCTGTCGCGGGTCAGGGAGGCAGCCCGGCAGATGAAGCTGGCCGCGCTTGGTCGGCTGACCGCCAACATGGCGCATGAAATCCGCAATCCCCTGTCTTCCATCAGCCATGCTTCCGAATTGCTGCTGGAAATCGGCGAGGCAAACAACCGGCGATTGCTGGAAATCATTGTCAAGAATACCAGCCGGATCAACCGGCTGATCAGCGATGTCATGGCGCTTAGCCGGCGTGACCGCATCCAGCGCGCACGTGTTGAACTGCCCAGATTCCTGACCGACTTTGTCGAAGAATTCTGCCACAGCAGTGAAATGCCAGCCGAAACCTTTCAATTGCAGATTGTCGATTCAGCCTCGATCTGTTTCGATCCAGGACACCTGCATCAGGTCATGACCAACCTGTGCGCCAATGCCATCCGGCATGGCAGCGGAAAAGCCGGCAGTGTCCGGATACAATGCGGGGTAGACAGAAACATTCCGTTTATCAGTGTGATGGACGATGGGCCCGGAGTGCCGGGAGAATTGCAGTCGCGCCTGTTCGAGCCCTTTTTTACCACCGAGTCTTCCGGAACCGGTCTGGGTTTGTACATTTCGCGTGAATTGTGCCAGGCAAACGCGGCGGATCTGGAATACGAGCCTGCCAGCGGATGCGGGCATTTCAGGATTGCGGTGCAGGAGAGTGCATGTCAAGAAAGCAAATGAACAGACAGATGCCGACAGTGCTGATCATCGATGATGAAGCCGATATCCTCGAGCTTCTCGAAATCACCCTGATCCGGATGGGCCTGGATGTGGTCAAGGCGGCCAGTGTTGCCGAGGCGCGTATCCGGCTGGCCGGCCAGAGTTTTGATCTGTGTCTGACCGACATGCGGCTGTCCGACGGGGAGGGACTCGAAATCGTACGGCTCATCCAGAGCGATTATCCCGGCACGCCAGTCGCGGTCATCACCGCACACGGCAACACCGAAAATGCCGTGATGGCACTGAAAGCAGGCGCCTTCGATTATCTGAACAAGCCCGTCACTCTCGAACAGCTGCGCGTGCTGGTCAAATCGGCCTTGCGGTTGCCCGAATCCCTGCCGCCTGCCGGCCGGACCCTGCTGGGGAATTCTGCTGTCATGCAGCAGGCGCGTGCGCTGATTGCCCGCCTGTCGCGCAGCCAGGCACCCGTTTATATCACTGGCGAGTCCGGTAGCGGCAAGGAACTGGCCGCCCGGCTGATTCACCAGCAAAGCAACCGGGCCAGCCAGCCATTTGTCGCCGTGAACTGTGGCGCCATTCCGGAAAACCTCATGGAATCGGAATTCTTCGGTCACAAGAAAGGCGCATTTACCGGCGCAGACAGTGAACGCGAAGGCTTCTTTCAGGCGGCGTCCTCCGGCACCCTGTTCCTGGATGAAGTGGCCGATCTGCCGCTGGCCATGCAAGTCAAACTGTTGCGCGCCATTCAGGAAAAGAAAGTGCGCAAGCTGGGTGGAACCGCCGAGGAGTCGATTGACGTTCGCATCGTCAGCGCTACCCACCAGAATCTGGCACTGTGCGTCGAGCAAGGCCGCTTCCGCCAGGATCTGTATTATCGTTTGAACGTCATCAGCCTCAAAATGCCATCCCTGCGCGACATGCCGGAGGACATCGCGCAAATCGCCCAGAGTTTGCTGCAAAACATGGCAGCCGAGCAGGGAGTTGAGCCGCCAACGCTGACATCAGCCGCATTGCGCGCACTCTCGCAATACAGTTTTCCCGGTAACGTCCGCGAACTGGAAAATGTTCTCGAACGCGCGCTGGCGCTCAGCAGCGGGCAAAGCATCGACGTCGAAGATCTTCAGCTGGCACCCGCCAGCGTCGTTCTGAACAGCGATGAAGGCGGCCAACTGATTGCCAGCGCCAAATGGCCGCTGGAGCCCTATCTTGACCGCCTCGAACGCGAAGCCATCCAGGAAGCCCTGGAGCAGGTCCGTTACAACAAGACCGCCGCCGCCAAGTTGCTTGGCATCACGTTCAGGGCGCTCAGGTATCGTCTCGAACGGCTTGGCATGGACTGATTCTCTGGTGAAAAGCTGCTGCGCTTGACTGTGTCAAAACACGCCTCGCAATCCTCATGTACTGAATGTACATTCCGGTTGCTCGTTGTGTTTTTTCGCGTACAGCCTGCGCTCGCGACGCTTTTCCCGCAGAGAATGGCGATGGTGCCAATATGCTGCTGCGCTTGACTGTGTCAAAAC
>JAJZUW010000001.1:55223-301141 GCA_021845925.1 Pseudomonadota bacterium
CTCATGTACTGAATGTACATTCCGGTTGCTCGTTGTGTTTTTTCGCGTACAGCCTGCGCTCGCGACGCTTTTCCCGCAGAGAATGGCGATGGTGCCAATATGCTGCTGCGCTTGACTGTGTCAAAACACGCCTCGCAATCCTCATGTACTGAATGTACATTCCGGTTGCTCGTTGTGTTTTTTCGCGTACAGCCTGCGCTCGCGACGCTTTTCCCGCAGAGAATGGCGATGGTGCCAATATGCTGCTGCGCTTGACTGTGTCAAAACTCGCCTCGCACTCCTCATGTACTGAATGTACATTCCGGTTGCTCGTTGTGTTTTTTCGCGCACAGCCTGCGCTCGCGACGCTTTTCCCGCAGAGAATGGCGATGGTGCCAATATGCTGCTGCGCTCGTGCCTAGTTGATCAGGTTGATAGTCAAATAAGCCAGATACAGCGCCCCGTTTACCCACAATTGCCAGATCCGCAGCTGGCCTCTGAGCAGACACAGCCTGAGCCAGGCGGCGCCGGCAATGGTCAGGACCAGGCCGCTCAGGATGGCTGGCTGGGGAGTCCAGGGCGTCAGGCCAATGCCGATGGCCGGCAGCAGGGTGCCCTGAAAAACCAGCGCTCCAGTGATGTTGCCGAAAGCAAGGGTATCCTTGTTGCGGCGAACCCACAGAATGCTGTTGATTTTTTCCGGCAGTTCGGTGGCCACCGGGACAATCAGCAGCGAAAGCAGTAGTGGGCTGATGCCAAGCAGAGGGGCGGCATGGCCGATGGCGGTAATGAAATGCTCAGCGCTGACGGTCAGCAGGGCGAGTGCAAGTCCAAGCTGAGCAAGGATACTCAGCAAATGATTCGGCAGGCCAAGCCGGGTCAGCCACATGGGAGATTCGGCTTCGGTGGCATGGCCATTGGCGACCAGCTGGCTGGAAGCACGCAAGGTAAGCAGGATGTAAATGAAGTAGATCACCACCATGCTGAATGCCAGGGATGCACGGATCGCCGGATTGGCATGTGGCACGAACATGCTCGCGCAGGCCAGCATGAATGCGGCCAGGAAGGTATTCAGGTCGCGCGACAGTCCGCTTCTTTCCGGATGGAAATGCCCGTTGATGCCGCGTCGGCCAAGCACGGCAAACCCCATCAGTGACAAGGACAGTGTGGACAGCATCAACGGCGCGCCAAGGATGGCGCCGGTGCCGATTTCTGCACTGCTGGCAGTGGTGCCGCCAAAAATCGCGATCAGCGGGACCATGGTTTCTGGCAGTGCAGTGCCGACGGCGGCAAATACCGAACCGGTGACGCCTTCGGAAATGCCGAGCTTTTCGCCCAGGTGTTCCAGCGCATTGACGAAAATTTCGGCGGCCACCAGGATCAGCAGCAGGGTCAGGAACAGTGTCAGCCAGATCATTTGCTCTCTCCTGGTGGTTGCAGACGGAAAATCATCCGCCAGTCCTGACCGACTGCCTCCATGCTGCGCAGGTCGAGTCGGATGCGCTGGTCGAGATGGTTGAATGCCGGCCATTCGAACAGACCGCGCGCCGTGCTGCCAAGCAGTGCCGGCGCAAGGTAGGCCAGCCATTCATCGGCCAGACCTGCGTTCATCAGGGCGCCATTCAGGATGGCGCCAGCTTCGCAAAGGATTTCATTGTAGCCACGTTTTGCCAGCAGATTCAATGCAACGGCCAGATCCGGTTTTGCATCGGCGGTTAGTGGCACTGCCAGCAGGATTGCGCCTGCGTCGATCAGGCGCTGGACGCATTCGCGGGGCGCTTGCTCACCGTGCATGATGATGCAGGTGCCGGATTGCAGGATGCGGGCGTTGGCAGGCGTGCGCAGGTGCGTGTCCAGCACGATGCGGTCTGGCTGGCGAGGTGTTTCGATTCCCCGCACATTGAGTTGGGGATCATCGGCCAGCACCGTACCGATGCCAGTCAGAATGGCGCAGGAACGTGCACGCCAGCGCTGCACATCCTGACGGGCCGCTTCGCCGGTGATCCACTGGCTGGCGCCATTGGCCAGCGCGGTACGACCATCCATGGACGAGGCTGTCTTGATGGTGAGCCAGGGGCGCTGACGGGTCATGCGTGCCACAAATCCGCGATTGAGTTCGCGAGCGGATTGTTCCATCACGCCGGTGACGGTGACGATGCCGGCAGCCGCCAGACGGGCCGCGCCCTGACCGGAAACCAGCGGGTTGGGATCGCGCATGGCGATGACGACCCGGCTTAATCCGGCCCGGATCAGGGCGTCCGCACAGGGTGGTGTCCGGCCAAAATGGCTGCAGGGTTCCAGTGTGACATACGCTGTTGCGCCGCGTGCGCGCTCGCCGGCTTCGCGTAGCGCATGAATTTCGGCGTGTGGTTCGCCAGCTTTGTGGTGCCAGCCATTGCCGACGATCTGGCCGCCCTTGCTGATGATGCAGCCGACGCGCGGGTTGGGTGCAGTGGTGTACAGTCCGTTTTCCGCCAGGCGGAGTGCCTGTGCCATCAGGCGGAAATCTTCCGTGCTGGCCGTATCACTGTCGGATGTCATGCATCGAGATCCCGGATGGCGTGACGAAAATCATCCACATCCTGAAAACTCTTGTAGACCGAAGCAAAACGGATGTAGGCAACCTTGTCCAGTGGTTTTAGTGCCTGCATGACCATTTCGCCCAGCATGCGCGACGGAATTTCGCGTTCGCCCAGCGCCAGAACCTGTTTGATGACGTTGGCAATGGCCTGGTCAACATATTCGGTCGGGACGGGCCGCTTGTGCAGTGCGCGGCTGAAACCCTCGCGCAGCTTGGGTTCAGAAAACTCTTCCCGGTTACCGTTGGATTTGACGACCTGCGGCAAACGCAGCTCGACGGTTTCGTAAGTGGTGAAACGCTTGTCGCAGACCATGCAGCGACGGCGCCGCCGGATCGAATCACCGGATTCGGAAACCCGGGAGTCGATCACGCTGGTGTCCGGCGCGCCGCAGAATGGGCATTTCATGTCGGGCGATCAACCGTAGACTGGCAGACGGGCGCACATGGCCTGGACTTCGCCGGCAACCCGGCTGATGACCGACTGGTCGGCAGGTGCATCGAGGACATCAGCAATCAGGTTGGCCAGCTGGCGGGCTTCCTCGGCGCCAAATCCGCGTGTTGTCATGGCGGCTGTGCCGATGCGGATGCCCGAAGTGACAAACGGCTTCTGCGGATCGTTCGGGATGGCGTTTTTGTTGACGGTGATGTGTGCCAGGCCGAGAGCTGCTTCGGCTTCCTTGCCGGTCAGGTTCTTGGCGCGCAGGTCGACCAGGAACAGGTGCGAATCGGTGCGTCCGGAAACAATCCGCAGGCCTCGCTGGATCAGCACGTCAGCCATGATGCGCGCATTGGCGATCACCTGCGCCTGGGCGGTCTTGAATTCGGGGGTCATGGCTTCGCCAAGCGCAATGGCCTTGGCAGCGATGACGTGCATCAGCGGGCCACCCTGGGTGCCCGGAAAAATGGTTGAGTTGAGCGCCTTTTCATGCTCGGCGCGAGCGAAAATCATGCCGCCGCGCGGGCCACGCAAGGTTTTGTGGGTGGTGGTGGTGACAAAATCGGCAATACCGATCGGGCTTGGGTAATGACCAGCGGCAATCAGGCCGGCATAGTGGGCCATGTCAACAAACAGGTAGGCACCGACGCTGTCTGCAATCTGGCGGAAACGCTGCCAGTCAATGACCAGGGCATAGGCTGATGCGCCTGCGACAATCATTTTGGGTTTGTGTTCCAGGGCCAGGCGCTCGACTTCGGCGTAATCGATTTCTTCGGTTTCGGGATGCAGGCCGTAAGTCACTGCATTGAACAGCTTGCCGGAGAAATTGACGGTTGCGCCGTGCGTCAGGTGGCCACCGTGTGCCAGCGACATGCCGAGGATGGTGTCACCAGGTTTCAGGACCGACAGATAAACGGCAGCATTGGCCTGCGAACCGGAGTGGGGTTGCACGTTGACGTATTCGGCGCCAAACAGCTCTTTTGCACGATCGATGGCAATCTGCTCGACAATGTCCACGTACTCGCAACCGCCATAGTAACGCTTGCCGGGATAACCTTCGGCATATTTGTTGGTCAGGGTCGAACCTTGTGCTTCCATGACCGCCGGACTGGTGTAGTTTTCCGAAGCAATCAGTTCGATATGGTCTTCCTGGCGGCGTGTTTCGGCCTGCATGGCTTGCCAGATGGCCGGGTCGGTGATGGCGATGGTTTTTTTGCGATCAAACATGGCTGGTCCTGAATGCGGGTTGGATGTATAACAGGCTGCTTAAAAACAGATGCGCGCGACAATACAGCCCTGACCTGTCATTCTAGCACGATGAACGCAGGAGGACATGTTTGCCGGGCAATGGTTGTGGGTTGTGCATCACTGTCTGATCAGCACAAAATACCGTGAATTTGCTGGAAATGCGTTCTGTCGTAAGCTTTTCGAAAAAATTCATGACGAGGTCATACAAATTTGAAAAAATTGTGCGTATAATTTTGGCACAGACGAATTGAAGCTTCGTTTGTCAAGCTTGTGCCATCAGTTCTGAGCGTGTACAAGTTACTTTTGATGTTTCACCTTAATCTGGATCTTTGGAGATTATAAATGACCCGTTCCCTGCTGATCGCTGCTCTGGTGGCCCTGTCCCTGACCGCTTGTGGCAAGAAGGATGATTCTGCTGCTCCTGCTGCTGATTCTTCCGCTCCTGCTGCCGCTGCTCCTGCTGCTGACGCCGCTGCTCCTGCTGCTGCACCTGCCGCTCCTGCTGCTGATGCCGCAGCTCCTGCTGCCGCTGCTCCTGCTGCTCCTGCTGCTGACGCCGCTGCTCCTGCTGCCGCTGCTCCTGCTGCCGCCGCTCCTGCTGCTGACGCTGCTGCACCTGCCGCTCCTGCTGCTGACAAGAAGTAATTCAGCAAGCCTCTGGCTGAAAGCCGGCTCGTAGAGCCGGCTTTTTCTTTCAGTGCGCCCGGCAGGGCGTGTCCGCTTTTGGGGTGACATGACATGAATGCGAACTGGCCTGATGTGCTGCGCGATGGCGCAGTTTGGCTGCCACTCGATGACGGCCTGATTGCCGTGACGGGTGAAGACAGCGAAACCTTTCTGCAGGGACAGCTGACCAATGATGTCCGCCGACTGGCGGATGGTCGTGCCCTGTACGCTGGCATGTGCAATCCGAAAGGACGCCTGCTGGCAAGTTTCATGCTCTGGCGAACGCCAGACACGATTTATCTGTGGTTGCCTGCGGAGATGCAGGCAGCCATTCAAAAGCGTCTCGGCATGTATGTGTTGCGGTCAAAAGTCCGGCTTGAAGATGCGCGTGGCAACTGGCGCCTGACCGGTGTTGCCGGAACGGCGGCGGCAGCGCTGTTGTCCCGGCTACAATTGCCGGTTCCGGAAGTGCCGATGGCTTCCGTTGCGACGGATGATGGCATGGTGGTCAACCTTGGTCATGACCGTTTCCTGCTGGCGATTGGCTTGCAACGCCATGACCACATCGCGCAGGAACTCGCGGCGAATGCAATGCGCATCACTGCAGAACAGTGGCGCTGGCTCGAGATCAAGGCCGGAATCCCGGTGATTCTGCCCGCCACCCAGGAAGAATTTGTACCGCAAATGGTCAATTTCGATCTGACTGGCGCGGTTGATTTCCGCAAGGGTTGTTATACCGGACAGGAAATCGTTGCGCGCATGCAGTATCTTGGTCGGCTGAAACGCCGCATGTACCGCGTGCATGCCGATGCTGCCGATCTGCAGCCCGGCCAGCCGGTGTACAGCGCGGACATGACCGATCCGACCGGTATGGTGGTTCTCGCGGCGCCAGCCCCCGAAGGTGGTCAGGATGCGCTGGTGGTCGAGCAGATTGCCAGTGCCGATCAGCAGGCTTTGCATGCTGGTTCTCCGGATGGCCCGGTCCTGGCCATGCGGGAACTGCCTTATGTGGTGGGTGAGCCCGTTGCCTGAAGACTGGCTTGCCGGCAGCCAGCTGGGCAAACCGGTCGATTACCGGGTGGCCTGTGATCCTGGCTTGCTGTATCCGGTTGCCCGGGCACCCATGCGGGAGGCGCTCGGGCTGTCCTCTGCACCACCATTTGGTGGTGCGGATATCTGGAATGCCTACGAGCTGTCCTGGCTCAATTCGCGTGGCAAACCTCAGGTGGCGCTGGCAACCATTGTGTTTCCGGCCGAATCGCCGTTTATTGTCGAATCCAAGTCGCTCAAGCTGTATCTGAATGCCTGGAGTCAGGTGCGTGCAGAATCGGCCGACATGATACGAACTGCAATTGCTGCCGATCTGTCCCGCATTGCGGGCGCCAATGTGCTGGTCCGGTTGCAGTTGCCGGACAGCTGGGCGATGGAATCACTGGGGGAGCTGGAAGGCCAGAGCCTCGACCGGCTGGACGTATCGTGTGACAGCCAGACGCCCGATCCGGCCCTGCTGCGCACCACGAACGGTACGGATGTGGTGGAAGAATGCCTGTTTACCCGGTTGTTCCGCTCCAACTGTCCGGTTACCGGGCAGCCAGACTGGGCGAGCATCCAGTTGCGTTACACAGGCGCACCCATCGATCAGGCGGGTCTGCTGCAGTATCTGGTCGGGTATCGCACGCACAATGCGTTTCATGAACAATGCGTGGAACAGATTTTCATGGATGTCCTGCGCACCTGTCAGCCGATGCGGCTGATGGTGTACGCGCGCTTTACCCGGCGCGGTGGACTGGACATCAATCCCTGGCGCAGCAACTTCAGCACGCCGATGCCAGCCAACCTGCGCCAGCCACGTCAGTAGGGCGACGCGTCCTCACATACCGGGCAGCATGCCTTTCATGCCACGCATCATTTTGGAAAGTCCGCCCTTGGACATCATTTTCATCATTTTCTGCGCCTGTTCGAACTGATTGAGCAGGCGGTTGACTTCCTGGACGCTGACGCCTGCGCCGGCGGCAATGCGGCGTTTGCGCGAGGCCTTGATGATCTCGGGTTTGGCTCGCTCCGTCGGGGTCATCGAATTGATGATGCCTTCAACCCGGTTGATGGCCTTTTCGTCCGCGCCTGCCGGCAAAGCGGTACCTGCCATGCCGGGCAGCTTGTCCATCAGGGCGGACAAACCGCCCATTTTGCGCATCTGCTGGATCTGCGCCTTGAAATCGTTCAGATCGAAGCCTTTGCCCTTGCGCAGTTTGTCTGCCATCCGGCTGGCTTCTTCACGGTCGACATTGCGCTGGGCATCTTCGATCAGGGTCAGCACATCGCCCATGCCAAGAATTCTGGATGCCATCCGGTCCGGATAGAAACGTTCCAGACCATTCAGCTTTTCACCCGTACCGACAAACTTGATCGGTTTTCCGGTGACATGGCGGACCGACAGTGCGGCGCCACCGCGGGAATCGCCATCCAGCTTGGTCAGGATGACGCCGGTCAGCGGAAGCGTATCGTTGAACGCACGCGCAGTGTTCACGGCATCCTGGCCTTGCATGGCGTCAACGACAAACAGGGTTTCCACCGGATTGAGTTCGCCGTGCAGGGCGCTGATTTCGGCCATCATGGCGGTATCGATACCCAGGCGACCTGCGGTATCGACAATCAGCACGTCAAAATAATGGCTGCGAGCGTAATCGCGCGCGGCGCGGGCAATGTCGAGTGGTTTCTGGTCCGGTTGCGACGGGAACCATTCGACACCAAGCTGGCCGGCCAGCGTTTTGAGCTGCTCGATGGCGGCCGGGCGATAGACGTCGCAACTGACCAGCAGCACTTTTTTCTTTTGCTGTTCCTTGAGGAGTTTTGCCAGCTTGCCGGAGGTGGTGGTTTTACCGGATCCCTGCAGACCGGCCATCAGCAGGATCGCCGGGGGAGTGGTCGCCAGGCTGATGTCGCTGGATTCGGTGCCCATCAACCGGGTGAGTTCTTCATACACCACGCCAATGAATGCCTGGCCGGGCGTGAGGCTGGTCAGCACTTCCGTGCCCATGGCCTTTTCCTTGACCTGGGCAATGAAATCGCGCACAACGGGCAATGCCACGTCGGCTTCCAGCAGGGCCATGCGAACTTCGCGCAGGGCATCCTGGATGTTGGTTTCGGAAAGTCGGGCTTGCCCACGAACATTGCGGATTACCGCAGACAGGCGTGTGGTCAGATTATCCAGCATGGTTAAAACGTCCTGGCTGCCCAATTCAGGGCGGAGATGATGTACACTCGGGGGTTCTGGTTTATACATTGTACCGCATAATGAATCCTGACTGGTTCACTTTGCCTGTGGCGGGCATTTATCTGCTGGTCGGCTGGCATTTCTGGCGCACCCGCTGGCGCGGCGTCGCCATGCCCGCACGCTGGGAGCCATTTGCACTGCTGGTGCCGCTGTTGCTGCATCTGGTCATTCTGCATGCTACCATTGAAACACCGGCCGGACTGGATCTGGGGGTTGGCCATGCCATGTCGCTGATTGGCGCCCTGACCGTCATGGTGTACTGGCTCACCAGCTACCATTCGCGCATGGAGGCCTTGCAGGCTCCACTGGCGTTGCTGGCCGGGCTGTCGGTGGTTGTGCCATTGTTGTTACCGTCGGAGCGGGTGCTGGACGATACCGCCTTTCCGGCATTTCGCCTGCATCTGCTGATTGCGTTGCTGGCGTACAGCCTGTTCACCATAGCCGCCTTGCATGCCTTCATGATGAGCGTGGTAGAAAAACGACTGCATCACCTGGAACAAGCCAGTCTGGGGGCCGGTCTGCCGCCGTTGCTGACCATGGAAAGCGTGTTGTTCAGATTGCTTGGGCTGGGTTTCGTCCTGCTCACCCTGACGCTGATTTCCGGTGTGTTTTTTTCGGAGGAAATCTTTCACAAGCCAGCGGAATTCAATCACAAGACCGTGTTTGCTGTTCTGGCCTGGCTGGTATATGCCATTTTGCTGGGCGGACGCCGTTTGCGCGGCTGGCGTGGTAAAACAGCAGTCCGCTGGACCTGGGCGGGATTCGTGATGTTGTTGCTGGCGTATATTGGTACGCATTTTGTTCTTGAAATCATACTTCACCGTCCGGATGGCGGTTGAATCGGAGTCAGCCATGAAATCCATCAAAGTGACCGATATCGGATCGATCAAAAACGAACTCAACAAGTACAAGAAGGGCAAGAAACTTGGCATTCACCTGTTCAACCAGGCGGCTCGCATGGCATGGCTGGGCAAGATTGTGCTGAGTGTGCTCGACCCGGAAGATCCGGACTGCCGTTCCTGGCTGCTGTATGTGCAGCCGCTGGATGGCATGGCGGCAAACCTGATCCAGGTTGACGACGAGCTGTTCGACCAAATCCATATCCTGGATGCAGAACAGGGACGTTATCTGGCCGAAATCATGCGGGATGGCTTGACCTCACGTGCCCGCGAACTCGAAGCGCTGGATAACCGTGACTTCTATTTCGGCAAGTTTTTCAAGGATGCGCCCGAGGCGGCTGGCGGAGAAACACCATCAGGCAGCTGAAAGCACGCTGGATTGACCTCGGCGAGTGTCAACCGGAACAGTATCACGCCAGTTACCTGGCCGTTGCTGAGTGCATGCAGCCGGACGATGATCCGGTGGTGGTCTGGGGACAGCCTTCGGCCCATTTCTGTCTGGGCGTACATCAGACAGCGGAACTAGAGCTGGAATCTGGCGTGGGCGTGCCGGTTCTGCGCCGCCCCCTGGGCGGTGGCGGGGTCTGGATCGACCGACACCAGGTGTGCGTGGTGCTGGTGGCGCCACGGCAGTTCTTTCCTTCCCGGCCACAGGACTGGTATGCGCATGCCCTGACGCCCATGCTGGATGTGTATGCCGGCATGGGCTGGCCGGTGACGCTGGCTGGGTCGGACATTCGCCTGGACGGGCGCAAGCTGGCTGGCAGCGGGGCGGCTACCATCGGCGCAGCAGCCCTGGTGGGCAGCAGTTTTCTGCTTGATTTTTCATGGACGACCTTCGCCGGCCTGGTGTCGGCGCCATCGGCGGCGTTTCGCACATGGCTCACAGATGCCCTGGCCAGCCAGATGACCAGCTGGTCAGCACGGGCCGAGACGCCGGATATCGGCTGGCTGTCGCTGGTCTACCGGCGAGCGGCCAGTCAACGTTTCGGCTGGCGTTGGCAGCAGGCTCTCCTGACCGAACAGGAACGTCAGGCCGGCTTGCAACTCGCAGAAGACCTGCAACCGGATGAGGTGGTTTCGACTCGTCGCACAGTGCCGTTCGGGATCAAGATACGTGGCGGTTGCTATCTGACCGAACGATGCTTCCCCGCGGGTTGCGTCAGGGTGCTGGTGCTGGATGGCCGCCTTGCGCGTGTCTGGCTGCAGGCCATGCCGGCTCTGGGCGAAGATGCGCTGGCAGATGTGTTGCCAGTGTTGCCGGCCCTGACCGGTCGCCTGTCCGAAAATGGCGCAGGGGAGCTGGCTGGCGAACTGGCAGACATGATATTGCAGACCGCGTGGCTGGTCGAAGAAAACGCCGGACCAGGCCACGCATGACAATGACAGGACAAACATGACTTCACCGACGATTGCTGCGCGACTGCAGCACAAAATGATATTGATGACCGACGACAACCAGATTGTCGAGGCGGTGCAGCAGGCGCTGCCGGAAGGCTGGCAACTGCTGGTGACGCTGGATCTGGACAGCCTGGACAGTTATGCCGCGTTGTTGTTGTACCGGTTTGTGTTTCTGGATCTGGACTTGCTGACCGACGATTTCGATCCGCAGGATGTGTTGCGTAAAATCCGCATGGAATGGATGCTCAATGTGCCGGTATTCTGCTTTGGCGGCAGCGAAAACGAGCGCGAGGAAGCTCGTTTGAACCGGGGCGACCGTTTTTTTGAACGCGCTGAAGTGGCTGACCGGGTGTTGCAATACTGCGGACAGTTTGGTTGGTGAACAGCCTGGTCATTCATCTCACGGCATCAACCATGTTGCGTCGGGTGGTGCTGCTTGCGCATCTGCCCGTGCTGGCCTCGGTCTGGCTCCTGACCGGGGATTCGTGGCGGGTTCTGGCTGGCGTAGCGATACTGGCGGCGCATGCCTGGTGGCAGGATCGCCGGCTGGCGTCCAGTCCGATCAGCGCGCTCTCGATTCAGGGCGATCGGTGCCGGATTTGCCATGCCGGACAATGGCTGGATGCATCATTGCATTCGGCTACCATATTTGCCTGGTTTACGCAGATTCGTCTGACAAGCGAGGGAAAACCATATCATCTCTTCCTGTTGGCGGATAATACCGATCCGGATGCTTTCAGGCGGTTGCGTATCTGGTTGCGCTGGGACAGCCCTCTCGCGACCGGACATCAAAACGCCCATTAACAAGGTCGTTTTGACCGCAGGTCGCTTCAATGGCATAATTCTGCGCTCAAGCCGGCATAGCTCAGTTGGTAGAGCAGTTGATTTGTAATCATCAGGTCGCGAGTTCGATTCTTGCTGCCGGCACCACCTCACATTTTTAACCCGCTGATTCGGCGGTTCTTTTCTTGTCTTTCGTCAAAAACACCAACAAAATCAAAGTGATGGCTTTATCGCGCGGTTTCATTCAGTATCACTGAATCTCTTGCACTGCGTGAGTAATAAAATTATGGTTTGTGCGTAACGTTGCCCCCAACTAAAAATGGCGGGATTACCATCTTTACCTTGAACATCTGTTATTTGTCAGCTTGAAGCCGTACTATTGCAGTGTTGTGCTGCGCTGCGCGTTGCATCTGATTATAGTCAAACGGATGGCGGAGTGGCCGCGCAGGCTGACTGTTCCTGATTTGTGTGACGACCGTTTGTGAGGAAGGCATCATGAAGAGCATTGAACAGATGGAAATGGATGCGCACCGTAAACAAATCATTGCAGATGTGCATGATCTGGTCGAAAAATACCGTGCCATTTTTGACTGGGATATTCCGGAAATCAACCAGAAATCAGCCGACGCGCTGATCGTACAGGAAATCCGCCGGGCGCTGGATCAGGTGGCGGCCGACCTGTCGGTGTGAACGAATCGCGCAGAGCGCGGTAATCAACGAAACGCGCATCTGGCGGTTGTGGTATCATGTCGCCACGCTTACCGATGTGAATTGACGCATCATTCCAAGGTGATTTTTCTTCTGCGCATTCGCGCTGACCGGCGTTCGTTTTCGGACGCCGGTTGCTGTTTTTTCTGGAGTATCCATGACGTTTTCCGAACTCGGTCTGGCCGAGGAAATTGTCCGTGCGGTGACTGAGCACGGTTATGCAACGCCCACGCCCATTCAGGCGCAAGCCATTCCGGTTGTGCTGGCTGGCGGCGACCTGATGGCGGGTGCGCAGACCGGAACCGGTAAAACCGCTGGGTTTGTTCTGCCGATTCTGCATCGCCTTTCGGATAAATCGGTCAAGGGGCCTTCGAGCGGGCGGCCGCCGGTGCGCGCGCTGATTCTGACGCCGACCCGTGAACTGGCTGCCCAGGTAGAAGAATCCGTACAAGTTTATGGCAAGTACACCAAACTGAATTCGATGGTCATGTTCGGCGGTGTCAGCATCAATCCACAGATTCAACGTTTGCGCAGTCGGGTGGATATCCTGGTGGCAACGCCTGGCCGCCTGCTGGATCATGTGTCGCAAAAGACGCTGGACCTGTCGCAAGTGGAGATTCTGGTGCTGGATGAGGCGGACCGGATGCTCGACATGGGCTTTATCCGGGATATCCGCAAGGTGTTGGCCCTGTTGCCGGCCAAGCGGCAGAATCTGTTGTTTTCGGCGACATTTTCTGACGATATCAAGGCATTGGCCGACAAGCTGCTGCACCAACCGACACTGATTGAGGTGGCGCGACGCAACGCCACGGCAGACACAGTCAGCCAGAAAATCTGTCTGGTCGACAGCCAGAAAAAACGTCAGTTACTGGCACATCTTATTCGCGAGCATAACTGGTTTCAGGTGCTGGTGTTTACCCGTACCAAGCATGGCGCCAACCGTCTGGCAGAGCAGTTGACCCGCGAAGGCATTTCCGCACTGGCCATTCATGGCAACAAGTCGCAGGGGGCGCGTACGCGCGCACTTGCGGAATTCAAGAGCGGACAGTTGCAGGTGCTTGTCGCTACCGATATTGCCGCACGCGGCATTGATATTTCCGAGTTGCCCCACGTGGTGAATTTCGAATTGCCAAATGTGGCGGAGGATTATGTTCACCGCATTGGTCGTACGGGGCGGGCGGGTGCCGAAGGGCAGGCGGTTTCGCTGGTCAGTGCAGACGAGATGGAACATTTGCGCGGTATCGAACGCTTGATCAAACGTCAGCTGCCGCGTGAAATTGTGCCAGGATTCGAGCCGTCCGACAGTGCGGATGCAGCAGCCGGGCGGGATGCCGTTCCGGGCGGGCGCGAGGGACGGGGACAGAGCAAGCCTGCTGGCCGACAGTCTGCCGGCGGTGTCCGCCAGCGCCAGCCCGAAAGCGGCCAGCGCAGAATGCCGGACAGCGGCCGACGTTCGGGCAATCGGCAACGTTGATGCCAGCAGCAGCGTTGATGCTGCCTGTTGATGGTCCATACCAGCAAATGCGCGCAAGGAGAAGCAGGGCATGAGCTCAGGTTGCCGAACATGGCTGCCAGGGTCGGTTCCGCGAGGCCGGGCACTGGCCTCAGTGCAATATGGCTGGTGGCTTCTGTCCCGGCTTTCCATTGTGACCGAACTGTGAAAGAATGCTGGTTAGTGAAAAACAGGTTCTGGATGGCGGATATGATCGACAAGGATGGCTATCGCGCCAACGTCGGCATCATATTGTGCAATTCGCAAAATCAGGTGTTCTGGGGCAAACGCATCCGGCAGCATTCCTGGCAGTTTCCCCAGGGAGGCATCCAGCCCGGCGAAAGCCCGGAACAGGCGATGTACCGCGAGTTGATGGAAGAAGTCGGGTTGGAACCCCGGCATGTGCGCATTCTGGGTCGTACGCGGCACTGGTTGCGTTATGATGTGCCACGCCAGTGGATCAAGCGCGACAGCAGGGGCAATTATCGCGGACAGAAACAGATCTGGTTTCTGTTGCGGCTGGTGGGCAAGGATACAGACGTCTCCCTGCGTGCCTCTGGTCATCCGGAATTTGATGCCTGGCGCTGGAACGAATACTGGATAACCACTGAACTGGTGGTGGATTTCAAACGTGATGTCTACCGGGCGGCGTTGCAGGAATTGCAACCATTTCTGCAGCGCGACGCGGGTTTTTCCCCTCAACCGGCAGACAGGTCCGTGACGGTACTGGGAGACTGAATGGATCTTTTGCTTGAACTGTATGACCGTTCGGTTTACTACCTGCCGAACAGCAGTCCCGCCGTCTTTTATCTTGCCGACCGCGAAGGCGGTGGCATTCTGGTGAATTCGCCGGCTTTTTCAACCTCACTGCTGGAACGGTTGAATGATATCCTGCCAATCAGGTATATTTTCTACCCCAGCCATTTTGGTGCCAGGGATGTGGCGGCTTGGCGAGAGGCGAGCGGGGCAAAGACCATGGCTTATGGTCATGAGTCCCGCCGGATTGACGGAGAAATCGATATTGTGCTGAGCCGCGAAAACCGGTTCTCGCGAACCATCGATTTTCTGCCGATGTCCGGCCGCACTGGCAGCAGTTGTGCGTTGCGCTGCAAGAACAAGCCGGGGATCATGTTTTTTGGCCCGATACTGTCCACCGGTGAATCCGGCTGGCCCGCCCTGATGCCGCAGCCGGATGATCAGTCATTTGAAACCCGGCTGATCGGTGCGCTGGGTTTGCAGGATTTGCACTACGAGTACGCTTTTACTGACGATTTCGATCCATCGGTCAGTCGCTGGGGGCCAGGCGCCGATGCTGGAGTCCAGCAGGAGCTGGCGCAGCTCCTTGGCTGATCATGGATCACAGGAACCCGAATGACTATTTCAGAATTGCAGATCACGACCGAGCTCAAGACGGTCATTGACCCGAACACCCACAAGGACCTGGTTTCGACCCGGTCGGTGAAAAATATCCGCATTGAAGGAAACCGGATTTCCCTGGATGTCTATCTTGGTTATCCGGCCAACAGCCAGCTGGGACTCATCCGCAAAATGGTGGTCGACAAGCTGGCCGCATTGCCGGGCGTTGCCGAGGTCGAGGTCAATGTCAGCTCGCGTATCGTTTCCCACAGTGTTCAGCGCGGAGTCAAACTGATTCCGGGTGTGAAGAACATCATCGCGGTCGCTTCGGGCAAGGGCGGGGTTGGCAAGTCAACCACTGCCGTCAACCTGGCGCTGGCGTTGGCTGCCGAAGGCGCGCACGTTGGCATGCTGGATGCCGATATTTATGGCCCCTCTTTGCCAACCATGATCGGGGTCTCGCACAAACCGGATTCGCGTGACGGAAAATCGCTGGAGCCAGTCGAGGCGCATGGCCTGCAAGTGATGTCGATCGGCTTCCTGATCGATCCGGACACCCCGATGGTCTGGCGCGGCCCCATGGCAACCCAGGCGCTCGAGCAACTGCTGACAGACACCCGCTGGCGCGAACTGGATTATCTGGTGGTCGACATGCCGCCCGGAACCGGTGACATCCAGCTGACTCTGGCGCAGCGTGTGCCGGTCACCGGCGCCGTTATCGTGACCACGCCGCAGGACATTGCCCTGATCGACGCTCGCAAGGGGTTCAAAATGTTCGAAAAGGTCGGCATTCCGATTCTTGGCGTGGTGGAAAACATGAGCATCCACATCTGTACCCGTTGCGGCCACGAAGAGCACATTTTCGGAACCGGCGGTGCAGAACGGATGGCGACTGATTTTGGTTCCGAGTTTCTGGGCGCGCTGCCGCTGGATATCCGCATCCGCGAAGATGCCGATGGCGGAAAACCAAGTGTCGTGGCTTCGCCGGACAGCCGGATTGCCGAAATCTACCGCCAGATTGCGCGTCGCGTTGCGGTGCGTATTGCCGAGCAGGCTCAGGATCACAGCGCGGCTTTCCCGAAAATCGTCATTCAGAATACCTGACACATGAGCATAAAATCCGACCGCTGGATTCGTCGCATGGCCGAGCAGCACGGCATGATCGATCCGTTTGAACCTGGGCAGGTGCGCGAAATCGACGGTCGGCGCATTGTCTCGTATGGCACATCCAGTTACGGATACGATATTCGCTGTGCCAGCGAATTCAAGCTGTTCACCAACCTGAATTCAACCATCGTCGATCCGAAGAATTTCGACCCGAATTCATTCGTCGATGTGGAAGGCGATTCCTGCATCATCCCGCCCAATTCGTTCGCGTTGGCTCGCACAGTGGAATATTTCCGCATTCCGCGCAATGTGTTGACCATTTGCCTTGGCAAATCCACCTACGCCCGTTGCGGTATCATCGTCAATGTCACACCATTCGAGCCCGAATGGGAAGGCTATGTCACGCTGGAGTTTTCCAATACCACACCCTTGCCGGCGCGGATTTACGCCAATGAAGGGGTGGCGCAGGTGCTGTTCTTCGAAAGCGACGAACCGTGTGAAGTGTCTTACCGGGATCGTGGGGGGAAGTATCAGGGGCAGTCCGGGGTAACGTTGCCGACGATCTGACGCAAGCTGTTGTGCTTGGTCATGCGGCGTTGCGCAGTGCTCGCTCGGTCGCCGTACTTGTTTGTACTGTCTCCCTCCCTGCGCTCATGGCGTTTTTCAACAGGCTGCTCACGCTGAACATCTGGTATTTCGGTTATAATCCGCGCTGACCGGAACGTTGCGCGTGTCCGGCATTTTCCCCCCTGCTTTTTCATCCGCTAACAGCTGGAGACGCTGGCATGAAATTCCGTTTTCCCGTGGTGATTATTGACGAGGATTTCCGTTCGGAAAATGCCAGCGGACTGGGTATCCGCGCCCTGGCAAAGGCGATCGAGGACGAAGGTACCGAGGTGCTTGGTGTGACCAGCTATGGCGATCTGTCCAGCTTTGCCCAGCAGCAGAGCCGTGCATCCGCTTTTATCCTGTCCATTGATGATGAAGAGTTTTCATCGTCTGGTGCGGCAAATCACGCGGTGGAGCAGATCCGGCTGTTTGTTGAAGAAATCCGTTTTCGCAATGCCGACATTCCGATTTTTCTGTATGGCGAAACCCGCACCTCACGACATATCCCGAATGATGTGCTGAAAGAACTGCACGGGTTCATTCACATGTTCGAAGACACACCGGAGTTTGTTGCCCGCCATATCCTGCGCGAAATCAAGACCTATCTGGATTCATTGGCACCACCTTTCTTCCGCGCACTGACGCATTATGCGTCGGATGGTTCCTACTCCTGGCATTGTCCCGGCCATTCGGGCGGGGTGGCATTTCTCAAGAGTCCGGTCGGGCAGATGTTTCACCAGTTTTTTGGCGAAAACATGTTGCGCGCCGACGTTTGCAATGCGGTGGAAGAGTTGGGCCAACTGCTCGACCATACCGGGCCGGTGGCGGCATCGGAACGCAATGCAGCGCGTATTTTCAATGCCGATCATCTGTTTTTCGTCACCAATGGGACTTCGACTTCCAACAAGATTGTCTGGCATTCCACCGTGGCGCCGGATGACATTGTGGTGGTGGATCGCAACTGTCACAAATCGATCCTGCACGCCATTATCATGACCGGTGCGATTCCGGTGTTTCTGATGCCGACACGCAACAATTACGGCATCATCGGTCCGATTCCGCTGGAGGAATTCCGGCCTGAGAACATCCGCAAGAAAATCGAGGCCAATCCATTTGCCCGTGGCGCCAATGCTCAGCCGCGTGTGCTGACCATTACCCAGAGCACCTATGACGGTGTGCTGTACAACGTTGAAACCATCAAACAGATGCTGGATGGCGAAATCGACACCCTGCATTTTGACGAAGCATGGTTGCCGCATGCCCCGTTCCATGACTTCTACAAGAACATGCACGCCATCGGCCGTGACCGGTCAAGGTGCCGTGAATCCCTGATGTTTTCTACCCAGTCCACCCACAAGATGCTGGCCGGCCTGTCGCAGGCCTCGCAGATTCTGGTGCAGGACAGCCAGAACCGCAAGCTGGATCGGGATGTCTTCAACGAAGCATTTCTGATGCACACCTCTACCAGTCCGCAATACGCGATTATTGCTTCGTGCGACGTCGCGGCTGCCATGATGGAACCTCCAGGCGGAACTGCGCTGGTGGAAGAATCCATTCTGGAATCGCTGGATTTCCGGCGTGCCATGCGCAAGGTTGACGAGGAATATGGCGATTCCTGGTGGTTCAAGGTGTGGGGGCCGGATGAACTGGCCGAAGAAGGGGTTGGCGAACGCGAGGACTGGGTTCTGCGTGCACATGACCGTTGGCATGGTTTTGGCAAGCTGGCGCCCGGCTTCAACATGCTGGACCCGATCAAATCCACCATTATCACGCCAGGACTGGATGTGGATGGTGATTTTGATGACACCGGCATGCCGGCGGCCATCGTGACCAAATATCTGGCCGAACATGGCGTGATCGTCGAAAAAACGGGCCTGTATTCATTTTTTATCATGTTTACCATCGGCATTACCAAGGGCCGCTGGAATACCATGGTCACCACCCTGCAGCAATTCAAGGACGAATATGACCGCAACCAGCCATTGTGGCGGGTGTTGCCCGAATTTGTGTCCAAATATCCCCGTTATGAGCGCATGGGTTTGAAAGACCTGTGCGATGCGATCCATGGCATCTACAAGGCCAACGATGTGGCCCGCCTGACGACAGAAATGTACCTGTCCAACATGGAACCGGCCATGAAACCGGCGGATGCCTACGCGCGGATGGCGCACCGCGACATCGAACGTGTCGAGATCGACAAACTGGAAGGGCGGATCACCAGCGTGCTGCTGACACCTTATCCGCCTGGTATTCCGTTGCTGATTCCAGGCGAACGGTTCAATTCCACCATCGTGCGTTATCTGAAATTCGCGCGTGATTTCAACGAGCGTTTTCCAGGATTCGAAACCGATATCCATGGCCTGGTCAAGGAAGTGATCGACGGCAGATCGTTTTACTACGTGGATTGTGTCAGATGAGTTCCCGCACTGGCGTGCAACTGCCACGCCAGTGCAACGGTACTGGTGATTTGTGCCAGGTCAATCCGTGCTGACTGCTCTGGGTTGGCGGGCTGCCGACATGCTGATGGAAACGCCAGCCAGCACCAGTAATCCTCCTGATATCTGGGCAGTATTCGGCCAGCTGCCCGTGAATGTGGCGGTGAGCATGGCAAACACGGGAATCAGGTTCATGAACAGAGCGGTGCGCGATGCTCCCAGATTCTGGATGGCATGGTTCCACAGCAGATAGGCCACCACGGTGCCGCCACTGGCCATGATGGCCAGAGCCAGCATGGCGTGCAGTCCGGGAAACTGCTGTGGCAGACCTTGGTGCATGGCGGCAGCCAGCAGGACAATGGCACCGCTTCCCATCAGTAGCGTCGTGTTGATCAGGTTCGATCTGGCCGGCACCAGCTGACGCGTCAGAATGTTGTAGCCGGCCCACGCCAGATTGGCCACCAGCATCAGAAAATCACCCCGGCTCAAATGTTGTTGCAGAATGCTGGCAGGGTGTCCGCCGGTCAGAACGATGCTCACGCCGATCAGGGCGACCGGGATGGAAACCAGCCAGATCCGCGCAGGTCTTTCCCCCGGCCAGGCAGCGGCCATCAGCGCGGTCAGCAGAGGGTTGGTGGCCATGATCAGTGCGGCATTGGTTGGACTGGTGCTGGTCATGGCAGAGAAAAACAGCAGGTTGAACCCGCCGATACCGATCGCGCCGACCAGGAAATAGATCAGTGCGTGCTCCCGGATCGCTGGCAACAGGTTTTCTTTTTGCCACCAGGCGTAGCCCAGCATGATCAGCGTCCCTATGCCAAAGCGTAGACAAGCTGCCCAGACGGGAGGAATATCGTGCAGGATGGGAACTGCCAGCACAAAATTGGCGCCCCAGAAAAAGGTTGCGATAATGGTGGTGAGAACAATTGGGCTCATGTGGATTCCAGGTCAAAGGACGACTGATGTGCCAGTGTAAAAAGACAGCCTGTCGCAGGCAAACCATTCTTTCTGAATCATGAGTGAAGAAAAACTGATGTCACGTCGTCTGCCTTCGCTCAATGCATTGCGTGCGCTGGAATCGGTTGCCCGGCATGGCAGCATCGGTCTTGCCGCACGTGAGCTGCATGTGACGCCGGCAGCGGTAAGCCAGCAGGTACATCAACTGGAAGAATGGCTCGGCACTGAACTGTTCCGCCGCGGCAGGCAGCTGACGATGACAGACGCGACACGACATGCCCTGCCATTGCTGACCCAGGGATTTGATTTGTTGCTGCGCGGTGTTGAAACCATGCGGGTTCCGGTTTCCGGAAGTCGTCTGGTCATCTCGTTGCCGCCGGTTTTTGCCCAGCGTTGGCTGGTTGGCCGTCTGGCAGAATTTCGCCGGAATCACCCGGAGATCGAACTTCAGCTGGCACCGACCCGTCGCATGGTGGATCTGGATGCCGAAGGAATCGATCTGGCGATCCGGTTCGGCAATGGTCGTTTTCCGGGACTGAAGGCAGAGCGGCTGATGGCGGAAGAAGTCTTGCTGGTGGCGGCGCCGGAAATCGCGGCGCGCTTGACCGTGCCACAGGATCTGTGTCGGGAAATCATGCTGCTGGATGATGCCCGCATGTGGGACCCTGTGGTACCTGACTGGCATGACTGGCTCAAGTCGCAGGGCGTGGATGTGACAGCCAGTGGACGAATCCAGCATTTGGGCGATACCAATCTGGTGTTGCAGGCTGCCATCAGTGGACTGGGACTTGCGTTGGCCTGGAAAACCCTGGTGGCGGATGAACTGGTTCGCGGTACGCTGGTCAATGTGCTCGGGATTCGTCTGCCGTCAGCGCGTGCCTATTATCTGGTCATGTCGGAATACCGGCAACCTTCGGCAGCAGTGGCTGTCTTCCGGGACTGGTTGATGCAGATGGCCGCTGAGGATTGATTTTTGCCTGTCAAAACGCTACAATATCCGAGTATTTTACTCAGATACTAACCGGTTGGTCAGGCGTGGATCACGCCTTCCGGTTTGTCTGGCGTCCGTCAGACGATACAAAGCGCCGTTGTTTGGCGTGGATCCGTTTTTAATGTCAAACAGGAAATCATCATGAGCGTACAGGATATTATTCGTGAGCAGGTCACCGGGCACAAGATTGTGCTTTACATGAAGGGCACGCCCCAGTTTCCGCAATGCGGTTTTTCCGCCAGCGCGATTCAGCTGCTCAAGGCCGCCGGAGCCACGGATGTCTTTACTGTCAATGTGCTCATGGAGCCAGAAATTCGTCAGGGAATCAAGGACTACGCCAACTGGCCGACCATTCCGCAACTGTATGTCAATGGCGAATTTGTCGGTGGATCGGACATCATGAAAGAGATGTTCGCGGCAGGCGAGTTACAGGCGCTTGTGGCAGGTTGAACGGGAGGCTGCATACGGCGGATTCCGTCCCGCACCGGTGGACAGGTGCGGGTGCGGTTTGTCGGATCATGATACCGGTGCGCTGTCAGTGACATTCGGGGTTTAGGTGTTCTGTCCGGCGACGCGCTGGGCGATGTGCGCAAGTGCTTCATCGACCTGATCGATCAGGATCAGGCACAAATCACCGGGTTCCAGTTTGTCCAGCGCATAGTCAATTGCGGTGAATTCGCCGGTAATGGCGACCGTCTCACGGACGCGATCCGCATGCTGCAAACCTTCGCTGAGCAAGCGGAGCACTTCGCCATCTGCGCGTCCGCGCTGGCACTGGTCCTGGTACAGAACCACGTGATCGAATGTCTTGCCCAGAATTTCGGTTTGCTGGCGCAGGTCTTCGTCGCGCCGGTCGCCCGCACCGCTGATCACCACGTGCCGGCGTCTGGCCGGCATGTTTTCAATGGCGGTAACCAGTGCCAATATGGCATCCGGGTTGTGACCGTAATCGGCAATGACCGTGGCGCCGTGGTATTCGAACAGATTGAACCGTCCGGGTGCGGTCTGCGGGGAGTTGACGAAACTGCCCAGCGCATCGCGGATGATGGATGGCGAGATGCCCAGCGACCAGGCAGCCGCAATCGCAGCCATGGCATTTTCGACCTGGAACGCCAGACTGCCGTTCAGGGTCAGTGGAATGCCGGCCAGCGCAAACCGTTCCTCGCGCTTGCCTTCACGCAGCACAATGGCCTGATCTTCGACAAAGACGACGGGCAGGCCACGGGCGCAGTGGGTGGCAATCACCGGGTGTTTGCGGTGATGGGCAAAATAGATCACCCGTCCCGGGCAGCTGTTGGCCATGCGGACGACGACCGGGTCGGCTGCATTGAGAACCGCAGTTCCCCTGGAAGACACGTTTTCGACAATGATGCGCTTGACCACTGCCAGTTCATCGACCGTGTTGATGTAATTGAGTCCGAGGTGATCGCCAATGCCGATATTGGTGATGATGGCGACATCGCACTGGTCAAATGCCAGCCCTTCGCGCAGCAGGCCACCACGTGCTGTTTCCAGCACCGCAGCGTCCACATCGGGGTGAGACAGAATGTTGCGCGCACTTTTGGGCCCGCTGCAGTCGCCGGTATCGATACGCTGCTGGTTGATGTAGACACCATCCGAGTTGGTCATGCCGGTACACCAGCCATTGTGTTGCATGATGTGGGCGACCAGACGCACGGTGGTGGTTTTGCCATTGGTGCCTGACACGGCAACCAGCGGAATCCGACCCTGGTTGCCCGTGCGGAACATCATGTCGATGATGGCGCTACCCACGTCGCGCGGTTTGCCGAACGATGGCGACAGATGCATGCGCAGACCTGGTGCTGCATTGATTTCGACGATACCGCCACCCTGACTTTCGAGCGGCAGGTGAATGGCGTTGCACAGGATATCGACGCCACAAATGTCCAGGCCGATCATGCGTGCCGCGTCGATGGCGCGTGCCGCCAGTTCGGGGTGCACGTCATCGGTCACATCGGTGGCGGTGCCGCCCGTGCTCAGATTGGCATTGTTGCGCAACAGCACCAGCTGGCCGATTTCAGGAATACTGTCAGGAGTCAGGCCCTGTTTTTCGAGTGTGACAAGGGCGATTTCATCCATGCGAATCTTGCTGAGCGATGTGGCATGGCCATCGCTGCGCCGGCTGTCGCTGTTGATCTTGTCGACCAGCTGCATGACGGTGCTGTGTCCATCGCCAAATACGTGAGGCGGATCGCGTCGGGCCGCAGCAACCAGTTTTTCATCGATAATCAGCAGACGATAATCATGGCCGGTGATATAGCGTTCGACCATCACCGGGGTGCTGATGCGGGCAGCCGCATGCCAGGCGGCAACGATCTGTTCACGGGTTTCCAGGTTGACTGCCACGCCGCGTCCCTGGTTGCCAAATTGTGGTTTGACGGCCACTGCGCTGCCGATTTCCTGTGCGCATCGCCAGGCGTCTTCGGCATCGGCCACCGGCCGTCCGGCTGGTACGGGCACGCCAACTGCGGCAAGCAGGGATTTGGTCAGTTCCTTGTCCTGGGCAATGGCCTCGGCAACGGCGCTGGTTCGATTGGTCTCCGCAGCCAGGATGCGCCTGCTTTTGGCGCCCCAGCCCAGCTGAACCATGCTGCCTTCGGTCATCCTCCGCCAGGGGATGCCACGGCGGATGGCGGCATCCACGATGGATCGCGTGCTGGGGCCGAGACGCAGGTCTTCATCCAGGGCGCGCAGTTCATTCAGGGCGGCGGCTGCATCGAATGACGTGTTGGCCGCTGCGGCCTGGCAAAGGGCAAGTGCGAGTTCCAGGGCACGCCGGCCAACGGCTTCTTCCGAGTATTCAACCACCACCTGGTAGACCCCGGATTCCAGCGTTTCGGTTGTCCGGCTGAACGTCACCGGGCAGCCAGCCACGGCCTGCAGCGACAAGGTTGCGATCTCGAGGGCATGCGCCATGGGGATGTGCGGATCGCTGCCAACCGGATTCAGGGCGCCCAGTTCGGGAAACCGCGCGCGCAGCGCAGCTTCAAAGCTGGGCAGGCGAGCCAGGTCGGTTTCGTCGCCGGAACAGGCGACAATTGCCTCGACAGAGCAGTGTTTGCTCCAGAGATTGGGGCCGCGCAAGGCGCGAATTCGTGAAACTTGCATGCTGTTCCTTTGTGGGTGCAGGTCAACCCTGATTCAGACTGTAAGCCATGAGGCCTGCGCTGATGACATCAGGTGCCAGATTCAGTGCGTGGGCTGCGGCAATGGCCGCCAGAATCTGCGCACGATCCATGACGTGCACGGGCAACTGGCTGGCCGGCATCAGTTCGATGCTCAGGCTGGTATGACGAAGCACCACCTGCCCATCCACGATGGTCACGACATGCCCGTTGTTTTGCAGGTGTTCAGCCAGTATGGGCAGTCCGGCATCTTCGCTGTACAGGTAAACCTTGCCATCGCACAGGCTGATCATGTCATGCAGGCCCGGATCATCGGCATTGAGTACCGCGCTGCCCTCGGGCAGGACCACGTCGACGAAGGTGCGGTAGATCATGAACCGCTTTTCGTCGTTGTGCATGGCGTAAGGGGTAAAATCGAACTCGCGGTCGATGCCGGTAATCACGCTGACCAGGCAGCGATCATAGGCGAGACCATTGTGCACCAGCTCGATTGCACGCTGTTCGGTAACGGCAACGGTGATCGCCGGATTGAGCAACAGCTTGTGCGTTCCCTGCCAGTTGGCCCGATCGCCGGTTTCGATCTGGCGCTGGTCGATGAACAGGCCATGGCGGCAGGCCATACCCACCTGCTTGTGCTGCAGTTGCGCCAGATAGGCTACCAGCCGGGTGATTTCCGTTCGTCCGTTGTTGCCGCACACCGTGATCAGGGGGATGCGGCCTGTGTTGTTCTGCGGGAACAGGTGTTCGATGATGGCGGTGCCCACGGGCCTGGACGACCCCTGAGCCGGTTTCAGGTGCATCAGAAGTCCGGGACCGGCATTGACTTCAACAATGGCGCCTTGCTGGGGCTCCAGCGGCTGGCTGATGTCTTCGACAACCAGATCGATGCCGGCGATGTCCAGGCCGACCACGCGGGCGGCCAGACAGACAATGGCTGCTGTTTCCGGGTGCACCAGATCGGTGACATCGAAAGCCACATTGCCGATCCGCTGCACGACAACCTTTTTGCCCGGATCCGGAATATCGTCCGCAGTATAGCCTTGCCGTTCCAGTTCGAGCCGGCAGGCTGAATCCACACCCACAAGATTGAGCGGATGGTTTTCTGTTTCGCCACGACGTGGGTCGGTGTTGATCTGCAGGGCGATCAGCTCGCGGATGCTATGGATTCCATCGCCGGTAATGCTGGCGATTTCGCCACGCGCAGCCGCAACCATGCGGTTGCCCACCACCAATAGTCGGTGTTCCTGTCCATGAATGTGCCGTTCGACGATGACATCTTCGTCTTCCTCGCTGGCAACCTGCCAGGCTGTTTCAATTTCGGACTGGCGATCCAGGTTGATGAAAACCGCGCGGCCGTGGTTGCCGCTCAGCGGCTTGACGACAACCGGCAAACCGATTTCGCAGGCGGCTTCCCAGGCTTCGCTGGCACTGTGCACCAGAATGCCCTGCGGAACCGGAATGCCGCATTGGCTGAGCAGTTGTTTGGTCAGTGCCTTGTCGCGCGAGATGGTTTCGGCAATTGCGCTGGTCTGGTCGGATTCGGCAGTCCAGATTCGCCGCTGAGCCCGTCCGTAGCCGAGCTGGACCAGGTTGCCGCTATTCAGGCGGATATGGGGAATGTTCCGGTTGTCGGCAGCATCGACGATTGACGACGTGCTCGGGCCCAGCAAGGTTGATTCGGCCAGGTCTGTCAGTTCGGCCACCGCGGCCGCGACATCAAAGGGCTGGTTTTTCATGGCGGCCAGTACCAGTTCCCGGGCCAGTTCGATGGCGCGGCGCGCCACGGTTTCATGCCAGGCGCGCACCACGACCTTGTACACTCCGCGCGTGTCCATTTCGCGTGCGCGGCCAAACCCCGCTGGCATGCCGGCCAGCACCTGCAGTTCCAGGGTGACATGTTCCAGAATGTGGGCGGGCCATGTACCGTCATGCAGTCGTTTCAGAAAGCCGCCACGTTCGCCGATGCTGCAGTGATGTTCGATCAGGCTTGGCAACCAGCTGGTCAGCCGCTCGTTGAAGCCGGGAATCCGGTTGGACGGCCAGTCTTCCAGTTCGCCGATATCGACCCAGACTTCGAGGACGGGCCGGTAGGTCCAGATATTGGGGCCATTCAGAAATAATGTGCGTATAAAACGCAAGTCGCTGTCGGGTGGTACACTGTCGGCGACAGGGTGATCAGTTGGTGCGGTCATGGAATGTCAGGTTTCTATAAGTCAGTGCTGTACTGACAGATAACGCACAAGTAAAATCAAAGTTTACCTGAAGGCACAAAACTTGTGCATGACGGTGCAAACTGGTGAATCCCAAATTAAAGTCATGGTCGTGAGCAGCAACTTCAATTCCCTGATTCCGCCTGCCTGGCGGGCGCAGGTGGACGAACATTTGTCCGCGGACGAGCGGGTTGTGGCCTGTTTGCCGCTGGATCTCGACGAACAGGGCCGGTTTACCAGTGGTATCCTGGTTCTGACGAACTTGAGGCTGCTGGTCCGCCATGATGGATTGCCCTGGCGCGAATGGTTGCTGCGCCCCGACCAGCATATGGAACGACGGGATCATGCCGGCGTCGGAACACTGCTGGTCTACCAGTCTGGCACGCGGCTGCTCAAAGTGCATCACACACTGGATCATCTGGTGGCGGCGCGGAATCTGGTGGCCCAGTTCGAAGGCCTGTCTGCCAAAGACGGGTCGGCGACTGCTTCGTTACACTGGTGCGACAGATGTGGCGCCACCATGGACGAGCAGGACGGTGAGTGCGCTTCCTGCACGGAAACGGCTGACGGCAGGGAGACAGGCTGGGCGCTGTTGCGACTCTGGCGGTTCGCCCATCCTTACCGCTTCGGTTTGTTCGCCGGCTTTCTGTTGACGCTTGGTGCGACCGCCGCCACGCTGGTGCCACCGTACCTGACCATGCCATTGATGGACAAGATCCTGATTCCATACGAGCGCGGGCATCACATCGACTCGACCCTGGTGGCTGACTATCTGCTGGCCTTGCTGGCTGCTGCGGTCATGGCCTGGTTGCTGGGCTGGGCACGCACCTTGTTGCTGGCCAGGGTCAGTGAACGCATCTGTATGGATTTGCGGGTTGCCACCTTCGAGCACTTGCAAAAGTTGTCGCTGGCGTATTTTGGCGGCAAGCGTACCGGCGATCTGGTGAATCGCATCGGCAGCGAATCCGACCGGATTTCGGTGTTCCTGTCGCTGCATTTGCTGGATTTTGTCATTGACGTGCTGATCATGCTGATGACGGCGGCGATCCTGATGTCGATCAATCTCAAACTGGCGCTGGTGACTTTGCTGCCAATCCCGTTGATTGTGTGGATGATTCATCTGGTACGCGACAGGCTTCGTCTCGGGTTTGAAAAAGTTGACCGGGTCTGGGGCGAAATCAGCAATGTGCTCACCGACACCATTCCGGGTATCCGGGTGGTCAAGGCGTTTGCCCAGGAAAGCCGCGAGATCGACCGCTTCCGGGAAGCCAACCGGCACAATCTGCGCATCAACGATCGGGTCAATGCGGTGTGGGCATTGTTTTCGCCCAGCGTGACCCTGCTCACCGAAGTCGGTTTGCTGGTGGTCTGGGCATTTGGTATCTGGCAGGTTGGCCATCGGCATATCACGGTTGGTGTGCTGACTGCTTTTCTGACTTACATCAGTCGCTTTTATGCGCGCCTGGATTCCATGAGCCGGATTGTGTCGGTCACCCAGAAAGCTTCTGCGGCGGCGCGGCGGATTTTCGACATTCTTGACCAGGTGCCTGGCGTGCCGGAAGCGGCAGAGCCGGTGCAGGTTCCACGCCTGCAAGGTGCCATTTCGCTGCGTCACGTGGGTTTCCGTTATGGTGCACGCAGTGTGATTGCGGACATGAATCTGGACATTGCGCCAGGAGAGATGATTGGCCTGGTTGGCCACAGCGGTTCGGGCAAAAGCACGTTGGTCAACCTGATCTGCCGGTTTTACGATGTCACCGAAGGTGCGGTCCTGATTGACGGGGTGGATATCCGTCAGCTGGCGTTGAATGATTACCGGCGTCATATCGGACTGGTCTTGCAGGAGCCGTTTCTGTTTTTCGGCACCATTGCCGAAAACATTGCCTATGGGCGGCCGGATGCGACGCATGAAGAAATCGTCGCCGCGGCGCGCGCGGCCCATGCACATGAATTTATCCTGCGCCTGCCGCATGGTTATGATTCGCAGGTCGGCGAACGCGGGCATGGGCTGTCGGGCGGCGAACGGCAGCGGATTTCGATTGCGCGTGCCTTGCTGATCGATCCGCGCATCCTGATTCTGGATGAGGCAACGGCTTCGGTGGACACCGAAACAGAACGGGAAATCCAGGCTGCGCTTGAAAATCTGGTGCGTGGCCGGACAACGATTGCGGTCGCCCATCGGCTGAGCACACTCCGGCATGCCGATCGTCTGGTAGTTCTCGATCGCGGACGCATTGTCGAGGTCGGCCGGCATGAAACCCTGTTGGCCATGAATGGCGCTTATGCCCAGTTGTACGAGGCCCAGGCGCGCCAGATCGATGCTGGTGAGGAGGAAACCGATGAACCGGATTGAGCAGACTGAAGATGGCTTGCTGATCCTGACTGATACCGCGAGTGGCAGTCAGGTGAGTGTTGTTCCGGTCAGGGCGTTTCCGTTCAGTGATCCCGAACATGGCATCAGCCTGGTTGACAGCCAGGGCCATGAACGCTGGTGGATTGCGGACCTGGCACAACTCGAAACCGGTCAGCGCAAACTGCTTGAAGCTGCGCTGGCGGAACGCGAATTCATGCCGACCGTGCAGGCCATTACCCATGTGTCCAGTTATTCCACCCCCAGCACCTGGCAGGTGGAAACCGATCGCGGCGCAACCGGACTGGTGCTGAAAGGCGAGGAAGACATCCGCCGGTTGCCGGATGGACGGCTGGTTATCAGTTCTGTCAACGGTATCCAGTATCTGGTGGCGGATCCAGCAGGGCTGGACCGGGCCAGCAAACGCAGACTGGACCGGTTCCTGTAGGTCATCTGTCAGGCAGAGGATGCCGTGCGCCGGATGCTGCGCGCCTTAGCCGCCAAACGACGCCAATCCGATCAGCAGCAGCCAGATGGCCAGCGTTCGCCAGAGCAGACTGATGGCGCTGGCAATATCGCGCCAGCTCGCCGGTTCGGCAGTATCGTTGTCATCCGGCAGTGCATCCGGCAGCAGGCGGAGGTCGAGCGCGCCCGATGCACTGGCCAGCAGGATGGCAAGGTTGTTGTCCTGGTGCAGCGCCTGGCTCCGCCAGCCATAAACCGCATTTTCAAAGTTGCCTGCCACGGCAAACCCCAGGGCCAGAGCGCGTGCTGGCAACCAGTCCATCCAGCGTTGGGCGGCTTGGGCAAACCGTGAAAATTCGCCATGTGTATCCGGGACCCAGTGTTCGGCGATCGCCTGCGTCAGGCGATAGACCAATGCGCCGGCAGGACCAAATGGAAACAGTACGATTGTCCACACGATGACGCCAAACGTTTCGCGCAGACTGGCGGTGAGCAATGCAATGATGGTCTGGCGCGGCAGGTCTTCGCTGGCCGGAGGTGGCGTGCCTTGCCAGGCAAACCAGAGGTTGGCGGCGCGGTCCGGTTGCTGGTTGCTCAGTGCGCTGGCGATTTTCTGGGCTGCGGACGTGTGGCGCTTGAACGAGAGGCAAAGGTAAAGAATGGCCGCCTGCCACAACCAGCCGGGCACGCTGCCCAGCCGGTGCAGGAACAGGCTGATCAGCCAGGTGGTCAGAAAGGCCGGAATCACTGCGGCCAGCCAGGCCAGACGGCCGTGTTCGTGGCGACCGGCATTGAGCTGCCACGCCAGCATCTGCAGCGGCCGCAACAGTTTCTGCAAGCCGATGTGGCGTTCGGGACGATACTGGTCGAGCAGCAGGGCGGCCAGCAGCGCGAGCATGTCAGTCCGCCATGTCGACTGTCAGCGTGCCCATTTCATTGATGGAATTGCCGGGCGTGTAAACTTCCACCGTGGGCAGCTTGAAGCTGCGCCCGCTGGATTGCAGGTAATCGAACAGCCCCTGATAGGCGATGCTTGGCGCCAGCAGGACACTGGCACGCACTTCCGAACGCAGCACCTTGCGTGCCGGGATGTCGGAAACCTGTATCGCTGGGGGCAGTTTTGCCTGTGGGCTGATTTCATAGCCTGCTTCGGCATGCTGACGGTTTTTGGCCGTGTGGCGCGGGTCGCTCAGCAGCACCACGACCGGGTTGCCGGGAGCGATGTGGGCGTCCAGCAGTACCCGGCGAAACTTGTCCTGCGCGTCGGGCAGGTCGGCCAGATCACCATGAAATTCGACCCAGGCAAAGTGAATCGGGGCGCTGGTGGTTTCCCGGATGCTGGCATGCCGGAAAATGCCCCACCACGCCAGGACAACGACAATGGGAAGCACAAAGGCGAACAGGAATCCCATCCAGATTTTCTTCATTGACGGCTACGCTTGCAAGTTGACAGACTGGCATGACGATACCACATGCGTCCGGATTTGTCCTGTTCGGCCTGCCGGTGGCCGGAACGCCGGAAATGCAGTCTGGCCTGCAGGCGCAATGCCGGACCTGGATTGTCGTTCCGTGTGATTGTCGCCCTGTGTTTTTTCATGCTAGAGTGCCTGCGCCTGCGGGAAATGTGCTGATCCGCCGGCCAATGACCAATTTTCGGGAGAAACTGCATGAAACAGGCTTCATCGTACAGCCCTTTGCTGATTGCCTTGCACTGGTTGTCGGCGCTTCTGATCGCAGGCGCGCTGATTGTCGCCTGGACTCTGGATGACATGCCGCGCGGTGCTGAAAAGACGGCATGGATGAGTTTGCACCAGACGCTGGGTGTCAGTGTGCTGGTGATTGCCTTTCTGCGACTGGTCATGCGGCGGGTGCATGGTGTGCCGCCGCACATGATGGAAACGGCGATGGACAAACTGGCCACGCTGGTTCAGGTTTCGCTGTACGGGTTCATGATCTGGGTGCCGGTGTTCGGTTATCTGACCAGCTCGTTCGGCGGGCATCCGGTGAATCTGTTTGGCGGCGCCGTGCAACTGCCGTTACTGACTCCGCAGGATCATGGCACACACGAGCTCCTGGGCGACCTGCACCAGGCCCTGGCGTACGTGATGCTGGCCCTGGTTGGTCTGCATGTGGCCGGTGCGCTCAAGCACCATTTCATTCTCAAGGACGATATCCTGTCCCGCATGGCCCCCTGGGTCGGCAAACGCTGATTCCGGCTTGATGACCGGTCGTTTCTGGTACAATGACCGGTTTTCAAACCAGGAACCGCAATCATGGAAGCAGAACGTTTGAATCGTATCGATGCCCTGCTGGCCGATCTGGATGGCAGGGCCGCTGCGTTACGGAGGTATCTTTGACTTCGAGAACCAGTCGCAACGCCTGGAAGAAGTCAACGCACTGAGCGAAGATCCCGCCATCTGGGATGATCCGAAGCGCGCGCAGTCGCTGGGCAAGGAAAAAAAGACCCTGGAAGGCATCGTTCTCGGCCTGAACGCGATCGGTCAGGGGCTGCGTGATGCGCGCGACCTGTTCGACATGGCGCGTGCGGAAGACGACGATGACACCATCGAGGCTGTCGAACAGGATGTCGTCGGCATCGAACAGCAGGTGGCCGGTTTCGAATTCAAGCGAATGTTCGCCAATCCGATGGACCCCAACAACTGTTTCATCGATATCCAGTCGGGGGCCGGCGGAACGGAAGCCTGTGATTGGGCTTCGATGCTGCTGCGCCAGTATCTGCGCTACTGCGAGCGGAAAGGATTCAAGGCCGAAGTGCTGGAAGTCACCGATGGTGATGTGGCCGGCGTCAAATCTGCCAGCCTGCGGGTGGAAGGCGATTATGCCTATGGTTATCTGCGTACCGAAACCGGCGTGCATCGCCTGGTGCGCAAGTCTCCGTTTGATTCATCGGGTGGCCGTCATACCTCGTTTGCCAGCGTGTTTGTTTATCCGGAAGTGGATGATTCGATCGAAATCGATATCAATCCAGCCGATTTGCGTATCGATACCTATCGAGCCAGCGGTGCCGGCGGACAGCACATCAACAAGACCGATTCGGCAGTCCGGATTACCCACATCCCAAGCGGAATTGTCGTGCAGTGCCAGAATGATCGTTCGCAGCACAAAAACCGTGCCGAAGCAATGGCGATGCTGAAGTCCCGGCTGTACGAGGCCGAACTGCGCAAGCGGCAGGCGGAGCAGGACAAGCTGGAAGCAGGCAAGTCGGATGTGGGCTGGGGGCATCAGATCCGTTCGTATGTGCTGGATCAGTCGCGCATCAAGGATTTGCGCACAGGCGTGGAAATCGCCAATACACAAAAAGTGCTGGATGGCGATCTGGATGAATTCATCGAAGCCAGCCTGAAACAGGGGGTATGAGCATGAACGGGATTCCATCTGCCGCCGGTATGGATGATAACCAGATTATTGCGGAGCGACGCGCCAAGCTGGCGCAACTGCGCGAGGCTGGTGTTGCCTTTCCAAACGATTTTGAACGCCGCGACATGGCTGGTGTTCTGCATGAGCGTTATGCCGAAACCGAGGCCGAAGCACTGGAGGCGCATCCGGTAGAGGTGCAGTTTGCCGGGCGCATGATGCTGAAGCGCGTCATGGGCAAGGCCAGTTTCGCCACCCTGCAGGACGTCAGTGGTCGCATGCAGGTGTATGTGGCGCGCGACCAGGTCGGGGAGGATGTTTATCAGGCGTTCAAACACTGGGATCTGGGCGATATCATTGGCGTGACTGGCATCTTGTTCCGGACCCGGACCCAGGAACTGACTGTGCAGGCGTCTTCGGTGCGTCTGCTGACCAAATCCCTGCGGCCATTGCCGGAAAAGTTTCATGGCCTGACCGATCAGGAGCAGAAATACCGCCAGCGTTACGTGGATTTGATGACCAGCGACACGTCACGCCAGGTTTTTCTGACGCGCTCGCGCATCATTCAGAGCATTCGCAGCCAGATGACCGCGGAAGGCTTTCTGGAGGTCGAAACACCGATGATGCATCCGATTCCGGGAGGCGCGGCGGCCAAACCGTTTGTGACCCATCACAATGCGCTGGACATGCCGCTTTACTTGCGGATTGCACCGGAGCTCTACCTCAAACGGCTGGTGGTTGGCGGGTTTGAAAAGGTTTTTGAAATCAATCGTAATTTCCGGAATGAGGGGTTGTCCACCCGGCACAATCCGGAATTTACCATGATGGAATTCTACGAAGCATACCGGGATTACCGTTATCTGATGGACTACACGGAAAACCTGATCCGTGAGACGGCGCGTCAGTCGACCGGCCAGCTGCAGGTTCCACATGGCGAAGGCATGATTGATCTGGCCTTGCCTTTTGACCGGTTGACCATTGTGGATGCCGTGCGCAAGTATCATCCGCACTATACTGAGGCTCAGTTGAACGATCGGGCCTGGCTGCTTGACTGGCTGATTGGTCACAAGCAGAAACATCAGCCCAAGGATGGTCTCGGTGGCTTGCAGCTGAGTTTCTTTGAAGCGACCACCGAAGAGCTGCTGGTTCAGCCGACCTTCATCATTGATTATCCAGCCGAAGTCTCGCCGCTGGCGCGACGTTCGGACAGCAGGCCCGAGATTACCGAGCGTTTCGAACTGTTCATTGCCGGGCGCGAAATCGCCAACGGTTTTTCCGAGTTGAATGATCCGGAGGACCAGGCCGAACGATTTCTGGCTCAGGTGCAAGCCAAGGAAGCCGGAGATGAAGAAGCCATGCACTACGATGCGGATTATATCCGTGCTCTGGAATACGGTCTTCCGCCCACTGCCGGTTGTGGCATCGGCATCGACAGGCTGGTCATGTTGCTGACCGGTAGTACCACCATCCGGGATGTGATCCTGTTTCCGCACATGCGGCCAGAGTAAGCCTGCCGGTTACTGCCGGGCCCGATGCCTTTTGCTGCGCCGGTAGTGGAATTTCAGAACCAGGATCAGGCTGGCAAGCGCCAGGGTGATGGCATTGGCAATGATGACCGGCCAGGCCGCGAGCCTGAATCCGTACCAGAGCCACAATGCCACGCCGGTGATGAAAATGATGAACATGCTGGTCGAGATGTCTTCGGCATGTTTTCGTTGCCAGATGCGGATCACTTGCGGCACGAACGAAATGGTGGTCAGGCTGCCGGCGAGCAGACCGACGTATTGGGTCGACAAGGACATGTGTCACCAGAACCAGGGGTTGTAGTAGGGCATGGTGGGATCCGGATATCCCGGGTAATACCAGTATGGCATGAACGGGGGTGGTGGCCAGAATGCCGGATCATTCATCATCTGTTCGCGCACTGCCGGATCGATGGTCGGATAAAGACCAGCCCCCGCCACCTGTGGCATATGGTCGAAAGCATCGGGTTGCAGGGTCCCCTTGACTTCCAGCCAGCGGCCGGTCTGGTAATCGCTGCCGTCAAACCAGCCGAATGCACAGGCCACGAATTGCACCGGCTGGCTGTGGTCGGTGGATTGGCGCGAACGTTGCAGGGTAAAACAGGTATCCTCGTCGTGGTGGGATTGCGTTACAATCTGACCAGTCCAGTCCACTGAAGGACCCGCCGGATCAAAACCGGCATGCGCCGGCAGCGTCAGCAGACTTGCGGAAATCAGCATCCAGGTACGCATGGGAAGCCCTCCGTTGACAGATGTGGCCGAGTTTACTACAGGAAAAACCGCCAGTCTGCAGATTTTGCTGGCACCTGCAACCCAGTTGTTTTTCATCATAAGGACGATACAACAGAATGACAATCCGGATTTCCCTGCATCCGCGTGAAACAGGATCGCCGGTGCAGGCGCACTGGCAAACGTATCCGGGCAGTTTTCCGGGCCTGGAATGGCAGGAAGAAGCCCTGCCTGCCGGCGATTACCGGCTGGGCGACTCGTTGCTGGTCGAACGCAAATCGGCGTCGGACTTCAGTCTGGCGATCATGGACCGTCGGCTGTATGGCGAAGTGCTGGCGCTGCGCGGTGCAGCCGATCAGGTGGTGTATGTGGTTGAAGGTGATTTTTTTGCCGGCAGGTTTCACAGTGATCCAGCCGTGACCAACGAAGCAATTGCCTGGATGACTGCCATTGAAGGTGTTTCGCTGGTGCCAAGTTACGCGCCAGCATTCACGGCAGAAATTCTGTATGCCATGGCCAGGCTCGCCCAGCAGGGGTTTGGTCAGCTTCCAGTGCTGCGCAAGGGTAAACCTTTTGATCCGCGCGGTACCCAGCAATACATGGTTGAAGGATTGCCAGGCGTGACACCCCAGATGGGTGTGGCGTTGCTTGCCAGATTTGGTAGCGTTGCCGGCGTGTATGCCGCCAGCGCGGAAGAACTGGCCAGCGTGGAAGGCGTGAGTCTGGCGCTGGCGCAACGCATCCGCAAGATGCTGGATGCACCCTGGCAGGGCAAAGGAGGATAGAACGATGCCACATCAACAGGAACTCGCCATGCTGCGGCGAGAAATTGAAATACTGATGCGTGAGCGGGAACAGCTGTTGCGTATCAGCGGTGCGGCAGCCATGTTTGTGGCCGAACTGGACAGTGTACAACTGCCCGAACCGACCTGGGATGTGGCCGAATTCCTGGCGGAATCACTCAACGGGCTCTCGGAAGAAACCTTGCAGGACGCGCTGGAGGCGACGCGCGCGAGCATGGAGCAGATGCAGGCTGCCTCCTGACGGAGGCAGGCACCGGCTGCGCAGACATTTTCCGCGCAGCCCGAATTTTCACTGCCAGCTTATGACGCGTGCGCGGTCACTGCGGGGTCAAGCACCAGCTGGCCGTGGCGCACCGGAATCTGCGGACCCGGGTCGTGGTCCATCCGGACGCTGCCGGGCTTGCCGGCCAGCATGTAGTCCACCTTGTAGCCAATGGTGCGGTGCTGGGTGCTGTATTCTGTGCGACAGCGCCGTTCGACACTGCTGGTGACATTGGAATCCTGCATGTTTTTTTCGATGCGGTTGCCGGCATACCCGCCACCTGCCGCACCGGCGACCGTTGCCAGAGTCCGGCCATTGCCAGCCCCGATCTGGTTGCCGAGCAATCCACCGACCAGCGCGCCAATGGCGGTGCCGGCGATCCGGTTCTGGTCAGCTGCTGGCTGACGGTGAACGACGGTGAAATCCTGGCAGACCTGATGAGGCTCGCGACGGGTTTCCGTGATCGGTTCCACATGCGTCACCTGGGCGAACTGCGGTTGTGCATGCATATACTTGTAACTTGCAACACCACCGATGGCAGTTGCAGCGATAACGCCGCCAACGATGCCGGTAATCATGGATTTGTTCATGGGTTTTCCTCCATCAGTTTCAGGAGCCTGTCGAGTTTGATGAATCAGGTTCGACAGGCGTCATCTGGTTATTGCGGACAAAATGATCGCGCTGTTGGACGTGCGCCGTGTCAGAAAGTTTCCGGTTTGGTCAGTCCGGTGTCAACAACCCATGCACAGGTCAAGCGCAGTTTCCCAGCCAGGCAACTGCAGGCCGAATTGCTGCGCCAGTTTGCGGTTGTCCAGAACCGAATTGGCCGGGCGTTTGGCAGGTGTCGGGTATTGACTGGCCGGAATGGCGTTCAGCTGGATGGTTTTTCCGGCGGGCAGTTCGGTGCGTGCCAGAATCGCGCTGGCAAAACCATGCCATGATGTCCGGCCACTACAGGTCAGGTGGTAGACGCCATGCCTGGCCGGATCTTCAAATGGTTGCTGTGCCAGTACCTGGGCCGTGGCCTCGGCAATGCTGCGCGACCATGTCGGTGCGCCGACCTGGTCGGCAACGATGTTGAGTGAATCGCGTTCACGGAACAGGCGTTGCATGGTAAGCAGAAAATTGCTGCCGCGCATGCCATAGACCCAGCTGGTGCGAAAAATGAGATGGGGAATGCCCTGGGCAGCGATGGCCAGTTCGCCCTCCAGCTTGGTGGCGCCATAGACGCCAAGCGGTCCGGTGGGATCGTCTTCGAGCCACGCATCGGTCTTGCTGCCATCAAAGACATAATCGGTTGAAAAATGGACCAGACTTGCACCCAGTTTGCGTGCTTCTTCAGCCAGCACTGCTGGCGCTGTCGTGTTGATTGCCCGTGCCAGTTCCGCTTCGGATTCGGCCTTGTCCACTGCCGTGTGGGCCGCCGGATTGACGATCAGGTCGGGTCGCCAGTCGGCCAGCAATGTCCGGATCTGGCGGGTGTCGGTCAGGTCGAGCTGATCGCGTCGCGGGGCGAAGACATCGCCAAGCGTGGCCAGCGTGCGCTGCAGTTCCCAGCCGACCTGGCCGCTGGCGCCCGTGAGCAGGATTTTCATGCAAACAGCTCGCATTGGGATAACGGCAGTCCGGCAATGTCCTTGGCGGCGACAACCGGTTCACCATCTAGCGGCCAGTCAATGCCCAGCGCCGGATCGTTCCACAGCAGAGTTCTTTCGTGCGGAGGAGCCCAGTAGTCCGTTGTTTTGTAAAGGAACTCGGCGACATCGGAGGTGACGACAAAGCCGTGGGCAAAACCAGGGGGTATCCATGCCATGCGCCGGTTGTCGGCTGACAGTTCCATGCCAACCCATTGACCGAAAGTGGGCGAGGATTGACGCAGATCGACAGCCACATCCCAGACACTGCCAACAATGGCGCGAACCAGTTTTCCCTGGGTCTGACGGATCTGGTAGTGCAGGCCGCGCAGCACATTCTTGCGCGAACGCGAGTGATTGTCCTGCACGAATTCGTCCGGAATACCCAGTTCGCTCATCACCTTGCGATTGTAGCTTTCATAGAAAAATCCGCGCTCGTCGCCGAAAACTTTCGGCTCGATCATGACGACGCCTGGCAGGCTGGTTTCGATCACATTCATGGTCAGAACAGTCTTTCTTTCAGCATGTTGAGCAAATATTGGCCGTATGCGTTCTTTTTGAGTGGCTGGGCCAGTTGTTCAACCTGCCCGGCATCGATGTATCCCTGCCGGTAGGCGATTTCTTCCGGGCAGGCCACTTTCAGACCCTGGCGGTTTTCGATGGTCTGGATGAATGTGGATGCTTCCAGCAGCGACTCATGGGTGCCGGTGTCCAGCCAGGCATGACCGCGCCCCATGACTTCCACCTTGAGTTGGTCGCGTTTCAGGTATTCCAGATTCACATCGGTGATTTCGAGTTCGCCGCGCGGCGAGGGCTTGAGATTGCGAGCGATATCAATGACCTGGTTATCATAGAAATACAGCCCGGTGACGGCGTACCGCGACTTGGGGTCAACCGGTTTTTCAACCAGACTGACGGCATTGCCGCGCTGGTCAAATTCGACTACGCCATAGCGTTCCGGATCATGCACGGGATAGGCGAACACGGTTGCACCATGATCGCGGGTTGCGGCATTGCGCAGGTCATGGGCAAATTCGTGTCCATAAAACAGGTTGTCGCCCAGAATCAGGGTGCTTGGATGATCGCCGATAAAGTCCGCACCAATGATGAAGGCCTGGGCCAGTCCGTCAGGACTGGGTTGCACCGCATATTGCAGATGGATGCCCCATTGACTGCCATCACCCAGCAATTGTTCGAAGCGAGGGGTATCCATTGGTGTCGAGATGATCAGGATGTCGCGGATGCCCGCCAGCATCAGGGTGCTGAGCGGATAATAGATCATCGGTTTATCATAGACCGGCAGCAGTTGCTTGGAAACCGCCTGGGTTACCGGATACAGGCGGGTGCCTGAGCCACCGGCCAGAATGATGCCACGCCGTGTACTCATGCCGCACTCCCGTACTGCTTGTCAATCCACTGGCGGTATTCGCCGCTGGTGATATGGCTGACCCATGTCTGGTTATCCAGATACCATGCCACAGTCTTGTGGATGCCGGTTTCAAAGGTTTCTGCCGGTTTCCAGCCCAGTTCGCGTTCGATTTTGCGTGCATCGATGGCATAGCGACGATCATGACCCGCACGGTCACGGATGTGGGTGATCAGTTCGCGGTGCGGTGTGACAGGTGATGACGGATGGCTTTGGTCCAGAATGTCGCACAGGGTATTGACGACTTCCATGTTGGTTTTTTCATTCCAGCCGCCAATGTTGTATACCTCGCCCGGACGACCTTTCGCGAGCACGGTACGAATGGCGCTGCAATGGTCGCCAACGTACAGCCAGTCGCGGATGTTGAGTCCGTCGCCATACACCGGTAGTGGTTTGCCGGCCAGTGCATTCATGATCATGAGCGGAATGAGTTTTTCCGGAAACTGATACGGACCGTAATTGTTGGAACAGTTGGTCGTCAGCACTGGCAGGCCGTACGTGTGATGCCAGGCGCGTACCAGATGGTCGGACGCGGCCTTGGATGCCGAATACGGACTGTTGGGCTGATACTGACTGGTTTCGGTGAATGGTGGATCGTTGGCGTCCAATGAGCCATACACTTCATCGGTGGAAACGTGCAGAAAGCGGAAAGACTGTTTGTCACCATCTGGCAGGCCATTCCAGTATGTACGGGTGGCCGTGAGCAGGTTGAACGTGCCCATCACGTTGGTGCGGATGAAATCTTCCGGTCCGTGGATGGATCGGTCCACATGGCTTTCGGCCGCGAAGTTGATGATGGCGCGCGGTTTGTGAGTATCGAGCAGTTGACTGATCAGGGCGATGTCGCCGATATCGCCGTGCACAAAGATGTGTCGGGGGTCGCCGCTGATTGACGCCAGACTGTCCAGATTGCCGGCATAAGTGAGTTTGTCGAGATTGATCACCGGCTCGTCGTTCAGTGCAAGCCAGTCAAGCACAAAATTGGCCCCGATGAAGCCAGCGCCACCAGTCACAAGTATCATGAAATCGCCTATCCGGTATTGTTAGTCATTGACCTGCATTTCTGCAGGCCAATTGTAACAGAGCCATGTGACTGTTGAATGATATTTTCCGGCAGATCAGCCGGTCAGTGCCGATTCTTCGTCAAAGACAAGGCTGACCTGGCCTTGCGGGTCGATGTCGAGCGTGACCTTGCCGCCGTGGGCCAGGCGGCCAAACAGCAGTTCGTCCGCCAGTGCCCGGCGCAGCTTGTCCTGGATCAGGCGCGCCATCGGACGCGCGCCCATCACTGGATCGAAACCGTTTTCTGCCAGCCAGTCGCGCAATGCTTGGGTAAAGTGGGCATCGACCTTTTTTTCATGCAACTGGTCTTCCAGTTGCATGAGGAATTTGTCGACCACCCGCTGAATGGTGTCTGGTGTCAGGCTGGCAAACGGGATGATGGCATCCAGCCGGTTGCGGAATTCGGGCGAAAACAGACGTTTGATTTCCGCCATTTCGTCACCGGTTTGCGACGCACCGGTGAAACCGATGCGCGACTTGCCAAGCACTTCGGCGCCGGCATTGGTGGTCATGATGATCACCGTGTTGCGGAAATCGGCCTTGCGTCCATTGTTGTCGGTGAGCGTGCCGTGATCCATGACCTGCAGCAGGACGTTGAAGATATCCGGATGGGCTTTTTCGATTTCGTCCAGCAGGAGGACGGCATACGGTGTTTTGGTGATGGCTTCGGTCAGCAGGCCGCCCTGCTCGAAACCGACATAGCCAGGAGGTGCACCGATCAGACGCGATACAGCATGTCGTTCCATGTATTCGGACATGTCGAAGCGGATCAGCTCGATACCCATGGTGTAGGCAAGCTGGCGGGCCACTTCGGTTTTGCCAACGCCGGTGGGACCGGAAAACAGAAAGCTGCCGATGGGCCGGTTTGGATTGCCAAGTCCGCTGCGGGCCATCTTGATGGCGGATGACAGCGCCGTGATGGCATTGTCCTGGCCAAAAACAACGGCCTTCAGATCACGTTCGAGATGCCTGAGCTGCTGGTTGTCGTCGGCACTGACGTTGCGTGAAGGAATCCGGGCAATGCGCGCCACGGTTTCTTCGATTTCGCGTCTGGTGATGATTTTCTTCTGTTTCGATTTGGGCAGGATGCGCTGGGCGGCACCGGCTTCATCGATCACGTCAATCGCCTTGTCCGGCAGATGCCGGTCGTTGATGAAACGCGCGGACAGCTCGGCCGCCGTTGTCAGCGCCGATTGCGTGTACTTGATGCCATGATGGGCCTCGAAACGCGATTTGAGGCCGCGCAGGATGGCGACGGTGTCTGTGACGCTGGGTTCGCTGACATCGATTTTCTGGAACCGGCGCGACAAGGCGTGGTCTTTTTCGAAAATTCCGCGAAATTCGGTGTAGGTGGTTGCGCCGATGCAGCGCAGCTGACCGGACGAAAGTGCCGGTTTGAGCAGGTTCGACGCATCCAGTGTGCCGCCGGAAGCGGCACCTGCTCCAATCAGCGTATGGATTTCATCGATGAACAGGATGGCTTGCGGGGATGCCTGCAATTGTTTGAGCACTGCCTTGAGTCGCTGTTCGAAATCGCCGCGGTATTTGGTGCCGGCCAGCAGGGCGCCCATGTCGAGAGCGTATATCACGCTGTCTTCCAGCACTTCGGGCACATCGCCCTCGATGATTTTGCGCGCCAGCCCTTCGGCAATGGCCGTTTTGCCAACGCCTGCATCGCCGACCAGCAGCGGATTGTTCTTGCGCCGGCGGCACAAGGTCTGGATCACGCGTTCCAGCTCGCTGTCACGTCCGATAAGCGGATCAATTTTGCCGGCAATGGCGCGTGCGTTGAGATTTTCGGTGTAGCTTTCCAGAGCGCGTGCCGGTGCATTGCCCTCTTCGCTGTTCTCGGATTGCGGCTCTGACCGCGCCGAGCTGTCTGCCGTGTTGTTCTTGCTGACGCCATGTGACAGGTAATTCACCACGTCGAGGCGTGAAAGCCCCTGTTGCGACAGGTAGTAGACGGCATGGGAATCTTTTTCGCCAAAAATGGCGACCAGGACATTCGCGCCGGTGACTTCTTTCCGGCCGGATGACTGCACATGCAGGATGGCGCGCTGGATGACGCGCTGAAAACCAAGCGTAGGCTGGGTTTCCACGTCTTCTGCGCCGGCCACCGTTGGCGTGTGCCGGACAATGAATTCGGCAAGCTGCTGACGCAACAGTTCGGTGTCAACCGCGCAGGCGCGCAGCACTTCCGCTGCGGAAGGGTTGTCAAGCAACGCCATCAGAAGATGTTCAACGGTAATGAATTCATGCCGTTTCTGGCGCGCATCCATGAAAGCCAGATGCAGGCTTACTTCCAGTTCCTGGGCGATCATTCAGTTTTCCTCCATCACGCATTGCAACGGGTGCTGGTGCTGCCGGGCATGGCTGGTGACCTGTGCCACCTTGGTGGCGGCAATATCCGCTGGATACACGCCACAGATGCCCCGCCCGTCGTGGTGAACCTGCAGCATGATCTGCGTGGCCTGTTCCTGTGTCTTGCCGAAGAATTTCTGCAAGATATGTACCACGAAATCCATCGGGGTATAGTCGTCATTCAGCAGAATGACCTTGAACAGCGGGGGCGGTTTCAGCCGGGTTGTATCTGGTGCTGTCAGTGTGTCTTCCTGGTGCCGGGTTGCCATTGCAATGTCTGGTTAAATCCTTAACCACATTTTGAACATTCAGCAACAGATTGCAAGTGCCCTGCAAAAAATAATTGGATGTACGCATTTAATGCTTGCCAAATTGAATTGGCAGGAGTAAAAAGTAGTCCGGAGTTGGGTATCAAGGTTCCTGCAAGTCTGGTGCAGCCGTTGTGCGATCTTGATTCTCAAACATTGGATCCTGGGGGTCCGTTTTTTAATCAAGGGAAGCAGCAAATGGCAACTGGTACAGTCAAATGGTTTAACGATTCCAAAGGTTTCGGTTTTATTACTCCCGATGATGGCAGCGAAGATCTGTTCGCGCATTTCTCCGCCATCAACATGGGCGGTTTCAAGACCCTGAAGGAAGGCCAAAAGGTCAGCTTTGAAGTCTCGCAAGGCCCCAAGGGCAAGCAGGCTTCGAACATCCAGCCGACTTGATCCGGTCAGGAAACACCCGAAAGCGCAACCACATTCCCGTGATTGCGCTTTTTTTTCGCCCTGCCCTGCAGCAGGGCGGGCACCGTCTGTGTGCAATTTACATGTGTGCGATGATGGCTTCGCCAAAGGCTGAGCAGCTCACCTGTGTGGCTCCTTCCATCAGGCGGGCAAAGTCGTAGGTGACGGTGTGCGCGGCAATCGCGCCTTCCATGCCCTTGATGATCAGATCGGCCGCTTCGGGCCAGCCGATGTGGCGCAGCATCATTTCGGCCGACAGAATGATCGATCCGGGATTGACATAATCCTTGCCGGCATATTTGGGCGCAGTGCCGTGGGTGGCCTCGAACATGGCCACTGAATCGGACAGGTTGGCGCCCGGCGCGATGCCGATGCCGCCAACTTCGGCAGCCAGGGCGTCGGAGATGTAGTCGCCATTCAGGTTGAGCGTGGCAATCACGTCGTACTCGTCCGGCCGCAGCAGAATCTGTTGCAGGAATGCATCCGCGATCACATCCTTGATGACGATACCGTTTGGCAGCTTGCACCATGGGCCGTCGTCAATCTCAACGGCGCCGAATTCGCGTTTTGCCAGCTCGTAACCCCATTTCTTGAAGCCACCTTCGGTAAATTTCATGATGTTACCTTTGTGAACCAGGGTGACTGAACGGCGGTTGTTGTCAATGGCATACTGGATGGCGCGACGGATCAGGCGTTCGCTGCCTTCTACCGATACCGGCTTGATGCCGATGGCGGATGAATCCGGAAAGCGGATTTTTTTGACCGTCATTTCCGACTGCAGCCAAGCGATGACTTTCTGTGCTTCGGCGCTGTGGGCTTCCCATTCGATACCGGCGTAAATGTCCTCGGTGTTTTCCCGGAAAATGACCATGTCCACTTTCTCTGGTGCCTTGACCGGGCTCGGAACGCCATTGAAGTAGCGGACCGGACGCAGGCAGACATACAGGTCCAGCATCTGGCGCAATGCCACATTGAGCGAACGGATGCCGCCGGATGTCGGCGTGGTCAGCGGGCCTTTGATGGACACCACGTACTCGCGCACGGCGGCAACGGTTTCTTCCGGCAGCCACGCGTCTTCGCCATAAATGCGGGTCGCTTTTTCGCCGGCATGAACTTCCATCCAGGCGATTTTCCGCTCGCCTGCATAGGCCCTGGCCACCGCTGCATCGACGACTTTGCACATGACCGGCGTGATATCCACGCCAGTGCCATCGCCTTCGATGAAAGGAATGATGGGCTGGTCAGGAACATGCAGGGTGTGGTCGGGGTTGACGGTGATGCGCTGGCCGTCGGCAGGAACCTTGATGTGCTGGTAGGACATGATTTTTCCGGTTGGTGTTGGCTGATATGATCTGGCGTCAGCCCTCCGAACCCTTGCGGCGCGTTGTGGGCCCATTCTGGCTGATCGCAAAGCGAATGACAGGATTGCAAATCCTGAAGCAAAAGTCAAACCAGGCTGACAGTTTGTCATGGCGGGAAAATTTGCACGGGCTGTCAACCTGACGGAAGATGCCTGCGTTAGTTGCCATGACGACAGCACTGTTGTCGCAATGTAGCACTATCCACCATGTCTATTTGAGGATTAACCATGAACAAGCTGATTACCGCTCTGATCGCTGCTACCATCGCTTCCGCTTCCGTGTCCGCTTTCGCTGCTGATGCTGCCGCTCCTGCTGCTGATGCTCCCAAGGCTGCTGCGCCTGCCAAGCACCACGCCAAGAAGCATCACGCTGTCAAGAAGCACCATGCCAAGAAGGCCGCTGCCAAGGCTGACGCTCCTAAGGCTGACGCTGCCAAGTAATCCGGCTGGTCTGCAACAGGAAGGCGGGGAGAGATCCCTGCCTTTTTTGTTTTCCGGTTTGTCCGTGAGCCCGTCTGTCGAGCTTGCCATCCGTTCCGCTTCCTGTTATTGATTCGTCTCTGCCCTGACACTCAGGTTACGCCACCATGGCCCATATCTGGAAACCCCATTTTACGGTTGCAGCCATTGCCGAGCGCGATGGCCGTTTTTTGTGTATCGAGGAGCATGCGGAAGATGGTGTGCGCATCAACCAGCCTGCCGGTCATGTGGAAGCTGGTGAATCACCGCTGAATGCTGTGGTGCGTGAAACCCTGGAAGAGTCTGCCTGGCAGTTTACACCGCAGGCTTTGGTGGGTATTTATCAGTGGACGGTGCCTGATGGCAGCAAAACCTATGTCCGTCTGGCTTTTTGTGGACAGGTGGACGGGTTTGATGCAGCACGAACCCTGGATCATGGCATTATCCGCAGCATGTGGTTGACACGGGACGAATTGCACAAACGCAGAGCCAGCCATCGCAGTCCGCTGGTGCTGGATTGTGTCGATGATTATCTGGCCGGCCACCGCCTTCCTCTCAACGTGATCCGGTATTATCCGTCATGAGCAAAGAACATATTGTCGTCGGCATGTCCGGCGGTGTCGATTCGAGTGTGGCTGCCTGGCTGCTGAAGCAGCAGGGATATCAGGTCACCGGCGTATTCATGAAAAACTGGGAAGATGATGATGACGAGCATTGTCCGGCCCGGCAGGATTTTCTGGATGTGCTGGCGGTTGCCGACGTGATCGGGGTGGATATCGAGGCGGTCAACTTCAGCCAGGAATACCGCGAACGGGTGTTTGCCTATTTTTTGCGCGAATACCAGTCCGGACGAACGCCGAATCCGGATGTGCTGTGCAATGCCGAAATCAAGTTCAAGGCGTTTCTGGATTATGCCTTGTCGCTCGGTGCCGAACGTATCGCCACAGGCCATTATGCACGAGTCGTGCATGGGCCGGCATCTGCCTTGCTACGCGCGGTGGATGAAACCAAAGACCAAAGCTATTTTCTGTATCGTCTCAACCAGTATCAGCTGTCGCACACCCTGTTTCCGCTGGGCGAACTACGCAAGACCGAAGTGCGCGACATTGCGCGCCGTATCGGCCTGCCAAACGCTGCCAAAAAGGACAGTACGGGAATTTGCTTTATTGGCGAACGGCCATTTCGTGAATTCCTGCAGCGTTATCTGCCGGTGACGCCCGGCGAGATGCAAACGCCGGAAGGGCGTCTGGTCGGCCGGCATCAGGGGTTGATGTATTACACCATTGGTCAGCGCCAGGGCCTGGGTATCGGCGGCGCCGGCGAACCCTGGTTTGTTGCCGGCAAGGACCTGTCCAGCAATACGCTGATCGTGGTGCAAGGGCACGAGCACCCGTTGCTGTATCGGGATAGTCTGGTTGCGGATGATTTGAGCTGGGTTGCCGGTGTGGCCCCAGAGCAGCCGGAACTGCTGTCTGCCAAGTCACGTTACCGGCAATCCGATGCGCCCTGCCAGCTTCACATGCTGGAGCAGGACAGGTTGCGTCTCGATTTTGATGCTCCGCAGTGGGCAGTGACTGCCGGGCAGTCAGCCGTGCTCTACGCTGGAGACGTTTGCCTGGGTGGCGGCATCATCTGCCAGTAAGCGGAAAGGCTGTGCTGTCTGCCGGCTGCAGGCATCACGCCGGCAACAGTATTGATATTGCGCCTGCTTCAGTCAAGCCGCAGGAACGTGGCCTGATAATGGCGCAGTTCTTCGATCGAATCATAGATATCCGACAGTGCCTCATGCTTGCTGTTTTTGGCAAAGTTTTTCATGATGTCCGGTTTCCAGCGGCGGGCAAGCTCTTTCAGGGTGCTTACATCCAGATTGCGGTAATGAAACCACTCTTCCAGTTTCGGCATGTAACGCGCCAGGAAACGGCGGTCCTGACAGATGGAGTTGCCGCACATCGGCGATACGCGGGACGGTACGTGCTGCTGCAAAAAGGCCAGCATCTGCGCTTCCACTTCGGCTTCACCAAGCTGGCTTGCACGAACCTTGTCAATCAGTCCCGATTTGCCGTGCGTTGCCTTGTTCCAGGAGTCCATGCCATCCAGCACGGCGTCCGACTGGTGAACAACCAGCACCGGTGCTTCGGCGACCGTTTCCAGTTTGCTGTTGGTGATGACCAGGGCAATTTCGAGAATCCGGTCGCTGTCGGGCAGCAGACCGGACATTTCCATATCGATCCAGATGAGGTTGTTTTGATCCTGCGGCATGTTGGCTATTTAAAGGTTGGCGAAAGCGTGATTGTGGCATAATTCGGCCATGAATACATTCACGCTGGTTTTTCTGGCCGCCCTGGCGGCCAGTCTGCTGTTGCGGGGCGGACTGATTCTCCGCCAGATGCGGCATGTCTGGCAGCATCGTGATCAGGTGCCAACGGCGTTCATCGGGCAGATCAGCGCAAGCGAGCACTTGCGCGCGGCGCAATACGCCATCGCCCGTGGACGCATTTCCCTGTGGAATCTGGTGCAGGAAACGGTGATTCTGCTGTTGTTCACCCTGGCTGGTGGGATCAACTGGCTGGCCGGTTTATGGCTGGCAGTCGCGCCACAGCTGGTGGCCGAGGCCGGCCTGATCGTCACGGCGATCCTGCTGAGCGCGTTGCTGGAACTGCCGGCCGACTGGTATCGCAAGTTCGTGGTTGAACAGCGGTTTGGTTTCAATACCATGAAACTGGCGGATTATGTCCGCGATGTACTGATGCAAGGCTTGCTCGCGATCGCGCTTGGCCTGCCTCTGCTGATGGCGGTGCTGTGGATTCTGCACCGTGCCGGTTCGCAATGGTGGCTGTATACCTGGGTGGTGTGGGTGGGTTTCAACCTGTTTGTGCTGGCGATTTATCCCGTATTTATCGCACCACTGTTCAACAGGTTTACGCCGCTGGACAATGATGCCTTGCGCCAGCGCATTGAACAGCTGCTCGCGCATAGCGGATTCGCCGCGCGCGGACTGTATGTGATGGACGGGTCGCGACGCAGCAGTCACGGCAACGCCTATTTCACTGGATTTGGGCGCGGTCGCCGCATTGTCCTGTTTGACACCTTGCTGAAACAGTTGCAGCCAGACCAGATTGTTGCCGTGCTGGCGCATGAGCTTGGCCATTTCCATCACCGGCATGTCTGGCAACGCATGGCGTGGATGTTCGGGTTCAGTCTGGCCGGTCTGTGGCTGGCTTCCCGATTGCTGGACAGCGCTTGGTTTTATGCCGGATTGCATGTCACATACTTTTCGCCTGGCATCGGCCTGTTGCTGTTTTTTCTGGTTTTGCCGGTGTTTTCGCTGCCCTTGCAATGGTGGCTGGCGGCCGGATCCCGGCGCAACGAATTTGAAGCCGACCGGTATGCGGCCGGGCAGACCAGCGCGGAACTGCTGGTCGCGGCACTGGTGAGTCTGTATCGCGATAATGCCGCAACCCTGACTTCAGATGCCTGGTATTCTTCCCTGTATGATTCCCATCCCAATGCGCAGCAACGGATTGCCCGTCTGCAGTCGATTGCTGTTTTATCCAAGGAGACCATGACATGATGCGTTCGATTCTTTTGCTGACCCTGCTGTCCGCTAGCGTGGCCCAGGCTGCCGATGCAGTTGATGCCGGCGCTGCCCGCAAGCTGTATGACAAATCCTGCATGGCCTGCCATGCCGCCAAATTTGGTGGCGATGGCAGCAGCGTGTTTACCAGGCCGGATCACAAAGTGCATGATCTCAAGCAGTTGCAGGCGCGTGTTACCGGTTGCAGCATGAAGACCAACGCCGGCTGGTTTCCCTCCGATGAAGCTACGGTTGCTGCCTGGCTGAACCAGACTTATTACAAGTTCCGGTAAATCAGGTTGGGTGCAGGCAGGGAAACCAGACCTGCACACACAAACCGCCGGCAGCTGACGTGTCCAGTTCGATGCGCGCCTGGTGACGGTCTGCAATGGCGCGCACAATGGCCAATCCCAGGCCTGTGCCATTGCCGGCAGCGCCCGGAATGCGATAAAAGCGGTTGAACACCCGCTTTCTTTCTTCCTCCGGAATCCCTGGGCCGCTGTCAGAGATGCTGAACCAGCAGCTGTCGTTGCTGCGTCCGGTTGCCAGGTCTATTCTTCCGCCGGATGGCGTATACCGCAGTGCATTGGATAGCAGGTTGGTCAGCATGATGCCCAGATCTGGTGGATTGCCCAGAATGGTGATGTCCGGATCGGCTTCGGTCATGCCCAGATCAATCTGACGGTCATTGGCCACGATGGCGTGCTGGCAGAGCAGGTCGCGGACCAGGGGCGTCAGTTCGATCGGGTTGTTGCTATGCAGAGACAGGCTGGCTTCGTTTCGCGCCAGAACCAGTAACTGTTCGGTCAGATGACGGGCGCGTTCCACGCCGGTACCAAGATTGCGGATGGCCTGCTGTTGTTCGTCCGGGCTGCGTGCTGCCTGTAGCAGCTGGATCTGCAAGGTCAGTGCTGTCAGCGGGGTGCGCAGTTCATGGGATGCATCAGCCACGAAAATCCGTTGCTGCTCGAGCGCATGATCAAGTCTGGTCAGCAGGTTGTTAATGGCATTTGCCAGCGGAATGAGTTCCTGGGGCAGATTCTGCGCCGGATATTGTGCCAGGTCTTCCGGATGTTTCTGGTTTATCCAGCTGGTAAAACGGAGCAGTGGCGACAGTTCGTGGCTCAGGATCAGCCAGATCAGCAACCCGATCACCGGAAACACAATCAGGAACGGCAGACTGACATGCATGGCAAATTCTGTTGCAATGCGGTCACGACTGGACATCGGTTGCGCCAGCTCGTAGACCCGGCCGGATTGTCTGACCATGTAAATGCGCCAGTTTTCATTGTTGATCGGCACCGTCTGATAGCCGGGGTGTGACAGGATGGGTAGTCTGACAGAAGGATGCGACTGATAGGCTGTCCTGCCGGTCAGCGTGTTGATGATCTGGATGACGATGTTGGAATTTTCTTCCGGATCCACATGTGCCAGATTGCCAACTTCGTTGAAGTTGCCGTTATAAAGCGATACTGCCATTTCCCGCATCTGGTAGTCGAGTGATTCACCGGATTCTTCCTTTGCTCTCTGCCAGACCATCAGGCAGCCAGCCAGCAGTCCAAGTGCCAGAGTCACCAGCAGGATCACCAGCAGTCGTTTGCGGATTGACTTCATGCTTGCCGGTGGAGCATCCAGCCCACGCCACGCATGTTGTGAATCCATTCCGAGCCCAGCTTGCGTCGCAGTGACGAGATGTAATGTTCGATCACGTTGCTGTTGATCGCTTCATCCCAGTTGTACAGGCGGTGTTGTAGTTCTTCACGTGAAAAGGGCTTGCTCGGATGCTCCATCAGAATGCGCAGCAGGGTGAATTCGCGCAAGGTGACATGGACCCGTTTGCCAGCCAGGCTGACATCATGAGTGACCGGATTCAGGCACAGGTTGCCGATTTCAAGCACTGGTTTGCCGGTGCCGCAGCGCCGCCGGGACAAGGCGCGAACTCTGGCGGACAGTTCATTCAGGTTGAACGGTTTGACCAGGTAATCATCGGCTCCGGCATCCAGCGTGTTAATGCGGTCTTCCATCTGGTCGCGCGCCGTGATGACCAGTACCATGACCGGATTTTCATCCCGGCGGATTTCGGTCAGCAGACTGATGCCATCCCGGCCGGGCAAGCCGAGATCCAGAATCACCAGATCATAAGTGGTACCACGCAATGTGGCAGCTGCATCGACACCATCGGTGGCCCAGTCGACAGTATAGCTTTCGCGACCCAGCCATTGACGGATGGAGTCGCCAATCATGTCATCGTCTTCCACAATCAGGATTCGCATGATCCATGTCCTCGCAAACAGCAACAGCATGGCTCGGCGCTGTGCAATGCAGCGTGGGCCAGGTTGACAACAATGCATCCTAAACTCGGCTGACTGAGGAAATACACAAAAAATTGCGAAATTTTTGTGACGGCCCAGTCATTTGATTTTCTGACTAAAACCTGTCTGAATGTCTGTTTGCGTTGTGTTTTGGCAACACAATTGATTGCGTCAATATGCAAATCTTGATTTGGTCGAGTGTTGTCGTTGGATTCCATATTCCCGAAAAGTCGTTGATTTGATCGAGAAATCAGATGGCTGTCAAAAAAAATTGATGCTATGTTGTGGCTTTTTTCATTTTGCGGTAACGCTTCTGACACCTGCTGCTCTGATACTCCCCGTCTTGGTATACGTGATGAGCGTTGTTCGAGCTCAAATTTTGATCAGGAGAGTTGAGAATGAAGAGTACTGATTCCATCCGCAAGCTGACACCGTTAGCGGCGCTGATGGCAGGATTGTTTGCGGGTAGTGGTTTTGCCCATGCGGATTCGACAGTGGATCTGGGTAGTGTCAATGCGCAGGCTTCCGTTGCCAGCCAGGGCTCTGGCAATGCGGACACCGCCAATTCAAGCACGGTCTGGACAACCAAACAGAAACAGAAATCCACTCAGGATGTCCAGTCGATCACGCCGGACCAGATTTCGCTGTTTGGCCCGGATGGTGGCGGCATGCAGTCACTGGCGATTCTGCCGAACGTGCAGATCAGCGGTTACAATGCCGGCAGCGTATCTTCACGGTCGACCATTTCCATGCGTGGTATCAAGGTGGGCTGGAACAGTGTCCCGGGCGATCTGATGACCAATGGCATCACTGCCGAGCTGGATGGCGTTCCACTCAACAGCCTGAGCCAGGGGACTGGCTGGCATTCGCCGGAAGTGCCGATTGGTGCGCTGATGGCAGGCACCAACGTGATTGAAGGTACAGGTAATGCAGATACCCGCTGGTACAATTCGATTGGTGGTACGATCAATTTCGTACCTGTGCAACCTTCGCAACAGGCTGGTGCCACGGCAGAGGTGTCTTATGGCAGTTTCAGCACGGTCGTTGGTTCTTATGTCCTGAACACGGGCGAGCATGACGGCTGGTCTACCGTGTTTGCGGTTGCCAATGCCCGCAGTCAGGCCCCGCGTGATACATCGGACTATCTTCCGTCACGCACTACCGATGCCTACATGAAGACGCAGAAGAAGCTGTCCAACGGCATGATCAGCTTTGGTCTGTATGGCATGTACAACGATGAATATCGGCCTAACATGATCCCGACCACCGATGTGTCCGGGGTTACCATGAACGGCTATGGTGTGGCCGGTCCGGCTTACAGCCAGCAGTCTTCCGGCTTTTATGCCACGATTCCCCGCGCTCTGTGGTTCAAGCACAACTCGGTGGAAGACTACGTGGCCTGGTCACATCTGGACCTGAACCTGGCGCCCGATTTTACCATGACCAACCTGATGTGGTTCCGTGACGGTTACATCCGTCACTTCCGCATGAACGGCTTTGGCAATCCTGGCGATGTGAACGTGGAGAACTACAACGAACACTCCGATACATATGGTGATAAGCTGCAGTTCAACAAGATTTTCTCGAAGGACAATACGCTGAGCTTTGGCGGCTATGTGATCAATTCGACCGCAACAAATGCCTACAATGGTTACAATTCTGCCAGTGGCTTCAACAATGCGGCTCCGCAATCGCTTGGTTACGATTCGACCCAGAATACATTCTGGGCGTTGTTCCTGCAGGACAATGCAACCTTGTTCGATCGCCTGAACATTGTGCCTGCCGTACGCGTGATCAGTCTGGGTACCACCTGGACCAACATGAATACCACGGCTTACAACACCTACTATCCAAACGGAAATGCGACGGTGCTGGCGAATGTGGACACCAACCCGAACCAGGCGACGACGTATGTCAAGACCGAACCTTCGATTGGTGCAAATTTCCGTATTACCGACGATCTGAATGCCTTTGCCAACTACTCGATTGCCTATACCGCACCGACTGCCGGCAACTATGATCAGACCAATGCGATTGTCTCTTCGCTGCAACCGCCTACCGACACCACCTGGGAACTGGGTCTGCGCTACGCCAAGAACAATGTGCTTGGCATGGACCAGATCTCGGCGCAGTTGTCTTACTACAACTACTATATGGATCACCAGACCATCACCAACACCATTTACACCCCGTTGGGAGTGCCAGTGGTCGAGTTTGGCAGCGGTACGTCTACCTACAACGGTGAAGATCTGAGCATCAATGCAAATTTCAACAAGCACTGGTCGGGATTTGCCAACCTGGGCTGGCTTAGCGCGAACTGGAATTCGTTCTATTCGACGCACTCTGGTCAGTACTACAATGGCATGCCGGATTCGAACACACCGAACGAAACTGCCAACGTCGGTGTGACCTATGTCGGCTTCTTCGATGGCGGAACCTTCGACACCACGTTGTGGGACCAGTACTTCGGCAAGAGTTATCTGTGGAACAATCTGACCGGTGCGCCGACCAACCAGTCGATGGCTGCCTACAATCTGGTCAACCTGTCGATCAATGCTCACCTGACCACCACGGGCTGGTTGCAGAACCTGTTCCATCCGCAAGTGGCAACGGTGTCGTTTGATGTCAGCAATCTGCTGAATACCCAGTACAACTCGACCGAGTATATTTCGTCGGGTGGTTATCTGGGCGATGGCGTGGGTGGTTACATTCTGGCTAACCCGGGTGCTCCGCGTGCCATGTATGTCAGCCTGAGGCTGGATTATTGAGCGGTTTGATGCAACAAGCAAAAAGGCGGACTCCGGTCCGCCTTTTTTCTGGTGTGCGCGTTTGGGTTGACAGCAGGCCCTGCTGTCTGGACACTGCTGGTTCCAATCAGCGGGAATGCTCATGGATGCTCGGAATATGGAACAGTTGCTGGCCGGCGGCGATGGGCAGTTACGCTGTCGCTGGTGTTTGGCTACGCTGGATTATCAGGCGTACCACGACAACGAGTGGGGGCAACCGGTCACAGACGATATTCGACTGTTCGAGAAGCTGTGTCTGGAGGGGTTTCAGGCCGGACTCAGCTGGCGAACGATTCTCGCCAAGCGCGAACATTTTCGTGCGGCATTTCTGGGTTTCGATTTCGATCGGTTGACCGCGTTTGGCACCGCCGATGTGGAGCGCCTGATGCAGGATGCTGGCATTGTCCGCCACCGGGGCAAGATAGAAGCGGTTTTGAACAACGCTCACCGTGCCGTGGAACTGGTGGCAGAAGCGGGCTCGCTGGCGGCATTTGTCTGGCAGTTCGAACCGGTCGCCTGTCTGGCGCCAGTTGGCGGATTGCGTTCCGTGTGCGAAGAATCGGTTCGGTTGTCCGCTGCATTGAAAAAACGCGGCTGGAAGTTTGTCGGACCGACAACGATGTACGCATTCATGCAGGCCATGGGCATGGTCAACGACCATTTCCCCGGCTGCATGGTGCGTGAACGCGTTGAAGAAGCCCGGCAGGGATTGGTCAGGCCGGTTTCCAGTAGCTGACATTGATCGGCGAGCTGTCGGTCGCTGGTGAGCGGCGGCTTCCCCATTGCGCATCGGCAGGCTTGTCGCCCTGGATCGCGTCCGGCAGATGCAGTGCGGTTTCCTGCACCGTGTCATATCGGGTCAGGGCATCAACCACCGAATGCCAGGGTTCCGCCCAGATTCCGGGAATATCCACGCCATCCGCAGCATTGACTTCAAAAGCCAGTTTTTCCACTGGTGGCGTGAATTCGCTGCGGATGCCGGGCATGTTGCCGCGTGCATCCACCCGGTGCCAGCCGATGCCAGGCAACAGAATGGCATTCAGGCCATGCAGGCAGAATGGCGCACCGCTTTTGCCCGCAGGCAGGCGTTGATAGCACAATCCGGCGGCAATGCCGTTTGCCCGTAGCAATGCGGCCAGCAGATGGCTTTTGGCATAACAGAAACCGGTGCCCTGCAGCAGGACATCGGAGGCCCGGCAGGTGACCGGATTTTGTCGGTAATCCCAGCTGTGCCGGATTTGATCACGCACAAAGAGGAAGCTTCGCCGGGCAATGGTCAGTGCATTGTCGGTCGCATGAGCCAGCCTGGCTGCCTGTTCTGCTATGGCCGGGTGTTGCCAGTCAATCCAGTAGCTGGGTGCCAGAAACAGGTCTGATGGTCGGGGTGTTGCGATTCTTGTCTGGCTGTTTGCGATCATTTTTCACCTCTTGTGGAGCAGAAACAAAAAGGCCACGGTATTGCCGTGGCCTTGTCGGACAAACTGGTTGTCAGGGACAACAAGGCCATCTGTCGGGCAGCCGCGCCTGGACTGGCTCATGCCACAGCACGTCCTGTACGGACAGGGCGCGCGCAGCATACCGGACAAATTGTTCGTAACGGGTATTCATGGTCTTATGTTGCGTTGGGACAGCAGTCCTGTCAAATGGCTGCTGAGAAGTGTTGCAGATTTGCATCAGACGCGCACATGACAAAGCCGCCTTGCGGCGGCCTTGTCTGATGCGTGATTGCCTGGAGAAAATCAGGCGCGTTTGCGGAATTCGTGCGTGCGGGTGTCGATTTCGATCTTGTCGCCGATTTCAACGAACGCCGGTACCGGGACTTCGAATCCGGTTGGCAGCTTGGCCGGCTTCAGTACCTTGCCGGAGGTGTCGCCACGCACGGCGGGTTCGGTGTAGATGACTTCGCGGACCACCGTGGTCGGCATTTCGACCGAAATCGCCTTGCCATTGTAGAACATGACTTCCAGTGGCATGCCGTCTTCCAGATAATGGAGTGCGTCACCCATGTTGTCGGCTTCAATTTCGTACTGGTTGTAGTCGGCATCCATGAAGACGTACATCGGATCGGCGAAATAGGAGTAGGTGCAATCCTTGAAGTCGAGCTGGACGACATCGAACTTCTCGTCGGCGCGATACACCGCTTCGGATGCGGCGCCGGTGAGCAGGTTCTTCATTTTCATCTTGACGACCGAGGCGTTGCGGCCGGATTTGCTGAATTCGGACTTCTGGACAACCATGGGCTCGCCGTTCACCATGAATACGTTGCCGGAGCGCAGTTCTTGAGCGGTTTTCATCGGGATGTTCCTGTGCAGGATAGCTTGAGTGCGCAGTATTCTACCTGATCTGGCAGAAATTGACCAATGTTTTCGCCATGTTGGGCAGACCGGCCAGTTCGTCCGCGAATGCGGAAAACGCCTGGCCAACCTGTTGCAGGCGGGCCAGCCACGCCAGCATGTCCATGCTTTCCGGCGTCATGCCATTCCAGGCATGCCAGATGTGTCTGACGGTATCCGCACTGGCGGAATCGGCATGTATCTGCCAGCGCTGGAGCAATGCATCCAGCTTGGCATGATGTGCATGGTCTACCTGTGGGTAGATATGCCAGACAAATGGTTTGCCGGCCCAGATAGCACGGGTGAGGGAGTCTTCGCCGCGAACAAAATTGATGTCGCACAGCCAAAGCAGCTGGTCATAATCATCTTGCGCCAGAAATGGCACAATCTGCAGATGCACCTGGCTGTCCGGGTGAGCCTGCTGCCACTCGCGGCCAGCCTGTTCCAGCTGTCCGGCCGGTAGCGCACACCATATCCGTCGACCGCTGCGGTCCAGATTGTCCAGCAGATCGGCCAGTGGCGCGTGCCGGTAGCCGAACAGGGAAAAGCGCAATGCGCCTTCGTCAGGCAACAGACCGGTCCGCTGCCAGAAAGCGGCTTGCTGCCTTGCATCGGCGCGAAACGCATCCCGTTGCCGTAACAGTCCTTGTTCACGCAACAAGCCGCCGCTGCTGGTATCGAAGCCGGGAAAAAAGAAATATTCGATTAGCGGCAGACGCGGGTGGGGTGAAGGCAGACCATGACAACCCGCGACCCAGCTTTCGGCACTGAGATATTCCAGATTGAGCCAGCATGGCGGATGCGCGGCCATGCGTGCCAGATAGTTATCCGGCAGTCGGCAACCGAATGCGGCAATCACTACGCTGGCGCAGTCTGTGTCCGGAAAATCGCCCGCCGGCCAGCGGTGAATGGCAATGCCGCGGGCAACCTGGCAGTCCACATCCGGACGGACACCCGGCCACAATGCAACCAGTGCCTGCAGATCATCCAGCCAGAGACGCACATGCCAGCCATGTTCATCAGCCAGTTGCCGGGCCAGTCTGGCGGTGACCGCGGCATCGCCGAAGTTGTCGATGACCGCGCAGAAAATGTCGCACGAGGTGGTGTTCTGGTGGTATGGCATGGTTTGGCAGGTCGGTGACAGAATCGGAACCGGCTTTTGGCATCATACCGCGAATTGTGCGGATTGCGGGATTAAAGCCATGTTGTGGGCGTCATTTTCATGCCGTTTTGGCTATGGTTTTTATAAAAACAATTCATTTTTAATCTGATTGCCGGTTTTGTAGACTGAGTCCTGTTTCGTCAAGATCGATAGGGAGGATGTCATGACCGGATTTCTGGATTCTATATTGCTGTTTGGCGCCCCACTGCTGCAATTGACAATTGGCCTGATCCCGGCGGCCTGGGCCAATGCCAGGTCGCGCTGGATCGGGCGAATGGCGGAAGTGCTGGCTTTGGGGGCGCTGTTGTGCGCCGTTCTGGCCGGCATCCGCTTCTGGCGGCAAGGGGCGGAGTCGTTTGGCTGGATGCCATCTGCATCGTCAGCCACCCGGTATCTGGTGATCGATGGTTTCGTCAACCATGTCACGCTGCTGATGCTGTTGCTGGTGTCCTTTGTGGGTGTCATTGTGACCCGTTATTCACGGAATTATCTGGATGGCGACCACAATCAGGGGCGGTTCCACAAGTGGCTTGCCATGACCCTGTCTGCCATTCTGTGGCTGATCGTGTCGGGCAACCTGCTGATGTTCGCCCTGGCATGGATGGCGACCAGTCTGTCGCTTCATCAGTTGCTGGTGTTCTATCCCGAACGGCCGGCAGCGGTGCTGGCTGCGCACAAGAAATTCGTGGCCAGCCGGCTGGGCGATCTGAGTTTGCTGACGGCTGTGGTGCTGATTGCGACAACCCTGCATACCCTGTCGTTTGGCCAGCTGTATCTCGAACTGGCCAGCTGGCAAGGCAGTTATCCTGCCAGTCTGCGGATTGCGGCTCTGCTGGTGGTGTTGAGCGCCGGGCTGAAATCGGCACAGTTTCCCTTCCATGGCTGGCTGATTCAGGTGATGGAAGCGCCGACCCCGGTGTCTGCCTTGCTGCACGCCGGCATCGTGAACGCGGGTGCATTCCTGGTTATCCGCATGAGTCCGGTGATGGCGCACGCTCCGGTTGCCCAGGCGATTCTGGTGGTGGTCGGGCTGGTCACGCTCGCGCTGGCGTCGCTGGTGATGCTGACCCAGACCAGCATCAAGGTTTCGCTGGCCTGGTCAACCACAGCGCAGATGGGTTTCATGCTGCTCGAGTGCGGATTTGGCCTGTACAGCCTGGCGATGTTGCATCTGGTTGCCCACTCGCTGTACAAGGCCCATGCCTTCCTGTCATCGGGTAGTGGCGTGGATGCGTTTCGTGGGCCGGTGCTGCCGCACGCATCCGAGACCTTGCAGCCATTGCGGATGGTGCTGGTTCTGTTGGCCGGAAGCATGATCACATACGCCATCGCCCACGGCTACGGTATTCTGCCCGAAACGCAGCCTGGACTGCTGGCAGTCAGCACCATCATTGCCATTGCCGTCAGCCAGTTGCTGCTGCAGAGCCTGACAGCCATGAGCGGGCGGGTGTTGCTGTCCAGCGGAGTCGGGCTGGCGATTGTGGTCGCGGTGGCCTACTTTGGCCTGCATCAGGTGTTCGAGGGCGTTCTGCAGTCGAGCGTCATGCCGGTTTCGCCCGCGCATGACGGTTTGCAGACCGGTCTTGCGCTGACGGTGGTTGCCGTGTTCATGCTGCTGTTTGTCGTGCAGGAAATTCTGCGCTGTCAACCAGCGATGCTGGGACGTTCAGTCTGGGTTCATCTGTACAACGGATTGTACATCGATGTGTATTTTACCCGGATGCTGCAGAAAATCTGGCCCGCGCCGACTCCCGCTCCCGAGACGAAGCCGTCGTCTCTGGCCGCCTTGCGTTCATGATTCCAATTACCAGGAGAACTGCCATGATGATTACCCGGAATCCTCACGCCGGACAGCTATCCGGCCGAACATCCGTCGCCATGCAAAACCAGCCAGTGGTGAGCGAAAAACTCACCGCCATGATTGAACAGTCCTGTGACCGGATTGCGCCATTGTGGCCACTGAAACATTTTGTGGCGGTGAATCCGTTTTTCGGGCTGGCCGATCTGCCCTTTCAGCAGGCTTCCGACACTCTGGCAAGAATCACTGGCAATGGCATCTACATGGATCGTCAGTACTACCATGAACAGTTTGCCAGTGGACGCATTTCCCGTAGCGATATCCAGGAAGCCATCCGGCGTTGTGACAGCAGGCTTGCTGTCGAGGATGTCGTGCATGCGCTGTCGGAGCCAGCGCCCATGCCGCGGCTTGGCATGGCACCGGTCAGCGAAATCCTGGAACGGGTGGAAGGCGGATTGTGGTCGAGTTTCGTGACCGAGCGCATCAGCCTGCATTGCGCGGCATATTTCGATCTTGGACAGGCGATGGTCAAGCTGCCCTGGCGTGGACAGTCATTGTATGAATCCTGGCGCATCGTGGCTGAAATCGATCACAGTCCGGCCATGATGGGTTTGTCGCACTTTCGTCACGCCGTTGCCGGTCTGCCTGCCGATCCGTTGATGACCATTGCCGTGGCAGTGGAGGAACTTGGCATTCCGGAGTCAGCTCTTGAGCGTTATCTGCATGCCTCGCTGATCAGTATTGGCGGCTGGGCTTCCTGGGCGCGCTATTTGCGATGGCAGGCCGAACTTTCTGGCCGCAAGGATGGGGTGATGACCGATCTGCTGGCCATTCGCCTGGCGTGGGACATGTTGCTCTACCGCGAGAAATTCTCTGCGGCACTGACCGCTCGCTGGCGTGAGATGCTGGCAGCCAGCATGCGTCCTCCTTCAGCCAAACGGCAGGCATCGGCAGAAATCGACCGCATCATGCTGATCGCCATGGAAGTCGGCTATCAACGCCAGCTGATTGCCGGAATGGCGCGGCCGGGCGGTGTGGCATCAGCTGACACAACCCAGGTCCGGCCCGATGTGCAGGCGGCATTCTGCATCGATGTCCGTTCGGAAGTGTTTCGCCGTGCGCTGGAAACAGTGGCGCCGGGAGCGCAGACCTTGGGGTTTGCCGGATTTTTTGGCATTTTCATCCAGCATGTGCCTCTGGGGTCGGCAGAGGGCCATGTGCATGTGCCGGTTCTGTTCTCGCCTGCCTATTGCATCCAGGATCGGGTGGAAAGCGGTCAGCGTAACCGGCTGGTCAGCCAGCGGCGCAAACGGCTTGCCCTGGCCAAGGCCTGGAAAGGGTTCAAGTATTCCGCGACATCCTGCTTTTCGTTTGTGGAAGCCACCGGGTTGAAGTATGGCATCAAGCTGATGAGTGACAGTCTGGGCTGGACCCGTCCGGTACCAGATCCACATTCGCAAGGTCTGGCTGCCTCGGTCATGGCGCAGATCAGACCGGACATTGAATCCGCTCCGGCTGACGAAGGATGTGCGTCTGGTGGATTGTCCGGCATTCCGGAAGCGGAGCGCGCTGCCCATGCCGAACGGATCTTGAAGAGCATGTCGCTGACCGGTCCGTTTGCCAGACTGGTGCTTCTGGTCGGCCATGGCAGCAGCTCGGTCAACAACCCGCATGCCACGGGTCTGGATTGTGGTGCATGTGCCGGACAAACAGGTGAGGCCAGTGCGCGCGTCGTGGCAGCCTTGCTCAACGATGACAAGGTGCGTGCGACCCTGCTGCAACGCGGTATCCGGATTCCGGACGACACCTGGTTTTTGCCCGCCCTGCACGACACAACAACCGATGACGTGCGGATCTTCGATCATGACAGCATGCCCGCTGTTCTGGCTGCCGATCTGGGCCGCTTGCAGCAATGGCTGGAACAGGCGGGGGATCTGGCGCGTATGGAACGCGGAGCTGCCTTGGGCTTGCAGCATCTTTCCGATAATCAGGTATCCGATCAGGTGCGGGCACGCAGCCGTGACTGGTCGCAGTTACGACCGGAATGGGCGCTGGCCAACAATGCTGCATTCATTGCGGCACCGCGTGGCAGGACTGTCGGCATGGATCTGCAGGGGCGCGCTTTCCTGCATGAATACGACTGGCGTACCGATGCCGGTTTCCAGACACTGAAGCTGATCATGACAGCGCCAATGGTGGTGGCCAACTGGATCAACATGCAGTACTACGGATCAGTGGTCGATAACCGGCGCTATGGCAGTGGCAACAAGGTGCTGCACAACGTGGCAGGTGGCGCCATCGGGGTTCTGGAAGGCAATGGCGGCGATCTTCGGGTTGGTTTGCCTTTGCAATCGCTGCACAACGGCAAGGAATGGATGCATGAACCCTTGCGCCTCAGCGTGTTCATTGAAGCGCCGGAACAACCGGTGGACGAGATCATTGCCGGCCATGCACTGGTCGCGCAGTTGGTTGGAAACCGGTGGCTGCACATCTTTCGGCTGGATGAAAACGGCAAGGTCTATCGCCGGTTGCCGGAAGGCGGTTGGGAGGATGTTTCTGTATTTCTGTAAACCAGGCATGGCAGATTTGGCAGGGCTGTCTGTGTGGCAGCCCTGCTTTTAGTCATTTGGGCGCCAGACGTCTTTAGTTAGCAGTTGTTCGATGCAAACCCCTAAGGTTTTTGGATTGGTGATATTCATTGCGACTCGGGCGTTTTGCTTTCTGTAACCTCATCTGGCGCTGCAACACGGAACAGATCGACTAGCAGATCAAGCTTTTCATTAACCTCCATGGGAACGGACGATGGCGATACATGATTGACCAAACGGTGTAACTCGCCCTTTCTGAGGAGCATCTGCCCTCCAATTCGCGTCGCGAGGCGTCGGAAAAAGTTCTCGGCAAATTCGCTGAGTTTGCGCCGCTCAGTCTTGGCTTCCCACAATACTCGGGCTAACTCAGTATTGGCTTGAGACCACGCGTCAAAATCTGCTTTGATATTATCAAACACCTGTTCCAGAACTAATTCGTTAAGCACATCATCAATGGCTTGCTGTGTCTGTTGAGCAAACAAATCGTTGCTGGGGTATTGCGCTTTGGCGTAGTTGCGCAAAAGTTCTGGCGTAATGAAGTAATTCTCGGCCTCGTAACGTTTCCAATAGGCCACTTGTAGCGCATCGTTCAATTGGCTTCGCCGATCTCGCCCGTCATTATCAAGAATCGCCAGTCCTTTGAGCTGGGGTATAAGATTGCGCAAACCGTTGAAGTGCTGCTGGGGTGTAACGCCGAATCCGCCTTCCACACGTTCCAACTCAGCCTCCATGTCCTGATCTGGGTAATTATTCTGTACATAAAAAGAGTTGATTCGTTCATCCCACATCGTGGCAACTTGATGATTCAGACGATTTGCCAGCGCGTGCAACATATCTATATCCGTTCCACCTTCTACGTACAGGACGTAGCCTCTCTCACGGGCTTTTACATAGTGTTCTGCACCAAAATGCTTAAGACTGTTTCGTATGTCTTGTTTACTTGCCAGATCGTCAGATTTGCCATCCAACAAGAGAGTCAGATTGTTCTCCAGCGCTTCATCCAGAATTACCTCGGAATGTGTAACCAGTACGACCTGAGAACCATTTTCGCTGGCGATGTCGCGCAACAGCACATAGACTTGCTTCTGACGCAGAATTTCCAAGTGGGCGTCTGGCTCATCCACAAGAAGGACACTTTTTTTGTGTGAATATAAATAGGCAAATATCAATAACATCTGTTGGAAACCTCGACCGGATGACGACACATCCAGCGTCTCTTTCACCCCAGGCTGTCGGTATTGCAATGCTATGCTACCTCGTGCGGTTTCTACGGGTTGCGACAGTGCCACATTAAATAAACGTTGCATCAGAACCGTGATGTGTTGCCAATCATCTGGGGATGTACGCGCTACCATCAGACACAAATTGCGCAGTACTTGTGCAGTTTGCCCCTGACCTAGCAGTACGTCGATGCGTCCTGGTTGCAGCAGCGGTTCCTCGGTTTCCAAACCCGACATCGGGTAGAGCAATTCGACCTTGAGCGTGGCAGCATGCTGAATCAATTCCATATTGCTAATGATAGATGGGTCTGGTGCACAATAAACCAGTTCATCTCCCTGATTGCGAAAGCGCATGGAAAGCGCGACCACTTTCCCCTTGAATTCTACGCCCACCGTGATCACCAGCGGCACATCCTTGGTTCCTGTACGTACCTGTGTGTTGTGCCAGAAAAAGCGTGTGCGTTGTACGGGTACTGCGACAATATTCAACCGGTTCAGGCTAGTGGCTGTACGCTCTTTGGCTGATGAGTCCTTGCGGGTGTCATACCACGTACGAACAGACTGTGACCACAGCGCCAACGCCTGAATGGCGCTCGTTTTTCCGCAGTTATTTGGGCCGATCAGAACGGCTGGGTGAGCCAGTTCGATGCGTTGTTTCTCACCAAAACGTTTGAAGTTTTCGATTTCAAGGTAGTGCAGCAGGCGCATTAAGCAACTCCTCTTTGAATTCATACTGCGTAACTCGCCGCACATCGATTTTACCGGTGACAGCAGAGGTAATCAGTGCTTGGCAGTATTCGGAGTGGCGATCAATCGTAAACGACCAGCCGCTCCACTTTGCCTAAACCCTGGATAGGGCACATAGTGTCCACTTGCTTTTGGTGGACAGTATCTGAACCTTCTTGCACCAACTGGCGGTGGAACTGATCGACGTTTGCATGGCTGCCGATGCTCGTACAGCAAAGTTTGGGCAGTACACCGGGGTCGGGCCACACCATTGCCTTCTGCAACCCGTCTTCTACACGTTTCAATGCTTCAATGATCTGACGATCTGTAAATTTCGACAGATTTATGCAGAACACCATCTTCGTGATGGAATTTTACTTTTAATTCCAACGTTTTTCAGAGGGAATTGCCCAGCTTTGCCAATTGCTGTTGCAGTTTTTCCAGGGTGTCGCGAAACTGGGCCAGCCGCTGTTTTTCCTGTTCTACCACGTTTGCCGGTGCCCGTTCGACAAAGCTTGCATTGTCGAGTTTGCCTTCGCATTTGGCAATTTCGCCAGTCATGCGCGCGATTTCCTTGCCCAGTCGGGCCTGTTCGGCCGCCAGATCGATTTCGATCTCCAGCATCAGGCGAAAATCGCCCACGATAGCCACCGGCGCGCCGGATTCGGGCAGCGTGTCGCAGAGTGTGATTGCGCTCAGTCTGGCCAGAGCGGCAATACCAGGCTGCAGGGCTTCCATGCTGGCGGTGGGGCCAGCAATGATCAGCGGTACTTTTTGCGCCGGGGACAGTTGCATTTCACTGCGCAGCGCGCGAGTGGTATTGACCATCTGCTTGAGCAGGTTGATCTGTTGTGTGGCCGACTCGCTGATTTTGTCCGCATCAGGCTGGGGAAAGGGCTGCAGCATGATGCTGACGCCGGTTTTGCCAGCCAGAGGGGCAACGGCTTGCCACAGTTCTTCGGTGATGAACGGAATCAGCGGATGGGCCAGGCGCAGGGCAGTTTCGAGGACGCGGACCAGCGTGCGGCGGGTGCCGCGTGCGGTTGCCTCGGATGTACCGTTAAGCTGGACTTTTGCCAGTTCCAGATACCAGTCGCAATATTCATCCCAGACGAATTCGTAAACTGCCCGTGCAACCATGTCGAACCGGTATTCGGCAAACGCCTGCACGACTTCTGTTTCGGCCTGTTGCAGACGGCTGATGATCCAGTGATCTGCGACCTGCAGTTCGCATGGCGCGGCATCGTCGGTGCCTGTGTCATGGCCTTCGCAGTTCATCAGGACAAACCGGGTGGCATTCCACAGTTTGTTGCAGAAGTTGCGATAACCATCCGCACGCTGCAGGTCAAACTTGATGTCGCGACCGTGGGTGGCGAGGCTGGCAAACGTGAAGCGCAGCGCATCGGTGCCAACCGGGGTAAAGCCGTTCGGGTAGTCCGCACGGGTCTGCTTTTCGATAGCGGCAGCCTGTTTGGGGTTCATCATGCCAGTGGTGCGCTTTTTGACCAGGCTGTCCAGATCGATGCCGTCGATCAGGTCGATCGGATCGATGATGTTGCCCTTGGACTTGGACATCTTGTTGCCATGCGCATCGCGCACCAGTCCGGTGACATAGACTTCATGAAAAGGCACTTCGCCGGTGAAGTGCAACGACATCATCACCATGCGGGCAACCCAGAAAAAGATGATGTCAAAACCGGTGACCAGCACGTTGCCCGGCAGGAAACGTTCGAGGTGCGGTGTCCTGTCGGGCCAGCCCAGGGTCGAGAATGGCCACAGGGCGGAAGAAAACCAGGTGTCCAGCACGTCGTTGTCGCGGGTGAGAGGCTTGCCACCGGCCTGGGCCACGGCTTCTTCCTCGTTGTGCGCGACGTAGATCCGGCCTTCATCGTCGTACCAGGCCGGAATGCGATGGCCCCACCACAGTTGGCGCGAAATGCACCAGTCCTGGATGTTGGTCAGCCATTGGCGGTAAGTATTGCTCCAGTTGTCAGGCACAAAGCGCAGGCGGCCATTGTCGAGCACTTCCAGACCACGGCGGGCGAAACTGTCCATGGCCACAAACCACTGGTCGGTAAGCAGGGGTTCAATGATCGCCTGGGTGCGATCACCACGCGGCACCATGAGCTTGTGCGGACGCGTGGCGGCCAGCTGATGCCGGGCTTCCAGTTCGCCGAGCAGTTTCTGGCGGGCGTCGAATCGATCCATGCCGACGTAGCCGGCCGGGCAGCGATCATTGAGCCGCGCATCCGGGGTGAACACCGACATCGGCTCCAGCTGGTGGCGCTGACCGACTGCCCAGTCGTTGAAGTCGTGCGCGGGCGTGATTTTGACCACGCCCGTGCCAAAGGCCGGATCGACGTAAGTGTCGGCAATCACCGGAATGCTTCGCTCAGCTACCGGAATGCGTACGGTTTTGCCAATCAGGTGACGATAGCGCTCGTCATCCGGATGAACGGCAACCGCCATGTCGCCGAACAGTGTTTCCGGACGGGTGGTGGCCACTTCGACAAAACCGTCTTCTCCGTCCACCCGGTAGAGAATATGCCACAGAAAACCGTCCTCTTCGCTGGAAACCACTTCCAGGTCGGAAACCGCCGTGCCCAGGACCGGATCCCAGTTGACCAGCCGCCGGCCACGGTAGATCAGCCCCTCACGATACAGACGGACAAACACTTCGGTGACTGCCCTGGACAGACCTTCGTCCATGGTGAACCGCTCACGCTGCCAGTCGCAAGAGGTGCCCATCCGGCGCATCTGACGGGTGATGGTCGAGCCAGACTGCTCCTTCCATTGCCAGACACGCTCGACAAAAGCCTCGCGACCCAGGTCGTGGCGCGATTGACCGGCCGCATCAAGCTGGCGTTCAACAACAATCTGGGTGGCAATGCCAGCGTGGTCGGTGCCGGGCTGCCACAAGGTGTCGTGCCCGCTCATGCGGTGGTAGCGGATCAATGCATCCATCAGGGTGTGCTGGAAGGCATGCCCCATGTGCAAGGTGCCGGTGACGTTGGGCGGCGGCAGCATGATGCAGTAGGCCGGCAGGGCAGGGTCCATACTGGGGCGGAAATGACCCGCATTTTCCCATTGCGCATACCAGTGCGATTCAATGGTGGCGGGTTCAAAACTTTTGGCGAGTTCCATGGTGAGCCAGGGTAAATGAGCAAACCGGAATTATACCTCAGGGCACCACGAAAAACCTGCTGCGCCGGCCAATTCCTGCGTTGGCTGCGTGACACGAAAAACTTGCCATACCCGTCAACGGGCCGTCATTCCGGGTGTCGGAGGGCATCTTCGATACTGGCCCGGATCAGTCCGCGCAGGCGGTCGTGCAATGCGGGCATGGCATCGGCAAGCACTGTGGTGACGGTATTCATGATCTGGCTGGTGACCAGTTCGTCGAACTCTCTCAGCAGCCGCAGTTCGACATCCTGCATGATGCGTGCCACCAATTCCTGTTCGGCAATGTCGTGTTCCGGCAGGTCATCCAGGCGGGCAATCTGGTCGGCGCGGATGGCATCGCCGAGACGGACGACATCAGTCAGAATCGGCGGTTCGGCCGGGCTGACCGTTTGTGCGGCACCCGAACCCTGGTATTTGCCCATCAGGTGCTGCATCTTGTCGAAAACCGGGTCGCTCACGTCGAACCGCTTGCCATGTCGTGGTTGTGCAATTCATAACCACGGCTGTGGTAAAACCGCCAGCGGTCACGCGCAATGGAGCGGTCGGCTTCGTCGTGGCTGACGATTTCGATCAGGCGTTCGAAGCGGCTGAAAAATCCCGGCGATTGCGCGGCCAGGTTGATCAGAACGTCGCAATGGGGCAGGTCGCCGATGTCTTCGGCCAGCACGATTGCCGTCTGTCTGGCATGCGCCTGGTCCGATCGTGCATGCGGCATGAATGACACCTGGGGCTCACTCCACCACTGCCGGTCAAGCTGGTCAAGCAGCTGGCTGTCCGGGCTGTAGACCAGAACCTGCTTGCCAGCACGCCAGGCCTTGTGCGTGACCTGTCGTGCCAGAAGCAGCTTGTCGGCGGCATTGGAATAGAAATCCACACGTGTCATGTTGTGCGTGTTTCTGTCAACCGGATGGGCGGGCTCAGATCTTGCGGCCAGCGCGATTGATCAGAAAGTGCGCCAGCAAAGGCACGGGACGGCCAGTGCTGCCTTTTTCCTTGCCGGATTTCCATGCGGTTCCTGCGATGTCCAGGTGCGCCCAGCGGTAGTTTTCGGTGAAACGAGACAGGAAACAGGCTGCGGTGATCGTACCGGCAGGACGGCCGCCAATATTGCCGATGTCTGCGAAATTGCTGTCGAGCTGGCTCTGGTAATCGTCCCAGAGCGGCAGCCGCCAGGCGCGGTCGTGCGCCTGCTGGCCGGCAGCCAGCAGTTCATCGGCCAGTGGATCGTTATTGGCCAGCAGACCTGTGGCCTGGTGGCCCAGGGCGATCACGCAGGCACCAGTCAGAGTGGCGATGTCGATGACCACATCCGGTTTGAACTTGTCGACCCAGGTCAGGGCGTCGCACAGAATCAGGCGGCCTTCGGCGTCGGTGTTGAGGATTTCGATGGTTTGACCGGACATGGATGTCACAATGTCGCCTGGTTTGATGGCCTGGCCATCTGGCAGGTTTTCGCAGCTGGGAATGACGCCAACGACGTTGATCGGCAGCTTGAGTGTGGCAATGGTGCGCAGGGTGCCAAGCACGCTGGCGGCACCGCTCATGTCATATTTCATTTCGTCCATTTCGGCTGCCGGCTTGAGCGAAATGCCGCCAGCATCGAAGGTGATGCCCTTGCCGACCAGAACCACCGGGGCGGCGTTTTTCTTGCCGCCCTGATAATGCACGGCAATCAGCTTGGGTGGTTGGGTGCTGCCGCGGGCAACGGCCAGCAGCGCTCCCATGCCAAGTTTTTCCATGTCCTTGCGTTCCAGCACGTCGCACTTGAGGCCGAATTCCGCGGCGAGTTTCGTGGCTTCATCCGCCAGATAGGTTGGCGTGCAGACATTGCCGGGCAGGTTGCCCAGATCGCGGGCAAGGTCGGCGCCGTCGGCAATGGCCAGAGCCTGTTTCAGGGCCGTTTCTGCTGCCGCCTGGTCATCGCTGCCGACGATGAGGTGGATTTTCTTCAGATGCCTGGCCACCGGGTCCTGCTTGCTTTTCAGCTTGCCGGCGACAAACAGCCGTTGTCTGGCGATCAGCACGGTCTGTTCGATGCCGAACGCCATGTCGCGACCAGCGACCGGCTGGTCGAACAGGTACAGCGCAGCGCTGGCAGCGCCCGAGGAATACAGCGCGCCAAGGCAGCTGCCCAGAGCGGTCTGCCAGGCTCTGGTGTCCAGTTTTTCCGGCTTGCCCAGGCCGACCAGGAGCACCCGTTCGCTGGTAATGCCCGGAACGTTGTGCAGCATCAGCGTGCTGCCATTGCTGCCATCCATGTCGCCGGTAGCCAGTATCCGGGTGAGATAGCCGTTGCTCAGGGTATCCAAAAGCTGGGCACTGGCGGATAATTGGCGCGATTCAAACACGCCTGTCACAATGCAGGCTGAGCGTTGTTTGCCGGGTTGGGTGTTTTTTATGCTAAATTCCACGGGAAGCCTCGATCGTCCGTTGACCAACCCTCATTATTTGCAGTCTTTGCCCAAAAGTCAAAATCATGCTTTTCCGACGCGCGTTATGGCGTGAACTCGTATTCAATTATCTGGCGGTTTTTCTGGTGTTGCTGACCATCACGCTCACCACGCTGTTCATCCGTCTGCTGGGCGATGCCGCGCATGGCGAGCTGGCTGTGAATGCCGTGCTGGCCTTTCTGGGCTTCGCCCTGTTCAATTTTTTGCCGTTGATCCTGTCGCTGTCCCTGTTCGCCGCCATCATCATGACGTTGTCTCGCCTGTACCGGGAAAGCGAGATGGTTGTCTGGTCCAGCGCCGGTCTGGGCCTGATGAACTGGGTTGGTCCGGTGATGGCGTTTGCCCTGCCGGTCGTGCTGAGCATTGCTGTTCTCAACTTTGCGGTGATTCCGTGGGCATTGAGCAAAAAGGATGAATTCCGTCAGCTGCTCGATCAGCGCGATGAACTGGCAGTGATTTCGCCGGGTATGTTTACCGAATCGAAAAATGCCGACAAGGTTTATTTCGTGGAAGCGCTGACGGCCAACGGTACGCGGGTGAAAAACATTTTCATGCGTTCGGTCGATGACAAGGAACAGGGCGTGACATTCGCCGAACAGGGCGAACACCGTCAGCTTCCTGGCGGCCAACGTTACCTGGTGCTCGAAAGTGGGCACCGTTATGAAGGCGTACCCGGATCGCTGGATTACAAGATTTTCCGGTTTGGCCAGTACTGGATGCGCACCGAACAGCAGACGGTCAGCCTGCATCAGAATTTTGGCGCCAATGCGTTGCCCACACTGACGCTGCTGCAACATCCCACCGCGGACAATCAGGCCGAATTTGCCTGGCGGTGCGGATTTCCGATCAGTGCGACGCTGCTGGCCCTGCTCGCCATGCCGCTCAGTTTTGTCAATCCGCGTGCCGGGCGGTCATTCAGCCTGATACTGGCAATGCTGGTTTTCGTGATTTACGTCAACATGCTGGGTGTCGTCGAGGCCTGGATTGCGCAGCAGAAGCTGGGCATGCTGGCCGGCATGGTGCTGGTGCATGGCACCATGGCGCTGATCATGGCCTTGATGTTCTGGCAGCGCATCAGTATGCGCGGACTGAGGTGGTGGTGATGCTGACCATTGCCCGGTATCTGGCCCGTGAAGTCCTGCAGGCATCGTTTTTTGTGTTTGCTGCCTTGACCACGTTGTTTGCCCTGTTCGACCTGATCAATGAGCTGGATTCGCTTGGCAAAGGGGCTTACGGTTTTCTGGCGGTCCTGCTGTATGTGATGCTGAATATTCCGGGCCATCTGTATGACCTGCTGCCAGTCGCAGCGCTGATCGGCAGTCTGCTTGCGCTGTCGAGGCTGGTGGCCAATTCGGAGCTGACGGTCATGTTTGCATCCGGACTTTCCATGCGTCGAGTCGCGCTCTGGATGGTAGCCATCGGTGTCTTTTTCGGGCTGCTGACCTTTCTGGTCGGAGAAGTGGTGGCGCCGGCAACCGACCGTTACGCAGAGCAGATGAAACTCAAGGCCACCCACCAGGTTGTTGCGCAGGCGTTCCGTTCCGGGCTCTGGGTGCGCGATCACCACCAGTTCATCAATGTGCGGGTGGTGACACCGGATGGCGACCTGCGGGATGTGAGCATATACGAATTTGATCCGGCGTTCCGTCTGCAGCAGGTGTTACGCGCCGGCAGCGGACATTTCATGCGGGATGGCATCTGGCAGCTGCGCGACATCAGCACCACGGTATTCTCGGATGCCGGCGTCAGTCTTCAGCGCAGGCCGGACCTGGTCTGGCAATCGGTGCTCACGCCGGCGATCATGAATGTGCTGCTGATTGCGCCGGAAAAAATGTCCGCCGAAGACCTGTGGGCATATGTCGCTCACCTGAATGCCAATCACCAGCCGACCGAGCGTTATGAAATCGCCTTGTGGAGCAAACTGCTGTATCCGCTGGCCGCGCCGGTCATGTTGTTGCTTGCCCTGCCGTTTGCCTGGCACCGCCCGCGTGCCGGCGGTGTGGGGGTGCGGGTATTCATTGGCATCATGACCGGGCTGGGGTTCCATCTGATCAATCGGCTGTTTGCTTACATCGGATTGCTCAATGACTGGCAACCGTGGGTCAGTGTTTCTGTGCCCACCCTGCTGTTCCTGTTGCTGGGTATCGGCATGCTGCTGCGCATGGAACAGCGATGAATCACGGCAGTGGCCGGCAGGTCATTTTTTGCGGGTGTCGATGAGACGGGTGCCGGCCAGGCGGTCGTGCAGAAACTGGCGTTCCGGATCGACAAACGCCCAGAGCCAGCTGATGCCGAAGAGGCAGCTGGCGAAAACGAAGCGCAGCAGGGCGCGGCCGATGCCAGGAGGAACGCCCTGACGGGTGACGACGCGCAGCCGCCAGGTTTTCATGGCCAGTGTCTGGCCTTTCGCCCAACTCCAGCCGAAGTAGATTGCCATCACCAGCAGCAACCAAAGCTGCAGCCAGAGATGTGCGGGGCGGAATGCCCGCGTCAGCGTGATGAACAGATAATCAGCCACGAAAAGCAATGCCAGCAGCAGCAGGAATTCATACAGCAGGGCAGCCAGGCGTTTGCCGAGGCCGGCAAGGGGCAGGTCATTCATGGCGGATTCACAGGGATGAAAGACGGTCATTATCGCGCATTGCCCGACTGACGCAAAGAAGCGGACGCGACAACGCAGACCGGCACAAGTTCATTTTTCTACCATTGTCCGATGGCTGCGAGCTTGCCCGGGGTTATCGGCCTCGGGTAAAATGGCCGACTGTTTTCAGATTCCGTCGACCATGCGCATCGGACCATACCAGTTAAAAAACAACCTTGTGGTTGCGCCGATGGCCGGGGTGACCGACCGGCCGTTCCGCCAGCTTTGCAAGCGGCTGGGGGCTGGCATGGCCGTGTCCGAAATGGTCACGTCCAATTCGTTGCTGTACGGTTCGGCCAAGACCCGTCGCCGTGCCAACCACGACGGTGAAGTCGAACCGGTTTCGGTGCAGATTGCCGGCGCCGACCCGGTCATGCTGGCCGAGGCCGCGCGTTACAATGTTGCACATGGCGCGCAGATCATCGATATCAACATGGGCTGCCCGGCCAAAAAGATCTGCAATGTCATGGCTGGTTCCGCACTGCTGAAAGATGAATTGCTGGTCGGACGCATCCTGTCGGCGGTCGTGTCTGCGGTACCGGATACGCCAGTCACCCTGAAAATCCGTACCGGCTGGGATCGCGATCACCGCAATGCATTGAATATCCTGCGCATTGCTGAAGACAGTGGCATCCAGGCGCTGGCCATGCATGGCCGCACCCGTGCCTGTGGTTATACCGGGCATGCCGAGTATGATACGATAGCCAGCGTGAAAGCAGTGGCAAGGATACCGATCATTGCCAACGGGGACATCACCACGCCTGAAAAGGCAGCCCATGTGCTGGCCCATACCGGTGCTGATGCCGTGATGATCGGTCGGGCTGCGCAGGGGCGTCCGTGGATATTCCGGGAAATGCATCATTACCTGCAGACCGGAGAGCATTTGCCTTCTCCGGGCGTCGATGAAGTCTATCGTATCCTGCGTGATCATTTGCTGGAACTCTATTCATTTTACGGCGAGCTGACCGGCATGCGTGTCGCTCGCAAGCATATTTCCTGGTATACGCGTGGTCTGCGTGATTCCGCCCAGTTCCGGCATGCAATGAACCAGTTGCAGTCGGTGGCGGAGCAGTTGCAGGCTGTGGACGATTTTTTTGACCGTTGCCGGAACATCGCGACACACATTGACGATGCGGCGCTGGTCATCAGGCCCGGAGATTCCGGGCTTCAGGGTGAGGCAGATGAATAAAAATGGCGAGGTGGCTGCCTGCATTGAGCAGGCGCTGGACAAATTTCTGCAGGATCTCGATGGCGAAATGCCGCGAGGCGTGTATGACATGGTGCTGGGTTGTGTCGAACGCCCGCTGATTGTCCGCATGCTTCAGTTTGCCGAGGGTAACCAGACCCGTGCGGCCGAATATCTGGGCATCAATCGCAATACGCTGCGCAAAAAAATGGCGCAATACAATATTCAGTGACAGCGCCGGCCGGTGCTGTTGTCTTTACTCCATTCAGGACACAATTATGGCATTGATCAAACGCGCGCTTGTCAGCGTATCCGACAAGACGAATGTCGTCACGCTGGCAAAGGGATTGCGCCAGCACGGCATCGAAATTCTGTCGACCGGCGGGACAGCTGCCCTGCTGGCAGCCGAAGGCATCGAAGTCACCGAGGTGGCTGATTACACCGGTTTTCCGGAAATGCTCGATGGTCGGGTCAAGACATTGCATCCCAAGGTGCATGGTGGCATTCTTGCGCGCCGCGACAGCGCCGCGCACATGGAAGCGATCCGTGTTGCCGGTATTGCCGAAATCGACATGGTGGTGGTCAACCTGTATCCGTTTGCCAGCACTGTGGCCCGACCAGATTGCACGTTGGCAGAGGCGATCGAAAACATCGACATTGGTGGTCCGGCCATGGTCAGGTCTGCCGCCAAGAATTTCCAGCATGTCGCGGTACTGACAGACCCGGCGGATTACGCTGGCATCCTGGACGAGATCGCCCTGCATCACGGATCGTTGAGCACGGCCACCTGTTTTCGGCTGGCCAAAAAAGCGTTTGCACATACCGCCGCTTATGATGGCGCAATCGCAAACTATCTCACCGCCCGCGAACTCGATGGTAGTGCCGAAGCGTTTCCGGCTGTGCTCAATCTGCAATATGACCGGGCCGAATCCCTGCGTTACGGCGAAAATCCGCATCAGCAGGCGGCTTTTTATCGCGACCGTCAGCCAGCCGAAGGCAGTCTGGCGTTTTACGCCCAGATGCAGGGCAAGCCGTTGTCATACAACAACATTGCTGACGCGGATGCTGCCTGGGAATGCGTCAAGACATTCAGCGAGCCTGCCTGCGTGATTGTCAAGCATGCCAATCCCTGTGGTGTTGCCGTGGCGGACGATGCCCATTCCGCCTACCGACTGGCATTTTCGACAGATGCAACTTCGGCATTTGGCGGTATCATTGCCTTTAATTGCGAGGTCGATGCCAGGGCGGCCGAAGCCGTTGCCAGCCAGTTCATGGAAGTGCTGATTGCGCCGGCATATACCGCTGAAGCACGCGCCATCCTGTCACACAAACCCAATGTGCGCGTCCTGCTGGTGCCTTTGTCGCGACATGCCAACCAGCTTGAATTCAAGCGGGTAGGTGGCGGCTTGCTGGTGCAGACCTCCGACAGTTTGAACGTGGGTGTGGATGATCTGCATGTCGTGACCAGGGTCAAGCCGACGGATGCGCAGATGGCCGATCTGCTGTTTGCATGGCGGGTTGCCAAGTATGTCAAGTCCAACGCGGTGGTGTTTGCTGCGGGCGGACGCACGCTCGGCATTGGAGCCGGGCAGATGAGCCGGGTTGATTCGACACGGATCGCTGTGGAGAAGGCCAATCAGGCCGGATTGTTTCTCACCGGTTGTGCCGTGGCTTCCGACGCCTTCTTTCCGTTTCGCGACAACCTCGATATCCTGGCGCGTTCCGGTGCGGCATGCGTGATCCAGCCGGGCGGTAGCATGCGCGATGCGGAAGTGATCGCGGCTGCCGACGAGCATGGTGTGGCCATGGTCTTTACCGGTGTGCGGCATTTCAGACATTGAGCGGGGTAGCATGAACATTCTGGTGATCGGATCGGGTGGCCGTGAACACGCCCTTGCGTGGCGACTCGCGCAGTCGCCACGGGCTGGCAAGGTGTTTGTCGCGCCTGGCAATGCCGGCACGGCACAGGAAAAGGATCTGGTCAGTGTGCCATTGACCAGTATCGATGGTTTGGTGATGTTTGCGCAGCGTGAGCAGATTGCGCTGACAGTGGTCGGGCCGGAAGCGCCGCTGGCCGCTGGCATTGTGGATGCTTTTCGTGCTGCCGGACTGAAAATTTTCGGGCCGGTGCAGGCTGCTGCACAACTGGAAGCATCCAAGGATTTCGCCAAGGCATTCATGGTGAGACATGGCATTCCAACGGCAGAATACCGGACATTCACGGATGCCGGGGAAGCACATGCCTGGATAGAGCAGACTGGCGTGCCGATCGTCATCAAGGCTGATGGCCTTGCCGCCGGCAAGGGCGTCGTGGTGGCCCAGACCCTGGACGAAGCCCATGCGGCCGTGGCCATGATGCTGGAAGACAACCGGCTGGGCGGAGCCGGCGCCAGGGTGGTGATCGAAGAGTGCCTGCAGGGCGAAGAAGCCAGTTTTATCGTGATGAGTGACGGCGAGCATGTCCTGCCGTTGGCCACCAGTCAGGATCACAAGCGTATCGGCGATGGCGATACCGGCGACAATACCGGTGGAATGGGTGCCTATTCACCAGCGCCAGTGGTGACGCCCGAAATTCATGCCCGGGTATTGCGCGAAGTGATCATGCCGGTGCTGCAGGGGATGAAACAGGCCGGCACGCCTTATACCGGCTTTCTGTATGCTGGTCTGATGATCGATTCTGCCGGACGGATCAAGGTGCTTGAGTTCAATTGCCGGATGGGTGATCCGGAAACGCAGCCGATCATGATGCGGCTGAAATCCGATCTGGTGACACTGATGGAACATGCTGTGAATGGTACGCTGGACCGTGTGGAAGCCGAGTGGGATCGCCGGGTTGCGCTCGGGGTTGTGCTGGCTGCTGCCGGTTACCCGCAGGCACCGCGTACCGGCGATGTGATTACCGGATTGCCGGCCGATGCGGATGATGTGCACGTGTTTCACGCAGGAACACGGCTGGAGCAGGAGCAGGTACTGACCAGTGGCGGACGGGTTCTGTGCGTGACCGCGCTCGGCGACAGCCTCAAGATTGCTCAGCGACGGGCGTACGAAGTTGCTGAACAGATTCATTTTGACGGTTGCCAGATGCGGCGCGACATTGGCTGGCGGGCGCTGGAGCGCAAGAGGGCGGTCTGAACATGGCGCGTCGTCAAGGGCGTGTTTTCGGGTATCCAACCGAATACTGTTATGGCCTGGGCTGTGATCCGCGTGATCGGCGCGCAGTGCGAAGGATACTGCAGATCAAGCAGCGTCCGCAGCATAAGGGGGTCATTGTGATCGGCAGCGATGTGCGCCAGTTTCGCGGGCTGGTGGATGCGACGGCTCTGGCTGCGGCGGCCGCCAGTGACTGGTGGCCGGGGCCCAATACCCTGTTGCTGCCGGTCGGGCCGCGGTGTCCGCCGTGGCTGCGCGGTCGTCACCAGACGTTGGCGGTCCGTCTGACAGCGCACGCCGATGCGCGCAAGGCATGCCGGTTCAGCCGGTCGGCACTGGTGTCCACTAGTGCGAACAGGGCGGGGCAGCATCCGGTCCGCCATGCGCGCGAGCTGGCGCGTCGCTTTGGTCGCCGTCTGATCAGGCTGCCAGGCAGAATCGGACGCGCCTCCAGACCCAGCCGTATCATTGACTGGTCCACTGGACGGGTATTGCGATGATCAACGAGAAAGCCGGTGCGATGCTCCGCACCGGTTGACGGAGCAGGGAGATGATGGACACAAGTGCGGTCAGGGCAGATTTTCTGGCTTTGCAGGAGTTGATTGTCGAACGGATCGAACAGGTGGATGGCGGACGCTTTCTGCGCGACACCTGGCAACGACCGGGCGGTGGCGGCGGTGTCAGCTGCGTGCTGGAAAACGGTGCGGTCATTGAACGTGGTGGTGTGAATTTTTCGCATGTGTTCGGCGAAGGATTGCCGCCATCGGCCTCGCAGGCACATCCGGAAGCGGCCGGAAAACCGTTTGAAGCGATGGGAGTCTCGCTGGTTTTTCATCCACGCAACCCTCATGCGCCTACAGTTCACATGAACATTCGCTGTTTTGTGGCCGGTGCGGGGACTGATCAGCCGGTCTGGTGGTTTGGCGGAGGCATGGATCTCACGCCCAGTTATGGCTATGAAGAAGATGCCATTCATTTCCACACTGTTTGCCGCAATGCACTGCAACCCTTCGGCGATGACTGGTATCCCCGTTTCAAACGCTGGTGCGATACCTATTTTTACCTGAAACACCGTGACGAGCCACGCGGGATCGGTGGTATTTTCATCGATGATTTCAGCGAACGGGATTTCATCTGGTCGCACCAGATGATACAGAGTGTCGGAGATCATTTCCTGCCAGCGTATGTGCCCATCCTCGAACGGCGCATGCGCATGCCCTATACTGATCAGCAGCGTGCTTTCCAGGCTTATCGCCGCGGTCGTTACGTGGAGTTCAACCTGGTTTATGACCGTGGTACCTTGTTCGGTCTGCAATCCCGTGGCCGTACCGAATCGATACTCATGTCCATGCCGCCGGTTGCAAACTGGCGTTACGACTGGCATGCCGCGCCAGGCTCTCCGGAGGCCCGCCTGACAGAGTGGTTTCTGACCGGCCGGGACTGGCTTGGGGAGGGTGCCTGAACCGCATGACAGCCAGGCGTATTGTCTATTTTCTGATTGGCGCCAGTCTGATGCTGCTGGCGTTACTGGCCGGGCTGGCTGCCTGGGAAATGGAGACATTTCATTTTGAAGCGCAATACCTGAGCCGTTTTGCTGCGCGCCTGCACTGGCAGGTCAAGCCGGGCGTCAGTAACAGTATCCGTTTTCCGCGTAATGGACCATTTGACGAACGTCTGGGGTATACCCGGTTGCCCGATTTCATCGCGCGACTGCGGGCCGCCGGTTTCGTGATTGCCGCTCAGGCGCGGGTGAGTTCTGCCATGCGGCAGATGGACGCCTGGGGATTCAACCTGCCTTATCATGAAAAAAACCGCGCCGGCCTGACATTGCTGGATGAAACGGGGCAGGTGTTTTACCGGTATCGCGAACCACGGCAGGTCTATGCACAGTTTTCCAGCGTGCCGGCCGAGGTGCGCAACAGTCTGGTGTTCATCGAAAACCATGATCTGCTGCGCACCAGACCACGCGAGCAGAATCCGGCGGTTGAATGGTTGCGGCTGGCCCAGGCAGTGATCGACAAGGTGGAACAGGCGGTCTGGCCTGGTCACAGCGTGCCCGGTGGCAGCACCCTGGCCACCCAGATCGAAAAATATCGCCATTCGCAGAATGGATTGACGTTGACGGTGCGCGACAAATGGCAGCAAATGGCATCGGCTTCGGTGCGGGCCTACCTGGACGGGCCGGATACCACCGCTACCCGTCAGCGGCTGGTGCTGGATTACCTGAATACCGTACCGTTGTCTGCCCGTCCGGGTTATGGCGAGGTGCTGGGTTTGCCAGACGGGATGCTGGCCTGGTATGGCCTGGATTACCGCGAGTTGTCCCGCAGGCTGGCATCCGGCAGTACCGATGCCATCACGGGCCGGTTGTTCAAACATGCGCTGTCACTGATGATTGCCCAGCGCAAACCTTCCTATTTTCTGATCAGCGATCGCGCCACCCTTGAATCGATGACCGATTTCTACCTGCGATTGCTGGCCCGTCGCGGGGTGATCAGCCAGGCGTTGTGCAATGCTGCGCTGGCTGCGCCATTGCAGTTCACCAGCCGCTATGTGCCGCCGCCGCAGGATTTCGTCATCCAGAAGGCTGCCAATGCACTGCGTGGACAGCTGGCCGGGCTGCTTGGCATGACCCGGCTGTATCAGCTGGACCGGCTGGATCTGACGGCACAAACCACACTGAACGCCGAGGCCCAGCTTGCCACCACACGTTTTCTGCTCGGGCTTGGCAATGTTGCAACCACAGAACAGCTCGGCCTGTATGGTCACAACCTGTTTCGTCCCGGTGCCGACCTGAGTCATGTCATGTACAGTTTCACCTTGTACGAACGTACACCAAAAGGCGCGGAACTGCGCGTCCAGGCCGACAACCTGAACCAGCCGTTCGATATCAATCAGGGCGCCAAGCTCGATCTGGGCTCAACCGCCAAACTGCGTACACTGATTACGTATCTGGAAATCGTGACAACCCTGCATGACCATTTTGCAGTCATGAGTCCGGCAGAACTGGCAAAGGTGGCGCCATCCGATCCGATATCCGACTGGGCGCTCAGCTGGTGGCGAACCAGTCAGGACACATCGCTGGAATCGATGCTGGATGCTGCGATGGAACGCAAGTACGCGGCCAATCCAAAGGAAACCTTCTTTACAGCCGGTGGATTGCACCATTTTGTCAATTTCGACAAGGCGGAAGACAGCCAGACCATGGATCTGTGGCAGGCCACGCGTGATTCGGTGAATCTGGTGTATATCCGGCTCATGCGCGACATCAGCCGGTATTACATTGCCCATTTGCCCGGCATGTCCAGCACACTGATGGATGATGTGCATGACCCGGCCCGACGCCAGTATCTGGAAAAATTTGCCGATCGCGAAGGCAAGGAATTCCTGTTGCGCTTCTATCGGCAGTATCGCCGCCTGACGCCGCAGCAGATTGATGAATCCCTGATCGGCAGTATCCACCCGACTGCACGCAAGCTGGCAGCCCTGTACCGCTATCTGGCTCCAGAGGCGTCCGAACCGGCCATGGTGGCGTTTGTGCGCGCCCGTGCGGAAAACCAGGTGGATGAGCGGACAATGGCGCGACTGTACGACGAATTCGAGCCGGGCCGCTGGTCATTGACGGATACCGGATACATTTTGCAATTGCATCCTCTGCGGTTGTGGCTGGCTGCCTGGTTGCGTAACCATCCCGGCACAACGTTTGCGCGTGCCGTGGCGGCCAGCCATGATGAACGGCTCACCGTCTACAGCTGGCTGTATCGCAATCGGCGCAAGAGTGCACAGGATATCCGCATCCACAGTCTGCTGGAAGTGGAGGCTTTTGAACAGATCCATCAGGACTGGAAACGGCTTGGGTATCCGTTTGACAGTCTGGTGCCTTCCTATGCCACCGCCCTTGGGGTATCGGCCGACCGGCCGGCTGCGCTGGCGCACCTGATGGGTATTCTGGTCAATGACGGCGTCAGTTTGCCCGAGATGACGCTCGACAGTCTGGATTTTGCCAAAGACACCCCATACGAAACCGATCTGGTGGCCGGACAGAAACCCGGCGAACGGTTGTTGCCGGCGGTGCTGACCCGTGTCGTGCGCAAGGCGCTGGAAGGGGTGATTGACTCCGGTACGGCAGTCCGTCTGCATGGCGCTTTCCGTGATTCGAACGGGGTTCCGCTCGCTGTGGGGGGCAAGACGGGTACCGGCGACCACCGTTTCGATACTTTCGACAATGACGGGAATGTGATAACCTCCAAGCCCGTCAGTCGGTCTGCCACGCTGGTATTTTTTATTGGCGACCGCTTTTTTGGTACCATGACTGCTGTGGTGGAAGGCGAAATTGCAGGCAATTACCACTTTACCAGTGCAGTGATTGCCCAGATGATGAAAGCCATGGCGCCCTGGCTCCTGACGCCATTTCATTCTGAAGCAGCACCGGATCCGGCCGTGGATGCCGCACCACCGGATGGCGGGTTGATCGGGGTGGCGCTCAGACCTGCTGATACAATGGAGCTGCCGGAATCCGCTGTTACCAGCCGTCTGACCGGGCTGCACTGATCTGCGGGCCGGGGTACGAATGGCTGTTGAAGGATAGATGGACATGCAACTGCTGGCCTTTGGCCTGAATCACCAAACGGCGCCGCTCAATATCAGGGAGCGGGTGGCCTTTCACGCGGATCGCCTGGAATCGGCGCTGCGTGATTTCGTCCATTCAGGCCGGGTAAAGGAAGCAGCCATTCTGTCCACCTGCAATCGCACCGAAGTTTACTGCAATGCGGTAGATCACACGGCGGCGCTGGACTGGATGGCAGATTACCACCAGCTGAGCCCGCAAATCCTGCAACCCTATCTGTATGCCATGCCGGCCGCCGAAGCGGCCAGACATGCATTCCGCGTTGCGTCCGGGCTGGATTCGATGGTGCTGGGTGAAACCCAGATTCTAGGCCAGATGAGAGACGCCGTGCGGGTGGCCGAAAAGGCAGGCACGCTGGGCGTGATGCTGCACAAGCTGTTCCAGCAGACGTTTGCCGTGGCCAAGGATGTCCGCACGACGACCGAAATCGGCGCCAGTTCGGTTTCGATGGCTGCTGCTGCAGTGCGGTTGGCCGAACGGATTTTTCCGGACATTGCCGACCAGAAGGTTCTGTTTGTCGGTGCTGGTGAAATGATCGAGCTGTGCGCAGCCCATTTCTGTGCCCGCAAGCCGCGAGAGGTCATGGTGGCAAACCGCACGCTGAGCCGGGCGCACGCATTGGCAGACCGGTATCAGGGTACGGCAATTGAACTGAACGAACTGCCTGAGTATCTTGGCAATTTTGATATTGTGGTGACCTGCACGGCCAGTCCGCTACCGATTCTGGGCAAGGGCATGGTTGAGCGGGCGCTCAAGGCCCGGCGACATCGACCGATTTTCATGGTCGACCTGGCGGTGCCGCGCGATATCGAGACCGAAGTCGCCGAACTGGCCGACGTATTCCTGTACACGGTCGATGATCTGGGCGCGGTGGTCCAGCAGGGACGCGACAATCGCCAGGCCCAGGTTGGTCAGGCGGAACAGATCATCGAAGCCAGCCTGCAGGAATTCCGTCACTGGCTGGACATGCGCGAGGTCGTGCCGGCAATCCGCAATCTGCGCGATCATGGCGAGCGCGTGCGCCGGCATGAAATGGAACGCGCGATGAAACTTCTTGCGCGTGGTGAAGCCCCGGAACAGGTGCTTGAACAGCTGTCGCGCAGTCTGACCAACAAGTTCCTGCACCACCCGACCCAGGCTCTGCACAATGCTGGCGATGAAGAACGGCAGGACTTGCTGACCTTTCTGTCGCGTATTTACCCGCTGCACCCGGATTCATGAAACCATCACTGCTTAACAAACTGTCCCGCCTGTCCGAACGGCTGGAAGAGATTGATCGTCTGCTTGCGCATGAGGATGTCACCCGGGACATGGACCAGTATCGCCGGTTGACCCGCGAGCATGCCGATATTTCACCGGTGGTGGCCCTTTACCAGGAATATCGCCAGCTGGAACAGGATCTGCTGACAGCCACTGACATGCTGGCTGATCCGGACCTGCGTGAACTGGCGGAACATGAACTGGCAGAAGGCAAGCTGCGTCAACAGGCACTGGAAAAGTCCCTGCAGACAGCTCTGTTGCCCAGAGATCCGCGCGATGAGCGCAACATCTTTCTGGAAATCCGTGCTGGTACCGGTGGCGATGAATCTGCGCTGTTTGCCGGTGATCTGTTGCGCATGTATGTGCGTTATGCCGAACGGCAGCGGTGGAAGGTGGAAGTCATCTCCGAAAGTGTCAGTGAGCTCGGTGGTTACAAGGAAGTGATTGTCAAGCTGATCGGGCAAGGCGCCTGGTCCCGGCTCAAGTTCGAATCGGGTGGGCATCGCGTCCAGCGCGTGCCCGAAACCGAAGCACAGGGACGCATCCACACGTCCGCCTGCACGGTAGCCGTGATGCCGGAAGCGGATGAAGTGGCAGAGGTCAGCCTGAATCCCGCTGACCTGCGCATTGATACATTTCGTGCCAGCGGTGCTGGCGGACAGCACATCAACAAGACCGATTCGGCCGTCCGCATTACCCACCTGCCCACCGGTATTGTGGTGGAATGCCAGGACGACCGTTCGCAACACAAGAACAAGGCACAGGCCATGTCGGTACTGGCAGCCCGCATCATGGACCGGCAATTGCGCGAGCAGCAGGCCAGGGAAGCCGCGACGCGAAAATCCCTGATTGGCAGCGGTGACCGTTCGGAACGTATCCGGACCTACAATTTTCCGCAGGGGCGGATGACCGATCACCGGATCAACCTGACACTATACAAACTGGATGCCATCATGGATGGCGATCTGGATGAACTGCTTGCGGCGCTGGCCAGTGAGCATCAGGCAGACCAGCTGGCTGCACTGGGCGATGCATGAACCGGTTCCGGCCTGATGACTGGCTGGCATCGGCCAGTCTCAAGCTCTTGATGCCAGGAATGTCCGCAGCTGAAGCGCGCCTGGAAGCCCGGGTACTGCTGGCGGCTGCATTTGGCGTGAATCATGCGTGGTTGCTGGCACACGGGCAGGAACTCCACCCTTGCGATGAACGCTGGCAGCAGGCACAGGACTGGCTGGTTCGTCGTGTGCAGGGCGAGCCGGTTGCCTATCTGCTAGGCTGGCGCGAGTTTTATGGGTTGCGTCTGGCCGTATCGCCCGCCGTTCTGATTCCGCGACCGGATACTGAAGTGCTGGTGGAAGCGGCTCTGGAGCGGTTGGACCTGCATCAGGATGCGGCAGTCCTCGATCTGGGAACCGGAAGCGGCGCCATTGCGCTGGCCATTGCCGCGCACAGACCACGTGCGCAGGTGCTGGGCGTGGACGCCAGTGCTGCGGCGCTTGCACTGGCACGCCACAATGCCAGCCAGCTTGGTCTCGACCAGGTGGTCTGGCAATGTGGGAGCTGGTGGCAGGCAGCAGGCGGGCGACGCTTCGACCTGGTTGTCAGCAATCCACCTTATATTGCGGAAGATGATCCGCATCTCGCGCAAGGCGACCTGCGTTTCGAACCCATTCGGGCATTGACGGCGGGTGTCGATGGCTTGCAGGATCTGGCCGAAATTATCGCAGGCGCGCCAGCCCACTTGTCACCGGCGGGCTGGTTGCTGGTTGAACATGGCTATCGGCAGGCAGCTTCGGTGCGTGAGCTGATGACTGGTGCGGGTCTGGTGGAAATACATTCCCGGCCAGATCTGGCCGGGAATGAACGCGTTACCTGCGGTCGTTGCCCGACAGGGAAATCAGCAGACTGAGCAGGTTGACAAAGATGTTGTAGATGTCCAGGTAAATGCTCAGGGTTGCCAGGACATAGTTGGTCTCGCCACCGGTAACGATCCGGCTGACGTCATACAGCAGGTAGCCGGAAAACAGCAGGATGGCTATCGCGGAAATGACCAGTGAAACCGCCGGTACGTGAAAGAACAGGTTGGCGATGGATGCCAGGATCAGCATGACCAGACCGACCATGAGAAACTGGCCGAGGAAGCTGAAATCACGTTTGCTGACCATGGCAATGGTCGACAGGGTGATCAGGATCGCGCCTGTTCCGCCAGCTGCCATGGCAATCAGCTGACCACCATTGGACATGTGCAGGGCCACCTGCAGGATGGGGCCGAGCATGAAGCCAAGCAGCCCGGTGGCGACCAGCAGCAGCAGGACACCCATCGAGTTGTTGCGGTTCATGGCAATGCCGGTAAACAGTCCGTACATGACCAACAGCATGCCAATGGTATACAGGATCGGATGCTGCGCCATGAACAACAGGTTGGTCTCCACGCCGATCAGCGCACCGATGGCGGTCGGTACCATGGTCAGGCCCAGCATCATCCAGGTGTTGCGCATCACCTTTTGCTGTTCCGACGCAGAGATTGCTGTCGACTGGTATAACGGGTAATCTGGTTGCATAAAACACCTCATTGAATTGTTGCTCGCAAGCGGTAGACTATATGAGCACGATGAAAGTTGCAAGAAATCTGAAAGCTTGTGTCATACAGGCAGATGAACTGGTTGCCGGCTGCCTGGCACGCAGGTTGTCCAGCAACAAAGGGAGACAGGAATGACCGCAACCACTCACGATTTCCAGACATGGATCGACATTCTCGAACAGGACGGCACGTTTGTTCTCAAACGGACTTTGCGTGATCTGTCGCGTATCGACCGTGATGCCGATCAGCCGGACGTGGCTGGAGTGGTCAGTATTTTGGAACAGGATCCCCTGATGACCATCATTCTGCTGCGCTTCCTGCAAAAGAACCGTCGTCATTCCCAGCTGGATGACGTGGTGCAGGTGGACCAGGCTCTGATGATGATAGGCATGCAGACCTTCTTTACCCGCGTGATGGATGGTTTGCAGACGGCAGAAGACCAGCTGAAACATAATCTGCCTGCCCTTGCTGGCATGTTGCACACGGTTAAACGAGCGACGCGCGCTGCCAGTTATGCGCGCGACTGGGCGATCCGGCAAAAAGATCTCAGTTTTGAACTGATCCGCATCACCGCGCTGCTGCACAATTTTGCCGAAATCCTGCTCTGGTTGCATGCACCGGAACAGATGGGCGAAGTGCACCGGTTGCAGGTGCATGACCGGGCGCGCCGGACCCGCGATGTGCAGACCGAGGTGCTGGGGTTCAAAGTGTCCGATCTGCAGCTTGAACTGGCACGGCGCTGGAATCTGCCGGAATTGCTGGTCCATTTCATGGAGCGCAATTACACCCAGCAGCGGCGTATCCAGACGGTTGTACTGGCGGTCAATCTGGCGCGACATTCCGAAAATGGCTGGAACGACGCGGCGTTACCCGACGATTATCGCGAAATTGGCGAGCTGCTGCACATGAAGCCGGATGACGTCATGGTGCTGGTGCAGGGAGACCAGGTGTCTACCGGTTACGCTGGAACAACGTAACGGATTCCACGTGTGCTGTTTGCGGAAACATGTTGGCGATGCCAGCACATACCAGCCGGTAGCCTTTTTCGTGCACCAGAATGCTGGCATCGCGAGCCAGCGTTGCCGGATTGCATGACACATACACAATTCGTTCCGGTGCGGATTCGCCAAGCGACTGCACAACGGCCAGCGCACCATCGCGGGGCGGATCAATCAGTATCTTGTCAAAATGGCCCAGTCTGGCCAGTTGTTCGCTGGTCATTTCAAACAGGTTGGCAACGCCGAAAGCGACATTGCTCATGCCGTTGCGGATGGCGTTTGCTTCGGCGCGTGCCACCAGTTGGGCGCTGCCTTCGATTCCGGTGACATGGCCCGCAAAACGGGCAATCGGCAATGTAAAGTTGCCCAGACCACAGAACAGGTCGGCGATGCGTTCGCTGGCTTGTGGCTGGAGCAGTTGCAGGGCGCGCCGGATCAGCAGGGGGTTGATCTCGGTATTGATCTGGGTGAATTCGCTCGGACGAAACGGCATGGTCAGACCGAACTCGGTTAACTGGTATGCCAGTTCCGGTGCATCGGGCGGATAGAAAGCCGTGATGGTATCCGGCCCCTTTGCCTGCAGCCACCACTGGATATGGTGTTTGTCGGCAAAGTCGCGTAGCCGCTGGCGGTCGGCTTCACCAACCGGTTGCATGTGGCGCAGGACCAATGCATCTACCTGGGTTGTGGCAACGACTTCAATCTGGGGTATCGCTGCGCTGAGTTCCATGCTGGCAATCAGCTGGCGCAGGGGCTTGATCAGCGCCGAAATGCGTGGCGGCAGTGTTTCACAGGATTCCATGTCGGCGATGAAGCTGTTGCGGCGTTCATGGAAACCCACCAGCACGCCGCCTTTCTTTTCGACACGCTTCACCGACAGGCGGGCGCGGGTGCGATAGCCCCATGCCGGTCCGTGGATCGCTGGCAACCAGTAATCCGGCCGCACCTTGCCAATGTGTTGCAGACTGTCTTCCAGCACCCGCTGTTTGGCCGCAACCTGACCAACCGGATCGATGTGTTGCAAACTGCAGCCGCCGCATACCCCGAAATGGCGACAGCGTGGTTGCGTGCGCAACGGGCTGGCCCGCAACAGGCGGGTCATTTGTGCCATTTCGTAACTGTCTTTCTTGCGCCATGGGCTGTACTGCACCACTTCGCCGGTGATGGCGCCATCAATGAACAGGGTCTTGCCATCGGGACGGTGGGCGATGCCGCGTCCCTCGTGGTCAAGCGATTCAATGACAACGGCATCGGCCGGCAAAGACTGGCGTGGCGGATCGTTTGGTATGTCGTCCATCGTACAGGCCTGTGTGCTCAGCCCAGTGCCGCGAAGATGGCATCACGGATTGCCTCGACGCTGCCAATGCCGTGGATGCGGATCGATTTTGGCGCGGCCTCCGGTTCGCGTGCCGACCATTCAGCGTAGTAGTGCACCAGCGGTTCGGTCTGGGCATGGTAGACATCCAGACGTTTCTTGACGGTCTCTTCACGGTCGTCATCACGCTGGATCAGCGGTTCACCGGTCAGGTCATCCTGGTTGGCCACCTGGGGCGGATTGAAATCGACATGGTAGGTTCTGCCGGATGCCGGATGTACCCGTCGACCTGACATCCGTTTGACAATTTCGCTGTCTGGCACATCGATTTCAACAACATAATCAATTCTGACTCCAGCCGATTTCATGGCTTCGGCCTGTGGAATGGTGCGTGGAAATCCGTCGAACAGAAACCCGTTGGCACAGTCCGGCTGCGCGATCCGGTCTTTGACCAGACCGATGATGATGTCATCGGAAACCAGTTGTCCGGAATCCATCACTGCCTTGGCCGCCAGCCCGAGCGGGCTGCCGGCGGCGATGGCGCTGCGCAGCATGTCGCCGGTGGAAATTTGCGGAATGCCATAGTGTTCCTTGATGAAACCGGCCTGTGTGCCTTTGCCGGCCCCTGGGCCGCCGAGCAGGATGATGCGCATGTGTTCTGGTCTTTCCAAAAAGTTTGTGGGTCAGTGATGATCGGAAGCGGATGGGTTGTCGTGGGACCGGGTTGCCTGACGTTCCAGGTAGAGACGGCGAACCAGATCAAGATCGGAGGCTGTATCGACGCCTGGCGCTGCCGCCTGCTGGCTGATGCCGACACTGATGGTGTAGCCATGCCAGAGTGCGCGCAGCTGTTCCAGGGATTCGATGGTCTCGGTCGGCGCCGGAGACAGTCGGGTGAACTGGCGCAGAAAACCTGCCCGGTAGGCGTAAATGCCCATGTGACGGAAAAACGAGGCGGCCGGCGTTGCCAGCCAGCCATCGCGTGGCCATGGAATGGGCGCCCGGCTGAAATACATCGCGTGGCCAGCTGCATTCATGACCACTTTGACGATGTTCGGGTTCAGCAGGTCGTCGTGGCTGTGCAGAGGATGGCAGAGCGTGGCCATGTCGGACTCGGTATGGCTCGCCAGTTCGTCGGCAACCTGACGGATCAGCGCCGGATCGATGAGTGGTTCGTCACCCTGGACGTTGACCACGATGGTGTCATCGGGCAGTCCGAGCAGATCGGCGGCTTCTGCGAGCCGGTCGGTACCGGAAGTGTGACTGTCCCGAGTCAGCAGGCAACGGATATCGTGGGTAGTGGCCGCCTCGGCAATGCGAGCATCGTCGCAGGCAATCCAGACTTCGCTGGCGCCACTGGCAGCTGCCTGTTCCGCGACGCGGACGACCATTGGTTTGCCATGGATGTCGGCCAGTGGCTTGGCCGGCAGTCGGGTGGATGCGTGGCGCGCCGGAATGACAATGACAAACGACATTCAGACCGATTCCGATTCAGCGAGTTTGCGGGCTTCGCTTTCCAGCATCACCGGAATGCCGTCGCGGACAGGAAAAGCCAGGCGGTCTGCCTTGCAGACCAGTTCGCTGTCCGCCTTCCGATAGACCAGGGGGCCTTTGCAGATCGGGCAGACCAGAATATCCAGCAGTGCATTATCCATGACGGACTCCAGTATCTGTGAGCAGGCTGTCGACCAGACATTCGTCTGCTTCGGCATCGACTGGCCATGCCCACATGTGTTCAGTGGCGAAATGGGTGCATTTTACTGCATCTTTTTCGGTCATGATGATGTTTCCGGCAAAATCGAGCTCTTGGGCCTGATACGGATGGTGATCGGGAAACGGATGACGCTCAACGGACAGGCCTGCGGTTTCCATCTGCCGGAAAAAACGTTCTGGATTGCCAATGCCGGCCACTGCATGCACGACCTGCCCGCGAAAGTGCGCGCTGTCCGCCTGTCGATCCGGTTGTTTCAGGTTGCGCAGCAATCCCGGGGTCAAGGTCATTTGCCAGATCGGTGGCTGCAACCCTGTCAGCAGCGCGGACAGCTGCGCTGGCAACCGGCGCAGAATATCCACACGGCTGACCGATTTGGGTTTTCCCGGCTGCTGTGCAGGCAGGTTGATCACGATGGCATCCGCGCTTGCCAGTCTGGACAATGGCTCGCGCAGCGGGCCGGCCGGCAGCAGCCGGCCGTTGCCGAATCCGCGTTCTCCGTCAATGACAATGATTTCGCGGTCACGGGCAAGGGCCAGGTGTTGCAGTCCGTCATCGCACAGAATGAGCTGCAGGTCGGGGACCTGGGCAAGCATGGCGCGTCCGGCGGCAACCCGGTCACGGCCGCACCAGACCGGAACACCGGTGCTGCGCGCCAGCAGGACGGCCTCGTCACCGGTCAAGGCAGGGTCGCTGTTCGCGTCAACGGGCCGCGGGCCCGTCTGCTGGCTGCCATAGCCGCGCAGAATGATGCCGGTTCTGATGCCGCGTCTGGTGAGCTGGCGTGCCAGCCAGATCGTCAGTGGTGTTTTGCCTGTGCCACCGACGCTGATGTTGCCGATGACTATCACCGGCACGGCAAGCCGGTGACTTGGCAGCCAGCCGGCGCGATAGGCCAGTTTGCGCAACGTGATGACCAGCCGGTAAATCCAGGACAGCGGCAGCAGCCACCATTGCCAGCCGTTGGCCTGTTGCCATTCCTGTTGCAGCCGGGTGCGGAAATTGCCGTGATTCCGGCAGGTTACCATTCAAAAACCTGTTCAAGCAGGGATTGCAACACCGATTCTGCCTGCCGGCGCTCCTGCCAGAACAGCCGGCGTGCCTGATCGCCGGCCTGCCGGGCGCGGATCGGATTGAGACGCCATTCTTCCCACAGCATTTGCGGGTTGTCGGTTTGCCAGGCCCAGTTTGCCATCACGGCCGGCAGCTTTGCGGTCGATGCTGCGATGCTGAGCGCGGTGTTGCCGGCCAGCGCTTGCCAGAGTTCGAAGCGTGCCGGGCTGGAAAAATGGCTGGCCGTGACGGAAGCTGCCACGGCTGGCAGCCACTTGGGTTCGTCCAGCCAGACGATTTCGCCGTCCGCCATGGCATGCCGGTTCCACTGGCTGATGGGCAGGCATCGGGATTCTGGCTGGGCGCCGCTGACAAACAGGACATCTTCCGGGTAGCGGGCTAGCCAGTGGTGCCAAAGCTCCGGGTGCAGTTCGGTGTCATGTATCCACCACAGATGCCTCTGGCGTCCCTGGTTGACCAGGGAACGGAAATTGGGATCCACCTGTGCCTGCACCAGCAGGGTCTGCAGGTCGGCGGTTTGCTGTTCCGCAGCCGTTGTGCCGTTATTTGCTGCGTGCTGGTCGAGATGGATGACGCGCGGCTGGTTTGCCAGCATCTGGCGCAGGTTGGGGCGCAGGTGGCTGGTTGCGACAATGAAGCCATAGGGCGACAGCCGTTCGAAAGCCCGCCTGAGTGCGGATGGCCGGTCACAGGGTGCATAACCCCACCCGGTTTTGTCGCACTCGTCGAGCGGTGCAAGCAGTTCGGGAATGTCTTCTTCGAAGGTCAGCACCAGGCGGATGTCCAGGCGCTTTTCCCGCACCGCGCGCAGCAATTCGACAGCCAGCCGGATGTCGTCGGGCTGGCTGCCGGCCAGGATCCAGACGACCTTTCCCTGCTCACCCATCGGTTTCAGAAAACCGCGTCGTGCCGCCAGCCGGCCTTGCCGGCCTTGCCGCCGGTCGGCGCGGTCAGCCAGCCAGAGGCCAAGCCAGTGACTGCCGAACGGGTCCCGCCAGGATGTTTTCATTGCGGTTTTTCGGTGGCGAAGGTGATGCGTGTCAGACCCGCTTCGCGTCCGGCTTCCATGATGTTGATCACCGACTGATGGGTGGCCTTGGCATCGGCGTTGATGATGATGACCGTGTCGGTCGAGCCGCCTGCTGCCTGTTTCAGCTGACTGGCCATGGTGCTGACATTGGAAAATGGCATGCTTTTGTCATCGATGGCATAGTTGCCTGCGGCGTCCACAGAAACCGTGATGGAATGCGGCTTTTGTTTGCTGGTGTCGCCGGCGGCCTGTGGCAGGTTGATCTGCAGTTCGGAGAATTTCGAGTACGTGGTGGTGACCATCAGGAAAATGAGCACGACCAGCAGCACGTCGATCATCGGGATCAGATTGATTTCCGGTTCTTCATTGTCCCGGTTGCGCTTGAAATTCATGCGGTCCCCGTCAGTTGCGCTGGCCGTTAAGCATTTCAATCAGCTTGATGGCTTCTTGTTCCATTTCGATGATCAGCGTGTCCACCCGCATCCGGAACAGGCGGTAGAAAATCAGGCTCGGAATGGCGACAATCAGACCGAAAGCCGTGTTGTACAGGGCGGTCGAAATGCCGTGCGCCAGGACAGCCGGGTTGCTGCCGGTGGAGGTTTGCGAGCCGAAGATTTCCACCATGCCGATCACGGTGCCAAGCAGTCCGAGCAGTGGTGCAACCGAGGCAATGGTTCCCAGTGCCGGCAAAAAGCGTTCGAGATCATGCACGGCAGCGCGGCCGGCTTCTTCCACCGCTTCTTTCATGACTTCCCGCGAATTGCGGGCATTGCGCAGCGCCGCTGAAAAAATGCGGCCCAGCGGCGAGCTTTTGGCCAGCAGATCGAGCATTTCGGCATTGCTACCCTGCTGTTTCCAGGCTTGCAGCGTCTTGTCGAGCAAGCCCGCCGGGGCAACTTCACTGGTACGCAGCGAAATGAAGCGTTCGATGATGATGGCAACCGACAGGATTGAGGCGACGATAAGCGTCCAGATCGGCCAGCCAGCCGCTTCGACAATGGATAACACGCTGCTTGCTCCAGAAATTCAGACTGCGTCACTTTAGCGTGAGATTGTCATTTCGGCAAGGGAAGCAAACCTCGCCGGCCAATCCTGGCGTCTGGCGTTGGCCGGCTGTCGGTGTGTTGTCGCGTTTCTGTCAGAAATGATGGTGCTGCGGAATCAGGACAGCGTCAACCAGTCAAAACCATCCTGCTGGTCGGCGTAAGTCAGCCAGTCGGGATGGCAGCCGAGCACACCGGCCAGGCTGGCAAGCGCCTTGTCCGGTGTGTTGTTTTCCTGTGACAGGTGGGCGGCCACCAGATGTTGCAGTCGGCTGGTGGCCAGACTGGCAAGCAATTGCGCCGCCTCGTCGTTGGACAAGTGACCGAACTGGCCTGCAATCCGCTGTTTGAGCGAAGCCGGATACCGGCTGCCAGCCAGCATGTCGCTGTCATGGTTGCATTCCAGCACCAATGCGTCGCAGTGGTTCAGCTGTTCGGTTATGTGGCGGGTGGGAGCGCCCGTATCTGTCAGCACGCCCAGTTTGTACTGGCCATCACTGAAGCAGAACTGGACTGGCTCACGGGCATCATGCGGCACCGGAAACGGTTGTACCAGCAGGTCGCCAACGGCAAAAGCCGTGTGGCTGTCGATCAGCCGGACATCGGGCAGGGTGTCATGCTGCCGGCGCAAATGCGCCAGCGTACCGTGGGTGGCCCACAACGGAATGGCATGTCGCAGGCAGAAGCGCGCCGCACCGGCAACATGGTCGCCATGCTCGTGGGTCAGCAGGACGGCATCGATGCTGTCCGGCTGCAACCCTCGCCTGGAAAGGCGACTTGCGGTGTCACGCAGACCGAAGCCACAATCCAGCATGACACGGGTGTTGCCGGCAGCGACAATCAGTGCATTGCCATCGCTGCCGCTGCCCAGACTGGTGAATTTCACTTCATCTGCTGATACAGGTGCTGGATGATCTGCTCGGTGACGGCCGCCGGTGCGTAATTGCCCTTCGGATCAAGGACGCGGATTTCGGCACGGGTGTCGCTGTTGTTTTCATCCAGTTCGACCTGGTACTGCACCGTGTTGTCGGTCACATGTCGCCAGAATGCCAGCTTGTCCAGCCATCCGGTCGACTTCTTGCCTTCCGGTGCCAGGCTCACGAAGTAGACCCCCTTGGTGCGGTCGCGGTCCTGTACGGTGAAGTCGGAATGGTCGAGCGCAAGGCCGACACGACGCCAGGCATGATCAAACGGTTCGTCATCGGTCAGGATGGTCGTGCCATCCGCCTTTTTGGCAATATGGGCCAGTCCGCTGACGGTTGGCGTGGTGGTTGCGGGTTGCTGGCTGGCAGCCGGAACCTGACCACCCAGCTTTTGCATGATGCCAGTCAGCATTTCGGCTTCACGATCGGGGCTAGCAGGGGCGATCTGCCAGTGGGTTTCTGTCGAGGCAACCAGGTTGTTGTCGCTCACCTGGGTGGCCACGCGTTCGGTCACGAAGACTTCCGTGCGGTCCGGAGTGGCCGGATTGCGTTCGATACGGGTGCGGAACTGTTCTTTCTGGCCGCTCGACCAGAGTCCGGGAACTACTTTGCCCAGCGTGCGGTGAATCACGTCCTGCGGTAGTTTGCGATCGTCATCCTTCCAGTCGGTTTGCAGAATGCCCCGCTTCTGATCGGTGGTGATCAGCTTGTACCCCTGGCTTTCCCACCAGCTGACCAGAACCGGCCACACCTTGTCCGCAGGCTGGTTGACCACCAGCCAGCGCTGGCAGCCGTTGTGCTCGAGGCTGATTCCTTCGGCCGGCAGGGGTTGTACGGTTGACTGTACGGCAGTCGTCTGTTCCGCCGGAGCAGTGCCTTGCACTGCAGCAGCGCTGCCTGTCTGGCCAGCGGCCTGGCCATTATTGGTCTGGTGGCTGGCCTGGTATTGCGACCAGCTGGCCTCCTTGACAACGTAGTGCTGGCTGGTCTCTGGCGCGCTCAGGTTGGGCGGTACTTCGAGCGGATTGACCTGCTTGACGTGATGGTAGTCCACCGGCTCGGAAGAAAACAGGCCGGAAATGGTTGAACAGCCGGTCAGCGTGGTGAGCGTGGCAGAGCACAGCAAGGCCAGGCGCAGGGAAGACAGTTTCATTCTGGAAGATTCCTTGGAAGATTCAGCGGGATTTGTGTTCGGGCAGGGCAATGCCGGCAGCTTGCAGGGCGGCGCGGACGCGGGAGTGGTTGCTTTCATCCAGCGGAGTCAGCGGCAGACGGATACCGTCGGACATCATGCCCATTTCGGCCAATGCCCATTTCACTGGTATCGGATTGGCTTCCACGAACAGATCGGTGTGCAGGGCAAACAGTCGGCGGTTGATCGCGCGGGCCCTGGGCAGGTCGCCAGTCATGGCAGCCTCGCAAAGTTCGTGCATGGCCTGCGGAGCCACATTGGCAGTGACGGAAATCACGCCATGTCCGCCCAGCAGCATGAACGGCAGAGCGGTTGCATCATCGCCGGTATACAGGGCGAAATCGGGCGGGGCGCGGTGAATCAGGTCGGTGGCACGCTGCAGGTTGCCGGTCGCGTCTTTCAGTCCGACAATTCCGTCCACCTCAGCCAGGCGCAGCACCGTGTCGTTGCTGATGTCGCTGACCGTGCGGCCGGGTACGTTGTACAGGATGAGCGGCAGGTCAACAGATTCGGCAATGGCGCGGAAATGGCGGTACAGGCCTTCCTGTCCAGGTTTGTTGTAATAAGGTGCGACTGAGAGGCTGTAATCGGCGCCATATTCGAAGGCACAGCGGGTGAGTTCGATTGCTTCGGAGGTCGAGTTTCCGCCAGTGCCGGCAATCACCGGGATGCGGCCGGCCACCCGGTCGACAGTGAAGCGGATCAGTTCGCAATGTTCTTCCACATCGACGGTAGGTGATTCGCCGGTCGTGCCAACCACCACCAGAGCATCCGATTGCTGGCCGATATGCCAGTCAATCAGATGGCCGAGGGCTGGATAATCGAGGGATCCGTCTGCCGTCATCGGGGTGACGATCGCCACCAGACTGCCTGTGAGCATGGTTTGTTACCTGTTCTGCTTGGTCGGGCGTCCGCAACAGCCCTGGGGCTGCCATAAGGGCGCAGGTTCGCGGGAATCCGGCAAAGGGTTCCCAAAACGCCAGTTTACCCGAAATCGGCAGGGCTGGAAAAGGTGCGTTTGCCATGCAGCGGGTTTCCGGAGCCATTGCGGGAACTGTCGCAGATGTGTAGCATCGCCCGGGAGTGTCTGCGACAGGAACGTGTGTTGAACGAAAGGGTATTGCGCGAGCAGCTGGAAGCCTTGTTGCTGAAGGCGCATGAAAATGAAGCCAAGCTGGCCAGGTTCGGTCGTCTGGAACAGCAGCTGATGGCTGCGCGCACCCTTGTGCAGCTGTTGTGGGTCATTTTGCAGGAACTGCCCGCCAGTTTTGCGCTGGACAGCGTGCGACTGATTCTGGACGATGGTGACGGCGAATGGGCCCAGGCGCTCGGTATACAGGCTGCCGCATCGTTTTCGGCGCGCGGCCTGATGTTGTGCGAAGACCTCGACTGGTGTGGCGTGTGTGTTGGACCAGACTGGCGGCCGGTTTTGTCGGGATGGGATGATGGGCATCATGCGTTTCTGGTGGGCGAACAGGATCCGCTGCCGGGGTCTGTGGCGTTGCTGCCGCTGGCCCGCCAGGGGCGTCTGGTCGGCATTGTCAGTCTGTTGTCGCACGACCGTCACCGCTTTCAGAACGAAGATGGCACATGGTTTCTGGAACGGCTGGCTTCGTTCATGCTCATGTGTCTTGAAAATGCGCTGTACTACGAAAAACTCGAACGTTCCAGCTGGCTCGACGGACTCACCCAGGTCAACAACCGGCGCTATTTTGATGTTCGTCTCCAGGAAGCCGCCAGTCATGCCTTGCGTCACCAGCAGCCGCTGAGTCTGCTGATTTTCGATCTCGACTGGTTCAAGCGGGTTAACGACCAGTGGGGGCATCAGGCCGGTGACCGCGTATTGCAGCAGGCGGCCCAGCTGATGCGCTCGATGCTGCGCAGCAGCGACAGCTTTGCCCGTTATGGCGGCGAAGAGTTTGTGGCATTGTTGCCGGATACCGATGTGGATTCGGCTACCGAAATCGCCGGCCGCGTATTGCGGGCAATAGCCGGATTTTCATTTCAGATTGATGCTGAGGAACCATTGTCCATGACGGTGTCGATTGGCGTTGCACCGCTGGAGGCCGGTGCCGGCGATCAGCCGGCGGTAGTTGCCGGACGCCTGGTGGCGCATGCCGATGCGGCGCTCTATCGCGCCAAGGAGGCAGGTCGCAACGGTGTAGTGGTGCATGCATCATGACGGAACATTCATCCGTTCAGGGCGCTCTGGCGCTAGTCGATGGCCAGCCGTTGACTGAGTGCCCGGCCGATCTCTACATTCCGCCGGAAGCGCTGGAAGTTTATCTGGACCGTTTTGAGGGGCCGCTCGATCTGCTGTCCTGGCTGATCCGCCGTCACCGGATGAATGTGCTGGATATCCCGATGGCCGAACTGACGGCGCAATACATGAAATATGTCGGCTGGATGCAAAGTCGTCGGCTGGAACTGGCGGCAGACTATCTGGTCATGGCGGTCTGGCTGATTGAAATCAAGTCCCGCATGCTGTTGCCGCGACCTGATGTCGATGCGGCAGATGGAGAAGAAGACGATCCGCGCGCCCGGCTGGTCAGAAAACTGATCGAATACGAACACATGCGGCTGGCTGCCGAACGGCTGGATGCGCTGCCCTGGCTGGAGCGTGATCACTGGTCAGCGGCGGCTGTCATGCTGTTGCCGGATGCCAGGCCGCCTCTGGTCAGCGCACTGGATCTCGAATCAGCCTGGCAAGACCTGTTGCAGCGAACCGGTCTGAAAAAACACCATCGGGCCGCACGCAAGGAACTGTCGGTGCGTGAAGCCATGGGGCGCCTGCTCAATCGCTTGCAGGGCGACCTGTTCATCGATCTGGCCGGTCTGGTGGCCGAATGGTCTGGTGACCCCGGTCAGGCTGCATCACGCTGGGTGGTCAATCTGCTGGCGGTGCTGGAGCTGGCGCGCGAACAGCAGGTAGAACTTGTGCAGAACGAAGCGTTTGCGCCCATTTATCTGCGCCTGGCAGAAGGAGCCCGCCATGTTGCATGATACCCCGGCCGGATTGCGTCGCGTGCTGGAGGCATTGCTGCTGTCCAGCTCAACCCCGCTCGATCTGGACCGCATTTCTCTTGCACTGGGCGAAGATCTGGCAACGGACGTATTGCGCCGTACCCTTGACGAACTGCGCGATGAATGGCGCGATCGTCAGCTTGAACTGGTGCGGGTTGCCGAAGGCTGGCGCTTTCAGACCCGCCCGCAGATGCAGCTTTATGTCGAACGCCTGCTGGCTGAAAAACCGGCGCGCTATTCGCGTGCAGTGATGGAAATTCTGGCCATCATCGCCTACAAACAGCCTGTGACACGTGGTGACATCGAGGAGATTCGTGGCGTGGCAGTCAATGCCCAGCATTTGCGCACTCTCGAGCAACGAGGCTGGATCCGGGTGGCCGGTCATCGCAACGTGCCGGGCCGGCCCGAGCTTTTTGTGACGACACCATCGTTTCTGTCCGATTTGGGCCTGCGTTCGCTGGACGAATTGCCCATGCTGCAGGGTGAAGACGGGCCGGTGACGCCCAATCCGGCCAATGCGGAGCTGGATCTGGATGCGGATGCCGGCTGACCAAACCTTCGTAAGCGCCAGGCCACCCCACCTTCGTAAGCGCCCGCCACCACCCCACCTTCGTAAGTGCCCGCCCAGCCTACCACCTTCGTCATTCTGCGCGGAGCGAAGCGAAGTCGCAGAATCTCACATGGCGTATGAACAAGAAGTGCAGATTCCGCAACTACGCGCGGAATGACGAAACCCCCAACGCAACTACGCACGGAATGACGATCCCTTCAACAGGTCAGCAAGCGTCCAGCAACCACCCCACCTTCGTAAGTGCCCGGCCAGCCCAACACCTTCGTCATTCTGCGCGGAGCGAAGCGAAGTCGCAGAATCTCGCATGGCGTATGAACAAGAAGTGCAGATTCCGCGACTACGCGCGGAATGACGAAACCCCCAACGCGACTACGGACGCTGATGCCGAATAGGATGACAGTGGTCATGTGTCCGAAAGCCACCAGCCCGGTGCCGGCTGTCTGATTTTCGGCGCATCAGCAGAGTTGTCCGAGGATCTCTGATCGGCGGAAAGTGATTAGCGCTTTCCAGGCGCATTCTGTCGCGCGACTTTCTACATCGTCTCATCGTTTGATGGTTTGCCGCGATCGGTGACCCGGCGGTTCGGATGGCAGAGGCAATTTTGCCTGAATCGGAGATTTTGCAGGGATGACTATGTCACTGAGTCCTTCATGCAGGAATCGGAGTAGACGGCGACCAGCATCAACCCTGATCTGGGGTGCATGACTTGCACCGATCGGTTCAATCAGAAGGGATATAATGAGGCGCACCACAAAGAGAAACGCCTCCACGAAGGAGGCGTTGGACCGGAGATCCGATCTCCGGCGGGGTTAACGTAGAAAATTATACAGGGCGCCTGGTTTCTGTCAAGCAGGCGTGGTCGAGGGCAGCTGATGCAACGTGTTGTGGTCTACGTCGATGGTTTTAATCTGTATTTTGGATTGCGCAGCAAAGGTTGGAAAAAGTATTACTGGCTGGATTTGCTTGCTTTGGCAACGTCGTTGCTAAAAGAAAATCAGCAAGAGCTGATTCAGGTGCATTACTTTACGTCGCGGATTTGTGACAATGGCCGCAATTCTGAAGATATACAGCGTCAAACAACGTACCTTGAGGCGTTAGCCACCTTTCCGAAGGTCGTGTCGCACTTCGGACACTATCTGGAAAAACCAAGGCTGTGCAAGACGTGTGGTGCCAAGTGGAAGGATTACGAAGAAAAAATGACCGATGTGAATATCGCAGTACAAATGTTGACTGATGCTTTTGAGGATCATTTCGACACAGCTTTGCTGGTATCTGGGGATAGCGATCTGACGACACCGGTCAGCCGGATACTTGCGCGATTTCCTGACAAAAAGATCATTGTCGCACTACCACCAAATCGGCGTTCACATCAGTTGACTAAGGCTGCAACTGGTTATTTTGTCATCAACGAAACTGCATTCCGACGTAGTCAGTTGCCAATGGAAGTGCAGCGTGCTGATGGATACGTATTGCAACGACCCATATATTGGAAATAAAAAATGCCATCAGTCAACCAACATCTCGAGACTCAACATGCTTTCTGCAACTTGTGTGGTCGGAATGCGCGCCATAACTTGCTGCAAAGAGGCGAAAACGTGGGGAATGGTGGCTTTGTCGAATCGTTTTCGCGCTGATAACTGCTTCAATGTAACAGCTGCTAACGAGTTGATTTTTTGGTGTGGCTAGAAAAGCGAGTGACTGCTTGACATGAGAACAAATTTATTTTTTCTGGGTGCGGGATTTTCTGCGGACGCGGGTCTGCCTGTATCCAACAGTTTTATGAACTCAATGCGTAACGCTGGGAAGAATTATTTTTTGGAAAAAACTCCGCCATCGCTTAATGTGCCAATACGTGAGTTTCTTGGTTATCAGGATGGAAAAAAAGAAATTTTTGATTCGGCATTGATAAGTAATATTGAATTCTGGTTAAGTCTTGTTTCTGCGAAATCCTTGGGTGGTATATCTAATCGGGGATTTACAAAACTCCAGATGCAGGTCGCAATTTCACAAACAATCGAGCATTGTGTATCCGGTCTTTCGCCAGAAAATGAAAATTATGTCGATTCGTTCGTGAACAAGTTCGGCAAAAATTCAACTGTCATCACATTTAATTATGATGATCTGGTTGAGCGCGCTTGTGATCGCAATGATATGCGTTACCGCTATGGATTTAAAATACATGGTTTTGATTCAAAATTTACCGTTTATTTCCACAATAGAAAATTCGATCCTGATGAAAACCCATCGAGTTTTCCAATATTCAAGTTGCATGGATCATATAACTGGATTGTGAAAAACAACACGAACAATATTTTTGTTGTAAGCGATATGAATGGTTTTTTTAGGGATTCTTGTTTTTGGGAACAAGATTGGACTGGATACGGCTTTGTTATTGAACCACCCACAATCGACAAGATTTATGCTGCTCCTGTTCTATCTCAGGTGTGGGGCGTGTCTTATGATGCTTTGACCACGGCGGAAAATATCGTTGTCATCGGATATTCGTTTCCAGAAAATGACGGCTATGTCAAATATTTATTAATGGCCGCGTTGGCTGAAAATGAACAACTCAAAAGTTTCATTGTTGTTGATCCGTATTGTGATGATTTGTATAAATCAAGAATAAAGTGGTTGATCAATTTGCTCGAAAGAAAAGGCATACAAATCCAATTTTGCAAGAAAACTGCAAGATCCTGGGTTGAGGCTAATTCTGCTCGTTAATGTCATTATACATCTCTTATACCAACCAAGTTTTGAGTGTTCGTAATATCTAGTGCCGAATTTCATGTTGAAGGCGGCATCCGGATAATCGGTGGCTGGATCTGTTTCGACAACAGCCAGCATTCTGTCGCGCGTCACGCTATAATGCCATCATCTTCCGTTCTTCCCGACCCTTACTATGCCGGTTTTTCCTTCCCGTCGCCGATCCAGGTCCGCCGAGCCAGCCGAGCCGGAAGACGCTGGCGACAGCCAGAAACTGCAGAAAGTGCTGGCGGCAGCCGGTTTTGGCTCGCGCCGTGACATGGAAGAATGGATTGCAGCCGGAAGGGTGCTGGTGAATGGCGAACCGGCCCAGCTTGGCCAACGTGTCAGTGCGGCCGACCGGATTCTGGCCGACCGGCGTCCGGTACACTGGCCGTTTGGCGAAGCCGAACTGCCGCGCATCATCATCTACCACAAACCGGAAGGTGAAATTGTCAGCCGCGACGATCCCAAATCACGCAAATCGGTGTTTGAAGGATTGCCGCGTGTCCGGAATGGCAAATGGATTGCCATTGGTCGTCTGGATTTCAATACCGAAGGATTGCTGGTGTTTACCACCAGCGGCGAACTGGCCAACCGACTGATGCATCCGTCATTTGCCGTCGAACGGGAATACGCTGTGCGTGTGATGGGCGAGCTCTCCCGCGAGCAGATGGACCAGTTGACTTCAGGTATTGAACTGGATGATGGCCCGGCACATTTCGAGCGCATCGTTGAAGAAGGGGGTGACAATGCCAACCGCTGGTATCGCATTGTGATTCGCGAAGGGCGCAATCGGGAAGTTCGTCGCATGTTCATGACCATGGGTCTGATGGTCAGCCGGCTGATCCGGATCCGTTTCGGCATGATCAACCTGCCTGCAAGGGTCAAACGCGGTCAGACCCTCGAACTCGATCCCCACCAGGTTGCAGCTATACTCAAATGGGCCGGATTGCCTGTACCGGAATTTCTGCCCCAGAAACGACTGCAACAGAAACGTCACTGAACCAGCGCAGGAGGCTGCCATGCTCGAATTCATTTTTTTTGATCGCGCCATCAGTGACCATTTTGTCGCCGAAATGAACAAGCGTGGCATGAAGAATGAGCTGCGTGATGACCATTTCGGCTGGGTAGTCAGTGTCGACGAAGAAGGTCTCAGTGACGTACTGGTGTTGGAACTCGAAGACATCTATGAAGAGCTCCAGGAACAGGAACGTCACCGCGTCGAAACCAGCGAAGGCGGGCTGGAAAAGCATGTCGCCGGTTTTGGCGTGACCCTGCCCGATGGTAGCCATACCACTGTCGCTCTGGCGCCCGACCTGGCCACCCGCCTGCTGGCCCATTTCAGCCTCGATGAAATCCACCACATGTTTTCCAGCGTGGCAAAGGCGGTCGTGGCTCCGGATGACCGGCCTCTGTGTCAGCGGGAGCTGTGAAGACATGATTTCATCAGTCCTGGCAATTCCCTTTCGCGACCTGCAAGGAACACCGTGAATCTCACCGATGCACTGATTCCGTCCGACTGGCACTGGCTCTGGTTTGTGCTTCTGGTCATCGTTGCACGTACGGTCTGGCTGGCGCCCTGGCAGGTGCTGCGCAAACCTGGCTTGTTCAACCTGATGCTGGGCGCCTGCGTTTTTGTGCTGGCATGGTGGCAGCTGCATGCAGGCATTCGTCCCGGGCAGAACCTGCATCTGCTCGGCGCCACCCTGCTTACCCTGCTGTTCGGCCCGCGTTTCGGATTGCTCTGTATCCTGCTGGTACTCGGTTTCAACAGCGCCTGGCTCGGGCATGACTGGCAAGCTTATCCGGTGAATGCCCTTGTCCTCGGTGTCGTTCCCGTCTCAGTCACCTGGTGGATCTACAGCCTGGTCGACCGCCGCTTGCCCAACAATCTGTTCGTCTACATTTTCGCCAACGGCTTTTTTGCATCTGCCCTGTCTGTTATCGCCACCGGTTTCACAGCCAGCCTGCTGATGGCCCTGATGGGCGACTACAGCTGGACCAGCCTGCGTTCCACCTATCTGCCGTATTATCTCCTGATCGGCTGGTCCGAAGCTGTTTCCACCGGCATGCTGATCACCATCCTCGTGGTGTACCGGCCGCAATGGGTGGCGACGTTTGATGACCGGTCGTATATCCACAACAAATGAACACGTCGATCGGCTGCGCGGGCGAGCTGTCTTGTCGCATACCCATCCGTTTCCTCGCCACGCGGGCTAGTGGCTGCTGGATGTCATCCTGGTCGCCGGCATGAGTAAACCGGTGACCGAATTCTGGCGTCCGGAACGGCTCGAGTTTCCGGACAACCTGCCGGTGTCGGCGCGACGCGAAGAAATCGTCGCTGCCTTGCGTGCGCATCAGGTGGTGATCATCTGCGGTGCCACCGGCTCAGGAAAGACCACTCAGTTGCCCAAGTTGTGTCTGGCAGCAGGCCGTGGTCAGACCGGCCGGATCGCCTGTACCCAGCCACGCCGGATTGCTGCACGCAGTCTGGCCAACCGTATTGCCCAGGAATTGCATACCAAGGTCGGGGAGGGGGTGGGCTACAAGGTGCGTTTTTCGGATCAGGTGCGAGCGGACAGCGTCATCAAGGTGTTGACCGATGGCATGCTGCTGGCCGAGACCACCGGCAGCCGTGACCTGCGCGAATACGACACGATTATTCTTGACGAAGCCCACGAACGCAGCCTGAATATTGATTTTTTGCTCGGTTATCTGCGTCAGCTGATGACGCGTCGCGCCGATCTGAAGTTAGTCATCACTTCCGCTACGATTGATGCGGATCGTTTTTCCAGGCATTTCAATCAGGCGCCGGTGATCGAGGTGTCCGGGCGTGGCTGGCCGGTTGAAATCCGCTGGCGACCGGTCGAGGCGCCGGTGTCCAGGAGCGGACGAAGCGCGGATGCTACGCATGGTAACGACACGTCGGCCGGAACCGGCAGCAAGCCGCAACGCGAAACCGAAGAAGACCGGCTGCGGCAGGCGATGCTGGATGCCGTGGATGAACTGTCGCGCAACGGAAGTGGTGACATTCTGGTGTTTTTTCCGGGTGAACGCGAAATTCGCGAAGCTGCCGAGGCGTTGCGCAAGCACCATCCGGCACATACCGAGATCCTGCCACTGTATGCGCGACTGTCTGTCCAGGAGCAGGAACGCATTTTCAGGCCTGGCAATGCCCGGCGGATCGTGCTGGCGACCAATGTTGCGGAAACCTCGCTGACTGTGCCGGGTATCCGGCATGTGGTGGATACCGGAACTTCGCGTATTCTGCGTTATTCACCCCGCAACAAGATCGATCAGCTGCTCACCGAACCGGTCTCGCAGGCTTCCGCCAACCAGCGTGCCGGCCGGTGCGGTCGCGAAGCGCCGGGCATCTGTATCCGCCTTTATTCCGAGATCGAGTATCAGGGACGTCCCGCTTACACCGATCCAGAAATACTGCGTACTTCACTGGCCGGCGTGATCCTGCGCATGTTGTCGCTGAAACTGGGTGACCCATTGCAATTCCCGTTTCTGGATGCGCCTGCGCCGCGTGCCTGGGCGGATGGATTCCAGTTGCTTGAAGAACTGGGCGCGCTGGATGAACGCCGGCAACTGACCGAGACTGGTCGTCAGCTGTCGCGTCTGCCGGTGGAGCCTCGCGTCGGACGTGTATTGCTGGCCGCGCAACGGCATGGTTGCCTGCGCGAGGCCCTGATCATTGCCAGTGCGTTGTCGGTGCAGGATGTTCGCGAGCGGCCTCAGGCGCAGGCAGGCGCTGCCGATGACCGGCACCGTGCGTTTGCTGACGAGCGTTCGGATTTTATCGGACTGATACGGTTGTGGGATTTTTACGATGAGGCAGTCAAACACCAGAAATCGCGCCGCCAGCTGACAAACCTGGCGCAGACGCATTTTCTGAATCCGGCCCGCCTGCGTGAATGGCGGGATGTGCACGGCCAGCTTGCCACCAGTGTTGCCGAACTCGGCTTGCGCGAAAACGTGGAACCGGCAACCTATGAATCGATCCATCTTGCCCTCCTGGCGGGATTTCCGGGCAACATCGGCGTCAAACAGGATGAAGGCGGTTTTGCCGGTGCGCGCGGCATCCGTTTCCATCTGCATCCGTCATCGGTGCTGGCCAGAAAGCCACCCAAATGGGTCATGGTGGCCGAACTGGTGGAAACCAGCCGGCTGTTTGGCCGCATAGCAGCCAGAATCGAACCGGAATGGCTCGAAAAAGTGGCCGCTCACTTGTGCAAAAAACAGTATTTTGACCCGCATTGGGATCGCAAGCCAGCCCAGGTCAGCGCATTTGAGCAGTTGCAGTTATATGGTCTGATCATTGTTCCCAGACGCAAGATTCATTATGGCGGCATCAACATGGCCGTCAGTCGCGAACTGTTTATTCGCCATGCGCTGGTGGCGGGGGAATACGATACCCAGGCGGATTTCTTCCGGCACAATCGCGAGCTGATTGATTCGATACTGGAACTGGAACACAAATCGCGTCGTCAGGATGTGCTGATTGATGATGATGGCCTGTTTGCCTTTTTCGACAAACGCATTCCAGCCGAAATCGTGAACGGTGCCGGCTTTGAACGCTGGCGTCGCGAAGCGGAAAAGGAAACGCCAGAACTGCTTTTTCTCGCGCGCGAAGATGTCATGCGTCATGATGCGCAGGGTATTACCGAAGACTGGTTTCCCCAGCAGTGGCAGCATGAGGGTTTGAAGTTTGCGCTCACTTACAGGTTTGAGCCTGGTCATGTGATGGATGGCGTGACGGTCACGGTTCCTCTGTCGCTTCTGAATGCCTTGCCCGCCTGGCGACTCGATTGGCTGGTGCCCGGCATGTTGCGTGAAAAACTGGCCTGGTACCTGAAAGCCCTGCCCAAACAGTTGCGTCGCGTTTTTGTGCCGGTGCCGGACACGGTGACCGTGCTGATGGGGGAGCTGCGGCCGGTGGAACCGTTGACAGAAGCGCTGGCGCGGGCGCTGTCTGCCCGTTCGGGCCTGCAAGTGTCGCCGGCTGACTGGCATGAAGCGCCGCCCGCTCATTTATTGATGAACATCCGCGTGGTGGATGATCGCAACCAGGAACTGGCATCCGGTCGGGATCTGAATGCGTTACGACTGCAACTGGCGCAGGCTGCCCGGCTGGCATTTGCTGGCCAGGACGAGCAGCAGGAACAGACCGGTTTTCGCAGTTGGGGCATGGGTGACATTCCGGAGAGCTTGCCGGTCAGACGCGCCGGAGTACAGGTGACCGCGTGGCCCGCACTGGTGGACGAAACCGACAGCGTTGCGTTGCGCCTGTTCGATACTGAGCAGGCGGCAAGCCAGGCCCATCGTCACGGCGTGGTCCGCTTGTGCCGGCTGGTGCTGGCGCAACAGTTCAGGACGCTGGAAAAAGACCTGCCCGATTTTACCCGGCTTGCCATGGCGTATCGTCCGTTGGGCAATCCGGAACAGTTGCGTGAAAGTCTGGTGCAGCTGATTGCCATGCAGGCTTGCCTGGCAGACGAGGAACCGCCGCGCAGCCAGAAACAGTTCGACCAGCAGATCAGTCGCGCCCGCGTTCGCCTGCGCCCGGTCATGGATGCCGTTTGCCGTACGGTGGCACAGATTCTGGCGCTGTATCAGACCGTGCAGGCGCAGACCGGGAAATTGACCGGTGTTTCGGGACGCGACATGCAGGAACAGTTGCGCGGACTGGTGTATCCCGGCTTTCTGGACCAGATTGCCTGGGTACACCTGCAACAGCTGCCACGCTACCTGCAGGCGCTGGAATGGCGCATGCAGAAATTTCCCGAACGCAAGGCCAATGATGAAAAGCACGTGGCGGCCATTGCCAGACTGGTTGCGCCCTGGCAAGCCAAAGTCAGTGCCATGCGCAAGGCCGGCCAGACTGACCCGCGTCTGGATGAATTTCGCTGGCAACTGGAGGAACTGCGCGTCTCGCTGTTTGCCCAACAGCTGAAAACGCCGTATCCGGTGTCGGTGAAGCGGCTGGAAAAACTGTGGGAAGTCATCGTCCAGCCGGGGGCGCGAGCACAGGTGGGCGTCTGAATGGCCGGATGATTTTGTGTTCGGGATGGGACGACTGGTTCTGCGGATGGTAAGATTCTGTCATGACCGATACTGATTACGCCCTCAACGTCAACTGGCATCCGAGTGATGTGGCCGGACTGACCTATGTCTATCCGGTGGTGTCGCGTCGCGCCGGTGGGGTTTCCGTGGGGATCAATCTCAATACCAATCATGCCTGCAACTGGCGTTGCGCCTATTGTCAGGTGCCAGACTTGCAGCGAGGCAGTGCGCCGCCAGTGGATGTGGCATTGCTGGAACGCGAGCTGGACCAGTTTCTGGCGTATGTTCTGCATGGCGATTTCATGCAGCGCCATGTGCCGGTCGAAGCCAGAGTGCTGAAGGACATTGCCTTTTCGGGCGATGGCGAGCCGACCAGTGCGCGAGAATTTGCCGAAGCGGTGGCAGCAGCGGGGCGTGTGATGGAGAAACACCAGCTGACCGGGAAAATCCCGCTGGTGGTGATCAGCAATGGCAGTCAGCTGGACAAGGCGCGTGTCCGCCAGGCGCTCACCCGGCTGGCTGAACTGGGAGGCGAATTGTGGTTCAAGTTTGATCGGGCCACGCCGGAAGGCATGCGACAGATCAATGGCACCCGTACTTCGCCGTTACGCCACCTGGAAAATCTCAAAACCGCGCTGACACTCTGTCCGGTGTGGGTACAGACCTGCATGGTGGCCTGGGACGGAGAGCCGCCAGCCGAATCCGAACTGGTGGCCTGGCTGGACGTTATCTGTCCGCTCGCCGGTCAAGTGAAAGGCGTGTTGCTGTACGGTTTGGCACGACCATCGATGCAGCCGCAGGCAGTACACCTGTCGGCATTGCCGGCAGACTGGATGGAAGCCTTTGCCAGTCGCATCCGCGCTTGTGGTCTTGCTGTGCGCCTGTCTGTCTGACTGGCATGATTTACGGTATTGGCACTGACATCGTCCAGCTGTCCCGCATGGAAGCGTTGTGGCTCAGGCATGGCATGCGGTTGGCCCAGCGCGTACTCAGTCAGTCCGAGCTGGCCGGTTTGCCGGCAGAACAGCCCTGGCGATTCATTGCCAAACGGTTTGCCGTCAAGGAAGCCTTTGCCAAGGCTGCCGGCACCGGTCTGCGCCATCCGGTGACACTGTCTAACCTGAGTCTGGCGCATGACCATCTGGGACGGCCTGAATTCCAGTGCACAGAGACATTGCAGAACTGGCTGGACGAGCGGGAAATCTCGCGCGTGCATGTGAGTCTGAGCGACGAACGGGAAATGGTGGTGGCATTTGTGATCATGGAGGTGGCAGGATGAGTCTCGGGCCGGTCATGGTGGATGTGGCAGGGCTGGAACTGACCGATGTCGAGCGGGAACGCCTGCGTCATCCGCTGGTTGGCGGGGTGATACTGTTTGCCCGCAATTACGCCACACCGGCCCAGTTGCATGCATTGACCCATGATATCCGCGCACTCCGCCATCCGCACCTGCTGATTGCAACAGACCATGAAGGTGGCCGGGTACAGCGGTTCCGCCAGGGCTTCACCCTGCTGCCGGCGATGGGCGACATTGGTCGTCTGTGGGATCGCCAGCCGCACAGGGCCCTGCACCTGGCCCAGGACGTCGGTTATGTGATGGCGGCCGAGCTGCGCGCGCATGGCGTGGATGTCAGTTTTGCCCCGGTGCTCGATATCGATTACGGACGGTCGGCAGTAATCGGCAACCGGGCGTTTCATGCGGATCCCTCAGCAGTGGGTGATCTGGCCATGTCGCTGATGTCGGGCATGCATGCGGCCGGCATGCAGTCTGTCGCCAAGCATTTTCCGGGGCATGGCTGGGTGGAAGCCGATTCGCATCTGGCAGAGCCGGTGGATCAACGTCGGTTGCGGGAGCTGGAAGATGCCGATCTGCTGCCGTATCGCCGTCTGTTTGCCGCCGGGTTGGCTGGCGTGATGCCGGCACATGTCCGTTATGCCAGCATCGATGCGGATGCAGCCGGATTTTCCCGGTTCTGGCTGGGTGAAATGTTGCGTGCGCGGATGGGATTCGATGGTGCGGTGTTCAGTGATGACCTGTCGATGGAAGGGGCCGGCGTGGCCGGTGACATCGTGCAACGCAGTCAGGCAGCCCTGGATGCGGGCTGCGACATGTTGCTGGTATGCAACAATCCGGCAGCTGCCGATCAGGTGCTGGCCGGCCTGAGCTGGAAGCATGATGCAATCAACATTGCCCGTCGGGCGCGTCTGCATGGCCGGCCGCGTCCGGCTGGCATGACAGCCCTGCTGGAACAGCCGCGCTATTTGCGTGCCCGGCACGCAGTGGCTTCCTTTGGCCATGACAACGGCGATTTCTGGCGCAACGACGCCGGCAATACCTGTGGTTTGAGCGGAACATGACCGGTTATGACCCGCATTGTCGCGCATGTCCGCGACTGGCCGGCTTTCTGGAGCGGGTCAGGACAAAGTACCCGACCTACTGGGCGCGTCCGGTCGCGCCATTTGGCGATCCAGCCGCCTGGCTGCTGATTGTCGGACTGGCCCCCGGCCTGCATGGCGCCAATCGTTCCGGCAGGCCATTTACCGGCGATCATGCCGGTATTCTGCTTTATGACACCTTGCACCGGTTCGGATTCGCCAGTGCGGCCACGTCGGTGGATGTGGCGGATGGGCTGCAGTTGACGGGCTGTCGAATCACCAATGCGGTGAAATGCCTGCCGCCGCAGAACAAGCCGGAACCCGCCGAAGTTCGCCAGTGCAACCATTTCCTGGCTGCCGAACTGGCCGAATTGCCAGCGGGCGCCAGCCTGCTGGCGCTGGGCACAGTTGCGCATGCGTCCATTCTGCGCGGACTCGACCTGCCAGCGCGTACAGCTGTTTTTTCGCATGGTGCGTGTCATGTGCTGCCCAACGGTATGCGCCTGTACGACAGCTATCATTGCAGCCGTTACAACACGCAGACCCGCCGGCTGACCGATGACATGTTCCGGGCAGTGTTTGCCCGCATCGTGACGGACAGGGTATGAGCGGATTCGATGCCGCTTCCTTCCTGGCTACGCTGCCAGGCCTGCCGGGTGTGTATCGCATGCTGGATGAGGCAGGACAGGTGTTGTATGTCGGCAAGGCGGCTGATCTGAAAAAGCGGGTGTCCTCGTATTTCCAGAAACAGGACCATTCGCCGCGTATCCGCATGATGGTGAGTCGGATAGCCGGCATCGAGATCACAGTGACGGCTTCCGAGGCAGAGGCGCTGTTGCTGGAAAACAATCTGATCAAGGCGCTGTCGCCGCGTTATAACATTCTGTTCCGTGATGACAAGTCTTATCCATATCTGTTGCTGAGTGGGCACGCATTTCCGCGCATGGCCTATTTTCGCGGCACGCCGGCGCGCGGCGACCATGCTTTCGGACCTTTCCCGGGGGCGACGGCGGTGCGCGAAAGCATCGATATCCTGCAAAAAGTGTTCCGGCTGCGCACTTGCGAGGACAGCGTGTTCGAACATCGTTCGCGTCCCTGTCTGCTCTACCAGATCAAACGCTGCAGCGGACCTTGTGTGGCTGCGATCAGCGCGGAGGATTATCGGCGTGATGTGGCCGAAGCGCGCGATTTTCTCAACGGCCGGACGGATCAGGTACTGCAGACGGTCACGCAACGCATGCAGCAGGCTGCTGACGCCATGCATTATGAGCAGGCGGCCATTTTTCGCGACCAGATTCGCAGTCTGTCAGCCGTACGTGAACAGCAGGCGGTGGATACTCAGGTCGATGTGGATGTCGATGTCATTGCTGTCGTGCGTGGCGAAGGCATGGTTTGTGTCAATCTGGCGATGGTGCGTGGCGGGCGTCACCTGGGCGATCGCAGTTTCTTTCCACGCAACGCGGTGGATGCAACCCTGGCCGAGACCTTGCTGGCATTTATTGGCCAGCATTACGCTGGCGCACCGGCACCGGCTGCCATTGTGGTATCGGAACCGGTCGGTATGGACGAAACTGCCAGTTTGCCTGTGCAGCAAACGGGACGCAAGGTGCAGATTGTCCATCGGGTTGGTGGACAACGCCGACGCTGGCTGGAGATGGCATTGCGCAACGCGAAGCTGGCCATCGTGCGCGAGGCGGGGCGTCAGGCAACACAGAGTCAGCGTTTGCAGGCCCTGCAGCAAACCTTGGACATGCCCGATCTGCAACGCATTGAATGTTTCGACATCAGCCACACCATGGGCGAAGCCACCGTGGCTTCCTGTGTGGTGTATGACGAGGCAGCGATGCAGCCCGGCCAGTACCGCCGGTTCAATATCCGTGAGGCCAGGGCGGGTGACGACTATGCTGCCATGCAGGAAGCGCTGACCCGCCGATACGGACGTATCCGCGATGGGGAGGGCAAAGCGGCCGATCTGATCCTGATTGATGGCGGACTCGGGCAGTTGCGCGCGGCAGCTGCCGTGCTGGCCGATCTGGGTATCAGCGGAGTCGCCATGATCGGAGTGGCCAAGGGCGTCGAACGCAAGGCAGGCATGGAACAGCTGGTCACGCTTGACGGGCATTCAGCACGGTTGTCGCCGGATGACCCGGCCTTGCATCTGATCCAGCAGATTCGCGATGAGGCACACCGGTTTGCCATTACCGGTCATCGCGCCCGACGTGGCAAGGCGCGTACGGAATCTTCCCTGCAGGACATTCCCGGCATCGGGCCAAAACGCCGGCAAAAACTGCTGGAACGTTTCGGTGGCCTGCGCGAGCTCAAAAATGCCAGTGTCGAAGACATTGCCCGTGTTGAGGGCATCAGCCGGGAGCTGGCCGAACAGGTCTATCGCAGCTTACGCTAATATGCTAATCTCGCGTCCGCCAGGGCGCCCTTGTTTTCCTGCGCAATCCCCAGGCAACAACGTCCACAGCATGCCATGCGCCAAGGGTTGTCTGTGGTGTCCGTCAATTATTTCAGGCTTCCTGTGCTGCTGGCAGTGTCGCTGGCAGGTGGCCGGATTCGGAGATGACATGAAGCTGGTGCGTGTGGCTGAGGTAGTGCTGCTGGCGGGAATGCTCATGGCCATGCAGTCGGCGCTGGCCGCGCCGGAAGAAATCCAGGTGTACATGGATGAAATGGATGCTCCCGGGCAATGGGGGCTGGACATGCATGTGAACGATGTGTCGTCCAGTGGCAGCAATGTCCTCTATCCCGGACAGCTGCCAGCTGCGCATCTGTTCCGCGTCACGCCGGAATGGTCTTACGGGCTGACACCCTATCTGGAACTGGGGGCCTACTGGCTGACAGCCGACAGTCCGGCCAATGGCGGCTGGCAATGGCTGGGCGAAAAAGCACGCATCAAGTTCATTGCGCCCAAGGCAGCCGGACAGACCTGGTTCTGGGGCGCCAATCTGGAAGTGGGCAAAACCTCATCCCTGATGGACATCAATCCCTGGAATGGTGAACTCAAGCTGATTCTGGGCGACCGGCCGGGCAACTGGGAATTTGCCACCAACCTGAATTTTGACCGTGCTCTGGAAGGCCCGGATATTCAGCCCACCATGGTCGAACTGGACGACAGGATCAGTTACCGGGTCAGCCCGGACTGGCGTATCGGTGCGGAAGCCTACAACCAGCTTGGTTCGGTCAACGTGCCGGCCCCTCTGGCCGATTACAGCGAAATGCTCTACATGGTTGCCGACACCAGCTGGCATCACTGGGATTTCAATCTGGGCCTGGGCCACGGTCTGACAGCGGTTTCCGATCACTGGGTGGCCAAGATGATTATTGGCGTTCCGCTGGAAGACTTCTGACAGGCTGTTGAAAAACGATTGCGCTTGACAATACGGTGTTGAAAAATGGTTCAAAATGTTCATTTACTCTTTGTAAATTTCGGTTTTTCACCCTTTTCCGCCTAGTCTTGTCTGCGCTCATGGCGTTTTTCAACGGCCTGCGAAGCCAGACTGTCTGCAATGAAGCCGCCAGACAGGTTTGATAGCGGCAGATGATCGATTCGGCACTGCCAGCCTGTCAGGTGGTGTAGAATCATGGCATGGCAATATCACTTGATGATTTCCGGACATGCCTCTCAATGTACCGAATGTTCTGACCTGGTTGCGCATTCTGCTGATTCCGCTGGTGGTGGCGGTGTTTTATCTGCCGGATTCGTGGTGGCTGCATGCCAGAATGAACCAGGCCGCAGCCCTGATGTTCACGCTGGCTGCCCTGACCGATCTGCTGGACGGCTACCTTGCCCGTCTGTGGCAGCAGACGTCCGATTTCGGCGCGTTTCTGGATCCGGTGGCCGACAAGCTGATGGTCGCCGCAGCGCTGATCATTCTGGTCCAGCTGAACCGGGTGGACGCCCTTCTGGCCCTGATCATCATTGGTCGTGAAATTACCATTTCCGCCCTGCGTGAATGGATGGCCAGTATTGGCGCCCGCGGCAAGGTGGCCGTATCGCGACTGGGCAAGATCAAGACCACGTTGCAGATGATCGCGATTGTGTTTTTGCTGTGGCACAGACCCCTGTTCGGTTTTGACCTGCAATATCTGGGCACCTGGCTGATCTGGCTGGCGGCTGTGTTGACATTGTGGTCTATGGTGTATTATCTGCGCTGCGCGATCAGCGAAATCGGACAACGACAACAGGGAAAAACGGGATGACACAATCTTCTCCGGTGCCACAGGTCCATAAAAATGGACTGATGGCGTTATCGGTAGCAGCCCTTGGCGTGGTGTATGGCGATATTGGTACCAGCCCGCTTTATGCGTTACAGACAGTGTTTACCGGTGACCATGCCGTGCCGGTAACGCCGGAAAATGTGCTGGGTGTGCTGTCGCTGGTATTCTGGTCCCTGATCCTGGTGGTGGCAGTCAAGTTTGTCATGTTCATCATGCGTGCCGACAACCACGGTGAAGGTGGCATCATGGCATTGATGGCCCTGATCCAGCGTTTGCTCAAAAACGAAACCCGTTTCCGCAATGTGCTGGTTTTGCTCGGGTTGTTCGGCGCCTCGCTGTTTTTCGGGGACGGTATCATCACGCCGGCGATTTCGGTGCTGTCGGCCATGGAAGGGCTCGAAGTCGCCAGTCCAAGCTTGACCCCTTACGTTATTCCTTTGTCCATTGTCATCCTGGTGGCATTGTTCATGATCCAGCGCAAAGGGACCGCTACCGTTGGTGGGATGTTCGGACCCATCATGATTTTCTGGTTTGTCACGATTGCTGTTCTGGGCATGCGCGAGATCATCCGGATTCCTCATGTCCTGGTCGCCGTGAACCCGCTGCTGGCGCTGTCGTTTCTGGCTGAGCATGGCGTGCTGGGTTTTCTGGCGCTTGGCGCTGTGGTGCTGACCGTGACCGGCGCCGAAGCGCTTTACGCTGATATGGGACACTTCGGCGCCCGGCCGATCCGTTTTGCCTGGTTTGGTCTGGTATTGCCCTCGTTGCTGATCAATTATTTTGGTCAGGGTGCATTCATGATCCACAATCCGGCGCAGGCGGCCAATGCGTTTTATGACCTGACGCCCAAATGGGCCCTGTATCCGATGATCGGGCTGTCGACCGTGGCTACGGTGATTGCATCGCAAGCAGTGATCTCCGGCGTGTATTCCATGACCCAGCAGGCCATTCAGCTGGGTTTTCTGCCGCGGACCAACATTGTGCACACATCGGCGCGGGAAATGGGCCAGATTTACGTGCCAACCATGAACTGGCTGATCATGCTGGGCGTGCTGGCGCTGGTGCTGGGCTTCAAGTCTTCGGCCAATCTGGGCTGGGCGTACGGTCTGGCAGTGACCGGCACCATTACCATCGACACAGTGCTGGTGTTTGTTGTGGCGCGCCGGCTGTGGCACTGGAACCGTGTGCTCATTGTCGCCGGACTGGCATTTTTTCTGACCATCGACCTGGGATTCCTGGGCGCGAATCTGGTCAAGCTGTTTCAGGGCGGCTGGTTTCCGCTGGCGATTGGTGGCCTGATGTTTACCCTGATGGCGACCTGGAAGCGCGGCAAGGAACTGCTGGCCGAACGTTTGCACACGCAATCCATCGAGCTGAAGCCGTTTCTCGACGGGCTTAAGGATCACCCGCCGCAGCGGGTGAGTGGTACGGCCATTTTTCTGACCACCAATCTGGCCAAGGTTCCCCATGCCATGCTGCATAACCTGCTGCACAACAAGGTTATGCACGAACGGGTGATCCTGCTGACCGTGCGAACACGCACCGCACCGTGGGTTGCTGGCGATGAGCGGGTAGAAGTCGAGGATCTTGGCGGACAGTTTTATGCCGTGACATTGTATTTTGGTTTCAAGGAAGAGCCGGATGTGCCGTTGGCACTGCAAACGGTTATGCCCGGCGGCAAACCGATCGACATGATGGAGACTTCATTCTTCCTCAGCCGCGAAACGTTGATCGCCACCAAAATGCCTGGCATGGCCTTGTGGCGCGAACGGCTGTTCGTCAGCATGGCGCGCAATGGCAGCAGTGCGACCGCGTTTTTCCACATTCCGACCAACCGGGTGATCGAGCTCGGCACGCAGGTGGAACTGTAATGGCCGTTCGGCCCGTGCTCAGGATGGGAGATCCCCTGCTGCTGCGCCAGGCTGAACCAGTTCGCGAATTCGATACGCCGGCCTTGCACGAACTGGTGGCGGACATGCGTGATACCATGGCCGCCCTGAATGGCGCCGGGCTGGCAGCACCGCAGATAGGCGTGAGCCTGCAGGTGGTCATTTTCGGGGTATCTGCCAACCCGCGTTATCCGGATGCAGAACCAGTGCCGGAAACCGTGCTGGTCAATCCACAGCTGGCCGCGCTGGATGATGCGATGGACGAGGCATGGGAAGGTTGTCTGTCTGTTCCCGGCATGCGTGGTCTTGTGCCGCGTTACACCAATCTGGTGTATCAGGGATTCGACATTCATGGCCAACCCATACACCGGACTGTGAGTGGTTTTCATGCCAGGGTGGTTCAACACGAAGTGGATCACCTGTCCGGTGTGTTGTACCCGATGCGCATACGTGATCTGCGTAAGTTTGGTTTTACTGAAGTGCTGTTCCCCGGGCTCGATCCGGCAGCAGACGATTGACATTCGGGCAGCGTCCAGCTGCCTTTCGAACCCGACATGAACGATCCCCGGTTTGTCCATTTGCGTCTGCACTCCGAATATTCCATCACCGATGGCATTGTGAGAGTGGATGAGGCCGTCGCGTGCGCCGTTCAGGATGGCATGCCCGCGCTGGCCCTGACCGACCTGTCCAATGTGTTCGGTCTGGTCAAGTTTTATCAGGCCGCTCGCAGCAAGGGTATCAAGCCGGTGGCTGGATGCGATGTGTGGATCGGGCAAGCCGGGCAGGCAGACCGGCTGTCGCGATTGCTGTTGCTGGTTCAGTCGGCGGACGGGTTTCGCCGGCTGTCGCAATGGTTGACGCGGGCGTTCCGTGAAAACCAGTCGCGTGGCCGCGCGATGATTGATCCGGCCTGGCTGACTGCCGACCAGACAGACGGTCTGATTGCTTTGTCCGCTGCGCAGGCGGGCGATGTGGGGCAGGCGGTCCTGGCCGGAAACATACCGCTGGCCAGTAGTCTGGCCAGCCAGTGGGCAGAGCGCTTTCCCGGCCGTTATTATCTTGAGATCCAGCGCACCGGCAGCCCCGAAGCGGAAGACTGTCTGCAAGGCAGCCTTGTGCTGGCCGACAAACTGGGCTTGCCCGTGGTAGCGACACATCCGGTGCAGTTTCTGGACCGGCAGGATTTCAAGGCGCATGAAGCGCGGGTTTGTATCGCGGAAGGCTCGCTGCTCGGTGATCGCCGGCGTTCGCGCCAGTTCACTGCTGAGCAGTATTTCAAGACCCAGGCGGAAATGGCCGAACTGTTTGCCGACCTGCCAGTGGCCTTGGCCAACAGCGTGGCGATTGCCAAACGATGTTCGCTGGTCATGACGCTGGGCAAAAGCCAGCTGCCGCAGTTCCCCACTCCGGCGGGCATGTCGCTGGATGATTATCTGCGCCAGCGCACCGCCGACGGCCTGCAGGAACGCCTGCTGGTCCGGTTTCCCGATGCCGGTCAGCGTGAACAGCAGACACCGGTGTATGAAGAACGCATGCGCTTCGAGCTGGCTACCATCATCCAGATGGGGTTTCCGGGCTATTTTCTTATCGTGGCCGATTTCATCAACTGGGCCAAGCACAATGATGTGCCGGTCGGGCCAGGACGCGGATCGGGAGCGGGTTCTCTGGTGGCCTGGGCGTTGGGTATCACCGATCTCGACCCGTTGCCATACGACCTGCTGTTCGAGCGTTTCCTGAATCCGGAACGGGTGTCCATGCCCGACTTTGACGTGGATTTTTGCCAGGATGGCCGTGAACGCGTCATCAATTACGTCAAGGACAAGTACGGACATGATGCGGTGTCGCAAATCGCAACCTTTGGCACGCTGGGTTCGCGTTCGGTCATTCGCGACGTTGGTCGCGTACTCGACATGCCCTACACCTTGTGCGATCAGTTGTCCAAACTGATCCCGATCGAAGGCGTCAAGCCGGTATCGCTGGCAAAGGCACTGGAGTTGGAGCCGCAACTCAAGGAGCGTTATGACAATGAAGAAGACGTTCACGAACTGTTCGAACTGGCAGAACGTCTGGAAGACCTGACGCGAAATGTGGGCATGCACGCTGGCGGCGTGCTGATTGCGCCTGGCAAGATCAGCGACTTCTGCCCGGTGTATGTGGCCGATGGCTCCGATTCGGTGGTGTCGCAGTTCGACAAGGATGACGTGGAGAAAGTCGGTCTGGTCAAGTTCGACTTTCTCGGCTTGCGCACCTTGACAATACTGGACTGGGCCATGCGCTATGTGGCTCGTTTGTCGCCGGATGGTCAGGCGCCGTTCCGGCTGGACAGCATCTCGCTGGATGACCGGGCCAGTTATGAACTGCTCAAGTCTTCGCGCACCACAGCGGTATTCCAGCTCGAATCGCGTGGCATGAAAGATCTGATCCGCCGGCTGCAGCCGGACTGTTTCGAGGATGTGGTGGCCCTGGTGGCCCTGTTCCGCCCGGGGCCGCTTGAATCGGGCATGGTGGATGACTTTATCAACCGCAAGCACGGGCGGGCGAAGGTGGATTACATGCACCCGAGTCTGGAAGCCACGCTCAAGCCGACCTATGGCGTGATTGTCTACCAGGAACAGGTGATGCAGATTGCCCAGATCATGGGCGGTTATACCCTGGGTGGTGCAGACCTGCTGCGGCGCGCCATGGGCAAGAAAAAAGCCGAGGAAATGGCTGCTCACCGCGACATTTTTGTGGCGGGTGCTGAAAAGCAGGGCATCGACGGTCAGCTGGCTGCCGGTATTTTTGACCTGATGGAAAAATTTGCCGGCTATGGTTTCAACAAATCTCACTCGGCAGCGTATGCGCTGGTGGCTTATCAGACTGCCTTTCTCAAGGCGCATCACCCGGCCGCATTCATGGCGGCAACCTTGTCGGCGGATATGGACGATACCGACAAGGTCAAGCTGTTTCATGATGATGCGTGTGCGATCGGACTCGAGTTTCTGCCGCCGGACATCAACCTGTCTGGTTATCGTTTTGAGCCGGAAAACCAGCGGCAGATCCGTTATGGTCTCGGTGCGATCAAAGGAACCGGAGATGCGGCCATCTCGGTGATTCTGGCTGCCCGCCAGCAGGATGGTGCATTTGCCAGTCTGTTTGATCTGGTCAAACGGGTCGATCGCCGGACAGTCAACCGGCGTGTGCTGGAATCGCTGATCCGTGCCGGAGCATTCGACAGTCTGGACGACAACCGCGCCGCTATGCTGGCATCGCTTGGACAGGCCATGGAGCTGGCCGAACAGCAGGCGGCCAGCGCCGGACAGGCCAGTCTGTTTGGTGGCGGCGAAGACCTGACGGACAGTTTCGAGCCGGTTGCTGCCCAGCCCTGGGATGAGCAGCAACGCCTGCTGGAAGAAAAGTCGGCGCTTGGTTTTTACTTCAGTGGTCATCCGTATGATGTCTGGGCGGCTGAACTGGCGCCACTGGTTCGCCAGACGCTGGACCGCTTGCAGCCGGCACGGGAGCCGGTGCTGCTGGCGGGTATTATCGTCAGCCAGCGCACGCAGATGACCCGGCGCGGTAAAATGGCGTTTGTCATGCTGGACGATGGTCGCGGCATGGTGGAAGTGCCGATTTTCAACGAACTGTTCGAGCGGCATCGCGACTGGTTGCGCGAAGACCAGTTGCTGCTGGTTGAAGGCAAGGTGGTGCGCGACGATTACAGCGGTGGACTGCGCATCCAGGTGGATCGCCTGTACGACCTGGCGCGTGCGCGCACCCGCTTTGCCCGCCGGCTGGAACTGCAGGTGCCTGCCACCACGACCATCGGGCAGTTGCAGGACCAGTTCCGCGCCTGGTGTGATGCCGATGCCGGCTGTCCGGTGTATCTGTTCTGTCGGCTGCCCGGTGTCGTGGCGGAAATCGAACTGGGCGATGACTGGCGTCTGGTCCTGCATCCGGAATTGCTGCAGTCCCTGGACAGAACCGGACTGGCCCCGCGGATTGTGTATGCCTGAAGGCACGCATGATTGAAGCCCATGCCATGCCGGGTTCCTGAACCCGGCATGTTTGCCAGGTTGGACAAAAGCTGCCTTCTGCGCTAGAATGACGAAATTATTGCGGAAGCGGGCGCGAGGTGGAAACCTGGCCCGCTTCTTTTGTATCAGCTTGATTTCGGGGTGTTTTCTTGACTACCAGGTCATCCGCCATTTTGGTGCTCGCCGACGGATCGGTGTTTCGCGGGCAGTCCATTGGTGCTGTGGGCAGCACGGTTGGGGAGGTGGTGTTCAATACCGCCATCACCGGCTACCAGGAAATTCTCACCGACCCTTCTTACGCCAGACAGATCGTCACACTGACTTATCCGCACATCGGCAATACCGGCGTCAATCCGGAAGACGTGGAGTCGGCACGGGTGCATGCCGCCGGTCTGGTGGTGCGCGATCTGCCGGCGCTGGCCAGCAATTTCCGTTCGCAGGGCGATTTGTCCTCGTATCTGGTGCGGGAAAATGTCGTGGCGATTGCCGGCATTGATACCCGCCGGCTGACGCGCCTGCTGCGTGAAGGTGGGGCGCAGGCCGGTTGCATCCTGGCGGGCGATTCGCCGGATGAAGCGGCTGCGCTGCGCATGTCGCGCGAATTCCCCGGTCTGGCAGGAATGGACCTGGCCAAGGTGGTGTCGGTCGACCAGCCCTATGCGTGGCATGAGGGTGAATGGCAGCTGGGGCACGGCTTTGTCACGCCGGACAGCCAGCCGTGGCATGTGGTGGCGTTCGACTACGGCATCAAGCGCAATATCCTGCGCATGCTGGCCTCACGGGGGTGCCGGGTGACAGTGCTGCCGGCCCAGGCCACGGCTGAGCAGGTGCTGGCGCTGAATCCGGATGGTGTCTTCCTGTCCAATGGCCCGGGCGATCCCGAGCCATGCGATTATGCGATCACGGCAATTGCGCGCCTGCTGGAAACCGGGCTGCCCATGTTCGGCATCTGTCTGGGCCATCAGCTGCTGGCGCTGGCTTCGGGAGCGCGGACCGTGAAAATGAAATTCGGCCACCATGGCGCCAACCATCCGGTGCGGTCGCTGGATGATGGCAAGGTCATGATTACCAGCCAGAACCACGGTTTTGCGGTGGACGCCGAGAGTCTGCCCGACTGTTTGCGGCCGACGCATGTGTCGCTGTTTGATGGTTCCCTGCAAGGCATGGAACGGACGGATGTGCCGGCGTTCAGTTTTCAGGGCCATCCGGAAGCCAGCCCTGGTCCGCACGACATGAGCGGTTTGTTCGACCGGTTCATGCATTTGATGGAAACCCGCAGGAACCATTCGCGTTAAACGCGATCCATTTCCGCGCCAGACCTGATTCCGCATTTGCATGACGGATTTGGTCAGCGCAAAAACCAGCCGCCGGCGTAGCGTGGCGGCGCAAGAATTGGTGTTGCAAGCATGCCCAAGCGTACAGATATTCGAAGCATCCTCATTATTGGCGCCGGCCCGATTGTGATCGGCCAGGCCTGCGAGTTCGATTATTCCGGAGCCCAGGCCTGCACTGCGCTGCGTGAAGAAGGCTACCGCATCGTTCTGGTGAATTCCAATCCCGCCACCATCATGACCGATCCGGAAATGGCCGATGTGACCTACATCGAGCCGATCAACTGGAAGGTGCTGGAAAAAATCATCGAGCGCGAACGTCCGGATGCCCTGCTGCCGACCATGGGCGGGCAGACTGCGCTGAACTGCGCACTGGATCTGGCGCGCAATGGCGTGCTGGAGCGTTTTGGCGTCGAACTGATCGGCGCTTCGCGCGATGCCATCGACAAGGCCGAAGACCGCGAAAAATTCAAGCAGGCCATGACCCGTATCGGGCTGTCTTCGCCGCGTTCCTCGATTGCCCACAGTCTGGAAGAAGCCCTGCAGGTACAGGCCGTGACCGGATTTCCCACCATCATCCGGCCATCGTTCACCATGGGTGGCACCGGCGGCGGGATTGCCTATAACCGGGAAGAATTTGTCGAAATCTGCGAACGCGGCCTGGAAGCATCGCCCACCCATGAACTGCTGATCGAAGAATCGCTGATCGGCTGGAAAGAATATGAAATGGAGGTGGTGCGCGACCGGCATGACAACTGTATCATCGTCTGTTCGATCGAAAACCTCGACCCGATGGGCGTGCATACTGGTGATTCGATCACTGTGGCGCCTGCCCAGACCCTGACCGATCGCGAATATCAGCTCATGCGCAATGCATCGATTGCCGTGTTGCGCGAAATCGGCGTGGAAACCGGCGGCTCGAATGTCCAGTTCGGCATCAATCCAGTGGATGGCCGCATGGTGGTGATCGAGATGAACCCGCGTGTTTCGCGTTCATCGGCGCTGGCATCCAAGGCGACCGGATTCCCGATTGCCAAGGTTGCGGCCAAGCTGGCGGTTGGTTATACGCTGGATGAGCTGAAAAACGACATCACTGGCGGTCTGACGCCAGCGTCGTTTGAGCCATCGATCGATTACGTCGTCACCAAGATTCCACGCTTTGCCTTTGAAAAATTCCCCCAGGCCAATGACCGGTTGACAACGCAGATGAAGTCGGTTGGCGAGGTCATGGCAATTGGCCGCACGTTCTGTGAATCGTTGCAAAAGGCTTTGCGCGGGCTGGAAACCGGTGTTGACGGACTGGACTCGCTGACCGCCGAGCGCAGCGTGATCGAAGCCGAAATCGGCAATCCGGGGCCGGAACGTCTCTGGTACGTGGCGGATGCTTTCCGCATCGGCATGGATCTGGAAGAGGTGTTTGATTTCACACGCATCGACCGCTGGTTTCTGGTGCAGATCCAGGCCCTGGTGGCCGACGAGCAGGCGCTTGCCGGCAAAACCTTGCCGGCCCTGGGCGCCGATGGCTTGCGTGCTCTCAAACAGAAGGGTTTTTCCGATCGCCGCCTGGCCAGGCTGATGGGCATCAGCCAGCACGATGTGCGGTCCTATCGTTGGACGCGTGGAATCCATCCGGTATACAAACGTGTGGATACCTGTGCTGCCGAGTTTGCATCGCACACGGCATACATGTATTCCACCTACGAGGAAGAGTGTGAAGCCCGTCCGACCAGCCGGCGCAAAATCATGGTGCTGGGCGGCGGGCCGAACCGGATCGGACAGGGAATCGAGTTCGATTACTGCTGCGTGCATGCCGCTCTGGCCATGCGCGAAGACGGTTACGAGACCATCATGGTCAACTGCAATCCCGAGACTGTTTCGACGGATTACGATATTTCCGACCGGCTGTACTTTGAACCACTGACGCTGGAAGATGTGCTGGAAATCGTGCGCATCGAGCAGCCTGCCGGCGTGATTGTGCAGTATGGCGGGCAAACACCGCTGAAACTGGCGCGTGATCTCGAGGCAGCTGGAACACCGATCATCGGCACCACGCCTGACATGATCGATTGCGCCGAAGACCGTGAGCGTTTCCAGAAAATGCTGCATGGACTCGGTTTGTTGCAACCGCCAAACCGCACTGCGCGTTCGCCGGAAGAAGCCATTGCCCTGGCCGCAGAAATCGGCTATCCGCTGGTGGTTCGGCCATCCTACGTACTGGGTGGTCGGGCGATGGAAATCGTGCGTGCCGAGGAAGACCTCCAGCGTTACATGCGCGAAGCAGTCAAGGTGTCCAACGATTCACCGGTACTGCTGGACCGTTTTCTGAACGATGCCATCGAGGTGGATGTGGATGCGGTGTCCGATGGCGAAACCGTGGTCATCGGCGGCATCATGGAACATATCGAACAGGCGGGTGTGCACTCCGGCGATTCGGCCTGTTCGTTGCCACCTTACAGCCTTGCCGTCAGCCTGCAGGATGAGATCCGGCGTCAGACGGTGGCGATGGCCAAGGCTCTCAATGTGGTTGGCCTGATGAATGTCCAGTTTGCCCTGCAGGGCGAGACGGTTTATGTGCTGGAAGTCAATCCGCGCGCTTCGCGAACGGTGCCGTTTGTTTCCAAAGCCACCGGAGTGCCGCTCGCCAAGGTGGCAGCCCGATGCATGGCGGGACGAAAACTGGTGGAACAAGGTGTAACCCGCGAAGTCATTCCACCGTATTATTCCGTCAAGGAAGCGGTGTTCCCTTTTGCCAAATTCCAGGGCGTGGATACCCTGCTGGGCCCGGAAATGAAATCCACCGGCGAAGTGATGGGGGTTGGCAAAACCTTCGCCGAAGCCTTTGTCAAATCGCAGCTGGCTGCTGGCGTCAAATTGCCGGTTGGTGGCCAGGCTTTCATCAGCGTGCGCAATGCTGACAAGCAGCGCATCGTGGAAATCGGCCGCGAACTGCAGGCGCTGGGTTTCGTGCTGGTGGCCACGCGCGGCACGGCCACGGCCATGCAGGCTGGCGGTTTGCCGGTAACGGTCGTCAACAAGGTGACGGAAGGACGACCGCATATCGTCGACATGATCAAGAACAACGAAATCAGCCTGATCGTCAATGTGGTGGATGACAAGCGTGCCGTGCGTGATTCGGTGGCCATCCGTCGCGTTGCGCTGGCCCAGAGGGTGACTTATTACACCACTCTGGCCGGTGCGCGCGCTGCCTGTATTGGTATGCGTGAAACCAGCGGGCTGGAAGTATATGACCTTCAGAAATTGCACGCACAGATTGATGCGCAGGAAAGTGTGAAATGAACAGCATGACCAAAATTCCCCTGACCACCCGTGGCGCGCAACTGCTGCGCGAAGAGCTGCACCGCCTGAAGACGGTGGAACGTCCGGCAGTGATCACTGCCATCGCGGAGGCCAGAGCCCAGGGCGACCTGTCCGAAAATGCGGAATACGATGCAGCCAAGGAAAAACAGGGCTTCATCGAAGGCCGGATCGCCGAACTGGAAGCCAAGCTGTCATCGGCCCAGATCATTGATCCGTCCAGTATCGAAGCGGAAGGCCGCATCGTGTTTGGCGCAACGGTCGAGCTGGAAGACTCGGCCAGCGGCGAGGTGGTCAATTACCAGATCGTGGGTGATGACGAAGCCGACATCAAGCAGAACCGGATTTCAATCAGTTCACCCATTGCACGCGCCCTGATCGGCAAGTATGCCGGTGATTCGGTGGATGTGCAGGCACCTGGTGGCATCCGTCAGTATGAAGTGCTGGATGTCCAGTACCTCTGATGGCCGGCTTGCCTGAATATCTGTCCCGCGTGTTGCTGACCCTCTGGCTGGGTGGCCTCTGGGTTATCGGTTACGTGGTGGCGCCGGTGCTGTTCTGGAAATTGCCGGACAAACAGCTGGCCGGCAATCTGGCCGGTGTGCTGTTCGGCATCATGTCATGGATCGGCATGGCTAGCGGGTTTTATCTGCTCATTTTCCGGGTGGTTCGTCATGGTGCCCGCGCACTGAAACAGTGGTTCTTCTGGATTGTGCTGGTCATGCTGCTGATGGTGCTGGGCGGCTATTTCGGCATTCAGCCGGTGATCCAGCACCTGAAGGAAGCAGCACTGCCGCGGGAAGTCATGCAAAGCGCATTTGCCAGCCGGTTTGAACGCTGGCATGGCATTGCCAGTGTGATCTATCTGATTGAAAGTCTTCTTGGCCTCGCTCTGCTGCGGGGCCGGGAAGCGTGATCCACGGGCTGGCATGCACAGCGACAATCTGTCCGGAGGGTGATCATTGAAACCATCGCGGACCAGCAAGAACTGGATGCGGGAGCATGTCAACGATCCCTGGGTCAAGCTGGCGAAAGCGCAAGGCTATCGCTCGCGTGCCGCTTTCAAACTGGAAGAAATCAGCCGGCGTGACCATCTGATCCGCCCAGGCGCGCTGGTCATCGATCTGGGATCGACGCCAGGCGGTTGGTCGCAGTTTGCCCGGCGCGAGGGCGCCGACGTGGTAGCGCTGGACATCCTTGACATGGATCCTATTGCCGGCGTGACCTTCATTCAGGGTGACTTTACCGAAGAGGCCGTGCTGCGCGAGCTGGAAAATGTGCTGGGAAATCGCAAACCGGATCTTGTGATTTCGGACATGGCCCCCAATATCAGTGGTGTGACCGTGACGGATCAGGCGCGCAGCATTTATTTGTGTGAACTTGCACTCGACTTTGCTGTCAACTGGCTGAAGCCGGGTGGACAGTTCCTGGTCAAGGTGTTTCAGGGCCAGGGCTATCCGGAATACCTTGCCCTGATGCGGGATTCGTTTGAAACCGTGGCGACACGCAAACCGAAAGCATCCCGCGATCGCAGCAGTGAAGTGTATCTGTTGGGCAAAAATCCGCGAAAAAAGTTAACAAGCGGATAGATCAGGTTTAGAATCGCAAGACAGGGTACGGCTTTGCCTGTACCGCAACGCCCGAATTGGAGCAGCACCCATGAATAACATGTTCAAGAATATCGCGATCTGGCTGGTGGTGGCACTGGTACTGATGACCGTGTTCAACCAGTTCAACACGCACCAGACCAGCCAGGCGCAAATCGATTATTCCCAGTTTCTCGATCAGGTGAAACAGGGCCAGATCTCCAAGGTGGTTATTGAAAACCATGTCATCAAGGGTGTCAAGACCGATGGCCGGCATTTCAGTACCTATGCGCCTGCCGATCCATGGATGGTGTCCGATCTGCTGAAGGCAGGGGTGGCGATCCAGGCCAAGCCGGAAGAAGAACCCTCTTTCCTGATGAACATCTTCATCTCCTGGTTTCCGATGCTGTTGCTGATCGGCGTATGGGTGTTCTTTATGCGCCAGATGCAGGGTGGTGGCAAGGGCGGGGCGTTTTCCTTCGGCAAGAGCAAGGCGCGCATGCTGGATGAAACCGCGAACCAGATCACATTTGCGGATGTGGCCGGTTGCGACGAAGCCAAGGAAGAAGTGGCCGAACTGGTTGATTTTCTGCGTGAACCAGCCAAATTCCAGAAACTGGGTGGCCGTGTTCCGCGAGGCGTGCTGATGGCCGGTAGCCCCGGTACTGGTAAAACCCTGCTGGCCAAGGCAATTGCCGGCGAAGCCAAAGTGCCGTTTTTCAGCATTTCCGGCTCTGATTTCGTGGAAATGTTTGTCGGTGTGGGTGCGGCACGCGTCCGCGACATGTTTGATCAGGCCAAGAAACATGCGCCCTGCATCATCTTTATCGATGAAATCGATGCTGTCGGCCGTCAGCGTGGCGCCGGCATGGGCGGCGGCAATGACGAACGCGAGCAGACCCTGAACCAGCTGCTGGTTGAAATGGATGGTTTCGAAGGATCATCCGGTGTCATCGTGATTGCAGCCACCAACCGGCCAGATGTGCTCGACCCTGCATTGCTGCGGCCTGGCCGTTTTGACCGTCAGGTCGTGGTGCCATTGCCGGACATTCGTGGCCGCGAACAGATCCTGCTGGTTCACATGCGCAAGATTCCGTCCGCACCTGATGTGAGGGCCGATATTCTGGCCCGTGGCACGCCAGGTTTCTCTGGCGCCGATCTGGCCAATCTGGTCAACGAAGCTGCGCTGTTTGCCGCGCGCGCCAACAAGCGTCTGGTGGACATGGATGACTTCGAGCGTGCCAAGGACAAGATCATGATGGGCGCCGAACGCAAGACCATGGTCATGCCGGAGGAAGAGCGCAAGAATACCGCTTATCATGAATCCGGCCATGCCGTGGTGGCGTACCTGCTGGACAAGACCGACCCTGTGCACAAGGTCACGATCATTCCTCGCGGCCGTGCGCTTGGCCTGACCATGCAGCTGCCGACGGAAGACCGGTACAGCATGGATCGCGAGCAGCTGTTGCAGAACATCTCCGTGCTGTTTGGTGGCCGGATTGCCGAAGAGGTGTTTCTCAATCACATGACCACGGGTGCCTCGAACGATTTTGAACGGGCCACCGAGATGGCGCGACGCATGGTGACCCAATGGGGCATGTCGCATGCGCTTGGTCCCATGGTGTATGGCGAGAACGAAGGCGAGATTTTCCTGGGCCGTAGCGTGACTACGCACAAGCTGGTGTCGGAGACAACCATGCAGAAGGTGGATGCCGAAATCCGGCGCATCATCGACGAACAGTACACGCTGGCGCGCAAGCTGCTTGAGGACAACCGCGACAAGGTCGAGGTGATGGCACGCGCACTGCTGGAGTGGGAAACCATTGATGCCGACCAGATCAAGGACATCATGGAAGGCGTGCCACCGCGTCCACCCAAGCCCTTGAACAGCACACCATCGTCACCTGCCGCCGGTGGCTCCACGCCGCCCAGCGCAGCTTCTACCGTAACGCCAGCAACTGGCGTCTGACAATCTCTCCGGACGGCCGACAACGGCCGTCCCTTGCATGGTGAATGATGCTGCTGCAATGCCGTGACAAGAAGCTTGACCTGTCGCAACCCCGGATCATGGGGATTGTCAATGTCACACCAGATTCGTTTTCGGATGGTGGTCACTGGACTGACCCCCGGCGCGCAATCGATCATGCGCTTGCACTTGTTGCAGATGGCGCGACCCTGATTGACATCGGAGGCGAATCCACCCGGCCGGGCGCACGCCCGGTCAGTCCTGCGGAAGAAATCGACCGTGTGGTGCCAGTGGTGGAAAGCCTGCGAGGCTGTGATGCCATTTTGTCTGTGGATACCAGACACCCTGCCGTGATGGAAGCTGCTCTGGCCGCCGGTGCGGACATGATCAACGATATCCAGGCGCTGGCAGCTCCCGGTGCGGCAGAACTGGTAGCCCGATATCAGGCAGGTGCCTGTCTGATGCACATGCAGGGCGCGCCAGAAACCATGCAGTCTGCTCCAAGGTACCAGAATGTGCTCTCCGAGGTTGTTGCATTCCTGACCGAACGGGTGGCCGAGGTCGGTACCGCCGGCGTCAGGCAGGCAGGTCTGCTGATTGACCCGGGATTCGGGTTTGGCAAGACAGTGGAACAGAATCTGGTTCTGTTGCGTCATTTGTCAGTGCTGGTGGACACCGGCGTGCCGGTCCTGGTCGGCATGTCACGCAAATCAATGCTGGGCAGACTGACCGGACGGGAAGTGGGTGAGCGTGAATTTGCTGGCATAGCTGCGCACCTGCATGCATTGTCATCCGGGGCGCGAGTGTTTCGCGTGCATCACGTGGCTGCCATGCGTGATGCCATTTGTGTCTGGCAGGCGATTGAGGAACAAGCATGAGCAGAAGGTATTTTGGAACGGATGGCATCCGTGGCAAGGTGGGCGTATTCCCGATTACGCCAGACTTTGTCATGCGCCTGGGTTATGCTGCCGGCAAGGTGCTGGCTGGGGGTGTCGGCCAGAGTGCCGGATCGCCCCCCGTCGTGCTTATTGGCAAGGATACCCGCGTATCCGGCTACATGTTCGAAGCGGCCTTGCAGGCAGGGCTGTGCGCGGCGGGCGTGCATGTCCGGCTTGTCGGGCCCATGCCAACACCAGCAGTCGCCTATTTGACCCGCGCGTTACGGTTGCAGGCCGGGATCGTGATTTCGGCATCGCACAATCCGCATGATGATAACGGCATCAAATTCTTTTCTGCGCTGGGTGAAAAACTGGAAGACGAGACAGAGCTGGCGATTGAACGGTTGCTGGATGAACCCATGCAGACCTTGCCATCAGCCATGCTTGGACGGGCCAGGCGGCTGGAAGATGCGCCAGCCCGTTATATCGAATTTTGCAAGGCGACCTTCCCGTTTGAAAATAACCTGCGTGGCCTGAAAATTGTGGTGGATTGCGCCAACGGCGCGACGTATCACATCGCTCCGCTGGTACTGCATGAACTTGGCGCGGAGGTGATTGCGATTGGCAACCACCCCGATGGTACGAACATCAATCTGGATTGCGGTGCCACTTCACCGGAAACCGTTGCCAGGGCAGTGCGCGAGCATCATGCCGATATCGGGATTGCCCTGGATGGTGATGGCGACCGTGTCATGATGTGCGATGCAGCTGGACGGGTTTTCAATGGCGATGAGCTGCTGTACATCATGGCGCGTTACCGCAAACTTACCGGAACCCTGAAAGGCGGGGTGGTCGGTACGCTGATGAGCAACCTGGGCCTGCAGCATGCACTGGAACGGCTGGGTATTCCCTTTCTGCGCGCCAAGGTCGGCGACCGTTACGTACTGGAACAACTGGCAGCGCAAGGCTGGGGGTTGGGTGGAGAATCTTCAGGCCATATCCTGTGTCTTGAAAAACACACCACCGGCGATGGTTTGATCGCGGCACTGCAGGTGTTGCGTGCCCTGCGCGAAAGTGGGCAGTCGCTGGCCGAATACGCAGCCGATCTCACCATGTACCCGCAGACCATGATTAACGTCAGCGTCAAGGGCAAGGTGGATTTGCAGACGGTTGCCATTCGCAGTGCTGTAGACAGTGCTGAACAGACACTGGGCGATGAAGGCCGTCTGGTATTGCGTGCATCCGGTACCGAGCCGCTGATACGGGTAATGGTGGAAAGCCGTAGTGCGGAACAGGCGCGGCGATGTGCCGAACAGGTGGCGGCTGCCGTTTCCGGCTCGGCAGCATGAAGAGCCGGGCCGCGCGCTTTGAAAGCCGTGGCTAGCCGAACTTGCCGGTGATGTAGTCTTCGGTTTCCTTTTTGGTCGGATTGGTGAAGATCACATCAGTCCGGCCGTATTCCATCATCTCGCCCAGATACATGTAGGCCGTGAAATCCGACACGCGTGCGGCCTGCTGCATGCTGTGGGTCACAATGGTGATGGTAAAGTCGTTTTTCAGCTCGTTGATCAGTTCTTCGATCCGGGCGGTGGAAATCGGATCCAGCGCGGATGTGGGTTCATCCAGCAGGATGACTTCGGGCTTGACTGCGATGCATCGTGCAATGCAAAGACGCTGCTGCTGACCACCGGACAGGCTGAGACCGCTGTTGTTGAGCTTGTCCTTCACTTCGTTCCAGAGAGCGGCTTTCTTGAGCGCCCATTCCACGCGGTCGGCGAGTTCCGATCGCGAAATCGATTCGTACAGTTTGATGCCGAAAGCGATGTTGTCAAAGATCGACATCGGAAACGGGGTGGGTTTCTGGAACACCATGCCTACCCGGGCGCGAAGCATGTTGAGATCCGTCTTGCGATCCAGGATGTTGACGCCATCGAGCAGAATCTGGCCTTCAGCCCGTTGGCCCGGATACAGATCATACATCCGGTTCAGCGTGCGTAGCAGAGTGGATTTGCCGCAGCCGGATGGACCAATGAACGCCGTGACCTGGTTGGACAGGATGTCCAGGTTGATGTCCTTCAGCGCGTGATTCCGGCCGTAATAAAAATCCAGTTTACGCAAACTGATCTTGTTGTCTTGATGTTCCATCGTCGTCTTCATCCGGTCGTCAGTTGTCGGATTGTTCCTTTTTGAACAACATGCGTGCCAGAATGCTCATCACCAATACAGTGGTTGTGATGAGCAGGGCACCTGCCCATGCCAGATCGTGCCAGTCGTCATAAGGGCTCATCGCCATCTGGAAAATGACAACCGGAAGGTTGGACATCGGATGATTCATGTTGGTCGACATGAACTGGTTGTTCAGCGCAGTGAACAGCAAGGGAGCCGTTTCGCCGGTGATGCGGGCAAAGGCCAGCATGATACCGGTTACCATGCCGGCACGGGACGCTTTCCAGATGACTGCGGCCACGACTTTCCAGCGTGGCGCACCAAGGGCCGCCGCCGCTTCACGCATGGTGTTGGGAACCAGTCGCAGCATGTCTTCTGTGGTTCTGACCACCACCGGAATGACGAGCAGCGCCAGTGCCAGTGTACCTGCCCAGCCCGAGAAATGATGGGTGGTGGTGACATAGACTTCGTAGACAAACAGACCAATGACAATGGATGGCGCCGACAGCAGGACATCATTGATGAAGCGGGTGACGGGAGCGAGCAAACCGCGCTGTCCGAATTCGGACAGATACGTGCCCGCCATGATTCCGATCGGTGCGCCAATGGCAGTCCCGGCGAGCGACATGATGACGCTGCCATAGATGGCATTGAGCAGACCGCCTGAACTGCCTGGAGGAGGCGTGGACTCGGTGAACAGCTTCAGCGAGAGTCCGTGCAGGCCAAACCGGAGCAGCGTGAACAGTATCCAGCACAGGGCACCCAGGCCCAGGATCATGGTGATCAGCGAAACCATCAGGTTGATGCCGTTGACGATTCGGCGGCGTTGATAGCGGGATAGCATCTCTGGTGGCCTATGATTTCTTGCCTTCCATCCTGTTCATTCGCATGAGCAGGATTTTGGAGATCGACAGCACAACGAAGGTGATGAAGAACAGGATCAGGCCAAGTTCGATCAGTGATGACGAGTAGATGTCGGAAGTGGCTTCGGTGAATTCGTTGGCGAGCGCGGAAGAAATACTGTTGCCTGGCATCAGCAATGAAGTGCTGAGCTGGTTGGAGTTGCCGATGACGAATGTGACCGCCATGGTTTCGCCCAGTGCTCGACCCAGTCCCAGCATGATACTGCCAACCACACCGATGCGTGCGTAGGGCAGTACGACATAACGGACGACTTCCCAGGTGGTACAGCCCAGGCCGTAAGCCGACTCCTTGAGTATGGTCGGTACGATCTCAAACACATCGCGCATGACTGATGCAATGAACGGAATCACCATGATCGCCAGGATGAGTCCTGCGGTCAGTACGCCAATACCCATTGGTGCGCCCTGGAACAGGAAACCGATGCCGGGCAGGTTGCCAAGATGATCAAGCATCCATGGTTCCACATGATCGGCGAAAAAAGGTGCAAAAACAAACAATCCCCACATGCCATAGATAATGCTGGGGATGCCGGCCAGCAATTCAATGGCAATGCCAAGCGGACGTTTGAGCCAGTTTGGCGATAATTCGGTGAGAAACAGCGCAATGCCGAAACTGATGGGAACGCCGATCAGAAGAGCAATCGCAGAAGTAACCAGAGTGCCGACAGCCGGTACCACAGCGCCAAAGCTGTCAGTGACTGGGTTCCAGTCGGTGCTGGTGATGAAATGAAAACCGAATTTCCGGATGCTTGGCAGGCTGCCATGCACCAGAGATGCCAGAATGCCGAGCAGAAGCAGGAGGACAATAAAAGCAAACATGCGTGTCGCATTGACAAACAGCATGTCCTGCAGGGCAAATCGTCTGGTTCGGCTGTGTTGGTCGGGCATGTTCTTTCGTACCGTACTCGCAATTGTGCGGGTGACTTTCGCCACCCGCACGGATTGTACTACAAGCTGTCAGACAGTTGGGTTACCAGATGGGTTTTCCAGCGGTATCCTTGATGTTGAGGGTCCAGCTTTTTTCGATCAGGTCGGTAACGCTCTTCGGCAGGGGAACGTAATCCAGTTGCTCGGCCAGCTTGCCGCCATTCTTGTAAGACCAGTCGAAGAACGACAGGACGGTCTTGGCATTGGCAGGTTTGTCGTTGGACGTGTGCATCAGGATGAAGGTCGCGCCGGTGATGGGCCAGCTGGCCTTGCCCGGTTCGTTGGTCAGGATTTCATAGAAACCGGGAGCGTGTTCCCAGTCGGCACCCGACGCAGCAGCCTGGATGTTGGCGCTGAACGGAGGAACGTAGTAGCCATCACGGTTCTTCATCAGCACATAGGACATCTTGTTCTGCTTGGCATAGGCATATTCAACATAGCCGATGGAGCCCTTGATCTGGCGCACGAACGAGGAAACGCCTTCGTTGCCCTTGCCGCCAACGCCGGCAGGCCAGGCCACCGAGGTGTCGCAACCGATCTTGTTCTTCCATTCTTCGCTGACCTTGATCAGGTAGTTGGTGAAGATGAAAGTGGTGCCGGAGCCGTCCGAGCGGTGTACGACGGAAATGTGCATGTCAGGCAGACGCATGCCCTTGTTGAGGGCGGCAATCTCAGGGTTGTTCCAGTTGACGACCTTGCCCATGTAGATGTCTGCCAGCACTTTGCCGTCCAGGTGCATTTTGCCGGGTTCAACGCCAGGAATGTTGACCACTGGCACAACACCGCCGATCACGGTCGGGAACTGGGTCAGGCCGTTCTTGGACAGAACTTCCGGGGTCAGCGGCATGTCGGATGCGCCAAAATCAACGGTGCGTGCTTCAATCTGCTTGATGCCACCACCCGAACCGATGGACTGGTAGTTCAGGCTGAGGCCGGAACTGGCCTTGTAAGCCTCGGCCCATTTGGCGTAAATCGGGTAGGCGAATGTGGAACCGGCGCCGGTCATTTCGCCGGCAGCAGCAACACCGGTGGTGGCAATGCTGGCGGTCAGCATCAGGCTGGCCGCAAGGGTGCGGGTGATGTTCATGTTTACTGGATCTCCATTCCTGGGTGAGAAAAACCACATGATTCCGAGTGGCGGCAACAATCACTCTGAATGCCATTTGAATCCTACATGACAGATGTTGCAAAACCGTGACAGGCTGCCTGAATCATGACAACTTGCTAAGTCAGGCCGCAGCCTGTAATCGCGCGCGATGTCTGCTCATGTGCGAGAATTCGCAGGATGCTGCCAGATGGCGTGTGCATGGCCTGTCTTGTCCGGCCTCTCTGGCGGACCTTTCAGGGAGGTGACACGAGAACATTGACCAACCGGGCTCAATGTGTGTAACATGCATCGATTTGATTATCGGGGTGGGAAATGCGGCGTAAGCTTGTGGCCGGTAACTGGAAAATGCATGGGAGTCTGGAGGCCAACCAGCAGTTGCTGGGCGCTCTGGTCGAAGGCTTGCGTGGTTACGATGCGGCAGACGTGGCTGTGTGCGTGCCGGCACCTTATCTTGCGCAGACCCGTTCGATGCTTTCCGGCAGCAACGTCGCGTGGGGTGCGCAGAATGTCAGCAAACATGCCAGCGGCGCCTACACCGGTGAAATTTCCGCCAGCATGCTGCTCGATTTTGACTGTCGGTATGTGCTGATCGGCCACTCGGAGCGGCGGGCGTTGTATGGTGAATCGGATCATGCCGCTGCGGCCAAGTTTGTGGCTGCCAGTCAGGCCGGACTGGTTCCGGTTGTCTGCGTTGGCGAAACCCTGAGCGAGCGCGAAACCGGCGTGACGGAAGCGGTTATCGCCCGTCAGATCGAAGCAGTGCTTTCGCTGGCCGGAGTGGCTGCGTTTTCGAACGCAGTCATCGCTTACGAGCCGGTGTGGGCAATTGGCACCGGACGTACCGCGACGCCGGAACAGGCGCAGCAGGTTCACGCGTTCATCCGTGGTCTGATCCGGCAGCATGATGCTGCAGTGGCCGAAGGTCTGGTGATTCTGTACGGCGGCAGCGTGAAGGCCGCCAATGCGGCCAGTCTGTTCGGACAGCCTGATATTGATGGTGGTCTGGTAGGTGGTGCCTCGCTGGTTGCGGATGAGTTTGTGGCAATTTGCAAGGCTGTCAAGTCTTGAGCGGCGTGTGGTAAAGGACTAGAATTTGGAAACCTTTGTTTTGATCGTGCATTTGCTGACGGCCGTATCCATTGTGGCCCTGGTCCTGTTGCAACAGGGCAAGGGAGCTGACATGGGGGCTGCGTTTGGCAGTGGCGCTTCCGGCAGCCTGTTTGGCGCGAGCGGCTCGGCAAATTTTCTGAGCCGCACCACAGCCATACTGGCGACGGTGTTTTTTGTGACCAGCCTGGTGCTGACCTGGTTTACGGGCCGGGAACATGCTTCGGCTGGTGTCATGCAGTCGCCGGCGGCGGTGCAGGTTCGTCCGGTGAGCAAACCCGTCATTCCGCCAGTGACGACAGACAAGGCAAATTCAGGCAACCCGCGGTCAAAAGCCGGGGATATTCCCGAGTAGTCGGGAAACTGCCGCGGGGTGGAATATCCGTCTGCCCTGTCAATTATGCCGACGTGGTGAAATTGGTAGACACGCTATCTTGAGGGGGTAGTGGCGTAAGCTGTGCGAGTTCGAGTCTCGCCGTCGGCACCAGTTAAAGGCAAGAACCGGCAAGATCGGGGCGAAGTTGGCGCGCATGGCGTGCCTGCCTGGAGGGGCAAACCGCCTTGGCCGGACAAAAAATTCAGTAACCGGACAAAGAGCCGGTATGGGCAGGAACTGGGCAGGAGTTGGTGCGTGCCGGTGCAGAATTGCGCTGGCGACAACATGCCTGCGGAGGTTTTGTGCGCAACGGCGCAAATGGGCCGTCAGCGCTTTGGAGGGTTTGAGGATGCTGAACAATTATTTTCCGGTGCTGGTATTCGTGCTGGTCGGGCTGGCCGTGGGCGTGGTGCCCATGCTGGCCGGCTGGCTGCTTGCGCCGAATCGCCCTGACAGCGAAAAGCTTTCTCCATACGAGTGCGGTTTCGAGGCATTCGAGGACGCGCGCATGAAATTCGACGTCCGTTATTACCTGGTCGCGATTCTGTTCATCCTCTTCGATCTCGAGATCGCATTTTTGTTCCCCTGGGCAATCGTGCTTAATGAAATCGGTCTGTTCGGCTACCTGGCCATGGTGGTGTTTCTTGGCATTCTGGTGGTCGGCTTTGTCTATGAATGGATGAAAGGAGCGCTGGAATGGGAATAGAAGGTGTTCTGGAAAAGGGCTTTGTCACCACGTCCGCGGACAAGCTGATTAACTGGATGCGTACCGGTTCGCTGTGGCCGATGACCTTTGGCCTGGCTTGCTGTGCGGTCGAAATGATGCAGGCCGGCGCTTCGCGTTATGATCTGGACCGTTTCGGGGTGGTGTTCCGTCCCAGCCCGCGCCAGTCGGACGTGATGATTGTTGCCGGTACGCTGTGCAACAAGATGGCGCCTGCGCTGCGCAAGGTTTACGACCAGATGGCCGAGCCTCGCTGGGTGATTTCCATGGGCTCATGTGCCAACGGGGGTGGGTATTACCATTACTCCTACTCCGTCGTGCGCGGATGTGACCGTATCGTGCCAGTCGACATTTATGTACCGGGATGCCCGCCGACTGCCGAAGCGCTGCTGTATGGCATCATCCAGCTGCAGAACAAGATCCGGCGTACCAATACCATTGCACGATAATTTGACAGGCTGCCTGCGATGATGAACCCGAACCTGGAAAGTCTTTCCGTCTCCCTGCTGACGGCTCTCGGCAAGAAAATTGTTCGACAGTCGACGGTACTGGACGAGCTGACGGTTGAAGTGTCTGCTGCCGATGCAGCGGATGCACTGACCATCATGCGCGACAATCCTGCCTTGCGTTTCGAGCAGCTGATTGACCTGTGCGGCATGGACTATTCTGCCTGGCGTGATGGCGATTATTCCGGCCCACGGTTTGCGGTGGTCTACCATCTGTTGTCGGTGTCCAAGAACCGGCGGGTGCGTGTCCGGGTTTATGCTGCTTCGGATGATTTTCCGGTGCTGCCCAGCGTGGTGGACATCTGGCCTGCGGCCACCTGGTTCGAGCGTGAAGCGTTCGACCTGTTTGGCATCGTGTTTGATGGCCATCCCGATCTGCGTCGTATCCTCACGGATTACGGGTTTGTCGGTCATCCTTTCCGCAAGGATTTTCCGCTGTCCGGCCATGTCGAGATGCGTTACGATCCGGACCAGCGTCGGGTGATTTATCAGCCGGTTACTGTGGAGCCGCGCGAAATTACGCCACGCATTGTGCGTGAATCGAATTACGGAGAGGTCTGAGCCATGGCGGAAATTCGCAATTACACCATGAACTTCGGTCCGCAGCACCCGGCAGCGCACGGTGTGTTGCGCCTGGTGCTCGAGCTGGATGGCGAAGTCATCGAACGCGCGGACCCGCATATCGGTCTGTTGCACCGGGGTACCGAAAAACTGGCCGAACACAAGACATTCCTGCAGGCGTTGCCCTATATGGATCGGCTGGACTATGTCTCCATGATGTCCAACGAGCATGCGTATGTGATGGCAATCGAAAAGCTGCTTGGCATCGAAGTGCCCCTGCGCGCGCAATACATTCGGGTGATGTTCGACGAAATCACCCGGATTCTCAATCACCTGCTCTGGCTTGGCGCCCATGCGCTCGATATCGGCGCCATGACGGTATTTCTGTACGCATTCCGCGAACGCGAAGACCTGATGGACTGCTATGAAGCGGTTTCGGGTGCCCGCATGCATGCGGCATACTACCGTCCGGGTGGCGTTTATCGCGATCTGCCGGACAGCATGCCGCAATACCGCGAGTCGCGCGTGCACGATGCTGATGATGTTCGGCTGATGAATGCCAACCGGCAGGGTTCCATGCTGGATTTCATCGAAGATTTCACCCAGCGCTTTGATGGCTATGTGGATGAATATGAAACATTGCTGACCGACAATCGGATCTGGAAACAGCGTACTGTCGGTATTGGCGTGGTGTCGCCCGAGCGCGCGCTCGCGCTTGGTTTTACCGGGCCCATGCTGCGCGGTTCCGGTGTGGAATGGGATCTGCGCAAGAAGCAGCCCTATGAAGTGTATGACCAGCTGGATTTCGATATTCCTGTTGGGGTCAATGGCGATTGCTATGACCGCTATCTGGTGCGGATCGAAGAAATGCGCCAGTCCAATCGGATTATCAAGCAATGTGTTGCCTGGTTGCGTGGCAATCCGGGAGCAGTGATTACCGGTAACCACAAGGTGGCTCCGCCTGACCGGGTCAGCATGAAGCAGAACATGGAAGAACTGATCCATCACTTCAAGCTGTTTACCGAAGGCATGCATGTTCCAGAAGGTGAAGCGTATGCCGCTGTGGAACATCCGAAGGGCGAGTTTGGCATCTATCTGGTGTCCGATGGTGCGAACAAACCTTATCGCATGAAAATACGCGCCCCCGGATTTGCCCATCTGGCGGCGCTGGATGAAATGACGCGCGGACACATGATTGCTGACGTTGTGGCCATCATTGGCACACAGGATATCGTGTTCGGAGAAATTGACCGCTGATGATGGCGGCGGTAGCTGCCGCATGGCAGTAAAACTGGCAGTTACAGAACCTGGCTGCTGTTTTGGATGGGGGTATGGATGTTAAGTCCGGCATCACTGGAACAAATTGATCGGGAGATCGCAAAATATCCGCATGACCAGCGACAGTCCGCGGTCATGTCGGCCTTGCGCATTGCTCAGGTTGAAAAGGGCTGGCTGGATAATGCGGTTATTGAGTTTGTTGCTGAATATCTGCACATGCCTGTCATTGCCGTGTATGAAGTGGCCACGTTCTACAACATGTACGATACGCAACCAGTGGGGAAGCACAAGATCGCCTTGTGCACCAATATTTCGTGCATGCTGATGGGTGCCCCGGAAATGGCCGATCATCTGCGCCAGCGCCTGGGTGTCGATTTTGGTGAAACAACGTCTGATCATGCCTTCACCCTGAAAGAAGGGGAATGCATGGGAGCATGCGGTGATGCGCCGGTCTGTATGGTCAACAATCACCGTATGGAAGGGTTTCTGACGGCGGACAGGATTGACCAGTTGCTCGACGAACTGAAGTCCAAGAAATAAGGAAGCCGGAATGGTCATCGTTGGTGGTGAAGTCATATTCAATACAGTGCATCTTCCGGACTCCTGGAAGCTGGCGACGTATGTCGAAAATGGTGGCTATGCGGCCCTGCGTCAGATACTGACCGAGCAGATGCCGGCAGAAACCATCATTGCCGAAGTCAAGAAATCGGCCTTGCGCGGGCGCGGTGGCGCCGGTTTTCCGACCGGCCTCAAATGGAGTTTCATGCCGCGCCATTACCAGGGTGAAAAATACCTGGTCTGCAACAGCGACGAGGGAGAGCCGGGGACATTCAAGGACCGCGACATCCTCATGCTCAACCCGCATGCCCTGATCGAAGGCATGGCGATTGCAGCCTACACCATGGGCGTCCGCAAGGGTTACAACTACATTCATGGTGAAATCTGGCACGCCTACGAACGGTTTGAAGAAGCCCTGGCTGAAGCACGTGCTGCGGGATTCCTTGGCGACAACATCATGGGCACCGATTTCAGTTTTGATCTGTTTGCTCATCATGGTTATGGGGCATACATCTGCGGAGAAGAAACGGCCCTGCTCGAATCCATCGAAGGAAAAAAAGGGCAGCCGCGTTTCAAGCCGCCGTTTCCGGCCAGTTTTGGTCTGTATGGCAAGCCGACCACGATCAACAACACGGAAACCTTTGCCAGCATTCCCTACATCATCCGGGAAGGCGGACAGAAATTCCTCGAACTGGGCAAGCCCAACAACGGCGGCACCAAGATTTTTTCGGTATCCGGTCACGTCAACCGTCCCGGCAATTACGAAATCCGCATGGGCACCCCATTTGCGGAACTGCTGGAAATGGCCGGCGGTATCCGTGGCGGCCGCCAGTTCAAGGCATGCATCCCGGGCGGATCATCGACCCCGGTGGTGCCGGCAGACATCATGATGAACTGCACGATGGACTATGATTCGATTGCCAAGGCAGGCTCGGCGCTGGGCGCCGGGTCGGTGATCATCATGGATGATTCGGTTTGCATGGTGAAGGCTCTGGAGCGGTTGTCGTACTTTTACTACGAAGAATCCTGTGGCCAGTGCACGCCATGCCGGGAAGGCACCGGCTGGTTGTACCGCGTGGTTCACCGGATTGAACACGGTCAGGGACGCATGGAAGATCTTGCGTTGCTGGATGACGTGGCCCACAACATCAGTGGCCGTACCATTTGCGCGCTCGGTGATGCCGCAGCTGCTCCGGTACAGGCGATGATCAAGCATTACCGCCATGAGTTCGAGCATCACATCGAACACGGCAAGTGCATGGTATAGGTGAACGATATGCTGGAAATCGAAATCGACGGCAAGAAAATCACGACGCCGGCAGGCGGAACCATCATGGACGCTGCCGCGCAGGCGGGCGTCTATATTCCACATTTCTGTTATCACAAAAAGTTGTCGATTGCCGCCAACTGCCGGATGTGTCTGGTACAGGTCGAAAAGGCTGCCAAGCCCTTGCCGGCCTGTGCAACGCCGATCACCGACGGCATGAAGGTCATGACCCGTTCTGATTACGCTATCAAGGCGCAGAAAGGGGTGATGGAATTCCTGCTGATCAACCATCCGCTCGATTGTCCGATCTGCGATCAGGGTGGGGAATGTCAGCTGCAGGATCTGGCTGTTGGTTATGGTGGCGTTCAGTCGCGTTACCAGGAAGCCAAGCGGGTTGTGAACGAGAAAGACCTTGGTCCGCTGGTGGCGACCGACATGACGCGCTGCATTCACTGCACCCGATGCGTACGTTTCGGTCAGGAAATTGCTGGCATCATGGAAATGGGCCAGACCGGTCGGGGTGAACATTCCGAGATCATGCCGTTTATCGACAAGACGATCGATTCGGAATTGTCCGGCAATATCATCGACCTGTGCCCTGTTGGCGCACTCACCAGCAAACCATTCCGTTATTCGGCGCGCAGCTGGGAGCTGTCCCGCCGCCGGTCTGTCAGTCCGCATGACAGTCTGGGCAGCAACCTGGCCGTTCAGGTCAAGGATCAGCGCGTCATGCGCGTGCTGCCGCTGGATAACGAAGACATCAATGAATGCTGGCTGTCCGACCGTGACCGTTTTTCATACGAAGGTCTCAATGTACCGGAGCGTCTGACAACGCCGATGATCAAACAGGGTGGACAATGGCTGGAAGTCGGCTGGCAGTCTGCGCTCGAGTATGTCGCCAATGGGCTGAAGGATATCGTCGGATCGCAGGGCGGCGATGCACTGGCCGCACTGGCCAGCCCGCAGCAGACTATCGAGGAAATGTTCCTGTTGCAGAAACTGGTGCGCGGGCTGGGTTCGCAAAACGTCGATGCGCGGCCACGTCAGGCCGATTTCAGGGCGGATGGCTGTCAGCAGGGCGCTACCTGGATGGGCTTGCCGGTTGCCGCGCTGAATGCGCTGGACCGGATCATGCTGGTTGGCACCCGCTTGCGTCAGGACCATCCGCTAATCGCACATCGGCTGCGACTGGCAGTGCGTCATGGCGCGGACTGCTCGCTGATCAATCCCTGCAATGACGATCTCCTGATGCCAGTGGCGCACAAACTGATCGTGCCGCCGCAAGCCATGGTGCACAGTCTGGCAGGTGTCGCTGTTGCGCTGTCGAGAATTTCTGGCAAGGCATTGCCGGCCGGCGTGGCCAACAGTCTTGCCGGCGTGCAGCCTTCGGCAGAAGCGGAAGCCATGGCCGCATCATTGGCAGGCGGCTCCACCCAGGCGATCCTGCTGGGCAATCTCGCGCTGCAGCACGAGCAGTATACCGATCTGCTGCTTCTGGCGCAGACCATTGCTGACATGTGCGGCGGAACGTTTGGCGTGCTGGGCAATGCCGCCAACAGCACCGGCGCTGCCATTGCCGGCGCGCTGCCCAGAGCAGGCGGCCGCAATGCTTCGAGCATGTTTGGCGAACCGCGCAAGGCCTATCTGATGATGGGTATCGAACCCGGCCTGGACTGCAACAACCCCCGTCAGGTCATGGATGCGTTGGCTGCCGCCAGTCTGTCCGTGTGCATGACGTCCTACAAACCGGCCGATCTGACCGGATTTGATGTGCTGCTGCCGGTTGCTCCGTTCAGCGAAACTGCTGGTACGTTCATCAGTGCCGAAGGACGTGTGCAATCCTTCAATGGCGCAGTGCGTCCGCTGGGTGAAACCCGCCCTGGCTGGAAAGTCCTGCGCGTGCTGGGGTCGATGCTCGGCCTGTCCGGCTTCGGATACGACACGGTGGAAGACGTGCGCAAGGACGTCCTGCCTGCCGATGGTTTGCCGGCCAGCGCGCTGGGCAATCGTCTGCAGGGGTGCGAGTTGGCTTCGGTCGTGTTGCCGGAAGGGCTCTGGCGGGTTGGCGATGTGCCGGGATGGCAGACCGATGCGATAGTCCGGCATGCGCCTTCCCTGCATAAAACGCGGACTGCCGAACCGGTGCAGGCGCGCATGCATCCACAGACCTTGTCCGCATCCGGACTGACGGATGGCGGACGGGCAAGATTGCGTCAGGGTGCGGCAACGGCCGAACTGACGGTGCGGGCAGATGCCAGCCTGGCGCCCGGTTGCATCCGGGTTCCGGCTGCAGAGGCTGAGACGGCAGGCCTTGGCGCCTCGATGGGCGCGATAGCCATGGAGCGAGCATAACATGACCTATCTGCAGACAATGTTTGGTGTGTACTGGCCACTGGTGTTCTCGCTGGCTGGTATCGTGGCAATTGTATTGCCGCTGATGATCGGAGTGGCCTACCTGACATATGCCGAGCGCAAGATCATCGGATACATGCAGGTGCGTATTGGTCCCAACCGGGTTGGCTTCAAGGGATTGCTGCAACCGATTGCCGACGCAGTAAAACTGCTGATGAAAGAAATCGTCATCCCGAGTGGCGCCAACAAGTTCCTGTTTGTGCTGGCGCCCGTGCTGACGATTGCGCCAGCGCTGGCTGCCTGGGCAGTCATTCCGTTTTCGCCACGACTGGTGCTGGCCAATGTGGATGCCGGACTGCTGTATATCATGGCGATTACCTCGATGGGCGTCTACGGGGTTGTGATCGCCGGCTGGGCGTCGAATTCGAAGTATGCATTTCTGGGCAGTCTGCGTTCGGCAGCGCAGATCGTGTCGTACGAGATCGCCATGGGCTTTGCCCTGGTCGGCGTGCTGATGGCTGCGCACAGCCTGAATCTGATCGATATCGTGAATGGACAGAACGGTGGCATTCTGCACTGGTACTGGCTGCCGCTGTTTCCGATGTTCATGGTTTATCTGATTGCCGGTGTGGCCGAAACCAACCGGGCCCCGTTCGACGTGGCAGAAGGTGAATCCGAAATCGTTGCCGGTTTTCATGTGGAATACTCGGGCATGGCGTTTGCGGTGTTCTTTCTGGCCGAATACGCCAACATGATCCTGATTTCCGCGCTGACAGCAATCATGTTCCTGGGCGGCTGGAATCCTCTGTTCGACATGGTTCCATTCAACTGGATTCCTGGGTTTGTCTGGCTGATGCTGAAGATCGGTTTTGTCCTGTTCCTGTTCCTGTGGTTCCGGGCGACATTTCCGCGTTACCGTTATGACCAGATTATGCGTCTGGGCTGGAAAGTGTTCATACCCGTCACGCTGGTCTGGTTACTGGTGGTGGGAGCCGTCATGCAGACGCCGCTGGCATTTCTCGTTCATTGATGCAGAGCGGGCTGGAGTGAAAATATGAAAGCAATCAAACAGTTTTTTTCGAGCCTGTTGCTGACCGAGCTCCTGCGCGGCATGGCGCTGACTGGCCGGCACCTGTTTGCACGGAAAATCACCGTTCAATATCCGGATGAGCAGACCCCGCAATCGGTGCGCTTTCGTGGCCTGCATGCCCTGCGTCGTTATCCGAACGGTGAGGAACGCTGCATTGCCTGCAAGCTCTGCGAGGCAGTCTGTCCCGCCATGGCAATTACCATTGAATCGGAACAGCGCGCTGATGGCACTCGGCGCACGACCCGATACGACATTGATCTGACCAAATGCATTTTCTGTGGATTTTGCGAAGAGTCCTGTCCAGTCGATTCGATTGTGGAAACGCACATCCTTGAATACCATGGCGAAAAACGTGGCGATCTGTACTACACCAAGGACAGGTTGCTGGCGGTAGGTGACCGCTACGAGGCCGAAATTGCGGCTGCACGCACCGCTGATGCCAGATATCGCTAACCGGACAGGTGAACGGAATGAATTTTTTAACCGGTGTCTTCTATTTTTTCAGCGCGATTCTGCTGTTTTCCGGCTTCAGGGTCATCACAACCCGGAACCCGGTGCATGCAGCGCTGTTTCTGGTGCTCGCCTTTTTCAGTGCGAGTGGAATCTGGCTGACGCTGGAAGCCGAATTCCTCGCTATTTCACTGGTGCTGGTCTATGTTGGCGCAGTCATGGTTCTGTTCCTGTTCGTGGTCATGATGCTGGACATCAACCTGGATCGCCTGCGTGAGGGATTCTGGAGTTATCTGCCTCTGGCGGCGTTTGTGGCCATCATGATGGTGATCGAAATGTCGCTCGTGGTTGGTTCGCGGACGTTCGGTCTCAGCATCGTGCCGGCACCGCTACCGCATCCGGCAGGTTACAGCAACACTCGCGAACTCGGGCGCCTGTTGTATACCGATTACGTGTACCCGTTTGAGCTGGCTGCTGTGGTGTTGCTGGTGGCGATTGTGGCGGCCATCGCGCTGACCATGCGACGTCGCAAGAATACGCGTTACCAGGATCCGGCACTGCAGGTGAGGGTCAAACGCAGCCAGCGTGTGCGTCTGGTTTCGATGCCCGCCGAAAAGACATCCACACCCGAGTCCTGACCGGACCGGGGGACAAGAATACCAGGGAGAATCACCATGCTGTCTCTGTCGCACTACCTGATACTGGGCGCCATTCTGTTTGCGCTGAGTGTCCTGGGTATTTTCCTGAACCGGAAAAATCTGATCATCCTGCTGATGGCGATTGAACTGATGTTGCTGGCCGTCAACATGAATTTCATTGCATTCTCACATTATCTTGGTGACGTATCAGGGCAAATTTTCGTGTTCTTCATTCTGACGGTGGCAGCCGCCGAATCGGCAATCGGTCTGGCTATCCTGGTTGTTCTGTTCAGAAACCTGCGGACCATCCATGTGGATGACATCGATCACCTGAAGGGCTAAACGGCGACGGAATGCAATCATGACCCACATGCAAACACTCTATCTCATGGTCCCACTGGCTCCTCTGGCCGGGGCCGTTATCGCCGGCCTGTTTGGCTGGATGATCGGACGGACGCTTTCCCATCTGGTCACCATTGCTGGCGTGGCGGTCGCCTTTGTCTGTTCATGGCTGATTTTCCAGGATGTTCAGGCTGGTCACGTCTACAACGGCACGGTGTACACCTGGATGACTTCTGGCAATGTCCGGTTCGAAGTCGGTTTCCTGATTGACAGCCTGACGGCAATGATGATGATGGTGGTGACGTTCGTGTCACTGATGGTGCACGTCTACACCATTGGCTACATGCACGATGATCCAGGCTATCAACGCTTCTTCAGCTATATTTCCCTGTTCACGTTCAGCATGCTGATGCTGGTCATGTCGAACAATTTCCTGCAACTGTTCTTTGGCTGGGAAGCCGTTGGTCTGGTGTCCTATCTGCTGATCGGTTTCTGGTTTACCCGGCCGACAGCGATTTACGCCAATCTGAAAGCGTTTCTGGTCAACCGGGTGGGTGATTTCGGATTTGTGCTGGGCATCGCGCTGGTGCTGGCCCATTTCGGAACGCTGGATTATGCAGCGGTGTTTGCCCAGGCGCCCGCGCATGCCGGTGATACGATCAACCTGTGGAAGGGAAGTCCTGTTTCGCTGATGACCGCCATCACCCTGTTGCTGTTCATCGGCGCCATGGGCAAGTCGGCCCAGTTTCCGCTGCATGTCTGGTTGCCGGATTCGATGGAAGGCCCAACCCCGATTTCCGCGCTGATCCACGCCGCCACCATGGTCACGGCCGGCATTTTCATGGTCACGCGCATGTCACCGCTGTTCGAGATGTCGCAAACCACGCTGTCGTTTGTCATGGTTATCGGTGGAATCACCGCGCTGTTCATGGGATTCCTTGGCATCATCCAGAATGACATCAAGCGCGTGGTTGCGTATTCAACCCTGTCCCAGCTCGGTTACATGACCGTGGCCCTGGGCGCCTCGGCATATTCAGTGGCAGTATTCCATCTGATGACCCATGCCTTTTTCAAGGCGCTGCTGTTCCTGTCGGCAGGTTCGGTGATCATCGGCATGCACCATGACCAGGATATCCGTCACATGGGCGGTTTGCGCAAGTACATGCCGGTGACCTGGATCACGTCGCTTGTGGGCTCGCTGGCTTTGATCGGAACGCCGTTTTTCTCCGGCTTCTATTCCAAGGACAACATCATCGATGCGGTGAAGGTCGCCATGGAACATGGTGAACCAGGAGCCGGATTCGCCTATTTTGCAGTCCTGGCCTGCGTATTCGTCACTGCGTTCTATTCCTTCCGCATGTATTTTCTGGTGTTTCACGGCAAGGAACGCTTTCATCGTCATCATGCTGAAAACAGCCATGATGAACCGCATGCCCAGACGCATGATGACCACGGGCATGGCCATGATGCGCATGCACATACCCCGCACGAATCGCCGCTGGTGGTGACGGTTCCGCTGATCCTGCTGGCCATTCCGTCGGTCATCATCGGTTTTCTGGCCATCCAGCCCATGCTGTTCGGACATTATTTCGATGGCGTGATCACCATCAACAGTACGCTGCATCCGGCCATGCAGACGCTGGCAGAGGAGTTTCACGGTGCAACAGCAATGGCGCTGGACAGCGTGACGACTTTGCCGTTCTGGCTGGCTGTATCCGGTGTTGCGCTGAGCTGGTTTTTCTACATGAAACGGCCTGATATTCCGGCTGCGATCAAAAACCGTTCCGGTTTGCTGTATCGGATCATGGAGAACAAATACGGATTCGACCAGTTCAATGACTGGTTCTTCTCGGGAGGTGGGCGTGCACTCGGACGCCTGCTGTGGCAGGTGGGTGATGTGCGCCTGATTGACGGACTGGCAGTCAATGGCTCGGCCAGTCTGGTGGGTCGGCTGTCCATGGTGATCCGGCGCTGGCAGTCCGGTTATATCTACCACTATGCATTTGCCATGATCATCGGGGTGTTTGCCCTGCTGATGTGGTTTGTGCGCACCTGATGCCAAACGATAATCAAATATTCAACGGATAGGGATGTTATGTTAGCTGGATACCCGTTATTGAGCCTGACGATCTGGGTGCCGATCATTGCCGGCATGGTGGTGCTGGCCACCGGTTCGGATCGCAATGCCCCATTGGCCCGTTTACTGGCACTGGTTGGCGCGGTTGCTGGTCTGGCAGTTGCATGGCCGTTGTGGAGCCATTTCGATGCCGGCACCGCAGACATGCAGTTTGTCGAGTTTTCCAGCTGGATCCCCGCTCTCAACATCAACTATCATCTGGGGGTGGACGGGATTTCAATGCCACTCCTGCTGCTCAACAGTTTCACGACCGTGCTGGTGGTTCTGGCCGGCTGGCGGGTGATCGAAACCAAGGTGGCGCAATACATGGCAGCATTCCTGATCATGTCCGGACTGATCAACGGCGTGTTTGCCGCCCTGGATGCCATGCTGTTCTACGTGTTTTTTGAAGCCATGCTGATTCCACTGTTTCTGGTCATCGGTATCTGGGGTGGGCCACGCCGGATCTATGCGGCAGTGAAGTTCTTTCTGTACACCTTGCTGGGTTCGCTGTTGATGCTGGTGGCACTGATTTACCTGTATTTTCAGGCCAATGGCAGCTTCGAGATTCTGGACTTCCATGCGCTGCCGCTGACCTTGCCGGTGCAGATATTGCTGTTCATGGCATTTTTCCTCGCATTTGCCGTCAAGGTGCCCATGTGGCCGGTGCATACCTGGCTGCCGGATGCGCACGTCGAGGCGCCTACGGGTGGTTCGGTCATTCTGGCGGCAATCACGCTCAAGATTGGCGCATACGGTTTCCTGCGTTTCAACCTGCCAATCACTCCCGATGCCAGTCATTACCTGAGCGGGTTCATCATTACGCTCTCGCTGGTCGCTGTGGTCTACATCGGACTGGTCGCCCTGGTGCAGAGCGACATGAAAAAGCTGATTGCTTACTCGTCGATTTCGCACATGGGTTTTGTGACCCTCGGCATTTTCCTGTTCAATACCCTGGGCATGGAAGGTGCGCTGGTACAAATGATTTCGCACGGATTTGTCTCGGCAGCCATGTTCCTGTCGGTCGGTGTGATGTATGACCGGCTCCACTCGCGCCAGATTGCCGATTACGGCGGCCTTGCCAACCGGATGCCGGTATTCGCCGCACTGCTGATGCTGTTTTCGATGGCCAATGCCGGTTTGCCGGGCACCAGCGGATTCGTTGGCGAGTTTATGGTCATTATGGCCGCTGTGAAGGTGAATTTCTGGTATGCGTTTCTGGCGGCCAGCACCCTGATACTCGGTGCGGCTTACACGCTGTGGATGTATAAGCGGGTGGTGTTCGGTGCCATTGTGCACGATTCGGTCAGGACGATGCAGGATCTGGTGCCACGCGAATTTGCCTTTCTGGCCGTGCTGGCCGTACTGGTGCTGGCAACCGGTGTGTATCCACGGCCGCTGACCGACGTCATGAGCAGTTCGGTCGCCAATCTGCTCGCTCACGTGGCACAAAGCAAGCTGCCATGAACCGTATGGAACTGAAGGAACAGGAATGACACTTACTCTGAACGATCTGATGCCCATGCTGCCGGAAGTTTTTCTGCTGGCGGCCACGTGTGCCATCCTTGTCTTCGATCTGTTCATCCCCAGTGAGAAGCGGTTTGCAACCTATCTGCTCAGTCTGGGCACCCTGATGGTCTGCGGCTGGATCACCTGGACAACGGCCACCGGAATTACCACCTATACCATGCACGGCATGTTTGTCGATGACCTGCTGTCGGACACGCTCAAAATGATGCTGTATGTGACCGTCGGTCTTGTGATGGTCTATTCGCGGCATTATCTGCACCAGCGGGACATGTTCAGCGGGGAATTCTTCGCCCTGGTGCTGTTTGCTACGCTCGGCATGATGGTCATGATTTCGGCCAATCATTTTCTCACGCTGTATATGGGTCTCGAACTGCTGAGCCTGTCGCTGTATGCTCTGGTCGCCCTGCAACGCGATTCGGCCATTGCTGCTGAAGCTGCCATGAAATACTTCATTCTGGGCGCGCTGGCGTCCGGCATGCTGCTGTACGGCATGTCGATGGTGTATGGCACGACAGGCAATCTGGACATTACCCGCATTGCTCTGCTGCTGCAGGCAGGCGTCGGCAGCAACATGGTGCTGGTGTTCGGTCTGGTGTTCATCGTCGCCGGTCTGGCGTTCAAGCTGGGTGTGGTGCCATTCCACATGTGGCTGCCGGATGTCTATCAGGGCGCGCCGACAGCCGTCACGCTGTTTATTGGAACGGCAACCAAGATTGCCGCATTTGCGTTCGTCATCCGTCTGCTGGCTCAGGCCTTGCAGGCGTTTGCCGGCGACTGGCAGCAGATGCTTGCTATCATGGCCGTGTTGTCGATGGCGGTGGGTAACATCACCGCGATTGCCCAGACCAACCTCAAGCGCATGCTGGCCTATTCGACCATTTCGCACATGGGATTTCTGCTGCTCGGCATTCTGGCCGCCAGCATCAACGGCTACAGTTCCGCCATGTTCTACATCGTGGCGTATGTCCTGACCGGCCTTGGCGCATTCGGCATGATCATGCTGCTGTCCCGCAAGGGGTTCGAAGCCGACAATCTGGAGGATTTGAAGGGGCTCAACCAGCGTAATCCATGGTATGCGTTCCTGTTGTTGCTGATCATGTTTTCGCTGGCCGGCGTGCCGCCAACCATCGGGTTCTATGCCAAGCTGGCCGTGCTGCAGGCAGTGATCAATGCCGGATTTACGCGACTGGCTGTCGCCGCTGTTCTGTTTTCCCTGATTGGCGCATTCTATTACCTGCGCATTGTCCGTCTGATGTATTTTGAAAAGCCGCACGACCATCATGTGATTGCACCGTCGTTTGACATGCAGTTGCTCATGGGGGCCAACGGTCTGGCTGTACTGATGCTTGGCATTCTGCCGCAGCCATTGATGGCCATGTGCATTTATGCCGTGGAGCAATCACTGTGAATAACGCCATAGCCGCTTTGTTGCTGCTTGCCCTGGCTTGCGCCAACCTGCCGTTTCTGGTCGAAAAACCGTTGCTGGTTTTACCTGCGCGTCAGCAGCGCAAGGCGTTCGGCTGGCGGCTGCTCGAAATGATTATCCTGTATTTTGCCATCGGCTTCCTGGCCCGACTGCTGGAGGGGCATTTTGCACCTCCTCACCATCAGGATTGGGAATTCTACGCGGTGACGGCCTGCATTTTTGCCGTGATGGCCTTTCCCGGATTTGTCTGGCGTTATCTGATGCCACGTCACCAGGTCTGACGACTGCCGGTGGGTGATCTCTGCGCCTGATGCGGGATGCCCGTACGCAGTTCAGCCGAGCTGGCGGGATTGCAGACAATCGAGATAGACGGCTGCATCGTAGCCAGAACCATTGCGTTGCGCCTGCCAGATCATTTCAACCAGACAGTCCATCATTGCATGCTGGGCAGGATGCGTGTCACCGGTTTTGCCTAGCAGCCGCTCGAAATGCTGGCGAATGCCAGGCGGCTGGTCGATGGCGACCTGTTCGGCAATGGCCAGGTGCAATGACATGTGCAGGAAGGGGTTGCTCTGGCCGCTTTCTGGCGGGAATTCCCGTTCAAGTGCCGATTCCGGCGATTCAAGCAGCGCGTGGTATTCCGGATGGGCAAGCACAATGGGCAATGCAGTGAGCTCGCTGCCTTCCAGTGGCAGTCCCTGCCGGTGTTTGCGCCAGAGGGAACAGTAGAACTGACGGACTTCATTGCGATCAGGATCAAACATGGTTGTGAAACAGTCCAAAGCTGGTTGAGTGGTCCAGGATCCGGCTTCCACCAGGCAGTGCCGCCAGCTCATGCTGGCTATAGCAGCCAATGAAAGGCATGCCCGGCAGTTGCTGACGTAACAGGGTCAGCTCCTGATCTTCGTCATGATCGAGCAAGCCGGCCTTGTGTGCGGAACAGAACAGAATGCCGAACTCAGGTGCCGGGTTGGTGGTTTTGCAGTGATCGAGGGCAACCCGCAAATTGCGCAGGCTGGCCTGTTCATGCAGCATGGACCAGATCAGCGTGCTGTCCAGATCCAGAATCCCGTCAAGCGTGATGCTTTGCCGGGCAGGATGACTGGCCAGCAGAGGCAACAGACGGTAGCGTCCCTCGATCAGGGCGCCTTCTGTGCGTCCGTCTACGATAGCCGCAAACAGCAAGTGTAGCGGAATGTGGTCCAGCTGTCTGGCTTCAAAGGGTAGCTCGCGAGCTAGCGTGACCAGTGCCGGCTGGTGGTCGAGAGTCATGAGTTCACTGTCATGGATGGCCGTGACGCGGAATGGCGGCGAAAACAGGCGGATTCCATGCGCAGCACCAAGACAGGCGGCATAGCCGGAAAGGTACAGTGCAAGCAGCGGAACCTTGAGCAACTTGCCATTACACCACATGGGCAGCGGATGGCCTTGCCAGTCTGGTCCGGGCCAGCCACCAAAACGGCGGCCATTGGCCGGCGAGGCCGCCGGAATGTGGTCCTGGCCAATGCACAGGACGGCATCATCCGGTTCTGGAGAATGCGCGAGCGTCAGACCGAATGGCGGCGCAAAAACCATGGCAGCAGCTGCCGTTCCTTCCCGTTGCTGGCCCTGTTCGGTAAACAGCCCCTGACAGCAGCTGCCGGTGACCTGAATGCACTGGCTTTGTCGCGATGCTGCCAGTATGGCGGGATGGGGATCGTGGCTGAATTCGCCGCTCAGGAAGAGCAGCACAGCCGATGCGTGGCTGATTGACAGCTGCGACATGGCTTGCTTGACGGCCATGGCAGCGAGCTGGGGATCGGCATCGTCCCCGCAGGCAAATCCGGTTGCGACATTCATGTGATTGTTTTTTCCGGCCATTTGCACAGGTCAGCAATCGCGCATTCGGTGCAGCGAGGCTTGCGCGCCATGCAGGTATAGCGTCCGTGCAGGATCAGCCAGTGATGGGCGTGCAACCTGAATTCGGCTGGAATGCAACGCATCAGTTTGTCTTCGACCTGGCGCGGCGTCCTTCCACTGGCCATGCCGGTCCGGTTGGCAACGCGGAAAATATGGGTGTCCACGGCCATGACGGGTTCGCCATACGCAATGTTCAGGATCACATTGGCTGTTTTGCGACCGACGCCTGGCAAGCCTTCCAGCTGTTGCCGGTGTCGGGGTATCTGTCCGGCATACTGTTCGACCAGAATGCGACAGGTGGCCAGCAGATGACGGGCCTTGCTTTTGTACAGGCCAATGGTGCGGATGTGGGATTCGATACCTTCCAGACCCAGGTCCAGCATCGCCTGCGGTGAGCCCGCGACACCGAACAATGCTGGCGTTACCAGGTTGACGCTTTTGTCAGTGGCCTGTGCAGACAGCAGAACCGCCACCAGAAGCTCGAAATGATTGCTGTACCTGAGTTCGGTGGCGGGGGTCGGGTTGCTTGCCGCAAAGCGCTCGAAGGCCTTGCGGCATTGCTGGCGGTTCACATCAGCAATGGCGGAACCAGCCCAGTTCGGGCTGAGCCTTGCGCGGTGCCTGTTTGGCTTCTTCTTCGAGATGATGCAGGAAGTGATGGTGCTCTTCTTCCAGGTGATGCAGCTGGTCATCCGTCAGCTTGGGCAGCAGGGTGCCTTTGATGAAACCGCCCAGATCGATCATGCAGGTGGTCCACTGGCCCTGACGCAGGTGAAAATCGTGATGGGAGTGGCTGCCGTAAGGATAATGGCTGAATTCGATTCCCTTGGTGACAGACAGGTGCGGATCGGCGTCGACCTGCTTTTTGGCCCAGTCGTACCACCACTTGTAATATTTTTCCTGCAGATTCTGGTTCAGACCGTAGCGCTCGAAAAAGGCAAATGCGCTGACCCGGTTGGTGTTACCGCTGAAAGGGAAATGTCCAGCCATGTCTTCGTCCTCATGAGGGGTTGCGAAAATTCTGATTTTAGCCTGATTTGGCAGAAGATAACAGTCCGTCAGCATTATTCCGATACCCGGATCTGTTTTGCGGTTGCGGCACGGCCGCAAGACAGGCCGGATGAAAGAGGTTTCAGGGCGCAAGACCAGCTGCCCGTGCGATGAGGTGGGGTGTTGCGCAGTCCGTCCGGCTTGTCGTGATGACCAGCTTGTCGGACAATGCAGGGTCAGAGCGTGTATAATTCTGTTTTTTGCCCGTTCTGCGGGCAATCCCGTATTGACAGGCAGAATCATGAGCGGACAGACCCTTTACGACAAATTGTGGCAGGCGCATCTGGTGCACCAGGAGACGGACGGTGCTGCCTTGCTGTACATCGACCGGCATCTGGTACACGAAGTGACCAGTCCGCAGGCGTTTGAAGGTCTGCGGCTCGCCGGACGCAAACCCTGGCGCACGGCTGCAGCCATTGCCGTGCCGGATCACAATGTTCCGACCGAGCATCGTGATCAGGGAATTGCCGATCCGGTTTCGCGCCTGCAGGTTGAAACACTGGATCGCAACTGCACCGATTTTGGCATCCGCGAGTTCGGCATGCACGATGTTCGTCAGGGCATCGTTCACGTGATCGGTCCCGAGCAGGGGCTTACCCTGCCTGGCATGACCGTCGTTTGCGGCGATTCACACACGTCGACGCATGGTGCATTCGGGGCGCTGGCATTCGGTATTGGTACGTCCGAAGTCGAACATGTGCTGGCGACCCAGTGTCTGGTGACACGCAAATCGAAATCCATGCGCATTCGTGTCGAGGGCCATCCTGGCGCCGGCGTCACCGCCAAGGATATTGCACTGGCCATCATCGGTCAGATCGGCACGGCCGGCGGTACGGGATATGCCATTGAATTTGCCGGAGAGGCCATCCGCTCGCTCAGCATGGAAGGCCGCATGACCCTGTGCAACATGGCGATCGAAGCCGGTGCCCGTGCCGGCATGGTGGCAGTGGATCAGACAACGCTGGATTATGTGCGTGGCAGGCCGTCCGCGCCGTCGGGAGACAACTGGCAGCAGGCGGTGAACTGGTGGCAGACTCTGGTGTCCGATACTGATGCAGTGTTTGACAGCGAGGTGCTGATCGATGCGTCAACCATTGAGCCCCAGATCACCTGGGGGACGTCGCCGGAAATGGTGGTGCCGGTAGGGGCGCGGGTGCCAGACCCAACAAGCCTGGCCGATCCGGTGCGTCAGGCGGATGGTCGGCGTGCGCTTGCCTACATGGGGCTGGAGGCGGGTACGCCGATGACCGATCTGGCTGTTGATCGGGTATTTATCGGTTCCTGCACCAATTCCCGCATCGAAGACCTGCGTGCTGCGGCTGCCGTCATCCGGGGGCGCCGCAAGGCAGACAATGTCAGGCAGGTTCTGGTTGTTCCTGGCTCTGGTCTGATCAAGCAACAGGCCGAAAGCGAAGGACTTGACAGGATTTTTCGTGAGGCCGGATTCGAATGGCGGGATCCGGGTTGCTCGATGTGTCTGGCCATGAATGCAGACCGACTGGAGCCGGGCGAACGCTGCGCATCGACCTCGAACCGCAATTTTGAAGGCCGGCAGGGGCAAGGTGGACGCACCCACCTGGTCAGCCCGGCCATGGCGGCCGCTGCGGCGATCGCCGGTCATTTCGTTGATGTCCGTCATTTCTGAAAGAGAGAAAAAATGCGTAAACTGACAATCTGGTGGTTGCTGGCACTGACCTGTATTTCCCTGGCTGGATGCAATACGGTGCGCGGCATGGGCGAAGACGTTCAGGACGCTGGTGCGGCCATCCAGCGAGCCACCAAGTAATCCCATGAAACCATTTACCGTTGTTGATGGGCTGGTAGCGCCGCTGGACCGGGCTAACGTCGATACCGATGCGATCATTCCGAAGCAGTTCCTCAAATCGATCCGCCGCAGTGGATTCGGTCCCAATCTGTTCGACGAATGGCGTTATCTGGATCATGGCGAGCCGGGTCAGGACTGCAGCCAGCGGCCAAAAAATCCGGACTTCTTCCTGAATCAGCCGCGTTATCAAGGCGCGCAGATTCTGCTGGCACGTGAAAATTTTGGTTGCGGCTCCAGTCGTGAGCACGCACCGTGGGCAATCGAAGATGCGGGTTTCCGCGCCATCATCGCGCCGAGTTTTGCCGATATTTTTTACAACAACTGTTTCAAGAACGGTTTGTTGCCGGTGGTGCTGGACGCAGCGATCGTTGACCGCCTGTTTGCCGCTGTGAATGCAGAGCCTGGATACCGGTTGACGGTGGATCTGTCTGCGCAGCAGGTTGTCACACCCGATGGCGAACGGTTTTCGTTTGATGTGGATGCTCACCGCAGGATGTGCCTGCTTGAAGGACTGGACGACATTGGCCTGACCTTGCGCCATGTGGACGCCATCCGGGCGTACGAAGCCAGACGACGAACCGAGGCGCCCTGGTTGTTTGAATGATGGTCTGAATACGAAAGTTGACGCATGAGCATGAAAATTGCCGTATTGCCAGGTGATGGCATAGGTCCTGAAATTACCGCGCAGGCGGTCAAGGTTCTCAAAGCGCTGGCCAGCGATGGTCTCAGGCTGGAAATGGAAGAAGCGCCAATCGGTGGCGCCGGCTTTGACGCGGCAGGTGATCCATTGCCCGAGGCAACCCTCGCGCTGGCCCGGTCTGCCGATGCGGTGCTGCTTGGTGCGGTTGGCGGTCCCAGCTATGACGCGCTGCCCCGGCCGATGCGTCCCGAACAGGGGTTGCTGCGCATCCGCAAGGAACTGAACCTGTTTGCCAACCTGCGTCCGGCCCAGATGTACCCCGAACTGGTCGGTGCGTCCACCCTGCGCGAGGACGTGGTTTCCGGACTGGATCTGATGATCGTGCGCGAATTGACCGGCGACATCTATTTTGGCAAACCGCGTGGCATTCACGTCAATGAGGCTGGCGAACGCGAAGGTTTCAACACCATGCGCTATTCCGAATCCGAGGTGCGCCGGGTGGCGCACATTGCATTCCGCATCGCGCGCAAGCGCCAGCGCAAGTTGTGTTCGGTGGAAAAATTCAATGTGCTGGAAACCAGTGAATTGTGGCGTGAAGTCATGATCGAGGTGGCGAAGGAATACCCGGATGTGGCGTTGTCACACATGTATGTTGATAACGCCGCCATGCAACTGGTTCGCAATCCAAAACAGTTCGATGTGATTGTCACCGGCAACATGTTCGGCGACATCCTGTCTGACGAGGCTTCCATGCTGACCGGATCGATCGGCATGCTCGGTTCGGCTTCGCTGGATGAAAACAGCAAAGGCATGTACGAGCCGATCCATGGATCGGCACCGGACATTGCCGGCAAGGACATTGCCAATCCGCTGGCCACCATTTTGTCTGCCGCCATGATGCTGCGTTACACCTTTTCAGAGGATGCGGCGGCTGAGCGCATCGAATCGGCGGTGCGCAAGGTCATTGCCGCAGGCGTGCGTACGGCAGACATTCATACCGATGGCAGTCTGCGCGTGGGTTGCAATGCGATGGGTGATGCCGTGGTGGCGGCGCTGTGAAAATGCGCTGTGCAGGGTAAGGAGAACAGTGTGAAAGCAGGTTTGATCGGCTGGCGTGGCATGGTGGGTTCCGTGCTGATGCAGCGCATGCGTGAAGAGGGGGATTTTGCCCTTTTCGATCCGGTTTTTTTCAGTACTTCCCAGGCTGGTGGCGAAGCACCTGATATTGGCCGTCCGGTTCCTGCCTTGCAGGATGCCCATGATCTCGATGCGCTGAAAGAAATGGATGTCCTGGTGACCGCCCAGGGTGGCGACTACACCACAGCGATGTATGACAGACTGCGCGCAGCCGGCTGGCAAGGTTACTGGATAGATGCAGCATCCACCCGGCGCATGGAAGAAAGCAGCGTCATCATTCTGGATCCGGTCAATCGCCACGTGATTGATGAGGCATTGAATCGCGGCGTCAAGGATTTTATCGGCGGCAATTGCACGGTTTCGCTGATGCTGATGGCGCTGGGCGGGTTGTTCGAAGCAGGCCTGGTCGAGTGGGCCACTGCCATGACCTATCAGGCGGCATCCGGCGCGGGAGCGCAGAACATGCGCGAATTGCTGGTGCAGATGGGCGTGGTTCGCGACAGCGTGTCAGGTCTGCTGTCCGATCCGGCGTCAGCAATCCTGGATATTGATCGTGGTGTGGCGGCGACGCTGCGGGCTGACAGTTTTCCGGACAGCCAGTTCGGCGTGCCGCTGGCAGGCAGCCTGATTCCCTGGATCGACAAGGACCTTGGCAACGGTCAAAGCAGGGAAGAATGGAAAGCGCGCGCCGAAACCAACAAGATACTGGGGTTGAGTGACGCGCCGATTGCCATCGATGGCCTGTGTGTCCGCGTTGGTGCCATGCGCTGTCACAGCCAGGCATTGACCATCAAGCTGCGCCGGGATGTTCCCATGGCCGAAATCGAAGCGTTGCTTGCGCAGCACAATGACTGGGTCGATGTGGTTCCCAACGAGCGCGAGGCCAGCATGCAACGCCTGACACCGGCTGCCGTGACCGGCGGATTGCGGGTTCCGGTGGGCCGGTTGCGTAAACTGTACATGGGTGGCGAGTACCTGTCAGCCTTTACGGTGGGCGACCAGTTGCTCTGGGGAGCCGCCGAACCCTTGCGCCGCATGCTGCGCATTTTGCTGGAGACTTGAACCGGGTCACAAAAAAATTGATGGATTTTGTGATTAATTCGTATATAAACCCTTACAGAAATTGCAAATATCGTATATTCTAAGCGTATTTCCTTTAATAATTCGCCGCAACATTGTGATTTAATGGGAAAACAGAGCGAGGGGTTGCGATAATGCAAATAAAAAGACTAGCGGCAGCTGTGTCGGCCGCGCTGATGTTGCTGACTGAATCACCGGTGCATGCGGCCGGATTGGGAAAACTGACCGTGCAGTCCACCCTGGGACAGCCGCTTAGTGCCGATATCGAAGTGTTGCTGGCAGACCCTTCGGAATTCAAGAATCTGCACGCCCAGCTCGGTTCCCAGGATGCGTTTCGAAGCGCCAATGTCGAAATGACAAGCACGCTCGAGCATCTGAAATTCAATCTGGAAAAGCGGCCGGATGGCTCAACCATCCTGCATCTGACGAGCGACCAGCCGATCCGCGATCCTTATCTCGATGTGATTGTCGATCTGGACTGGAGTGGTGGCGAGATGATGCGCGAGTACACCGTGCTGCTCGACCCGCCCGGACTCGCCGCTTCAGAAAACCAGTTGCCGGTCGCCGGCAAGCCGGTCTCTGGCGTGAAAACGCCACCGGTTGCAACCTCTTCTCCATCCACCTCGCCAGCTTCGGCGCCATCTGCCCAACAGTCCGTTCCGCACCAACCCCGTCACCCGCATGCCGCACCAGCCATGTCCGCCGGTCATCGTGGCGAAACGCCAGCATCAGGTATCGTGGTCAGATCCGGGATGACGCTGAGTGGAATCGCGCGGGACCACCTGCCGGAAGGCGTGGAGCTCGATCAGATGCTGATTGGCTTGTATCATGCCAATCCGCAGGCGTTTGACGGCAACATGAACCGGATGAAGGCAGGCGCCATTCTGAAGGTGCCCGATCAGTCCACGCTGACTTCGGTCAGCGAAACCGATGCGGCACGGGAAGTCAGCGCGCAGACGCACGACTGGCACGCCTATCGCGAGAAGCTGGCCGGCATGGTTGAAGCCGGGGGTGCCCGGCATGCCAGTGGCGGATCCGTCTCCGGCAAGGTGACCAGTGGCGTGGAAGACAAGTCTGCGCCACCATCGGAACAGGCTGCCAGTGGTGTGCTCAAGCTGTCCAAGGGCGGCGTGGGTGCTCAGCCAGCGACGAAGACAACGGCGCAGGATCAGCACACTGCTGCTGCCAATGCGCTGGCCGAAGCGCGGAGCCGGCAACAGGCGTTGCAAAAAAATATCGAAGACGAACAAAAATTGCTGGCGATGAAGCAGCAACAGGCTGCTCCTGCACCGGCACCCGTAGCGCCGGTTGCAGCGCCGGCCGTCAAGCCGGCCGCGCCAGCGATGCCATTGCCAGCACCACATCCGCATCCAGTCAAGCATCCGGCGATGAAGATGGTGCCACCGCCGGCACCGCCAGCGCCCAAGTGGTACCAGATGATCAATCCTCTTTACGCAGGGGGCGCAGCCATGGCCCTGCTGCTGGGTGGGTTGATGGTGTCCATGCGTCGCAGCCGCAAGGGCAAGGGCGGTTTGTCCAAACTGGAAAACAGCATTCTGACCAGTGTCGATTCCAAACCGAACACGGTGTACAACACCCAAAGCGGAGAAGCGGTCAACACCAACAACACTTCGTTCCTGACCGATTTCAGTCAGTCTGGTCTGGGTACGCTGGACACGCATGATGTTGACCCGATCGCCGAAGCCGAAGTCTACATGGCTTACGGTCGTGATACACAGGCTGAAGAAATTCTGCGCGAAGCCATGGTCAAGGAGCCGGCCCGGCAGGAAATCAAGCTGAAACTGCTGGAAATTTATGCCGGACGCAACAACCTGCCCGCATTCGAGAATATCGCTACCGAACTGTTCTCGGCAGCCGGTGCCGAATCGCCGGTCTGGGAAAAGGCGGCCGAAATGGGTCGCCGCATTGATCCGAACAATCCATTGTATGGCGGTGGTGCGGCCGAACCAGAAGTGAGCATGCCGGTGGCCGATGCGGCGCCGCTGGTGCCGGAAATCGACAATCTGCATATTCCGGATGTCGAAACGCACGAGATCGAAATCGAGCCTGAGCATGCTCCGGCGCCCATTGCTGGTGATGAACTGCCAGACGAGCAAAAGCTCAGTGGCGTGATGGAGTTCGATCTGGGTCCGGATGATACGCATGCAGGGCATGAAGAGCAGGCGGCAGCCACAGCAGAGACGCATCCGGCTGAAGAAACCATGGACGGCGAAACAGGCATCCTGTCCTGGGATTTTGTTGCCGATGAAGGCGATGCAGCGCGCGGTGAAGCCACATCTGGTGTCGTGACCGAAGCTGACGAATCGGCGGGCGAGCATGCCGGGATTGCGACTCATGATGAGCTGCTGAGCTCTGCGCACGCCGAAGAGCAAGACCAGGAAGCGTTGACTGCGGATCATTGGCAGGCTGGTGATGAATCCGGACATCTGCCTTCCACGTCTGTAGTGGATGAAGACGAGTTCGGTGCCGAGCTGACTGCGCATCCGCTGGATCAGGATGTGACCGAGGAAGACAACGACGGCTGGTCGGGAGCACTGGAAACCGGTGCAGGCGAGAAGAGTTTGCCTGCAGTCGAAGAGGTCGAGATACATGCGCCAGTGACGGATCATGAGGCGCAGGGCGGATCCGGGACGGACATGCCTGCGGCTGGGGACATGGTTCCTGCTGCCCAGGAAGGTCATGAACATGTTGCTGACGATGCGCATGACGACGTGCATGGCGATGTGCCACTGACTCTGGATTTCAGCGACATCAATCTGGATCTGGATGCCCATCCCGCAGAACGCCAGTCTGATGTGCAAGCCGGGGAAAGCATGCTGTCCATGCCGGAATCGCCCGACCAGTTTGGCGATCTGGAACAGGAAGTGCGCACCAAGTTCGAGCTGGCACAGGTTTATCAGGAAATGGGCGATTACGAAAATGCCCGCGAAATCCTGCAGGAAGTCATGAACGAAGGCAATGAACAACAGAAGAAAGATGCCGGCGCACTGTTAGCCCAGATGCCCGGATGAAGCAGCAAACAGGCTTGCCCTGTCATCCAGCCACAGCATTGCTGCTGTGGCTATTTTTTGTGGTGTGGCTGAATCGTGCCGGATTGACTGACAGTCTGGTGGCTGGCGGTTTGTTGGTCGTGCTGCTCTGGCGGGCCGGCTGGCCAGATTTTCTGGCCTATGTCAGACGTACCCGTCTGCTGCTGGTCATGATCTGGCTGGCCCGGCTGATGGTGGATGGTCTGCCTGCGCAATGGCAGGACTGGCAGCAGTTGCCCTGGCTGGCTGCCAGTGAGGTATGCTTGCATTGGGTGGAGATGCTGGCAGCCCTGGCGGTAATTATGTCCCGTCTGTCCAGGATCGGCCTGCTGTCCGGCGTGCATGTCCTGCTACGTCCCTTGTCCTGGTTTGGCTTGCCGGTTGACCGGATTGCAGTCCGATTGTGGCTGACACTGGAATATGCCGACCAGTTGCTGCATGTTCGACACAATTTTCGCCAGCGATTGCAGACAATGATGGAAGATGAACTGGTGGATGGCGCGACATTGCCCGAAGTCAGGCTGGCAGGCGAACCATTGCGTTGGCGTGATGCAGGATGCGTAGCGGCAGGTTTGCTGGCATTGCTGCTGGCGAGTGCCGGCCTGGGGAGATAAATACGCATGCGTATTGCGTTGGGAATCGAATACAACGGATTGCCGTATTGCGGATGGCAACGACAGGCGCAGGGTTATAGCGTTCAGGATGCGCTGGAAGACGCGCTTGAAAAAATTGCAGGCTGTCCGGTTGCCGTGACTGCGGCAGGCAGAACGGATGCCGGAGTGCATGCCAGTGCACAGGTGGTGCATCTGGATGCCCCGGTTACGCGACCATTGACTGCCTGGGTCAGAGGCGTGAATACGTTTTTACCGGAATCGGTTGCCGTGCAATGGGCGCGTCATGTGCCGGAAGGATTTCATGCCCGTTTCAGCGCGCTGTCACGCAGTTACCGTTATGTGCTGCTGAATCATCCGGTGCGTCCGGGGCTCAACAGTGGCAGAACCGGATGGTATCATGGCAAGCTCGACGTGCAGCGCATGCAGGAAGCTGCCTCACGATTGCTGGGCGAGCACGATTTCAGCAGTTTCCGCGATGCGGAATGCCAGGCGCATTCTCCGGTCAGGAACCTGCGTTGTCTGATGGTCAGGCGGGAGGGAGAACAGATCCTGTTCGAGCTGACCGCGAATGCTTTTTTGCACCACATGGTGCGTAATCTGGTAGGCACCTTGCTCTGGATCGGACGCGGCAAGCAGCCAGTCGAATGGATCAGCGAACTGCTGGCCGCGCGTGACCGCAGACTTGCCGGCCCGACAGCGGCTGCCGCCGGATTGCACTTGTGCCATGTCGAATATCCGGCGCACTGGAATTTGCCGATCAGTCCCGACCCGTGGCGGACGGCTGGGCTGTCGGTGCCCGGTCGTGATGTCTTGTCTGTCAGGATGACCGATGAATAATGCACAAAGACCACGCATCAAGATCTGCGGCCTGAAGGATGCGGAGATGGCGCTGTTTGCCGCACGGGCCGGAGCCGATGCCATTGGTCTGGTCAGCTATCCACCAAGTCCGCGTCATGTGTCGCTGGCGCAGGCCGCCACAATTGCACGGGTGCTGCCGCCCTTTGTCAGTGTGGTTGCCCTGTTCGTTGATGCCGAGGCATCGCATGTGCGGGCATTTGTCGAGCAGGTGCGTCCTTCTGTTCTGCAGTTTCACGGATCCGAACCACCGGAATGGTGCGAACAGTTTGGCGTTCCCTGGATCAAGGCAGTACGGGTACAGCCGGGGCTGGATTTGTTACAATACGCGTCTGTTTATGCCGGGGCGCAGGGATTGCTGCTGGATGCCTGGGTTGCGGGACAGCCGGGAGGTACCGGAGAGTGTTTTGACTGGTCCGTCATCCCTGCGGATCTGGACAAACCGCTGATCCTGTCGGGCGGACTGAATCCGCAAAATGTGGCTGCCGCAATACGGCAGGTCAGGCCATGGGCGGTTGATGTATCCAGCGGCGTCGAATCGGGCAGGGGTATCAAGGATGCCAGCAGGATAAGCGGATTTATCACAGAGGTTCAGCATGCATTTGACACAGTTTCCTGACGAACATGGCCGTTTTGGCACATATGGCGGCGTTTTTGTCGCCGAAACCTTGATGGCCGCCCTGGAAGAGCTGCAGCAGGAATACGAACGTGCGCGCAAGGACCCCGGCTTCATGCAGGAGTTCCATCACGAATTGCGCCATTATGTGGGCCGGCCAAGTCCGGTTTATCACGCACGTCGATGGTCCGCGCAGCTTGGCGGTGCGCAGATTTATCTGAAGCGCGAGGATCTCAATCATACCGGGGCGCACAAGATCAACAACACCATTGGTCAGGCATTGCTGGCGCGCCGGATGGGCAAGAAGCGCGTGATTGCCGAAACCGGCGCTGGTCAGCATGGTGTGGCGACCGCAACCGTGGCGGCCAGGTTTGGCATGAGTTGCGTGGTTTACATGGGGGCAGAAGACGTTGCCCGCCAGTCTCCCAACGTGTACCGCATGAAGCTGCTGGGCGCGACCGTCGTGCCGGTCAGTTCGGGTTCGCGCACCCTGAAGGATGCCCTGAACGAGGCCATGCGTGACTGGGTGACCAACGTCGCCAGCACGTTCTACATTCTGGGCACAGCGGCCGGTCCCCATCCGTATCCGATGCTGGTGCGTGATTTCCAGTCGGTCATCGGCGAGGAATGTCTGACCCAGATGCCGGAACTGGTCGGTCGTCAGCCGGATGCCATCATCGCGTGTGTCGGTGGCGGTTCCAATGCGATCGGCATTTTTTATCCCTACATTCCACACACGGATGTGCGACTGATCGGGGTGGAAGCCGGCGGCGAAGGACTGGATACAGGGCGGCATGCCGCACCGCTGTCGGCCGGGACACCTGGCATCCTGCACGGTTTTCGCAGTTATCTGATGCAGGATGAGAACGGTCAGGTGATTGAAACCCATTCGGTGTCGGCAGGTCTTGATTATCCTGGTGTCGGTCCGGAACATGCCTGGCTCAAGGATACCGGACGGGCGGAATATGTTTCTGTCACCGATGACGAGGCGTTGCGGGCATTTCATGACCTGTGCCGCTATGAAGGAATCATTCCGGCGCTCGAATCCAGCCATGCGCTGGCATATGCCGCCAAACTGGCGCCGACGCTGCCCAGGGAAAAGATACTGCTGGTCAACCTGTCCGGCCGCGGAGACAAGGACATCAACACAGTCGCGCATCTTGCCGGCATCACGCTTTGACAGGAACCGACATGAGCAGACTGAAACAGACTTTTGCGAATCTCAAACAGCGGGCGCGAGTGGCGTTGGTGACGTATATCACCGCAGGAGACCCCGATCCGCAGATCACTGTGCCACTGATGCACCGGCTGGTGGAATCGGGTGCGGATATTCTCGAACTTGGCGTTCCGTTTTCGGATCCGATGGCGGATGGGCCTGCCATCCAGCGGGCGACCGAACGTGCGCTTTCACATGGTGTTTCTCTGCGCAATGTGCTGGACATGGTCAGTGAATTTCGCCGGCAGGATGCGGACACGCCGGTTGTGCTGATGGGATATGCCAATCCGGTCGAGCGCATGGGCTACAAGACATTTGCCGAGGCCGCCGCACAGGCTGGCGTCGATGGCGTGCTGATGGTTGACGTGCCGCCGGAAGAAGCGCCGTCCGCGATATTTGTCGCACAGGGGCTGGACCAGATTTTCCTGCTGTCGCCGACGACCACAGGCCAGCGCATGCAACTGATTGCACAGCATGCCAGCGGTTTTGTTTATTATGTCTCGCTCAAAGGGGTTACCGGCGCCACCAGCCTGGATCCGGAAGAAGTGGGCGCCCGTCTTCCCGCCATCCGTCAGCTGTGCCAGTTGCCGGTTGGTGTCGGCTTTGGCATCCGTGACGGGGAAAGCGCCCGTCGTATTGGTCAGTTCGCCGATGCGGTGGTCATTGGCAGTCGCATCATTGAAGCCATCGAGCAGGCGCCGCGCGACAGGATTCTGGACGATGTCGGACAACTGGTGGGCACCATCCGGCAAGCGATGGACCGCTCGCCGGACAAAGCGGCATGAACAGCCATTTGCTGCATGAAGCCTGAATTGACGAATGATGACTGGCTGACAGATGGTCAGCCGCAAGAAAAAGGACATACTGCATGAGCTGGTTCCAGAAAATCCTGCGACCGAAGATAAACCGCCGTGTGGCGGATGATCCGAAAAAGGCCGTGCCGGAAGGATTGTGGCGCAAGTGTTCGTCCTGCGAAACCGTGCTGTATTGCGCGGATCTCGAACGCAACCTGCATGTTTGCCCGAAATGCGATCATCACCATCGGGTGAGCGCCCGCCAGCGGCTTGACATGTTTTTTGATGCGGAAGGACGCGTTGAAATCGGGCGCGAAGTGACACCGGTGGATACCTTGCGCTTTCGCGACACCAAAAAATACACGGATCGTCTGATTGAAGCACAGCGCGAAACCGGCGAAACCGATGCACTGATCGTCATGCAGGGATCGGTGTGCGGCGTCGCACTGGTGGCCGCAGCGTTTGAATTCAGGTTCATGGGTGGCTCCATGGGGGCGGTGGTGGGTGAGCGTTTTGTGCGCGGTGTCGAAATCAGTCTGAAGCACGGCATTCCCTTCGTCTGTTTTGCCGCCAGCGGTGGAGCCCGCATGCAGGAAGGGCTTTTTTCGCTGATGCAGATGGCAAAAACCAGCGCGGCCCTGACCCGGCTCGGTGAAGCCGGTCTGCCATTCATTTCGGTGCTGACAGACCCTACCATGGGTGGCGTATCGGCGAGTTTTGCCATGCTGGGTGATATCATCATTGCCGAACCGCGCGCATTGATCGGGTTTGCCGGTCCGCGGGTGATCGAACAGACAGTTCGTGAAACCCTGCCGGAAGGATTCCAGCGATCAGAATTCCTGCTGGATCACGGTGCAGTGGATCTGGTCATCGACCGGCGCGAATTGCGCGACCGGCTTGCCGGATTGCTGGCCATGCTGACCCGACAGCCTGCAGTTGCCTGATGACGCTGGATGACTGGCTGGCGCGACTGGAGCGGCTCCACCCGGTCGGCATCGAGCTTGGTCTGGAACGGGTCGCGCAGGTTGCAGCGCGCCTGCTGCCGGCGCAGCTTCCGTTGCGGGTGATCACGGTTGGCGGTACCAACGGCAAGGGGTCTACCTGCGCGTTTCTGGAAGCCATGCTGCTGGCAGCCGGCTATCGGGTTGGTCTGTACACATCCCCCCATCTTATGCGTTACAACGAACGGGTACGCATCCAGGGCGACTGTGCCACGGATGAGGCGCTGGTGTCCGCGTTCGAGGTTGTTGAACAGGCCCGCCAGACAGTATCGCTGACCTACTTTGAAGCGGGAACCCTGGCCGCCATGTGGTTGTTCTGTCGTGCGGATCTGGATGTGGTGGTGCTGGAAGTCGGACTGGGTGGACGCCTGGACGCCGTTAATCTGTTTGATACGGATTGTGCCGTGATCACCAGTATCGGTATTGATCATGTTGAATATCTGGGCCACACCCGGGAAGCGATTGCTGGCGAAAAGGCCGGTATTTTCCGCGCCGGCCGGCCGGCAGTCTGTGCAGACCGGATGCCACCCGACAGTCTGCTCGTCCAGGCTGGCAAGACCCGATTCTGGCAGATCGGGCGTGAATTCGATTACCAGTTGGTGACTGCTGGTGCGGCTGGCAGACCGTCTGGCTGGCACTATCGGGATCGCTTTGGCGAACAGGAGCTGCCGATGCCGGCATTGGCCGGTGACTGGCAGACCAGCAATGCGGCGGCAGCGATAGCGGCCTTGCGCGCCTTGCAGGAGGTGTTGCCGGTCGACTGGGATGCCATTCGTCAGGGACTGCTGCAGGCCCGCGTGCGTGGGCGCTACGAATGTCTTGGCATGTCGCCGGAAAAGCGGGTCGATGTGGCGCACAATCCGCATGGCGCAGAAGCTCTGGCCCGTACACTGGAACAGAATCCGGTATCTGGCCGAACGCTGGCCGTGTGTGGCATGCTGGCCGACAAGGATGCGGCTGGCGTGGTTGGCGCACTGGCGCAGACTGTGGACGTCTGGCTGGTGGCTGGTTTGCCGGGGCCGCGTGGTGGTGATGCCGCAACACTGGCCATGCTGGCAAGACAGATGACCGGCAAACCTGTGCATGAATACGCGTCAGTTGTTGAAGCATGGCGGTCAGCCTGTGAGACAGCCAGCGGAAATGATAGAATTGTTGCCTTCGGCTCCTTTCTGACGGTTGCTGCCATTCTGCAGCAGAGTGAGGGTAGGTTTGAGCATGGCACTGCAAATGGGCAATGATGAACGGATGGTGATTCGTCAGCTGGCCAGGCGTCGCCTGGTGGGTGCCGTGGTGCTGCTTTCGCTAGCCGCCATCGTGTTGCCTCTGGTTCTTGATTCTGGTCCACGTCCGGTTCCTGTGGCGCCGGCCGTGCGTCATGCCGGACAAGTGGCCGTGACCTTGCAGAAACCGGGCAGTGGCCCCGCTGCAACCGCAGTGGCAACCACCAGCGCACCAACAGGTTCACCTGTACCGGGTCATGCTGTTTCTGTCGCTCCGATGCCGGCAAGCATGCCTGCCGCCTCGCAGGCCGGTACGGCGCGAGAGCGGCTGACAGAGGGAGCACAGACGACTGCGAAGGTTACGCCGCCGGTTGAACAGGCTGCACAGACTGCAGTGCCAGCCAGTCATCGGCCGGCCGTTTCTGCGCAAGAAAAGACCGTGGTGGCGGCGTCCGCGGCTGTTCCGGTTCATGGGAGCGAATCCCGCCAGCATCATGCCGGCAAGCCGGCCAGCGAATCTGCGGCCAGGACGCCGGTGGCAGCCAAAACGGCCGGACACGACAAATCGTTTGCCGTGCAACTGGGCGTGTTCAGTCACGTGTCGAATGCAGAAGACCTGTGCAAGCGGGTGAAGGCACAGGGTTTGACATGTCACAGTGAGCAGATGCCATCCGGTGCCCACAGATTGCGTGTCGGGCCGTATGCCAGTCGCAAGGAGGCAGAACAGGTTCTGGTTCGACTGAAGCTGGCCGATCTGTCTGGCCAGATCGTGCCGGTCAGTCCATGAATGGTGCCGGCATGAATCCCCTGGATCTGGCAACCTTGGCGCTGATTGGTTTGATGGCAATCTGGGGCATCTTCCGGGGGGGGATACGCGAGGCTCTATCCGTCCTGGCCTGGGTGATTGCCTGGGTGGTGGCTGGCCATTTTGCCAGCCTGGCAGAAAGTTATCTGTCCGCCATGCCAGGCAGTCTCGCTGTGCACCATGCAGCCGGATATGTGATTGTATTTGTACTGACGCTGATTCTGGTCGGGCTGGCAGCCATGCTGCTGACGGCAACGGCCAGGCTGGCCGGGCTGGGGCCGCTCAACCGTCTGGCGGGTTTCATACTGGGGGCGGTGCGTGGAGGTATGGTGGTTCTGGTGCTGGTTCTGGTGGCGGGCTTGACAGTCCTGCCGCATACCCGCATCTGGCATGAATCGCATCTGGCGCCGTTTTTCGTGCGCATGGTGTTGCAATACCGCACCGTGCTGCCGACAGAGCTTCAACAACATTTGAATTACCAGGGATAACATATGTGCGGCATTATCGGGGTGGTTGCCCATACGCCAGTCAACCAGTTGCTGTATGACGGCTTGCTGGTTTTGCAACACCGGGGCCAGGATGCGGCAGGTATTGTGACAGCAGAAGGCAACGAATTTCACATGCACAAGTCCAACGGGCTGGTGCGCGATGTGTTTCGCACGCGTGACATGCGGAACCTGCTGGGTAATTCCGGCATCGCGCATGTGCGTTATCCCACGGCAGGCAACGCATCGTCTTCGGCCGAGGCCCAGCCGTTTTACGTCAATTCGCCGTTTGGCATCGTGCTGGCGCACAACGGCAATCTGACCAATGCCGAGCAGCTGAAGCAGGATCTTTATCGTCTTGATCTGCGTCATGTCAACACCGGCTCGGACTCGGAAGCCTTGCTGAATGTGCTGGCACATGAGCTGGCGGAACAGGTTGAAGGACAGCAGTTGCCGCCAGAGCGGATTTTTGATGCGGTTGCCGGAGTACACAGACGGGTTCGGGGTGCCTATGCGGTGGTGGCGATGATTGCCGGTCATGGTTTGCTTGCATTCCGTGATCCGTTTGGCATTCGTCCGCTGATCATTGGCGAACGCCAGACTGACCAGGGCATGGAATACATGCTGGCATCCGAAAGCGTTGCGCTGGATACGCTGGATTTTCGCGTGGTGCGCGACGTGGCGCCTGGCGAAGCCGTGTTTGTCGACCTTGCCGGTCGGCTGTACAGCCGGCAGTGTGCCGAATCGCCGCGTTATTCGCCCTGCATTTTCGAATATGTTTACCTGGCACGGCCGGATTCCGTCATGGATGGTATTTCGGTGTATGAAACCCGTCTGCGCATGGGGCAGTACCTGGCCGACAAAATCCGCCGGGACTGGCCGGATGCCACCATCGATGTCGTGATCCCGATTCCGGACACCAGCCGGCCCAGCGCGATGGAGCTGGCAAATGCGCTCGGTCTGCCGTTCCGGGAGGGGTTCATCAAAAATCGCTATATCGGTCGGACTTTCATCATGCCAGGCCAGGCGCAGCGCAAAAAGTCGGTGCGCCAGAAACTGAATGCCATCGGCCAGGAATTCCGCGGCAAGAATGTCCTGCTGGTGGACGATTCGATCGTGCGCGGCACGACCAGTCGGGAAATCGTCCAGATGGCACGGGATGCCGGCGCGCACAAGGTGTATTTTGCGTCTGCTGCGCCGCCGGTCCGTTTTCCCAATGTGTACGGAATCGACATGCCAACCCGGCAGGAACTGCTGGCCACCGGCCGGACGGATGAAGAAATTGCCCGCGAAATCGGTGCCGATGCGCTGATCTATCAGGATCTGTCGGCCCTGATCGAGGCGGTGCGTCATTCACGCCCGGTGCTCAGTCACTTTGACACATCCTGTTTCAATGGCGAGTATGTGACTGGTGATGTCACGGCCGAATACCTCGACCAGATCGAGGCTGCACGTGAGCATGGCGGGCGGCCATCAAGCGGCAATGCGACGTTGCAGCTGGACCTGAACCTGTCGCGCAAACTGTGACTGCCGGTTAGCAGGCCGTGGAAAAACGTCATGAGCGCAGGCAAGACGAGGCAAAAAGGGGCGAAAAACCGCAGTTTACATTGAGTAAATGAGGATTTTGAGCCACTTTTAACAAAGTATTGCCAAGCGCAATCGTTTTTCAACAGCCTGTTAGTGGCTGACGTGGGTCACGCCATTGCCGCTTAATACCCTGACCGCGTCGCCTGGGCGGAAGATTTCCTGTCCGACAGGCTGGGTGACTGCGATCATGCGGCCGGATTCCAGTTTGACGGTGATTTCCTGATAGGTGGTTGTGCTGGTGCTGGATGGCGATCCGGCAAGATGCACTTCCGTCACCACGGCTGGCAGCACTTCCTGAACATTGCGGATATCATAACCATCGTGTCCGCTGGTGGCGCAGCCCGCCATCAGTGGTGAAACAAGACCGGCCAGAACGGCCAGGACAACAACAGGACGGGTCGACATGGCAGGTGGCTCCTCGGACGGATGACGGGGGTGGCCTATTGTGCAATGCCTGACGGCTTATGACAAGTCGTGACCGAATGCTGCCCGATAGCGCTGGCGGATGTCAGCCAGTGCAGGGGCATGATTCTGCCCGCCACGGTGGGCAATCTTGATCGATCCCATCAGGGATGCGAGCCGTCCGGTGCGCTCCCAGTCCATCTGGTGCAGAATGCCGTGAATGAGACCGGCCCGGTAGGCGTCACCGCAGCCGGTCGGATCAATCACCGCATCTGCCGGCACCGGCGGAATGGTAATTTCCTTGCCATCAGCCATGATCAGCGAGCCCGCTTCGCCACGTGTGACAACCAGTGCCTTGACCTCACGGGCAAGCGTTGCCAGGTTCTGGCCGGTTTTTTCCTGCAGCATCTCGGCTTCGTAATCGTTGACTGTGACATAGCTGGCCTGATCGATGAACGTGCGCAGCTCTTCGCCGCTGAACATCGGCATGCCCTGTCCGGGATCGAAAATGAACGGGATGCCGGCGTCGGCAAACTGGCGGGCGTGCTGGAGCATGCCATCCCGACCATCCGGCGCGACAATACCGATCCGGACGCCCGCAGCTGCACCGACCTGATTCAGGTGGGAGTGACCCATGGCGCCGGGATGAAACGCCGTGATCTGGTTGTCTGCCAGATCGGTGGTGATGAAGGCCTGGCCCGTAAAGGTGCCAGGTACATGCCGGACATGTTGCCGGCTGATGCCATGCCTGTCCAGATGGTCAGCGTAGGGGGCAAAGTCATCGCCGCAGGCGGCCATGATCATTGGCGTATCGCCCAGCAAACGGACATTCCAGGCAATGTTGCCAGCACATCCACCGAATTCGCGCCGCATTTCCGGTACCAGAAACGAGACATTCAGCATGTGGATTTTTTCCGGCAGGATGTGTTTGGCAAAATGATCCGGAAAGACCATGATGGAATCGTAAGCGAGCGAACCACAAATCAGGACTGACATAAGCTTGTCTGTAGCATTGAATGATCCCGCATTGTAACAGAGGCTGGCGCATGCCTCGAGCGTGGCGCAAAATCCGGACGATGTCGTGCCGGGCCCTCTGCCGGATCTGTGGATTCCGCGACTGTGCATGGAATGACGAGTGTTGTTTGCTGGATGCACTCTCCCCGTCATTCTGCGCGAGCGCAGCGAAGTCGCAGAATCCATATGTTGCCGTGCCGGGGGTAACTTGTGTCAGAGTGTTTCGGCAAAAAACTTTCTGGTTGCTGACATGTCAGAGCTTCCAAGGTAGGATTGCCAGGGTTGGTGATTGTGCCCGAACCGCAACTTTCATGGAGAAAACAATGAAGCGCAGCTTGCTATTGGTTCTGTTGTCCCTGGCCACAGTGCCGGTTTTTGCCGATGTCGGCGTTTCGGTCCAGATTGGCCAGCCCGGCTTCTATGGCCGTATCGATCTCGGTGACATGGGGCCGCCAGCATTGATTTACACCCAGCCGGTCCTGATCGACCGCTATGGTCCGGAACGATGGATGCCGCCATTGTATCTGCGTGTGCCGCCTGGCTATGAACGTCACTGGGAACGTTACTGCGATCGTTACCAGGCTTGTGGCCGACCAGTTTATTTTGTGCGCGACAACTGGTACCGGCAGGTCTATGTGCCGCATTATCAGCAATTCCATGACCGTTATCGTCGTCACGACAACCGGTATGATGACCGTGGCGACAACTGGCGCAACCGGGGCGATCATGGCGATCACGGTGATCGTGGTCATGGCTATGGTAATCCGCACAATTGATGACACGGCCCGGTTCTGCATCGGCTGAACCGGGCATTGTGCGTCATCAAATTTTAACCAGATAATCATAAGACTGTCTTTTCCATCGCTTAACCTCCACGCAGGGAATATGGCTTGCACGTGACACCACAGTGCAGGTGCGCCATTTGCTGCCGTGACAAGGGGTTGCCGGATGAAAAAGACAATTCGACTGTTGCTGTGGTGCCTGCCATGGCTGGTGCAATCAGCTGATGCGCATGCATGGGGGTTGTATACGCATGTGTATTTTGCGCAATGGCTGGTCTGGGGTGTGCCATTGCTGGATGGCGAATTGCGCCGGGCAGTCAGCCGCTACCCGCGCCTGGTGCTCGCAGGAGCCTGTCTGCCCGACCTGGCCCTGATTGGTGGCCTGGTAGGGACGCGCGCGTACGACAACACCCATTGCTGGGAAAATGCGGCAACCATGCTCGCCCAGGCCAGGCATGACGAAGACCAGGCGCTGATCGTCGGTTTCTACAGCCACCTGTATGCAGATGTCGTGGCGCATCATCATTTCGTTCCCGCGCATGAAAACCTCTGGGTGGATTGGCCGATGGTTGCCCATCTGGTTGCCGAATGGGCCATGGATGCGCACATTGCCCGGCATGTGATGGCAAGACCTGGTGAACTGCTGACCGAAACCAGATCGCAGATTGTATCGTTGCTCATGCATCACTACGACCTGCCGGAAAAGCAGGTGGCAGCAAGCGTTGTCGCATTGGCCCGCGCGGATGGCGTATTGCGTAACCTGTATCTGCCCCAATGCCTGTATCACGGCCTGATGCGGATAGACCGGCGCTTGCAGCACCGCTTTGAGCATTTTGTCAGCGAGACCAATACCCGTCTGCCTGGCATCAACCGTGTTCTGGCTGGCGAAATTCCCCTGCCGGATGCCAATGGAGCCCCGGCCAGCATCACCCAGGCCAGACTGGCTGAATTTACCCGGCAGCAGATCCGTGCCGGACAACCGTTGCCGGATGACTGCCATTACAGCAATGTGTCACCATAAATTCTGACAATATTCAGTATCTTCCGGCCGGATTTGTGGATTCCGCGACTACGCGCGGAATGACGATGGTTCTGTCGCGCCGCCCCGGCCTTCTGCGTACCACTCCCTACCGTCATTCTGCGCACCACTCCCCACCGACATTCTGCGCACTACTCCCCACCGTCATTCTGCGCACTACTCCCCACCGTCATTCTGCGCACCACTCCCCACCGACATTCTGCGCATCTCCCACCGTCATTCTGCGCATCTCCCACCGTCATTCTGCGCACCACTCCCCACCGACATTCTGCGCACTACTCCCCACCGTCATTCTGCGCATCTCCCACCGTCATTCTGCGCACTACTCCCCACCGTCATTCTGCGCACTACTCCCCACCGTCATTCTGCGCACTACTCCCCACCGTCATTCTGCGCACTACTCCCCACCGTCATTCTGCGCACCACTCCCCACCGACATTCTGCGCATCTCCCACCGTCATTCTACGCACCACTCCCCACCGTCATTCTGCGCACTACTCCCCACCGTCATTCTGCGCGGAGCGAAGCGGAGTCGCAGAATCCACTCCGCCACCTGCAAATCATCCAAACCCGCATGGCCTGATAGAATGGGTGTGGATCAGACGGAGAGCAAGGATGGAAATCTATCAGGTGGGTGGTTCCGTACGCGACGAACTGTTGGGACATCCGGTGGTGGACCGGGATTATGTCGTCGTCGGAGCCACGGTCAGCGACATGCTGGCGCGAGGCTTTGTTCAGGTCGGGCGCGACTTTCCGGTTTTTCTGCATCCGGAAACCCATGAGGAATACGCACTGGCGCGTACCGAACGCAAAACGGCGCCAGGCTATCGTGGATTTGCCGTGTATGCGGATCCGTCCGTGACCCTGGAGGAAGATCTGCTACGGCGTGATTTTACGGTGAACGCCATGGCACGTACAGCCGATGGTCGTCTGATCGATCCGTGGGGCGGAGAACGCGATTTGCGGGACAGGGTGTTGCGTCATGTCAGCCCGGCTTTTGCCGAAGATCCGGTGCGCATTTTGCGTGGTGGTCGATTTCTCGCCAGATTTACGGATTTTGTCCTCGCTGGTGAAACCCTGGCCCTGATGCAGCAAATGGTTGCTGCCGGTGAAATTGACCATCTGGTGCCGGAACGGGTCTGGCAGGAAATTTCGCGCGGCCTTCTGACTGACGCGCCATCGCGGATGTTTGCCATGTTGCGCGATTGCGGCGCGCTGGCACGCATTGCGCCGGAAATCGACCGTCTGTTTGGCGTGCCGCAGGATGCGCGACATCATCCGGAAATTGATGTCGGCATTCACATTCTGCTGGTTGTCGATCAGGCTGCATCGGCCGGATTGCCGCTGGAGCCCAGGTTTGCAGCACTGACGCACGATCTGGGCAAGGCGTTGACGCCGCCGGAGCGCCTGCCGGATCACTCGGGACATGAAGAACGGGGCATTGTGCCGTTGCGTGCGTTGTGCGAGCGCTGGAAGGTGCCCACTGCATGTCGGGACCTGGCTTTGATGAATACCCGCTGGCATGGTGAAGTTTATGCGGCAAGGCGCATGAATGCCGAGCAGAAAGTGACATTGCTGGAAGCGTTGGACGCGTTCCGGCGTCCGCAGCGGTTTGAATGGATGCTGTCTGCCGGATTGGCTGATACCCGAGGTCGTCCGGGACATGAGAACGACAGTTTTCCGCAGGCGGATTGTCTGCGTGCAGCCCTGCGTCTTGCGGCCGGAGTGGATGCCGGAGCGATAGCACAGACCTGCGGTGCGGGCGAAGAAGTGGCAGCCCGCATTCATGCGGCACGGGTACTGGCCGTGGCAGACGAGAGTTGCTGACTGGTCCGTGCGCTGATTTTGTCTGTCGTGTGACCAGATGCGAAAGCTTCAGGTTATACTGTGTCGATGAAACTGATTATTCTCGATCGTGACGGTGTCATCAACCAGGATTCCGTTCACTTTATCAAGTCTCCCGAAGAGTGGAAACCCATTCCGGGCAGTCTGGATGCGATTGCCAGTCTCAACCGTGCGGGCTACCGGGTGGTGGTTGCTACCAACCAGTCCGGCATCGGGCGGGGTCTGTTCGACATGGCCATGCTCAATGCCATTCATGCCCGCATGCACAAGCTGGCCAATGCGGCTGGTGGGCGCATTGATGCTGTCTTTTATTGTCCGCATGCCAACGATGCGCATTGTGCCTGCCGCAAACCGCAGGCAGGCATGTTTCTTGAAATTGCCGAACGCTTCGATGTCTCTCTGGCTGGCGTTCCCAGTGTTGGCGACAGCCTGCGCGACCTTCAGGCAGCTGCGGCTGTCGGGGCTCAACCTTTGCTGGTGTTGACCGGCAAGGGCGAAGCGACTCGGGAAGCGGGTGGTTTGCCGGAGGGTACCCGGATTTATGCGGATCTTGCGACAGCGGTGGCCGGGGTGCTGGCTGGATGATTGTACTGCGTTCCCTGCTGTTTCTGCTGCTGCAGGCCTTGCTCACCGTTGTGTTTGCGTTTGCTGGCATGGCGGCGGCGCCTTTTTCGTTCAACACCCGGTTCCGGGTGATTACCGGCTGGAACCGATCGGTGATCTGGCTTGCCCGCTGGGTATGTGGTATCCGCTGGCGGGTCACCGGCCTGGACAATCTGCCGGCCGGCCCGGCCATCATCATGGCCAAGCACCAGTCTGCCTGGGAAACCATTGCCATGCCCGTGCTGTTTCCGCCGCTTGCCACCGTGATCAAGCAGGAACTGCTGAAAATCCCTTTTTTTGGCTGGGGCATGGCCTTGCTCGACCCGATTGCGCTTGATCGTGGTGCCGGCCGTGCCGCGCTCAAGCATCTGGAGGAGCAGGGGCGCGACCGGCTGGCGCGCGGGCTTTGGGTGTTGCTGTTTCCGGAAGGTACGCGGGTTTTGCCTGGCGAGATTGGCAAATACAACATCGGTGGTGCATGGCTTGCTACGCGTACAGGTACCGAAGTGGTGCCGGTGGCGGTCAATGCCGGACATGTCTGGGGACGCAATGCCTTGCTCAAGCATCCCGGTCTGGTGACCGTGAGTATCGGGCCGGCGATTCCGGCGGCGGGGCGCAAGGCCGATGCTGTCAATGCAGATGTGGAACGATGGATCGAGCAGGAAATGCAACGTCTGGATCAGATCGATGGCCCTGCGCCGCGCTGAGACCGCGCGGGTTGAACTGGCGGGGCAGTGGCATTCGTACCGCCTGGAACGCAGTGACCGGCGGCGTACGCTGGCATTGCAGATCGATGCCGAGGGGTTGCGGGTGCTTGCTCCGGCACGCCTGCCGCAGGCGAAGGTGGAGCAGGTGTTGCGCGAACGCGCCGGGTGGATCGCTCGCAAACTGGCCGAACGCATCCAGGTGCCAGCAACCTGCTGGCAGGATGGCCTGATGCTTGCCTGTCTGGGCGAGCCATTGCAACTCGAATTACAGGCCAGTCGCAACCGGATTGTCCGTGATGGCAATCGTTTGCTGGCACCGCAACTGGATGCCGAAGCGTTGCAACGCCGCGTGGCCAACTGGTATCGGCAGGAGGCCAGGCAGCATGTGCTGTTGCGATTTGCGCAATTTCGTCCGTTGCTGACCCGGATGCCGACTGAAATTCGCCTCACATCAGCGCGCGGACGCTGGGGAAGCTGTACGGCGGCCGGCGTGGTGCGCATCAACTGGCGCCTGATGCTGGCAACCACTGCCGAACTGGATTACGTGCTGGCGCATGAACTGGCGCATTTGCGGCATCTGGACCATTCGGCAGCTTTCTGGCAGGAAGTGTCGCGGTTGCTGCCGGATTATGCTGTGGCGCGCGATCGGTTGCGCCGGGAAGGTCACACTTATCAGCGGATTTTTCTGTAAAGTGTGAACTTGGGCGCGACGGATGGTCTAACCGGCGTGAAACTTTTACCAGAGCGGGTGAAACAATATCAATGGCTAAGCTGATCAATATGTTGACAGGTCGTGTCGGCGAACAAACCGGCAGCAATGCACGAATCCGGCTGGCATCCGAAGCACGCCCGCGCAGTCGGGGCGGTGTGATGCGACATCGGTTGGCTGTGCGTTTTTGGCTAACGGGACTGCTCGCTGCCGGTTTGCTGGCCGGGCAACCGCATGGAGCCCTGGCCGATGACCAGACTGCGGCTGCCACGACAAAGGCTGCCACGACAAAACCGGCTGAGGTTTCATTGACACCGGAAACCGTGTTCCAGACGCTCACTGCCGATATTGCCGCCCAGCGCGGTATCTGGTCAGTAGCGGCGCCATTGTACCTTCGTCTGGCCAAACAGACGGGCAATCCGGAATTTGCCCGCAATGCCATCGAGGCAGGGCTGTATGATCGCAGACCTGACATTGCCCGGGCCGGCGCGGATTTGTGGCTTGACCAGGAACCTGCTTCGCCGGATGCCCTGCATGCAGTGATCGCGCTGACACTGGCCAGCAAGAATCCGGGTGATGCACTGCCTTATCTCAAACGGCTGATGGCCGAACCGGGCGTCAAACCGGACGCCGAATTCATGCGCTTGTCCGCGATGCTGACCGGACAGCCGAACAAGCAGGCTGCGCGTGATCTGGTGGCAAAACTGGCGGCAGGTTTTCCGGATTTGCCGGAAGCGTGGCTGGTGCTGGCTCAGGCCGATGCGCGTGTCGGTCAGTTCGACCAGGCATTGCGTGACCTGGATACATGCGACCGCCTGCGGCCAAACTGGGATCTGGCCGCCGGTCTGCGCTTTGATGTGCTTGCGCATACCGACCCGGACAAGGCCGATGCGTTTGCCGTGTCCTGGCTGTCCGCCCACGAACAGGCAGATCAGGTCCGCCTGGCATACGCCCGCTGGCTGGTTGCACGCAATCGTCCGGCAGATGCCAGGGTGCAGTTCAGCAAGCTGGCGGCCCACCTGCCTGACAATCCCAACATGCAGCTGGCCCTGGGTTTCATCGACCTGCAGCTGAAAGATCTGGATGCCGCCAATGTTGCCTTCCAGCGTGCCCGTGCGCTCGGCTATCCGGATCAGGGCCTGCTGGAACTGTATCTTGGACAGATTGCCGAGGCGCAAAAGAAATATGACGACGCCGCAAAATGGTATCGCAGCGTGCCGGCCGGCCCTCAGTACCTGCAGGCGCAGATTCACTATGCATCCATGTTGTCGAACCAGGGCAAGCCAGCCGAAGCGCTGGCATGGCTGCAGGGCATTCACGTCAGTGCGGACGCAGACCAGATCGAGCTGATTCGTGCCCAGGCCTTGCTGTTGCGCGACCAGCATCAGGATCAGCAGGCGTACGCATTGCTTGGCGACGCGTTGAAGACGCGCCCCGATTCGGTTGACCTGCTGTATGACCATGCGCTGCTTGCCGAGTCGCTCGGGCATCTGGACGTGCTGGAGCGGGATCTCCGGCATGTGCTGGTGCTGCAACCGGATCATGCTCAGGCGCTCAATGCGCTGGGGTATACCTATGCGGATCACAACATCCGTCTCGATGAGGCTGGCAATCTGCTCGACCGGGCGCTCAAGCTCGATCCGGATGATGCCTTCATACTCGACAGCATGGGGTGGCTGCAGTATCGCAAGGGCAACCTGCCGGCGGCGGAACAATACATTTCGCGGGCCTGGAATTTGTCGCACGACCCGGAAATCGCGGCACATCTGGGCGAAGTGCTGTGGAAGGAAGGCAAGCTGGATGCGGTGCATGCATTGTGGAAAGAGGCCGTGCCGGCCAATCCGGACAATGCCGTATTGCGTTCGGCTGCAGAACGGTTCAAATGAGATGGCTGCTTGTCCCGGCACTCGCCGGCCTGCTGGCCGGATGTGCCACGCATTTGCCGGACGATGGGCAGATGCCGGCGGGTCCGGCAGTCACTTCTCTCAATGCCGTGCCGCCGCAGCAGTTTGATCTGGACGGACGGCTGGCTGTCGAAGCGGGGCGTGATTCAGGTCAGGCTTCCTTTCACTGGCGGCATGGCCCCGATTTTGACCGGCTCGAACTGTATTCTCCTCTTGGCCAGACGCTGGGCGTGTTGCAACGCGATGCCAGTGGAGCGGATCTGGTGGACAGTCATGGCGATGTCCATCACGGCAGTAATCTGGCTGTCCTGCTTGACCAGTGGATGGGCTGGCCACTGCCGGTTGACGAGATGAGCAGCTGGATGGTGGGGGCGGCAGCCCCCGGGCATCCCTATCACTGGTATCCGCCCACAGACGGGAAATCCGGTCGGCTGGAGCAATCCGGATGGCAGGTCGAGTACCTGCGCTGGCATGACGGACAAGGCCATCCGCTACCGGAGAAAGTGGCTCTGGCGGCTGGACAGGTGAAGGTCAGACTGCTGGTGCGCAGCTGGAATCCTGCACCATGAATCTGCAATCCGTGCGTGTATTTGCGCCTGCCAAGCTGAATCTGTTTTTGCATGTGCTGGGTCGCAGGCCGGATGGTTACCACGAACTGGAGAGCGTGTTCTGTTTGCTGGACCATGGCGACTGGCTGGATCTGGAATGGCGGGATGCGGGAATCATCGAGCGCGCTGAACCATTGCCGGGCGTGGACGAGAGTCAGGATTTGTGCCTCAGGGCCGCCCGATTGCTGGCGGCAGAAAGTGGTGTTCGGGCCGGCGTCTGCGTGCGGCTCGACAAGCGGTTGCCGATGGGTGGCGGACTTGGTGGTGGCAGTTCGGATGCTGCTGCGGTGCTGCTTGGGCTGAACCGGTTGTGGCGGCTTGGCTGGTCACGCGAGCGTCTGCAGGCGCTCGGACTCAGGCTGGGCGCGGACGTGCCGGTGTTCGTGTTTGGCCAGCCGGCATTTGCTACAGGCGTGGGAGAGCTGATGCAGCCGGTCCGGCTGGCGCCGGCCTGGTATCTGGTGCTGGTGCCTCCGGTGCATGTGTCGACTGCGATGGTATTTGCCGACAGGGAATTGACAAGAGACAGCAAAAGCCTCAGAATGACGGACTTTCTTGACCGGGTGCTGGCAAGCGCATCCGGAATGGAACCCGAAAGCAGTGTGACACCGGCAAGCCTGCTGCGCGAAACGCGCAACGATCTGCAGTCTGTCGTGTGCGGGTCGTTTCCGCAGGTTGCCCGTTGCCTTGACTGGCTGGCCACATATGCCGATGCCCGCATGACCGGTTCAGGGGCATGTGTGTTTGCAGTGTTCAGCGACGAACACGAAGCGCGCGAGGTCCTGGCGCGATTGCCGGCGGACATGACCGGATTTGTCGCGCGTGGATTGCAGCGGCACCCGCAGGCGGACTGGGCGGTGGATTCGGGTTCCTGACATGTTTTCAGCGCTGACTGCAGTGTATGCAGGCAGAAGCAACAGGGGAGTCGCCAAGTGGTAAGGCATCGGATTTTGATTCCGACATTCGCAGGTTCGATCCCTGCCTCCCCTGCCAGGATGAAGGCTCCTGCCATCCGGACAGAAGTGCGACAGCAGCTGTTTCTGGTGGCCGGCTGAAAAAGCGTGTAATACCGATTACACGCTTTTTGTTTTTGTTGATCCGGGTAAATGGCCCGGTGCTGTTTGTCCTGTATCCGGTATGGCCATGACGTGGCGCCGGGGCAGGGCGTCAGGCAGAGGTTCTGGTCCGAATTGCGAATGCGGGGTGCAAAGGTGGGCTTCGATAGTTTGATGGTGTTTTCCGGAAATGCCAATCCACGGCTGGCTGAAGATGTGGTTCGCCACCTGAATATCCATCTCGGACGGGCGACGGTCGCCCGTTTCTCCGATGGCGAAGTCATGGTCGAGCTGTTGGAACATGTGCGCGGCAAGGATGTGTTCGTGCTGCAATCCACCTGCTCGCCGACCAACGACAGCCTGATGGAAATCATGGTCATTGTGGATGCGTTGAAACGTGCATCGGCAGGGCGGATCACCGCGGCCATCCCATATTTCGGTTATGCCCGCCAGGATCGCCGGCCGCGTTCGGCACGCGTAGCGATCACCGCCAAGGTGGTGGCAAACATGCTGACCGGAGCCGGTATTGACCGCCTGCTGACCATGGACCTGCATGCCGACCAGATCCAGGGGTTTTTTGACATTCCAGTGGACAACATCTACGCATCGCCCATTTTGCTTGGGGATGTCTGGAAACAGTCATGGGATGACCTGGTCGTGGTTTCGCCGGATATCGGTGGCGTCGTGCGCGCACGTGCGCTGGCCAAGCGACTGGAAGTCGATCTGGCCATCATCGACAAGCGTCGTCCGCGTCCGAACGTGGCCAAGGTGATGAACATCATCGGCGATGTCGATGGCCGTACCTGCATCATCATGGACGACATGGTGGATACAGCCAATACACTGTGCGAGGCGGCCCAGGCGCTGAAGGACCGGGGGGCCAAGCGAGTGGTGGCTTACTGCACGCATCCTGTGCTGTCCGGAACCGCCGTGCAGCGGATCAATCAGTCGGCCATGGACGAGCTGGTGGTGACCGACACCATTCCGCTCCGGGAAGATGCCAAGGCCAGTCCGCGTATCCGCCAGTTGTCGGTGGCCGGTCTGCTGGCAGAAACCATTCGCCGTATCAGTAATGAGGATTCGGTCAGTTCGCTGTTCATGGAATGAGCGCGATCTGATCTTGCGGACGCTTTGCCTGGTCGCGGGAAAGCGTCGTTGTGGCAGCCATGCTGCCTTTTTGACTGGAGTAACTCATGGAAGTAATTGCACAAAAACGAGACGTACAGGGTAAGGGTGCGAGCCGCCGCCTGCGTCGCAATGGCAAAACGCCTGGTGTTGTTTATGGTGGCGACAAGCCTGCCGTCAACATCGAGCTGGATCATAACAGCCTGTTTTATGCCCTGAAGCGGGAAGCGTTTCACGCATCCGTGCTGACACTGGTGCTGGATGGCAACAAAGAATCCGTGCTGCTGCGCGACTTTGTCATGCATCCTTTCCGCAGCGAGGTCCAGCACGTGGATTTCCAGCGTGTCGATGCCACCCACAAGATTCACGTCCGTGTGCCGCTGCATTTCATCAATGGCGATACGGCGCCCGGCGTCAAGCTCACTGGTGGCAAAGTGAGCCACATCATGACCGAACTGGATGTCAGCTGCCTGCCTGGCAGCCTGCCGGAATACATCGAAGTCGATCTGGGTAGCCTGGCAGCAGGCCAGATCCTGCACGTTTCCGATCTGAGCCTGCCTGCCGGTGTCGAGGCTGTCACGGGTCACAAGGGTGATAATCCGGCTGTTGCTGCGGTTGTCGTGCCGCGCGGCGCCCAGACTGACGCTGACGAAGCTGCTGCTGGCTGATTCGTTTGGCTAGTCAGCCGAACCGCCCGCTGCGACTGGTGGTGGGTCTGGGGAATCCGGGGCGCGAGTACGCCGGAACCCGGCACAATGCCGGGTTCTGGTGGGTCGAGCGTGCGGCTCGCGCCGAACGGGCCAGCTTGCAGGCCGAAGGCCGCTTTCATGGCTTGCTGGGCAAATCTCCTGCCGGCGTGTTTTATCTGCTGCCGCAAACATTCATGAATGCCAGTGGACGCGCAGTGGGGGCAGTCGCCAGGTTTTATCGCATCGAACCGGATGAAATACTGGTGGTGCATGATGAGCTTGATCTGTCTCCCGGGACTGCGAAGATCAAGCTGGGCGGCGGCCATGGCGGACATAACGGATTGAAGGATATCGCGGCCGTGCTGGGGACGCCGGATTTCTGGCGGCTCAGAATCGGCATCGGCCATCCAGGACACAGGGATGCGGTGTCGGCTTGGGTTCTCAATCCGCCACGCGCGGATGAATACGGTTTGATCGAACAGGCTATGGATCATGGCCTGCGCGCTTTTCCCCTGATGCTGAAGGGGGCTTTTTCGGCAGCAATGCTCGAATTGCACACACAGGCAAAATGACATGAGTCTTAAATGCGGGATCGTCGGTTTGCCCAATGTCGGTAAATCGACGCTGTTCAATGCGCTGACGCGCGCCGGCATCGCTGCCGAAAACTATCCGTTCTGTACCATCGAACCCAATACTGGAGTCGTCGAAGTGCCGGATCCCAGGCTGGATGCGCTGGCCGCCATCGTAGGGCCGGAACGGGTTCTGCCTGCCATCGTCGAGTTTGTCGATATTGCTGGTCTGGTGGCTGGCGCCTCGAAAGGGGAGGGGCTGGGCAACCAGTTTCTGGCGAACATCCGTGAAACTGATGCCATCATGCATGTGGTGCGCTGTTTTGATGACCCCAATGTGATTCATGTGGCCGGCCGGGTAGACCCGGTGGCAGATATTGAAACCATTCAGACCGAACTCGCCCTGGCTGATCTGGCGACGCTGGAAAAAGCCTTGCCGCGCTATCAGAAACCGGCGCGGGCGGGTGACAAGGATGCGCAACGCATGGTTGCGGTGCTGGAAGCCGTGCATGATCATCTGGATACCGGCAAGCCGGTGCATGCCATGCCGCTCGATGAAGCAGACCGGCTTTTGATCCGGCCATTGTGCCTGCTGACGGACAAGCCGGTACTCTATGCAGCGAATGTCGATGACGCCGGGTTTGCCGACAATCCTCTGCTGGAACGTGTGCGTGCATTTGCCGCGGCCGAGCATGCGCCGGTGGTGGTCATCTGCGCTGCTCTCGAGGCTGAAATGGTCGACATGGAGGAAGAGGACAAAAAAATGTTCCTCGCGGATCTCGGTCAGGACGAACCCGGGTTGAACCGGTTGATACGGGCAGCTTACGGCTTGCTGGGGCTGGAGACCTATTTTACCGCCGGCGTGAAGGAGGTGCGTGCCTGGACCATCCATCGTGGGTCAACCGCACCGCAGGCAGCCGGGGTGATCCATACGGATTTCGAGCGTGGGTTCATTCGGGCCGAAGTGATTGGCTATGAAGATTTCATTGCCTGCAAGGGTGAGCAAGGTGCCAGAGAGGCCGGCAAGATGCGGCTTGAAGGCAAGGATTATGTCGTGCGGGATGGCGATGTGATGCATTTTCGTTTTAATGTTTGACGAACCGTGCCGACTGTAAGATAATAGCCGGCTTGTTCCGGAGGGGTTCCCGAGCGGTCAAAGGGATCAGACTGTAAATCTGACGGCTCTGCCTTCGAAGGTTCGAATCCTTCCCCCTCCACCAGATTTCTGGAGCCGCCTGTCAGGATGCGCGAGCGCACACGCTGTGCAGAAACAGGCGGAATACGCAGGTTCGGTTGGCGCAATTGCTTCCCGGCCGGAGCTGCTGGCCGGTCAGGAACGGCGTCGAAGAATGTGCGGGTGTAGCTCAATGGTAGAGCAGAAGCCTTCCAAGCTTATGACGAGGGTTCGATTCCCTTCACCCGCTCCAGGCTGCTGGTGGTTGCCGCAGGGCTATCGCCAGGATGTAACAGAATGCAGGAGGGCCTGTGGCCGGCATGTGATGCATGAAGCGTCCGTTGCCGGCGTCAGGCTGGATGTGTCAAGCCCATGTAGCTCAGTGGTAGAGCACTCCCTTGGTAAGGGAGAGGCCACGTGTTCAATCCACGTCATGGGCACCAGTTTCAGTAGCAGTGTGTCGTCATCGTTAGGCTAAGAGGATATTAGACATGGCAAAAGGCAAGTTTGAACGGACGAAGCCGCACGTGAACGTGGGGACGATCGGCCACGTTGATCACGGCAAGACCACGTTGACCGCGGCGATCACCACGATTCTGTCGAAGAAGTTTGGTGGCGAAGCGAAGAACTATGCGGATATTGACTCGGCGCCGGAAGAGAAGGCACGCGGTATCACGATCAACACTGCGCACGTGGAGTATGAGACGGAGAAGCGTCACTACGCTCACGTGGATTGCCCGGGTCACGCTGACTACGTGAAGAACATGATTACCGGCGCTGCGCAGATGGACGGAGCGATTCTGGTGGTTTCGGCGGCTGACGGCCCGATGCCGCAGACGCGCGAGCACATTCTGCTGGCACGCCAGGTTGGTGTTCCGTACATCATTGTGTACATGAACAAGGCCGACATGGTTGACGATGCGGAACTGCTGGAACTGGTGGAGATGGAAGTCCGCGAGTTGCTGTCGAAGTATGATTTCCCTGGCGACGATACCCCGATTGTGATTGGTTCGGCGCTGAAGGCGCTGGAAGGTGACCAGTCCGAGATTGGCGAGCCGTCGATCTACCGTCTGGCTGATGCACTGGACAGCTACATTCCGGATCCGGAGCGTGCGATTGACGGCGCATTCCTGATGCCTGTGGAAGACGTGTTCTCGATTTCGGGTCGCGGTACTGTGGTGACTGGTCGTGTGGAACGCGGCATCATCAAGGTTGGCGAGGAAGTTGAGATTGTGGGTATCCGCCCGACGGTGAAGACGACCTGCACCGGTGTGGAGATGTTCCGCAAGCTGCTGGATCAGGGACAGGCTGGCGACAACGTTGGCGTGCTGCTGCGTGGTACCAAGCGTGAAGACGTGGAGCGTGGCCAGGTTCTGTCCAAGCCGGGTTCGATCAAGCCGCATACCCGTTTCAGCGCCGAGATTTACGTGCTGAGCAAGGATGAAGGCGGTCGTCATACGCCGTTCTTCAACGGCTATCGTCCACAGTTCTACTTCCGCACGACGGACGTGACTGGTGCGGTTGAGCTGCCGGCAGGTGTCGAGATGGTGATGCCTGGCGACAACGTGTCGGTGAATGTGGCGCTGATTGCGCCGGTGGCCATGGAAGAAGGTCTGCGCTTCGCGATTCGCGAAGGTGGCCGTACCGTGGGTGCTGGTGTCGTCGCCAAGATCGCCGAATAAACCGGTCTGGTACACTGTCCGGCGTTGCGCGAAGGGTGCCGGATCTGGATGCACCTGCTGATATTGGCAGGTATGTGCGAAAAGATCTGGCTCGATGGCGGGCGCCATGTCATCATGGATGACTGTGCCGGACAGAATGCAGAAAGTTAATAGGCCAGTAGCTCAATTGGCAGAGTATCGGTCTCCAAAACCGAGGGTTGGGGGTTCGAGGCCCTCCTGGCCTGCCAAATTTACCGGAGTGTGCGTGCCCCGCCTGATGGCGGGGCGCACGAATTTCAGATGACCGATCAGATCAAATTGCTGGCCGCCGTGTTGCTGGTTGTGGCTGGCGTTGCCGGATTCTACCTGCTTGCGGACAGCTTGCTGGCCGTACGGGTGCTGGTGGTGCTGGCTGGTGTGGCAGGCGCAGGCTTTGTGGCGTGGAAAACAGCCCCCGGACAACAGTTTGAAGGATTTGCGCGTGACTCCGTCAAGGAAGCTCGCAAGGTGGTGTGGCCGACACGCAAGGAAACTTTGCAGACAACCGGCATTGTGTTTGCGTTTGTGGTCGTGATGGCGATCCTGATGTGGGTGGTGGATGCCAGCCTTCTGACTGCGGTGAAATGGCTGATGGGGCGGAGTGATTCATGAGCAAGCGTTGGTATGTGGTGCACGCGTACTCCGGCTTTGAGAAGACGGTACAGCGGACTTTGCTCGAACGTATCGAGCGTTATGGCATGCAGGACAAGTTTGGTCAGATTCTGGTGCCGGTCGAAGAAGTCGTCGAAATGAAGGGCGGTCAGAAATCCATTTCGGAACGCAAGTTCTTTCCCGGCTATGTGCTGGTCGAAATGGACATGAACGACGAAACCTGGCATCTGATCAAGGATACGCCAAAAGTCACCGGATTTGTGGGGGGGACGGCCATGAAGCCGACTCCGATCAGTCCGAAGGAAGTGGATGCCATTCTTCACCAGATCCAGGAAGGTGTCGAAAAACCGCGGCCGAAGATCCTCTTTGAAGTGGGTGAGACGGTGCGTGTGATCGATGGCCCGTTCAATGATTTCAATGGCACAGTCGAAGAAGTCAACTACGACAAAAGCAAACTGCGTGTGTCCGTGCTCATTTTTGGTCGTGCAACACCGGTCGAACTCGATTTCAGTCAGGTCGAAAAGACCTGATGGCAATAACCGGCCTCTGGCCGGTACGGAAGCAGGCCGAAAGGTTTGCTGTGTCAACGGGGAGGTACAGCCAGTGATGCGTACCGTTCGTACCCACAACAGGAGCATGCAAAGTGGCAAAGAAAATTGTCGGCTACATCAAGCTGCAAGTGCCGGCCGGGAAAGCAAATCCCAGCCCGCCTATTGGTCCCGCTCTCGGTCAGCGCGGCCTCAACATCATGGAGTTCTGCAAGGCATTCAATGCCCAGACCCAGGGTATGGAACCTGGTCTGCCATTGCCGGTGGTCATCACTGCCTATGCTGACAAGAGCTTCACATTCATTCTCAAGACCCCGCCTGCAACCGTGCTGATCAAGAAGGCAGCTGGCGTGCAGAAGGGCAGCCAGCGTCCGCATACGGACAAGGTTGGCAAGCTGACCCGCGCCCAGGCCGAAGAAATTGCCAAGGCCAAAATGCCGGATCTCACCGCAGCTGACATGGATGCTGCCGTCAAGACCATTGCCGGAAGCGCTCGCAGCATGGGCATTGAAGTGGAGGGTGCATAAATGGCTTTCATTTCCAAACGCCAGAAGGCGCTGCGCGAAAAAATCGACCGCATGAAACAGTATCCGGTGAATGAGGCGCTGGCGCTGATCAAGGAAACTGCCAACGCCAAATTCGATGAATCCGTTGATCTGGCCGTCAATCTGGGTATCGATGCACGTAAATCCGACCAGCTCGTGCGTGGTTCCGTGGTGCTGCCGCGCGGTACCGGCAAGACGGTTCGCGTTGCCGTGTTCGCCCAGGGTGATGGCGCCAAGGCTGCCAAAGACGCCGGTGCCGATATCGTCGGTTTCGATGATCTCGCGGCCGAAATCAAGGCTGGCAAGATGGATTTTGACGTGGTGATCGCCAGTCCGGATGCCATGCGCGTGGTCGGTCAGCTGGGCCAGATTCTCGGTCCGCGTGGTCTGATGCCAAACCCGAAGGTTGGCACGGTGACGCCTGATGTTGCCGGTGCGGTGCGCAATGCCAAGGCAGGTCAGGTTCAGTACCGGACCGACAAGGGTGGTATCGTGCAATGCAGCATTGGTCGTGCCTCTTTCGATGTCGAAGCGCTGCGCGAAAACATGGCTGCCCTGATTGATGCACTCAACAAGGCACGTCCTGCAGCAGCCAAGGGCGTGTACATGAAGAAGATTTCCGTATCCAGCACCATGGGTGTTGGCGTGCGGGTGGATGCGACAACCATCGCATCGTGATATTCGGCAACCGGCTGGCTGACAGCCGGTTGCTGCCGTCGCAAGACGGTTGAAGACTTTGGGCTGCCGGAATCGTTCCGGCAGGTTGTCAAAGACCGTTGGGGTCGCCCGCGATTTAATCCGGAATGCAGCTGGTTCTGGCCCAACGTAGATGACGTATCCCGAAACAGGACGAAGCTGAGTTGTACAAAGGTCACTCCTGAAGTAAGGTCGTCGATTTTCATGCTTTCTCCGGAAAGCGTGGAGTTCAAGTGAGGAGATAAGACCTTGAGTCTGAATCTGGTTGAAAAACAGGCAGTTGTCGCTGAGTTGAGCGAACGTCTGGTCGATGCACAAGCCATCGTCGTCGCAGAATACCGCGGCATGGGGGTTGTGGACATGACTGGTCTGCGCGCCAAGGCTCGCGCCAATGGTGTCTACCTGCGCGTGCTTAAAAACACGCTGGTACGCCGCGCTGTCGCTGGGACATCGTTTGCCGGCCTGACCGAACAGCTTGTCGGTCCGCTGGTATACGGCATCTCGGCTGATCCAGTCGCTGCTGCCAAGGTGCTCTCCGAGTTCGCCAAAACCAATGACAAGCTGATCATCAAGGCTGGTGCGATGCCCAATTTCGTCATGTCCGCCAAGGATGTGTCGAACCTGGCCAACATGCCAAGCCGCGAAGAACTGCTGGCGAAACTCATGGGTACCATGCAGGCCCCCGTTGGCCAGTTTGTGCGTACGCTCAACGAAGTGCCGACCCGTTTTGTCCGTGGCCTTGCGGCTGTTCGCGACAAACAGGCTGCCTGATCCGTTACATTCCGTCTTTTAAGACATTAGATCAATTTTCAGGAGAAACAAAATGGCTTTGTCCAAAGCTGAAATCCTCGATGCCATCGCTGGCATGACCGTTCTGGAACTGTCCGAGCTGATCAAGGACATGGAAGAAAAATTCGGCGTTTCCGCTGCTGCCACGGCTGTTGCCGTTGCTGCTGCTCCGGCCGCTGGTGGTGCTGCTCCGGCCGCTGAAGAAAAGACCGAGTTCGACGTCATCCTGACCAAGGCTGGCGACAACAAGGTTAACGCCATCAAGGTGGTGCGTGCCATTACCGGTCTGGGCCTGAAAGAAGCTAAGGACCTGGTTGACGGCGCTCCCAAGCCTGTCAAGGAAGGCGTGCCCAAGGCTGAAGCCGAATCGATCGTCAAGCAGCTCACCGAAGCTGGCGCGACGGCTGAAATCAAGTAATTGCCCGTCCTGTGTTTGCCCGGCACTGCCGGGCAACGCAGTCTGCAGAAGACAACGTCCCTGTCCGGCAGGTCGTTGTCTTCTGTCTTCTGCGCAAGTTCCCCGAGGGAGATCTCATGAGCTACTCATTTACTGAGAAAAAACGCATCCGCAAAAGCTTTGCCAAGCGCGCGAATGTCTTGCAGGTACCTTTCCTGCTGGCAACGCAGATCGACTCTTACCGGTCGTTCCTGCAAGAGGATGCAAGCCCTGAACAGCGCATCAATGATGGCTTGCAGGCTGCTTTCACTTCCATCTTTCCGATTTCGAGCCATTCGGGCAATGCCAGGCTGGATTTTGTCAGCTATGTGCTGGGCGAGCCGGTTTTCGACATGATCGAATGCCAGCAACGTGGCCTGACCTTTGCGGCTCCGCTGCGCGCAAAGGTGCGTCTGACCCTGATGGACAAGGAAGCTGCTCGGCCATCGGTCAAGGAAGTCAAGGAACAGGAAGTCTACATGGGCGAGCTGCCCCTGATGACCCCCACTGGTTCTTTCATCATCAATGGTACCGAACGGGTCATCGTGTCCCAGCTGCACCGGTCGCCAGGCGTGTTTTTCGAGCATGATCGCGGTAAAACCCACAGCTCCGGCAAACTGCTGTTTTCGGCCCGCATCATTCCTTACCGTGGTTCGTGGCTGGATTTCGAATTCGATGCCAAGGATTATCTCTACTTCCGGATCGACCGCCGCCGCAAGATGCCGGTGACGACCCTGCTGAAATCGCTCGGTTATGACAACGAGCGGATTCTGGCCGAGTTCTTTACCAATGACACATTCCATCTGGCCAACGAAAACATCCGTTTTGAGCTGATGCCGGACCGTCTGCGCGGTGAAATCGCCCGTTTTGACATCGTGGACAAGGATGGCAAGGTGATTGTTTCGCGTGACAAGCGGATCACCGTCAAGCACATCCGCCAGATGCAGGAAGCTGGCCTGGAACAGATTGCCGTTCCGCGCGATTTCATGATCGGACGCATTCTGGCAAAGAATGTCGTCAATACCGAAACCGGCGAACTGGTTGCGCTGGCCAACGACGAGATCACCGATACGCTGCTGGACAAGCTGTTTGAAGCCGGTATCCAGCGCATTGAAACCCTGTTCGTCAACGACCTGGATCAAGGTGCGTATATTTCTTCTACTTTGCGTACAGACGAAACGCCGGACCAGTATGCCGCTCGCGTCGCTATCTATCGCATGATGCGTCCTGGCGAACCGCCCACAGAAGAAGCCGTGGAAGCGTTGTACGCTGGCCTGTTTTTCAGCGAAGACCGCTATGACCTGTCGGCAGTCGGCCGGATGAAGTTCAACCGTCGCATTGGTCGGGACGAACTGGACGGCACGGGCGTGCTGTCCACCGAAGACATTGTTGCCGTGATCAAGATCCTGATCGAATTGCGTAATGGTCGCGGCGAAATTGACGACATCGATCACCTGGGCAATCGCCGTGTGCGTAGCGTGGGCGAACTGGCAGAAAACCAGTTCCGCGCTGGTCTTGTGCGTGTGGAGCGGGCGGTCAAGGAACGTCTGTCGCAAGCAGAATCCGAAAACCTGATGCCGCACGATCTGATCAACGCCAAACCGGTGTCGGCTGCCATCAAGGAATTTTTTGGTTCCAGCCAGCTGTCGCAGTTCATGGATCAGACCAATCCACTGTCCGAAATTACCCACAAGCGCCGCGTTTCAGCCCTTGGCCCTGGCGGTCTGACACGTGAACGCGCCGGTTTCGAAGTGCGTGACGTGCATCCGACCCACTATGGCCGGGTCTGTCCGATCGAAACACCGGAAGGTCCGAACATCGGTCTGATCAATTCGCTTGCCCTGTATGCGCGCACCAACAAGTTCGGTTTTCTGGAAACGCCTTACCGCAAGGTGGACAATGGTCGCGTGACGGATCAGATCGAATATCTGTCGGCGATTGAAGAAAGCAAATACGTCATTGCGCAGGCAAATGCCGAGCTGGATGGCGAAGGCCGTTTCACCAGTGAAATCGTTTCCTGCCGGTTCAAGAACGAATTTGAACTCGCATCCCCCGATCGCATCCAGTACATCGACATTGCGCCTTCGCAGATTGTCTCGGTGGCTGCTTCGCTGATTCCGTTCCTGGAGCACGACGACGCGAACCGCGCGCTGATGGGTTCCAACATGCAGCGTCAGGCCGTCCCCTGTCTGCGTGCTGAAAAATCGCTGGTCGGTACCGGCATCGAACGCACGGCAGCAGTGGATTCTGGCACGACAGTCCAGGCACATCGCGGTGGCGTGGTCGATTATGTCGATTCCGGCCGTATCGTGGTACGGGTCAACGACGAAGAAACCCGTGCCGGTGAAGTGGGCGTGGATATTTACACGCTGATCAAGTATACCCGCTCGAACCAGAACACCAACATTAACCAGCGTCCGCTGGTGCGTGTGGGCGATATCATCCAGCGCGGTGATGTGGTGGCCGACGGCGCTTCTACTGACATGGGCGAACTCGCCCTAGGACAGAACCTGCTGGTGGCCTTCATGCCGTGGAACGGCTACAACTTCGAAGATTCGATCCTGATCTCCGAACGCATCGTTGCCGATGATCGCTATACCTCGATTCATATCGAGGAACTCACCGTCGTTGCGCGTGATACCAAGCTTGGACCGGAAGAAATCACCCGCGACATCTCCAACCTGTCCGAGCGTATGCTGAGCCGGCTCGACGAATCGGGTATTGTTCACATCGGCGCCGAAGTCGAGGCTGGTGATGTGCTGGTCGGCAAGGTGACACCCAAGGGCGAAACCCAGCTCACGCCGGAAGAAAAACTGCTGCGCGCCATCTTTGGCGAGAAGGCTTCCGACGTCAAGGATACATCCCTGCGGGTACCATCCGGCATGGCAGGTACCGTGATCAACGTACAGGTGTTCACCCGTGAGGGTATTGAGCGCGATGCACGGGCAAAACGGATCATCGATGACCAGCTGGCTGCCTACAAGAAGGATATGGCGGACCGCATCCGTATCGTCGAGAACGATACCTTCTCGCGTCTGCAACGTCTGCTGCTCGGCAAAACCGCCAGTGGCGGCCCGGGTCGTCTGGCACGCGGCAGCGTGATTGAACAGTCCTATCTCGACGCGCATGGCCGCTACGAGTGGTTCGATATCCGACTGACGGACGATGAAGCCAGTCGCCAGATGGAACTGCTGAAAGACAGTCTGGACCAGAAGCGCGTCGAATTCGACCAGATGTTCGAAGAGAAAAAGAAGAAGCTCACTGCTGGCGATGAATTGCAGCCGGGCGTGCAGAAAATGGTCAAGGTTTACGTGGCGGTCAAACGTCGCCTGCAACCTGGTGACAAGATGGCAGGCCGTCATGGTAACAAGGGTGTGGTGTCCAAGATTGTGCCGGTCGAAGACATGCCGTTCACAGCTGATGGCACGCCGATGGATATCGTGCTCAATCCGCTGGGCGTGCCGTCCCGGATGAACGTCGGCCAGATTCTGGAAACGCATCTCGGCTGGGCTGCCAAGGGACTGGGCAAGAAGATCGACGATATGCTGCAAGCGCAGCGTGAAACCGCTGAAGTGCGCTCCTTCCTGGAAGAAATTTACAACACCACGGGCAAGCCGGAAGACATCGCTGGCATGACAGACACCGAAGTGCTCGAGCTAGCCCGCAACCTGCGCAAGGGTGTGCCGTTTGCCACACCGGTGTTCGATGGTGCTTCCGAAGAGGAAATCAAGCGGATGCTCAAGCTCGCCGATTTGCCGGAAACCGGACAGATCACCTTGTTCGACGGACGCACTGGCGAAGCATTTGACCGTAAGGTGACTGTCGGCTACATGCATGTGCTGAAGCTGCACCACCTTGTTGACGACAAGATGCATGCCCGTTCCACGGGACCGTACAGTCTGGTTACCCAGCAACCTCTGGGTGGCAAGGCGCAGTTTGGTGGTCAGCGGTTTGGTGAAATGGAAGTCTGGGCACTCGAAGCCTATGGTGCTTCCTATATCCTGCAGGAAATGCTCACCGTCAAGTCTGACGATGTCAACGGTCGTACCAAAGTGTATGAAAACATTGTCAAGGGTGAGCACAAGATCGATGCCGGCATGCCCGAGTCGTTCAACGTGCTGGTGAAGGAAATCCGTTCGTTGGCGATCGATATTGATCTGGAGCGTTATTGAGACAGCATGGTCACGCCTCGTTTCGTGTCTGTGTAGTCTCACTGGAGAGTATTTATGAAAGCTTTGCTGGATCTGTTCAAACAAGTCACGCAGGAAGAAGAGTTCGACGCGATCAAGATTGGTCTTGCCTCTCCGGATAAGATCCGCAGCTGGTCGTATGGCGAGGTCAAGAAGCCCGAAACGATCAACTATCGCACCTTCAAGCCGGAGCGTGATGGTCTGTTCTGCGCCAAGATTTTCGGTCCGGTCAAGGATTACGAATGTCTTTGCGGCAAATACAAGCGCCTCAAGCATCGTGGTGTGATCTGCGAAAAGTGTGGCGTCGAAGTCACTTTGTCCAAAGTCCGCCGTGAGCGGATGGGCCATATCGAGCTGGCCAGCCCGGTTGCCCATATCTGGTTTCTGAAATCCCTGCCTTCCCGTCTTGGCATGGTTCTGGACATGACTTTGCGCGACATCGAGCGCGTGCTCTACTTTGAAGCTTACGTCGTCACCGATCCCGGCATGACACCCCTTGTTCGCGGTCAGCTGTTGACCGAAGACGATTACATGGCCAAGTTCGACGAATATGGCGATGAATTCAGGGCCAGCATGGGTGCCGAAGGCATTCGCGAAATGCTGAAGGGAATTGATATCCAGAACGAGCTGGAATCGATCCGCAATGAGCTTGCCAAAACCGGCTCGGACACCAAGATCAAGAAACTGGCCAAACGGTTGAAAGTGATCGAGGCATTCCAGAAATCGGGTATCAAACCCGAATGGATGGTGCTGGAAGTCCTGCCGGTGCTGCCACCGGAACTGCGTCCGCTGGTTCCGCTTGATGGTGGCCGTTTTGCCACCTCGGATCTGAACGACCTGTACCGCCGGGTGATCAACCGGAATAACCGTTTGAAGCGCCTGCTGGAGCTCAAGGCGCCCGAAATCATCGTGCGCAACGAAAAGCGCATGCTGCAGGAAGCCGTGGATTCGTTGCTGGACAACGGACGGCGCGGCAAGGCCATGACCGGCGCCAACAAGCGTCCGCTGAAGTCGCTGGCCGACATGATCAAGGGCAAGGGCGGCCGCTTCCGTCAGAACCTGCTGGGCAAGCGTGTGGACTATTCCGGCCGCTCGGTAATCGTGGTGGGTCCGCAGCTGCGTCTGCACCAGTGCGGTCTGCCGAAAAAGATGGCGCTGGAGCTGTTCAAGCCATTCATTTTCCACAAGCTCGAAGTCATGGGGCTGGCCACCACCATCAAGGCGGCCAAGCGCATGGTCGAAATGGAAGAGCCGGTGGTCTGGGATATTCTCGAAGATGTCATCCGTGAGCATCCGGTTCTGCTCAACCGCGCACCGACCCTGCACCGTCTCGGCATCCAGGCATTCGAGCCGACGCTGATCGAAGGCAAGGCGATCCAGCTGCATCCACTGGTTTGTGCCGCGTTCAACGCCGACTTCGACGGTGACCAGATGGCGGTTCACGTGCCATTGTCGCTGGAAGCGCAAATGGAAGCGCGTACGCTGATGCTGGCGTCCAACAACGTACTATCGCCTGCCAACGGCGAACCGATCATCGTGCCCTCGCAGGACATCGTGCTTGGTCTGTACTACATGACCCGCGAACGCGTCAACGCACGCGGCGAAGGAATGATGTTTGCCGACGTGGCGGAAGTGTCGCGTGCTTACGAATCGCGCCAGGTCGAACTGAACGCCCGTGTCTCCGTGCGTATTCGTGAAGCCTGGTTTGACGAGGCCGGCGAACGACAGGAAAAGGTCACGCGATATGACACCACGGTTGGTCGTGCCCTGCTGTCGGAAATCCTGCCGCCGGGACTGTCATTCAGCCACGTCAACAAGATTCTGAAAAAGAAAGAGATTTCACGCCTGATCAACGCCAGTTTCCGCAGCTGCGGTCTGCGCGATACCGTCATGCTGGCCGACCGGCTGATGTATACCGGCTTTACGTATGCAACCCGTGGTGGCATGTCGATTTGCGTGGATGACATGCTGGTGCCGAAGCAGAAGCACGAGATCATCAGCGCGTCCGAAAAGGAAGTGCAGGAGATCGAATCGCAGTATGTCTCGGGTCTGGTGACACAGGGCGAACGTTACAACAAGGTGGTCGATATCTGGGGACGCGCCGGTGACCAGGTCGCCAAGGCCATGATGACGCAGCTTGGCAGCGAGCCTGTGGTGGATCGTGAAGGCAAGCAGACCACCCAGGAATCATTCAACGCCATCTACATGATGGCGGATTCCGGTGCCCGCGGTTCGGCAGCCCAGATTCGCCAGCTTGCAGGAATGCGCGGCCTGATGGCCAAGCCGGATGGTTCGATCATCGAAACGCCGATCACGGCCAATTTCCGTGAGGGCCTGAATGTTCTGCAATACTTCATTTCGACCCACGGTGCCCGTAAAGGTCTGGCCGATACCGCACTGAAGACCGCCAACTCCGGCTATCTGACACGTCGTCTGGTCGATGTGACCCAGGATCTGGTCGTGGTCGAAGACGATTGCGGCACCAGCGAGGGTGTCCTGCTCAAGGCGCTGGTCGAAGGTGGCGAAGTGATCGAAGCCCTGCGCGACCGCGTGCTCGGCCGGGTCACGTCCACCGATGTCGTGAATGCAGAAACCGGCGAAATCATCATTCCTGCCGGTGTGATGCTCGATGAAGGTCTGGCGGACAAGCTCGAACCGTCCGGCATCGACGAAGTGAAGGTTCGTACTCCGCTGACCTGCGAAACCCGCTATGGTCTGTGCAGCAAGTGTTATGGTCGCGATCTTGGACGTGGTCAGCTGGTTAATGTTGGTGAAGCGGTGGGTGTGATTGCCGCCCAGTCGATTGGCGAGCCGGGCACCCAGCTGACCATGCGGACATTCCACATCGGTGGTGCGGCATCACGGTCGGCAGCAGCCAGCCAGCTGGAGTCGAAATCCGCCGGAACGGTGGTTTACAGTCCGGCCATGCGTTATGTGACCAACGCCAAGTCCGAACTGGTGGTCATTGCCCGCAGTGGTGAACTGGTCATCATGAATGACAGCGGTCGCGAGCGCGAACGCCACAAAGTGCCTTATGGCGCAACCCTCATGGTGCGCGACGGAGACAGGATCAAGGCTGGTCAGGTCATGGCGATGTGGGATCCGCACACCCGTCCGATCATTACCGAATATGCCGGACGCGTGCGTTTTGAAAACGTCGAGGAAGGCGCGACGGTTGCCAAGCAGATCGATGAAGTGACTGGTCTGTCCACGCTGGTGGTCATTGATCCGAAGCGTCGTGCTGGCAGCAGCAGCAAAGGTCTGCGTCCGCAAGTCAAGTTGCTGGATGACAAGGGTGTTGAAGTCAAGATTGCCGGTACCGAAACGCCCGTTAACATCACTTTCCAGATCGGATCGCTGATCACGGTGAAAGATGGTCAGGAAGTCGGTGTTGGTGAAGTGCTGGCACGTATTCCGCAGGAATCGTCGAAGACGCGTGACATCACCGGCGGTCTGCCGCGTGTGGCCGAACTGTTTGAAGCCCGTTCGCCCAAGGATGCCGGCATGCTGGCACCTGTGACCGGTACGGTTTCTTTCGGCAAGGACACCAAGGGCAAGCAGCGCCTGGAAATCACCGATCTGGATGGCGTCAAGCATGAATACCTGATTCCGAAGGAAAAACATGTCATGGCGCACGACGGTCAGGTGGTCAACAAGGGCGAAATGATTGTTGACGGTCCAGTGGATCCGCATGACATTCTGGCGTTGAAGGGTGTCGAGGCGCTGAGCCGCTACATCACCGATGAGGTGCAGGAGGTTTACCGCCTGCAGGGGGTCAAGATCAACGACAAGCACATCGAAGTCATCGTGCGTCAGATGTTGCGTCGTGTTCACATCACTGAACCAGGTGATACCCGCTTCATTCAGGGCGAACAGGTCGAACGTGCTGAAATGCTGATCGAAAATGAACGCGTCATTGCCGAAGGCAAGGCCCCGGCCAGCTATGATTTCATCCTGCTGGGTATTACCAAGGCATCGCTGTCCACCGATTCGTTCATTTCGGCGGCTTCCTTCCAGGAAACAACCCGTGTGCTGACCGAAGCAGCCATCATGGGCAAACGCGACGAACTGCGCGGCCTGAAAGAAAACGTCATTGTAGGTCGTCTGATTCCGGCAGGTACCGGACTGGCTTACCACAATGCGCGCCATCGGCAGCATGGTGATCACGAATCCCTGAGCGAACAGGATGTGTTTGAAACCGCAACCATCGCGGATGACGAGTCTCTGGCTTGACATCTTCGCGGATGCGGGATAGAATCCGTGGTCTTTTTGCTGGGTAGTCAACCGGAAGCGGTTTGCTGCCCAGTCAGATGGTCACGATATCTGAAGTACCCGCCGGCAAGCGAATCGCTGTCGGTGGGGTTGTGTTATTAATACTGGAACGAGTATGCCGACTATCAATCAGCTGGTGCGCAAGCCGCGTACCGCAAAGCGAGTAAAGAGCAAAGTGCCTGCTCTTGAAGCCTGTCCACAAAAGCGTGGGGTATGTACCCGCGTTTATACGACGACGCCAAAGAAGCCGAACTCAGCACTCCGGAAAGTTGCACGTGTGCGACTGACCAACGGCTTCGAAGTCACCAGCTATATTGGTGGTGAAGGGCATAACCTGCAGGAACACTCTGTTGTCCTGATTCGTGGTGGTCGTGTGAAGGATCTGCCAGGTGTGCGTTACCACACCGTCCGTGGCAGCCTGGATACGGCAGGCGTCAAGGATCGCAAGCAATCGCGCTCCAAGTATGGCGCCAAGCGGCCCAAGAAGGCCTGATCACCATGCATCGACCTGTCGGTAACGTCCGGCAGGGTCAGCAATTGAGAGGATAATATGCCAAGACGTAGAGAAGTGCCCAAGCGTGAAGTGTTGCCGGATCCGAAATTCGGCAGCCAGGAAGTCGCCAAGTTTGTGAACGTTCTGATGACCAGCGGCAAGAAGTCGGTTGCAGAAAACATCATTTATGGTGCGTTTGACCAGATCAACCAGAAGACTGGCAAGGACCCGGTGGAAGTGTTCACCCAGGCACTCAACAATGTCCGTCCCCTGGTCGAAGTGAAAAGCCGCCGTGTCGGCGGTGCGAACTACCAGGTTCCGGTCGAAGTGCGCCCGTCGCGTCGTACAGCACTGGCCATGCGCTGGCTGAAAGAATCGGCTCGCAAGCGTGGCGAAAAGTCGATGGGAATTCGCCTGGCTGGCGAGCTGCTCGACGCTTCCGAAGGTCGTGGCGGCGCCATGAAAAAGCGTGACGAAGTGCACCGCATGGCAGAAGCCAACAAAGCGTTCTCGCATTTCCGCTTCTGATACCCGCGAATGCTGCCGGTGCTTGCCGGCGGCGCGCGGTAGTTGTGTGCAGGACAGGCAGGGTGGTCGCAGCCCTGCATATCGTGCATGCTGCGCATGCTTCCGTTTGACGACGGATGCCCGACATGGCTGCTACGGCAGCCTGTTTGATTTAACCCACTGGTGCATTGCGCCGGTACATACTGGATACTGAAAAGTGGCTCGTAAAACTCCAATCGAACGATACCGCAATATTGGCATCAGCGCTCATATCGACGCTGGCAAAACCACCACGACCGAGCGCATCCTGTACTACACCGGCGTGTCGCACAAGATCGGTGAGGTCCATGACGGTGCTGCCACGATGGACTGGATGGCGCAGGAACAGGAACGCGGCATCACCATCACGTCTGCGGCTACCACGTGCTACTGGCGCGGCATGGACAACAATTACCCGGAACACCACATCAACATCATCGATACACCGGGACACGTCGACTTCACCATTGAAGTCGAGCGTTCGATGCGCGTGCTGGATGGTGCCTGCATGGTGTATTGCGCGGTTGGTGGTGTGCAGCCTCAGTCCGAAACCGTCTGGCGTCAGGCCAACAAGTATGGCGTTCCGCGTCTGGCGTTTGTCAACAAGATGGACCGTACCGGTGCGAACTTCTTCAAAGTCTACGAGCAGATGCGTTCGCGTCTGAAAGCCAATCCTGTGCCTATTCAGGTGCCGATCGGCGCCGAAGACAAGTTTGAGGGTGTGGTTGATCTGGTCAAGATGAAAGCCATCTACTGGGATGACAGCTCTCAGGGCATGAAATTTGAAGAACGCGATATTCCGGCAGACCTGAAGGAAGTCGCTGCAGAATGGCGTGAAAAAATGGTCGAAGCAGCTGCTGAAGCCAATGAAGACTTGATGAACAAGTATCTGGAAGAGGGCGATCTCTCTGCAGACGACATCAAGAAAGCCATTCGCGCTCGTACCATCGCCGGTGAAATCGTGCCGATGATGTGCGGAACGGCCTTCAAGAACAAAGGCGTCCAGGCCATGCTTGACGCCGTGATTGATTATCTGCCTTCACCAAAAGACATTCCCGCCATCAAGGGCGAACTGGAAGACGGCGAGCCGGCTGAGCGTCACGCATCCGATGACGAGCCATTCGGCGCCCTGGCATTCAAGATCATGACCGATCCGTTTGTGGGTCAGCTGATTTTCTTCCGTGTGTACTCTGGTGTGCTGAATTCCGGCGATACGATCTACAATCCGGTCAAGGGCAAGAAAGAACGTATTGGCCGTATTCTGCAGATGCACGCCAACCAGCGCTCGGAAATCAAGGAAGTGCGCGCCGGCGACATCGCCGCTGCAGTCGGTCTGAAGGAAGCGACAACCGGTGACACCCTTTGCGATCCGCAAAATGTGGTTGTGCTCGAACGCATGGTGTTCCCGGAGCCGGTCATTCACGTGGCAGTCGAGCCGAAAACCAAGGCTGATCAGGAAAAAATGGGCATTGCGCTCAATCGTCTGGCCCAGGAAGATCCATCATTCCGCGTCCGTACCGACGAGGAAACCGGCCAGACCATTATTTCCGGTATGGGTGAGCTGCACCTGGAAATCATCGTCGACCGGATGAAGCGCGAGTTTGGCGTCGAGGCCAATGTGGGCGCGCCCCAAGTGGCCTATCGCGAAGCCATTCGCAAGCAGGTCGAGGTGGAAGGCAAGTTCGTCAAGCAGTCGGGTGGTAAGGGACAGTACGGTCACGTCTGGCTCAAGATGGAGCCCAGCGAACCTGGTCAGGGTTATGTGTTCGTCGACGCCATCAAGGGTGGTACCGTGCCGCGCGAATTCATTCCTGCGGTTGACAAAGGTCTGCAGGACACGCTGCCAAACGGTGTTCTGGCCGGATTCCCTGTCGTGGATGTGAAGGTGACCCTGTTTGACGGTTCCTATCACGACGTGGACTCGAACGAAAACGCCTTCAAGATGGCTGCTTCCATGGCGTTCAAGGATGGTATGCGCAAGGCCAATCCGGTTCTGCTTGAGCCTATGATGTCGGTTGAAGTGGAAACGCCGGAAGACTACATGGGCGATGTGATGGGCGACCTGTCGTCACGTCGTGGCATGATTCAGGGTATGGAAGACAATGCCAGTGGCAAGGTCATCAAGGCGGAAGTTCCGCTGGCAGAGATGTTCGGTTACTCGACAGTTCTGCGCTCAATGAGCCAGGGGCGTGCGACCTACAGCATGGAATTCAAACAGTATGCGGAAGCTCCGAAGAACGTGGCCGAAGCAATCATCAACAAAAAGTAATCTGACGAGGTAACAGACATGGCAAAAGGCAAGTTTGAACGGACGAAGCCGCACGTGAACGTGGGGACGATCGGCCACGTTGATCACGGCAAGACCACGTTGACCGCAGCGATCACCACGATTCTGTCGAAGAAGTTTGGTGGCGAAGCGAAGAACTATGCGGATATTGACTCGGCGCCGGAAGAGAAGGCACGCGGTATCACGATCAACACTGCGCACGTGGAGTATGAGACGGAGAAGCGTCACTACGCTCACGTGGATTGCCCGGGTCACGCTGACTACGTGAAGAACATGATTACCGGCGCTGCGCAGATGGACGGAGCGATTCTGGTGGTTTCGGCGGCTGACGGCCCGATGCCGCAGACGCGCGAGCACATTCTGCTGGCACGCCAGGTTGGTGTTCCGTACATCATTGTGTACATGAACAAGGCCGACATGGTTGACGATGCGGAACTGCTGGAACTGGTGGAGATGGAAGTCCGCGAGTTGCTGTCGAAGTATGATTTCCCTGGCGACGATACCCCGATTGTGATTGGTTCGGCGCTGAAGGCGCTGGAAGGTGACCAGTCCGAGATTGGCGAGCCGTCGATCTACCGTCTGGCTGATGCACTGGACAGCTACATTCCGGATCCGGAGCGTGCGATTGACGGCGCATTCCTGATGCCTGTGGAAGACGTGTTCTCGATTTCGGGTCGCGGTACTGTGGTGACTGGTCGTGTGGAACGCGGCATCATCAAGGTTGGCGAGGAAGTTGAGATTGTGGGTATCCGCCCGACGGTGAAGACGACCTGCACCGGTGTGGAGATGTTCCGCAAGCTGCTGGATCAGGGACAGGCTGGCGACAACGTTGGCGTGCTGCTGCGTGGTACCAAGCGTGAAGACGTGGAGCGTGGCCAGGTTCTGTCCAAGCCGGGTTCGATCAAGCCGCATACCCGTTTCAGCGCCGAGATTTACGTGCTGAGCAAGGATGAAGGCGGTCGTCATACGCCGTTCTTCAACGGCTATCGTCCACAGTTCTACTTCCGCACGACGGACGTGACTGGTGCGGTTGAGCTGCCGGCAGGTGTCGAGATGGTGATGCCTGGCGACAACGTGTCGGTGAATGTGGCGCTGATTGCGCCGGTGGCCATGGAAGAAGGTCTGCGCTTCGCGATTCGCGAAGGTGGCCGTACCGTGGGTGCTGGTGTCGTCGCCAAGATCGCTGAATAAACGACGGTTGTTGCATTAATTGCGAAAGGGCGGTACAATACCGCCCTTTCGCATTCTGCTCTTTGTTGCTCTTTAGTTAAAAGGTGTGTGATGAAAAACCAGAAAATCCGCATTCGCCTCAAGGCGTTTGATTATCGCCTGATTGACCAGTCTGCGCTGGAAATCGTGGAAACTGCCAAGCGGACAGGTGCGGTTGTCAAGGGGCCGGTACCATTGCCGACCAGAATCGAGCGTTTCAATCTGCTGCGCTCGCCGCACGTGAACAAGACTTCGCGTGACCAGTTCGAAATTCGCACCCACCTTCGCCTGATGGATATCATCGACCCGACAGACAAAACGGTCGATGCGCTGATGAAGCTGGATCTGCCTGCTGGCGTTGAGGTTGAAATCAAGGTCTGATACCGCGGGTTGCGGTAATCAATGAATGTTGCACCGAGTCGGACGGCGATCCGGCAATAATCAAGCCGGTCAATTGTAATCGGCGCCTTATACAGGAAAGAAAAATGAGTCTAGGTCTGTTGGGCCGCAAAGTCGGCATGACCCGGCTGTTTGCCGAGGATGGTTCTACCATTCCGGTAACAGTGCTGGATGTCTCTAACAATCGCGTGACACAGGTCAAAACCCCTGAAACTGACGGTTATTCGGCGGTTCAGGTTGTTTTCGGTGTGCGTCGCGCATCCCGCGTCACCAAAGCCCAGGCAGGTCACCTGTCCAAGGCTGGCGTCGAAGCTGGTGAAATCGCTCGTGAATTTCTGGTGTCGACAGAAGATGCCGCTGGCATGCCAGCCGGAACTGTGGTCAGCCCGACCATTTTCCAGCCCGGCCAGTTGGTCGATGTCACCGGTACTTCGCAGGGCAAGGGCTTCACGGGCGTCATCAAGCGTCACAACTTTGCCTCCAACCGCGCCAGTCACGGTAACTCGCGTTCGCACAATACGCCGGGTTCCATTGGTCAGGCTCAGGATCCGGGTCGCGTGTTTCCGGGCAAGCGCATGGCGGGTCATCACGGTGCCGTCAAGCGTACCGTGCAGAATCTCGAAGTGGTTCGAGTCGATGTCGAGCGTCAGCTGGTGCTGGTCAAGGGTGCGGTACCCGGTTCCCGCGGCGGCCATGTGGTCGTGCGTCCCAGTGTGAAGGCAGGTGCATGATGGAACTTCGAATCATTGATGAGCAGGGCAAGTCGACCAACAATCTGCCGGTTTCGGATGCGTTGTTTGGTCGCGAATTCAACGAACCGCTGGTGCACCAGGTCGTGACGGCATTCATGGCGAATGCGCGTAGCGGCAATCGCAAACAGAAGGATCGTGGCGAAGTGAGCCACACCACTCACAAGCCGTGGCGGCAGAAAGGCACCGGCCGTGCGCGTTCCGGTATGTCCTCCAGCCCGATCTGGCGAGGCGGTGGCCGTATTTTCCCGAACAGCCCCGAAGAAAACTTCAGCCAGAAGATCAACCGCAAGATGTATCGTGCGGGCATGGCTTCCATCTTCTCCCGGCTGGCCAGCGAGCAGAACATCTCCGTTGTCGAGACCTTTGCGGTCGAGGCACCCCGTACGCGCCATCTGGTGCAGAAACTGAAGGGCATGGGATTGAACAGCCGCGTGCTGATCATCACTGAAACTGTCGATGACAACCTGTGGCTGGCTTCACGCAACCTGCCAAACGTGCTGGTGCTGGAACCGCGTCATGTAGATCCGGTCAGCCTGGTCCGTTTTGATCAGGTGCTGATGACTTCCGGCGCGGTCAAAATGTTTGAGGAGATGTACGCATGAGTACGAACCGCTTTACTGATGAGCGTTTGCTGCAGGTCATCCTTGCACCGCAAATCTCCGAAAAGAGCACTCGCATTGCTGACAAGAACGAACAGGTGGTGTTCCGTGTTGCCTCCGATGCGAACAAGCACGAAATCAAGGCTGCTGTGGAACTGCTGTTCAAGGTCCAGGTGAACAGTGTCCAGGTTGCTGTGGTCAAGGGCAAGGAAAAGCGCTTTGGTCGCATGATGGGCCGTCGCAGCAACTGGAAAAAAGCATTCGTCTGTCTGAAGCCTGGACAGGAAATCGATTTTGTTGCTGGTCAATAGGAGTTAAATCATGGCATTGATCAAAGTCAAACCAACTTCTCCGGGCCGGCGCGCAGTCGTCAAGGTGGTGAACCCCGATCTGTACAAGGGTCGTCCGGAAGCATCGCTGATTGAGAAGAAATCCAAATCGGCTGGTCGTAACAACAACGGTCATATCACCACACGTCACATGGGCGGTGGTCATAAACAGCATTACCGTGTTGTCGACTTTCGTCGTAACAAGGATGGCATTCCTGCGCTGGTCGAGCGACTGGAATACGATCCGAACCGTTCGGCAAATATTGCCTTGCTGTGTTATGCCGACGGCGAGCGTCGTTATATTGTTGCTCCGCGCGGCCTTGCCGCCGGTGCGACCGTCATCAACGGTTCGGATGCGCCAATCAAACCTGGCAACACCCTGCCATTGCGCAACATTCCGGTCGGAACCACGGTTCATTGCGTCGAAATGCTGCCAGGCAAAGGTGCGCAACTGGCACGTTCGGCAGGTACTTCGGTCCAGTTGCTGGCTCGAGAAGGCAGCTATGCCCAGCTCAGACTGCGGTCTGGCGAAATCCGCAAGGTGCACGTCGATTGCCGCGCAACCATCGGTGAAGTCGGTAATGAAGAGCATTCGCTGCGCTCTCTGGGCAAGGCTGGCGCAACGCGCTGGCGTGGTGTGCGCCCAACCGTCCGTGGTGTGGTCATGAATCCGATTGATCACCCGCATGGCGGTGGTGAAGGTAAAACGGCAGCCGGACGTCATCCGGTGAGTCCGTGGGGTGTGCCGGCCAAGGGCTATCGCACGCGTAACAACAAGCGGACTGACGGCATGATTGTTCGTCGTCGTCATCAGCGTTAATGGGGTAAAGCTATGCCACGTTCGATCAAGAAGGGTCCGTTTGTCGACGCTCACCTCCAGAAGAAGGTTGATGCTGCGCGCGCATCCAATGACAAGCGTCCGATCAAGACCTGGTCGCGCCGTTCCACTGTCCTGCCGGACTTTATCGGCCTGACCATTGCCGTGCACAACGGCAAGCAGCACATCCCTGTTTTCATTTCCGAGAACATGGTTGGCCACAAACTTGGTGAGTTTTCGCTGACCCGTACGTTCAAGGGTCACGCAGCTGACAAGAAGGCGAAGAAATAGGAGCCTATGATGAGAGTATCTGCTGTATTGCGTGGTACGCACCTGTCGGCGCAAAAGGGCCGTCTGGTTGCAGACATGATTCGTGGGCTTCCGGTCGACAAGGCGCTCAGCATTCTTGCCTTCACGCCTAAAAAAGGCGCTGTGGTCATCAAGAAAGTGCTCGAATCCGCCATTGCCAACGCCGAACACAATGAAGGTGCCGATATCGACGATCTCAAGGTCGCGGCCATCACTGTGGACGAAGGTGCTTACATGAAGCGGTTTACCGCACGCGCCAAAGGCCGTGGTAACCGTATTATCAAGCGTACGTGTCACATCGTTGTGACCGTTGGCGACAATTAAGGAACGGACATGGGTCAGAAAATTCATCCGACAGGGCTGCGTCTTTGCGTCACGCACAACTGGAGTTCGCGCTGGTACGCCAGCAACCAGGATTTCGCCACCAAGCTCAATGAAGACATCAAGGTGCGCGAGTTCCTGAAGAAAAAGCTGGCCAACGCATCGATCAGCAAGATTGTGATCGAGCGTCCGGCCAAGAATGCACGCATCACGATCCATAGCGCCCGTCCGGGCGTGGTGATCGGCAAGAAGGGCGAAGATATCGAAGTGCTCAAGGCACAACTGCAGAAAATGATGTCGGTGCCGGTGCATGTTTCGATTGAAGAAGTGCGCAAACCCGAACTCGACGCGCAACTGATTGCTGCCAATATTGCCAGCCAGCTTGAAAAGCGGATCATGTTCCGTCGCGCCATGAAGCGTGCCATGCAGAATGCCATGCGTCTTGGTGCCCAGGGCATCAAGATCATGAGTTCCGGTCGTCTGAACGGCGCAGAAATTGCCCGTACGGAATGGTACCGCGAAGGCCGGGTTCCATTGCACACCCTGCGTGCCGATATTGATTACGGTTTCTACGAAGCCAAGACGACGTACGGCATTATTGGTGTCAAGGTCTGGGTTTACAAGGGCGATGCGCTCGCCAAGGGTGAAGTAGCCGCGCCTGCTGCCCTGGCTGAACCGGAAAAGCGTGCAAGAAAGTCAGGAGCCAAGAATGCTGCAGCCAGCTAGAAGAAAGTACCGCAAGGAACAAAAGGGACGTAACACCGGCATTGCGACACGTGGCAACACGGTTGCGTTTGGCGATTTCGGCCTGAAGGCAATTGGACGTGGCCGGCTGACTTCCCGTCAGATCGAGTCTGCCCGTCGCGCCATGACCCGTCACATCAAGCGTGGTGGTCGCATCTGGATCCGCGTATTCCCAGACAAGCCGATTTCGGAAAAGCCTGCTGAAGTTCGTATGGGTAACGGTAAGGGTTCACCTGAGTACTATGTGGCCGAAATCCAGCCCGGCAAGGTGTTGTATGAAATGGATGGTGTGGACGAGGCTCTGGCACGTGAGGCCTTCCGGCTTGCTGCTGCCAAGCTGCCCCTGGCCACGACCTTTGTTGTCAGAATGATTGGGAGCTGAGCATGAAAGCAAGCGAGCTGAGAGCCAAATCGGTAGCCGAAATGAAGCAGGAACTGGTTGACCTGCTGCGTGCACAGTTTGGACTGCGTATGCAGATTGCAACGCAGCAAACCAATAAAACCAGCGAACTGGGCAAATTGCGCAAGAACATTGCGCGCGTTCGCACTGTGTTGCGTGAGAACGAGCTGAAGGCAGGTGCCAAATGAGCGAAACAGAAAACAAGGTGGTCAGGAGCCTGACCGGTCGTGTCGTCAGCAACAAGATGGACAAGACCGTCACTGTCCTGGTTGAACGCAAGGTGAAGCATCCGGTAATTGGCAAGGTTGTTCGCCGTTCCAAAAAGTATCATGCACATGACCAGAACAATGAGTTCAATGAAGGTGATGTGGTCGTGATTGAGGAATGCCGTCCGCTGTCCAAGACCAAAACCTGGACTGTGGCGCGACTGGTGAGCAAGTCCGCCGAAATCTGAGTTTGATTGATAGTCGGTGTGGTTCTGGTGTGATGGATATTTCACTTTCCGCTCAGAGCCGCACTGACGATAATCAGCGGATGATGTGTTGCAATCCGATTGATTGGCTGGTAGAATAGCCAGCTTTCGTTTCGCCGGAAACGGCATCCTGCCCGTACGGGTCCAAAACTGGCTGTCCATGCGTTAAGCATTCGTGTTGATCAGTAAGTTGCTGATCGCAGGACGGGTTAAGTTGGAGAGTTATCATGATTCAAATGCAAACACGGCTGGACGTGGCCGATAACACGGGCGCTCGTTCCGTGATGTGCATCAAGGTTCTTGGTGGATCCAAGCGCCGTTATGCCAGTATCGGTGACATCATCAAAGTGTCCATCAAGGATGCTGCGCCACGCGGTCGCGTCAAGAAGGGCGACATCTACAATGCGGTTGTCGTGCGTACTGCCAAGGGCGTTCGTCGTCCTGATGGCTCGCTGATCCGCTTTGATGGTAACGCAGCTGTTCTGCTCAACAACAAGCTTGAGCCAATTGGCACACGTATCTTTGGACCGGTTACGCGCGAACTGCGGACTGAGCGTTTCATGAAGATCGTGTCGCTTGCACCAGAAGTGATTTGAGGAGCCGCCATGAACAAGATTCGCAAAGGCGACAGCGTCATTGTGCGCACAGGCAAGGACAAGGGCAAGCGCGGTACCGTGCTTGCGGTGCGCGATGACAATCGTGTGCTTGTCGAAGGCGTGAACATGGTGCGCAAGCATGTCAAACCTAACCCGGTCAAAGGTGATACGGGTGGCATCGTTGCCAGGGAAATGCCAATCCAGGTCTCGAACATTGGTCTGTACAATCCGGCAACCGGTCGTGCCGACCGTGTCGGTATTCGTATCCTGGAAGACGGGCGCAAGGTTCGTTTTTTCAAGTCCAACAACGAAGTCGTGGACGTATAAGAGGTTAGCTATGGCTCGATTGCAGTCGTATTACAAGGACAAGGTGGTGCCGGAGCTCATGACACAGTTCGGCTACAAATCTGTCATGGAAGTCCCTGTTATCCAGAAAATCACCTTGAACATGGGTGTTGGTGAAGCAGTTGCTGACAAGAAGGTGATGGATTTCGCTGTCGGTGACATGCAAAAGATCGCCGGACAGAAAGTCGTCGTGACGAAGTCCAAGAAGTCGATCGCCGGCTTCAAGATTCGCGACAACTATCCGGTTGGTTGCATGGTGACGCTCCGCCGTGAACGGATGTACGAATTTCTTGATCGTCTGATCACGATCGCCATTCCGCGTATCCGTGACTTCCGTGGTCTGTCCGCCAAGGCATTCGATGGGCGTGGCAACTACAACATGGGTGTTCGTGAGCAGATCATCTTCCCGGAAATTGAATACGACAAGATCGATGTCCTGCGTGGCATGAACATCACGATCACGACATCGGCAAAAACGGATGCTGAAGCTCGTGCGCTGCTGTCAGCATTCAAGTTTCCGTTCAAGAATTGAGGGTGTCATGGCAAAGATCTCATTGATCAATCGTGAAAACAAGCGCCGTGCGCTCGTGGCCAAATATTCTGCCCGGCGCGCCGAACTGATTGCAGCAATCAACAACACTGCACTGTCGGTCGAAGATCGCCAGGCTGCGCGTCTGAAGCTGCAGCAATTGCCGCGCAATGCAAGCCCTGTCCGCCAGCATAACCGTTGTGCGTTGACTGGTCGTTCGCGTGGTGTTTTTCGCAAGTTCGGTTTGTCGCGTATCAAGCTGCGCGAATATGCCATGCGTGGTGAAGTTCCCGGCATGGTCAAGGCCAGCTGGTAAGCAGGGGGATATTGTATGAGTATGAGTGATCCGATTGCAGATATGCTCACGCGTATCCGTAATGCGCAGATGGTTGAAAAATCTTCTGTCAGCATGCCGAGTTCAAAAGTCAAGGTGGCAATTGCCAGCGTGCTGAAGGATGAAGGCTACATCGATGAATATGCCGTGCAGGATGTTGACGGCAAACAGCAGCTGAATATCGGCCTGAAATATTATGCTGGACGCCCTGTCATCGAAAAGATCGAGCGTGTCAGCCGGCCTGGTCTGCGCATCTATCGCGGTAGCGATGAGTTGCCAAAGGTCATGGGTGGTCTGGGTATCGCCATCGTGTCGACATCCAGCGGTGTGATGACCGATCGCCGTGCGCGTGCCAATGGTATTGGTGGCGAAGTTCTGTGCATCGTCGCCTGATGGAGGGATGAAATGTCTCGTGTAGCTAAAAATCCCGTGAATCTGCCTGCTGGCGTCGAAGTGACGCTGGGAGCAGATTCCATTGAAGTCAAAGGCCCGCTTGGCAAGCTCTCTCAAGCGGCCAGCGCCCATGTGAAGGTTGTGCGTGATGGCGCAACCCTGACTTTCGAGCCCGTTGATGCATCCATCAAGGCCAATGCAATGTCCGGTACCATGCGTGCCCTGCTGGCCAACATGGTGGAAGGCGTTACCAAAGGTTTTGAAAAGAAACTGCAACTGGTCGGCGTGGGTTACCGCGCCCAGGCTGCAGGCGATGCGCTGAACCTGACGCTCGGTTTCTCGCATCCGGTGGTGCACAAGATGCCAGAAGGCATCAAGGTGGAAACGCCTTCGCAAACCGAAATCATTATCAAAGGGGTAGACCGGCAGAAAGTCGGTCAGGTGGCCGCTGATGTTCGCGCATACCGTCGTCCTGAGCCATATAAAGGCAAGGGCGTGCGTTACGCCAACGAAGTGGTTGTCATCAAGGAAACCAAGAAGAAATAACGAAGGGTTAACATGGACAAGTCGCTTTCCCGTTTGCGTCGGGCCCGCAAAACCCGAGCCCGTATTGCCGAACAGCGCGCTACCCGGTTGGTGGTCTATCGTTCGAATTGCCATATTTACGCTCAGATCATCGATCCCACAGGCGGCAAGGTGCTGACCAGTGCTTCGACAGTTGAGGCTGATGTGCGCAGTGCAATTCCCAATGGCGGTAATGTGCAGGCAGCTGTTGCAGTCGGCAAGAAGATTGCCGAGCGTGCGCGCGCCCTGGGTATCGAACAGGTTGCATTTGACCGTTCCGGCTTTCATTACCATGGCCGTGTCAAGGCTCTGGCTGATGCTGCCCGCGAAAATGGTCTGAGTTTCTAAGTCGAGGATATGATGGCTAAAGTTGAGTCGAATCAGCAAGAAAGCACTGACGGCCTGCGTGAGAAAATGGTCGCGGTCAACCGCGTTACCAAAGTGGTCAAAGGTGGCCGTATTCTCGGTTTTGCCGCGTTGACAGTCGTGGGTGATGGCGATGGTGGCATCGGCATGGGCAAGGGTAAATCCCGTGAAGTGCCGGTTGCCGTGCAGAAGGCGATGGACGAAGCCCGCCGCAAGATGAAAAAGGTTAACCTGAAAAACGGTACCTTGCATCATCCTGTTATCGGTCGACATGGTGCAGCCGTCGTGTATATGCAACCCGCTTCCGAAGGTACCGGCATTATTGCTGGCGGTCCGATGCGTGCGGTGTTTGAAGTCATGGGTGTGCACAATGTGCTGGCCAAGTGCATTGGATCGGCCAACCCGTACAACGTCGTGCGCGCAACCATCGACGGTCTGCTGAAGGTCAACACCCCAGCGGAAATTGCCGCCAAGCGTGGCAAGACGGTCGCTGAAATTCTGGAGTAAGACATGAGTGCTGCCAAGACATTCAAAGTAACGCTGGTCAAAAGTCTGATTGGCACCAAGCAGGCTCATCGGGATTGCGCTCGCGGTCTTGGCCTGCGTCGTCTCAACCATACGGTGGAAGTTCTGGATACGCCATCCAGTCGTGGCATGGTCAACCGGATTTCCTATCTCGTGAAATGCGAGGGTTAAATGGAACTGAATAATCTTCATCCTGCCGAAGGCAGCAAAAAGGCATCCCGCCGCGTCGGTCGTGGTATCGGCAGTGGCCTGGGCAAAACCTGCGGTCGCGGCCACAAGGGTCAGAAGAGCCGCGCCGGTGGTTTCCACAAGGTGGGTTTCGAAGGCGGCCAGATGCCACTGCAACGTCGACTGCCGAAGCGCGGTTTTGTTTCGATGACTGCTGGCGATACTGCCGAAGTGCTGCTTTCCCAACTTGGTCGTCTGCCGGTCGATGATATCGATCTGCAAGCGCTCAAGCTTGCCGGCGTGGTTCCGAATCGTGCCCGGGCCGCAAAGATTGTCCTGAATGGCGAGATCTCTCGTCCGGTCAAGCTGCGTGGTATTTCTGCAACCAAGGGTGCGCGTGCTGCCATTGAGGCGGCGGGCGGCAGCTTCGTGGAATAATCTTGGCTACTGCACAGGGATTTGGCAATACGGACAAGTTCGCCGACCTGAAAAAGCGTCTGCTTTTTCTGGTTGGTGCGCTGGTTGTCTACCGGATTGGTGCGCACATTCCTGTGCCAGGCATCGATCCCGTGGCGCTTGCGCATCTGTTCCGTACCCAGCAGAACGGCATTCTCGGCATGTTCAACATGTTTTCGGGTGGCGCGTTGTCACGCTTTACCGTGTTTGCCCTTGGAATCATGCCGTATATTTCGTCTTCGATCATCATGCAGTTGCTGACCATTGTGTCCCCGCAGCTCGAAGCATTGAAGAAGGAAGGCGAATCGGGTCGGCGCAAGATTACCCAGTACACGCGGTACGGTACCGTCGCCATTGCGTTCTTTCAGGGGCTCGGCATTGCTCTGGCACTCGAATCGCAGCCTGGTCTTGTCGTTGATCCTGGCATTCTGTTTCGTTTGACTGCGGTCATGACGCTGGTGGCCGGCACGATGTTCCTGATGTGGCTGGGTGAGCAGATCACAGAGCGTGGCATTGGCAATGGCATTTCGATGATCATTTTTTCCGGTATCGTGGCTGGATTGCCGCATGCTATCGGCGGAACTCTCGAATTGACGACAACCGGCGCCTTTTCGATACCGGTGGTTCTGATGCTGTTTGCTGCCGTGGTTCTGGTGACCGGACTGGTCGTGTTTGTTGAGCGCGGTCAGCGCAAGATTCTGGTGAATTACGCCAAGCGCCAGGTGGGCAACAAGATTTATGGCGGACAAAGTTCGCATCTGCCCCTGAAGCTGAACATGTCCGGTGTGATTCCGCCCATTTTTGCTTCGAGCATCATTCTGTTTCCGGCCACGCTTGCTGGCTGGTTTGGCAGCCACCAGGGTCTGGGCTGGCTCAAGGATGTTGCCGCGGCACTGGCTCCAGGACAACCGGTCTATGTGATCCTGTATGCCTCGGCCATCATATTCTTCTGTTTTTTCTACACGGCTCTGGTGTTCAATCCCAAGGAGACGGCAGATAACCTGAAGAAAAGCGGTGCGTTCGTACCTGGTATCCGTCCAGGAGAACAAACTGCCCGTTACATTGACAAGATCACCGTCAGGTTGACGCTGATCGGGGCGATCTATATCACTCTGGTCTGTCTGCTGCCTGAGTTTCTGATCGTGAAGTTCAATGCGCCATTCTACTTTGGTGGCACGTCGTTGCTGATCATTGTGGTAGTGACCATGGATTTCATGTCGCAGGTACAGGCCTATGTCATGTCGCAGCAATATGAAGGTCTGCTGCGCAAGGCAAATTTCAAGGGATCTGGCCTGAACGGCGGACGATAGGAAACACGGCAGACTGATATGTCAAAAGAAGACACCATCCAGATGCAAGGTGAGATTCTTGAAACATTGCCCAATGCAATGTTCAGGGTCAAGCTGGAAAACGGTCATATTGTATTGGGCCACATCTCAGGCAAGATGCGTATGCATTACATCCGCATTCTGCCAGGTGACAAAGTCACTGTTGAGTTGACCCCTTACGATCTGACCAAGGGAAGAATTACATTCAGGGCGAAGTAGCCCAAACATGATCCACTTTATGGTGGATTGGCAAGTCAAGGAGTATGTGATGAGAGTACAGGCGTCCGTCAAAAAAATCTGCCGCAAGTGCAAGATTGTTCGCCGCAAGGGTATTGTTCGCGTGATTTGTGAAGATCCGCGCCACAAGCAGCGTCAGGGTTAAGACTTGTTTGTGTTACAATTTAACGTTTTGAGTCCGGAGTAACCAGATGGCCCGTATTGCCGGGGTGAATATCCCCAATCACCAGCATGCCGAAATCGCACTGACCGCGATTTATGGCATTGGTCGCACAACCGCCAGAAAGATCTGCACAGATGCTGGCGTGAACGTTTCCACAAAGATCAAGGATCTGACGGATGCGGACATGGAGCGCTTGCGTGAAGGGGTGTCCCGCTTTACCGTCGAAGGTGACCTGCGTCGCGAAGTTACCATGAACATCAAGCGTTTGATGGACATGGGCTGCTACCGTGGTTTGCGTCATCGCCGTGGATTGCCACTGCGCGGTCAGCGCACACGTACCAATGCTCGTACACGCAAAGGCCCCAAGAAGGCCGTCCGTGCGACCAAATAAGGATTGATGGATTATGGCAAAAGCTAATGTAAGGGTTCGCAAGAAGGTCAAAAAGAATGTGGCGGAAGGTATCGCCCACATTCATGCTTCTTTCAACAATACGATTGTCACGATTACCGATCGCCAGGGTAATGCCCTTTCGTGGGCCACTTCTGGTGGTGCAGGTTTCAAAGGTTCGCGCAAGAGTACTCCTTTTGCGGCCCAGATTGCCGCTGAAAATGCTGGCAAGATGGCGCAGGAGTGTGGCGTGAAAAACCTGGAAGTACGCATCAAGGGTCCTGGTCCTGGTCGTGAATCTGCCGTACGTGCGCTGAATGGCGCAGGATTCCGCATCACCAGTATTTCCGACGTGACACCAGTGCCGCACAACGGTTGCCGTCCGCCCAAGAAGCGTCGAATTTAATCAGGAGTTACCCAGTGGCCAGAAATCTTGATCCCAAGTGCCGTCAATGCCGTCGTGAAGGCGAAAAGCTTTTTCTGAAGGGCGACAAGTGTTTTACCGACAAATGCCCGGTTGAGCGTCGTGCGTATGCTCCCGGCCAGCATGGTCAAAAGAAGAATACCCGTCTGTCGGACTACGGTGTGCAGTTGCGCGAAAAGCAGAAGCTGCGTCGTACTTACGGCGTTCTTGAAAGCCAGTTCCGTGACATTTACCACGAGGCCGATCGCCGTCGTGGCGTGACTGGTGAGAACCTGCTGCAGTTGCTGGAAAGCCGTCTCGACAACGTTGCTTATCGTATGGGTTTCGGAGCTTCGCGCGCTGAATCGCGTCAGGTTGTCCGTCACAATTCCATCCTGGTGAATGGCAAACGGGTCAACATTCCGTCCTATCAGGTTCGTCCGGGTGATGTGGTCGAAGTTCGCGAACAGTCGCGCGAGCAGCTGCGTATCAAGGCTGCGCTTGCCTCTGCCGAGCAGCGTGGCTTTCCGGAGTGGGTTGAAGTGAATGCCAAGGAAATGAAGGGCATATTCAAGGCTCGTCCGATGCGTGCCGAGTTGCCTGCCACCATCAATGAGCACCTGGTCGTTGAGCTGTATTCCAAGTAATCAAGCCTGGACGATTTGTAAGGAATTCCTATGCAAGGCAGTACCGCTGAATTGTTGAAACCTCGCATCATTGAAGTCGAGAGTGTATCTGCATCGCGTGCCAAGGTCATCATGGAACCGTTTGAGCGCGGTTACGGGCACACGCTTGGCAATTCGCTGCGTCGCATCCTGTTGTCGTCGATGCCAGGCGCTGCGCCAACCGAAGTCAGCATCACAGGTGTCCTGCACGAGTACTCCAGTATTGAAGGTGTGCAGGAAGACGTGGTTGATATCCTGCTGAACCTGAAAGGCATTGCCCTGAAACTGAACAATCGCAACGAAGCCTTGTTGCGGCTGGTCAAAACGGAAGAAGGCCCGGTTCTGGCTGGTGATATCGAAACCACCCATGATGTTGAAATCATCAATCCGGAATATGTGATTGCCCACCTCACCAAGGGTGGCAAGCTCGAAATGGAAATCAAGGTCGAAAAGGGCCGTGGTTATCAGCCAGTGTCTGCGCGCCGTGTTGCCGATGAAACCCAGACTCTGGGCGCCATCAAGATTGATGCATCGTTCAGCCCGATCCGTCGTGTTGCTTATGCCGTTGAAAGCGCCCGTGTTGAACAGCGCACTGATCTCGACAAGCTGATTCTCGATGTCGAAACCAATGGCACGATCGATCCGGAAGAAGCCGTCCGCTATGCGGCTCGTGTGCTTGTTGAACAACTGTCGCTGTTTGCGGATCTGAAGGGAACGCCTGCCGCTGCAGAATCTCCCAAGGCCCCGCAGGTCGATCCGCTGCTTCTGCGTCCGGTCGATGACCTTGAACTGACCGTCCGTTCGGCAAACTGTCTGAAAGCAGAGAATATTTTCTACATTGGTGATCTGATTCAGCGCACCGAGAACGAACTGCTCAAGACGCCGAATCTTGGTCGCAAGTCCCTGAATGAAATCAAGGATGTTCTTGCCTCCAAGGGTTTGAGTCTTGGCATGAAACTGGAAAACTGGCCTCCGGCAGGTCTGGACAAGCCATAATTAACCTATAAGGAATTGCATCATGCGTCATCGTCTTGCCCATCGCAAGCTGAATCGCACCAGCAGTCATCGGGCTGCGCTGTTGCGCAACCTGACCAATGCGCTGTTGCGTCACGAAGTGATTCGGACCACACTGCCGAAGGCCAAGGAACTGCGCCGCGTCGCAGAACCCATGATCACGCTCGCCAAGACGCCATCGCTGGCCAACCGTCGCCTTGCTTTCAGCAGGCTTCGTGACCGCGAGATGGTGGTCAAGCTGTTCGATGAACTGGGTCCGCGTTTTTCTGCCCGCAATGGTGGTTATCTGCGTATTCTCAAGTTCGGTTTCCGCCAAGGTGACAACGCTCCAATGGCACTGGTGGAAATGGTTGATCGTGCTCCAGACGCACAAGTGGTTGAGGATGCTTCTGCCTGAGTGCAGACTGGCTGGTGATGACGATCGCCGGCCAGACTTTCCTGGCTGGTACTCTTGCTGGCCGAATCGCAGGCCGTTATAATCTCAGCCCGCAAGCCCGGTTAGTTCTAATGGTAAAACAAGGCACTCGTAACGCTTAGTCGTCAGTTCGATTCTGACACCGGGCACCATTCTTGCCAGATTCCGTTTTCCCAGATTTCTGGATCTCTGATCGCAACGCTCCCCCTGCAGGTTGTCAGTCTGAAGTTACCGTCGGAAGACGGCTATCCTGTCGCTCGCTGGTTGCCGGTGACGTGCTGCGTGCAATCGCAATGCCTCGCCGAACGCGGGTTGAATCCTGCGCATCAGCAGGTTGCCGTCTTCGACGTAGTACACTGCATCGTATGGAACAGGATCGTGCAGCGATTGTCGCCTGTTGGGGTGAAACCGTTGCCATGCCACATCCATACGGTTTTTCTGCGTTCCGTCAACAAATACGATTTCGCCGGCATCGATGATGGCCAGGTACTGGATGCTGCGAATGGCGATGAACAGGGCATCCTGCCCGGATTGCAGGTAGAGTGTTTTGGCCAGATTGTAGGTTTCGGCGGGCAGGTAACGTGTCTCGCGTCCAATTTCGTCTGGTCGGATGCAGGTGATTTCCATGTTTGGTTCCCTCCGCAGGTGGCGTGGTATGTTCAGTTTCCCGCGGAATTGATTCAACGTCAATTCGGTTGCAAGTTGCCGGCGACGCGAGCAACAGCATCGCCAGCATGCGATATAATGGCTGCTTTGCTGACCCACTCCTGGAGTTCTCATGAGCCTCAATCTGGTACCTGCTGGTAAAAATCTGCCGGAAGATTTCAACGTCATCATTGAAATTCCGATGAATGGTGCCCCGATCAAATACGAAGTGGACAAGGACAGCGGTGCCATTTTTGTGGACCGTTTCATGGCCACCGCCATGCATTATCCGTGCAACTACGGTTATATCCCTTCCACGTTGTCGGAAGACGGCGATCCGGTTGATGTGCTGGTCGTTACACCGTTTCCGCTTATCCCTGGCGTCGTTGTCCGTTGTCGGACCATAGGCATGTTGCGGATGAGCGATGAATCCGGCGTGGATGCGAAGCTGATTGCCGTACCGGTGGACAAACTGAGCAAGTTGTACCAGAACGTCAAGACGTTGCAGGATCTGCCCGAACTGCTGATCGCACAGATTGTGCATTTTTTCGAACACTACAAGGACCTGGAACCTGGCAAATGGGTCAAGGTGGATGAATGGGCCGATGCGGCCGCCGCCAAGGCTGAAATCATGGCCAGTGTCCAGCGTTATCAGGGCTGAGAGGACACATACCGGCATGCAACTGGTTTCGGATCTGGATGCAACGACATTGCGGGTTCTGCAGCAGAAGGCTGCTGCAGAAACTGGCGTGTCGGTTTACTTCAGCGACACATTGCTCCCTGACGGCTCCATGGGGCCGGAGATGGCGGTTATTCCACCAGGCTGGTTTGAAATCGGGTCGCCGGAATCCGAAAACGGGCGTCTGCCAGAAGAATCTCCCTGCAAGCTGGTTGAAGTCAGTCGTGCCTATGCAATCGGACGTTTTACCATTACCGCCGAGCAGTGGGATGTGTTTGCCCGGGCAACCGGGTTTCGTCCTGGCCGGGAACTGATCTGGCCAAAAGGTCGTGAGCCCATCGTCAATGTGCGCACACCTGATATCCTCAAGTATATTGCCTGGCTCTCGCGCTCCACCGGATTTCATTACCGCCTGCCAACCGAGGCCGAGTGGGAATATGCCGCCAGGGCGGGCACGCGGGGGGCTTTTCATTTTGGTGACGATGTCAGTTGCAAGGACGTGCTCTACCGCTCCATCTTCCCGATGCCGGATCAGAAAACCGGACGTAGCTGGCGGCTGTTTCCCAGGTGCGCGCCCATGAACTGGGCGATGGAAGTGGGCACCAAGCCGCCCAATCTGTGGGGGTTGCACGATGTGCATGGCAATGTCTGGGAAGTCACCGCTACGCCCTGGAAGCCGGATCATGTCATGACGCCCGCTGATGCGCATCAGGTCTTGCATCCGGGCAAAAATGTGCGCATTGTCACCAAAGGCGGGTCATGGTTTGATCCGGCGGCGTCTTCACGCAGCGCCTCGCGTTGGCCGCGCATGACCGATGAACTGGATGTGAATCTGGGTTTCCGGGTCGTGCGAGAGCTTGCACTGCGCTGATTTTGCTGATTGGTCTTGTCCGGTCTCATGTGTCATGGTAGAATGCCGGTCTTTGGTTTTGTGGTGCAAACCGGCGCAGCTTGCCGGAGCTGGTGCCGGAACCAGAGCCCTTGTCTGGGACACAGTCAGATTTCTTCAGGATCGTAGCTCAGCTGGTTAGAGCGTTGCCTTGACATGGCAAAGGTCGCTGGTTCGATTCCAGTCGATCCTACCAATTCCACACGCCGGACCCGGGTCAGATGTTGACTGATACCTCCGGTCTGTCAGCCATCGGAAGATGTTCCGTCGTGCGGCGCCCCTTGCAATCCATGACAATTTTTGCCAGAATCGTGTTTCCTTTTTATTTGGGGTCAGCATGACGACCGAGACCGACACCTTCACTGGCATGTCGCTGCGAGCGCATCGTCTGGTGGTCTGGCAGGCCCCATAAATCCGGATGGTGGCTATGCTGCCCGGATCACTGTCACGACAAGCGCGGCGATTCCGCGCTTTTTTTGTTTTTTCAGGATGTTGAATCATGCTCAAGATTAGTTTGCCAGATGGCTCCGTACGTGAATATGCGCAGCCGCTCACAGTTGCTGAAGTCGCGGCATCCATCGGAACGGGGCTGGCGCGCGCCGCGCTCGCCGGCAAGGTGGATGGCAAGCTGGTCGACACCAGTCATCTGATAGATGTGGACTGCAGTCTGGCGATTGTGACCGACAAGGATGCCGATGGTCTGGAGGTCATCCGGCATTCCACTGCGCATCTGCTGGCCTATGCAGTCAAGTCGCTGTATCCGGATGCGCAAGTGACCATTGGCCCGGTGATTGAAAACGGGTTTTATTATGATTTTTCATACAAACGTCCGTTTACGCCGGATGACCTGTCCGCCATCGAACGCAAAATGATGGAGCTGTCAAAGGCCGACATTCCGGTGAAGCGCTCGGTGATGCCGCGTAACCAGGCGGTGTCCTATTTCACTGGTCTGGGTGAACGCTACAAGGCTGAACTGATTGCCGCCATTCCTGAAGGCGAAGATGTTTCCCTGTACGCTGAGGGCGACTTTACCGATCTTTGCCGGGGGCCGCATGTGCCGTCGACTGGCAGGTTGAAGCATTTCAAGCTGATGACGGTGGCCGGCGCCTACTGGCGTGGCGATCATCGCAATGAAATGTTGCAGCGCATTTATGGTACCGCATGGGCAAAAAAGGAAGATCTGGATGCGTACTTGCTCCGTCTGGAAGAAGCGGAAAGGCGTGATCACCGCAAGTTGGGGCCGCAGCTTGATCTGTTTCACATGCAGGACAACGCCATCGGATCGGTGTTCTGGCATCCCAAGGGTTGGCGGCTGTTCCAGACCTTGCTGAATTACATGCGCGAGCGGCAGAACCAGGCCGGCTATGTCGAAGTGAATACGCCGGATGTGATGGACAGAAGCCTGTGGGAAACTTCCGGTCACTGGCAGAACTATCGCGACAACATGTTCATCACCCAGACGGAAGACAAGCGCGTATTTGCGCTGAAACCGATGAATTGTCCGGGGCACATGTCGATGTTCGCCCAGGGTGTGAAAAGTTACCGCGAGTTGCCGGTTCGCATGGCCGAGTTCGGCAAGGTGCACCGGTACGAGCCATCGGGAGCGTTGCATGGTCTGTTGCGCGTGCGCCATTTTACCCAGGACGATGCGCATATTTTCTGTACGCCGGACCAGATGGAGCAGGAAGCTCGTCATGTTGTCAGCCTGATCCTGGATATCTACCGTGATTTTGGTTTCGCAGATGTGCGCATCAAACTGTCTACCCGTCCGGAACACCGGATCGGATCGGATGACATCTGGGACAAGCTTGAATCTTCGCTGGCTGGTGCGCTGGATCAAATGGGGATTGGGTATGAGCTGTTTCCTGGCGAAGGCGCGTTTTACGGTCCCAAGCTCGAGTTTGTGCTGCGTGACGCCATTGGTCGCGACTGGCAATGTGGCACCTTGCAGGTGGACATGAATCTGCCGGAACGGTTTGACCTCAGCTATGTGGGCGAAGATAACGCGCGTCACCGTCCGGTGATGCTGCACCGCGCCATGTTTGGCTCGCTGGAACGGTTTATCGGTATTCTGACCGAGCATTTTGTCGGTGCATTTCCACTTTGGCTGGCGCCGGAGCAGGTGGTGGTGATGTCGATAACCGATCAGCAGGCCGATTATGCGCGCAAAATTCATGCCGAACTGGTCAATGCGCAAATATTTGCCGCCCTGGACTTGAGAAATGAGAAAATAACCTATAAAATCCGCGAACATAGTTTGCAGAAGTTGCCATATCAGGTCATTGTTGGTGACAAAGAGATGGCGGCTGGCCTGGTAGCAGTCCGCACCCGTTCTGGTGAGGATCTTGGCCAGATGCCGCTGGCAGACCTGATTGCGCGCATGAAATCGGAAATTGCCAGCCACAAGGTATGATGCCATCGCTGGTCCGGTTTGCGCCATGCGCGAACGCCGATATGTTTGACAGCAGTATATGCCAGGCATGAACCGCGGCCTGGTAAGCGAGGAGTGAGTCAGCTCACTCCTCTTGTATTTTCAATTCAGGGAGTTGTAGCGATCGCTCAGGATAAGGAACCACGAATCAACGGTGAAATCACCGGCGCCGAGATTCGTGTGATTGGTGTAGATGGTGAGCCGCTGGGCATTTTTACTGCTGCCCAGGCGTTGAGAATGGCGGAAGAAGCGGAAGTGGATCTGGTGGAAATTGCTCCACTGGCCAAGCCCCCGGTAGCGCGTCTGATGGACTATGGCAAGTACAAGTACCAGCAGAGCAAGCGGCAGCACGAGGCAAAGCTCAAACAGAAGCAGATTCAGGTCAAGGAAATCAAGTTTCGTCCAGGTACGGACGAGGGTGATTACCAGATCAAGTTGCGTAACCTGATCCGTTTTCTCGAAGATGGCGACAAGGCGAAGGTCACCCTGCGTTTTCGCGGTCGTGAAATGGCCCACCAGGAGTTTGGCCTGGCCCAGCTCAAGCGTGTCGAGGCCGATCTGGCTGACTACGCTGTGGTGGAGCAGTTTCCCAGGATGGAAGGTCGCCAGATGGTCATGATGCTGGCACCAAAGCGCAAGTAACAATACCGATGCGCTGAAACAAGAGAATTTTGCTGGTGCAAACCGGCAGAACGGTGGGTTATCCCACCGGAAGTGAGTGATGTCCGGGTTCCTAAATGTTTCGGAGTGAAACTGCCCGGCGTTGCCAGAACTGGAGTAATGCAATGCCTAAAATGAAGACGAAGTCGGGCGCTGCCAAGCGTTTCCGTGCTTTGGCTGGTGGTGGCGTGAAACGCAGTCAAGCGTTCAAGCGTCATATCCTGACCAAAAAAACCACCAAAAACAAGCGTCAGCTGCGTGGAACCCTGCTGGTCGATGCGACCAACATGCGGTCTGTCCGTGCCATGATGCCTTACGCATAACTTAAGGAGAAGACAAAATGCCAAGAGTTAAACGTGGTGTCATTGCCCATGCCCGTCACAAAAAAGTGCTGGACATGGCCAAGGGTTATCGTGGTCGTCGCAAGAATGTCTACCGTATCGCCAAACAGGCTGTGATGAAGGCAGGTCAGTACGCGTATCGTGACCGTCGCCAGCGCAAGCGCCAGTTCCGCGCCCTGTGGATTGCCCGTATCAATGCGGCTGCCCGCCAGTGCGGTTTGCGCTACAGCGTGTTCATGAATGGTCTGAAAAAGGCTGAAATCATGCTTGACCGCAAGGTTCTGGCTGATCTCGCCGTGTTCGACAAGCCAGCCTTCGCTTTGCTGGCCGAGCAGGCCAAGTCTCGACTTGCTGCCGGTTGATCTGGCGCAAGTGTAACCGGACAGCGTCAGCTGTCCGGGCATGACCAGGCTGATGCAAGGGTGCCGAAATGCGCCTTTGCCTCAGCCTTGTTTTTCCGCGGATAATGGCAGAATGGAAAATCTGGATAGCATCGTGGCAGAAGCGCGATCTGCGTTTGCTTCTGTGACCCAACTGGCGGATCTCGAACAGGTCAAGGCCCGATATCTCGGGAAAGCGGGCCTGATGACAGCACAGATGAAGCAGCTGGCCAGCCTGCCGGCCGAAGAGCGTCCTGCTGCCGGCAGCCGGATCAACCAGGCGCGCGACGAGATCGCCGGGGCGCTTGAAGCGCGTCGTCAGGCGTTGCGTGATGAGGCGCTGGCTCGCCAGCTGGCGGCGGAGGCGCTTGATGTGACTCTGCCTGGACGGGGGCGCGGTACAGGAGGTCTGCATCCGGTGACTCTGGCGCGCAGCCGTATCGAGGCATTGTTTTCGTCCATCGGTTTTGCGGTTGCCGAAGGCCCGGAAATTGAAACCGACTTTTATAATTTCACTGCGCTCAACATCCCGGAAAATCATCCGGCGCGAGCCATGCACGATACGTTCTATGTGGACGATGGCAGTCTGCTGCGGACCCACACCTCGCCGGTCCAGATTCATTACATGGAATCCCATCAGCCACCCCTGCGCATCATTGCGCCAGGTCGTGTGTACCGGGTGGATTCAGACGCCACGCATTCACCCATGTTCCACCAGATCGAAGGCTTGTGGATTGATGAAGACGTCAGTTTTGCCCATCTGAAGGGTGTGGTGCAGGATTTTCTGCAACAGTTTTTCGAGCGTGATGACCTGAGTGTGCGTTTTCGGCCTTCATTCTTTCCGTTTACCGAACCATCTGCCGAAATCGACATGAGCTGGGGAGATGGCTGGCTGGAAATCGGCGGCTGCGGCATGGTTCATCCCGAAGTGTTGCACCACGTCCGTGTTGATCCGGAACGTTATCAGGGGTTTGCCTTCGGCATGGGGCTTGAACGGCTGGCCATGCTGCGTTATGGCGTGAACGACCTGCGGCAGTTTTTTGCCGGCGATCTGCGTTTTCTCAAACAATTCAACTGACGGCCAGCGGCATGAAATTTTCCCAGCAATGGTTGCGCAACCATGTCAATCCTCCGCTTGATACGGAGCAACTTTCCCATGTGCTCACCATGGCAGGACTCGAAGTCGAACAGGTCGAGGCTGTGGCTGGCGAGTTTTCCGGAGTGGTCGTGGCCAGGGTTGCAGCGGTTGCCCCGCATCCCCAGGCCGACCGCTTGCGGGTATGCCAGGTAGACGCTGGAACTGGAGCATTGCTGCAGATCGTCTGCGGCGCCCCGAACGTGCGCGAAGGTGCTGTGGTTCCTTGCGCCATGGTGGGCGCAAAGTTGCCCGGCATGACAATCGGACAGGCCCGGCTGCGCGGGGTGGAATCCGCAGGTATGCTGTGTTCTGCCGCCGAACTCGGATTGCCGGCAGAAAGCGCCGGTTTGCTCCTGCTGGCGGATGACGCCCCGATTGGCATGGATTTGCGTCAATATCTGATGCTGGATGATCAGGTCTTCACACTCAAACTGACCCCGAATCGCAGTGATTGCCTCAGTATCGTCGGCATCGCGCGTGATGTAGGGGCAGTGACCGGAATTCCGGTGCAGGTACCCGATACCACACCGGTTGAACCTTCCGCTGATATCGGCATGGATGTTCGGGTCGAAGATCCGGCTGCCTGTCCCCTGTATTATGTGCGCCGGATTGACGGGATCGATCCGGCTGCCAGCACGCCAGACTGGATGCGCCTTCGGCTGGAACGCAGCGGGCTGCGCAGTCTGGGCGCGATCGTCGATGTGACCAATTATGTCCTGCTCGAGCTGGGTCAGCCGTTACATGCCTTTGATGCCGCCAAACTGACTGGCGGGTTGTGCGTACGCCGAGCGAAGAATGGAGAGACCATTGCACTGCTGAACGACCAGACAGTCACCCTGTCGGATGACATGCTGGTGATTGCCGACGATGCCGGTGCCCAGGCGCTTGCCGGCATCATGGGCGGAAAGTGTTCGGCGGTGGACGGACACACGACAGGCATCGTTCTGGAATCGGCCTTTTTTGCGCCGGCAGTGATTGCCGGCCGTTCCCGCCGACTGGGCATCACGACGGATTCCGGCTACCGTTTCGAGCGCGGCGTCGATTTTACGGCCACCCGGCATGCGCTGGAACGCGCCACTCGTCTGCTGTTGCAGATTTGTGGCGGTGTCGCCGGTCCGGTGATCGGGCTGTCCGGCCTGTTGCCGGACAGAAAGCCAGTCAGCTTGCGGCTGACTCGCGTCAAACGTGTGCTGGGGTTCGCCATGCCACCGGCTGAGATGCGCGCCTGTCTCGAGCGGTTGGGCATGCAGGTCAGCGGATCGGATGATGTCTGGCAGGTCACGCCACCCGGCTGGCGTTTCGATATCGAGCGAGAGGTCGATCTGATCGAGGAACTGGCCAGGTTGCACGGATACGAGCACATGACTGCTCTGACCCCGCATGCGCCGGTGCAGATGCTGCCGATGACGGAATGGCAGCGTCCGGCTGATCGTCTGCTTCGCTTGCTGGCGGCGCGCGATTACCAGGAAGTGATCACCTACAGCTTTGTCGATCCAGCCACGGAAGCCGAACTGGCGCCGGATGTGCAGCCGATCCGGCTGCAGAACCCGATTGCCAGCCAGATGTCGGTGATGCGTTCGACATTGATGGGTGGTTTGCTGGACGTGTTGCATGCCAATCTGAACCGACGTCAGGAGCGGGTGCGTATCATGGAGGCCGGTCGCTGTTTTCTGCGTGATGGCACGACATTTGCTCAGCCACAACGACTGGCAGGACTGGCATTCGGTCCGCAGGTTGCCGAACAGTGGGGCGAACCAGAGCGGCTGGTGGATTTTTTTGATGTCAAGGCAGATATTGAAGCGCTGTTTCATCCGATGCCTGTTCGCATGCATGCGGATCGTCATCCGGCGCTGCATCCGGGACAATCCGCGCGCGTCGAAGTGGCGGGCAGGATGGCTGGCTGGCTGGGCAGCCTGCATCCCGCACTGGTGCAGTCGCACGGACTGAGTTCGGCGCCTGTTCTGTTCGAGCTGGATCTGGATTCGTTGTTGCTGCGGCCATTGCCGGTGGCTGTCGAGCTATCGCGTTTCCAGCAGGTGCGACGGGATATTGCCATTGTGGTCGATCACACAGTCAGCGCGCAATCCTTGCTTGATGCCATGCTGACAATGGATGTCCCATCGGTGACAAATGTTGCCGTTTTTGACAGCTATCGCGGTAAACATATTGATTATGATAAAAAAAGTCTTGCGTTCCGCGTTCTGATGCAAGACAATCAGAAGACACTGACTGACGAAGAAGTGGAAGACGCCGTGCGTGCGCTGACAGAAATGCTGCAGCAACGTTATGGCGCACAACTGCGATCCTGAGGTAGAAATGACGTTGACAAAAGCCGAACTGGCCGACCTTCTGTTTGCGGAAGTGGGCCTGAACAAGCGGGAGGCCAAGGAAATGGTCGAAGCTTTCTTTGAGGAAATTCGCAATGCACTGGAGGCTGGCGATACAGTCAAGCTGTCCGGTTTTGGCAATTTCCAGCTGCGGGACAAGCCGCAGCGTCCCGGCCGTAACCCGAAAACTGGCGAGGACATGCCGATCTCCGCACGCAGGGTAGTGACTTTCCATCCGAGCAACAAATTGAAGATCCTGGTGGAATCCAGCTATGTCGGTGCACCTGCCAACGTCTGAGTTGCCGCCGATTCCTGCCAAACGCTATTTCACGATTGGCGAGGTGGGCGAGCTGTGCGCTGTCAAACCGCATGTTTTGCGGTACTGGGAGCAGGAGTTCTCGCAGCTGAAGCCCGTCAAGCGGCGCGGCAACCGGCGCTATTACCAGCACCACGAAGTCCTGTTGATCCGCCGGATACGCGAACTGCTGTACGAGCAGGGCTTTACCATCAGTGGTGCCCGACTCAAGCTCGATATGGCCGAACCAGACAAGCCGGAACCAGCAGCATCCAGCACTGATGTGGATGTGCCCGCCCTGCGCAATGAAATTCGCGCCATTTTGCGTCTGTTGGCCGGTGAGCTGGTTGCCTGAACCGGTTCTGCCGAAGCGATGCTTCAAACCCGTGCTGAAAGTTGCTATAATCTCGTTCTTTCGGGGCGTAGCGCAGCCTGGTAGCGTACTTGCATGGGGTGCAAGTGGTCGGAGGTTCAAATCCTCTCGCCCCGACCAGATAACAAACGGTCTGCCGGTATTTCGGCAGGCCGTTTTTTTCTTGAACAATCCGTCGGGATGTTCCGCTCATGCGTCCCTCGGACGGGGTGACAAATGAACCAGTACACATGCGTCGTGCATGGCATGGCGGATCTGGAAGCATGGCTGTATGCAGTCATGATCCGGCCCGAAATTCATGCCGCACAATCCATTCTGGTGCAGATTTATACTGACAGGCCGGAATCCGGCTGGCCAGAGCACCTGGTCGGCAAGATTCATGAACGCTTGCCGACAGCCGTGGTGGTCGGCATGTCGTCTGCAGGGGGGCTGGCGCATGGCTGGAGCTGGATCGATACGACAGTTCTGGCATTGACCTGTTTTGAAACCACCGAACTGGTCGTTCTGGACGAGACCCGCGAAGCCGGCGATTTGCGCGCGACCGGCCACCATCTCGCGTCGCGGATCGATGCCATTTCCGGACGAATTGCCGGGATCCTGTTGCTGGCCACGCCGACTGGACTCGACATGAACGAATTGCTGCAGGGATTGCGGTCGTCTGTGGTCGATGCGCCCTTGTTTGGCGGATGTGCCGGCGATTATCGCGGATTGTCGCAAGCCACCATTTTTTGTGATGACCGGATATTCCATCAGGGGATCATTGCAGTGGTGATGGTGAGCGAACAGTTGCAGATCCTGCAAAACTCGTGCCTTGGCTGGCAACCACTCAGCCGCGAGATGACGATTACCCATGCTGTTGGCAACCGGATCCTCACAGTCGACAACCAGCCTGCATTCGACGTTTACCGCAACTACCTCAACATCTCGGGCGATGAAGGTTTTTTCCAGAATGCGCTGGAATTTCCGCTGCTGGTCCAGCATGATTCGGGTGAACAGGCGCGCGTGCCGGTTGCGGTTGATGACCAGGGTGGACTGCAGTTTGTGGCAGATATCCGTCAGGGGCAGGTGTTCCGGATTGGCTATGGCAATCCGGATCTGATCCTCGACCATGCGCAGGCGATGCAGGCGATGATGGAAGCATTCGTTCCGCAAGCCATTTTTCTGTTTGCCGGAACTTGCCGGCGGCTGCTGATGGAAGAAGATACGGATCTGGAAACCAGACCGCTGGAAGCTGTGGCGCCGACCGCAGGCGGTTATACCACCGGGGAATTTTGCGGCTCGCTGCAATCGGCGCGCCTGCTGAATTCATCCCTGCTTGGTATCGGGTTGCGCGAAGGGCCGCCCGTGCGCCGGCAGACTGCAGCGTTGAATACATCAGGCCAGACGGCGATGGCGGCATTGACCGATCCATACCGTCACAAACGAGGCCGGATTGTTTCAAGGCTGGTGCATTTTGTGGATGCCGTGACACGGGAGCTGGCTGAAGCACATACGCGCAATCTGGAACTGGCGCAGCAAAAGCTGGCCATCGAGCGCAGCCGCAACCAGGAACAGGAGCGGTTGCTGGACATGCTGAATCACGAAATCAAAACGCCTATGTCCGTTATCCGGCTGGCGCTTGGTTTCGATCAGGTGCCGGACAGCGTGCGCAGACACGCCAATCAGGCGATGCTGGATCTGGAAGCCATTGTGAATCGTTGCCTGCAGATGAACCAGCTGGAACAGCGGCGATTTACACCCGTGCTGCAACATTGCCAGCTGGATGCGCGCATTGAGGAATGGTGCGCATCACTGGAAGGAAAAGACCGGCTTCAACTGGCGCTTGCATTGCCCTCGCCGGTGAATGTCGATCCATTGTTGTACCGGATCATGTTCATGAATTTGCTGGATAATGCATTCAAATACGCCAGCGCGGGCAGCCAGATTCGTGTGGAAGCCGGTCTGGTGGCCGGGTCCGTGAACAATATCGTGCTGGCCATTAGCAACCAGCCAGGTGCAGCAGGCTGGCCAGACGAGAAACAGGTTTTTTCCAAGTATTATCGCAGCCCCGGTGCGCACAACCTGACCGGCTCAGGTCTTGGCCTGTATCTGGTGCGAAATCTGGCAGAATTGCTGGGTGGCTCGGTGCAATACAGACCGCTTGAACATGAAGTGAGATTTGAACTGTGGATACCCGCTTGAATATTCTGGTTGTGGAAGACCATGAAGCCTTGCGCGAAGTGACCTTGACTGCATTGCGCAATGCCGGTCACAGCGTGCAGGGAGTGGACAGTGCTGCTGCACTGGACGGTGGAATGGCCCACCAGCATTTTGACCTGCTGGTGCTCGATCTGAACCTGCCCGGTGAAGACGGGCTTAGCCTGGCTCGCCGCATCCGATCTTCGCAGCCGGAAGTCTGCATCATCATGGTGACAGCCAGATCCAGCCTGCAGGATCGGCTGGACGGCTATGGCAGTGGCGCCGACATTTATCTGACCAAGCCGACCTCGATGGATGAATTGCTGGCAGCCGTCAGCGCCTTGTCGCGCCGGATTGTCCGGCCGCCAGCAGCAGACGAATTGCGTCTGGACATGAAAACGCACACCTTGCATGGACCGAACGGGGCTGTCGAGTTGTCCGGCGCGGAAATCGGGCTGCTGAGCATATTTGCCCGTGCGTATAGCCATCAGGTCAGCTACGCGCAACTGCTGGGGCTTAACGGTCGTGAAGATGAAGCTGCCACCGCTGGCAAGGGAGCGCTGGAAGTGCAGATTGTGCGTTTGCGCAAAAAACTGGTCGACATTGGCACGGAGCGTCGTCCCATTCGTTCCATTCGTGGTTATGGCTATCAGCTGTGCATTCCGCTGGTCGTTGGTTAAGGAAGCGCTGATTCAATCCTCCACGGATCGCGTTGCTGATCAAATCGTGATGATCACGGGGAATGCAACGCAGGTCGTGGGCGGGACTACGATGCCAAGGCGTATGATGAAGTGAGCGCACGATTTGATGGCAACCCGGATGGGCGTGGTCTGACGGGCGGATTGCCGGTGACGGAAAAGCGGATCTGATGGAGAATACAAATGCCCGTGAATTTTGATGGAAAGCTGGTCATCGCCATATCGTCGCGAGCCCTGTTCGATCTGGATGCAAGTCACCATATTTTTGAAGAAGAAGGCGTGGAAGCATATCACCGCTACCAGGTCGAACATGAAGAGCAGATTTTGCCGCCAGGCGTGGCGTTTCCTCTGGTACAAAAACTGCTTGCCCTGAACCGGCAAGAGGATGCAGAACCGCTGGTCGAAGTGATCCTGTTATCACGCAATAGCGCGGATACCGGGCTGCGAGTGTTCAATTCAATCCGGCATTATGGCCTGGATATTGTCCGGGCCGCGTTTACCCGTGGCGAAAGCACGGATCGTTATGTGGCTGCATTTGGTGCCCACCTGTTTTTATCCGCCAACCCGGAGGATGTCAGGAATGCCCTGCTGGCAAATCATGCAGCGGCGACCATTCTGCATTCGCCGACCGGCGCAGGCGGTGCGACGTCACAGCTCAGAATCGCTTTCGACGGAGACGCAGTCCTGTTTGCTGACGATTCCGAACGGATTTACCGTCAATCCGGTCTGGATGCGTTCGAGCAGAATGAAGAAGCCGCGGCCAGGCAACCGATGTCGGGTGGGCCGTTCAAGAATTTTCTGGCCGCGCTGCACCGGATTCAGTCGAGTTTCCCGGAGGGAAGTTCGCCAATCAGGACCGCACTGGTGACTGCCCGTTCTGCACCGGCCCATGAGCGGGTGATTCGCACATTGCGAGCCTGGAATATCCGCATAGATGAGGCGTTTTTTCTGGGCGGACTGGATAAGGGCGAGTTTTTGCGGGCCTTCGGCGCGGATATATTCTTCGATGATCAGAAAGTGCACTGTGATTCGGCCAGCCGGCATGTGGCGACGGGACACGTGCCACATGGCGTGGCCAATGAGTAGCCGTTTTTGCCGCTCTGGTCAACCCTGTCGCAAATCGTCATTCCTATTGCAGCAATGCAACATTCGGGTGATATGATGTTCGTTCATCAAAAAGTGCCATGTTGTGGATAGGCTGAGATGTGTCTGATTGAATGCGGGAGCAGGCTGATGAACAACCCGGCAGGGCGTTGCATCATGATCAGCAGCATCTGGCAGAAGCCGGTCGGTGCCGTCCGGACCGGCAGCATGGCCGGACATGAAAGTTGCAATGCGTTTTTCGAATAGCATATTGGCCCGATTCCTGTTTCGGGCGTTGGTGGTCTGGTGCGCCGGTATTCTGGTGGTTGGACTCGTTGCTGTACTGGCGTGGCAGCAGACCAGGACGCAAACCGAAGTGTTGCATCGCGACAGCATCGCTCGCGATTGCCGTGACCAGATTGACCGCCTGAATGCAGGCTGGCGGGCTGAAGCCAACCGGTTGCAGAAGCTTGTGGCCATGACCGGTTCTGGAGCCGCCGCTGACTGGTCTGGGTGGTCCGACAGCGAAATGATCCGTCCGTTTGTCCTGATGCGGGTGACCAATGGCCAGGGTCGGGAGTTGATGCATCTCGGACGCGTGCCGGATGCTTTGCGCACGTACCAGCCGGATGCGCGCTGGGCAGCAGGGCAGGACGGACAGTCCACCGTTTACCGGGTTTACCGGCGTCGGCTTGCCGGCAAGCCTGATCAGCCCGCCCGCTGGCTGCTGCTGTATGTGCCACTCAGTGTCTCCGATTTCATCCGGGCTGGTTATCCGGATGTGCAGATGCATGTTCGCTGGCCCGTGAATCAGCCGGAGCAGCCGGTGGCCGGTGATGCGCGCAGGCTGGTCCTGCCCTGGGATCCGCACGACCAGGCTTCACCCCGCATCCTGCTGGATGTCGTGCCGCACGAGTTGCCGTTCCGACCGGTATTTCTGCAAAGCCTGTTTGCGACCTTGCTGTTTTCCATCTTTGCCTGGCTGTATCTTGGCCGCTGGATCAGTTATCTGGCCGGACTGTTGCGGCTTGAGCGTCAGGCCACCCAGAGATTCAACGAAATCCGCCAGGTTGACGACCAGGTGTCTGGCATGCTGAAGCGGGCTATTCGTTCGCCGGATGAAATGGGACGCATGGCCGATTCCCTGCTGCAACTGATGCGCGAAATCGAGCGCGAACGCAAGCAAAGCGAACATCTGCTGCAACAGCTCGAACTGGAAAAGGAACGGGCCGAAGTGACTTTGTCGAGCATTGGCGATGGCGTGATTACCACGGACTCTGACAGCAAGGTGACCTTTCTCAACCGGACGGCCGAAATGCTGACTGGCTGGTCGCTTGGCGAAGCGCGCGGCAAACATCTCGATGACGTGTTCGAGCTGGTTGATGAAGTGACGCGCCTGCGTGTCGCCAACCTGTTGGACACGGTGTTCGAGCAGCGCGGATTGACCGGACAAAATCGCCAGGCCATCCTGATTGCCAAAAGTGGCGTGGAATTTGTCATCGAGGAATCGGCATCGCCCATTCTGGCGCCATCGGGCGAAGTCATCGGATGTGTGCTGGTTTTTCATGACAATACCGAACGTTCGCGACTTGAGCAGCACGCCCACTGGCTGGCGGGTCACGATGTCCTGACCGGTCTGCCCAACCGGGTGCTGCTGGCCGATCGCATGCACCAGGCCATTGCCGGCGTTCGACGCAGTGGCCGCAAAATGGCTGTTGGATTTCTCGATCTGGATCATTTCAAGCCCATCAATGACCGATACGGCCATGAACTTGGCGACAACATTCTGATGGAAGTGGCTCGGCGCATTGAAATGGCCTTGCGCGCGGATGACACGGTTGCCCGGATCGGTGGTGATGAATTCATTCTGATCCTCAACGGGATCCAGAACGATTTCGAAGTGCGCCAGATACTCGACCGTTTGCTGGAAAGTCTGGCCAGGCCAATTCAGGTGGGGCGGCAGGTTTTCGAGATTTCCGCCAGTGTTGGCGTCGTGGTGCAAGGGGCCGAAGAAATCAGCGATGCGGATATTCTGCTGCGGCAGGCGGACCAGGCCATGTACATCGCCAAGCAGTCTGGCCGCAATTGCCTGCATTTTTTCAATGTGGCCGAAGACGCCGAAATCAAAACGCGCCATCAGCAGATCGAGCGGATCCAGAATGCCTTGCAGCAACATGAGCTGCGGTTGCACTACCAGCCCAAAATCAACATGCGCACCGGCGACGTGGTCGGTCTTGAGGCCCTGATCCGCTGGCAGCATCCCGAACGGGGTCTGCTGGCGCCAGGGCATTTTCTCCCCCAGATCGAGCATACCAGCCTGATTGTTGAAATCGGCGAGTGGGTGATCGAAGAAGTCCTGCGTCAGATTGCTGCCTGGCATGCCGAAGGGGCAGGCTGGTTCAAGGTCAGTATCAATCTGAGCGGGCGTCAGCTGATGCAGCCCAATTTTGTTCAGCGGGTGCGGGAGTTGTTGTCCCGCCATGAGGCTGTCTCGCCGGAGTGCATCGAGTTTGAAATTCTGGAAACCGAGTCGATTGAAGATTTTGACCAGGTCGCACGGGTCATGCGTGATCTGCGGGGTTCCGGAGTCCGGTTCTCGATTGACGATTTCGGAACCGGTTACTCATCGCTCAATTTTTTGAAGCATTTGCCGGTAGACATGCTGAAAATCGACCAGGCATTTGTTCGCGACATGCTGAATGATGCCAATGATCTGGCTCTGGTCGAGGCAATTGTGTCGCTGTCGCGCGTGTTTCACCGAGAGGTGATTGCTGAAGGCGTGGAGAGTATCGAGCACGGTTATGTCCTGATCCGCATGGGTTGCGATCTGGCCCAGGGTTATGGCATCGCAAGACCGATGCCGGCAGAAATGGTGCCATTGTGGGTGGCGCAGAACCGCGAAAACCCAACCTGGTCGCTCTGGCAGTTCGAACAGTGGGAAATGACTGATTTCCCGTTGCTGGTGGCGCGACACGATCACATAGAATGGGTGAATCACATTCTTCGTATTGTGGAAGGTGTGGAACACGGCCACCAGGATAGTGTGCAGTATTCGTCTTCACACTGCCGGTTTGGTAACTGGTTGCGTACGTTGGGCCACCAGCGTTACGGGCATCTGGAGGTTCTGCGTCAGATCGATGAGTTGCATGACGATATTCACCGTTATGGCAGGGAACTGGTTCATCTGGTCAATCAGGGGCAACGTCGCGAAGCCAATATCGCCAGTCAGCATTTCCGTCAGTTGCGTGACCGGATGCTGGTGCTGCTGTCAGAATTGCAGGCCACCAGTGCCCGCAGTCAGACACCGGCCCAGAACAGATTGTTTGTCTGATGGATCCATTTCACACTGGGTGCCAGTGCCCGGAATTCGTGTAGAATAGCGCCACTGGCGCTGGCGGATTTTCGTCAGGCGGAATATGACAGGTCAGAACGGGATGCTTGGCAGCACATGCGCATATTGTTGAGTAACGACGACGGCTATTTCGCGCCTGGCCTGGCTCATCTGGCGGCAGCATTGTCACCACTGGCCGAGATCGTGGTCGTTGCGCCGGAACGCGACCGCAGCGGTGCCAGCAATTCACTGACGCTGGATCGCCCGCTGATGATGCGACAGGCGGCCAACGGATTTTATTATGTCAATGGCACGCCAACCGACTGCGTGCATCTGGCCGTTACCGGCATGCTGGATACCTTGCCTGACATGGTGGTGTCCGGCATCAATCATGGCGCCAACATGGGCGACGATACCGTGTATTCGGGGACCGTTGCGGCAGCCACGGAAGGCTTCCTGCTTGGCGTTCCGTCGATTGCCATTTCACTGGTGACCGGTAGTGGCGAGCATTACGAGACTGCTGCGCAGGTGGCAGCAGACCTGGTCCGTCGCATGGTGGCGCATCCGTTGCCTGAACCGGTTCTGCTGAACGTCAACGTTCCGGATGTTGAATACGACAATCTGACCGGCATGTGCCGAACCCGGCTTGGACGACGCCACAAGGCCGAACCGGTGATTCGCACCACCAATCCGCGTGGACAGACAGTATACTGGGTTGGCGCAGCCGGACCGGCTCAGGATGCCGGAGAAGGAACCGATTTCCATGCGGTGTCGCGCCATTGCGTTTCTGTGACACCGTTGCAGCTTGATCTGACCCATTACGCCCAGATGGAGAGTGTCGGGGAGTGGTTGGCCCGATGAGTCTGTACCGACATAGTGGTATCGGGATGACATCCGATCGCACGCGCGCACGCATGGTGGAACGCCTGCGCGAGCGCGGGATCCGGGATGAATCGGTGCTGGCTGCCATGGAATGGGTGCCTCGCCACCTGTTTGTCAGCGAGGCGCTGTCGATTCGTGCCTATGAAGACACAGCCCTGCCGATTGGCATGGGGCAGACCATTTCGCACCCGTTCAGTGTTGCCCGCATGCTGGAAGTGCTGCGCAATGGCCGCGAGATGCAGCGGGTGCTGGAGGTGGGCGGCGGTTGTGGGTATCAGGCCGCAGTACTGTCACGGCTGGCGAAGGAGGTCTATTCCATTGAGCGCATTAGCACCTTGCTTGGACCGGCCAGAAAGCTTATCCGTGAGCTGCGGTTACCCAATGTGAAGCTGAAGCATGGCGATGGTCATCTGGGATTGCCCGAACTGGCGCCATTTGATGGTATCGTCCTGGCTGCCGCAGCAGCGGCAGCTCCGGCCGCCCTGCTGGCGCAGCTGGCAGATGGAGGCCGGTTGGTCATGCCCCGTGGCGCCGGCGAGAACCAGACCATGGTTCTGATCGAACGTGAGCAGGATCAGTATCGAGAAACCTTGCTCGAAATGGTGCACTTTGTGCCGATGTTGCCAGGAGTAGCCTGATGAATCCGATTCGACTGACCAGTTTTCTTGTTGTCTGTTCTGTGTTGGCAGCCTGCACCAGTACCAGTACCAGCCAGGCGCCGGTAACCGATCTGTCCAGTTCCGCGCCGTCGCGGGCATCGGTAAAATCCACGCCGGCAACGGTGGGGAATCCGCCTGCACAGGGTGCCGTGCACGTCGTGCAGAAAGGTGACACGCTGATCAGCATTGCCATGCAGTCAGGGCTGGATTACCGGCAGCTGGCGGCGTGGAATAACCTGACCGACATCAACCATATCCAGGTTGGCCAGACGCTCCGTCTGACGGCGCCCGGCAGCGCAACATCAATTGCCGCCAGCCCCGGCGCACCGGCTGATGCCGGTAATGGTGTCGTGGCCATGCCTTTGCGCCTGAATTCTCTCCCGCCGCAACCGGCACCTGGCGGTTCGACGCCCGCGGCCGGTTCGACAGGCACTGCTCCCGCCCAGATTGCTGCCGCTGCCGGCACAGCCCAGATGGCAGCATCTTCAGCCCAGCCCGCGCCAGCAGCAAAAGGGGACTGGAATTGGCCGGCCAGCGGTCCCGTGCTGTCCGGATTCACCGATACTGGCCTGGAAGGCAAGGGGCTGGTGATCGGTGGCAAGGCCGGAGATCCTGTGCTGGCAGCAGGCAGTGGCCGGGTCGTTTACAGTGGTTCCGGATTGCATGGTTATGGCAAGATGCTTATCATCAAGCACAAGGGTGATTTTTCAACCGTCTACGCACACAATCGCACTTTGCTGGTCAAGGAGGGCGAGACCGTGGCTCAGGGACAGAAAATTGCCGAAATGGGTGATACCGACGCAGATCGGACCGAATTGCTGTTCGAAGTGCGGGTGATGGGGAAACCGGTAGATCCGCTTCAGTATCTGCCAGCACGCTGAACATCTCTGTCAGGGCTGCCGGACCGGGCCGGCGGGGTAACGGCGTATTGAAAATGTCGCGAACGATGACAAGCCAAACTATCGGAAAATCATGAATAACCCGGATGACCTGTACGAGGAAGATGTGGGTCCGCCCGATGGGGCGACGGAAGAAGAATCTGTACAGCCTGGCGAACAGGTCCTGGCCGAAGTATTCATCGATGATCTCCAGCTGGATGTTACCCGGTTGTATCTGCGAGAAATCGGCATCACATCTCTGTTGTCGGCCGGCGACGAACGGCGGCTGGCCGAAAGGGTGACCCAGGGTGATTTTGAAGCCCGTCAAAAAATGATATCCAGCAATCTGAGGCTGGTTGTCAATATTGCCAAACATTACTGTTACCGTGGACTTCCCCTGCTTGACCTGATCGAAGAGGGCAATCTCGGTCTGATGCATGCGCTGGACAAGTTTGAACCTGAACGGGGATTCCGCTTCTCGACCTATGCCACCTGGTGGATCCGCCAGTACATTGAACGCGCGTTGATGGAACAGTCGCGCACCGTGCGATTGCCGGTGCATATCGTCAAAACCATCAATGTCATTCTGCGTGCCCGCAAACACCTGATGCTGGAAGGCGAGTCGGAATCTGGCGAAGCCCAGATTGCAGCACTGGTTGACATGTCGGTCGATGATGTCCGCCAGATGTTGCGACTCAATGACCGGGCGCTTTCGCTCGACGCCCCGCTGGACAGCGATGCGGAGCTGACCCTGGGCGACATGCTGGAAGACGAGCATGGCAGCCAGCCGCATGATGACCTGGAGCAGCGGGAACGCAAGCAGGTGGTGCGTGGCTGGCTGGCCGCGCTCAGCGAACGGCAACGCTGGGTCATCGAGCGCCGGTTTGGTTTTAACGACCATGACATCGCCACCCTGGAGGCACTGGCGGCGGAACTGGGCATCAGTCGCGAGCGGGTGCGCCAGATCCAGACCGAAGCATTGCAGCTGTTGCGCAAACAGTTGCTCAAGCAGGGGCTGGACCGCAATTCACTGCTGGGTTGAGCTGTTCATCGCTGTGGCTGCTGCCCGTGCATGAGCAGGGCAATCACGACCTTGCGGCCTTCGCTGACCAGGATGTTGTAGGTGCGACAAGCAGCGCGGGTATCCATGATTTCAATGCCGATACCAGCGTTGATCAATGGCGCGATCAGCGAAGGGTGAGGAAAGCGCTGGCGGTCGCCGGTGCCAAGAAGCGCAATTTCGGGGGCGAGAGCAAGCATGACCTCGAAATGCCGGCTGGACAATGCGTCGAACTGGCCGTCGCTCCAGTCTGGATCGATACTGTCCGGACCGACCAGAAGCCCGGGCTGGTCGTAGCGTTGCTGGTTGATAAAAAGATGGTTGTCACCGAAGGCTGTGAACAGGTTCAATCCTTCGGCCTGGTTCAGGTGAAATTTCAAGACGCTCTCCAATTGCAGCGAATGTGCCGAGTCGAGTAAGATTATACCCTTTGCGGGTATGCAGCTGATCAGGATCGGGCAGATCAGCGGGCCGGCTTGCCTGCGCACATGGAATAAAGGGAAAGGGGCACGGATGCGTCCTGTCAAGAAATCCGACAAGCTGGCAAATGTCTGTTATGACATCCGGGGACCGGTGCTGGCGCGCGCGCGTCAGATGGAAGACGAAGGCCAGCGCATCATCAAGCTCAATATCGGCAATCCGGCGCCGTTTGGTTTCGCCGCTCCGGAAGAAATTGTCCAGGATGTGATTGTCAATCTGCCGAATGCGTCCGGTTACAGCGATTCGCGCGGGCTGTTCGCCGCCCGCAAGGCCATCATGCACTATACCCAGAGCAAGCAGATCCAGGGTGTGCAGATTGAAGACATCATCATTGGCAATGGCGTTTCCGAACTGATCGTGATGGCTACCCAGGCATTGCTGGATCCGGGCGACGAGGTTCTGGTACCGGCTCCGGATTACCCGTTGTGGACGGCAGCCGTGACATTGGCCGGCGGCGTGGCGCGTCATTACCTGTGTGACGAAAATGCCGAGTGGATGCCGGATCTGGCCGATATGCGCGCCAGAATCACCGACAGGACGCGCGCCATTGTGGTGATCAATCCGAACAACCCCACCGGTGCCCTGTATGGCGATGATATCCTGCTTGGCATTCTTGCGCTGGCACGGGAGCACCAGCTGGTGGTGTTCGCCGATGAAATCTATGACAAGGTGGTGTATGACGGACGGGTGCACACCTCCATTGCCTCATTGTCGAACGATGTGCTGTGCATCACCATGAACGGACTGTCGAAGAATTACCGGGCCTGTGGTTACCGGGCTGGCTGGCTCGCGATCTCCGGCGACAAGCGCCATGCGACCGATTATATCGAAGGACTCAACATGTTGGCATCGATGCGCCTGTGTGCCAATGTGCCGGGTCAGTATGCCATTCAGACTGCGTTGGGCGGATACCAGAGCATTGCGGATCTGGTGGCACCCGGAGGCCGGCTTGACCGTCAGCGCAATCTGGCGTGGGAGTTGTTGACGGCAATCCCCGGTGTCAGCTGCGTCAAACCCAAGGCGGCGCTGTACATGTTCCCGCGGCTGGATCCGGACATGTACCCGATTGAAGACGACCAGCAGTTCATTCTGCAGTTGCTGGAAGAAGAACGGGTCCTGCTGGTGCAGGGCACCGGATTCAACTGGCCGCGGCCTGACCATTTCCGCGTGGTAATATTGCCGCATGAAGATGAATTGCGCGAAGCCATCTCCCGGCTCGCGCGTTTTCTCGAACGATATCGTAAAATGCACGCCACTGATCGCGTTGTGCCAGGGAAGTGACAAACATAATGAAACATGCCATGAAACCGATCCGGGTTGGATTGTTGGGTCTGGGAACAGTAGGGGGCGGTACGCTTACTGTGTTGCGACGAAATGCGGCGGAAATTGCCCGCCGTGCCGGACGCGAAATTTGCGCCACACGGGCTGCCGTACGCGATCTGCAAAAGGCGGGGGTACATGCCGGAGATGATCTGACCCTGACAACAGATCCGCATGAAGTGGTGAATGACCCGACGATTGACATCGTCGTCGAAGCCATGGGGGGAGAACATCCGGCACTCGAACTCATTCTGGCTGCCATTGCCAGTGGCAAGCATGTGGTCACTGCCAACAAGGCGCTGATCGCCAATCATGGCACGGCCATTTTTGCGGCAGCGCAAAAACAGGGCGTCATGGTGGCCTTTGAGGCTGCCGTCGGTGGCGGTATTCCCATCATCAAGGCGATTCGCGAGGGGCTGACTGCCAACCGCATTGAATGGATTGCCGGCATTATCAACGGAACAACCAATTTCATCCTGACCCAGATGCGCGACAAGGGACAGGATTTTGCCGACGCCCTCAAGCTGGCCCAGGAGCTTGGCTATGCCGAGGCGGATCCGACATTTGACGTGGAAGGTGTCGATGCAGCCCACAAGCTGACCATCATGTCGGCCATTGCCTTTGGCATTCCGATGCAGTTTCCGGCTGCCCACATTGAAGGCATCACCCACCTGACCGGCGAAGATGTCCGCTACGCTGGACAGCTCGGCTATCGCATCAAGCTGCTGGGTATCACACGTCGTACGCCATCCGGCATTGAACTGAGGGTTCATCCGGCGCTGATTCCGGCCAGAAGACTGATAGCGAACGTGGATGGTTCAATGAATGCCATTCTGGTCAAGGGCGATGCCGTTGGCGTCACCTTGTATTACGGTGCAGGCGCTGGTGCCGAACCCACGGCTTCGTCCGTTGTCGCCGATCTGGTCGATGTCACCCGCATGCTGACCTCTGATCCGCACAGCCGGGTCCCGCATCTGGCATTCCAGCCGGAAAATCTGGCACAAGATCCGATTCTGCCGATGGGCGAGGTGCGCACGAGCTATTATCTGCGCATGCGGGCGCGTGACGAAGCCGGTGTGCTGGCCGAAGTGACCCGGATACTGGCCGATGCCGGCATTTCGATCGAATCGATGGTGCAGCAGGAGCCCGGGCAGGCGGATGGCAAGGTGGATATTGTCATGCTGACCCACCAGTGCGCAGAAAAGCAGATCAATCATGCGCTGTCCCGCATTGAATCATTGCCGGCCATTGCTGCAGGGGTGATGCGGATTCGCGTGGAACATCTGGCTGGCTGATCTGGCAGCCGGCTCTTTGTCACCCGGCTGCCGGCCCAGTCCGGTCATATTGAAAACGGAAGCAGAAACCATGGTCATGCAATACATCAGTACGCGCGGCGGATCGCCATCGCAAAATTTCAGCCAGATCCTGCTCGGCGGGCTGGCGCCGGACGGTGGGTTGTATCTGCCGGAGAGCTATCCGCAATTCAGCAAGAGCGACCTGGATGCCATGCGCGGCATGAATTACCGGGAACTCGCCTTTGCCGTGCTTTCACGGTTTGCCGATGACATTCCGCCAGACGATCTGCGCGCGCTGATCGACCGCACCTACACTGCATCCACATTTGCCTATGCGAGAGACGGCGATTCGGCAGAGGACATCACGCCCTTGCACAGGCTGGCTCCCGATCTGTTCCTGCTGGCGTTGTCCAATGGTCCGACGCTTGCCTTCAAGGACATGGCGATGCAGCTGCTGGGCAACCTGTTTGAATATGCGCTGGCAAAACAGCATGCCGAGCTGAATATTGTCGGCGCCACATCTGGTGATACCGGATCGGCAGCCGAGTATGCCATGCGAGGCAAGCGCGGAATTCGTGTGTTCATGCTTTCGCCGCTGGGAAAGATGAGTCGGTTCCAGACCGCACAGATGTTTTCCCTGCAGGATGCCAATATCTTCAATCTGGCGGTTGAGGGCGTGTTCGATGATTGTCAGGATATGGTGAAAGCGATATCCAACGATCTCGGATTCAAGCAACGGTATCATATTGGCGCGGTGAATTCGATCAACTGGGGACGGATTGCGGCCCAGGTTGTGTATTATTTCAAGGGGTATTTTGCAGCGACCCGCAGCAATGATGAAAAAGTCAGCTTTTCCGTGCCATCGGGCAATTTCGGCAATGTCTGTGCCGGACACATCGCGCGCATGATGGGATTGCCGATTCATCGGTTGGTGGTGGCAACCAATGAGAATGACGTGCTGGACGAGTTTTTCAGCACCGGAATCTACCGGCCGCGGCCATCGGCGCAAACATTGCATACCAGCAGTCCATCGATGGACATTTCGAAGGCGTCCAATTTCGAGCGGTTTGTCGCCGATCTGCTGGAACGTGACAGCGCCAGCCTGTCACGCTTCTGGCGGCAGGTGGAGCTTGGACAGGCCGTTGACCTGCGTGAAAACGGCGTGTTCGATCGTGTCGCCGATTATGGTCTGGTATCCGGTTCAAACACACACGCCGGACGCGTTGCCACCATCCGGGCAACCTGGGACAAATACGCTACTGTCATCGATCCTCATACGGCAGATGGTCTGGCCGTCGGTCTGGCCTACACGGAACCCGGTATCCCGATGATCGTGCTCGAGACTGCCCAGCCAGCCAAGTTCGATGATACCATCCACGAAGCCCTTGGACGTGCCAGCGACCGACCGGCGGCTCTGGCCGGTCTGGAAGCTTTGCCACAACGTTTCGAAGTCATGCCGGCCGATGCCGGCAGACTCAAGCAATATATTCAAACTCAAACCAGTTCAATGGAAAACAAATGAAACTGATCGCCTCGCTGACCAGTCCTTATGCCCGGAAAGTCAGGATCGTCCTGGCCGAAAAACACATCGAATGCGATTTGCAGGTCGATATTCCGTGGAATGAAGACACCCATGTCCCCGACTACAACCCATTGGGAAAAATCCCGGTTCTGGTGCTGGATGACGGCACTGCCGTGTATGACTCGCGGGTGATTGCGGAATACCTGGATCATGCCTCGCCGGTGCATAATGTGTTGCCGAAAGATGCGCGCGGTCGGATCGCTGCCCGACGCTGGGAGGCTCTGGCTGATGGTATCTGCGATGCCGCCGCGACCATTTTTCTGGAGCGCAAGCGTCCGGAAGCGCAGCAAAGCCCTGACTGGATCGCCCGGCAGCAACTCAAGATCGAGCGTGGGCTGGCAACGGCATCGCGTGATCTGGCTGATCGCGTCTGGTGCGTTGCGGATGCTTATACCCTGGCCGATATTGCGCTGGGCTGTGCGCTGGGTTACCTCGATTTGCGTTTTCCGTCGATTGCCTGGCGAGACAGTTATCCCAATCTGGCAGGGTTGATGCAACGGCTCAACGAGCGTCCTGCTTTTGCCGATTCCACCCCGCCGAAAGCCTGACGACAGCCAGAATCCGGTGTCCGGACAGTTTGCGAAAAGCCCGTTGCAGAGATGCACGGGCTTTTTTGCGTTCTGACGGCAAACCGATTGCATTTGTTATGTAATTGTGGAACATTAAGAAAACGACGACTGGTTTTGACAATCATGACAACAGGAGACAAAGATGCAGATAGGATTGTTCGGTCTGGGCAGAATGGGCGCAAATATGGCACGTCGGCTGGCGCGCGGAGGTGCTGCTGTGGCAGTCTGGAACCGGAGCATGCAGGTTGCTGATCAACTGGCTGCCGACCAGCCGGGGATAACCGCTTTTGCCGACATCCGGCAGCTGGTTGAACATCTGGCTTCTCCGAGGGTCGTGTGGCTGATGTTGCCTGCCGGCGAGGCCACTACCAGTGTCATGGCAACATTGCAGGATTTGCTGTCGCCGGGCGATGTGGTGGTGGATGGCGCCAATGCCTGGTTCAAGGACAGTCAGTCTCACGCTGCTGGTTTTGCGGACAAGGGAATTGCCTTCGTCGATGCCGGCGTGTCGGGCGGGGTCTGGGGTCTGCAAAATGGTTATGCACTGATGCTGGGGGGCGATGAGGCTGCTGTTGCACGGGTGGCGCCTTTTGCCCGCATCCTCGCGCCGGGGCCGGATACTGGCTGGTTGCATTGTGGCCCGGTTGGCAGCGGTCATTACGTCAAGATGGTGCACAACGGAATCGAATACGGCATGATGCAGGCCCTGGCGGAAGGGCTGGCCCTGATGCGGTCGCGCACCGAGTTTGATCTCGATCTGGCCGCCATCTCCGAAATGTGGCGGCATGGCAGCGTGGTGCGCTCCTGGCTGCTGGATCTGACAGCCGAATTTCTGAAGGCCGATCAGCAACTGGACGATATCAAACCGGTCGTGGCCGACTCTGGCGAAGGGCGCTGGACTGTGCTTGAATCGGTTGAACAGGGGGTGCCAACCCCGGTGATGACGCTTTCGCTCATGATGCGGTTTGCCAGCCAGGGGCACAATGAATACACCGATAAACTGCTGGCCATGATGCGCAAAGGTTTTGGCGGTCATGCCGTGCAGGGGGGTGGCCATGAATGACCAGTTGACCGAATTCCCCTGCAGCTTTGTCATTTTTGGCGCAACAGGCAATCTGGCCAGCAAGAAACTGATTCCGGCCCTGTGCCGTCTGGAAGAGGCGGAGCGTTTGCCGGATGGCATGCAGTTCATTGCCATCGGTCGGCGCGAATGGGATGACGATGGCTGGAAAGATCACATGCGTTCCCTGTTGCGCGAAAAATTGCAGGATCGATTCAACGAAACCGTTTGCGAACGGTTTGCAGCCAGATTCAGTTATCTGCGTGGTGAGTTGCATGAACTCGACATGTACCAGCGACTGGGCGCCGAATTGTCGCGGCCACGCAGCGGCGTGTGTTCGAATGTGATCTTCTACCTGTCGATCAAACCGACAGACTTTCCCAGCGTGATCAAAAATCTGGACAAATCGGGCTTGTCCCGGCCACGCGGTCTGCACCGGGTTGTGGTTGAAAAGCCGTTCGGGGAAGACATCGAGTCTGCGCAGGCATTGAACCGTCTGCTGCACGAACATTTTGACGAACAACAGATTTTTCGCATCGATCATTACCTTGGCAAGGATACCGTGCAGAACCTCCTGGTGTTCCGGTTTGCCAATACCCTGATCGAGCCCCTCTGGAACCGTAACTTCATTGATCATATCCAGATCACGGCTGCCGAAACCATGGGCATTGAAAATCGCGCCGATTACTATGACAAGGCGGGCGCCTTGCGCGACATGCTGCAGAATCACCTGATGCAGCTGTTGACCGTTGTGGCCATGGAGCCACCGCCTGTGTTCGATGCCGATGCGTTGCGGGATGAGAAGGTGAAAGTGCTGCGTTCGGTGCGTCCGATCAGCATGCGTTCGGTGAATGCCCACTCATTCCGTGCCCAATATGCTGCTGGCAGCATCGACGGTATGAGCGTGCCGGGCTACCAGGCCGAACCGGGCGTTGAACCCAAGTCGATAACGGAAACATTCGTCGCTGCAAAGTTCTACATCGACAACTGGCGCTGGCGCGGTGTGCCATTCTATCTGCGCACAGGCAAACGGCTCAAGGAAGCCAAATCGATGGTGGCGATCCGGTTGCGGCATCCGCCGCAGCAACTGTTTCGATCCACGCCGCTGGAAGTGGTGTCGCCCAACTGGATCATCCTGTCCATCCAGCCGGAAGACTGCATGCGCATGGAAGTGCACGTCAAGCAACCCGGACTGGAGATGAACACCCGGGTCATTTCGTTGAACGCCAGTTATCGTCGTGAAGATGAAATGCCACTGGATGCATACGAGACCTTGCTGCTCGATGTGGTCCACGGCGACCGTACCCTGTTCATCCGGTTCGACGAAGTGGAATGGGCCTGGCGAGTGGTGGATCCGATCGTCAAGAGCTGGGCGGTCGAGCGGGATTTCATTCACACATACGCTGCCGGAACCTGGGGGCCGCTGGAAGCCAACCGTCTGTTTGATGACGAGGATCAGGACTGGCGCAACTATCTGTAATGTCGTCCCCGCCGTCCGGAATTCATTTTTTCAGCTCCGGGCGACGGGCGACAGTCACTTCCGACACATAGAGTTTGCCGGATCGCCAGAGCTGAAGTTTTATCCTGCTGCCCGGCGAAATGGCTGCGATGTCGTTCAGCATTTCTGCCGAGCCCTCCACTGGTGCGTCATTGATGCGCAGAATGACATCGCCGGGCTGAATGCTGGCGAGATCAGCCGGGCCACGGCGCAGCACCCCGGCCACCAGTGCACCGCCAGTCGCCGGAATTTGCCATTTTTGCTGCATCTGGGACGGCAGGTTCTGTACCTCGACACCAATCCAGCCGCGAATGACCGTGCCGTGCTGGATGATCTGCTGCATTACTTCCATGGCCAGATCGGATGGAATGGCAAAGCCAATTCCCTGCGAACCTCCGCTGCGCGAGTATATCGCGCTGTTGATGCCTACCAGTTCACCGCTGGTATTGACCAGTGGTCCGCCCGAATTGCCCGGATTGATCGGTGCGTCTGTCTGAATGAAATCTTCGAAGGTGTTGATGCCCAGATGCGAGCGCCGCAGTGCGCTGATAATGCCCATGGTGACGGTCTGTCCAACACCGAAAGGATCACCGATTGCCAGAACGACATCACCGATGCTGGCCTTGTCGGACGAGGCAAACACGATGGCCGGCAAGTGACTGGCATCGATTTTGAGAACAGCCAGATCGGTATCGGGATCGCTGCCAACGACATGGGCAACCAACGTGCGGCCATCGTACAGCGCAACCTGGATCTTGTCGGCGGCCGCCACCACATGGTGATTGGTCAGGATGTAGCCGTCCGCGCTGACAATGACACCCGACCCCAGGTTGTTGGTGCGGCGGATCTGTGGAGGCGTGCTGCCGCGACCAAAAAAGCGGCGAAAAAATGAATTGTCGGCAGGGGGGCTGGCAACACGCAAGCTTTTACTGGAGAAAACATTCACCACCGACGGAATGGCACGGGATGCGGCCACACGATAGGAGTCGGTCGCAATGGCCGGACAGTTGCATGGCCCCGCCTGGCGAATGACAGCCGGTTTTGCTGTCCAGGGGCGCCAGTCCGGACGAAACAGGGTCAGCACCAGCAACACACCCAATGCAATGGTGACACTTTGTGAAAACAGCAGCCAGAAATGACGCATCGTGAAAGATCGCTGGAAACCAATCTGGCAATTATAGCGGAAAACACACAAATGACAGGACCTTGCCACGCGCAGGTACAAGGCTCCGTCATTCCACGCACAGACACAAGACTCTGTCATTCCGCGCGCAGACACAAGACTCTGTCATTCCGCGCGCAGTCGCGGAATCCACAAATCCGGTTCACTCGTGCATGAAAGGGATGGATTCTGCGACTGCGCTTCGCTTCGCGCAGAATGACGCAGATGGAGGTTCCCCGCAGAATGACGCAGATGGAGGTTCCTCGCAGAATGACGCAGATGGAGGTTCCTCGCAGAATGGTGCAGATGGAGGTTCCTCGCAGAATGGTGCAGATGGAGGCAGCGCGCAGGCACAAGATTCCATCATTCCACGCACAGACACAAGACTCTGTCATTCCGCGCGCAGTCGCGGAATCCACAAATCCGGTTCACTCTTGCATGAAAGGGATGGATTCT
>JAJZUW010000002.1:0-21428 GCA_021845925.1 Pseudomonadota bacterium
GGGTAATTGGTGACTGGATCAGCTTCTACAACAACCAGCGACCACATCAGGCGCTGGGGATGAAAACGCCCGCCGCAGCGTATGCATTAGCGGCATGAGTTGAGCAGAAATTGCTGGGTCATTACACATTTTCAATGTTACCGTATTTATTTCCGGATTTTTTTTGCTATCAAAGACATCAAATAATAGATATTTGCTTCTTGCGGTTCTGGCAACATACTCGTTATTTTCTTTCTTCATAAAATCGCTCTATCAGGAATCCACGATACTCGTATTATTGCCCTGGTTGTGTTTCGGTTACCTGCGAATGATGCAGGTTAACAAACCTCTTGTCTTTACGCTAATCGCAGCATTTATGATTCTTGCAAAAATCCAGATGGTGTTGGTTTCACCTTTATTTATTTACGTATTAAACCAACACAAAAACATACGAATAAATTCGGTTTTTGGTATATTTGCGAATATTGTTTTATTATTTTCAATAATAATTTCTGTTTTTAATGAACATTCATTTAGTACGCCAAACCAGTGGAATCGCTATTACAATGGCATAGGATGGTCTGAAATGAATGTTGGCGATTGGCCTGCAAACGACTTTAATCAGCGGCGTGCCTACTTTAAAACCAATAAATTAAAATTGCAATCCAAATTGCCACCCTATCTTTCAAGTTCTTTGATGGGGACTCAATACTGGCCAACAGGCATGAAAATTTCTAACAAACTTGGAGTCGATCTTAATCGAAAAAATGCTTCTGACGCCGCCTGGTTGCGTCTAATGCGATTTGGTTCTTATAGAAATTACATGTTGATGTTATTGACAAAGGATAAATTGGCGCTAAATTTATTGGTGAGTGTTTTTAAAATTGAATCCACATCAAACTTCGAAATTAGATATTTGCGTCACAAAAATGCTGACAAAGTGTTTGCATACAGTTTTCCTGATTCGGTTGGAAGTGTTATTCTAAAAAGATTTGGGTTAATTTTCTTGATAGTTGTTGGCTACCTTTTCTTTCTTCAAAAGAAACTGACAACAAAGTTGTTTTTGGTTTATTTCTTTTTCCTGCCTCTGCTGGTTGTAATGAGTGATGGCTACTATGAATTTGAAAAGCACATGGTTTCTTTTTTTATGCTTTTGCCATTTTTATTTTTCTTTTCAATGCCAAATGAAAGTGAGTCCGGGAATCTGGGGCGATAATTCACCCAATTTCGCAGGGATTAGAAGTGGGGTTAAGTGGCTGTGGTTGTAATCTTCATCCACTTGGTGGCAAAACGCTTCTCTTCTGCCAAATCTTGCCACAGTTGCTGTGACAGCCCTTCGCCGTACGCGGCCTGGTTGAAGAGTTCGATTAACGCAATGTAACTGTCATTGAGAGATGTGTATAATTCAAACTCGTGAATATTGCTCGAGTTGTCTTCCATGAGATCTGAAACCATCGTTGTTGATCTTGACGGTACCTTGTTGCGCAGTGACATGTTGCTGGAGACTGCAAATCAACTGGTTGGCCGTTCGCCGGTTACGATTCTGCAACTGGCTGGCTGGTTGACCGGAGGGCGGGCTTCACTGAAGGAACAACTGGCCAGGGCTACCGATATTGACCCATCGCTTCTGCCTTACCACGAACCCTTACTGAACTGGCTGCGAACCGAAAAAGAACGGGGCGCCAGGCTGGTGCTGGCCACCGCATCCAACGAGTTGCTGGCAAGCCGGGTCGCCGCCCATCTGGGTATTTTTGAAGACGTGCTGGCATCAAATGCCACCATCAATCTGAAGGCTGCCCGCAAACGCGACGCGCTGGTTGAAAAATTCGGTGCAAAGGGTTTTGTGTATGTCGGCAACGACACACCGGACCTGACTGTCTGGCAGGCTGCATCTGGTGCGGTGGTCGTCAGCGATTCGGCGCGCCTGATCACACAAGCGGGTCAGGTAACTCAGGTACTGGCTACTTTTGCCAGTGGCCGTCCTCCTTTGCTGCGCTCGCTGATCAAAGCCATGCGGCCACACCAGTGGATGAAAAATCTGCTGGTTTTCGTGCCATTGCTGGCTGCGCAACAGTATGGCAACACCAGCCTGCTGGAATTGGCCGTCTTCGCTTTTCTGGCATTTGGACTGACGGCATCCAGCGTCTACCTGCTGAATGACCTGGTGGATGTGATGGATGACCGCCACCATGCACGCAAACGCAAACGCCCGTTCGCGTCGGGAGACCTGTCCCTGCTGGTCGGCTGGCTGGCCTGGCCCGGCCTGTTGTTGCTGGCGATCCTGATTTCCGTGCTATTGCTGCCGGGGCGGTTTACTGCCGTACTGTCCGGCTATTTTCTGCTGACGCTGGCTTATTCGTTTTCACTCAAACGACAGGCGGTGCTGGATGTGATCACACTCGCTGCATTGTACACGGTACGCATTGTGGCCGGCGCGATGGCAGTCTCCGTGTCGCTGTCGTTCTGGCTGCTGTCGTTTTCGATGTTCCTGTTTTTGTCGTTGGCGTTTGTCAAACGGTTTGGCGAACTGGAAAAGGCACGCGCCAGAGGCAAACCAGGCGACATTCGTGGCCGTGGCTATTCACCAGATGATCTGGAGGTGGTGTCTTCCATGGGTATCGCTTCGGGTTACATGTCGGTGCTGGTGATGGCGTTGTACATCCAGGACAGCAAAACCGCCATTCTGTACCACGCGCCCAAGTTCATCTGGCTGGCATGTCCCCTGCTTCTGTACTGGATATCACGCGTCTGGATGATTACCCACCGGGGACATATGCACGACGATCCGATCGTATTTGCCATCAAGGACAAAACCAGCTGGCTGATCGGGGCCGGATTTCTGACAGTATTTGCTTTGGCACGGTTTGCATGATGAAAAACCACGTCCGGCTGGTGATTCTGTACAGCCTGTTTGCTGGCATTGCCACGGCAGTCAATCTGGGAACCCAGGCGCTGGTGGTATTGTGGTCTCATCGCGCAACAATGATCATGTTCTCGGTCCTGGCAGGCACTGCAACCGGACTTGCGGTCAAATACTGGCTGGACAAGCACTACATTTTCCGTTTTGTGACACGGGATCTGTCACACGATGGACGCCTGTTCGTGCTGTATACCACCATGGGTATCATCACGACTATCATTTTCTGGGGTACGGAATTCCTGTTCCAGCACTGGTACCAGACCGATGCCATGCGCTATACCGGCGGAGCGCTTGGCCTTGCCGTTGGTTATCTGGTCAAGTACCAGCTGGACAAGCGTTTTGTCTTTGTTGAACCGTCTCCGGCCATGACTGTGCGAGCAAACCAGCCATGAAACTGTCTTCCTGGGGGCAGCTCAGCCATGCGGAACATCGGGTGATGTTGCTGGATGGACTGGCCCCGGGCCAGGATTTCCTGGCTTCGGCCAAACCTGGCATCGCCTATGGCATGGGGCGCAGCTATGGCGATGTTTGCCTGAATCCCGGCGGCACGGTCTGGCAGACTGGTCGCATGGATCGTTTCATGCATTTCGATCCCGCAAGCGGACGGGTGCGTTGCCAGGCCGGTGTGCTGCTGCGGGAAATCCAGCAGACCATGCTTCCTCACGGCTGGATGCTGGCGGTGAGTCCAGGCACCCAGATCGTGACGGTGGGAGGTGCCATCGCCAACGATGTGCACGGCAAGAACCATCATCGTTATGGCAGCTTTGGTCATCATGTGCGGGAATTCACCCTGCTGCGCTCCAGTGGCGAGCAACTGGCATGCCAACCGGGCGATCCACTGTTTGCGGCTACCATTGGCGGACTCGGACTGACCGGACTGATTCTGGATGCCACACTACAGCTCAAACCGGTGTATGGTCCGTGGCTGGAAACCGAAACGCTGGCTTACGACAGCCTGGATGCGTTCTTTCAGTTGTCGGCAGATTCAGAGACGGACTGGGAACACACCGTGTCATGGATTGATTGTCTGGCCGGCGAAGGACGCGGCATTTTCATGAGAGGCAATCCGGCACCAGCTGGCGTGGTCGGTACAATGCCGGCCAGACGAAGCAGGCGCATGCCATTGACGCCACCTGTTTCGCTGGTCAACGGATTGTCGCTGCGACCGTTCAACTGGCTGTATTACCATCTCAAACGTGCCCGGGCTGGTCACCAGGTCGAACACTACCTGCCATTCAACTATCCGTTGGACAATCTGCTGGAATGGAACCGCATGTACGGACCGCGCGGATTTTATCAGTACCAGTCCGTGGTGCCGCCACAACATGGTCTGGCCGCCACGCGAGCCATGCTTGAAGCCATCGCTGCGTCTGGTCAGGGTTCATTTCTGGCCGTTCTTAAAACCTTTGGCGGCATGCAATCGGTTGGCATGCTGAGTTTTGCCCGGCCTGGCGTGACACTGGCGCTGGATTTTCCCGCAGGTGGAGAACGTCTGCAAAAACTGTTTGCCAGGCTGGATGCCATTGTCCGCGAAGCTGGTGGAGCCATTTATTGTGGCAAGGATGCGCGCATGCCGCAGGATCTGTTTGTATCGGGCTATCCACGCCTTGCCGAATTTTTGAAGTTTCGCGATCCGGGCATCAGTTCTGCTTTGTCTCGGCGCCTGATGGGGAGCTAGTGCATGTATCCGGCCAAACACGTTGTCATCATTGGTGCAACTTCGGCGATTGCCGAGCATTGTGCCCGCCTGTGGGCCGCTGGCCAGCCAGTCAGCATGACCTTGGTCGGGCGCAATGCCAGCCGTTTGCAAGCCATTGCGGCCGATCTGAAGGTGCGTACTCCGACAAGCCAGATCGATATTCTGACTGTCGATTTTGCATCGCCAGCGGCAATCCACGATCTGGCCGAAAACCTGTTTGCCCAAACGGCAGTTGATCTGGTGCTGATTGCCCATGGCACTTTGCCGATTCAGCAACAGTGTCAGGACGATTTGCAGGAAGCCGAAAATGCACTTTATATTAATGGCATATCGCCAGCGCTGTTTGCCGAAGCATTCGCCGGCAGGATGCAGGCCCAGGGATTTGGCCAGATAGGCCTGATTGGTTCGGTGGCTGGTGATCGCGGGCGCAAGTCAAACTATACATATGGTGCAGCCAAAGGGTTGGTCACCCGCTTTGCCCAGGGGCTGCAACATCGGCTGGCCGGTAGTGGTGTGCAGGTTTCGCTCATCAAGCCAGGGCCAACCGACACGCCCATGACCAGCGAATTCAAGGCCAAGGGGACCAAGATGGCCAGTGTTGAGGAAGTGGCGGCCGGCATTGTCAATGGCATGCGGGCCGGCCGGGATGTGATCTATGTGCCGGGCAAATGGAAAATCATCATGATGGTGATCCGGCATCTGCCAGCTTTCATTTTCAACCGAATGGACATCTGATTACGCGTGTCCGTTAAAAATTCTGCTGTTTTCAATAACCTGCGACCAGACATGTCTGATGCCCTGTTGGTGATCGTGCCTGGTGTACCGGTCTGGATGACTGGCGAAAATCTGGTCTTCGACAAAAAATTTTACGATGGTCTGATGGCGTATGTGCAGGGCTGGCCTGGTCGTGTGCGATGCGTCATGTATCGGGCCACAGAAAATCTGCCGGTTTATGGTTCACTCGTCCATTCTGGCGATCGCCTGCCATTTGAGCTGTTGTTGCTGAAAACCGACGAGGCGGTAGGGGCTGATCATTTGCAAGGTGCGGGTATTGTTCTGGTGTCTGGTGATCATTTCGGTTTGCTGCATGTGGCCGGATTGTGTCGTGACACAAATATTCGGTGTGTGTATCTAATTGAATACACGCCCGAAACAAGACGCCAGATCGTTGCAATTGAAACCAGGGGATTGTGGCGTATCTGGCGACGGTACTGGTTCATCTGGAATGGCGAGCGTCGTCGTATCAAGGCATTCCGGCTGGCCGATGCTTTGCAGATCAATGGGGTGCCCAGCTGGAACACGTATGCGTGGCATCCGGAAAAACTGTTGTTCTTTGACAATCGCGTCCGGCCAGACATGGTGATTGGCGAGGGGGCCCTGCAACGCAGACTGGCTGGCATGCAGGCGGGCAGGCCGCTTCGGCTGGGATTTTCGGGCCGGCTGATTTCGATCAAAGGAGCGGACGATCTGGTTGCCGTGGCCGATCAGCTGCGCAGAGCCGGTTTGGTGTTTACCTTGACCATTTTTGGCGCTGGCGAGCTGGACACGTGGATCAGGGAGCGCATCCGGCAATTGCAGCTGTCTGATGTCGTGATCATGATGGGGCCAGTTGATTTTGAGAACGCATTGTTGCCGACAATCCGGGATTGCATTGATGTGTATCTGCTTCTGCACCGGCAGAGCGATCCTTCCTGCACCTATCTTGAAACGCTGGCGTGCGGTATTCCTGTGATTGGATATGCCAACCAGGCGTTCGACGGCATTCTGCAACTGGCTGATGTTGGCTGGCGGGTTGACATGAATGCGATAAGCCAGGTGACTGCAACCATTTTGATGCTGGACAGGCAAAGAGAACTCATTGCGCAGAAATCCATCCTGGCACGACAGTTTGCTCTTCAGCATGATTTTGAGGCAACGTTCGGGCGGCGCATTGAACACCTGCGTCAAGTGGCTTGTGGATCCCGGATACCTGGTTGCCAGGTTCCACCAGAGCGTTTTTGATTATTCATCTTTTGGACGGATTGGACAGGCAATCATTTACCTGCCTTGCCGGATGCGAGAATCCGCTGACTCAGCCATTTTCTGAATGGGATGTCGTAGTATTTTTCTATCCAGATGGATATGGTCACCAGCGTACTTGCCAGCACGATTCCGCTAAGCGGGGCAAACTGGTCAACACCTTGTCCAAACAGAGCTCTGCATGCGAATGCAACGGTTCCCGCGATAGGGACGTGCAACACATAGATCGGGTAACTGGCCGAGCCCAGCATCAACATCAGCCATAACAATCTGGAGTGATGGTTTTGCGCAGCCAGCAACACGATGACAGGGAACACCAGCGTCACCGACAGCATATCGATGAGCCAGTCAAACGATCCGGTTGCTGGCGACATCAGGATCAACATCATGACCATGATTGCCCAATACGAGAACCGGGCGGCATGAAATGAAAATGGCGTGAAGATGTCTTTGTGACGGTACAGCAGCAGTCCGAAGAAAATCCCGAAGGTGGCGCGAGTCAAGCCTTCTGCCACAGAACGCAGGCTGAACAGGAAGCCAATGTTCAGATTGCCGTGCGCATGTACCTGAATGGCCAGCAGCACGCCGGACACGATGATGACCCAGCGCAATACCTGTTCGGTGAGCATGCGTCTGGTGGCTGCAAAGATCGCATTGACCAGCAGTTCGAAGAACAAGGTCCAGTAGACTGGATTGACAGGAAACAACGTTGCATCGCCTGGCATATGAAAAGGGATAAAAAACAGACCGGCCACGACCGCCAGGCAGGCTTGCATGAGCGTGGCGAAGTCCAGGTGATGGTGGTGATCGACAATCAGTTTGGCAAAAAACCGCGGCGTGCTGACAATGACCGACAACAGATACACGGGATAAAGCCGGATCAGACGAACCAGGGCAAACTGCTTGAAACCCATGCTGCCACTGGCCATTTTGCTTTCATAGGCGGCCGCTATCACAAATCCGCTCAGGATGTAAAAAACATCGACAGCCAGGTAACTTCTGAACACATCGAAATGCCAGTATTCACCCGTGTGCCTGATGACGACAAATAAAGCGGCAATGCCACGAATTCCATCCAGTAAAGCGTATCTGTTATGGTTCATTATCAATGTCCCTGAGTGGGGTGATGTGAATGCGTGGTCATGTTGCTGGAGCGACGTCAGGTCTTCGAAACTGACGGATGCAGGCCAGTGGAAAAGTCGGCTAGTTGATCACCCGCAAGTATTCGCGTTTGAGATACCTCGCCAGTGTCATCAGACCGGCGACGCCGGGCAACCGGTCGAACTTGCCAAGGGCATGAATATTGGTGGCTGAAGGTCGCTGATAACCCAGACAGTGGGTGTAATAATAGGCATTCACCTGATCGTTGTGCCGGAAGAACCAGTTCAGGGCGCCGTCGTAGTGCATCGGTCCGCCCAAGGGGTCGCCAGGTTGTCTTGTCAGCATGGTTTCCAGCAGTTCAACCAGTTTGTTAATGGCGCTACCATTGATGGCATAACAATGGGCGGAAAAAACCGCCTGATCCACTTTCTGCCAATGCGGATTTTTTTTGCTGGATGGTAAAACGTGTCCGAAATAGGCGACATCCCACGCAAGTTCCTGCAAAGCCAGAAACGCATGGCTGCCAAGCGTGTTGATGTTGCGCACGAAAGCAATGTCATCCTCAAGGATCAGCACGTGACGTGCCTGCTGTTGCTGGGCTTCGCGCAACACTTCCAGATGGCTCATATAGCAGCCTCTAGCACCTCTGGACGAAAAACCTTCTGCCGTGTCAGGGGTGATGGCCGGAAAGAATCGAATGGTTCCGGTCTCGATCGGCAACGATCCTCTTTTGAATTCTGCAACTGTTTCTTGCCGGCGATCGGTTCGGCTGGTCATGTTGATGATGCGTACCTGATCGAACAGTTCAACAAAGCTTTTCTGATGCATGGGTTGTCTCCGAGCTCATCGTTCATGAAGCGTGCCGGTTGCCAATCAGCCAGCGGCGATCCTGGTCGGTCAAGGTGGTCAGCAACTGCCTGATGAACTGGTCTTCCATGCCGAAAGCGGATTTCCCCTGCCGGATGATCGAAACACGGAACAGCAGGCCGTCGCTGATCTGACCCAGCAAGCCATATTTGAGTTGAGCCAGGTTTTGTTCCAGCATGCCGCGCGTCATGTCGTTGCCAACCCGTATCCAGTAGGTTACCCACTCATCCCGCCCTGGTTTGTCAGCTTCCATCCGCATGACTGGCAGATTGCCCCAGGTGGAAGGGATGGTGGTTTTGAACAGCTCGGGCACTGTGAAGCCTTGCGCAGGATAGCAGATTTCGGGACGGTGAACGTGGTTGATGTTGTCTTGTACCGTGCCATAGGCAATCAGCAGCATTAATGTGTTCCCCTGCCCATCCTGATAGGTTTTTGAAATGATCTCGCTGTAGAGCTGGCTCAGCTGGTTGGCCAGCTCGGGGTTGGTATCGCTTTGCAGGTTGTCCAGACTACGCCATTGCCCTACCTGGTCCGGAATGTTGCGCTGGACCACTTTGTCGGCGGCCAGTCTGGCATAACGTTTGGGTGTGGCCAGCCAAGTAATGAACACAGTGGTCAGCAGAATGGCAGTGATGGTCAGATGACGTGAAGGCAGTCTCATGTTGCAACCCTCCGGCGGTCGGGAAACGGGATGCCTAGCAGGTTGTCCAGCAGGAAATGGTTGATCAGGCTGGCGCAAAACATCACCAGGCCGGCAAATTGATGCAGATAGCTCTGGCCGACGGCATCGCCGTAGTAATAGGTCAGCAACACCAGAAAAATGACCCTGATCACATTGGAAGTGAAAGCGACTGGAATGATGGTCAGCAACAGGATGGTGTTGCGCAGGATGCTGGTGCGTTGCATGACGTGCATGTAAAGCACGCCAAGCGCCGAGAGCGAGAACATCGAGTTCAGTCCGGAACAGGCATCTGCAACGAGTAACTGGTAGTAACCAATGTTGATGGTGACGCCGGAATGTGTCACCGGATAACCCAGATCGTACAGGAGATGGGTGACGATATCGGAAATCCAGCCCTTGAGCGGAGTGGTTAGTGCATCGATGATGAAACCGGGTATCGGAACCAGAAACAGCAGGAAAGTGATCGGGAACCACAGCTGACGTGTGTTGCGATAGCCAGTCAGCAGCCAGATGGTCCCCAGGGTAATGGGAAATTCGGCCAGCACTTCGATGGGGATGATGTTCTGGGAATGCCCGATGATGTACAACAGCAGTCCGGATAACAAAATCAGGCTGGCCGGCACTGACACACGGGCAGGCACGGTGGCATCACGTAACCAGTGAATGTGGACATGAAAAAACCACAGGCTGACCAGCAGAATCAGCGGGCCATGTGAATATTCATCCTGATTCCAGAAATGGGTGGCCAGCTTGTACCATGTGGGGACAAACAGCAGCAGCATGGCCAGTACGACGGGTAACCATGCCTGGAATGCCGGTGTTGTCCCTGACCGTGATTCCGGAGATGCGTTCATGACCGGAGCTTATTGGTCAGTTCCGGCAATCCTGTCCAGAATGGGGGACAGCGCCTGCTGGATCTCTGTCTGTCCGCTGATACGCAATTCCGGATTCAATGGCTCCTCATACGGACTGTTGATGCCAGTCATGTTGGGAATTTCACCCTTGCGCGCCTTGCGGTACAGTCCTTTGACATCGCGTGCTTCGCAGACATCCAGCGGGGTGTCGACATACACTTCGATGAAATCGTCTGCGCCGATCAGTTCGCGTGCCATTTCGCGCTCACGACGGAATGGCGAAATGAATGAAGTCATGACGATCATGCCAGCTTCCATCATCAACCGGGCGACTTCGGCAATGCGGCGGATGTTTTCCACCCGGTCTTCATCGGTAAAGCCCAGGTCCTTGTTCAGGCCGTGGCGGATGTTGTCGCCATCCAGAATGAAAGTGCGATAGCCTTTGCCATGCAGTTCGACTTCCAGTGCGTTGGCCAGGGTCGATTTACCCGATCCGGACAAACCGGTAAACCAGATCACCCGTCCGCGATGACCGTTGAGGTGTTCGCGTTCGGCGCGGGTGATGGTCAGTGAATGCCGGTGCACGTTTTGAGCCCGGCGCAGGCTGTGCCGGATCATGCCGGCAGCCACGGTGGCATTGTTGAACCGGTCGACCAGAATGAAGCTGCCCAGGGCAGGTGCCTGCAGGTAGCTGTCGAATGCGAGCGGACGACTGGTGGACAGGTTGCACACACTGATGTCGTTCAGTTCGAGTTTGCGGCTGGCTTCGTGAGCCAGGGTGTTGACATTGATCCGGTGTTTGATCGAGGTGATGGAGGCGGTTGCCCACTGGGCAGACAACTTGATGTCATAGCTGCGACCAACGAGGCCGGCTTCTTCGTTCATCCAGACCAGAATGGCCTCGAACTGGTCGGTGGTTTCCAGTGGCGACTGGGCCGCCGACATGATGTCGCCGCGTGAAGCGTCGATTTCACGATCCAGCGTCAGGGTGACTGCCTCGCCGACGCTGGCGGATTCCTGCGAGCCATCCATGGTGACAATATCCTGGACACAGGCGACCTGACCGGATGCCGTGACGCGGATTTCATCACCGCGCCGGATGCTGCCATCGGTGACGGTGCCAGCAAATCCCCGGAAATCGGAATTTGGCCGGTTGACCCATTGTACCGGGAAGGTGAACCTGCCCGAATTGCGTGGCGAGATTCTGACCGTTTCCAGATAACCCATCAGGGTTGGTCCGCTGTACCAGGGGGTGTGGACCGACCGGGCAGTGATGTTGTCGCCCTTCAGCGCGCTGACCGGAATCGGCGTGATGCTGTCAAAACCCAGCGGCTGGGCAAAACGGGTGAATTCTTCCGCGATGCTGTCATATACCGACTGGCTGAAGTCGACCAGATCCATCTTGTTGATCGCCAGCACCACGTGGCGGATGCCGACGAGCGAAACCAGATAGGCATGCCGGCGCGTCTGCACCATGACGCCATTGCGGGCATCGATCAGCAGTACCGCGACATCGGCATTGGATGCGCCGGTAATCATGTTGCGCGTGTATTGCTCGTGGCCCGGTGTGTCTGCCACAATGAACTTGCGCGTGTTCACCGCAAAAAAACGGTAGGCCACATCGATGGTAATGCCTTGTTCGCGTTCGGCGGTCAGGCCGTCCACCAGCAGGGCAAAATCGATGTTGTCGCCCTGGGTGCCGTGTTTTCTGGATTCCGAGCGCAGGGCGGCCAGCTGGTCGTCGAACAGCTGGTGGGATTCCCACAGCAGCCGGCCGATCAGGCTGCTTTTGCCATCGTCCACACTACCGCAGGTGATGAAGCGCAACAGGTCCTGACTCTGTTGCTGTTGCAGGAAGGCCTCGATGCTGGCTGGGATCTGGCTGGTCTGGCTGGCGTGGGACATCAGAAATAACCCTCCTGCTTGCGGCGTTCCATACTGGCTGCCGAGTCGGTGTCGATTGCGCGGCCCTGACGTTCGGAGCTGCGTGTGTTGAGCAGTTCGAGAATGATGTCGGCGACACTGCGTGCGCCGGATTCAAACGCGCCGGTCAGCGGATAACAGCCCAGGGTGCGGAAACGGATATCGCGCACCTCGACTTCTTCGCCAGGCAACAGTTTGATGCGGTCATCGTCGATCATGATGATCATGCCATCGCGTACCACCACCGGCCGTGGTTTGGCAAAGTAGAGCGGCACGATCGGAATGTTTTCCTGATAGATGTATTGCCAGATGTCGAGTTCGGTCCAGTTGGACAGCGGGAAGACCCGGATGTTTTCGCCTTTGTTGATGTGAGTGTTGTACAGGTTCCACAATTCCGGACGCTGGTTTTTCGGGTCCCAGCGGTGGCTTTGGGTGCGGAACGAAAAAATGCGTTCCTTGGCGCGCGATTTTTCTTCATCGCGTCGGGCGCCGCCAAAAATGACGTCAAACTGATACTTGTCCAGCGCCTGTTTGAGACCTTCGGTTTTGGTGATGTCGGTGTGCAGGGCAGAACCGTGGTCAAACGGGTTGATGTTCTTTTCGATGGCTTCCGGATTGATGTGTACCAGCAGGTCCATACCGCTTTCAGCAGCCATGCGGTCGCGCAGCAGGTACATTTCGCGGAACTTCCAGCGCGTGTCGACATGCAGCAGCGGGAAAGGTGGCGGTGCCGGATAGAATGCCTTGCGTGCCAGGTGCAGCATGACCGAGCTGTCTTTGCCGATGGAATACAGCATGGCGGGATTGCGTGCTTCCGCAACCGCTTCGCGCAGGATATGGATGCTTTCGGCTTCCAGCCGCTGCAGATGGGGCGTGCGTACGCTGGCGGGCTGGTGGTTGCCCAGCTGGATGTCCAGCACTGGCGCATAAGCCAGCAGATGTATCTGTACCTGTGCGATGTCGGGAGCCTGGCGCAGGCTGGCGGTCAGTCGGCCATGCGGAAAAATGGCCAGTGTCTTGCCAAGAAACTGTTGCAGGCTGGCCAATGCCTGGTAGATGGTCGCGGCATCTTCCCGTTCCATCGGCACCCAGTAACGGGCTCCGCGGCCATCGTTGGCATGCAGACAGGGTGTGTCACCGGGCAGGGTATTCAGCTGGGCAAACAAGACCAGGTCACGCCGGGAGCGCGAACGTTCGATATCCCAGTCCAGCACCGTACGGGTCGGTGCGCGCCCCTGTTCATCCTGCAGCAGGCCGGCATTCAGCTCCGTCGGCAGCAGGCCCAGGCTGTGCAGAAGCCGCTCGGCAGTTCGTTTGCTGTCGACCTTGTCCAGCTTTTGCAGATGCTGGAATGCAGATTCGGTGTCCCAGACCCGAGCCTGGTCGAGTCCCATCAAAATATCGCTGGGCATAAGCTGTCCTGTCGCAAAATGCAGTTTTATGACTTAATTGCCAGATACTACGGGATGCATCATAATGCATGGAAATTAAATTTTCAACAAAATACGGAATGCGACAAATGCCTGTCATTGATCACTGGGTTGATAACGTCAGATCACTGGCCCACGAAGCGGGTCTGGCGATCATGGCAATCTATCGCGAACCGGCACAGGATGCGCTGGTGGCCACCAAAAGCGACGACAGTCCGCTGACCAGGGCTGATCTGGCATCCCACCGGATCATTGTTGCCGGTCTGGCAGCACTGACGCCGGAGATTCCTGTGGTGTCTGAAGAGGGCGAGCAGTCGGAGCGCACTGGTCTGGCAAGTGCCAGGTTCTGGCTGATTGATCCGCTGGACGGTACGAAGGAATTTCTGGCGCATAATGATGAATTCACCGTCAACATCGCGCTGATTGAAAATGGTCGCCCGGTATTTGGCGTGGTTGATGCACCGGCCCTGGGCGTGACCTACTGGGGCGGTGATGGGCTCGGCGCCTGGCGTGAATCGGCACGCAAGCGTGAACCGATCCGGGTGGCGGCATGGCCAGCTGCAGGCGATCCGGTGCGGGTGGTGGCCAGCAAAAGTCATCTGAATGCCGAAACGGAAGCCTTTATCGCAAAACTTGGCCGGCATGAGCTGGTGCAGGCCGGCAGTTCGCTCAAATTCTGCCGGGTAGCGGAAGGCGCGGCAGATGTTTATCCCCGGCTTGCGCCGACCTGCGAATGGGATACTGCAGCCGCGCAGGCCGTGGTTGAAGCAGCTGGCGGATTTGTCGTTCAACTGGACGGCTCGTCCTTGGTGTATGGCAAGCCGGAAGTGCTGAACCCGCAGTTTATTGCCCTGTCATTGCCGCTGGCGCAACTGCCGGTGGGAAAGTCGTCATGATGGGCGTTGATGCAGCCTGTCAGTCACAGATGTCGGACAGCACCGCGCCAGCCAGCATCAGACCGAATAATGGTGGCATGTAACTGATCGTGCCATTGGTTGGCCGGTTCTCCCCTTCCAGGCGCGGGCGCGCCGGTCTTGCCGGTTCGCTGGTAAAGACAGTCAGCACACCATTTTCGATGCCTTCCTTGCGCAGCTGGTTGCGCATGATGCGCGCCAGCGGGCAGCCGTGGGTGTGGCTGATGTCGGCGATGCGGATGTGCGACGGATTCAGGCGGTTGCCCGCCCCCATGCTGGCGGCTACCTGAATCCCCCGTTGCCGCGCCCGGGCGATCAGCGCCACTTTGGCCGGCACGGAATCAATGCAGTCAATCACCCAGTCGACATCATCCGGCAAGTGCTGGTCAATGTTTTCCGGTGTGAGGAACACCTGCCGGGTCTCCACCTGGCAGGCCGGATTGATGTCGGCAATCCGCTGCTGCATGACGGACACCTTGGGCTGCCCAACGGTGCTGTGCAGCGCTACCAGCTGGCGATTGATGTTGCTGGCAACCACCACATCGCTGTCAATCAGCGTCAGTTTGCCGATGCCAGCACGTGCCAGTGCTTCGCAGCAGTGACCACCCACTCCACCCAGGCCCGCGACCAGAATATGACTGTCCGCCAGTTTTTTCAGTGCGGCAGCGCCAAGCAGGATTTCGGTGCGTTCATGAATGTCCGGTATGATCAATCTCGTGTTCCTGAGTGGAGGCAGCAAATGGCAAATCATACGCCATGTTTGCAGATTGCTGGGCGACATGCCACTGGCTGGCGATGGAAAGGGGGGATTATCCAGCCTGCCGTGACGGCAAAAACAGGGTCAGCAGATCATTCAGAAAGCGGCGGCCGGTATCGGTGGGCTGAATACGTTGCAGGCTGCGCGTGATCAGGCCGCGCTGTTCTGCGCTATCCAGTGCGCGGGCCACGTGGTGCAGGCCCAGTCCGGTGCGTGCGCTGAACAGGGCACTGTCAAAACCTTCGGTCAGACGCAGGGCATTCATCATGAATTCGAAACCCAGCGAGGCGGTTTCGACGTTGTGTTCCTGCATGACCGGGTTGCCGGTGTGTTCCAGATACGCTTTGGGATGCGGATGACGGATCTGCCGGCGGATACCTTCGTGGCTGGACAGCTTGCTGTGCGCGCCGGCTCCAATACCGAGATAATCGCCATACTGCCAGTAGTTGAGATTGTGCCAGCAGCGGGCGTGGGTTTGGCCGCGCGGCCCGGCAAAGGCTGAGGTTTCGTAATGGCGGAATCCGGCGGCTGCCAGCCGGTTTTCGATGGCATCCTGCATGTCGGCGGTCAGATCGTCGTCGGGCAGATCGGGCGGATGCTGGTAAAACGGCGTGTTGGGCTCCAGCGTGAGATGGTAGCAGGACAGGTGGCTGGCGCCAGCCTGCAGGGCAATTTCGACGTCCAGCAGGGCTTCGTCCAGCGTCTGTCCAGGCAGTCCATACATCAGGTCGATATTGATGTTGTCAAAGCAGGTTCTGGCCAGCGCAATGGCGTGTTGTGCCGCGGCGGCATCGTGGATGCGCCCCAGCGATTGCAGATGCTGGTTGTGAAAACTCTGTACGCCAATGGAAAGCCGGTTGATTCCGGCAGCGCGATAACCGGCGAAGTTGGCGGCATCCACCGTGCCGGGATTGGCTTCGAGCGTGATTTCGGCCATCGGGTCGAGGCGGGTGAGCGTGCGGACATGTTGCAGCAGGCGGTCGATGCCGGCTGCCGAGATCAGGCTGGGCGTTCCGCCACCCATGAAAATACTGTGGATGGTTCTGCCCCAGATCAGCGGCAGGGCCGATTCGAGGTCGGCCACCAGTGCATCGATATAGGCGGCCTCAGGCACCGAATCCCTGACAGCATGCGAATTGAAATCGCAATACGGGCATTTGCGTACGCACCAGGGAAAATGCACATACAGCGCCAGTGGTGGTGGTTCAGCCAGACGGGGGGCAGTGTCGAGCAGGATGGTGCTCATGCGTTTTTCAGGAGTTCGATCAGTTGCCGCGTGGCCTGTGCGCGATGGCTAAGCGTATTTTTGGTGGCGGAATCCAGTTGTGCCGCTGTACAGCCGAGCTCGGGCAGCCAAAAATGCGGATCGTAACCAAACCCATGCTCGCCAAGTGGTCTGGTGACGATTTCTCCGTGCCAGAAACCTTCGCCGATCAGGGGCTGCGGGTCGTCGGCATGACGCAAAAACACCATGCTGCAGTAAAACCAGGCACGCCGGTTGACCTTGTCCTGCAGACGCATGATCAGTCTTGCGTTGTTGCTGGCATCGCGGGTGGTGCGATCATCATCGCCAGCAAAGCGGGCCGATTTGACACCGGGTGCTCCGCCCAGCGCAGCCACGCACAAGCCGGAATCATCGGCAATGGCCGGCAGGCCGCTCAGGCGGGCGGCATGGCGGGCCTTGGCGAGGCTGTTTTCGACAAACGTGGGATGGGGTTCTTCGGCCTCCGGAATGCCCAGATTGGCCTGGGCAACCAGATTCAGGCCGAGCGGTGCGAGCAGCTCGCGCAGCTCCGCCAGCTTGCCGGCATTGTTGCTGGCCAGTACCACGCGCTGGCTCATGCGGCCTCCAGTGCGCGGCGTTGCAGTTCCACCAGCTGGCTGATGCCCAGTTCGGCCAGGTCCATCAGGCGGTTCATCTCATCGCGACTGAATGCATGGCCTTCGGCGGTTCCCTGGATTTCGATCAGGCGCTTGTCGCCGGTCATCACCACATTCATGTCGGTGTCGCAGGCGGCGTCCTCTTCGTAATCCATGTCCAGCACCGGAACACCGTTGTGGATGCCAACCGAAACGGCAGCCACATGCCCGGTCAGCGGTGATGCAGCCAGGTTGCCAGCTTTGATCAGTCCCTGGATGGCATCGTGCAGTGCGACCCACGCGCCGGTGATCGAGGCGGTGCGTGTGCCGCCATCGGCCTGGATGACATCGCAATCGATCTGGATGGTGCGTTCACCGAGGGCATTCAGATCGATGGCCGCCCGCAGCGAGCGGCCGATCAGACGCTGGATTTCCTGAGTGCGGCCGGTCTGTTTTCCGCGCGCGGCCTCGCGGTCCATGCGCGTGGCGGTTGAACGCGGCAGCATGCCGTATTCGGCGGTCAGCCAGCCCTGGCCTTTGCCTTTGAGAAAGGCCGGCACGCCTTCGCTAATGCTGGCGCTGCAAATCACATGGGTGTGACCGCAGCGGATCAGGGCCGAGCCTTCAGCATGGCGCAGATATTGACGGGTGATGTGGATGTTGCGTAACTGGTCGGCGGCACGCCCGCTTGGGCGCTCGGATCTGGTCATTTTCGGGTTCCGGAAAATTTACGAATGGTGTTCTGGATTTCGGCGATGACGCGCTCGACTTCGTCCTCTTCCAGACTGCTGGCGGCATCGGCATGTGCCTTGCCCATGCTGGTGGTAAAGGTGTTGTCGGGCATTGCCACCGTGGATACGGCATAGGCTTCGCCTTCATCGCGCGATTCCCAGGTCATGGCAATGGCCGACAGGTTGTCGCTGTGCGAGCCACCGCGCAATTCAGCCTGGTCCATCAGGAATTCGACGGCGCGCGCCAGCGGGAAATGGGTGAGCGTGGTCGCCATCTGTTCGGTGGTCAGCTGGCTCCACAAACCATCGGTGCACAGCAGGATGCGGTCAAGCTGCGACAAGGGCATCGGGCGGGACAATTCGACTTCAGGTGGCAGATAGCCGCCCACGCAGTTGTACACCTTGTTGCGGTCGGGATGTGACACAGCTTCCTGTTCGTTGAGCAGTCCTTCGTCAATCATCTGTTGCACGGCCGAATGATCATGGGTGCGCGAAATCAGGTTGACGTCGCTGAACAGGTAAAGACGCGAGTCGCCGACATGCGCCCACCAGGCGGTGTCTTCCTGCACCACACAGGCCACGCAGGTGGTGTGGGGCATTTCTGGCAGTTTGTGATCGCTGGCGTAGGTGTTGATGGTTTCATGCGCCCGCTGGATGGTGGCCTGCAGAAAGTGTTGCGGATCTCTCAGCTTGGGACGGGCATGACGCTGGAAATTCTCGGTCAGCACCTTGACCGTGAGCTGTGCCGCGATCTCGCCATTTCGGTGACCACCCATGCCATCGGCAATGACCATCAGCAGCGCATCACGGCTGTAGGAATAGGCAATGCGGTCTTCATTGTGCTGGCGACCGCCCTGCCGGCTGGTTTGGTAAATGGAAAATCGCATGGTCTGGCTACCTGTATGCGCTGGTCAACGGTCAGCTGGAACGCCCGGTCAGCGTATTGCGCAGGCTCTCCAGCAATGTTGGTTGTTTCTCGGTTTTGTCCGGAATGGCCTTGATCGCCTTTTGCAGGTTGAATACACTTTGTGGCCGGGCAAGTGGATCGATCTGCAGGCATGAATCCACCAGTTCGAGCAGTTCGGAGGAATATTTGCCGCGCCAGGCCTTGGCGGCCGGTATCAGTTTGTCCATGTCGGTGCGGGTGTCAGCTGCTTGCGGCGGCGAGCCGGACAGACAGGCATAAATGGCAGCCCCCACGCTGTAAATGTCGGTCCAGGGGCCCAGTTGCACGCTGCCGCTGGGCTGGTATTGTTCCGGGGCTGCGTAACCTGGCGTGTACATGGAGACCAGGCGTGCATGTTCCTTGCTGAACGCCTGGCGGGCGGCGCCAAAATCGATCAGCACCGGGCTGCCGTCCAGCCGGATGTAGATATTGGATGGCTTGATATCCAGATGCAGCAGTTTCTGGGCATGGACTTCGCGCAGGCCATTGAGCAGCTCGGCAAAAATGCGCCGGATAAAGCTTTCGCGGATGTTGCCGCGGTGGCTGCGAATGTATTCCTGCAAGGTTTTGCCACGTTCGTAACGCATCACCATGTATACGGTTTCGTTGGCGCGAAAAAAATTTTCAACGCGCACTACGTTGGGATGGGTGATGCAGGCCAGCGAGCGGCCTTCTTCAAAAAAGAAACGCATGCCAAAACGGAAGGCCTGCAGCTTTTCATCATTCATCGGATGAACGCGCTGGTCGGCGTCGCGACGTACCAGGGTGGCGGGCAGGTATTCCTTGATGGCCACCTCGTGTTCATGTTCGTCGTAGGCCAGATAGACGAGACTGAACCCGCCACCGCCAATCTTGCGAACAATGCGGTAGTCCATCAGTTGATAGCCGCTGGGCAGGGCAGGTGCCAGTTCATCGGTCATGGTAGTTTATGATGCCCGGAACGAGGCCGGCAATAACATACAGTCGGATATATTAGCCCCAAACCAGCACAAAAGCCAAATGCTCCATGCAACCATGGCGGGGATCCGGGATGAATGTGGCTGGCCTGGCGCCGCCGCGATCCTGGGTCGTTTCAGCGGGCCCGTCACCTGATTGCTGCACGGCAGTATTGTTGGTAACAATTGACTGAATGGCAGGCTTATGCAAGAATCCCGTCGCGGAAATGTCACGGCTGTTGGGTAAACTGGCAGTTTACCGACAAACTGGAGCTGGCCTGAAATGAAAGCATGGATCGGATGTGTGCTGGGAGCGCTGCTGGGGGCGGCAACCCAGGTGGTTGTGGCGGATGACAAAATGCCGGCGCTGGATCATGTGTTCCTGATCGTGATGGAAAACCATTCCTATGGCGATATCATGAACAACATCAACGCGCCGTTCATTCGCAGCTTTGCTCACGCGGGCAATCTGGCGACCAATTATTTTGCCGTGGGTCATCCCAGTCTGCCCAATTATCTGGAAATCGTCGGGGGTTCCAATTTCGGTGTGCGCAGTGATGATTCACCTGACTGGCATGGTGCCCACCCTGGCCCGACCGTGATCGAACCGTTTGCCGGAGTGGGTACCGATGCACCGGTCATTGCGCTGATGGCGCCATCCGGCGTGGCCTTGCCTGCCAGTCGCTATCAGGCTGACAATCTGGGCGACCAGCTGGCCAGGGCCGGCAAATCCTGGAAAGCTTACGAGGAATCCCTGCCGGTTTCCGGCGTCGTGGATGGCGTGAACTACAGCGATGGCATGTTTACCGACAGTCAGGAAGGCAGTTACCCGGTGGCAGGCATGCTTGAACATCTGTATGCCGTGAAACACAACCCGTTTGCCTATTTCGCCAGTATCCAGTCTGGCCGCAATCCGGCCAGTTCACTGGCCAACGTGCGCGGATTCGGAGGGTTGCATGGGCTGTATGCCGATCTGGCCACAGGCCACCTGCCTTCGCTGTCGTTCATCGTTCCGGACCAGTGTCACGACATGCACGGCATGGGCAATGCCGGCGAACTGTGCTCAAATGATGATGCGCTAGTCCGCATGGGTGACATCGAAGTTCAGAATCTGGTGGGTGCCATTCATGCGTCGCCAGCCTGGAAAAGCGGACACAATGCCATTGTGCTGGTCTGGGATGAAAACAGTTTCGGCAACCAGCCCAACCGCGTCGTGCTGGTGGTGGATACCAATGACGGCCTGCATGGCCGGCCGAGCAACCGCCCATACAGCCATTTTGCCTTGCTGAAGTCGCTGGAAGCCGGTTTTGGTCTGCCGTGCATCAACCATGCCTGTGACACCAATGTTCACTTGATGTCGGAGCTGTTTCAGTAAAGTTGATCGCATCATTTGTGCGTCTGGTGGTTGGGGTGGATTCTGCGACTCCGCTTCGCTACGCGCAGAATGACGGGGTTGGTATTGGTGCGGCATGACGGGGTTGGTGTTGGTGCGGCATGACGGGGTTGGTGTTGGTGCGGCATGACGGGGTTGGTGTTGGTGCGGTATGACGGGGTTGGTGTTGGTGCGGTATGACGGGGTTGGTGTTGGTGCGAAACCCACCGGTTGCGTATTATGGCGGCACAGCGCTACTGTCATTCCGCGCGCAGTCGCGGAATCCACAGATCCGGCAGGCGGTTGCCGTTTCCTCCGTCATTTCGCGCGCAGTCGCGGAATCCACAGATCCGGCAGGCGGTTGCCGTTTCCTCCGTCATTTCGCGCGCAGTCGCGGAATCCACAGATCCGGCAGGCGGTTGCCGTTTCCTCCGTCATT
>JAJZUW010000002.1:21528-245127 GCA_021845925.1 Pseudomonadota bacterium
CCTCCGTCATTTCGCGCGCAGTCGCGGAATCCACAGATCCGGCAGGCGGTTGCCGTTTCCTCCGTCATTTCGCGCGCAGTCGCGGAATCCACAGATCCGGCAGGCGGTTGCCGTTTCCTCCGTCATTTCGCGCGCAGTCGCGGAATCCACAGATCCGGCAGGCGGTTGCCGTTTCCTCCGTCATTCCGCGCGCAGTCGCGGAATCCACAGATCCGGCAGGCGGTTGCCGTTTCCTCCGTCATTTCGCGCGCAGTCGCGGAATCCACAGATCCGGCAGGCGGTTGCCGTTTCCTCCGTCATTTCGCGCGCAGTCGCGGAATCCACAGATCCGGCAGGCGGTTGCCGTTTCCTCCGTCATTCCGCGCGCAGTCGCGGAATCCACAGAACCGGCAGGTCACTAAACGGAATAAACTCAGAGCGGTGGCTTTTCCAGCTGCGCTGGCATGATCAGGCCATAACCCTGTTGTTCATAGTGAGCGATACTGGGGAATGCGCCAATGTTCACCACGGCGGGGTTGGACTTGCTCAGGCCATCCATGTCGGAGGGTTTGAAGCCGAAACCGTGCACCGAATTGCCGCAGTATTCAATCTGAACGCCGGCATCTGCCAGTTCGGCCCAGTTGTCGACGATGCCCTGGTGATCGAGATAGTTCTTTTTGGCAAATACCGCGATGGCCGGCCCTTCAATGATGACCACCAGCTTTGCGCCTGGCTGTGCGATAATCCGCTTTGCAGTAACATACCCGAAGGCCACGTCGGATGGGTTGCGTACCTTGAGGTCCATCACGGCTTTCAGGTCGTGATACGGTTGGGTGGATTGATCGATGGCGGTGCCGCCCGGCGCAAAACTGTCGTCATCGGCGATGGCTGTCAGGCTGGTTGTGCAACCTATGGCAAGAATCAGCGCCGAAAGTTGACGCAGCGTTCTGATGGACATGGTTGTTCCTTTGGTATAGTGGGTGGGATGCGAAGATGATAATCATATCCGTCATCCCTGTCGAATGGCTGAGCGGATGCAAAAATGGTGACAGGACATGTCTTGATTGTGACCGCGCCTTCCGGTGCTGGTAAAACCAGTCTGGTGCGCGCCATGCTGGAAAAGGATACCCAGGTCAGGCTTTCGGTTTCCTGGACGACACGCGCGCCGCGGCCGGGTGAGCAGGATGGTCGTGATTACCATTTTGTGGATACGGACACATTCTCTGCCATGCTGGCGCGTGGCGAGTTTCTGGAAAGTGCGCTGGTCTACGGCAATTACTATGGCACGTCCGAAACCTGGATTCGGGAACGGATTGCCGCTGGCGACGATGTTCTGCTTGAAATCGACTGGCAGGGTGCGCAGCAGGTGCGCAAACTGTTTCCGCAGGCGGTCGGCATTTTCATCATGCCACCTTCACTGGACATTCTCGAACAGCGGTTGCGCTTGCGTGGTCAGGATGACGAAACCACGGTGGCCCGGCGCATGTCGGTGGCGCGCAGCGAGATCAGCCATGCAGTCGAGTTTGATTATGTTATTATAAATGACGATTTTGAGACAGCGCTGGCCGATCTGCTGGCTGTCATCCGTTCCCTGCGGTTGCGGGGACAGGTACAGCAGCAGTTGCATGCTGCACTGTTTTCTTCCCTGAATGATTCCTCACAGGTGTGATATGGCCCGCATTACCGTAGAAGACTGCATCGACAAGATCCAGAACCGTTTTGAACTTACCCTGGCTGCCACCTACCGCGCACGTCAGCTGGCCAATGGCAGTTCTGCCAAGGTTGAAGCAGGTCGTGACAAGCCTGCGGTGGTGGCGTTGCGTGAAATTGCCGCCGGCGAAGTCGGCCGCGAGTTGCTGGACCGCGTGCGTAGCTGAAACCGGGTGTCGGGCGCAGTCACATGCCAGGTTTTGACGAGCTCGAATCCCTGATTCATTATCTCAGGCCCGCGGACATTGCCCAGATCCGCGAGGCGTATGAATTCAGTCGCGATGCGCACAGTGGCCAGTTCCGCAAGAGTGGTGAAGCCTATATTTCCCATCCGCTGGCGGTAGCCGGCATTCTGGCCCGCTGGCATCTCGATCCGCAGGCGCTGATGGCGGCGCTGCTGCATGATGTCATCGAAGACACACCCATTACCCCTGACGAACTGACAACCCGTTTCGGCAAGCCGGTTGCCGATCTGGTCGACGGGGTGTCCAAACTTGATCGGATCGAGTTTCAGACCGAAGTACATGCCCAGGCCGAGAATTTCCGCAAGATGTTGCTCGCCATGGCGCGCGACGTCCGTGTGATCCTGATCAAGCTGGCCGATCGTCTGCATAATATGCGTACGCTGGATTCGATGTCGCCGGAAAAACGCCGTCGAATTGCACAGGAAACCAGCGACATCTATGCGCCCATTGCCAACCGGCTTGGACTGAACAGCCTGTATCAGGAAATGGATGATCTCAGTTTCCATCATCTGTTTCCCAACCGCTACCGTGTGCTGGCGCAGGCCGTGAAATCGGCGCGCGGCAACCGGCGCGAAGTGGTTGAAAAAGTTCGTGAGGCCATTGCCCACAAACTGACCGAGGCCCATTTGCCAGCGGTGGTGGCCGGCCGGGAAAAGCACCTGTACAGCATCTACAAAAAAATGCAGGAAAAATCCCTGGCGTTTTCCGAGGTGTTTGATATTTACGGGTTCCGTGTGCTGGTGAATGACATTCCTGCCTGTTATCTTGCGCTGGGTTGCCTGCATGCCCTGTACAAACCGATTCCGGGCAAGTTCAAGGATTACATCGCCATTCCGAAAGCCAATGGCTACCAGTCGCTGCATACCACACTGTTTGGTCCGTTTGGCACGCCGATCGAAATCCAGATCCGCACCCACGAAATGCACAAGGTGGCTGAAGCCGGCGTGGCATCGCACTGGTTGTACAAAACAGGGGATGCCGATCTGAACGAAGTCCAGCAGCGCACGCACCAGTGGCTGCAATCCCTGCTGGAAATCCAGGAAGGCGGTGGCGACTCGGCCGAGTTTCTGGAGCATATCAAGGTGGATCTGTTTCCCGACGAGGTGTACGTGTTTACGCCCAAAGGGAAGATTCTGGCGCTGCCGCGCGGCGCAACAGCCATCGACTTTGCTTACGCGGTTCATACGGATGTTGGCAACCACTGCAAGGATGTCCGGGTAAATGGCCAGCTGGTGCCCATGCACACGGTTCTGCGCAATGGCGATCAGGTTGAGGTGATCACCCAGGCTTCTGCCCGGCCCAATCCGCACTGGATCAACTTTGTCGTCTCCGGCAAGGCGCGGGCGCATATCCGGCATTATCTGCGCACCATGCATGCGGCAGAGTCGGTGCGGCTTGGCGAGCAGATGCTGGGTCAGGCCATTCGCGCGCTGGGCGGCAATCCGGCAGAAATCCGGCCAGCCTGCTGGGAGCGCGTGGCGCGCGAAACCGGCCGTACCCGGCAGGAAATCCTGACCGATATCGGGCTGGGCAAGCGGCTGCATTTCGTTGTTGCCCGTCAGTTGCTGATGTTGCAGGAATCCGGCCAGCCGCTGCAGCGACAGAGCAGCGTGATTTTCATTCGTGGTTCCGAGGGCGTGGCTGTTCAGCTGGCCCGCTGTTGTCGGCCCATACCTGGTGATCCGATCATTGCATATGTCAAATCCGATCAGGGCCTGGTTGTGCACACCCACGACTGCCCAGCCATCAAGCACTATCGCGATGACCCGGAAAAGTGGCTGGATGTGGAGTGGGAACCCGGACTGAGCAAGATGTTTGACGTCAATATCAAACTGGTGGTGCTGAACCAGCGTGGTGTGCTGGCCAAACTGGCCGCCACCATTGCTGATGAAGGCTCCAATATTGACAATGTGTCGATGGCCGAAGAAGACGGTAGCCAGTACACCAGCATCTACTTCACCCTGCAGGTGGAGCAGCGCATGCATCTGGCCCGCATCATGCGGGCATTGCGTCGGTTGCCGGAAGTGGTTCGCATTACGCGGGTCAAACAGCGGGACCGTGATCAGGGAACACGTGAACCGGCAACCAACTGATAGCCAGTTCAGGCAGAGTCCGGCAAAATTAATGCTGCATTTGGGCAAGAATATCGTATAATGGCAAACCGGTTTCCGGTTTTTCCTGTCGGAATGTAGCCCAGCCCGGTTAAGGCGCCACGTTCGGGACGTGGAGATCGAAGGTTCAAATCCTTCCATTCCGACCACTTCATTCCAGTCTTTCCAGTTAATCTTCAAGCCATCACAGGCGGATCGGCAGCGCACCTCAATCACCTGCTGCGCAAGCCAGTTGCCGCATGCCTCGCACCAATCTTTTCTGTCTGCTCGTGCGAGTCTTCTTCATTCTCGTCTAAGTTTGAATTGTTACAATGAGCGCTGTTCATTTCGGGAGCGCGACATGCGCAACCTGTTCGCAGGCGTGTTGATCCTTGCGCTGGCTGGCTGCGCCAGTTATCAGCCGAAGCCATTGCCGGCAACCGGCGAGATGCCGGCCCATCTGGCAGAGCTGCAGCCTCGCGCCATACCCGGTCGGACGCATGTCTTCAATCCGGCCGATGGTCTGGATGCGGATGAACTGGCCATGCTGGCACTGGCCAACAATCCGCATCTGCGCGCTGCGCGGGCAGCTCTGCACGTCAGTGACGCGCAGGTTTTTGCCGCTGGACTGCTGGCCGACCCGCAGCTCAGTCTGGCGCAGGACAACACGATGACGCCGGGAACAACCAATGACTGGGCCCTGGGGCTTGGTTTTGATGTCGGTGACTGGCTGATGCGCTCTGCAAGGCGCAGCGTGGCCCGTCACTTGTATGAACAGGACCGGCAGAACCTGCTCTGGCAGGAATGGCAGGTGGTCAGTCAGGCGCATCTGCTGTTTGCCAGAGCAACCAGTCTCACTGTGGCCATCCGCATCCAGCAGGAAGAATGCGATTTGCTGGCCGGCGCAACCCGCATCACCCAGTCGGCAGCAGAGGCCGGCAACCTGACTGCAGATGTGGCCAGCAGCCAATGGCTGGCCTGGCAGGCTGCCCGCCAGCGGCTGAACGGGTTGCAGTTGCAGCAACGACAGAATGATGCCGATCTGCATGATCTGCTCGGCATCAGACCGGAAGACCGGATTCAGCTGTCGGGCAGCTTGCCGGCCGACGGTCTGGATACCGAGCAAGTCAGACGCCAGTTGAACCAGCGCCTGGCTGACCGACCCGACATGCGTGCACTGCGTGCCGGCTATCAGGCTCAGGATGCGGTGTACCGAGCCAACATTCTGGCGCAGTTTCCGGTTCTCAGTGTCGGTCTGAACCGGGTGCAGGACAACACGCCGGCCAACAGTTTTGGTTTTGGCATCACCCTTGCGTTGCCGGTGTTCAATGGCAATCGCGGCAATATTGCCATTGCCAGGGCGACCCGCGCCCAATTGTACGAAGAATACCAGTTGCGCTGGCAAACGGCCGTCAACGAGATTCTGGTCGCCATCGATAATCTGCAATATCTGCAGCAGCTTGCGGCGGTCGCCAGCCCGGATCAGGCAGCGGTGGACCGGCAGGCGACGGTTGCCCGTGCCGCACAGACAGCCGGCACGCTCGCCGAACCGGATGCGTTGCGTTTGCAGCTGGCCGCACTGGACCGCCAGATGGATCGTGTGCAAATTGAACAATCTTTGACCGAGCAGCGTATCGCGCTGGATACCTTGCTTGGCCCGCAACCCGGAGAATGGAAATGAGGTATCTGAAAACGGAAAACCGGCAATCCGGCTTGCGCGCTGTGGTGGCTGGCGGACTGGTGTTGACAACACTGGTGCTGCTGTCCGGACTGTCGCAGCAGGTGTTCGCTGACGACGATGATGGGCCGGTCGCATCCACTGTGCCGGCAGTGGCGGCGGTTCAGACCACCCGACTGGTCCAGCGGCGGGTGGGCAGCACGATAGATACCTGGGGCAGTGTGACGGCGGATGCCAGAGCCAGTCAAAATCTGGGCTTTGCGGTAGCCGGCGAGGTGGGACAAATCAAGGTGGTGCAAGGACAATCTGTCCATCGTGGAGAGTGTATGCTCACATACAAAACGGCTCCCGAGGTGACACAATCCTGGCGGCAAGCCGGACAGGCACTGCAGTTTGCCGAGGGTGAACAGAAGCGCACAGCCAGCCTGGCTGCAACTGGCCTGGCCACTGCATCCCAGCTGGCGGCGGCCGACCGTGCGCTGCAGGATGCGCGTCAGGCGATGGCAGCCTTGCGCCGCCAGGGTGCCGATGTGGCCAGTGGCCGGTTGTGCGCGCCATTTGATGGCTGGGTGCAACAGGTTCTGGTCAGCAGTGGACAGCGTGTGGCAGCCAACACGAGCCTGCTGGTACTGGCACCGCAAACCGGTCGCGTTGTTCAGCTGGCAGTGGATCCGTCTGCTGCAACCGGTTTGCGGCCGGGGATGCGCGTATCACTCGATGGCATGACGGAATCCGGCCAGACAACCGGTAAGGTTTTGCAGGTGGCAAGCGCCATCAATCCGCAAACCCGCATGCTGGATGTCATGGTGTCTTGTCCTGCAGGCTCGTTCTTGCCAGGCCAAATGGTCCACGGCCGTCTGGTTCTCGATCCGCATTCGGCCTGGGTGGTGCCCCGCTCGGCAGTTTTGTCTGATGCGGACGGCAGTTACCTGTTTCAGGTGGAGCATGGTCATGCACATCGGGTTGCTGTTCGTGTAGGCGATGCAATGGACAATATTTTGGAAGTGAGTGGTCGCTTTGATGTGCAGGCTCCGGTCGTGGTTTCGGGAAACTACGAGCTGGATGAGGGCATGGCCGTGCGTGGGGAAGGGCGATGAATCCGGCCGCCTGGATCCAGCATCACCAGCGGTCGATCCTGTCGTTGTTGCTGATTCTGGCGCTGGCCGGACTGGTGGCGGGATTTCGTGTGCCTGTTTCCCTGTTTCCGGCGGTCGATTTCCCCCGTGTGGTGTTGACCCTGGATGCCGGAGACCGGCCAGCCGAAATGATGATGGTCGAAGTGACCCGGCCGGTAGAAGAAGCCGTCCGCCGGGTGCCGGGGGTGCGTTCGGTCCGATCCACAACCAGCCGGGGCGAGGCGGAAGTGTCGGTGACATTCGACTGGGGACACGACATGTCGATGGCTACCGACCAGCTTGGTCTGGCGGTCAGCCAGATTCTGCCGATGTTGCCGTCCGGCACGCAAATGACCGAACGGCGGATGGACCCGACGGTGTTCCCGATGCTGGCTTACAGCCTGACTTCGACGACTCTGACGCAGGCTGAATTGTACGATCTGGCGCAATACCAGCTGCGTCCGCTGGTTTCCAGCGTGAATGGTGTGCAACGGGTGGATGTGCAGGGCGGGCAACGGGAAGAATACCAGGTGCAAGTGGATCCGGTCCGGCTGGCCCAATGGGGCATGAGCCTGCAGGATATCGCCAGTGCGGTTGCTGCTGCCAATTCGATTGATGCGGTTGGTCGCCTGGAAGACCATGACAAGCTGTATCTGGCAGTGTCGGACAGCCGCCTGCATTCGCTGGACGATCTGAAACGGCTGCCGGTGCGAACACCGGCAGGTGCCCTGATCCCTTTGTCCCGTCTGGCCGATGTCAGCGACGGCGTGATGCCGCAGTGGATCCGGGTGAATGCGAATGGGCATCCGGCGGTGCTGCTGAATGTGTATCAGCAACTTGGCAGTAACAGCGTTGGCATCGTGCGCGAAACCAATGCACGGCTGGCGGAATGGAAACGGCATCAGCCGCCGGGTGTTCATCTGTCATGCTGGTATGACCAGAGCGAGTTGGTGACGGCATCGGCCAGTAGCGTCAGGGATGCCATGCTGGCGGGAACCTTGCTGGCGATCGCGGTGCTGTGGCTGTTTCTGCGCAATGCCAGAATCACCCTGATTGCCCTGGTGGTGGTGCCGGTGGTGCTGGCTGCCACGGTGCTGGTGCTGTATGTGGCCGGCATGAGCTTCAACATCATGACACTGGGGGGAATGGCTGCTGCGGTCGGCCTGATTATTGATGATGCGATTGTCATGACCGAGCATATGGTGCGTCGTCTGCGCGGAGCCGATGGACATCAGCATCAGCGCATCCTGCAAGCTGCCGGCGAATTTTTGCGCCCTCTGGCTGGTTCGTCAGCTGCGACAGTGATCATCTTTGTGCCGCTGGCGTTTCTCTCCGGCGTCACCGGGGCATTTTTCAAAGCGCTGTCGCTGACCATGGCAGTCAGTCTGACCATTTCGTTTGCGGTGACCTGGCTGGGGGCGCCAGTATTGGCTCACCTGTTGCTGCGTGGCCGCGACCATGGTGAAGATGGTCGTCTGACGCATCAGGTGCGCAGTGTCTATGAAACCGTGATGCGGCGACTGATCCGGCGCCCGCAATGGTTGTTGCTGGTGATTGCCCCACTGATCGTGCTGGGATTGGCCGGCTACCGGCAGGTGGGTTCCGGATTCATGCCTTCGATGGATGAAGGTGGTTTCACCATGGATTATCTGGCTGCACCAGGCACTTCGCTGACCGAGACAAACCGGTTGCTGCTACAGGTCGAGCAGATACTCAAGCAGGATCCGGATGTGGCTGCCTGGTCGCGTCGCACCGGCGCTCAGCTGGGGGGTGGGATTACCGAAGCCAATGAAGGGGATTTTTTCATTCGCCTGAAATCCGGACAACGGGCGCCGATCGACGTGGTGATGGCCAGAGTGCGCGACCGGGTCAACCGGTCGGTGCCAGGACTGGATATCGAGCTGTCCCAGTTGATGGAGGACGAGATCGGCGATCTGACGTCTGTGCCACAACCGATCGAGATCAAGCTGTTTGGTGATGACGAAGCCATGCTGGAAGCCCAGGCTGCCAGGGTGCAGGCCATGTTGCAGCATATTCCTGGCGTGGTCGATACGGTCAATGGATTGCATCCGGCCGGCGATGCCCTGGAAATCCATGTCGACCGTGCCGCTGCCGGAGTGGAAGGTTTGACGGCAGATGATGTGACCCGCATGGTGACAGGGTACCTGGAAGGTAGCGTTGCCACGCAACTGCTGCAGTCGCCTCGTCTGGTCGGCGTTCGTGTGCGTACTCCGCCTGGTATGCGACGCCATGACTCTGATCTGGCCCGGCTGATGCTGCGTGCGCCGGATGGGCATCTGGTGCCGCTGGGCAGGGTCGCCAAAGTGGTGGCAGTGAGTGGGCAGCCGCAGATTGATCGGGAAAACCTGAAACGCATGCTGCCCGTCACCGGCCGGATTGCCGGCCGTTCGATGGGGGCGGTGATGACCGATGTTCGTCACGGACTGGCCAGCCTGCATCTGCCGCCGGGCATGTACTACGAACTGGGCGGGTTGTACGCACAGCAGCAGCAGGCATTCCGCGGGCTGGTGGCGGTTTTTGTGGCCGCGGTCGGTCTGGTGTTTCTGTTGCTGCTTGGCATGTATGAACGGTTCGGTATTGTCCTGTCGATTCTGGCCATGCCTTTGCTGGCCATCCCGGCTGTGTTTGGCGGACTCTGGCTGACCGGCCTTGAGCTCAATATTTCGTCCATGATGGGCATGACCATGATTGTCGGTATCGTGACCGAAGCGGCGATTTTCTATTTTTCTGAATTCCGCGACCTGCCGGGCGATATGGGGCTGGATGAACGGCTGGTGGTGGCAGGAAGCAACCGCATGCGCCCGATCGTGATGACCGGACTGGCGGCCATTCTGACCTTGATGCCACTGGCGCTGGCCATCGGGCAGGGCAGTGGCATGCAGCAGCCGCTGGCCGTGGCTGTGGTGTCCGGCCTGGTGGTACAGCCGTTTCTGGTGCTGGTGGTGATGCCTGTGATCTATAGTATACTTGGCAGACAACGTTGAACAGTATTGGTATGAAAGGAAACGGGATGGCAAAAACCATCATCAGTACAGCAAACGCACCGGCTGCCATCGGTACGTATTCGCAGGCAGTTCGCGCCGGCAATACGGTGTACCTGTCGGGCCAGATCGGGCTCAATCCGAAAAGCATGGAACTGGAATCCGGCGTTCCGGCCCAGATTCACCAGGTATTCCGCAACCTGAAAGCGGTGGCTGAAGCCGCCGGTGGCACGCTGGACGACATGGTCAAGCTGAATGTTTTTCTGACGGATCTGGGCAATTTTGCCAAGGTCAATGAAATCATGGCGCAGTATTTCAATGAACCTTATCCGGCCCGTGCGGCCGTCGGGGTGGCATCACTGCCACGCGGCGCGGATGTTGAAGCCGACGGGGTGCTGGTCACAGACGGCCATTGAGCAGAACCGCCCGAGCTTCGTCGTCGGCTGCAGAAGTCGCCTTGCCGGCCAGTTTTGCCCGGCTGGGACTTGCTACGCCAGCCGATCTTCTGTTGTACTTTCCCCTGCGTTACGAAGATGACACGCATCTCACCCCGCTGGCAGATCTGGTGCCTGGCCAGTCTGTTCAGGTTCAGGGCAGGGTAATCGCCGTCCACGCGCGACCACGGCCGCGCCAGCAGTTGACTGTGACCCTGGATGACGGAACTGCCGGACTCACGCTGCGTTTTTTGCATGTCTGGCCCGGACAGGCCGGTCGCATGGCCGTGGGAACGCTGATTCGTGCCAGCGGGGAAGTGCGCGCCAGCCTGGCCGGATTCGAAATGGTGCATCCGCGCTGGCGGACGGTAACGGCGGACGAACCATTGCCAGACAGCCTGACGCCGGTATATCCGGTGGCTGCCGGCATCAGTCAGTCGCTGGTTCGCCGGCATGTCGCGCGGGTGCTGGCGACAGACCCGCTGGTCGATACCCTGCCGGAAGACCTGCTGGCAGAACTCGCGCTGGCCGGATTTGCCGACAGCGTGCGCTTTTTGCATTGTCCCTCGGCAGATGCCAGAAACGCCGAGCTCACGGACAGAAGTCATCCTGCCTGGCGCCGCATCAAGTTTGACGAATTGCTGGCCCAGCAGCTGGCGCTGCGTCAGTCGCGTCAGCAACGCAGGTTGCGTGGTGCGCCGGCGCTGGTTGGCGGAACGTTGACCCAGCGTTTGCTGGAACAGTTACCATTTGCCCTCACCGTTGCCCAGCAACGGGTATGGGTGGAAATTCAGCGTGATCTGGCCAGTCCCTACCCGATGCATCGTTTGTTGCAGGGGGATGTTGGCAGCGGCAAGACGGTCATTGCGGCACTGGCGGCCGCCGCCAGTCTGGATGCTGGTTACCAGGCGGCATTCATGGCACCGACAGAGCTGCTGGCCGAGCAGCACTGGCGCAAATTGCAGGAATGGTTTGCTCCGCTTGGCGTGGCGGTGGGCTGGCTGGCCGGCAGTCAGGCCAGGCGCGAGCGGCAGGCAGTCATGGATGCCCTGCGGACAGGCGAGCTGATGCTGGTGGCCGGCACGCATGCATTGTTTCAGAACGAAGTGGCTTTTGCCGATCTTGGGCTGGCAGTTATCGATGAACAGCACCGTTTTGGCGTCGCCCAGCGGCTTGCCCTGCGCAACAAGGGTGGAAGCCCGCACCAGCTGATGATGAGCGCGACTCCGATTCCCCGTACCCTGGCGATGAGTTATCATGCCGATCTTGATGTGTCGGTGATCGACGAACTGCCACCCGGACGCAGCCCGGTCAAAACCCGCCTGATTGGCGACGCACGACGCGGGCAGGTCGTCACCTGGGTTGGTGAGCAGTGCCGCGCAGGTGTGCAGGCTTACTGGGTCTGTCCGCTGATCGAAGAGTCGGAAACGCTGCAGCTCAAGACTGCCATCGAAACCCATGCCAGCCTGCAGGTGGCATTGCCTGATTGCCGGATCGGCCTGTTGCACGGCCGGATGCGTCCGGCCGACAAGGTGGCCGTGATGGCCGATTTTGCCGGAGGGCGGCTGGATCTGCTGGTGGCCACCACGGTGATCGAAGTGGGGGTCGATGTGCCGAACGCATCCCTGATGATCATCGAGCACGCCGAACGGATGGGGCTGGCACAGTTGCACCAGTTGCGTGGCCGTGTCGGTCGTGGCAGCGTGGCAAGCATCTGCGTGCTTCTGTTCTGTGAACCGCTGTCGGAACTGGCGCGTGCGCGCCTGAAAGTGATCTGGGAGAGCAACGACGGTTTTCACATCGCGCGCGAGGATCTGCGTTTGCGTGGCCCCGGTGAACTGCTTGGCTCACGGCAATCCGGCGTTCCCTTGCTGCGGTTTGCCGACCCGGAGCAGGACATGGATCTGCTTGCGCTTGCCAGTCGGGCTGCCGAGCGCATGTTGCAGGCTTGTCCGACCAATGCGCTGGCTCATCTGGCGCGCTGGTATGGTGAACGACAGACTTATGGACAGACCTGATGGCAAACTGGAGCAGGCGCCTGACTGGCGCATCGGCAGATACACGACGATGGCTGGTTGGTCGTCATTCACTCACCGCGCGATTGCGCCAGCGTTATGCCGGATTTGCTGTACGTGGAGTGCGTCAGTATCGTCGGACTCCATTGCCGGATGAATGCCGGTTGCTGGGTGGACGGCGACCGGCGCTGGTGCGCGATGTCTGGCTGTGTGACGGCGATACTGCCCTGGTATGCGCGCATAGCGTCCTGCCATGGTCTGGCTTGCGAGGCGACTGGCGCCGGCTGGCCCGGCTGGGTGCGCGACCGCTGGGCGAGGTGCTGTTTGCAGACCGTCAGGTCCGGCGTAGTGCCATGCAGTTCTGTCGACTGCCAACCGGACATCCGCTGGCGCGGCGCGCGGCGCGCGAACAGCCGGGCGTCGGACGTCTATGGGCGCGCCGGTCGGTTTTTGTACGCCAGGGCCGGCGCATCCTGGTTAGCGAAGTGTTTATGCCGGACATGATGACACCATGAAATTGACTGAAACGCTGCTTGCCAGGCTGGATGCCTATGAACGCCTGGTGCGTCTGGACAAGCCAATTGGCACCTTGCTGCTGCTGTGGCCGACATTCTGGGCCCTGTGGTTCGCCAGTCCCGGCTGGCACCCCGACTTGCTGGTGTTGTGGATTTTTTTTCTGGGCACTGTCCTGATGCGCTCGGCCGGATGTGCGATCAATGATTATGCCGATCGCAATTTCGATGGCCATGTCCAGCGCACTCGCAATCGACCGCTGGCAGCAGGAGAAGTGTCGCCGAAGGAAGCGCTTGCTCTCGCCGGAGTGCTTTCGTTGCTGGCATTCATGCTGATACTGCCGCTCAACCGTCTGGTGCTGGAACTCTCCCTGCCGGCATTGTTTCTGGCCGGCAGCTATCCGTATACCAAACGCTTTCTGGCCATCCCGCAAGCCTATCTCGGCATTGCATTCGGTTTTGGTATTCCAATGGCTTATGCGGCGGTGCAGAATCAGGTTCCGGTGCAGGCATGGGTCATGCTTCTGGCCAATGTATTCTGGGCAGTGGCTTATGATACCGAGTACGCCATGGTCGACCGGGAGGATGATCTCAAGATCGGCATCCGGACCTCGGCCATCACATTCGGTCGCCATGATGTGACAGCCATCATGGTTTGCTATGCCATGACCATTGGTTTGCTCGCCTGGTTAGGCTGGTATGCCCATCGGGGTGCATTTTTTTATGCCGGATTGTGTGTTGCGGCGGTTATTGCGGTATATCATTATGCTCTTATCCGCAATCGGGAACCCGAACGCTGTTTCAAGGCGTTTCTGCACAACAACTGGTTGGGCGCGAGCGTTTTTGCCGGGCTGTTGCTGGATGCCATGCTGAGGTGATGCCGTGATTCTCTCCCGTACCAGCCAGTACGCCGTACAGGCCATGATCTATATGGCCGCACAACCACCCAATACGCCGGTGCTCAACCGTGACGTTGCACTCAGGCTGAATGTGCCTGCACCCTATCTGGCCAAGATTCTGCAGGGGCTGGGCAAGAATGGCCTGCTGTATTCTTTCCGGGGCAGGCTGGGCGGTTTCTGTCTGCGCGAAGAAGCGTTCAGCATGTCACTGATGCAGTTGCTGCAATTGACCGAAGGCGCGGATTTCACCCAGAGCTGCCTGCTGGGGCTCAAGCGCTGCGGCGAAGACACCGCTTGTCCGGTGCATTTCAGCTGGTTACCCATCAAGGAGCAGGTCATTGACATGCTCAACAAGACCCGGCTGGATGAACTGGCAGCTGCAGTCCAGAGTGGCCGCTACCGGTTGACCGATCTGCCGGTCGGGGCTTTCCGGCCGGAATGAGACAGTTCTGTCTCGCGGTCCTGCTCCTGCTGCTGGCCGGTTGCGGACCTCGTCCCGGCCAAATCGGCCATGTCTGGGGGGAAGATGTCACCGGAGCGACTTACGGACGCCATGTCGAACTGATGGGCCTGAATGGACGGCCCTACACGCTGGCGGATGACCGTGGCAAAGTGCTGGTGCTTTTTTTTGGCTACACCCATTGCCCCGATGTGTGTCCAACCACGCTGTATGATCTGTCGCAATCCATGAAGATGCTGGGGCGCAAGGCTGCCGGTGTGCAGGTGCGCTTTGTGACTGTGGATCCGGCGCGCGACACGCCGGATGTGCTGGCGCCCTATGTCCATGCGTTCGATCCGGATTTTTCGGCCCTGTATGGAACGCCACAACAGACTGCTTCTACGCTGTCCGCGTTTGGGGCAATCGCACGCCGTCATCCGGCCGATGCAGCGGGAAATTACGCAGTAGATCACAGCGCATTTGTGTATGTGTATGACCGGCAGGGCAGATTGCGCCTGCGGTTGCCTTTCGGCGAATCTGCTGACCGGATGGCGCATGATATCGGCTTACTATTGAGATAAATATATCTTTAAGTATTGATTTTGCAGCCAAAAACATGAAAAAAATACAGGACAGGGTTGTCTTGATAAATCACGGAGTTAGCCTGCCGATGCTGGAAACACAGGCAAACTGCGCCTCTGCAACCCTTGCGTGCGACATGTTGCCGCAGGTAGAATGCCCGCTGGTAGAATTCCCTGTTTTCAGACTACGTAGTTAGGAGGCTCACGTGACCACTACAGAAATCGGTAGTAATGAGCAATACAACTTCGACATTGTCAGACGATTTTCGTTCACGGCAGTGTTGTGGGGGCTGATCGGCATGTCGATCGGTGTTTGGATTGCTTCGGAACTGGCCTGGCCGTTCCTGAACTTTGACATCCCGTACATCACATTCAGCCGCTTCCGTCCGGCGCATACCACGACCGTGATCTTTGGCTTTGGCGGCAGCGCACTGTTTGCCACCTCCTACTACATTGTCCAGCGAACCTGTCAGGCGCGACTGGTCAGCGATTTCCTGGCAAACTTCACCTTCTGGGGCTGGACAGCTGCCATTGCCCTGGCGGACGTCAGCTATATGCTGGGCTATACCCAGTCGCGTGAATACGCCGAAATGGAATGGCCAATCGACATCCTGGTCGAAGTGGTCTGGGTTGCTTACATGGCTGTCTTCATCGGCACCATCATGAAACGCAAGCAACCACATATCTACGTGGCCAACTGGTTCTACCTGTCCTTCATTCTGGCAACCGCGCTTCTGCACACCTTCAACAACCTGGCCATTCCCATCAGCCTGTTCTCGATGAAATCGTACAGCCTGTTTGCCGGTACGCAAGATGCGATGACCCAATGGTGGTATGGTCACAACGCCGTCGGTTTCTTCCTGACCGCAGCATTCCTCGGCATGATGTACTACTTTGTGCCTAAGCAGGCAGGTCGCCCGATCTACTCCTATCGCCTGTCAATCGTTCACTTCTGGGCGCTGTCGTTCCTGTACATGTGGGTCGGTGCTCACCACCTGCACTGGACAGCACTGCCTGACTGGACGTCCACCCTGGCTGCAACCTTCTCCATCATGCTGCTTCTGCCTTCCTGGGGTGGCATGATCAACGGCATCATGACCCTGTCTGGTGCCTGGGACAAGCTGCGTACCGATCCGGTGATGCGTTTCCTGATCGTTGCCCTGTCGTTCTATGGCATGTCGACCTTCGAAGGTCCGCTGATGGCGCTGAAGGATGTCAATGCACTGTCGCACTATACTGACTGGACGGTTGGTCACGTGCACTCTGGTGCGCTTGGCTGGGTGGCCATGGTGAGCTTCGGTTCCCTGTACCACATGATCCCACGCATCTGGAATACCAAGATCTGGAGCGAGAAACTGATTGGTATCCACTTCTGGCTGGCTACCATTGGCGTGCTGCTGTACATCACTGCCATGTGGATTTCCGGTATCACCCAGGGTCTGATGTGGCGTGCTTTCGACCAGTACGGCAACCTGCAGTACTCGTTTGTTGAATCTGTCGCTGCCATGCATCCGCTCTACATGATGCGTGCCATTGGCGGCATGTTCTACGTCAGCGGCATGCTGCTGATGGTGATCAATGTCATGATGACCATCCGGCAGGGTAACAATGCGCCAGTACAGGTCCCATCCGGGAACCTGTCGGTCGCAGGTGCCTAATCAGGGAGAAAACAAGAAATGTTCAAGCATGAGTGGTTGGAAACCAATATCGGTCTGCTGACAATTTTGACCATGCTCGCCATCAGTATCGGCGGGCTGGTTGAAATCGCACCACTGTTCTTTATCAAGAATACAGTGGAAAAGGTGGATGGCGTGCGTCCTTACACCCCGCTGGAATTGCGTGGTCGCGATATTTATCAGCGCGAAGGCTGCTATCTGTGCCATTCGCAGATGATTCGTCCGTTCCGTGATGAAGCCCTGCGCTACGGTCATTATTCCCTGGCTGCAGAATCGCAGTACGATCACCCGTTCCAGTGGGGATCGAAGCGTACAGGTCCTGATCTGGCACGCGTCGGCAAGAAGTATTCCAACGAATGGATGGTGGCCCACCTGGTCAGCCCACGTTCGCTGGTGCCCGAGTCGGTGATGCCGAATTTCCCGTGGTTGCTGACCACACAGCTGGATTATTCGGACATTGAAGACCGGATGCGTGCTTTGCGCATTGCTGGTGTTCCCTACTCCCTCACCAAGGCAGAATATGATGCCAACGTGAAGAAGTTCGGCAAGCAGACCGCCGACATGCTCGATATCAACAAGGCTCGTCAGAATCTGATCAAGCAGGCTGAAGACAACGACTATGACGGAGATCCGAGCAATATCTCCGAAATGGATGCTCTGGTTGCCTACCTGCAGGTACTCGGCACCATGGTTGATTTCAGCAAGTATGACGACGACGAGTTCGTCAAGTATCGTTGAACGGAACTTCGCAGAAATGGGATGGATTTACTGGTTCTCCTCGTACGAACACACCAAGCCTCTGGCGCTGGTCATCCTGTTCGTCACTTTTGTCGGCATTGTTCTGTATGTGTACGGAAACAAGAAGCGTGGACAGAAACTGGAGAGTTACAAGAACATCCCTTTTCTGGATGATGACGAAACCAACATGAGGGAAGACAAGAAATGAGTGCGAGCAAACAGCAGGCTCACGTGCCGCAAACGACCGGTCACGTGTGGGACGGGGATCTGCAGGAATACAATAACCCCTTGCCCAACTGGTGGCTGATGGCGTTTTATGCTTCAGTCGTTTTCGCCGTGATCTATTGGTTCATGTACCCGGCATGGCCGATTGCCGGAACGTTCACCACCGGATTCAAGACCATCACCTATGTGAATAACAAGGGTGTGGAAAAGACGGTTCACTGGAACACCCGCGCGCTTCTGCTGCAGGAAACCAACGAAGCCGTCAAAGCGCAAAAGCCGTATTTCGACAAGCTGTCCAGCATGTCGTTCGAGCAGATTGCCAAAGACCCGGAAATGAACAGTTTCGTGCTGTCGGCTGGTAAGGAACTGTTTTCTGACAACTGTGCGCCCTGTCACCAGCAGGGTGGTGCCGGCAAGGTTGGTTTTGCACCGAACCTGACCGACGACGACTGGCTCTACGGCGGTCATTTCAGCGAAATCAACCACACCATCACTTATGGTCGCCATGGTTACATGCCACCATTTGCCGGTGTGTTGACCGACCAGCAGATGACCGAACTGGCCGACTACATTCTGAGCTTTGAAAAATATCCGGTGAATCCGGCCAGCGCAGAAGCCGGCAACCAGTTGTTCCATTCTGAAACCGCTGCCTGCTATTATTGCCATGGTGCGGATGCCAAGGGTCGCAAGGTGATCGGTTCGGCCAACCTGACCGACAGCATCTGGTTGTGGGCCAACGTACCCGCAGCCAAGACCATCGCGGACAAGGAAGCTGCCATCAAGACAGTCATCACTGGCGGTCTCAACCGCGGTGTGATGCCAACCTGGCAGGGTCGTCTGTCCACAGACCAGATCAAGCTGCTGACCGTGTATGTTCATGATCTGGGCGGTGGCCAATAAGTAATCGCGTACACCGGAACATCTGTTCGGTCGTATGATTCAGCCCCCGCCCGTGCGGGGGCTTTTGTTTGGAGAATGCCATGGAAGCGAATGCAGAAGAACCGATGCACCTGTATGAAAAACGCATCCCCATTGTTCCACGTTGGGTACGTGGCAAGTTCCGCAATTTCAAAAGCGCTGTGCTTGTGCTTGCCTATGCAATCTATTTCGTACTGCCATGGGTTCCCTGGCACCGGTTGTCCGGCATCAATCAGGCTGTTGCCTTTGACATGGTCGGACGACGGTTTTTCATTTTCGGCTTGACGGTATATCCGCAAAACGTGTTTTGGTTGGCCTGGTTGCTGTTCATTGCCGCGGTCTTCCTGTTTTTCATGACAACCCTGTTGGGAAGGGCGTTCTGCGGATATTTCTGTTTCCAGACCTTGTGGACCGATTTTTTCATGATCATCGAGCGGATGGTACAGGGCGACCGGCCAGCACGTCTCAAGCTGTTGAAACAGCCCTGGAATGGGGAAAAGCTGCTCAAGATTGGTACGACCCACACATTGTTTCTGCTGACGTCGTTCTGGACGGCAATGACCTTCGTGCTGTATTTCGGCTATGCGCCACAGATCCTGCATGATTTCGTCACCGGAAACGGTGCGCAGGCTGCCTATGTGGCCGTCATCATCCTCACCTTGTCTACCTATATCGCCGCTGCATTCATGCGTGAACAGATCTGCCAGTTTGTTTGTCCGTATGGCCGCTTTCAGAGCGTGATGTATGAACCGGAAACGCTGGTCGTGACCTACGAGTACCGCCGAGGCGAGGGCGAGAAGGGTCGTGCTGGCATGAAGGGCGATCTCAAGACGCGCGAGGCGCGCCAGGCGGCTGGTCATGGCGATTGCATTGATTGCGGGATTTGCGTCCAGGTCTGTCCGGTTGGCATCGATATCCGTGATGGCCTGCAATATCGTTGCATTTCGTGCGGCTTGTGCATCGATGCCTGCAACGGTGTGATGGGGTCTGTCGGCTTTCCGAAAGGGTTGATCCGGTATGATTCGGAAATCAACATGAAAAAGGATGTGCCAGACAATCCTCACCTGAACTGGAACCGGCTCAAGGTGTACGGTTATCTGGTTGCGCTGGTGGTGATGACGTCCATGCTGGCAGTCAGTATCATGCATCGCACGGATTTCGAGTACAGCGTGCAGCAGGTGCGACAGCCTCTGTTTGTCGTATTGTCGAGCGGCAAGATTCGCAACCGGTACGAAATTCATCTCACCAATGATTCCGATCGCGATCAGTCGTTCCACATCAGTACGGAAGATATTCCGCCGGGCTCGCTGGATATGGGGCTGATGCAGAATGCAGTCGTGCACCCGGGAAAAAGCGTCATCGTGGAAGCGAGTGTCGAAATGGACCCGGAAGAAGCCAGACAGCACAAATCGTTCGAATTCGTGATCCAGTCGCAAGACATCGAAAAGGACCACGCCGAAGTGAAGGTCAGTTTTTTTAGCGAGAATAGCCAGATATGAGTTTGATTGATACGTTGTCAGTGGGGGTGGTGATGGTTGCCATCCTCCACTATTTGATGGGTCGAGCGGGAGTCAGCGCGTACTGGCGAGGCGTGGTGTCTGGTGCCATTCCAAGCTTTGCCCTTCTGGCGTACAGCCTGTTCCGCCACATGACGCTGGATCGCGTCTCTATCCATCTGGCCATCTATCTGGCAACGGCAACCGTACTGTCCATGATCGCCAGTTCGCGCAACAAGGGAAAATCTGGTGGCATGCACTGGTCGATCAAGATCATGATCGTGTTCTTTGTCATCCTGTTTATCGTCGATGGCATTTTCGTCAGCGTATCAACCAATGGCCTGCCACCATCCGTGGCGGCCTGGTTTCTGCCAAATGCCAAGAAGCACGTCGTGTATACCGGGTTCACCGGTGTGACCAGGCATGACAGTAACGCCGCGGCGGCAGAATCACGCGAACTGAAAGAAGTTGCTGAATTGCAGAAACTTGGCTGGAAAATCGAGATCGATGGTGTAACGCACCTGCAAAACGGAGCACACAACAGTGTGACCGTAAAGCTGACCGATCCGCAGGGGATTCCGGTCGATGGCGCGCAGATCAGAATGATTTTCATGCGTTCGGATACCCAGGCCGTGCAGTCGACTTTCGGTCTGACCCAGGTACATGATGGCGAGTACGCGGGTGTCGTGAGTGTGCCAGATGTCGGTAACTGGATTTTGCGGACCATTATTGTTGCTGAAGGCAATCAGGTGAAGATCGACCGCGATGTGCGTGTCAACACCAACTGATGCGCGATCGGTTGTCAGCATGATCATGCGACAGTCCTGCAGACATGACTGATTCCCATACCTGTTATCATTGCGGCTTGCCAGTTCCGTCCGGGCAAACCTTTCCGGTCAGGATTGCTGGCACCGAGCGCGACATGTGCTGCCGTGGCTGTCAGGCTGTGGCTGCCGCCATTGTAGAAAATGGCCTGGAAGCCTATTACAGCAACCGGACCGAGATGCCGCACAGCGGTCAGGAGGTTCTGCCGCAGGATATCCGCAAACTGGCGTTGTACGATCATCCTGAAATCCAGCGCAGTTTTGTGATTGACGCCGGTGAGCATGCGCGTGAGGCGGTACTGATTCTGGAAGGCATCACGTGTGCGGCTTGCGTATGGCTCAACGAGCGACATCTGCGTCAGTTGGGCGGCGTCCTGGAAGTGGATGTCAATTATGCAAGTCACCGCGCGCGGGTCAAGTGGGATCAGCGCCAGATACAGCTGTCAGATATTTTGCGCGAAATTCAGTTGCTGGGTTACAACGCGCATCCATATAGTGCGCGACAAGCAGATGAATTGCGCCGCAAGCGCAAGAAGACCGATCTGCAACGCCTGGCCATCGCCGGAATCGCCGCCGCCCAAGTCATGATGCTGGCTGTTGCACTGTATGCAGGTGGCTGGTATGGCATCGAACCGGCGACCCAGCGGCTGTTGCGGTGGTTCAGCCTGATTCTGACCATACCGGTAGCCACTTATGCGGCGGTTCCGTTCTATCGTTCAGCGATCAGTGGATTGCGCAGCGGACATCTGAACATGGATGTTCCGGTTGCGCTGGCGATCTTATCCGCTTTTGGCGGTAGTGTCTGGGTCACTGTTCTGGGTGGCACGCAGGTTTATTTCGACACCATTGCCATGTTCACGCTGTTTCTGCTGGCTACGCGGATGCTGGAGACCGGTGCGCAGGAAAAATCGATCGAATCGGCAGAAAACCTGCTCAAGCTGCAACCCGCCATGGCCATGCGGGTGCGCGGAGAACAGCAGGATTATGTGCCGGTGCTGGAATTGGTGACTGGCGATATCATCCTGGCCAAGCCGGGCGAAACCATCGCAGCAGACGGCGAGATCATGGAAGGCCAGTCTGGTGTCAATGAATCGCTGCTGACTGGTGAGTCGCGTCCGGTAGCCAAGACCGTTGGCAGCAAGGTCATCGCCGGTAGCGTCAATCAGGACGGCCCATTGCTGGTCCGCGTGACTGGCACCGGAGAGCAGACCGTTCTGGCCGGTATCGTGCGTCTGGTTGACAAGGCGCAAGCCGAAAAGCCGCGAATTGCGCAGCTTGCCGATCGTGTGGCTGCCTGGTTTACCCTGGTCATTCTTGTCTTTGCCGTACTGGTGTATGCTGGTTGGTGGTATGTGGACAATGGCCGCGCTTTTGAGGTTGTTCTGTCCGTGCTGGTGGTCACCTGTCCGTGCGCGCTGTCGCTTGCGGTACCTGCTGCCATTGCGGCGTCGGGCTCGCATCTGATCCGGCACGGCATTCTGGTCATGCGTGGCAACGCGCTGGAAAGTCTGTCGCATGTCACCCATGTGGTGTTTGACAAGACCGGTACGCTCAGCGTCGGCGAACCTGCCATCGTCGATATCAGGCCGGCGGCTGGCGCCAGCGAAGAAGATTGCCTGCGGCTGGCAGCATCGCTTGAACGGAATTCGGAACATCCGCTGGCGCATGCATTCCTGACCAGGGCCGGGCGCATGCCGCTTCTGGAAGTCACTCAGCCCGTCAACCATCCCGGGCAAGGTATACAGGCGAACATCGATGGTGTCCTGTACAGGCTGGGTAGTGCCGAATTCGCTGGCGTTGACCGGCTGCCGGCTGGTGGCCAGACGGGTGAGGCGGGCATGTCGGCAGTATGGTTAAGTCGGGATGGGCAGTCACTGGCGGAATTTGTGCTGAGTGATCCATTGCGGCCGGATGCAGCCCAGGCCATTGAAGCGCTGGTTGAGCGCGGCATTGGTGTCAGTATCCTGTCCGGCGACAGTATCGAAGCGGTCGGCCACGCGGCCGGGAGGCTCGGTATTGCGGAATGGCGAGCCAGACAGACGCCGGAAAGCAAGCTTGCCGCCTTGCGCGAATGGCAGGCAGCAGGTCGGGTCGTGGCCATGGTGGGTGATGGCATCAACGATGCGCCGGTGCTGGCCGGCGCGCAGGTGTCCTTTGCCATGGGAACCGGCACCGATGTGGCCAGTCAAACCAGCGATATCGTCCTGCTGTCCAGTCGGCTGGCGGATGTGGCGGTTGCTCTGGATACCGGGCGTTCGACCCATACCGTCATGCGTCAGAATCTGGCATGGGCGATCGTCTATAACCTGATTGCGTTGCCGTTTGCCGCCATGGGATTTGTCTCGCCGTGGGTGGCTGCTCTGGGCATGTCGATCAGTTCCCTGATTGTGGTACTCAATGCATTGAGGTTGCGCTGATGACGACCAAAACGCTCCTGTTTTTGCTGGGCATGACTTCTCTGTTCATCCTGCTGCTTGTCCTTGGTGTGTTCTGGGCGATACGCAGTGGTCAGTTTGACGATCTGGAAGGTCCGGCGCAGCGTATCCTGATGGATGAGGATGATCCAATGCTGCCCGGTAACCAGCAGAAGAACAGCGCGGACAGGAAGCCGGAATCCTGAACGGGATGCCATCATCCTGAATTGTGATTTGACACGGTTGTGTTACAATGGCCCATCACTGTCCGGCATGGCGCACAGTCTGCAACACGGTCAGACAAGAATACGTTCTACAAGGAGTTCACCATGAGCATGCAGCAATTTCTCTTCAGCAAGGAAAACCTTCCCATCACCATCGTGGTTGCCCTGATCACCTGGTCCTGGATCTGTTTCCTGTCGTTCCTGGTATAAAGCAGGTCGTTTTTCCTGCGCGGGCCGTGTTTCGCATGGCCCCGTCTGCCTGCCTGTTCATGGCAGGCACAGTCTCGTGGTGTCCCGACGGCAGTGCAGTCAGGCAGGCACCATGTCCGGATAGCTGACCGACAGCGCCTGACGCATTTTCTGCAATGCCTTGTTTTCGATCTGGCGAACCCGTTCGGCGGAAATACCAAACTCGGCAGCCAGTTCGTGCAACGTGGCCGTTTGTTCATCGTTCAGCCAACGGCTTTCGATGATGCGACGACTCCGCGGGTCGAGTTGGGCCAGCGCCTGTGCCAGGCCGTTGCCAGACATGGATTCATAACCCGCCTTTTCGATCATGCGGCCCGGTTCGGCATCCGGATCGGCCAGCCAGGCCAGCGGAGCGTGGATTTCTTCGCCATCATCCAGAACCGGATCCAGCGATACATCCTGACCGCTGAATCGGGCTTCCATTTCAAGCACTTCTTCCTTGCGCACGCCGAGGGTGTTTGCCATTGTTTCAGCTTCCTGACCGGTCAGTGCGTGACTGTTGTCGGCCTTCAGGCTGCGCAGGTTAAAAAACAGCTTGCGCTGGCCTTTGGTGGTGGCGATTTTGACCATCCGCCAGTTGCGCAGGATATATTCATGGATTTCGGCCTTGATCCAGTGCATGGCGAAAGACACCAGCCGTACACCACGCTCCGGGTCGAAACGCTTGACGGCTTTCATCAGGCCAATGTTGCCTTCCTGGATCAGATCGGCCTGAGGCAGGCCATAACCGGCATACTTGCGGGCTATGCTGACCACCACGCGCAGGTGGCTCAGCACCAGCCGGCTGGCAGCCTCGACATCCTGTTTGTAGCGCAGGCGAAGAGCCAGTTCGGTCTCTTCTTCCTGGGTCAGGATAGGATAGCTGTTGACCGTATGAATGTAACTTTCCAGGCTGGTGGCATGGTTGCTCAGAGCCGGCAGATTCAAGGTCATTGCAGTCATGGGTGTTGATCCTCCATCGGGTGGCGACTGGTTCAGCGTGTTGCGGTCAACGTGATGTCAGAAACATTTTAGCACTCAGCATGAGAGAGTGCTAATGAAAAAAAGTTCAATGCCGGGAAGGTTGATGGCCGGCTGGAGATGTCATTGCAGGCGATTGACAAGCAGGGTATGGCGTACCGCTATCCAGGCGCCCAGCATGCCCAGCAGGCCAGACAGTCCACAAAAGGCCAGTGCCTGGCGAAGCGGCGGAAAGGCGAGCGCGATTTCGCTGTGGTAGAGGTGGGCGACACTCGCCACATAGGGAAACAGCAGCAGGATGCCAGTTACGAGTATCAACCAGGCAATACCGCCTGCCAGCAATCCCTGCACCAGGCCCAGGTAGAGAAATGGGCGCTGGATGAACTGGTCGGTGGCGCCGATCAGTCGGCTGACTTCGATTTCGGGTAGCCGCATTACCAGCTGGATGCGGGTGGTGTTGCCGGTGACGGTCACAATGGCCAGCGCCAGCAAAATGGCCAGCAGGATTGTCAATCGCAGGCCAAGCCGGTAGAGGGCATGCAATCGCTCTATCCAGTGACCATTGTCCTGGATCTGGTCGATGGCCTTGTCCTGGGCCAGTCGTGCTCGCCACTGGCTGGCAAAGCTGCTGTCCAGCTGGCTGGGCGTCAGTACCCAGGTGTCTGGTAACGGGTTGTCGCGCAGTTCGCGCGCCAGAGATGCATCGCCCAGGTGGCGGGTCAGGGTGGCCAGGGCTTCGGTACGCGAAATGAAGCGGGCGCCGGCAAGTCCGGGCAGGCTGTGGATGTCATGGGCGAGCTGGTCGAGATCCGCCTGGCTGGTGTGCCGGTGCAGATACAGGGTCATGCTGCCCTGCTGGGGCAGACCTGCCAGTTCGAAACGCAAGGCTTGCAGACCGACGGCCATGCCTGCCGGAAGACTCAGGGTAATGGCCAGGCTGAAAATGGCGAGCAGGCTGGTCAGCGGGGTGCTGGCCAGCCGGTGGATTGCCAGGGTCAGAGCGTGCCGATGCTGCATCAGCCAGTTGTTCATGGCAGTACCCGCCCATGGTCAAGTTGTATCACACGGCCTGTGCCGGGCAGAATGGCGGCAGGGTCGTGGCTGGAAACAATAACCGTGGTGCCGGTACGGTTGAATTCGCGAAAAATGCGCATGATGCTGGCCGTGGCTTCGCTGTCGAGATTGCCGGTGGGTTCGTCTGCCAGTAGCAAGGGCGGATGGGTGGCAATGGCGCGCGCGATGCAGAGCAATTGCTGTTCGCCACCGGACAGGGTGACCGGCAGGGCGCGTTCGCGGGGCAGAAGCCCGACTTTGTCCAGCGCTGCTCGCGCCCGTGCAAAGGCATCGTGGCGGGAAAAGCCGGCGATTTCGAGGGGCAGCAGGACATTGTGGATAGCGTTGCGGTCAAACAGCAGTTTGTGGTCCTGGAAAATCAGGCCGAAGTTGCGTCGCAGCCATGGGATGGAGCGCCGCTGGATGCGACTGATGTTTTGTTCGTGAAACCAGAGTGCACCCGTAGACGGACGTTCGATAGCGGCAATCAGCTTGAGCAGGGTGGATTTTCCGGCGCCGGAATGGCCGGTAAGATAGACCAGTTCACCGGCGCTGATCTCCAGGGAGATATCGGTCAGTGCCTCATGGCCACCGGGATAGCGTTTGCTGATTTCTTCCAGCCGGATCATTCGTTGCTGGCTCCACCGAGCAGTGCGTCGATAAAATCGGCAGCGACAAACGGTCGCAGGTCGTCGAGCTGTTCGCCAACGCCGATGAACCGGACCGGACGCGGTCGCGTGCGGGCAATGGCGGCAATGACGCCGCCCCTGGCTGTGCCATCGAGTTTGGTCAGCACCAGTCCGCTGACCTGGATGGCGTCATCGAAAGCCTTGATCTGGGCCACGGCATTCTGGCCGGTATTGGCATCCAGCACCAGGAGTATTTCGTGAGGCGCGGCCGGATCGATTTTCTGGATGACCCGCTTGACCTTGCGGATTTCGTCCATCAGGTTGAGCTGGGTGGGCAGGCGTCCGGCCGTATCGGCCAGCAGGATGTCAATCTGGCGCGCACGGGCTGCTGAATAGGCATCGTGGATGACGGCAGCAGGGTCGGCATTGGCCTGTGCGATCACGCTGACACCATTGCGTTCGCCCCAAACGGACAGTTGCTCCTGTGCGGCAGCGCGAAACGTATCGCCTGCCGCCAGCAGGACAGACTTGCCCTGCTGCTGGTAATATTTGGCCAGTTTGCCGATGGTGGTGGTCTTCCCGGCACCATTGACACCAGCCAGCATGATGACGAATGGGCGGTGGGCTGCGACATTCAGCGGAACTTCCAGAGGCTCCAGCAACTCAATCAGGGCGTCACGCAGGGCCTGGTGCAGCTGGGAGGCGTCCGACAGGGCGTCGCGGCGCACCCGCTGACGCAGGGATTCAAGCAGGAAAGTGGTTGCTTCAACCCCGACATCCGCGGTAAGAAGAACGGTTTCGAGTTCTTCATACAGGTTTTCGTCGATGCGCGCACCGACCTTGAGCAGGTTGTTGATCTGCCGGCCAAGGGTGTCGCGGGTGCGTTTGAGGCCCTGGCGCAGGCGGGCAGCCCAGCCCTGGCGTGCTTCGGTCGGATCTTCGCTGGCGCCTTGCGGTTCTTCAGCTGGGTTCCGGTCGGCAGCGGGGGCAGGGGCAGGAACGGATTTTTTGAACAAACCAAACACGGTCAGGGTATCCAGATGATATTGATGGGACAAAACCGCAACGGGTATTTTATCATGCAAGCCGGACAGAAATGCGTCATAGGAGTCACGGGATGAAAAAATGGTTGGCAGTTGTGCTGGCGTGCCAGGCAACATCGGCGCTGGCTGGCATTACCCAGTTCGAACTGGGCAATGGCATGCACGTCATCGTGCAGGAGGATCACCGCTCTCCAGTGGTGGTTTCCCAGTTGTGGTACCGGGTGGGCAGCATTGACGAGGAAAATGGCACCACCGGTATTTCCCACATGCTGGAACACATGATGTTCAAAGGCACCAAAGATGTGCCCGATGGCGAATTTTCCCGATTGATAGCGGCTGCCGGTGGTCGTGAGAACGCTATGACCAACCAGGATTACACCGTGTATTTCGAACAGTTGCAGAAAGACCGGCTGGCGCTGGCTTTCCGGCTGGAAGCGGACCGCATGCAACACCTCGATCTGGCGGAGGAGGGTTTTCGCAAGGAAAACCAGGTGGTGATGGAAGAACGGCGGATGCGAACGGAAGACCAGCCGCAGGCGCTGGTGTACGAAAATCTGATGGCGACCACGTTCGAGGCCAATCCGTACCGGCGTCCGGTCATTGGCTGGATGGATGACATCCGGCATCTGACCCTGGATGAAGTCAGGCAGTGGTATCAACGCTGGTACACGCCGGACAATGTGACGCTGGTGGTCGCAGGCGATGTCAGCCCGGATGATGTCCGCAAGTTGGCAAACCAGTATTTTGGTGCCATTCCGGCCCATCCGCTGCCTGTGCGCAAGGAGCAGACCGAACCGGAGCAGACCGGTATCAAACGCATTGTGGTCAAGGCGCCGGCCAAGGTGCCATACCTGTTGATGGCCTGGCATGCGCCCTATCTGCACCAGAATGCCAATGACTGGCAGCCCTGGGCGCTGAAAGTGCTGTCCGGCGTGCTGGACAGCGGAGCCGGTTCGCGGTTTGGCCGTGTGCTGGTGCGCGAGCAGCAGGTGGCCAGTGAAGTGGGCGCCGAATACGATCTGCTCGGGCGCGGTCCGGGACTGTTTGTCGTGGATGGCACACCTTCGGCAGGAAAGACCGTGACGGACCTGGAAACGGCTATCCGTGCCCAGATTGCAGATGTGGCCAAAAACGGCATTCGCGAGGATGAGCTGGCGCGGGTCAAGGCACAGGTGATTGCGAACAACGTCTATCAGCGTGATTCCGTGTTTTACCAGGCCATGTTGCTCGGCCAGTTTGCCACGGTCGGGTTGCCGGCTACCGAAGTGGACCGGGTCGTTGACCATGTGTCAGCCGTGACTGCCGCCCAGGTTCAGGAAGTGGCGCGTCGCTACCTGGTTGATGACCAGTTGACGGTCGCTACGCTGGATCCGCAGCCCTGGAACAACCACCATGACGCACCACCGGTCGACATGCATCAGTTGAGGTAAGACATGAATATGCAAAAAATTGGATTGGCGCTAGGTTTGATGTGGAGTTCGGCGGTTTTTGCCGCCACACCGTTCACCCACTGGCAATTGCCCGGCGGTACCGAGGTCTGGCTGGCCGAAACGCATCAGTTGCCGATGCTGGACATCAGCGTGTCATTTCCGGCAGGCAGCGCCTTTGATCCGGCCGACAAACCCGGATTGGCCAGTTTGACCCAGCGCATGCTGGACCAGGGTGCTGGTGGCATGACGGACGTCCAGATTGCCGACCGTCTGGCCGATGGCGGTGCCCAACTGGGCATGGAGCTGGATGCTGACCGGGCATCTGTCACGTTGCGGACGCTGAGTCGGCCCGAACAGGAGCAGTCTGCGCTGGCCGTGATGTCGGCCGTGCTGGCTCATCCGGCATTTGATGCCAGTGTGCTGCAGCGCGAAAAGGCCCGTCTGGAAGAAGCGCTCAAGGAAGAAGATGCCGAACCACAGATGATGGCGGCATTTGCATTCCAGTCGGCGGTATTTGCCGGACATCCATATGCCCACAGGACTTCCGGCGATGTCGGCGATGTTGAAAAACTGGATGCCGGGGCCTTGCGCCAGTTCTGGCAGACCCATTACACACAGGACCATGCCGTGATTGCCATGGTGGGCGATGTGACGCGTGAACAGGCCAATGCCATTGCCACCCGGCTGGTTTCCGGTTTGCCCGCAACTGCGCCCGGTGTTTCGGTTGCCATCCCCCCGGTGCCTTCCCTGACCGCGCCGGAGCTCCGGCAGATCTCTTTCCCGTCCAAGCAGAGCCAGATCCTGATTGGTCAGCCAGGGGTGAAGCGTGGTGATCCGGATTACTATGCCCTGTATGTTGGCAACTATGTGCTGGGAGGTGGTGGATTTGATTCCAGGCTAATGAAGGACGTGCGTGAAAAGCAGGGGCTCGCCTACAGCGTTTACAGTTATTTCATGCCGATGCAGCAGGCCGGCGCTTTCCAGATCGGTCTGCAGACCCGGACCCAGGAAACGGCAACCGCCCTGCAGGCTGTGCGCAGCATTCTGCGTGACTTCGTGCAGAATGGCGTGACTGCTGCCGAGCTGACACAGGCGAAAGACAGTATTATCGGGGGCTTCCCGCTGCGTATCGACAGCAATCGCAAGCAGCTGGAATATCTGTCCATGATTGCGTACTATCATTTGCCGGCAGATTATCTGGAACAGTTTCCGCGACAGGTGGCCAAAGTGACGGCGCAGCAGATCAGGCAGGCGTTCCGTCGTCATCTGGACCCGGATCACATGGTGACTGTGGTGGTAGGTGATGCGCCAGCGCTGAAATGAACCGGTCGGGCAAGATCCGCATCACCGGTGGAAACTGGCGTGGCCGCAGTCTGTCCTTTCCGGACAGCCCGGGCTTGCGTCCAACACCGGATATGGCGCGCCAGCGACTGTTCAACTGGCTGGGCCAGGATCTGGCCGGGATGGTATGTCTGGACCTGTTTGCCGGTAGCGGCGCGCTCGGGTTTGAAGCGGCTTCGCGTGGCGCGTCACGCGTGGTGATGGTTGAACGCGACCCGGCAGCCTGTGCGGCGATCCAGCGCAACTGCGAAAGCCTGCAGGCCGGCATGGTGGAATGTCGTCGCATGGATGTGATGGCCTGGCTGGCTGGCGCCACCACATCCGGCATGTCCTTTGATCTGGTACTGGTTGATCCGCCTTATGCGATGGCGGTGCAGGAAAAGGTGCTGATGCGGTTGCCGGCATTGCTCAAGCCTGGAGCCCGGGTCTATGTCGAGCATGACGGAACATTGCAGTTGCCGGCCGGATGGTCGGTCTGGCGGGAAAACCGCACCGGGCATGCCCATTATTGCCTGGCCATGCATGAGGCCGGCCAGACAACCGATACAGAACAGGAAACCACATGAAAAAACTGGCTGTTTATCCGGGTACCTTTGATCCGGTGACTCGCGGGCATGAAGACCTGGTGCGCCGTGCCGTGCGGATTTTTGATGAAGTGGTGGTGGCCGTTGCCGTGGCCGGACACAAGAAGCCGTTTTTCAACCTGGAAGAACGGGTGGCCATGGCGCGCGAAGTGTTTGCCGACATGTCTGCGGTGCGGGTGGTCGGATTTGCCGGGCTGTTGATGGATTTTGTCGTGCAACAGAATGCCGGGCTGGTGCTGCGTGGTTTGCGGGCAGTCTCGGATTTTGAATACGAATTCCAGCTGGCCGGCATGAACCGCAATCTGAATCCCACCATTGAAACCGTATTCATGACCCCAGCCGAACAATACATGTTCATATCGGCCAGCATGGTGCGCGAAATTGCCTTGCTGGGAGGGAATGTCAGCCCGTTCGTCCATCCGCATGTCGCCGGAAAGCTGCGTGACAAGATGGCCAGCCTGCCGCCCGCCTGAGTCGTTGGCGAACCCGTTTCCGGACGATTTCCGGATGAACAGCATTACAGCGTATTCTGATACTGTCGGACTGGCTTCGCTTCTGGTACAATCACGCGGCACAGAATTTGCTGCCGAATTGCGACGAGGGAACCACGATGTCTCTGATGATCACTGACGAATGCATCAATTGCGACGTTTGCGAACCAGAATGCCCAAATGAGGCCATCAGCCAGGGCGATACCATTTACCAGATTGATCCGAACAAATGCACCGAATGCATCGGGCACTATGACACGCCGCAATGTGTGGAAGTCTGTCCTGTGGATTGCATCATCACTGGCATCGAAGAAACGCAGGAGCAGCTCAATGCCCGCTATCTGCATCTGACCGGTCAGTCCTGACCTGTCTTCCGTCCGGAAGTGGCCGGGTTTGACTGGCTGGCCGTGTGCTCATGTGGCCGGCTGGGCAGCCAGCCGGGCGGCGATCCATTTTCCCAGCATTTCGATCTCTTCCGCGCAGATCTCATGGTCCATCGGCCAGGTGTGAAGGCTTGAGGCCAGTTCAGGCCAGGCGGCATAACTGGCCTGGCTGGTTGCCAGCGGCAGGATGCTGTCGTACAGGCCGTGCGCCAGCCAGACGGCAGGTGGATGCTCCGGCACGTGCTCCATTTCCGGTAGCCAGGTGGACAGGCCGATGACGCCGGCAAACGGATAGTTCAGTGTCAGTCCGCTGAATAGCGCGAGTGCGCCACCCTGCGAAAACCCGCCCAGCAGAATGCGGTGCGGCGGGATGCCACGGCTGATTTCCTGCTCGACCAGTGCCTGTACCGTGGCGCGGGCTGACAACAGCCCGGCATTGTCCTGGCGAAGCGGAAATTCTCCACCATACAGATCAAACCAGCTGCGCATCGGGTAGCCATTGTTGAGGCTGACCGGCTGTACCGGCGCATCCGGCAAAATGAACCGTACATCGGGCAGGCCCAGTGCGCGGGCCACTGGCAACAGATCGCCTCCATCGGCGCCCAGGCCATGCAGCAGCACCATGCTGGCGTTTGCCTGTTCGACAGCCGGTTCGAGCATCTGGATGTTCATCGGGAAAAATCTCCTTGCAACAGTTGGTCTTCTGCCAGTGCGAGTGCCTCTGGATTGCCGCGCAACACCAGCACATCGCCCGGCAGGATGGTCATGTCCGGCGATGGATCGAGACCACGGATGTTGCGCCGGCGCACAACCAGCACTTCGACGTCCATGTCGGCCAGACCGGTTTCGGCGATGGTGTGGTGCGCTGCTGACGCTTCTTCGATAATCATCACGGGTTTCAGTCTGGGCAGATTGGCTTCGCTACCGCTTTCGCTGTCGCCGCCACGATAAAAGCCACGCAGCAAGCCATAGCGCTGTTCGCGGACACTGCGCAGCTTTTTCAGAACCCTTGCCAGTGGTACGCCAAGCAGCAGCAGCGCATGCGAGGCCAGCATCAGGGACCCTTCGATGACTTCGGGAACCACGGCCATGGCACCGGCTTCGCGCAGGCTGTCGAGCTCGCTTTCATCGAGTGTACGCACGATCACAGGCAGGTCCGGGCGGATTTCCTGCACCAGTTGCAGAATCTTCATCGCTGCGGCGTGGTCATTGAAACTGATCACCATGCCACGCGCGCGGTTGAGCCCGGCCGCCTTGAGCACTTCCCGGCGCGAGGCGTCGCCAAACACCACCGTTTCGCCGGCAGCAGACGCATCGCGTACGCGCGACAGATCGGCATCCAGGGCAATGTAGCTGATGTTTTCCGATTCGAGCAACCGGGCCAGATTCTGCCCGCTGCGGCCATATCCGCAGATGATCAGGTGGTCATGCACCCCCATGCCGCGCATGGCGACTTCATGCAGTTCGCGTGCCCGGTTGCTCCATTCGCTGTTGCACAGTCGACGGACAATCCGGTCGGATTGCTGGATCAGCAACGGAGCGGTCATCATGGACAGGACCATGGCCGCCAGCGTGATCTGCAATGCATTGCCTTCAAGCAGGTTGAGGCCGGATGCCTGGTAGATCAGCACGAATCCGAATTCACCGGCCTGGCCCAGGCCGATGGCAGTGCGCAGGGCGACCGGAGCCGTGTTGCCCAGCATGAGTCCGATCAGCCACACCAGCACCGTCTTGCTGATGATCAGGCCGATCAGCGACAGCAGCACCCAGCCAAAATCTGCGCCCACCACCTGCAGGTTGAGCTGCATGCCGATGGTTACAAAAAACAGGCCGAGCAAGACATCACGGAATGGCTTGATGTCGTCTTCGACCTGCCAGCGGAATTCGGTTTCGGAAATCAGCATGCCGGCGAGGAATGCGCCAAGGGCCAGTGACAATCCTGCACGATTGGTCAGCCAGGCCAGTCCGAGGGTGATCAGCAGCACGTTCAGCATGAACAGTTCGGACGATTTGTGACTGGCAACCCAGTTGAACCAGGGGCGCATCAGCCTCTGGCCCAGGAACAGCATGACTGCCAGTGTCAGGCCGGCCTTGGCAAACGCGATCAGCAGGGTGGTCGCCGGATGGCCGCTGCCGCTGGCCAGCGCAGGCGTGATGATCAGTAGCGGAATCACGGCCAGGTCCTGGAACAGCAACACGGCAATCATTTGCCGGCCATGTGCGGATTGCAGGGCCAGCCGGTCGGCCAGCATTTTGCTGACGATTGCGGTGGAAGACATGGCCAGTGCGCCGCCGACAGCCAGACCTGCGGTCCAGGGCAGTCCGGCAACCACCATCAGTCCGGTGGTCAGCAGAATGAAACTGAGCACCTGCGATGCACCAAATCCGAGAGCCGTGTTGCGAATGGCATTCAGCCGGGCCAGGCTGAATTCGAGACCGATGCTGAACATCAGGAACACCACGCCGAATTCGGCCAGATCGGTGGTGTCTGAACTGGCAGGCAACCAGGCTATGCTGTGCGGACCCAGCAGGATGCCGATCAGCAGGAAGCCGAGCATGGAAGGCATGTTCCAGCGGCGAAAGAGTGCCGAAACCACCACAGCAGCGGCTAGCAGGATAATAACGAGGGCAAGTGTCGAATGCATGGTGGCAGAAGACCGGCTGAATGTTATGTCAGGTTAGAGACTGTTGTGCCATCACGCAAGAGTCTGACGTGCGTTGGCAGTTCGTTGGCCGGCATTGGTCATGCAGACAGGATCGGGTAGAATAGCGGATCAGATGCAGGTTGTTCGGGAATGAAAATACATCATCAGGTGACGGAATTCAACGCTGCCGATGCGCTTCGCCGAGGTCGCGAGGTGCTTGGCATCGAGGCGGAGGCGGTCAGTGCCCTGGCCGGCCGGCTGGACGACAGTTTTGTGCAGGCCATGCGGCTGGTGCTGGCCTGTCGCGGGCGTGTGGTGGTCAGTGGCATGGGCAAGTCCGGCCACATCGGCAGCAAGATAGCCGCCACACTTGCCAGTACCGGAACGCCGGCTTTTTTTGTCCATCCGGGCGAGGCAAGCCATGGCGATCTCGGCATGATCACGCCGGAAGATGTGTGTTTGGCATTGTCCAATTCCGGTGAAAGCGCCGAGCTGACCGCTATCGTGCCGTTGATCAAACGGCGTGGCGCACGTCTGATTGCCATGACCGGCAACCCGCGCTCGACACTGGCCCGCGAAGCCGATGTGCATCTCGATGCTAGTGTGGCGCGTGAGGCATGTCCGCTCAATCTGGCGCCGACAGCCAGCACCACCGCAGCCCTGGCGCTTGGCGATGCGCTGGCGATTGCGCTGCTGGATGTGAGAGGGTTTGGTTCGGACGATTTTGCTTCTACCCATCCGGGCGGGTCTCTTGGTCGCCGTTTGCTGGTGCATGTGCGCGACGTGATGCACAGCGACGACGAGCTGCCGCAGGTGCGTGTGGACGCGCTCCTGCCGCAGGCATTGCTGGAAATGACGCGCAAGCGTCTGGGTATGACTGCCGTGGTGGATGACAACCACCATGTGCTCGGTATTTTTACGGATGGCGACTTGCGTCGCGTGCTTGAAAAAGCCCAGGATGTGCGCAATGTCCTTGTGGCAGATGTGATGACACCGTCGCCACGCACCATTCTGGCCGACCAGCTCGCGGTGGTGGCTGTGGAACAGATGCAGCAATTCAATATCAACGGCCTGCTGGTTCTGGATGATGCCGGCCGGCTTGTCGGGGCTCTCAACATGCACGATCTGTTGCGCGCCGGCGTGGTGTGACAGGCAGTGACCAAAACAGGATGTGACAGATGAACGAAGCGCATGAACGGGCGCGTGGCGTCCGACTGCTTATTTTTGATGTGGACGGCGTGCTGACCGATGGTCGCCTGTATCTGGGGGATGACGGACAGGAATACAAATCGTTTCATTCGCTCGACGGGCATGGCATGAAAATGCTGCGCCAGAGTGGCGTCGCGATGTCCATCATCACCGGACGGACATCCCAGGTGGTGTTGCATCGCTGCCGCAATCTGGGAATTGATCAGTCACTGGTTTACCAGGGCGTTGCCGACAAGAAGGCGGCATATGACACCCTGCTGGAACAGGTGGGGCTAAAGCCGGAACAGACCGCTTTCATGGGCGACGATGTGGTGGACCTGCCGGTCATGCTGCGCTGTGGTCTGGCCATTACCGTTCCGGCAGCACCGTGCGAGGTGCAGGCGCGCGCGCATCTGGTGACCGTGCGGGAGGGCGGCATGGGGGCTGCGCGCGAAGCCTGTGAGTTCATCATGAAGGCGCAGGGCACCTATGCCGCACAACTGGCGCACTATCTGGCATGAACAACCGTCCGGTGTATGCCTTCGTGCTGCTGTTGCTGGCCGTGCTGGCCGGCGCCAGCCTCTGGCTGGACATGATGGCGCAGAGCGGACACCTGGCCGGCTGGTTGAAGGGGCCGCGCACGCCGGACTACATGGTGAATGATTTTTTCATGTCGCGTACCGGGATTCAGGGCAACATCATTTACACGCTGAATGCGCAAAGCGCCGCGCATTATGCCGAAGATGATTCCACCACATTGACGTTACCGCACCTGCAGGCGCAAGATGCTGTACAGGGGAGTGTGGATATCCGTTCCGACCGGGCGTGGGTAGCCAGCAAGGCAAAGCAGGTCAATTTCTATGGTCACGTGGTCCTGGTGCGCGACCTCCATGACGGCAACGGACCGACGACCCTGTATACCGATTATCTGGAAGCTTTCCCGGACAGCCATCTGTTGCGCACCAGTCATCCGGTGCGAGTCGAGAGCGCGACGCTGCACATGACGGCAGGAGGCTTGCAGCTCAACCAGCTGACCCGACAACTCTGGTTGAGCCGGCGGGTTCGGGCGCAGTACCAACAACATGAACAATTGCATGGACAGCATGAACATAAAAACTGATCGCAGGACATGGCAGGAACGGGCGCAGGCTTTTCTATGCGGAACAATTCCGGGCATGGTGCTGGCCTTGCTGCTGGTTCCCTGTGCCAATGCAGAGCAGGCAGATCGCAGCAAACCGGTCAATATCGAAGCCGACAGCGTCCAGATGGACGACCTGCACAAGACCAGCCATTACCAGGGTGATGTGATCATGCATCAGGGGACGCTGGAAATGCATGCTGACCGGGTGGACGTGCATCAGGATGCAGCTGGCTACAACCAGGCGACCGCCTGGGGAAACCAGGTGTATTTCCGCCAGAAGCCGGACAATTCCAATGAATTCATAGAAGGCTGGGCAGACCGGGTGGATGTCGATGAGGCGCACAACACCGTTTTGCTGACCGGCAATGCCAAACTGAAAAAGGGTGCGGACGAGATGACCGCAACCAGCATGCTGTACAACACCGAAACCCACCAGTTTGCCGCCAAGCGTGATACTGGACCAGGCGCCGGCAAGGGACCGGCTGCCCGCGTGCGCGCTTCGATTTTTCCGAAAACCGCGCCTGCTACTCCCAACCCTGCGGTTCCACTGGGCAGCAGTGACAGTTTGCAGAAAGGCCCGGACGTCCATGAGTGAGTTGCGGGCCGATCATCTGAAAAAAAGCTACCGCAAACGAGCGGTGGTGAAAGATGTCTCGTTCCATGTCAACAGTGGCGAGGTCGTTGGTCTGCTCGGGCCGAACGGAGCTGGCAAGACAACCTGTTTCTACCTGGTGGTGGGGCTGTTGCATCTGGATGGTGGCTGCATCTGCCTGGACGGAGAGGATCTGGCGCAGGTGCCCATGCACCGGCGTGCACGCATGGGCCTGAGTTACCTTCCTCAGGAAGCGTCGATTTTCCGCAAGATGACCGTCTCGCAAAACATTTGCGCGATTCTGGAACTGAAATCCTACAGCGAAGAAGAAATCGACGAGCATTTGCAGAATCTGCTGGAAGACCTGCATATAACTCATATTGCGGATGCGCCGGCCATGAGCCTGTCCGGTGGCGAACGCCGCCGGGTGGAAATCGCGCGCGCGCTGGCCATGAATCCCCGTTTCATCCTGCTTGACGAACCGTTTGCCGGTATTGATCCGATTGCGGTGCTGGATATCCAGAAACTGATCCGCTTCCTTACCGAACGGGATATCGGTGTGCTGATTACCGATCACAATGTGCGTGAAACGCTGGGCATCTGCGATCGTGCCTATATCATCAATGACGGCACAGTGCTGGCTGACGGCGTCCCTGCCGAACTGGTCAACAATGACCAGGTTCGCCAGGTGTATCTTGGCGAACATTTCCGTTTGTGAGCCAGTGATGAAACAGGGATTGCAACTCAAGTTTTCCCAGCAGCTGACGCTGACACCGCAGTTGCAGCAGTCCATCCGGCTGTTGCAACTGTCCACCCTGGAGCTGAACCAGGAAGTGGAGTTGATGATCCAGAGCAACCCGTTGCTTGAACGGATGGAAGGGCAGCCAGAGGAAGGCGACGAGAGCACGGCGCGCGAGTTCGAGTCGGCACCGGAGCCGACCGAAGCATCAGTCGCGGCCGAACCGACGGCTGCCAGCGAACTGGCCGACATGGAATGGAGCGATGTTCCGGGCTTCGGGCAATCGGATGATGATGACGAGTTCGAAATCCAGACGCCCCAGCCGGTTGCCAGCCTGCGCGAGCACCTGCTCTGGCAGCTCAACCTCATGCCGCTGGGCGCACGCGATCACCAGCTGGTTGCGCTGCTGGTTGATGCGCTTGATGAACGCGGGTATCTGACCCAGACGCTCGAAGAAATCCACGACATGCTGCCGGCCGAGCTGGACGTCGACCCCGACGAGCTTGGCATTGCGCTGAAGTACCTGCAAAGCCTAGAGCCGGTGGGGGTTGGCGCTACTGATCTGGCCGATTGTCTGGCGCTGCAGTTGCAGAACCTGCCGGAAGACACACCAGGTTTGCCGCTTGCCATGCGTATTGTGCGGGAAGAGTTGCCGGCATTGGCCATGCATGATTTTGCTGGGATCAAGCGCAAATTTCGTTGTGATGATGCTGCGCTGCGGACGGCGCAGGAACTGATCACCCAGTTGAACCCAAGGCCAGGCGAGGGTTTTGGCGCAAATGATGTCCGTTATGTCGTGCCAGATGTCATTGTGTCCAAAATCAAGGGTCAGTGGATTGCCAGGCTGAATCCGGATGCCGTGCCGCGTTTGCGGGTGAACCGGATGTATGCCGATATCCTGTCGCGCAACCGGGATGCCGGAGCGCAGCAACTGTCAGGCCAGTTGCAGGAAGCGCGCTGGATGATCAAGAATATCATGCAGCGTTTCGATACCATCCTGCGGGTGACCCAGTGCATCGTGGAACGTCAGCGGCATTTCTTCGAGCATGGCGAGGTGGCGATGCGCCCGCTGGTGCTGCGGGAAATTGCCGAAGAAGTCGAGTTGCATGAATCCACGGTTTCGCGCGTCACAACCCAGAAATTCATGATGACGCCACGTGGCATTTTTGAGCTGAAATATTTTTTTGGCAGTCATGTCAGTACTGACGCCGGTGGGGCTTGCTCGGCAACCGCCATTCGTGCGTTAATCAAACAGCTGGTGGGCGCAGAAAATGCCAGAAAACCGCTGTCAGACGGACAGATTGCCGATTTGCTGGGCCAGCAGGGTATCGTGGTTGCGCGGCGCACAATCGCAAAATACCGGGAGTCGCTGCAAATCCCGCCCGCCAGTCAGCGCAAGGCGTTGTAGTCATTCGCGCCATTCTTCGAGAAAAGGAAAGGAATCGTCATGAATCTCACCATCACCGGACATCACCTGGAAATCACACCGGCCATTCGCGAATACGTGCTGTCCAAGCTCGAACGGATCAAGCGCCACGCGGACAATGTCATTGACATCAGCGTGATCATGACAGTAGAAAAACTCAGGCACAGCATCGAAGCCAATGTGCATCTGAGCGGCAAGGACATCTTCGTGCAGGCAGATGATGCTGATATGTATGCTGCCATTGACAGCCTGGCAGACAAGCTGGACCGTCAGCTGGTGAAGCACAAGGAAAAGATCGACGATGCCCACCATGCGGGCTCTGGTATCAAGCACCAGCCGGCGGCCGGCGAAGAGTAAGGCAATGAACCAGATTGCCCCGCTGCTGTCGGTCGGTCGCATTCATCTGGATGTGGTCGTTGACAGCAAGCGGCAACTGTTTGACTGGCTGGCTGAAATGGCCGCCCGGGAAACCGGGCTGGATGCCCACCAGATTGCCGCCAGCCTGCTGTCGCGCGAGAAGCTCGGTTCCACGGCGCTCGGACAGCAGGTGGCCATACCGCACGGACGCATCAAGGGGTTGAAAACCGCATTTGGCCTGCTGGTCCGGCTGGCAGCGCCGGTGGAATTCGATGCGCCGGATGGCCTGCCGGTGGATTTGATGTTTGTGCTTCTGGTGCCGGTCCAGGCCACCGATCTGCATTTGCAGATTCTGGGGGAGCTGGCCCAGATGCTGGGTGATATCAGTCTGCGTCAGACAATCAGCCGGACACCGGATGCGCAACAAGTCATGCAGCTGCTGACTGATTGGCAACCCTGGGGGTAACGCATCATGAGCAGTGCCATTACCGTCCGTCAGATGTTCGATGCCTTGCAGCACAGGCTGGATCTGCAATGGGTATCCGGACAGTCGGGCAGCGAACGCCAGCTGATGAGTGACACGGTGCAGAAGCCTTCGCTCGCTCTGGTCGGACATCTGAATTTTGTGCACCCCAATCGGGTGCAGGTGCTTGGTTGCGCCGAAATGGACTATTTGCGCAGCCTGTCCGGGGACGGCCTCGGCCTGGCAGTGAGCAACCTGTTTTCTACCGAGCTCGCCGCCATTATCGTGTCGAATGGGGAACTGGTTCCGGATCAGCTGCTGTCGTCGTCGGTGCGTACCGGAACGCCGCTGTTTACCTCACCGGTGCCGAGTCCGGAACTGATGTCGATTCTGGCGCATTATCTGGCCACTGCGCTGGCTGAATCCACCAGCGTGCATGGCGTAATGATGGAAGTCAATGGCATTGGCGTCATGCTCACCGGCGCTGCCGCTGTGGGCAAGAGCGAACTGGCGCTGGAACTGCTGACGCGTGGTCATCGTCTGGTTGCCGACGACGTGGTGGATCTCTACAAGGTGGCGCCTGATACGTTAAGTGCGGAATGTCCGGCCATGTTGCAGGACTTTCTCGAAGTGCGCGGACTTGGCGTGCTGAATGTCCGCATGCTGTTCGGCGAGTTGGCCATCAAGCTGAAAAAGAATCTCAAACTGATCGTTCACCTCAAGCCGTTTGACGAACTGACCGACCAGCATCGTCTGGACATGCCGGAATCCGTTGAAAACATTCTCGGGGTGGCCATTCCGAAAGTGTTCATTCCGGTGGCGGCTGGCCGTAATCTGGCCGTGCTGGTCGAAGTGGCAACCCGTAACCACATGCTGAAGCGGCGCGGAGTCAACAGTGTGGACGATCTGATCGCGCGGCAGCGCCAGATGCTGGAGGATCTCGATGCCGGGCAACCCTGACGCGTCATCCCGTCTGCAGCTGGTGCTGGTGAGTGGACTGTCCGGCTCGGGCAAGGGGGTAGCCATGCGCGTGCTGGAAGATGCGGGTTTCTACTGCGTGGACAATCTGCCGGCTGCGTTGCTGGAAGATACATTGCAGGTACTGGCCGGCAATGGCGATTACCGGGTGGCGATCAGCATGGATGGCCGCACGCGCGATGCCTGGCGAGAGTTGCCGGCGCTGATTGAACGCCTGCGCGAACAGATGGATGTGCGCCTGCTGTTTCTGGAAGCCAAGACCGAAACCCTGGTGCGGCGTTATTCCGAAACGCGTCGCCGGCATCCGTTTGGCAGCGCCGAGCGGGCGCTCGCGGAGGCGATTGCCTGGGAGCGCGATCTGCTCGAACCGATTGCCCGGCTGGGCAATCGCATGGATACCAGCGAAGTTCCGGCCAGTACCCTGCAGCATTGGGTCAAGGATTTCATTGCGCTTGAGCCCTCCGGGTTGACCTTGCAGTTGACCTCGTTCGGATTCAAACGTGGTATTCCGCTGGATGCCGATCTGGTTTTTGACGTCCGCTGCCTGCCGAATCCGCATTATGACCCGCGCCTGCGCGACCTGACCGGGCGCGATCAGCTGGTCATCGATTTTTTGCAGCGCAGTGAGGAAGTGGCCGAGATGCTGGCAGACATTCGGCGGCATGTGGAAAAATGGCTGCCCTGTTTCGTGCGGGATCACCGTTCTTATCTGACAGTGGCGATTGGCTGCACGGGCGGTCAGCACCGTTCGGTGTATCTGTGCGAACAGCTGGCTGGTCATTTTGCCGCCAGCGCGCAGGTTCAGCTGCGTCACCGGGAACTGGGTTGAGAGCATATCTGGCTTTGCTCCGGCCGGGGGACTGGCTGGTGGCTCTGGGTGGCGCGGCACTGGTCGCCGTGCTGATGCAGCATGTCTGGCTGGCCGGACCGGCGGATCATGTGCTGGTGCGTCAGGGTGGGCATGTGTTTTGTGTTGCCGGCCTGCTGGCCGATCGTGAAATCGTGGTGCCAGGACCGCTTGGCCTGACCCGCATCCGGATTGCCGGTCGGCGCGCCAGGGTGGAAAGTGATCCGGGGCCGCGCCAGTTGTGTGTCCGGCAGGGCTGGATCAGTCGCCCGGGAGAGGCAGCCATCTGCCTGCCCAATCAGGTCAGTGTTGAAATTGTGGGTCGTCAGGTTGTGTATGACAGTCTCAGTTATTGAAACCACCGGCGAAGACCACCGGATTGCCCGGCTGGCAGCGCTGGCAATTTCGCTGATGTGGATCGATGCAGCCTTGCCTTCGCCGGTGCCCGGCATCAAGCCTGGTCTGGCCAATATTGTCACGCTGGTGGTGTTGCGGCGGCACGGTCTGGTGTCTGCGCTCTGGGTGGCGGCATTGCGTGTGGTGGCCGGCAGCATGCTGCTGGGACGTTTTCTGACGCCCGGTTTTGTGCTCAGCGCGGCAGGGGCGATGGCCAGCCTGCTGGTGCTGTGGTTGCTGTCCTGGTTGCCGCGCGGCTGGCTGGCCAGTGTCGGTCTTAGCATTCCGGCAGCTTTTGCGCACATGGCTGCCCAGTTGTTGCTGGTCGGCATCTGGTTCATGCCAGGTCTCAATCTGTGGCCGCTGGTGCCAGGCTTCGCCCTGTTTGCCTGGCTGGGTGGGCTGGTCAATGGACTTGTTGCAGAACGATTGCTCAGGAATACATAAACTCATGAATCAGATTCCGCGTACCGTGACCTTGGCCTGGACGGGGGCTTCCGGCATGTCTTATGGCCTGCGTCTGCTCGAACAGCTGCTGGCTGCCGGCATCCATGTGTATGTGCTGGTGACTGCGGCGGGACGCATCGTGGCCAAACAGGAGCTGGGCCTGGAGTTGCCGGCACAGCCAGAACGCATGGCACAGGTGCTGCGTGAACGCTGGCCGCAACTGTCCGGTACGCTGGATGTATTTGGCCGGGATGAATGGTTTGCGCCGGTGGCTTCCGGTTCCAATCCGGCTGATGCAATGGTGGTTTGTCCGTGTACAATGGGATGTCTGGCCGCCATTTCGCAGGGCTTGTCGGAAAACCTGATCGAACGTGCTGCCGATGTCAGTATCAAGGAAGGACGCAAGCTGGTGCTTGTTCCGCGGGAAACCCCGTTCTCGGTGCTGCATCTGGAAAACATGTTGCGACTGGCACGCATGGGCGTGGTCATTCTGCCACCCAATCCGGGCTTTTATCATGAACCAGTCGGGATTCCGGACCTGGTCGATTTTGTCGTGGCCCGTATCCTGGACCAGATAGGCGTGCCACATCAGCTACTCAGGCGCTGGGGTGCGGCCAGTGAAGCTGATACAATGCAGAATGGTGATTGACAAATGGTCGGTGGCATGATGCCATTGGCCAATACTGCCCAGGCCGGCAGAATGCCGCCTGCTTTTATTGTAACCATCAGTTAGGGCGTAAAGTTGAGTCTGGTATCCCTGTTTAGCCGGCGCAAGAAAGACACCGAAGTGTCGGAGCCGCGGCTGGTCAAGCCAAAAGGGCGTGAGCAGGCTATCGCCGAGATCAATGCCCAACCCATTGAAGAACAGCATTTTGATGATGACACGCTGACTTCCAGCATTGAAGTCACCGAAATCCAGTCGAATTTCATTCCGGGCCTGGAAGATGCGGCCATTCTGTATGCCAATGGCCGGATAGACGATGCCGCCAGCCTGTTGCAGACATTTCTTCAGCAAACGCCGGAGCAGGAAGATTTGTGGCAGATGCTGTTCGATCTGTATCTGGCTGTCGATGATCATGAGCGTTTTGACCAGCTGGCGCTGGAATACACCATCAAACGGGAACAGTCGCCACCTGCCTGGCAATCCCGTTTGCTGAGCGCTGATCTGTCGGGCAAGGAAGCGACAGACAAAACGTCGCGTGGTCAGTTGTTCAGCATCAAGGGGCGACTGGACCAAAGCCAGGCAGACCGGATTGCATTGCTGGTTCAGGCCGCCGGTGGACAGATCCAGCTGGATCTGTCGGGTATCGTCGAACTCACGCCAGAAGGTTGTCGTCTGCTCAAGCAGGCGCTTGTCGTGTTGCAGAAACGTCACACCCGCCTGCAACTGGCCAGCGGCGCCCTGATTGGTCTGTTGCAGAAATATGTGGCCAGAACAGAAAACCGTGACGAAGCCTGGTGGCTTTTGCTGCTGGAACTGTACCAGTTGCAGGGCCGGGAAGCCGAATACGATGATCTGGCTGTCGATTATGCGGTGACGTTCGGTATTACCGCACCTTCGTGGGAACGTCAGGAACAACAGGCCAGTGTGCAGGAAATCACGTCGGCAATGACGGAAGCCGAAGTCCACGAGAACGAGGGCGACGTTTACGCACTCAACGGGGTGCTGGGGTCGCGTGCGGCGATGGAAATTGCCGCATTGCGCGAGTTCGCCGCCACACGAGGCAATATCGAGATTGACATGTCCAATGTGCCGCGTGTCGAATTTGCCTACGTCAGTGTCCTGATGGACACTCTGATGAGTCTGGGCCGGCAACAGCACCAGATGACCATTGTGAACTGCAATTTCATGGTTTATGTTCTGCTGGTGGTGATGGGGGTTGACCAGATTGCCGGCGTTTCGCGGAGAAAATTCTGAATGGCCGGTGAAAATCAGCGCACGGATGTCTGGCATGGCACCACCATCCTGTCGGTTCGGCGTCATGGACAAGTCGCCATGGGTGGCGATGGTCAGGTCACCTTGGGCAACATTGTGGTCAAAAGCACTGCCCGCAAGGTTCGCCGCATGTATCGTGACCAGATTCTTGCCGGATTTGCCGGCGCCACTGCCGATGCATTCACGCTGTTTGAACGGTTCGAGGAAAAACTGGACAAGCATCAGGGCAACCTCATGCGCTCGGCTGTCGAGTTGGCCAAAGACTGGCGGACAGATCGTATGCTGCGTAGACTGGAAGCCATGCTTGCCGTGGCAGACGCACAGCATTCACTGATTCTCAGCGGTAGTGGCGATGTTCTGGAGCCGGAAGCGGGCATTGTGGCCATCGGCAGTGGCGGGGCATATGCTGAAGCCGCCGCGCGCGCCCTGCTTGCGCATTCGGAACTGAATGCACGGGATATCGTCAGTTCGGCGTTAAGCATCGCCGGCGATATCTGTATTTATACCAACCAGAATCACAGCATCGAAGTGCTCGAATGAACGACGACAATGACTTTCCCATGACGCCCAGGGAAATTGTGCATGAACTGGACAAGCATATCGTTGGCCAGGCGGCGGCCAAGCGTGCAGTGGCCATTGCCTTGCGTGACCGCTGGCGGCGCGCGCGCGTGCCGTTGCCCATGCGCAATGAAATTGCACCCAAGAATATTCTCATGATCGGACCGACCGGCGTCGGAAAAACCGAAATCGCCCGACGGCTGGCCAGACTTACCCAGGCTCCTTTTATCAAGGTGGAAGCAACCAAGTTTACCGAAGTGGGCTATGTGGGCCGTGATGTCGATTCGATCATGCGCGACCTGATGGAGGTGGCCATCAAGGCCCAGCGCGAAAAAGCGATGCAGCTGGCCAGGAACCGTGCGCAGGACGCCGCAGAAGACCGTATCCTGGATGTCCTGGTGCCGCCGGCAAGGGACCATCATGCGGGCGGGGAAGATTCGGCCACCCGGCAGAAATTTCGCAAGATGCTCCGTGAAGGGCAACTGGATGATCGTGAAATCGAAATCGAACTGGGAACCGGCACGCCAGTGCAACCCCAGATATTTGCCCCGCAGGGCATGGAAGATTTTACCAGCCAGATTCAGGAAATGTTCCAGAATGTGGCACAACGGGTGCGCAAGCCACGCAAGGTGCGAATTGCCGACGCCATGCAGCAATTGACGGAAGAAGAATCGGCCAGCCTGGTCGATGAAGATGACATCCGCCAGCGTGCCCTGCAGCAGGTGGAGCAGAATGGCATTGTCTTTATCGATGAAATCGACAAGATCGCGTCACGTGGCCAGCAAGGCAGCAGCAATGGTGAGGTCTCCCGTCAGGGTGTCCAGCGTGACCTGCTGCCGCTGGTGGAAGGCACGACCGTCAATACAAAGTATGGTCTGGTGCGCACCGATCATGTGCTGTTTATTGCCAGCGGCGCGTTTCATCTGTCCAGACCGTCCGACCTGATCCCGGAACTGCAGGGCCGGTTTCCGATCCGGGTCGAACTCGAATCGCTTTCCGTCAGTGATTTCGAATCCATCCTGACTGCAACCGATGCCTGTCTGACCCGGCAATACCAGGCCATGCTGGCAGTGGAAAACGTGACTTTGCAGTTCACCGCCGATGGTGTCAGGCGGTTGGCTGAAATCGCCTTTCGGGTAAACGAACGCACCGAAAACATTGGCGCGCGCCGTTTGCACACCGTACTTGAACGTCTGCTGGAACAGGTGTCCTACGATGCGCCGCAAATGTCTGGCCAGACATTGCTGGTGGATGCCGCTCTGGTGGACGAGCGGCTGAACGGCATCGTGCAGGACGAAAACCTGTCGGGTTATATTCTCTGACCTGCCCGTTCCGCCTGTTATTGCGCGCAGTCGCGGAATCCACACGTTTTGTGGGGTGGTATCAAGCCGTGGATTCTGCGACTCCGCTTCGCTTCGCGCAGAATGACGGGGAACTGGAACGTTGGCCGACGCCTGTCTTTGCGCGCAGTCGCGGAACCTTCGCAGCGACATCAATAACCGCTGTCATTCCGCGCGCAGTCGCGGAACCTTCGCAGCGACATCAATAACCGCCGTCATTCCGCGCGCAGTCGCGGAACCTTCGCAGCGACATCAATAACCGCCGTCATTCCGCGCGCAGTCGCGGAATCCACACGTTTTGTGGGGTGGTATCAAGCCGTGAATTCTGCGACTCCGCTTCGCTTCGCGCAGAATGACGGGGAACTGGAACGTTGGCCGACGCCTGTCTTTGCGCGCAGTCGCGGAACCTTCGCAGCGACATCAATAACCGCCGTCATTCCGCGCGCAGTCGCGGAACCTTCGCAGCGACATCAATAACCGCCGTCATTCCGCGCGCAGTCGCGGAATCCACATGTTTTGTGGGGTGGTATCAAGCCGTGGATTCTGCGACTCGCCATCGGTTGGGCCATGCTGACCGCTCATCAGGGGTTTCATGGCAGTGAGCAGACTGGCAAACAGACGCGGATTCTGTTTTTCCTGCTCAGCCAGCATCTGTTTCATGGCCTCGCGCTGCGTTGGCATGGCAAAGCAGGCTGGACAGTTGTCGTGAATTACCGGCAAACCGGCACGGATGCTGTAGTCGCGCGTCTGGCGTTCGCGGGCATAACACAGCGGACGAATGATACGGACGTCGCCGGCGTCATTGGTGTAGTGGGCTTGCATCGTACGTAGTTTGCCGCCAAAAAACATCGACATCATCAACGTTTCTGCCAGATCATCCAGGTGCTGCGCGAGCGCCAGCACGTTATACCCGTTTTCGCGGGCAACCCGGTACAGGATGCCGCGGCGCATGCGCGAGCAGAAGGCGCAAAAGGAATCTCCGCTCATGCTGGTTTGCGCAGACGCCACAATCGGTTGTCGTTCATAGTGATACGCGATGCCTTGCCGGCTCATCCAGGGGATCAGCCGGCTCGGGTTGAAGTCTTCGGATTGCGGATCCACTGTGCAGGCGGCGATCTCGAATCGAACTGGAGCCCGACGGCGCAGGTCAAGCAGGATCTGCAACAGGCTCAGTGAATCCTTGCCACCGGAAAGCCCCAGCAGGATACGGTCGCCTTCGCGGATCATGTCGAAGTCGCGGATGGCCCGTCCCGTGGCGCTCAGCAGCGAACGGGGCGGCGCAGATGGGCGGTCAGTCCTGCCGGTCATGGAACTGCAGCCGGTGAAGTTGCGCGTACACGCCATTTTGTGCCAGCAACTCGGCATGTTTACCCAGTTCCACGATACGGCCATGCTGCATGACCGCAATGCGGTCGGCGTGTTCGATGGTGGACAGCCGGTGCGCGATCACCAGTGTGGTACGGCCTTGCATCAGGGTTTCCAGTGCGGCCTGCACATGGCGTTCGGACTCGTTGTCGAGCGCCGAAGTGGCTTCGTCCAGAATCAGCACCGGCGCATTCTTGAGCAACGCGCGGGCGATGGCGATGCGCTGGCGCTCGCCACCGGACAGTTTGACTCCGTTTTCGCCGACCAGCGTTTGCAATCCCTGCGACATGTTGCGGATGAACTGCATGGCATGCGCCGCTTCGGCAGCGCGGATAATGTCGGCTTCGCTGGCACTGGCTTGCGCGCCATAGGCAATGTTGGCTGCGATGGTGTCATTGAACAGCACCACATCCTGCGAGACCAGCGCAATCTGGTTGCGCAGCGCATCCAGGCGGATGTCGGACAGCGCCATGCCATCGAGCAGAATCTGGCCACTTGTGGCGGAATAAAAACGCGGAATCAGATTGACCAGGCTGGTCTTGCCGCTGCCGGACGCGCCGACCAGCGCCAGCGTTTCGCCCGGCTCGATGGTCAGCTGGATATGATCCAGCGCCGGGGAGGGTTTTTCCGGATACACCAGACTGATGTCGCGAAATTCCAGACGGCCGCAGACCCGGCCGGGTTGCCGGGTCCCGGTGTCGGTTTCGGTTTCGCTGTCCATCAGTTCAAACACCACTTCGGCGGCGGCCAGGCCACGCTGCAGTTGCTCGTTGATACCGGTGAGCCGTTTGACTGGACCGAAAATCATCAGCATGGCGATCATGTAGGACACAAAACCACCGACGGTGAGTTCACCGGCCAGTGCCTGCCGGGTGGCAATGTAGACAATCAGCGCAACGCCGAGAGCCGCGACAAACTGGACCAGCGGACTGTTGGCAGATGCCGCCGCAACTGCCTTCATGTACAGACGGCGATTGCGGTTGACCGCTTCGCCAAACCGCTGGCTTTCATAGTGCTGTCCACCAAAAATCTTGACCACCTTGTGGGCACCGACCGATTCTTCCACCACGTGGGCAATATCACCCAGATTGCGCTGGGCTTCCCGGTTGATGCTGCGCAGACGGCGGCTGACGCTACGTATCACGATGACGGCAACCGGGGCAATGGCGATGATGATCAGGGTCAGCTTCCAGTTGAGCCAGAGCAACCAGCCCAGCAGGCCGGCAATCGCCAGGCTGTCGCGTACCAGCAGGGTAATGGCCCCGGTGGCCGACTGGGTGACCTGGGTGACATTGAACACGATGTTGGCCACCAGGTTGCCGGTGGAACTGTCGTCAAAAAACCGGGTGGGCATGTTGATCAGTTTGCGGAACATGGCCGTGCGCAGATCCATCACCAGCCGGCTGCCAACCCAGCTCATGCCATAGTTGCTGGCGAAATCGGCCACGCCGCGGATCAGGAACAGGCCGATCATCAGCAGCGGAATCACGCGAATGGCCGTTGGATCGCGGTGGACGAAGCTGCCATCCAGCAGGGGCTTGAAAATGGCTGGTACTGCCGGTTCAACCGCAGCGGTCACTGCCATGGCCAGCACCGCCCCGGCGAAAGGTTGCCAGTAGGGTTTCACATGGCGGAGCAGTCGCAAATAGAGCTGGAAACTGTGCGCTTGGGGATTGTTCACTCGCCAAACACCTGTTCTTTCAGGCCCCATTTGGCTGCCAGGGTTTCGATCGCGTTGCGGATTTCTTCCGTGCGGGCAGGATGATTGTAGAAGGCATGCGCCATCCGGTGCAGTGCATCGTCATTGCCGATCTGGCTGGCGATGGTGTGGATGATTTCGCCCGCCTCGGAACCGATCACCTCGGCACCGAGCAGCTGCCCGCTGTCCATGTCGGCAATCAGACGTACAAAGCCTTCGCTTTCGTCCTGACCCATCGCGCGCGGATTGGTTTCGAATGCGGCAAAGCCGGTGGCCGGCTCAAATCCGGCATCAATGGCTTCGTCTTCATTCATGCCGATGCGGCCGAGTTCAATGGCCGAATACACCAGCTCGGGCACTGCATCGAATTCCATCAGCCGCGAATTGGGCTGGATAATGTTGGCAATGGCCAGATCGGCATCTGCCATGGCATGGTTGGCTGTCATGCGTGGATTGGCCACATCACCGATGGCAAAAATGTTTTTGGCGCTGGTGCGGCGCATCGGGTTGATTTTGATGAAGCCACGCGGACCGGTCTCAACGCCGGCAGCAGCCAGATCCAGTCCTTCGGTATGCGGCATACGACCGGTGCCCAGCAGTACCCAGTCCACCTTTTCGACTCTGTCGCCATCAAATTCAAGCCGGACGCCGTCGTCTTCAACGGTGACTTTTTCCGGGCGCGGCAAACGCTGGATATCGCAAGTTTCGAGAGCCTGTTCCAGCAGTTGCAGGGCGGCATCCGAATATCCGCTGTGCGACAGAGGCTCGCTGTTGGACAGCCACAGGATGCTGCAGCCCAGCTGGCTCAGAATGAAGGCAAATTCAGTGCCCACGACACCGCTGCCGACAATCGCGATCCGGCGGCCGGCTGGCGGTGGGTTGTCGAACAGGTCGTCGGTGGTCAGGATACGACCGGCAGCCAGCGGAAAATTGTCCGGTACAAGGGCGTGCGAGCCAGTGGCGATGATGAAATGGCGCGCGTGCAGACGTTCGTTGCCAACTTCGATGGTGTTCGTGTCGATGAAGCGGGCCATGCCGTGCCAGGCATGCACACCGGAACGGCGGAAGTAATCCAGGTAGCTGTCGCGAATGTTGCCAACCACGTCATGCTGGTGCTGCCAGGCCTGATCGAGATTGCCGGTCAGCGCGCCCTGCAGTCCGCGCTTTTCGGCATCTTTGCTGGCTGCCACCAGGCGTGCGGTGTGGTGCCAGTCTTTTTTGGGAACGCAGCCACGGTTGAGACAGGTGCCGCCCCAGGCCGCCTTTTCGACAATGCCGACATCAAGCCCGCGCAGTTTGCCAAGTACTGCCGCACGGTAGCCACCGGGTCCAGAACCAATCACGATAAGGTCATGGGTATGCATGTCGTTGCCCGCCATCAAAAGAAGTCAGTCCCGAATTATACGGGAATGGGGCGGGCGCACCAATGATCTGTCAAGAACCTGCCGGGTGGTTTGGCCTGGCCGAGATGCAAATCTGCCAGTGTCTGTCGTCAATATGACCGTGTGACAGCTGCCAGCCGTTGTGTTCGCAGATCAGCGAAGCCAGCGCCAGACCCAGTCCGGCATGGTTGCTGCGGCCTGAATCCCGGCTGTGGAACGGATGAAATGCCGAATCATCGATGCCAGGACCTTCGTCACGCACGCACAGTTGCCAGTCCGTGCCGGAATGCCACAGGATTTGAATCGCCCCTTCGGTATGACAGATGGCGTTGTCGATCAGATGGCTGGCGATGCGGACCAGCGCTGCGGTGTTAAGTGGCGGGCAACTGGCGTCCGGCATGCCGGAAAATTGGATGCGCGGGCTGGTGTAGATGCGCTGGAGTCGTTGCCAGCCTTCGCGGGCGCCTTCAACCCGACTTGGCGAAGCCATGGCATTGGCCGCCCGCATGAACTCGTCCAGCGCATCCTGAAGTTCGCGGACATCGTGACGAAGATCAGTCATGTCTTTGCTGGTGGGTTGAGCCACTGTATCCAGAATCAGCCGCAAGCGTGCCAATGGCGCGCGCAGGTCGTGCGAGAGCCCCATCAGCAGCGCGGTTCTGGTGGCCACGGCACTGCTGGCGCGCAGACGCAGCGCATCGACTTCGGCGGCCAGGACATCCAGCTCGGCAATGCCAGTCCCCGCAGCAGCGGGCGAAGCCAGACCCAGCGGAGTGGTGCGCAAGTGGCCGGCCAGCACTGCCAGCGGATGGCCCAGTGCGCGTGACAGGATTGCTGCCATCACCAGTGCGCCGCCGAGCAGGCCGAACAGCCAGAGCAGCAGAGCCAGATTTGGCACGGTGCCCAGGGCATGTGCGCGATCGATGTCCAGGATGACAGTCTGCTCCTGGCAACGAAAGGCCAATTCCAGTTGGTGCAATGAACTGGTTGTCACCACAGCAGTACCGGCGCGCTGCTGTATGCGCCTTGCCAGAAAAGTATCAAACGGCAGAAGCGCCGGCAGGTGGCTCGTATCCGGCAGGACATGATTGCCGTCCGCCAGTCTGACCGTGACGCCTTCTGGCGGCTGCAGCCGGCGGATGCTGTCCGGTTGGCAGGCATCCCGGCCCGGCAACAGTGCGGTGGCCAGACTGTCGGCATATCTCTCCAGCACCGGTCGGGTGACCAGCACATAACCGGTCATGCCGACTGCCAGCAGCAGGATGGCAAATGCCAGCAATGTGCGGGCCAGCACAAAATGGTTGAGCGATTGTGGATGCCGATCCGGGCGGATCATGACAGGCGCTGTTCGCCGTCCAGGCGATATCCCTGCCCGCGGACGGTGACCAGCCAGCGTGGGGAACGGGCATCATCGCCGAGCCGGTCGCGCAGTCGTGCAACCCGCAGATCAATGCTGCGATCCAGTCGTTCGCCGCTGCTGTCTCCAGTCAGGGCCAGCAATTGTTCCCGGTCCAGGATGCGGTTCGCGTGCTGGCAGAAAATCATCAGCAAGGCCAGCTCGGCGGCTGCCAGCGGCACCGGTTCACCGGATCTGGTCAGCCTGGCGGCACCGGTGTCAAACGCGTAGGGTCCAAAATGGATGACGGGGGCTGCCGGTTGCCGGCCGGGCGCGCTGCGGCGCAACAGGGCCTGGATGCGGGCAACCAGTTCCTGAATGTCGAATGGCTTGGTGAGATAGTCGTCCGCACCGCCCTGCAGGCCAGCCACGCGGTGGCCTGCGGATACATTGCCCGACAGCATGAGCACGGGAATGGCGATGCCATTGGCCCGCCAGCGGGCCAGTTGGCCAAGACCGTCGCGGTCGGGCAGGTTCCAGTCCAGGACCAGAAGATCCGGCTGGATCTCGCGCAGAATGTCCTGTGCCGCGGCGATGGAACAGGCGGTTCTGGTCCGGAATCCGGTACGTTGCAGATAGCCGGCCAGGCGGCCGGTCAGCTGGGCATCATCATCAATCAGCAGCAACAGGGGGGCAGTCATGGCAGGCGAGATCGGAAAGACAGCTGATTATAGGCAGCGCTGTGGCGCGTTCGCAACAGTTGTTGGCAACAGACACAAAACGGATACATGGCCGGGTTCATACTGTCACCATCTGTCCGGGCTGCAGATCCGGTTTTTGCACAGGCGGGCGGATATTCCATGCCATGCTGGCAACCATGTCGTTACCAACCGATACAAGGAGATCCAAATGCGTCAGATTGCTCTGGTATTTTTCAGTTTGTCACTGTTGCTGGCAGAACCCTGTTTGGCGGATTCGACCACAACCGTGCCGACAGCCACGCCAGCCGTTCCCGCTGGCATGACCGGCGACCCGCAGCAACGCATGCAGTCTTTTCAGGCCATGTCGCCCGCACAGCGACAAGCCGCCATGCAGACCATGAAAACCAGTATGCAGAGCAAAATGCAGCAGAATGGTGGCAGTGGCAGTCAAGGTATGATGGGCAGCATGCGCAGTCGCATGCGCGCCAGGATGGGTGCCGGTATGCCCGGTGGCATGTCTTCCGGAAGTACGGCCCAATAGTTCGCAGACAAAAAAACACCCCCGCGCGGGCGGGGGTGTCTGGTGTTGCATCGCCGCGTGAGCGGGGATGGACAGCTTACATCATGCCGTCCATGCCACCCATGCCGCCCATGCCAGCTGGTGCAGCTGGTTTGTCTTCCGGCAGTTCTGCAACCATGGCATCGGTCGTCAGCATCAGGCTGGCTACCGAAGCCGAGTTTTGCAGAGCAGTGCGGGTGACCTTGGTCGGGTCCAGAACGCCCATTTCAACCATGTCGCCGTAGGTGTTGCTGGCGGCGTTGTAACCATAGTTGCCGGTGCCTTGCAGAACCTGGTTGACCACCACGGAAGCTTCTTCGCCGCAGTTGATCACGATCTGGCGCAGCGGCTCTTCAATGGCGCGCAGCACGATCTTGATACCGGCGTCCTGGTCGTGGTTGTCGCCGGTCAGGCTGCCGATGGCGGCCTTGGCGCGCAGCAGGGCCACGCCACCACCTGGCACAATGCCTTCTTCCACGGCAGCGCGGGTTGCGTGGAGTGCGTCTTCCACACGGGCTTTCTTTTCCTTCATTTCGACTTCGGTGGCAGCGCCGACCTTGATCACTGCGACACCGCCAGCCAGTTTGGCCTTGCGTTCCTGCAGTTTTTCCTTGTCGTAATCGCTGGTGGCTTCGTCGATCTGACGGTTGATCTGCACGATGCGGGCCTTGATGCCATCTTCCTTGCCAGCGCCATCGATAATGGTGGTGTTTTCCTTGCCCACTTCCACGCGCTTGGCCTGACCGAGTTCAGCCAGCGTGACCTTGTCGAGGGTCAGACCGACTTCTTCGGAGATGACCGAGCCACCGGTCAGCACGGCGATGTCTTCCAGCATGGCCTTGCGGCGGTCGCCGAAACCAGGTGCCTTGACCGCACAGGTCTTCAGGATGCCACGGATGTTGTTCACCACCAGGGTGGCCAGTGCTTCGCCGTCGATGTCTTCGGCGATGATCAGCAGCGGACGGCCGGCTTTGGCAACGGCTTCCAGAGCTGGCAACAGGTCGCGGATGTTGGAAATCTTCTTGTCGTGCAGCAGCACGAACGGATTTTCCAGGGCGGCAATCTGTTTGTCCTGGTTGTTGATGAAATAGGGCGACAGGTAACCGCGGTCAAACTGCATGCCTTCGACCACATCCAGTTCGTTTTGCAGGCTGGTGCCATCTTCCACGGTGATCACGCCTTCTTTGCCGACCTTGTTCATGGCTTCGGCAATGATGTCGCCAATCGAGGTGTCGGAGTTGGCGGAGATCGAACCCACCTGGGCGATTTCCTTGCCGGTGGTGCAGGGTTTGGAAATTTTCTGCAGTTCGGTCACGATGGCTGCAACGGCCTTGTCCATGCCGCGCTTCAGGTCCATCGGGTTCATGCCGGCAGCCACGAATTTCATGCCTTCCTTCAGCATGGCTTGAGCCAGAACGGTTGCAGTGGTGGTGCCATCACCGGCAACATCGGAAGTCTTGGAGGACACTTCCTTCACCATTTGCGCGCCCATGTTTTCGAACTTGTCTTTCAGTTCGATTTCCTTGGCGACCGAAACACCGTCCTTGGTGATGGTCGGAGCGCCAAACGAACGGTCGAGTACCACATTGCGACCCTTGGGGCCCAGGGTGACCTTGACGGCGTCGGCCAGGATATTGACACCGATCATCATTTTCTGACGGGCGACATCGCCGAACTTAACGTCTTTTGCTGGCATTGTGAAAACTCCTTGTGAAATGACTGGTAATTTGAACAGTAAAAGAGAGGGATTATTCCAGGATGCCCATGATGTCTTCTTCGCGCATCACCAGCAGTTCCTCGCCGTCAACCTTGACGGACTGGCCGGCATATTTGCCGAACAGGACCCGGTCACCGACCTTGACATCCAGGGGACGTACCTTGCCATCATCGCCAGCCTTACCATTGCCAACGGCCAGAACTTCGCCCTGATCGGGCTTCTCGGTTGCGCTGTCGGGAATGACAATACCGGAAGCTGTCTTGCGTTCTTCTTCCAGACGCTTGACGATGACACGGTCGTGCAGCGGACGAATTTTCATTGCTAATCTCCTGACTTGACGAAAAAATTCAGATTTCCAGAACTCCGGTTTCGGGCGGATTCCTGATTAATACAGCCCATGACCGGGTGGCTGTTCTGGCACTCCCGGTCGGGGAGTGCTAATGATGGGGGTGGGGCAAATGAATTTCAAGAGGTGGCAAAAAAAATTTTCGGTCATGCTTGAACCTTCTGTCATGCAACCCATATAGACTTTGAGCAGGGGCCGGATTTGCCGGTCCTGACGGGCTGGCGCGCAGGATCCGCGGGCAGTGCGCTGGCAGGAATCCGATTGTTCCGCGTTTGTTGCGAGGAGAAATGACCATGGCTCTGATCAAGTGGGAACCGATACGCGAATTTGAAGACCTGATGGACCGTTATACCCGGGCAATGGGCTGGCCGGCTCGTGCCAATGAAACCGTCACCCGGGGGGACTGGCTGCCTCGCGTCGACATCGTCGAGACCGACAACGAATTTGTCATCAAGGCCGAAATTCCGGAAGTGCAGAAGGAAGATGTCAAGGTCACCGTGGACAATGGTGTGCTGTCCATTCAGGGTGAGCGTCGCCAGGAAAAAGATGAACGCAAGGAAAAATACCATCGCGTGGAACGCTCGTATGGTTCCTTCGTGCGCAGTTTTTCCCTGCCGGAAAATGTCGATGATTCTGCCATCAAGGCGGTTTTCAAGGATGGCATGCTGAATCTGACCCTGCCGAAAACAGCTGCAGCCCGACCAAAATCGCTGGAAATTGCTGTGGAATGAGACAGCAGCGGCCTGTCAGTACCGGCTGGCAGGCCGCACATCGCCGGCTCCAGTCGAGGTGGCAGCCACATGGCAGCAGACCGACCGCTTTGCCATTGCCTACCAGGGCAATGTGCGGTAGCAGGCGGTCTTTTTGTCCTGGTGCGACTGCATGCGGGTGATGATGCTGTTGAGCAGGTTCATACCCTGCAGCACAAACGGTCCCTTGTTGAGCATCACGCATTCGGCTCGTTCCGACATGGCGGCATCGGTGATTTCTGCCCGTGATGGCTGGTTTTGCCGCACCAGGTTTTCAAGAACCTGGGTCGCCCAGACCACTGGTATGTGCGCGGCTTCGCACAGCCAGAGCAATTCTTCCTGCAGTTCTGCCATCCGTTCAAATCCTGTTTCAACGGCCAGGTCGCCACGCGCGATCATGATGCCAAACCGTCCGTGCGAACTGCCTTGAACCATGATCTGCGGGAACTGTTCAATGGCCTGGCGGGTTTCGATCTTGGCAATGATGCCCAGGTGACTGGCGCCGCGTGCGGCGAGTTCTGCCTGCAGCTGTCTGATGTCCTGCGGGCGTTGCACAAACGAAAGGCCAACCAGATCGGCATGTTTGACCGCGAAATCAAGATCCTGCATATCTTTTCCGGTTAGTGCCGGAATGCGCAGCATGCTGTCCGGAAAGTTGATCCCCTTGTCTTCGCCCAGCTTGTCACCACCCGGGCGAATCCGTGTGATGCGCAACCAGGCGCCTTCTGCGTCGATGCGTTCAATCAGACAGCCAATGCGACCATCATCCAGCCAGGCTGACTGGCCGGGGCGAATGTCGTCCAGTGCGGCAGGTTCGCTGGCCGGAATACGGCCAGGTACGAGCAATTTGCCGGTTTTGTCCCGTTGTTCCGGCTGGCCAGAAACGCTGCTGCGGGTGAGCAGCAAGGTTTCCTGCTCGCGCAGCTGGATGCGCGCCGGTGCGGCAAGAAAAGCACCGGTCAGGCAACTGCGATCGCTTTCGTTGCGGCCGGACAGCTTGTGGTCTGGCTGATCGGCCAGGATCGTCAGTCTGGTGCCCGGTGCCAGATAGGCGCCATCCCGACAGCTGACGAGAACCGAATGGCTGTCCAGCCGGGTTTCCACCACGAATTCACGTTTGCGTTTGCGCAGATCGTGAAAACGGATGCAGTCGCCCGGCGCCAGTAGTTGCAGCCAGGCATCGCTGACCGCCAGCCGTGCCGGTACCGGATTCAGGCCGTTGATGCCAGGCTGTCCGGGCGCACCACTGCTGTCCAGAACGATGCGTGCCGGTTGTTGTACGTTGCCATAATCATCGCGCCGGATGCGGACATGCAGCACGGGCGGTAGCAGGTTCATCGCGCCCGTTCTCAGCTTGGGTCCGGCCAGATCAAACAGCACCAGGCAATGACGGCCGGTTTCGCGGCTGGCCTGGCGCAGGTTGTCAATCATTCTCTGCCACTGGCTTATATCGTCATGCGCGCCATTGATGCGCGCGCAGTCCATGCCGGCTGTCAGCAGGTCTCGCAGCAGGTCGTAGTCATCAGCTGCTTCTGACGGCAAGGTCACCATCAGCACCGTGACTTTTTTCTGCGCTGAACGGCCAAACAGCTGGATGGTCTGCGCTGGCAGCTGCTGCAGCTCAGCCTGCATGGAACGTCCCACCCTGGCAAGATCGGCCAGTGAAAGTGGCTCACCATTCAATGTGCGCAGCACGGCAAGGACAGCATCCAGCGATGCCAGCACATGCGATTCGCTGCGCCCCAGCGAAGACAGTCCGAGCTGGGTCAGGCGGGTTTGCAGATCGCGCAGATCATGGCGACGCAGACTGACATAGGCAGCCAGATTGGCAATGCCTGCCGGACAGGATGCCTGCTCAAGCCAGGGGTGCCATTCTTGCAGCAACATCTGCTGGCCCGTTTCTACCTGCGCACGCAACTGTTGCAGATCGGTCAGCAGTCGTGCCAGATCCTGCCGGGTGTTCTGGCTGCCAGGCATGGTTGTCCCCGAAGTTATTGTGTTTGCGAAGATTTTACGTCAGCAGTTTGAATGTTGCGTGACAGTCATCGCAAATTGCGGCGAACAAGGTCAACATGCATGACAAACCCAGGACGCATTTGTTGCCGTGGCAGACGTGCGTCCTGGTTTGGCAGTCAATATCCCCAGCAGGAGGCAGCTGTGCCAGTTGCCCCGGATACATTCTTGATACCAAGCGAATCGAGGGTAAACGTTGCGCAGGTGGTGTCATTGACCTGATTGCCGGTTGGGACCGCCTGCAGGGTAAAGCCGCTGTTGCCGTTGCTGTCGGTCAGGCTTTTGACGCTCAGGTTGTAGTCGCCATTGATCGAACTGGGGTCGGCCGAATACCCCAGTGTGGTCAGACTGCTGACATAGCTGTTGTTGGCCACGTAATAGCTTGCTTCCCGACTGGCCAGTTCCAGCAGGGCATTGATCGCCTCGGTGCGGCGCGACTGCAGGACATAGTTCTGATACATCGGCAGGGCAATGGCTAATAGAATGGCACCAATCACCATCGCCACCAGCAGTTCAATCATGCTGAAACCGGTCTGTTTCATCTCAGGATCTCCCAATTGACGCGCTTGCCATTGTAAATGTTGCTCGGGTTGACAGCCGCCGATGACGTGGTTGTTGTTGCACTGGTTCCGGTACCAGTCGTCACGCTGGTTGTGGGGGTCCAGATGCCCACTGCGCCAGATGTGTTGCTGGTGTTGGTCGTCTGGGTAAACAGATAGTAGTTGGTGCTGTAACCGATGATGGTCGGCGTGCCGGTACCATTGGACAGTTCTCCGTTGATGCCGCTGGACCCACCGCCATACTTGCCGCTGCTGTCCATGAAAAATCCGTAGGGCGGACTGCCGCCAGTCTGCACGTTAAAGGCCATAGTCCAGCCGGTGGTTGTTTGCGTGGTGCAGTTGACAACATTGCCGCTCGGCGGGATGGTGGTGTTCAGAATCAGCAGGCCATATTCGAGCAGGGGTGTGTAAATGACCTGTTCGTAGCCAGGTGTTGTCAGGCCATTGTTATCAGGCAGAGGAACATACCAGCCAAACTGGTTGTTGCCGGATATACAGGCAGACGAACCCTGGGGGCAGAACTGGTTGTTGGACAGTGTGCGCGTGGTGGAGGACGCATCGGTAATGGTCTGTTTGACCAGGTTGCTGCTTGTGATGGCTAAGGCCGGACTGAGCGCCGTACTCACCTGGCTTGGTGTGAGGGAAGCCAGTTGCATGATGGATGCTGGCACCGTAACTGTGGAAGCTGCATAGGTATACCCCTGGTTCCAGTTGTCCATGTCCCAGTCCCAGATGCCATACACCGCCTGACTGCCGCTGGCATACTGGATGCCGGTCGAGTTGGTCGCCGGTGTGACCTGGCCAGTGCCAAACATGACCATCACATAGGTCTGGCTGGCCAGCGTGGTTTCTGCCACCTGCAACTGGGTAGAAATGGGGTGGGTGTAGCCCGCAGCAAACAGAGGTGTTGGCGAGTTTTTGCCATATTTGGACGTGGCCCAGTCGCTTTCATGGCTGCTGGTCAGGTTGAAGCGCCATACATTGCCCAGGAAATCCCCGGCATAGACGTAATCTGCGATATTGTCGCCATCCAGATCGACCGCAGTCACGTTGTCAATGCCATCCGGGGTGGTAGTGCTGGCTTTGCCGGTGCTCAGATAATAGAACGTCACCGTCGGGCCACTGGCGCCCTGGTTGATCAGTCCGATGTAAATACCGGCATCGCCGGTACTGCTGCTGTGACCATTACCAAAGATCACTGCCCATTTGCCATCATGCAGACGTGCGAATACCGGTCTGCCCCACAGCTGCCCCATGTTGCTGGAGCAGGTGACGGGCGTTGTGCCTGTCGTTACGTCATTCGCACAGGCGATCACGCCGGGGTTCCACTCGCCAAGCACCAGGTTGGCCGCATTGCTTTCGCTAAACTGGCTCGGATCGGTAACATCCAGCAGGTAGATGCCTGCACCGCCGGTGCCCATGCCACCAGCCAGCAAGGTATGCCAGGTGCTGTTGTAGAACACATCGCCGGTGCCCGGTGTGGCGTCCACGTAGTAGTTGTGGGCGTAGCTCGGGTCAACCAGCAACGCCGTGTTGGCACCAATCGTGACAGGCATGTAGGCCAGCACTTCCAGACCATTGTTGCTGGTGGACTGGAAGCAGGAACTCGGGTTGGACACCAGCGCCGGGTTGCAGTAGAAAGCGCCGCTCTGGAATCCATGCAGCATGCCATCGTTGGCGCCTGCATATACTATGTTGGTGCGCTGGCCATAACCACCAGTGGCGAAGGCGGAAAAGGTGGGGTAGGTGGTAGCGCCACTGGCGTTTTCCGGCAGGTAGGTGGACGAACCGGACAAACCATACAGGGCATCGAACCAGCTGGCACCGTAGCTGGCGCCGGGTGGCCCGACCGCAGCCGGGTTGGAGTCGATGATGTCGCCCAGCACGCCGGTACGCGTGCGCAATACGCCAGGGGGCGAGGCACCCTGTTCGTTGTTGCGGCCACCACGCATCCAGTCGGTGATGTTGGCCAGGCTGCTCGACAGGGTGGTTGCTTCATTGGTGTAGGCGGTTGAGGTGGCTGATGGCAGACTAGCCGATTCGAATGCAACGCCGTTGCCCACGCCAGCAGCGCTGGAGCTCAGAATCACCCGGTTGGCAGGGGCTTCAGCCGTGCCGGAGGAGGTGCCGGTTGCACTGCACGCGCCACCGGTCAGCACACAGTTGCCGTCCCAGTTGGCGGTGCTGCTGACAGTGACTGTGGAAGTGGATCCCGAGCCCGAACCATTGATGCTGAATGCCTGCAGGGTGCCCCACCAGTTGTCGGGCACATATCCGGCGACAAACAGTTGGGTGCCGGTATTGAGTTTGCCGCTGGCGGTGCCATTGGTTGCGGCGCCGGTACCACTGGTCAGCGGTGCCGCCCTAAAGCAGGTGATTTCGTGCACGTTCGAGCTGCCGCCGGTGGAGGCTCCAAAGCCGAACAGAAACGAGCTTGGCATTGTTCCGTTGCTGGCCGAAATGCTCTGGTTGGTCAGCACGGGCTGGTAGGTGCCACCGTTGTAATAATAGCCCAAGGTCAGCAATCCGCTTGCACTGAGCTTGAGAGAATAGGTGATCGGGATGGCGGCACCGCGACTGACTGCGGAAGCTATCGAAGCGGTTGGTGCACTGAGCCCGTTTTCATTGGTGTTCTGCTGGTTGGCAATTGGTTGGCAATTGGGATAGGTGGACGTCGTGCTCGGGGTAATCGTCCAGGCTCCGCCAGATGGACAGCCGCTCAGGGGTAACTTCTTGTTGGTGATGAAGGCATAGTCTGGCACTGCTGTAGAGGCTGAACTCCAGGTGACCGTGGTGCCATTGCTGACCGAGTAAGTCTGCACGAGACCGGTGCTGCAGGTGGCCTTGACGCCATAGTTGAGCGCAGACAGCCAGTTGGTGGCACTGCCGGTGTAGTTGCTGGGTTTGGTCGACGGATAGTTGTTTGGATAATTGGCTTGCAGCCAGCTCAGTGCAACATTACCGTAGCCACGCATCACAACGGCATTGGGCGTGACTGCCGGACCTGTGGCAGTGTTGTCCGATTTGTTGCTGAAATTGCCGTACTCATCGATGCCGAGTCCGAGATAAGCACCGACCATGCCCTGAAATCCGTTGGGAACCGAGTTGTTGGTGTTGGAGCAGTCGTAACCAAGGCTACCGCCCCAGTCACCAATGTTGGCTGCCTGGGTACCATCCAGGATGTAAAATCCCATGCCATCGGCACCAAGCTTTGCGGATCCGCCATTGTTGCCGCCATAGACATATGTGGTAAAGGTGGCCTGCAGTCCATTGTTGGAAGGAAAAGTCTGGTTGAGAAAAATGGCACCGTTCTGTGTAAACCAGTTGGTCAGGCGCAAGGCTCCTGCGCCGATAGGGTCCGCGTTGTTGTTCAGGCCGAGCATGATTTGGCTATTGTAATAACTCAGGCCGTTGCAGGCAGGAATCTGGGTGGCCGGGCTACCGGTTGATGTCTGTGTACCGGCTGTCAGGCAGGCGCCGTTCAGGGCAGTCCAGCTGTTGATGGCTGTGCCTTTGGTAAAATCTTCGGTAATGGTGACCACGCTGCTGGTGGCCGCCAGTGCGGTGATGCAGTGGCCTGTGAGCAATAGACACAATAGTCCGTTTTGCCAGAGAGTCAGGTTCAGCTTCAGCTTCATGATCATGTGCTCCATGCCAAAGGTTTTCGTACGATCAGTTCCCGGTGTCAGTACTTGTGCTCGTGCTCGTACTTGTACTTGTACTTGTACTTGTACTTGTACTTGTACTTGTACTTGTACTTGTACTTGTACTTGTAGAGGTTGAAGGTGTATAGGTTCCGCTGCCACCACCGGTTCCGCCAGAGCAGGCAGTGTTGGTCGGGGACATGCCGATCACGTAGATGGTTTGTACCACTGACATGGTGTCGGCATTGCCGCCGGGCGAAACCGCCGTGATCTGGTAATACACCTGCTGGTTGCTGCAACTGACGCTGCCGGTCATGCCCAGGTATTGCACATAATATTCTGGATAGGTGACATCACCGCTGGCAGACTGTTGAAACAGATTCCAGTTGGTCGTCGGGGTTGCGCTGGTTCCGGATCCCCACGAAGCCGACGTCGGAATGGTGGGTGCCGATGGACAGATGGTCATGCTGGGAGCGCCGGTGACCGTCAGCAGAGAGCTGCTGCAGGAGCTGCCAACCAGAATTGCCGGGGTTCCGCTTGTCTGCTGGGCATTGGCCAGCAGCCAGTACTCGGCATAATCGACGGCTGCCTGGGCTGAATCGCGCGCATGGCTTTTTTCGCGCAGATTGCCCGCAATGTAGGCATTGGAAGTGAGTCCGCCAAACATGGCAAGGCCAAGCCAGGTCATGAGAACAAGGAAGATCAGGCTGATGATGAGAACAAAACCGTGCTGTTTCATGATCTAGATCCCATTCATGACAGGAAAGATGCCGGCGAATGACACGGTGGACGGTTGGCCGGGCTGGTTTGCCAGTGGATTGGTGAATGTCAGCGTCACCTGTACGGTCTTGACTAGATTCCAGTTGGTGACGTTGTTGGCCGCGACATACTGGTTGACTGAAGACAGTCCAGACTGGGTTCCAGTGCTAGGCGCATTGGCAGTGGTTCCCAGGCCATACAGGACAGTCATGCCACTGACGCCACTGACCAGGTTGTATGTGCTGCCGTTTTCTGTGCAGGTCAGCATGTTGTTGGTGATCTGGAAGGTATCGCTGTACAGCGTGCCGTTGGTGACCGATCCGCTGCAGCCGCCAATGGTTGAGCCATTGCCGTAATAGCGCAGGGAAAGTGTGTCGGTACCTGTTGTGGTACCTGCCGTGCCATAGACCCCTTGACCGGAACCGAAATTGCCCGATGCGGGCAGCATGCCGGCGCGTACCATCAGCGGTGGATTCAGGCTGCTGGCCGGGTAATTGTAGAAGCCTGCGCTTTCAACCGCATTGCCGATAAAAATCATGGCCATGCGTTCGCTGTTCTGCAGGCCGGACAGTCCCTGGTTGGTGCCGGGTAATCCCTGAACGTTCTTGGCAGTCTGGCTCATGTTGTAAAAAAATGTGGCCAGGCCGAGGGTCAGAAACATGGCGATGGCCAGTGCCACCATCATTTCCACGAGTCCCATGCCGGTTTGTTGTCGGATTGGTTTCATTGCAGGCCTACCAGTGTTGAATAGCTGAGCGTGGTGGAATTGCCCTTGGCATAGACACCGGTGCTGGAGGCATTCCAGGTGATGGTCAGGGTGCAGGTCACCGGTGTATTGGTGTTTGGACAATCAACGGTTGCCGTTCCGGAGGGCAGGGCCTTGGCAACGGCGCTGCCCCAGTTGCTCAGATCATAGCCGGCCTGTTCCGATGGACTGCAGACTCCGCTGCCACAGGTGCCTGCGGCAATCGTCGGCGAGATCGAGGTGCCATTGATGGTAATGGTGCTGGATGGTGCCGTGACTGCCCAGTAGGCCGTGTTTTGCCGCATCGCTGCACCCATGCTGGAAGCCAGCAAAGCCGCCTGGCTCTGGTATTGTGCCCAGCCGGTACTTTGCACCGCCAGCATTTGTATGCCTGCAGTGCCCAGGATGCCGATCAGGATGATCAGCATGGCGATCAGCACTTCCAGCATCGAGAATCCCTGTTCGTGTTTCATGGGCAGGCGGCTCCGGTAGCGGTGGTGGGCAGTCCGCTGGACATGCTGAAGCAGACATGGTTGCCGGTATCGGCTGCCGCATCCACGATGGTTGCAGTGCCGGTCATGAAGGCGTATCCGGTGGGCAAGACCTGGATTGCCGAGCCGCCTTTGAACGTGTCGCCATGGCTCAGCGCTGGCGAGATGCGCAGAATATTGGCTGTGGCGGGCGAAGCGGTGGGCGCGGAGGCGGCCGTGGGATCGACGTAGATCAGTCGGCCTTTGGTCCAGACGGAAGATGTACCGGTAGTGTCGTTGCAGGATGCTCCGTCCGAGGAAGAACAGATCCACACCGGTTGTCCGCGTTTGATGGCTTCGCTGCGGGCGAAGTTGACGTCGGCCACAAAAGCGAACATTTCGCCGTTCATGCGGATGTGGTTGCCCACGTTCTGAAACAGCGGGATACCGACAGCCAGTAGAATGGCCATCACCAGCATGGTGATCAGCAGTTCGATGATGGTCATGCCTGTCTGGTCGGGGTGTCCGTTCAGGACTGAAAGTCTGAGGATTGACATGTCGGGGTGTCGGGGTAGTCTGCCATAGGGCTCATTATCGTCGAAGCGTTACAAATGGAAAGCGCCATCCGACAAACGTTGCCGTTTGGCGGATGAGTGGTAGCTGCCTCACAACCTGGCATTGCAGTCCGCTACGAGCTGCGTTGTGTTTCGCCTGATCATCCATCGCCAATGGTTCTGCTGCCAGATGCACGCAGGAGCGGAGCGGAAGTTCCCTGTGGTCATGTCGCCTCCACCGGCAGTTGCAGGGATCCGCCAGATTGTTTCAGAACAAAACTGGTGTGTACGCCAGATACGCCGGGAATACGCGTGATGCGGTCGAGCAGCAATTCGCGGTAGGCGTCCATGTCCCGCACAACCGCTTTCAGCTGGTAATCCGCGGCTTGACCGGTGATCAGCAGACATTCGACAATTTGTGGTATCTCACCGATCTGGCGTTCGAATTCACTGAATCGTTCTTCGGTGTGCTGGTCCATGGAAATGTGGATCAGGGCGGTCAGATTGAATCCCAGCATGCGTGGATCCAGACTGGCGTGATATCCGGTGATGACGCCGGATTCTTCCAGCTGGCGTAGCCGGCGCAGGCAGGGCGAAGCCGAAAGGCCGATGCTTTCCGCTAGTTCCTGGTTGGTCAGCCGGCCATTGGCCTGCAACAAGGCGAGAATTTTTCTGTCGTAGCGGTCAATATTCATTTTTTGATAAAAAATTGCTTTTTTATAAATTAATTGAAATTATCATCAATGTTTCTGGCCAAAGTCAACAAAATTCGCAAGCACTTGCCGGCTGGCTTCCGGTAGCATGGCAGTTCGTATTGTGTGGATATCAACCCGGCAGGTTTGCTTTTTCGGGTTACCAGGAGAACTGACATGATGAACAGCCAGCCAGAACAGAAATATTGTCGCCAGCCGGTCATGGTGCTGAACGACCGCCGTTGGCCATCCCGGACCATCACCCGACCGCCGGTCTGGTTGAGCAGTGATTTGCGCGATGGCAATCAGGCGCTGTTCGAGCCGATGGATATTGCCCGCAAACTGAAACTGTTCCAGGAATTGTGCCGCATCGGGTTCAAGGAAATTGAAGTGGCTTTTCCGGCCGCTTCGCAGGTGGACTACGATTTTGTCCGTTTGCTGATCGAGGGTGGGCATATTCCGCCAGATGTCACGATCGCCGTGCTGACCCAGGCGCGCGAACCGTTGATCCAGCGTACCATGGCTGCCTTGCGGGGCGCTCGACGGGCGATTGTCCATGTCTACAACGCCACCTCGCCGGTGTTCCGTGATGTGGTGTTCGGGCTTGACCGGCAAGGCGTGATCGACCTGGCGGTCGATGCGGTGCGCATGATCCGTTCATTGACAGACCAGACAACAGAATGGGTGCTGGAATACAGTCCGGAAACATTCACAGCTACCGAACCAGAGTTCGCGCTTGCTATCTGCAACGCGGTTACGCAGGCCTGGCCGGCCACGCCTGACAGTCCGGTCATCCTCAACCTGCCAGCGACTGTCGAATGCACGACGCCGAATGTGTATGCCGACCGGATCGAATGGATGGATCGTCACCTGGAGCGACGCGACAGCGTGATTCTCAGTGTGCATCCGCACAATGACAGGGGGACGGCGGTGGCTGCCGCCGAACTGGCCCTGATGGCAGGTGCTCAGCGGGTAGAAGGCTGTCTGTTTGGCAATGGCGAACGGACCGGCAATGTCGATCTGGTGACACTGGCGCTGAACATGTATTCACAGGGCATCCACCCTGGCCTTGATTTCAGCGACATTGACCGGACGATTGGTGTTTGCGAAGAAGTGACTGCCTTGCCGGTCGGCCCGCGGCACCCATATGCCGGCGAACTGGTGTTTACGGCCTTTTCCGGTTCGCACCAGGATGCCATCCGCAAGGGAATGCTGCAGCGACAGAAAGACCTGGATGCCGCCGCCGGCAGTGGCAGGGCTGCCGACAGCGTGCCCTGGCAGGTTCCCTATCTGCCGGTCGATCCGGCTGACCTGGGGCGCAGCCATGCCTCCCTGATCCGGGTCAACAGCCAGTCCGGCAAGGCTGGCATGGCGTGGGTGCTTGAATCATCGCACGGTGTGGTTCTGTCACGCAGCCAGCAGGTGCGTTTTGCCGCCGAAGTCCAGAAGGATCTGGATACGCTGGAACGCGAGCTGACCGGCGATGCCTTGTGGCATATCTATCGCCGGACGGCCGGTGGTGTTGATGCACCAGCCGGCACTGTGCCGGAATGATTCTCGTCTGCGGAGTGCTGAGGTAGAATGGCCGGATATTAGCGGAGGAAAACCTGCCATGGCCTATGTTGTTACCGAGAACTGCATTCTGTGCAAATACACCGACTGCGTGGAAGTCTGTCCCGTGGACTGTTTTCGCGAGGGTGAAAATTTTCTGGTCATCGATCCGGACGAGTGCATCGACTGCACGCTGTGTGTGGCCGAATGCCCGGCCGAGGCCATTTTTGCGGAAGACGAAGTGCCGGAAGACCAGCAGCATTGCATTGCGCTGAATGCCGAACTGGCCAGAAGCTGGCAGCCGATCATTGCCCGGCGCGATCCGCTGCCGGATGCAGATGAATGGAATGGCAAAGCTGACAAACTGACCCATCTCAAGCGTTGATGGCTGACGACACCATCTATCTGCCGACAGCACGCCAGCTGTTGCAGGAGGTGGCTTCGCGCGGACTGCATCTCGTCGATTGCGTGGTACTGCTGCCCAATCTGCAGGTGGCGGCTCCGCTGACCCGCGCACTGGTTGCCGCCAGTGGCCAACCTTGGCTGTTGCCGCCGCGCTGGCTGACATTGCCAGCCTGGGCTGAAACGGCGGGAACCGGACAGCCCCTCATGCCGGAAAGTCGCCGCCTGGCGCTGCTGTACCAGCATCTGCGTGGACGTCAATGGTTTGATGATGACAGTTTGTGGCCGGTTTGCCGCGAGCTGGCGCAACTGTTTGACGATCTGACACTACAGCTGGTCGGTTTGCCGGAAGATCCCGAGCACTTCGAAGAGCAGGTCACGCGGGCCTATCAGTCACGCCGCCAGCAGGGTATTGCCCTGGAAGCAGCGCTGGTTCACGACATGTGGTACGCCGTCATGCGGCCGTCGCCAGGCGATGCACAACCAGCGGCACTGCGTTACGTCATGCAGCTGGCCAGACTGACGCAGACCACAGACAGTCCGGTATTTACTTTCGGTTTGGGACAATTGAACCGGGCCGAGCAAGAGTGTCTTGACCGGATTGCCCGACACAGCGGAGTGGTGCGGCTGGTTGTGCCAGAGATGCGCCCAGGTCTCGATCTGGTCTGGCCGGCGTCAGAGGAGATGGGCCTGGCTGAGCGCGCAGAGGCCTGGCGGGCACTGGCCGGGCCGTGGGCCAAGCGCATGCATTTTACGGCTGCGCGCAATCTGGAGCATGAGGCGCGCTGTGCGGCCTGGCAGATTCGTGACTGGCTGGCCAGTGGTTTGGGGCAGATTGCAGTGATTGTGCAGGACCGGCAGACTGCACGCCGCTTGCGGGCCATGCTGGAGCGGGAGCAAGTGCTGGTACGCGACGAAACCGGCTGGACTCTGGATACCACGGTGGCTGCGGCTCTGGTGATGCGTTGGCTGGATGCCATTGCACAGGATTTTTCTGCCGACGATCTGCGCAATTTGCTGGGTGGCTTGCCGGTGGAACCGGAAACCGGCAAGGTGGCGCATCAGTTTGAGCGGTTGCGCGCGCGCCATCCGGCCACCCAGGGTTTGTCCGACTGGCTGGCGCTGGCTGCCAGTGATGCGCGTTGTGCCGGATTGCATGGCTGGCTGGAACGGCTGCAGCGGGCACAGGCCCGTCTGGCCGGCACCAGTCGCAGTCAGTCTGCCTGGTTGCAGTTGCTGCTGGACAGTCTGGCAAGCCTTGGCCTGACCGACTGGCTGACCGTGGATGAAGCCGGTTATCAGCTGTGGACTCTGTTGTTGCGTCTGATGCATGAGCTGGACGGGCATGCCATGCGCCTGACGCTCGCGGAATTCCACCACTGGCTGGCAGACGAGCTGTCGGCGCAGTCGTTTGTGGATGACCGGGTGGACAGTCCGGTGCTGTTTACTCATCTGACGGCTACCCGGATGCGCAGATTCGATGGCGTGCTGTTTCTCGGTGCCGATCAAACCACCTTGCGCCCGGTTAGCGCTGGCGGAGTGTTTTTCAACCAGCGGGTGCGCAGCAGTCTTGGATTGCCCGGTCCGGAAATCGCTGTCGACCAGTTGCGTGCCGACCTCATCAGTCTACTGGGGCTGGCCGAACAGGTGCGGGTGCTGTGGACCAGCGAACAACGGGGCGAGGTTCGGCAGGTGGCAAGCTGGTTTGTCCGCTATAACCTGGTCAACCGGCTGGCTGGCGATGCATCATGCTTTGATGAACAGTTGGCTTACCGGGCGGACAGCGTTTCATCGGCAGAGCCGGATGGTTTGCCTGTCGCTCCCCGGCCACCGGTGCTGAACGACTTGTTGCCTGAACGTATCAGCGTGAGCAATCTCGGACGGCTGGTGAGTTGTCCTTACCGTTATTTTGCAGCGGCCATACTGGGACTGCAGGGTAACGAACCGGATGATCCGGGCGTGCGCAAACAGGATTATGGCCAGTTGCTGCACCAGATATTGCACCGTTTCCATGCCGGTCACCCGTCGATCACGGCGCTGGGTCGGGGTGCAGCACGCGAGGCGCTGATCGCGCAGAGCGAGGATGTCTTTGCGCCGCTGATTGAACGGGATCGCCAGGCGTCGGGCTGGTTGCAGCGCTGGCTGGATCGGGTTGACAGCTATCTGGACTGGCAGCGGGAGCGGGAAGCAGCTGGCTGGAGCTGGCAGGCAGGCGAGCAGGACGTGCAACGGCAGTTCGTGCTGGCGGATGGTGGTCTGATCGAGCTGCACGGCCGCATCGACCGGATCGACGTGCAGGGGGACGGTCTGGCTTTGCTGGACTACAAGACTTCTGCGCTGGATGGGTTGCGTCAGGCAGCCGAGCAGCCGGATGAGGATGTGCAACTGGCAGCCTATGCTGTTTTGCTGGATGGGCAGCCAGTCACCGAATCGGCGTTTCTGGCGCTGGATGTCGAAACTGGCGTGCGATCGGTGCCGGTGCAGAATGGTTTGCCGGCCGCGGTGGATTGCCTGGAAAACCGCATGGTATCGATATTTGCGCGCCTGCGGGCCGGTGATGGACTGCCTGCCAACGGTGCTTCCAGCACATGCGATCGCTGCGAATTTTCCGGCTTGTGCCGCAGGCCGGCCTGGCAGCCAGACTGCAGCGATTTCAGTTCGGCGTGACGTGCTGTTCGATTTCGTCAATGGTGGTGTGACGGATATCCTTGCCTTTGACCATGTAGACGATGTATTCCGAGATGTTGCGCGAGTGATCGCCAATGCGTTCGATGGATTTGGCGACGAACATGATGTCGATGAAATTCTTGATCGTGCGCGGATCTTCCATCATGTAGGTGATCAGGTTGCGCAGGACCAGGTGGTATTCTTCATCGACTTCCCTATCCTTGCGGGCAATCAGCACCGTGTCGCTGACATCCAGACGGGCAAATCCGTCAAGGGCCCGGTGCAGCATTTCGAGCACGATTTCGTTCATGAAACTGATCTGGTTCAGGCGAACCGGAACAATGCGGCCGGATTCGTGAATTTCGCGCGACATGCGGGCGATTTTGGCGGCCTCGTCACCAATGCGTTCCAGATCCGTGATGGTCTTGATGGCCGCAATGATCATGCGCAGGTCGGAAGCAGTCGGCTGACGGCGAGCGATGATCTGGGCGCAGTCTTCATCGATGCCGACTTCCATGCCGTTGATGATGTGATCATTGGCAACCACCCGGTCAGCCAGATCAAAGTCGGCATTCAGCAGGGCGTCCATGGCCTGGCTGATCTGCTGTTCGACCAAGCCGCCCATCTGTAGCACGCGCGCGCGCATGTTTTCCAGATCGGTATCGAACTGCTTGAAAGTGTGTTCCTGTGGCATTCGGTGGCTCCTCGTTGTTTCGTGATTATAGTCGTCAGAATCGCTTGCGGTGTGACAGATTTGTGATGAACTGGTTCAGCCTGTGCTGGCAAACGGGATAAGAACCTGTTTGCCGTCAATATCGAGCAGCATCAGCCAGTCCTGTCGTCCGGTCACGCAGACCGGCAGGGTAATGCGGCCTTGCCAGCGGTTTTGTCCGGCTGGTTGCAGCACATAGCGGATGGTGCCCATGTCCATGCCCTGCATGCTGAAACTGGCAGCCACCTGCTTTGCCGGAGCGGTGATCTGGAGGACAAATGGGGTCAGGCCAGTTGGCTGGCTGGCAAAACGTACCTGAACATGCTGGTTGGCGAGCGCGAACGAGCAGTCCTGTTGCAGGCTGGCGCAATGAACAGTCAGTGGTTTTCGAGGGACTTGCGGATGCCAGACCGACCACAGGCTGCCTGACACCGCCAGCAAGGCAATGCCGGCCGGAATGAGATAACGCAGCGCGGATTTCATGGCCAGGCGGCTCCCAGCATCGCGATGCCGTGAGCGCCGTGCTGGCGGGCGGTGGCCAGCAGGGAAGGCTGCATGCCGCCCAGTGCATATACTGGCATGGGCAAGCCGTTCGCCAGTCGGGTGAATGCATCCCATCCGAGTGGCTGGCGGTCCGGATGGCTGCGGGTGGCCAGCACCGGTGATAGCAGGACATAATCGCATCCCAGCCGATCGGCCAGCGCCAGCTCTTCGGCATTGTGGCAGGATGCGCCAACCAGTCCGATATCCGGCCGGGTGGCCAGTTCGCGCAACTGGCTGGCTTTCAGGTGCACGCCATCGGCTCCACAGCTCTGCGCCAGCTCGATATCGCTATTGATCAGGATGCGGGCGCCATGCTGGTGCGCCAGCGGTGTCAGCTGTGTGGCCAGACTGGTCAGATCATGCGGATGATCGCGGCGCAGCTGGATCAGACGCAATCCGCCAGCCAGGGCTTGTCCGGCGCGCTGTACAAATGTGGCGATGTCGCCGGTAGCCGGACTGATACCCATCATGGCTGGCAGATTGAACGCATCCAGCAGACGGCGGTTGGCCGGTAACAGCGGTTCGACCTGCACTTCGTGCGGTATCTGCCAGCGCAAGGTTTGTCCTTCACGCGGGATGGGAGTACCTTCCCAGCCTTCAACGACAAAACAGTGCAGATGAATGCAGGCGGTCTGATACTGGTGGCGCAAGGTAATCCAGGGCCGTGCGCGGGTGACCTGGATGCCCAGTTCTTCGTGCAGTTCACGGCTGAGCGCGGCTGCGGCCGATTCACCAGGTTCGATTTTGCCACCGGGAAATTCCCAGTAGCCGGGCCAGGGTTTGTCCGCCGGACGGCTGGCGAGCAGGATCTGGCCATCGTCCAGTTGCAGGATGCCGGCAGCAACGGCAACGACAGGCTGCGATTGAGAGTGACTCATGACTGTGGTGTATGACATGGATGTCTTCAACATTAGCAAGAGAACATCGCGGTGTCGATAAAAATGATGACGCTGTTGCCTGACAAGGCTGGTGCTTGCCGTGGCCAGCGCTGTCATTCCGTGCCGGAAACGTGAGCGGCACTCTGCATCCGGTCAACCAGCCAGTTCATCAGCTGTCTGGCAGCGGTTCCGGCCGATTCCTGATCCGGGCCAAAGATCTGGTCATGCCAGGCCAGGATCTGTGCGTCGTGACCGGCATGCTGTTGCAGAAACGGGCGCAGCAGGCATTCGTCTGGCGTAGTCCGGTGAAGAATGTCGGGACGGTGGCTGTAGAGCCAGCATTGGGCCAGTGCGCCCTGCCAGGTCGCAACCCGCTGGTTGCCAGGTTCCCGGCAGACAGACTGGTTTCCCCATGCGGTCAGCTCGGCTGCCGGCATGGGCCTGGCAATGCCATAGCCCTGGCCATAGCGACCACCCAGCAGGCAGATGGCTTCGATCAGGCCGGAGTTTTCGAGGCCTTCGATAATGACCTTGCGGTTGAAGTCGCGACCAAGCTGCAGGATGGAATGAACCAGGCTCAGTGTCTTGACCGGATCTTCGACAATATTGCACAGAATGCCCTGATCCACCTTGATAATGTCGAATGGCAGGCTGGCTAGCCGGTTCAGGCTGCTGTAGCCGGCTCCCAGATCATCCAGGCCGATCTGGACGCCGGTTTCCTTGAGCCGGTCAATCGCCAGGTTGTGTGTGGTGTCGTCAAAGGCTTCGGTTTCCAGAAGTTCCAGGGTCAGCCGGTTGGCAGGAATGCCGTGTTGGTGCAGTGCATCGGTGATCCAGAGCGGGCAATCCGGTTCGATCAGTGTCGAGGGCGCCAGATTGAGCGCAAGATCAATTTCCAGACCTTGCTGCAGCCAGCCGGACAACGCCCTGAGCGACTGGTCGAGGCCTGAACGGAACAACGATTCCAGTTCGGCCTTGCCGAATGATGGCAGGAACCGTGCCGGTGCAACCAGCTGACCATCTTTACCCATCAGGCGGGCCAGGGCTTCGACCTTGACCAGCCGGCCGGTTTCCAGGTCGATGATCGGCTGCATGACCATGGTCAGTCCGCCAGACTGGAGCAGTTTCCGGTGCTGCGTAGCCAGTGCCTCGTCGATCGGTTCCTGTTCAGGTTGCGGATTGCGGGTCAGACAGCTCAGACGCAGCCGCAGGGATTCCAGAAAGGTTTGCATCCACGAGGCGGAAAACTGGTGCGGGAATGCGCCGAACAGAACCAGAATGACCAGCTGACCGCCAGTTATCTGTACCGGAATGCTCGCCAGGCTGCGAATGCCATTTGTGGCCAGGCTGGCGTGCCAGTTGCGCGTCCGCATGTCCATGGCGTTGGCTTCTGTCCATTGGGTCCGGCGGGTGCGCCAGGCGATGGTGACCGGGTTATCACCTGCTGGATCATCATGCTTCAGACGGGCTGCCATGCCAGGTTGGCGCAACAGCGCCGCTACGGGGTGGGCCGCCTTGCCGGCTGCAAATTCCGGCACAAAAACGCCATCCTGGCCAGGACGCAGGATCATGCAGGCCTGCATGGCGGGCAGTCTGCCCAGGGCATCCAGTTCCTGCTGGATCTGGTCGCCCCAGGTCAGTGTGTTGTCGATCGGATGTGCCAGATGCGCATTGTGAATTTCAAACACCACCTGCATCGTATCCAGTTGGGTGTGTACATCCAGCTGGATGCGGGCACTGACTGTGCGCAGCAGCAGATAACGGTGACTGGTGGTGATGCTCAGGCGGGCCAGGTGGTGGTGGAGCAGATCGAAATACACCTGCTGGGACTGGTTCATCGATGCGCTGCTAACGCCTGTCATGGCATGGGCCAGACCCGGATGGCGTGCGGCATCGACAATCTGGCTGGCTGTGGTTTCCGGACGAACCAGAAAACGCAGCTGTTCGGTCTGCCGATGCTTGAGCGTTTCATATTCGCTGCGGGTCAGGGTGGAGAGAATGGCTGCCCAGTCGGCATGCTGGGACAAGCTGTCATAGAATTCGCGCATGAAATCATTGGCGATAGTGTTGAGCTCGGGTTGCAGGCGCGCCAGAAGATGACGGGCTTCTTCGCCAAACGGGTCGTAAGAAGGCTCCGGGACCGGTGCGGCATTGCCCGCGCTTAGCCGCCACCAGTGAACCCGGGCCGCCTTTTGCATCTTGGCCTGATACATGGCTGCATCGGCAAGCCGGAGCAGTTGTCCGGGTGCTTCGGCATCGGTCGGATAGAATGCCAGACCAGCGCTGATGTTGATTTCGGCGCTGCGGTTTCTGGACAGCACAAAGGGTTGTTCCACTGCCTGGTGCATACGACTCAGGGCAAGGCTGGTTTGCTGGATGATCTGCAGTGCGTCCAGATCTTCCAGCACCACGATGAATTCGTCGCCTCCGAGTCTGGCAATGAAATCGCTGTCGCGCAGCAGGGCATTGATGCGCGCACCAAACTGCTTGAGCAGTTCATCACCGGCTTCATGGCCATAGGTGTCGTTGACGGGTTTGAAATCATCCAGATCCAGCATGCAGACGGCAAAAGAGCTTTTGTTGCGTCGGGATCTGGCAATGGCTTGCTGCAGGTGTTCTTCCAGGCCAAACCGGTTGGCCAGTCCTGTCAATGTATCGTGACGGGCTCGCCAGGCATCTTCCGATTGCAGGTCAAGCAATACCTTCCGCTGGTCGATTTCGTCCAGACCTCGTCCAAGCAGCCCCGCAATGCGTTCGCACAGTTCGATGCTGGCAGCATGGAAGACATCCTCCATCGGGGCGACAAACACCAGCACGGCCCACGGCTGGTCGTTGCGCCGGATCAGGGCCGCCAGCGAAGCAGCCCAGCGGTGTTGCCGGAACACATGGGCCCATGGATGGGCCTGGTTGAAAGTCTCGCGGTGGCGGTTGCGGAATACGGTTTTCTGACTGCGCCAGGCTTGCGCGATGGCGGCATCCGGATGGTCGAGCGGAATGCTGATGTCGTCCAGGATGGTGGAACCTTCGCCGGCTCTGGCCAGGACTGAAAACCGGCTGTCCGGACCTGGCTTGCCGATCCAGGTGGCGTGAAACATGGTACTGGTGGCCAGTCTGACGCAGGTTTCATGCAGCATGTCTGCTTCGTTCCGGCTTTGCAGCAGGATGTCGGCAGCTCCGGCCAATGCACTGTACAGTTGCTGCAATTGCAGGAAAGCGGCTTTCTGCTGTTCCCGTTCGCTGACGTCGACCACAGTCCAGATGGCTTCGTGCTCATTGGTGCGAATGCCGACAATGTCGGCTAGCAGTGAAGATCCGTCCCGTCGCACCAGCGCGGTGGCGGAAATTCTGGCAAGACCTCCGACAAGCAATTGGTGGAGGTGATGGCTGAACCGGCAGTCCGACGTGCCGGGTGGACAGAAAATATCAGTGATCTGTTCTGGCAGTTGGCCCGGATCGGCAAAACCGAGCATCTGGGCCATGCGGTTGTTGGCATGCAGCAGCTGATTGTTGCGGGTGAGCATGATGCCAGCATCGGCGTGATCCAGTAATGCCGTTTGCCAGCTTCGTAGTTCGATGATTTCCAGCCCGTGCGAAATGTCTTGCGCCAGGTCGTTGAGGATGTCTTGCCGATCGCTATCGAAAAATTCATCGGTTGCCGCGTAAAGGGCGAATTGCGCCCACATCTGGCCATGACGCCAGATCGGCAGGACAGCCAGTGCACCGAGTCCATGGCTGGTGGCCCGTTGTGCCCAGGGCAGCAGTTCCGGATTGTTGCGAAAGGAATTGTTGAAACGAGCCTTGCCCTCCTGCCAGACCAGGCCACAGCTGCCGCGTCCCTCGGCTACCGACGGATTGACTGAAATCACCAGATCATCCAGATAGTGGATTGCTGGTCCGGCTTTGGCGAGAAAGCGGATCTGTCCGGTGTCATCCGGCTGGCCGATCCAGGCTAGACGCAAGCCGGAGACACGCATGGCCAGATCGCAGATGGTCTGAAGCAGGCCGCTCTCATTGTCGGCGCGGGCGATGATCTGGTTGACTTCCCGCAACAGGTGGTTATATGCAACCAGATGCGCATTCTGCTGGAGAAGGTCTGTCAGGGTTGTTTGAGATGCCGGGCCGTTGTCAGCTTCCATATCACCCATCCTGCTGAATTAATGCTATCGGCTTCCAAAGTCCTGAGCAAACTGGCGCGCACTGCGACCAGAGCGGTTGCCGCGTGCCAGCGCCCACAACAGGGCCTCCCGGCGCACGAGCAGGTCACTGGTGTCCGGCAGTCCGGCCTGTCGCAACCAGGTGTCGACGCAGGCCAGATAGGTGTCCTGATCGAATGCATAGAACGATAGCCAAAGCCCGAAACGGTCCGACAGCGATATTTTTTCATCGACCGTTTCGCCCGGATGCAGGTCTGCAGGCTGGTCGGGCAGGTTGTCGCGCTGGTTTTCCGGTATCAGGTGGCGCCGGTTGGATGTGGCATAGATGAGCAGATTGTCGGGTGGTGCGGCAAGACTGCCGTCGAGTGCAGTCTTCAGGGCCATGTAGCCGCTGTCGTTGGCGTCAAAACCCAGGTCGTCACAGAATACGATGAATCGTTCCGGACGGGAGGCGATCAGTTCGGTGATGTCTGGCAGATCCACCAGGTTCTGTTTGTCCACTTCGATCATGCGCAGGCCGGCGCTTGCGTAACGGGTCAGCATGGCTTTGATCAAGGATGATTTGCCGGTACCGCGCGCCCCGGTCAGCAGGACATTGTTGGCCGGGTGGCCAGACACAAACCTCGCCGTGTTGCGTTCGATGGCTGCACGCTGGGTTTCCACCCCGCGCAGCACGTCGACATCGACCTGCTGTGGCCGGTGGATGGGTTCCAGCCAGCCATGCCGGTTGTCGTGCCGCCAGCGGAAGGCATGTGCCGTGTTCCAGTCCGGTTCTGCCGGCCTGGCAGCTGGCAGCATGGCTTCCAGCCGGTCCAGCACCGCTTCGGCCCGATCAAGAAAGCTGGCTGCCTGGCTGGCGAGATCAGCTGCGGTATTCGGCGTTGATCTTGACATAGTCGTAGGAAAAATCGCAGGTCCAGACGGTGGCATGCGCCTCGCCCCGGTTCAGTTGCACCCGGATGGTGATTTCGGCCTCGCGCATGACACGCTGGCCGTCGGCTTCCTGGTAGCTGACAGCGCGTCCGCCATGTTCGGCGACCAGGACATCGCCCAGCCACAGGCGGATATTTGTCACGTCAAGATCGGTGATGCCGGCATAACCAATGGCGGCCAGGATGCGGCCGAGATTGGGATCGGATGCAAAAAAGGCGGTTTTGACGAGCGGAGAATGCGCGATGGCATAACCCACCTGGCGGCATTCTTCGCGCGAGCGTCCTTGTTCGATTTCGATCCGGATGAACTTGGTGGCGCCTTCGCCATCCCGCACGATGGCCTGAGCCAGTTCGCTGGCAACCCGGTTGATGGTTTCCTGCAATGCCGGCCGGGCCGGGTGATCCCAATGGTCGATGTGGCTGGCGCCGGATTGTCCGGTGGCGATCAGGATGAACGAATCATTGGTGGAAGTGTCGCCGTCCACGGTAATGCAGTTGAAGCTGATATCGGCTGCTTCGCGGACCATCCGCTGCAGGATGTCCGTGCTCACGGCGGCATCAGTGGCAACGAATCCGAGCAAGGTTGCCATGTTGGGGTGAATCATGCCCGAACCTTTGGCAATGCCGGTCACGTGCACGGCCACGCCTTCGATTTCCAGGCTGTGCGAGCTACCCTTGGCGACGATGTCCGTGGTCATGATGGCTTCGGCCGCTGCCAGCCAGCTGTTTTCATCGGCGCTGGCAATCGCTTCGGGCAGCACCCGCACGATCTTGTCGGCCGGAAGCGGCTCCATGATCACGCCGGTGGAAAACGGCAGGATCTGTTCGCGACGACAGCCAAGCCGGCTTGCCATGGCATCGCAGACCTCGGTGGCGCGTTGCAGGCCTTCGTCGCCGGTGCCGGCATTGGCGTTGCCGGTATTGATGACCAGAGCAAGCGGAGACAGGTCGGTTGCCAGGTGCGTGCGGCACAGCACAACCGGTGCTGCACAGAAACGGTTGCTGGTAAACACGCCGGCAATCGTGCTGCCGGGTGCGGGCAGGATCACGGTGACATCTTTGCGGCCGGGTTTCTTGATGCCGGCGCTGGCAATGCCGAATTTCAGGCCGGCCACGGGATGAAGCTGGCCGGCAGCCGGAGGGGCAAGATTGACAGGCATGAAGGTCCTTTCAGCGGTTGCGTAGTGCTTCGTCGTTGTAGGCGCCATCAATCTTGTGGACGATGTCCTCCACCAGGCGGAAGCCTTCCACCGGCGCATCGTCTTTCATGTAAAACAGCCGAACCGGACCGAGTGCATTCACCGCCTGGGTTCGTTCGAGCGTGCCGTCGACGTTGTCCAGCTTGCTGTTGCTGAACAGTTGGTCGATGACATGGCCGGCAATGGCGTTCTTGTGGCTGCCATTGCGCGCAGCGGCAAAAGTCTGACTGACATCGCCATCGGCAATGTCATATTTGCAGTGGCCAATCAGATAGCCGAGCAGTTCGTTGAATGTCATGCGGGTACTCCGGTCAGTATCAGGCTTGCACCGACGTGCGGTCAAGCAGGGTTTCAATGAAAGCATATTCCTGCGGATCAACCGGCGTGATGGACAGCCGGTTGCCGCGTTGCAGAATCCGCATGCCGGACAGTTCGTCATGCTGGCGCAGTTCCGCCAGAGACAGCAGGCGGGTCTTGCGTTCCAGCTGGACATCGACATTGAACCAGCGCGGGTTGGCTGCGCTGGCTTTCGGGTCGAAATACTTGCTGGCCGGATCAAACTGGGTGGCATCCGGATAGGCCAGACTGCTGACCCGTGCAATGCCGGCGATGCCGGGTTCGCTACAGCTGGAATGATAAAACAGAACCTTGTCGCCAGGGTGCATCTGGTCACGCATGAAATTGCGTGCCTGGTAGTTGCGCACGCCATACCAGGCGACAGTCTGGTTGGGGAAGGCGGCGAGATCGTCTATACTCACGTCCGATGGTTCGGATTTCATCAGCCAGTAGCGCACCGGTACACGTCCTCGGTAATGGGTCCGGTCTTATTGTACTGGAATTTTGTCAGCCTGCATGCGGTCGGTACGGGTCGGCGGGCAGGGATGACGCAAAGGGGAACAATTGAAGCAGCTAGACCAGCACCGGCTCGATGAGCTGGCCAGCGCAGCACGCCAGTCGCCGCGCCTGCGCATGAATGCCAATCTGCACGATGCACTCGATGAACCAGTTCAGCGTCTTGCCATTGCCATGCAGCCGGACACCATCATTCGCCCGCATCGTCACCAGCAGACCTGGGAGTTGCTGTTGCCGTTGCGCGGCCGTTTTGTCGTACTGCATTTTGCCGAGGATGGCCGGGTGGTGGATCGCGTGGTGCTTGGTGAAGACAGCCAGGTGCAGGAAACGCCAGCCGGATGCTATCACGCGGTGCTGTCGCTGGATGATGGTGGGGTGATTTTCGAGGTGAAACATGGCCCTTACCGGCCGTTTGTGCCGGAGGATTTTGCGCCGGGATATCGGGATGACAATCCGGCGCGTGACGCCAGGCTGAACGCTTGGTACGCCACTGCGCAGATCGGCGACCGGTTGTGGTCGTGACCCGCCGCTGACTGTCGGCCGGTATTGCGGCAGTTGCCGCCAGCCGGTTCAGACAGCGTCGGATTGGCGGGTACGTCTGTTTCTCAAGCGTTGATCAGACACGACTGCGCGCTGCGCAGTCGTTAGACATAGCTCCGCAACGTGCGGGAAAATGCCTGCAAGCTTTCAATTCCACTCGCCTCGGCGCGCTGGCACCATTCCTGCAGTTGCTTGACCAGCTGTTCCTTGGATGCATTTGAACGGGCCCATACTGCTGCCAGTTCCTGACGCATTGAATAAATGATCTGCAGGTTGGAATTGTGCTCGAGAATGGTACCCAGGGTCGCGCGGTCGGTTTCTGGCAGGACTTCGGCATCCAGGTGCAGCCAGCGGCGAAAATCAGTTGCAGTTGCCTGCGGGTCGATGTGCGGCAAGCCGTTGCGCAGTTTGTCGAACTCCTGCGAACAGGCGGATTTCATCATGCTGGCGTAACGGGTCATCACATCGTAGCGATGGGTGATGATGGCCTGCAACAGTTCCAGATCGCATACCGGCTTGGCCGCTTTCAGGCGGGCGCGCGGTGCAATCTTTTTCACCTTGGCCAGGCCAGCCATTTCCATGAGGCGGATGTACAGCCAGCCAATGTCGAACTCGTACCACTTGTTGGACAGCTTGGCCGAACTGCCGTAGGCATGGTGGTTGTTGTGCAGTTCTTCGCCGCCGATCAGGATACCCAGCGGAAACACATTGGTGCTGGCATCTTCGCAGGCGAAATTGCGATAGCCCATGTAGTGGCCAAGACCATTGATGATTCCGGCAGCGGTGACTGGAATCCAGGCCATCTGCACGGCCCAGATGGTCAGACCGATCGGTCCGAACAGCAGCAGGTCGATTGCCATCATGATGAAGATGCCCTGCTTGTTGTAGCGCTGGTAGATGTTGTGTTCGATCCAGTCGTCCGGTGCGCCTGCACCGAATTTGTCGATGGTGGCCTGGTCGCGCGTGGCGGCACGGTAGAGTTCGGCGCCTTCGAGCAGAACCTTGCGGATGCCAAGAACCTGCGGACTGTGCGGATCGTCCGGCGTTTCACAGCGAGCGTGGTGCTTGCGATGAACGGCCGACCATTGCACGGTAACCATGCCGGTGGTCAGCCAGAGCCAGAAACGGAAAAAATGGCTGGGAATGGCATGCAGTTCCAGGGCGCGGTGCGCCATGTGACGGTGCAGGTAGATGGTGACGGCAGCAATGGTAATATGGGTCAGTACCAGGGTGACAACAACATATTGCCACCAGTGCAGCGGTCCGAGCAGACCGTGGGAAAACAGTTGCATCATGGGGTGTTTTTGACCTCGGGAGTGTAGGTTGGAATTCCAGAATCCACCTCACAGTATAACACAGGTCAAGAATCTGTCACATTCATGTTGAACACCCGCACATCGCGATGCGGATAGGGCAGGCCAATGCCATGGACATTGAACTGGCGATAGACCGCCAGGTAGATATCCGATTTCAGACCCATGGTGCCAAGATCCGGATCGGCAATCCAGACCAGCAGGGTGAGATTGATGCCGTTGTCGGCAAATTCGCTGACGAAAGTCTGTACCGGAAATTTGTCGTCGCGAATGACGCGCGGGTGCGCCCGGCCGGCTTCGGTCATCAGTTGCATGGCCAGTTCGAGATCGCTTTCATAGCTGATCTGGACCGGAATCTGGACCGTGACTTCCGGCTGGGTAAACGAATGGTTGACGACTGTCGAGGTCATCAGCGTTTCGTTGGGCAGGATGATTTCGGTGCCATCGAGCGCACGCAATACCGTGTAACGGGTTTTGAGCTGGCGAACTTCGCCATAATGGCTGTCAACGGTAATCATGTCGCCCGGTCTGACTGAACGGTCAAGCAGAATGATGAAGCCGGAAACATAATTGCTGGCGATTTTCTGCAGGCCAAGTCCGAGTCCTACGCCAAGTGCGCCGCCAAAAACCGACAGAATGGTAATGTCGATGCCTACGGCAGGCAGCGCCACCATGACTGCCAGGATCAGCAGCAACGTGCGTAGTGTTTTGGCCAGGGCAAGCCGCAGGCTGGGATCGAGTCCTTCGGCCTGCATGATGCCGGTTTCGGCCAGCTGCGATAGCCAGAGCGCAAACAGGATCGCGAAGGTGAGTACAAAGATGGCTTCCAGCAGCAACAGCAGGGAAAAGCGGTGATCGCCGGCGTTGAACGCTATGCTGTCGAGCAGGTTGGCCAGCTGGGGCAGCAGACCGGTGATGTGCAAGGCGAAACCGATCCAGATGATCCACGCCAGCATTCGTTCCCAGTGGCGTGTTGCCGGACGGTCGCCGGTGAAACGGCGCAGCACCAGAATGCCCAGACGGAGCAGTATGGTTGCCCCCAGCAGGGGAACTGCGATATTGAGCAAATGGATTTCGTGCTGTCCTTTGAGAGCACCGCGCGCCAGATCGGTAAACAGCAGCCAGAGCAGGGGCAGTCCTATTGCCTTGACTCTGCGTTTACCGGAATCGAACTGCAGATGGAGGCGGGGCAGCCAGCCGGCAACCAGTTTGCTGATCGCCCAACTGGCCAGTCCGCAAATCAGCAGGATCGCGACCTGCAGCAACAGTTCGGGCTGGTGCGAATCGTGCAGCAGGTGGGCAATCAGGTTTTCCAGCGGCGGATTTTTCATGCGCTGGTCCGCTCCAGGGCGGCGGCAAAGAATCCGTCTGTCTGATGGTGAACTGGATCAAGGCGCAGCCAGTCGCCTGTATCAATGCCGATTTGCTGTTGTGCCAGAATGGCGTTGGCCGGTTGCAGGTTAAATTCGGGGTGGGCGGTCAGAAATGCTTCGACGATGCGTTCATTTTCTTCCGGTAACAGGCTGCAGGTGGCATATACCAGTCGCCCACCCGGCTTGACCAATCGTGCTGCCGACTCCAGAATCGCAGCCTGTTTGTGCGTCAGTTCGGCCACCGATTCGGGAGACTGGCGCAGTTTCAGGTCCGGATTGCGCCTCAGCGTGCCCAGCCCGCTGCAGGGCGCATCGACCAGCACCCGGTCGATCTTGCGTGCCAGACGTTTGATGCGGCTGTCGTTTTCATGGGCAATCAGTTGCGGCGTGACATTGGACAGGCTGGAACGTTTCAGTCTGGGTTTGAGCCGGTTGAGGCGTTTTTCGCCTACGTCAAATGCATATACCCGCCCGGTTGATTGCATCATGGCGCCAATGGCCAGTGTCTTGCCACCCGCTCCAGCACAGAAATCAACCACCATTTCACCACGGCGCGGCGCCAGCAGCGCCACCAGCAACTGGCTGCCTTCATCCTGGACTTCGATTTTGCCGGCTTCAAATAACGGATGCCGGTTGATGGCCGGCCGTCCCTGGATGCGGATGCCGACTGGTGACCAGGGCGTGGCTTCGGCGGCAAACCCTTCGGCGCGCAGTTGCGCAAGCACTTCGTCGCGTCCGGCCAGCCAGGTGTTGACGCGCAGGTCGAGCGGCGCCGGTTGGGTCAGGGCTCGGGCCAACTGGCCGGCTTCTGCTTCGCCATAACTGTCAATGAGCCGGCTGGCCAGCCATTCCGGCAGGTCCCATTGCACGGCCAGAGGCTGATCTGCCAGGCGCATGGCCTTGATTGCAGGCAGCAGGTCGGATTCCGGCCCGGTCATGTAGGGCGCCAGCTGACGGCTGTTGTTGCCTTCGATGCGCGCCAGCCATGCGATGGCCAGCAGCCGTGGGGTGGCCTTGCCGCAGGCGGCCTCCAGGGAAGGCAGGTGACGCAGCACGCCAAACACGAGTTCGGCGATGAATGCCCGGTCACGCTGACCGAGCAGGGGGTTTTCGCGGAAGTAACGGCTCAGCAGCACATCGGCGGGAGCATCGAGCGGCAGAACACTGCGCAAGGCGATGATGGCAGCATCAAATACAAGTGGGTCAGGCAGCATGGGCAATGGCCCGACGGTCAGGCGTCGCCGGGCAACAGTACAGAATATTCAAGTTTATCATGCACAGGGAATGTACGGTCAGTCGGTTCGACCTGCTGCCGCTGCGGCCAGCAGAATCAGGGCCATCACTCCGGTCAGTAGCAGGGAAAGCGGTGTTTTGCGCATGTCAGTCTCCAAACGGTGTTCAGTCGTCGCGCCTGGGTGTTCTCAGGCGTGACGGACTGATGGTAGAACGGACGGATGCGGGCAGGGGTATCGTGCTGTTACGTCCAGGTAACAAAATGTGGCCGTCTGTTACAGGCGGGGCGATGGTTGCATGACCGCTGTCGGCTCGATTGCCCACAGGTGGTGGGTGTCCAGCATCAGGCGGTAACGCGCCAGCGCAGCGTCGACAGCGGCCCTGTTTTCGGTCAGGGCGGCATCCAGCGACTGCCGGCGGGCTAACAGCGCGTCGTTGAGACTGGCCTCGCCCAGCTGGTAGGCCCGGGCTGATTTTTCCGCATTCCGGTCCGCGAGCTGTCTGGCCTGTTGCGCCATTTGCCAGGTCTGCCAGTTGCTGGTGGCGGTGTTCCATTCGACCTGCCATGTCTCCTGCAAACGCTGGCGGACCCCCAGCTCCTGCTGTTGCGCCATGCTGGCCAGCGCGTGTTGCTCATCACTGGCCTTTCGCCGCATTTCGCCGGTAATCGGCACGGAAACAGTCACACCAACGAAGGACGTCAACCCACTTTGTTCCGACATGTACTGCAAGCTGACGGTTGGGTCTGGCGTGCGTTCCGCATCTGCAAGCCTGGCTCTGAGTCTGGCCATCTGACTCGCATGCTGCGCCAGCTGCAATTCATGATTGTCAGCCATTCCACTGTCGACCCACCATTGCACTGGCTGTTCGATCGACTGAGGATGTATGGCCGGTGGATGATCTGGCAACGGCAGTGAAGGGTAGCGTTGACGCAGGCGCAAGCGGGCATTCTGCTCCGCCATGCGGGCCTGTTGCAACGCCATGCTGGTTTGCAGCATGGCGGATCGGGCCAGGTCGCCATCCAGTTGTGCAGCATCGCCGGCCCGGATGCGTTTTTCGACAGTGGCTAACTGTTGCGTCGCCAGGTCTGACTGGTGTTGCCAGATATCGACTTCGTGGACTGCCGCTTGCCAGTCAAACCAGGCGGCCAGCAGAATGCGTCCGGCTTCATGGATTGCATCGCCCAGCGACAGTTTGCCCTGTTGAGCAGTCTGTCGGCCGATTTCTTCATCCAGAGCGCTTTTGCCGGGCAGACGAACCGTCGTGGTCAGGCCGGCGTACCAGTCGCTCTGATTGGCTCCGATATCGTGCAGATGACGTTGGTAGCCGGATGCCTGTACTGACCATTCGTACGGCCCCGCCGCAATGCGCTCACCAGCATAAGCGCTGGCTTGCTGGTTATTCAGGGCCGCCTGTACGGATGGCGCTTCGCGCAGGGCGGTCTGTGCGGCTTCGCTGGTCGGCAGGTCTGGCCAGTTTTCGGCCTGTGCCGGCAGGGTCTGGCACAGGCCATAAACCAGCCACAGGGCAAAATGGAGTTTCTTCATGACATGTCTCCCGAAGCAAGTATCGGTGTTGTCCACCAGCGAATGTCCGGATTCGGAATATCTGTCTGGATGCGGGTCAGCAATGGTTGCACCATGTCCTGATCCATCAGGATTTGCAGGCCGATGTGAGCAGTCCGGCCACGCACCTGTTCCAGCGGATCCATGCTGGAATGGGGACCGTGACTGTCCAGTCTCTGGGACAGAAATCCCTGCAGACGGGAAGATTCATCCAGCAGGATATCGATGATGGCTTCTTCCAGGCTCACTGGAACGACCAGGTTGAGTTGGCAGCGCGTGTTCATGGTTTGGCTCCTTGCTCATGCCGGTGCAGCCAGCGATACAGGATGGGTAACATGATCAGTGTCAGCGGGGTTGAGCTGAACAGTCCACCGATGACGACGATGGCAAGCGGCTTCTGGATTTCCGAACCGGGGCCGGTGGCGAACAGCAGTGGAATCAGCCCGAAGGCCGTGATCATGGCTGTCATCAGCACCGGGCGCAAACGTCGGCGGGCGCCTTCGGTGACGGCCAGGTCGAGTGGCATGCCCTGATTGCGCAGCATGTTGAAATAACTCACCATGACCACGCCATTGAGTACGGCGATACCGAGCAACGCAATGAATCCGACTGATGCGGGTACAGACATGTAGTTTTGCGACAGCCACAGCGCAAAAATGCCACCAATCAGTGCAAACGGGATGTTGGCAAAAACCAGCAATGCCTGCGCAATCGAACCAAAGGACGAAAACAGCAGGAAAAAAATCAGCAGCAGGCTGATGGGGACGACAACCGCCAGTCTCGCCGCCGCACGCTGCTGATTTTCAAACTGACCACCCCAGGTGATGCTGTAACCGGCAGGCAGATGGACATCGCGAGCCACCGCTGCTTTGGCGTCCTGCACGAAGCCAACCAGATCGCGGTCCTTGACGTTGGTCTGCACCACCGTAAAGCGGCTGGCATTTTCCCGTTTGATCATCACCGGACCCGGTGTTCTGGTCAGGCTGGCAATGGCGCTGACCGGTACGGACTGCCCATTGGACAATGTGATGCGCAGTCCTGCAAAACTGGCCGGCGAGTCATGCAGCGCATCGGGGCCACGCAGCAGCAGGGGTGTGCGACGGCTGCCTTCCAGAATGGTGCCGATGTTGAGCCCTTCCAGTTCGGCATGCAGGGTTTGTTCAACTTCGTCAGCGTTCAGACCCAGGCGTCCGCAAGCGGCACGATCGATATGCACCTGCAGGTATTCCACGCCATCAGCAGCAGCCAGAAATACATCCTGACTGCCCGGCACTGTTTTAAGCGTCGTCTCCACTTGTGTGGCCAGTCGATTCAGCGTTGCCAGATCGGGGCCGAACAGCTTGATTGCCACTGCGCCGCGAACGCCGACCACCATTTCCGATACACGCATTTCGATGGGCTGGGTAAAGTTGTACGACAGCCCCGGAAAATCGTGCAGAACGTCGCGTAACTGGCCGATCAGCCACTCCTTGTCGGCTTTGCGCCACTGTTCGCGCGGTTTCAGCACCAGAAAGGTATCGGTTTCATTCAGCCCCATCGGATCCAGCCCCAGTTCATCGGAACCCATGCGGGCGACGATGCTGGTGATTTCCGGAATCCGGCGCATCAGTTCCCTTTGCAGGCGCATGTCCATATCCGCGGACGCACGGAGTCCGATCGAGGGCAGTTTTTCGATGCCGATGATGATGTCGCCTTCATCCATGGTTGGCATGAATGTCTTGCCGATTTTCGGATAGATGGCGACAGCCAGAATGGCGAGCAGCCCGGCGACGGCCAGTACCCGGCCGGGATGGCGCAGTGCTGCCTGCAAGGCGGGTGTGTACAGGGCCAGTGATTTTCTGACGATCCAGGGATCGTCATGCGAGCCCGGTTTGAGCAGCAGGGACGCCAGAACGGGCACGATCGTCAGCGAAACCACCAGCGAGCTGGCCAGCGCGTAGACGATGGTCAGTGCTACCGGAATGAACAGCTTGCCTTCCAGTCCCTGCAAGGTCAGCAGCGGCAGGAACACCACGATGATGATGATGACGCCAGTCAGCACCGGTGCGGATACCTCGCGCACGGCACGGAATATGCGGTGTGCCGTTGGCAATGGCGAAGCATGGCCCAGGTGATTGACAATGTTTTCAACCACCACCACTGCGCCATCGACCAGCATGCCGATGGCAATCGCCAATCCACCGAGGCTCATCAGGTTGGCGGACATGCCGGTCTGATGCATCAGGATGAAAGTGGCCAGTGCCGCCAATGGCAATGCAGCAGCAACGACGATCGCAGCACGCAAGTGCCCGAGAAACAGTAACAGCAGGATGCCGACCAGCGCAATGGCTTCTCCCAGTGCATGCGCGACGGTATTGACAGCGCGCCCAACCAGCTTGCCACGGTCATAAAACACGGCGGTTTTGACGCCTGGCGGTAATTGTGGCGCAAGCTCTGCCAGACGTGCGTGGACGTCCTTGATCAGCTGGCTGGCGTTGGCTCCCCTGAGTCCGAGAACCAGGCCTTCTACCGCTTCACCTTGTCCATTGCGGGTGACAGCGCCGTACCGTGTCAGGGCGCCGATGCGGATGGTGGCGATATCGCCGGCGCGAACAACCTGGCCATCGCGTGAAACGACAACTGTATTGCGGACATCGTCGAGGGTTTTCATGTCACCCTCGACACGTACCAGCAGGGTTTCTTCCCCGTTATTCAGCCGTCCGGCCCCATCATTGCGATTGTTTGCACCCAGTGCCGTCTGCAGCTGGGCCATGCTGATGTGTGCTGCCTGCATGGCGGTATTGTCGGGCACGACTTCAAAGCTGCGCACCAGTCCACCCAGTGAATTGACATCGGCGACGCCAGGCACAGTACGCAGAGCGGGACGAATCACCCAGTCGAGCAGCGAACGTCGCTGTTCCAGCGTCAGATTGCCGCCTTCGATGGTAAACATCAGCATTTCGCCCAGTGGCGTGGTGATGGGAGCTAGGCCGCCAAAACTGCCCGGAGGCAAGTCCTTCATGACACTGTTGAGCCGTTCCGAAACCTGGTTGCGCGCCCAGTAGATATCGGTACCATCCGCGAAGTCCAGCGTGATGTCGGCCAGTGCGTATTTGGACACCGACCGGACGATTGTCTTGTGCGGAATGCCGAGCATTTCCACCTCGATCGGGGCGGTGATGCGGGTTTCCACTTCGGCCGGCGTCATGCCAGGTGCTTTCATGATGATTTTCACCTGGGTGTTCGAGACATCCGGAAACGCGTCGATCGGCAGATGAAACCAGGCGTAGCTGCCTGCCCCGGTCAGCAGCAGGGCAAACAGCAGAATGATCAGTCGCTGACTGAGCGAAAACTGGATAATGCGCGCCAGCATGTCATTCTCCTTTGTCGCTGCTGCCGGTCAGCACAGCCTTGATGGCAATCGTGCCGCGCACTGCAATCTCGTCGGTGGCCGTCAGTTTTCCGGTAACCCGAGTCTGCTGGTCATTGGTTTCCATGACCGTGACCGGCACGGTACGGAATCCATTGGCCGAGCGGACAAAAACCAGCGTCTGGCCATTCTGGTTGACAACCGCTGAAGCAGCCACCAGCCAACCGCCGGCTTGCGTCAGCGGATGGACGTTGACATAGCTGCCTGGAATGGGATTGGCGGCTGGTTTGAGGATCCGGGCGCGAACGGTCATGGTCTGGTTGTTCGGATTGGCTGCCTGGACTACGGCAGTGACCTCCGCCTGCCACTGACCTGTGTCATCCACCAGTCGGGTGCCAGGGGGCAGGCTGCCAGCCTGACTGACCGGCAGCTGGATTTCCAGCCAGAGGTTGTTTGTGGCGGCGAGTTTCATCAGTGGCGTATTCATGTCGCGACGTTCGCCCGGCTTGGCGGACGTTTCCAGCACGGTTGCGTTGACTGGCGCACGCACCATGAGTTGGTTGTCCAGTCGATGGCTGCGGGCTAGCGTACGGATGTCAGCGGGAGCCATGCCGGCCAGGCGCAGGATCTGTTGTCGTTCCTGCACGGCGGCACGCTGGATGGCGGCCTGATTAGTGCTCTGTTGCTGCCGACTGGTGGCAATGATGCCTTCACGCAGGAGTTGGTCATCCCGGTTTTTCTGGTTGGTGGCAAGCTGGGCCTGCAGGAGTGCTTGCAGGTAGTCGCGCTGCAGACTGACCAGTTCCGCACTGCGGATCACCAGCAGAGGCTCGCCAGCTTTCACGTGATCACCCGCATTGACCAGAACCTGTTCGATCATTCCGTTGACCGAAGGGCTGATGATGTGAATATCTTTGTTGGGAATGACCACTTGCGCCGGCAGGCTGACGCCACTGGCCTGGCTGGAGACCAGCGGCCGCGCCGTCTGGATGCCCAGAGCGTGGATTTGTTTCGGATCGAGAGAAATGTCAGCTGCCTGACTGAAACCGGCGATAGCCAACAGCACGGCCAGGGACGTAAAAGTGATGAAGATGCGTGACATGGGACCTCCTGCAAGGGATGGGCATTCTGATTCAGTCTGTTCGAGAATACGTCCGCTGGTTGATGCACAGTCGCACCCGGCGAAGCGGATTTGCGGTAACGAATCCGGCGACCGAAACCGGTCGTCGGGTTCAGGTGCATGCGAAGCGGGTTAGCAGAATGCCGGAGGAGCCTGTGCCTGCAGTGAGGAGAGGAAGCCTGACGCGATCAGGGATGGCCGTTGCAACGTGTGCGCAAGCGGTTGTGAGAACGGAACAGCATGGTCTGCGGCCAGTGCGGCCAGCATGTGTTCCGCCGGTGTGATGGGGGGCAGACCAAACTGGCTTTTTTCGAGACGACAACCCTGTTCAACAGTGATCAGCTGTTCGTCGCTGCCAATGCGCGTCATTCGTCCCTGTGGGTCAACGGATGTTGCATCATCGCCCAGAACGTCCAGCGCATGCCAGTGCATGCCTTTGGATGCGGGCACTTCGTGGGTGTGCGCATGCAGCAGCGGAGCAAAGCTCTGCAGCCAGAACAGCAAAAACAGCACGAAGTGGTTGAGTGGGGTCGATTTCATACTGGTATTGTAAGCAGAAAATCAGAAAATTGCCAGTTTTTTGTTATTTTGCTGACAACCTGATGCTGGACAGGTTATCGATAGCGGGGGCAGCCACTACGCTGCTCAGCAGGGATCCATTTCATGAACCTGGCCGTGATGGTCATGCCGGAACCAGACCGGCGTGCAATGCGGCAAGGGGAAGTCGCGAGGTTCCTGCAAGGGTTTGTGCCGGGAAAACCGGTACAGATTATCCAGAATGCCAGCGTGTGCGACCAGTGCAATGCGGCTTCCGGCGTGGCGCTGATGCAGTTCGGCCAGCAGGTGGCGAATGCGGTCCGCGAACGCGAGCAGGCTTTCTCCTGTCTCGAAGGCATAGTCTGGCGTTCTGGACTGATGATGAGCGTATGCCACCGGAAACAGGCTTGCCGCTTCGTGGTTGGTGATGCCTTCCAGCACGCCGAAGCTGCGCTCGCGCAAAGCGGGCAACGGTTGCACTGGCAAGCCAAGCTGTTGACCAATGGCGTGGGCTGTGTCGAGCGCGCGTTGCAGATCGCTGCTGTAGATGGCGTCCAGTGCCAGGTTTCCGGCTGTGCTGGCCAGTTGGCGTGCCTGTTCTTGCCCCCTGGCGTTGAGAGGAATGTCGGTTTGCCCCTGGATGCGGCGTTCCAGGTTCCAGTCGGTTTCGCCGTGGCGGATAAAACAGACGAGCATGGCAATGGGCCTGTCAGGAACAGTGTCTGATGTGCAAATGATTGGTGATTATACCGAAGTGCCGGGACAGATGCTGGTCCATGCGGACATGCGGGATGTGATTGGTTGACTGGGGGCAATGTCAGGCTGTCTCCAGATGGCGACAGTTAAATTATATTTATTTTTCATTGTGTTGCATCTGTATTGGCAACTGTCTCGAGAACAACTGTCGCCTGCAGGCGACAGTTTCAGGTTCTGCGAGCAACGGATTGACGGTACATGGGTGTCAGTAATTCTTTTGAAATCAGTCAGCTGGATTACTGTTCAGTGCTGCTGGCCTGGTATTTGCATAAACCTGCGCGTTCATCACAAGGTGGCAGGACATGAAAAACCAGGCAACATTAACTCCCCCGATAAACCGTGGCAGCATGGCGCCACGCCCATGGACCGGCTTCTGGAAAGGGCTCCGCCTGATGCTGACCCGGCGGGCAACTCCCACGATACCTTCTTCCTGGATGCTGGCAGCATCAAGAAGACGCATGTTCCTGTTGGCGCTGGTGATCGGCAGCGCTGCAATTGCAGGCAGGATGCTGGTGTCCACCCAGCCGGAATCAGGCGATCATCTGGTGTTGCATACCATTCAGCTGGCCATGATCGTGTTGCTGTTTGGCTGGGTGGCGGCAGGATTCGTGACTGCCCTGATGGGGTTCTGGATGCAGTGGCGACCGGACCCGCATGCATTGTCGCTGTCTGCCGCGCGTCGCCAGAAACTCGGACAGGATGCCAGAACAGCGATCATCATGCCCATTTGCAACGAGCCGGTGGGGCCGGTGTTTGCCGGTTTGCGCGCTACCTGTGAGTCGGTGCTGGCCAGCGAGGCTGCCGGATTGTTTGATCTGTTTGTGTTGTCTGATTCCGACAACACATCGAAGCAGGAACAGGAACGTGCCGCGGTTCAGGCCTTGCGCCTGCAACTGGGCGATCGCGCGCGTATCTATTACCGGTTGCGCAAGCGCCGGGTGCACCGCAAGGCTGGCAACGTGGCCGACTTCTGTCGCCGCTGGGGACGCAACTATCGCTATATGGTGGTGCTGGATGCCGACAGCGTGATGACTGGCGACAGCATGACCACGATGGTCCGTCTGATGGAAGCGCATCCCAAGGCCGGCATCATCCAGACAGCCCCGCGCGCCTGTGGCGTGGAAACCCTGCATGCACGGATCCAGCAGTTTGCAGGACGGGTCACCGGCCGCCTGTTTACCGCCGGCATGCAGTACTGGCAGCTGGGCGAATCGCATTACTGGGGGCATAACGCAATCATTCGCATCGAACCGTTCATGCAGTATTGCGCGCTGGCCAGACTGCCGGGCACTGGTGGATTGTCGGGTGAAATCCTGTCGCATGATTTCGTGGAAGCTGCCCTGATGCGCCGCGCAGGTTATGAGACCTGGCTGGTGCCGGATCTGGCTGGCAGCTACGAGCAACAACCTTCCAACCTGATGGAAGAATTGCAGCGCGATCGTCGCTGGTGCCAGGGTAACCTGATGAATTTCCGCCTGATTACCGAACCCGGCATTCAGCCAGTGCATCGTGCGATGCTCTTTACCGGCGCGATGGCCTACGTTTCGGCACCTCTCTGGCTGGCATTCCTGCTGGTCAGCCTGAGTCTCGGCCTGCTGGAGCCGCACGGCGCCGGTTCGGAACTGTTCCCCTGGCTTGGCATGTCGGACAAGCTGAAAGGCTTGTGGACGTTCACGCTGACCTTGCTGTTCCTGCCACGCGTTCTGGCTGTTGTTGCGATCATCGGACGTGGCGAACAGGCAGCCTATGGCGGCAGTGGGGCGTTGGTTAAAAGTGCTGTGATGGAAGCCTGCCTGTCGGCTTTGCAGGCACCCATCCGCATGGTTGCCCATACCCTGTTTGTGGTCACTGCGCTGACCGGAATTGGTCTGGAATGGAAATCGCCCAGCCGGGAAGCGACTTCGGTGCTGTGGCGCGACGCCCTGCAGCGATTCATGCCGGTGATGGCGGTGGTTTCGTTTGTCATGCTGGCAGTTTTTCATGTGCAACATGCTGCCTTGTTGTGGTTGTTGCCGGTTGGCTTGCCATTGCTTCTTGCAGCTCCGCTGATTGTGCTGACCAGCGAATCCCGTTGGGGTCTGATGCTGAAATATCGTCTCTGGCTTCTGACACCCGAGGAGCATGTTCCGCCTGCTGTTCTGGTCAGGGCGTGGGCATAAATGGACCGTCGTCAGTTTTTGAGTTTTCTGGCGGCTGCCGCCTGCGCCAGCACCAGCAGCAGTACCTGGGCTTCGGCTGCCGGTTTGTCCATGGGTCAGGCCGGGCAATTCAGCTGGGATGGCCTGATCGACCAGGCGCGCGAACTGGCTGCACGTGCCTGGCAGCCGGTGCCGCGCCCGGATGCCAGTGTGCTGGATCAGATTGACTGGGCAGCACATGGAAAGATCCGGTTCAGACCGGAAGATGCCCTGTTTGCCAATGGGCCTGGTCAATATCCAGTCGAGTTTTTCCATCTGGGCAAGTTTTTCCAGAAACCAGTCCGGATGTACCGGCTGGAGTCGATCGGTTCTGGTCTTGCCGCACGCGAAATCCTGTACAACAAACAGCAGTTCGACATGCCAGCTGACAGTCCGGCGCAGCAGCTCGGACCGGATACCGGTTATGCCGGTTTCCGCATCCAGGAAAGCCGCAACGGCGACCAGTCCCGGCTTGACTGGCGCACCAATGACTGGGCGGCATTTCTGGGTGCTTCGTATTTCCGGGCCATTGGTGACGAGTACCAGTATGGGCTGTCGGCTCGCGGCGTGGCGATCAATACGGTGGTCAGCGACGCCAAGGAAGAGTTTCCCGATTTCACCCGGTTTTATTTCGAACCATCGGACAATGACCAGATGACGGTATATGCCCTGCTGGACGGACCGTCTGTGGCAGGCGCCTACCGGTTTTTGCTAACGCGGCAAAAGGGCGTGCTGATGGATGTCGACGCCATGCTGTTTTTGCGTCAGGATGTTCGGCGCTTTGGCATTGCGCCGATGACGTCCATGTACTGGTTTTCCGGCAAGGACAAGCTGTTTCAGGAAGACTGGCGACCGGAGGTGCATGATTCGGATGGCCTGGCGCTGTGGACCGGCAAGAATGAGCACATCTGGCGTCCACTGATCAACCCGGCCGGGATCAATGTATCGCATTTCGAGGACAACAATCCGAAAGGGTTTGGCCTGATGCAGCGTGAGCGCCGTTTCTCGGAATATCTGGACGCGGTGCACTACGAACGTCGTCCGAGTCTCTGGGTAGAACCGCTGGATGACTGGGGCGAAGGATCCGTCGAACTGGTCGAACTGCACACCAGCGAAGAAATCTATGACAACATCGTGGCCATGTGGGTGCCGCGGCAACCGGCGCGTGCAAAGGACAGTTATCAATTGCGCTACCGGCTGCACTGGCGCGCCGACGAACCGTTCACAACCAGTCTGGCGCGTTGTGTCGCCACCCGGATCGGGCGCGGTGGCGAGTCGGCACACCGTCCGCCAGGTGTGCGCAAGTTTGAGGTTGAGTTCCGGGGAGTGGTGTCAGCTGGCAGCCCGGAGGCGGTTGTTTCCAGTACGGGCGGCAAGATCACCAGTGTGATGACCGAAGCGGTACCGGATGGCGAACCAGGTTACTGGCGCGTGTTTTTTGACGTCGAAGCGCAGGACACCATTGAAATACGACTGTATCTCAAATCCGGCAGCGACACCCTGAGCGAGACCTGGCTGTATCAGCTGCATCCCGTGTGATGGATCAGGACCGGATGGATGCCGGGTCGAGCTGGTGTTTTTGCAGCAGTTTGTAGAATTCGGTCCGGTTCCGTTTTGAAAGCCGGGCTGCCTGACTGACATTGCCTTCGGTGAGCTTGAGGATGCGGATCAGGTATTCGCGTTCGAAACGGGTCTTGCTTTCTTCCAGGGACAGCAGCATCTCTTCTTCGTGGTGCATGGTTTGCTGGACCAGTACGGATGAAATCAGCGGCGCGGTTGACAGCACAACGCTTTGCTCTACGACATTCAGCAGCTGTCTGACATTGCCAGGCCAGGGCGCTCTGACCAGTTCTTCCATGGCTTCCCGGGAAAATCCGTTGATGTTCCGGTTGTACTTTTGCGCCAGTGCCGACAGGAAGTGCATTGCCAGTAGCGGAATATCCTCACGCCGTTCGGCGAGGCTGGGCAGAACAAGTTCAACCACATTGAGACGGTAGTAGATATCCTCGCGGAATTCTCCCGCGCGGATCTTGGCTTTCAGGTCGCGGTGCGTAGCCGAGATAATGCGCACATCCAGCGGAATGGCAACCGAAGCGCCAAGTGGCGTCACCTGCCTTTCCTGCAGCACGCGCAACAGCTTGCTTTGCAGGGCAAGCGGCATGTCGCCGATTTCATCCAGAAAAATCGTCCCGCCATCGGCCGACTGGAACAGCCCTTTGTGATCGCGCACGGCGCCGGTGAAGGCGCCTCTGGTGTGGCCGAACAGTTCCGATTCGAGCAGCTGCTCGGGGATTGCCGCGCAGTTGATGGCAACAAACTGTTTGTTTGCGCGCGGGCTGGCGTTGTGAATGGCGTGCGCCAGCAGTTCCTTACCGGTACCGCTGGCTCCCCGTATCAGTACGCTGGCGTTTCCTTCCGCCACCAGCCGGGCCTTGAGCAGGACATCTTCCATGATGCTGCTTTGGGTGACGATTCCGGCGCGCCATTGCTCGTTTGCGGCAGTGCCGGTGCGCGCGGATGAAAACGTGAGCGCCCTGGCAATCTGTTCCAGCAGCGCGGCGCTGTCAAACGGCTTGGTCAGATAGCTGAAAATGCCTCGCTGGGTGGCAGCAACCGCATCGGGGATGCTGCCATGCGCAGTCAGCATGATCACCGGCAGGGCGGGCATGTTTTTGTGAATGTATTCGAAAAGTGCCATGCCATCCATGCCTTGCATGCGCATGTCGGTGATGACGAGCTGCGGCCTGGTGACGGCCAGTGTTTTGAGTGCAGCCTCCGCACTGTCGGCGGTCACCGTTTCATAGCCGGCGGCGGCGAGACGCATGGACAGGAGTTGCAGCAAGTCCGCGTCGTCATCAACGAGAAGGATTCTGCTCATGGCTGGTTCCTGCGACTGGTTTCGTAAGCCTTGATGGCGTCAATTTTGCCCTGCAGGGATTTGGAGTGCATTTTTTCGCTGGCAAGCGCCTTGCTCAGGTCTTTGGCTGTGTTGTCTGCCTGCACTTGCTGGGACAGCAACGAAACCAGCAGCGTGGCGAGATCGTGCAGACCGGTTGCATCCTGGTCTGCTGTCTGCCCGGTCCAGGCCAGCAGCAAGTCGCGCGCGGCAGTTGTGTTGTGGAACGGGGTGTCCGGCAAAGACAGCAGCATCGCCAGTTTTGTGCGCAGGATATTGTCGGGTTTGGCCAGGAAACTGGCATTGACGGCGTTGTATTCGGCGACGGCATCCGAGGCGGAGAGGGCGTTGATGCGGGAATAGTAAGCGAGAATTCCGGTCGGTTGCGGGTTTTCGCGGGGCGGCGGACAGACGGCCTGAATCTGGACCGGTTGCGGTGCGGGGGGGACCGGTATTGGTGTGGCGGTTGTGCAGGCGCTCAATACGACCGCCAGCAGCAATGGGAAAGTTGTCCTGATCATGGGGTTTCGGTGGAATCCAGCGGTAATGTCAGTCGAAAGCAGGTGCCTTCTGCGTCATTGTCTGTCAATTCCAGCGTTCCTCCATGGACAAGTGCATATTCGCGAGCAATGGACAGACCAAGCCCGGTTCCGCGGATGTGTGATTGTGGTGCCTTGCGCCCCTGATAGAAGGCTTCAAAAATTTTCTCCTTGTCCAGACCATCGATGCCAGGGCCGGAATCGATCACATCGAGTTCCAGCCTGCCATCCGATTCAGTTGCCCGGATCCTGATGGTGCCACCCGCCGGAGAATATTTGATCGCATTGGACAGCAGGTTATCCACGATGGTTCTGAATTTCTGTTCATCGCAACGGATTGATATGTCGGGACAAGTCAGCTCTATGTGCAGGGACTTTGCGGCAATCGCCAAGTATTGTTCGTGCACGACCCGTTCGAGCAGGGAAGTCAGCGCGACTTTTTGTCTGACCAGTACCACCTTGCCGGACTGCAGGGCGCTAAAGTTTAACAGGTCTTCGATGCGTTTTTGCAACTGCATGCTGTTGCTGGCCAGAATCCGGACGATTTCGGTCTGCTTTGCGTTCAGTTCGCCGGCAATTCCTTCGGACAGCAGGTTGGTGCCTTCACGGATCGACGTGAGGGGGGTTTTCAGCTCGTGGGAAACATGCTGGAGGAAAGTGGATTTCTGTTCTTCGATTTCCTGCAGACGCAAACGCATCCAGTCCAGCCTGTCACCCAGTTGCTGCAGATCCCGAGGTCCTTCGATGCTGACCGGGCTGGAGAAATTGCCGTTTCCCATGGCGCGGATTACCTTGTCGATCTGTCGCATCGGCCTTGCTATCAGAATGGAGAAGCCGAAAACAATCAGCAGTACCAGAGGAATCAGGCCGATCAGCAGCCCGAGAATCACTCTGCTTGCCTGGTCTGCCATGTCCTGCATCGCACTGACTTCGCGTTCGATCGGTACATCGCCATGATTCATGAAGTTTTGCGTCGCGTCCATCAGCGGCGAAAAATCCACGTACCAATGCGCTGGATGATTCTGGCTGATGGTCTGGACATTCTGGAAAATGGTGATATCGGCCGCATCGATTGTCTGCAGCAGACGGACTTGCTCCGGAGTGAGCGGGAGAGCGCCCAGATCGGTGAGGGTGTTGCGGAACCGGTTGTGGTTGTGAAAATAATTTTTCAGCAGTGAATCATCCGCCAGGATGGAAGCGAGTTTGACGTTGTGTTCCATGCTGGCTGCGCCATCCACCAGCAGGCGGCTGAAATGGGCAATCTGTTCGGCCTTGTACACCACCTGACGGTTTTGCTGGGCCAGCTTGTTGATCGATGCCGCGCTGTACATCAGCGAAAGCATCAGCGGTAGCGACACGAGCAGGAATCCGGCCAGAATCAGTCCGGAAAACGACTGTGGCAGCCATGCCGACAGTTTTCTGACCAGGATGGATGTCAGGCGGTTTCCCGAGCGGGTCTGAGGATGATCCATGTGTTTGGGAGCGCAATCTGTCCGGATCCTGATTCTACCATTGCACTGTTGCATTCTGTTACGCCTTGTGCAACGTCATCCTGTTGCGCCAGATGGTGGACAAGTGAAAAACCTGCTATTTTTGGGCCCTGTCAATTCAAGGAGTGTCGACATGAATATCAGATATGGTTTCGGCAAGACTGTCGAGCTGGATTTCGATCAAGCGATCGAGCGTGTCATGCAGGTTTTGCAGGGCGAAGGTTTTGGTGTGCTGGCGGATATCGATATCGCCGGCGCCATGAAGAAAAAACTGGATCAGGACATGCCGCCTTACCGGATTCTTGGTGCCTGCAATCCGCCACTGGCGCACCGAGCGCTGACCGCAGAGCCATCGATCGGCCTGCTTTTGCCTTGCAACGTGGTGGTGCGCCAGGATACCGCCGGCCAGGTGCATGTCGAGTTCATGGACCCGGATGCCGTTTTGCAACTGGTTGACAAGCCTGATATCGCTGAACTTGCCGCCGAGGTGAAACAGCGTCTGGAACGGGTCATGCAGGCGCTGTAATTCACTGTTGTGTATCGGTGGGATTACTTACTTGCCGATTTCGAGAGACAATGGGGCGGGGATGTTCCTGCCAGGCCATGGATCCCCGGTCGCATACGCAGAATGTGCGGGAACCCCGCGTGTCATGCGGGAAGCACAAATGAAAACGCCCAACTGAGAACAGTTGAGCGCTGAATTTTGGTGGCTGGGGGCAGAATCGAACTGCCGACACGCGGATTTTCAGTCCGCTGCTCTACCAACTGAGCTACCCAGCCACGAAGCCCGCTATTTAACCGCAAAACAGGTTGCTCCGTCAAGTGCTGGATCGGGCGGGGGACGAATCAGGCTGGGCTGGCGTGTGATCCGGAGCTGGTCAACGTGGTGCACTGACCAGGGACATGCGCGCTTCGATGGTGGCAGCGTGGCGCAGCATGCCGCGAGCATTGCGGTGACGATCAAAATAGCGCGGGTCGGGAATCATGGCGGCCAGGCGCGCGGCCTGGGTCGGACTCAGCCGGCTTGCGCTGATGCGAAAGTAGTGCTGCGCGGCGGCTTCGGCACCAAAAATGCCATTGCCCCATTCGATCATATTGAGGTAAAGCTCCAGAATCCGTCGCTTGCTCATCATGTGTTCCAGCATGATGGTGATGATGGCTTCTTCCAGCTTGCGACCAGGGGTGCGGCGGTCGGACAGGAACAGGTTTTTGGCCAGTTGCTGGGTGATGGTGGAGCCGCCGGCGACAATGCGGCCTTTGCTCAAGTCTTTTCTGGCGGCGTACTGGATGCCTTGCCAGTCAAAACCATTGTTCCGCACAAAGGTGCTGTCTTCCGAAGCGATGACTGCGCGTTTCAGCCAGGGGGATATCTGACTGTAGGGAATCCAGCGATGCTGTAGGCGGGCATCGGGGCTGGTTTGCTGCAATTGTGCCAGCCGTTCGTCCATCAGCGCGCTGGAAGAGGGGTTGTGGCTGGCATACCACCAGACTTCGGCAAAGATCCAGCCCTGGTACAGGATCAGAATGCCAAATGCTGCCAGCAACAGACGGAACAGCAGTCTGCGGATCATGCCGGAGAATTCTGCAGGCTGGCGCGCAATTCAGCAAGCACCGGAGCCGTGTCCGGATGGATGCCGCGCCACAGCTCAAACGCACTGGCAGCCTGTTCCACCAGCATGCCAAGGCCATCCTGAACCCGGCTTGCGCCATGCTGGCGAGCATATTGCATGAACGGGGTATCGTGTGAGCCGTACATCATGTCGTAGGCCAGACTACCTTCCTTGAACAGGTCCTCCGGCAACGGCGGCAACTCGCCGTGCAGGCTGGCCGAGGTGGCGTTGATGACGCAGTCGAAGCTATGTGTCCGAAGTTCGTGGTAGGTGAGTCCTTCAAGCATCAGTCCAGGGACGTCTGGATGAATGTTGGATGGAATGGAGGCTAATGTGACAGCCTTTGCGTGGGTTCGGTTGGCGATATAAAGCAAGCGTGGTTGTTGGGCGATCAGTTGCCCAAGAACCCCCCTGGCCGCACCGCCAGCACCCATCAGCAGAATGGATTTATCTTTCAGAGAGAATCCGAGATTGCGCTGGATGTCGGTGATCAGCCCGATGCCGTCGGTGTTGTCGGCGTATATTTCGTTGCCGTCAAAACGAAGGGTATTTGCTGCGCCGGCCAGTGTGGCGCGCTCCGATGCGCTATCGGCCACGCGCAGGGCTTCTTCCTTGAACGGAACGGTAACGTTGACGCCTTTGCCGCCGGCAGCGCGAAAATCAGACAGCGTTCTGGCAAAACCGTCCAGCGGCGCCAGCAGTTTTTCATAGACAATGTCCTGATGGGTCTGGCGGGCAAAGGCGGCATGAATGTCTGGTGATCTGGAATGGTGAATCGGATTGCCGATCACAGCGTAACGTTCGCTCAAGAAACGCTCCGGATGATGAAATGACGGCATTTTAGCAGGTCGCGACTGGCTTGCGCAGGTGCGTGGCGGTGGTGGTTTGCACCTGTTTGGTGCGCATCGATTCCCATCTGCACTATTTGAGTGCGATTGGTTGTTGCGCTGGTGCGATCAGGCAAGCTGAAAAACAAATATATTTTGCATACCGCGCCGTAAAGCAGCATAATCCGGAGGCTGTAACGGCTGATCTGTCCGGTCTGGTATGCATCCTGCTTGTGGGGATGGCCGTTCTGGTTCAGGGGGGTCCTGCGGGTCCTGGTAGCCATGCTGTTTTGACGGTCTGGCGCCGGCAGGTGGCGTGGGTACCTTGTTGCACTCACGCGGACCATGCGTTTCACGCATCTTGGCGTGCTACAGCATGAAGACCCGGATTCCCCCAAACGTTTTTTGTTGTTTTCGCGCGAGGAGATTTCAATGGCAGTCGCCAAAGTGATGCAGATGATCAAGGACGAACAGGTTCGGTTCGTTGATTTCCGGTTTACCGATACCCGTGGCAAGGAACAGCACGTCAGCGTTCCTGTTTCGCAGTTTTCGGAAGACAAGTTTACCGATGGTCATGCATTTGATGGTTCTTCCATCGCCGGCTGGAAGGGTATCCAGGCTTCCGACATGATTCTGATGCCGGATGCGGACAGCGCCCGTCTGGATCCGTTCCGTGATGAATCCACCATGATCCTGACCTGCGACGTGATCGAGCCGTCGGACATGAAGGGTTATGACCGTGATCCACGTTCTCTGGCCAAGCGTGCCGAAGCTTATCTCAAGTCCACCGGCATCGGCGATACCGCTTATTTCGGCCCGGAACCCGAGTTCTTCATTTTTGATTCCGTTGTCTGGAAAACCGACATGTCCGGCAGCATGGTGAAGATCAGCTCCGAAGAAGCATCCTGGGAATCCGGTGATGCCTACGAAGGTGGCAACATGGGCCACCGTCCTGGCGTCAAGGGCGGATATTTCCCGGTGCCTCCGGTGGACAGCCTGCAGGATATCCGTTCTGCCATGTGCCTGGCACTGGAAGAAATGGGTGTGGAAGTCGAAGTGCATCACCACGAAGTCGCCAACGCTGGTCAGTGCGAAATCGGTACCAAGTTCAGCACGCTGACCAAGCGCGCCGACTGGACCCAGATTCTGAAATATGTCGTGCACAATGTGGCGCACAGCTATGGCAAGACGGCAACGTTCATGCCCAAGCCGATCGTGGGTGACAATGGTTCCGGCATGCACGTCCACCAGTCGATCTGGAAAGACGGCAAGAACCTGTTTGCCGGCAACGGTTATGCCGGTCTGTCCGAACTGGCGTTGTACTACATCGGCGGCATCATCAAACACGCCCGTGCCCTGAATGCCATCACCAATCCTGGCACCAATTCGTACAAGCGTCTGGTTCCAGGTTTTGAGGCGCCGGTCATGCTGGCTTATTCGGCACGCAACCGTTCGGCTTCCATCCGCATTCCGTATGTGTCGAGCGACAAGGCCCGCCGGATCGAAGTGCGTTTCCCTGATCCGACCGCCAACCCTTACCTGGCGTTTGCGGCCATGATGATGGCTGGTCTGGATGGTATCCAGAACAAGATCCATCCGGGCGATGCTGCCGACAAGAACCTGTACGACCTGCCTCCGGAAGAAGAAGCCAATATTCCGAAGGTTTGTCATTCGCTTGACCAGGCGCTGGAAGCCCTGGACAAGGATCGCGAGTTCCTGACCCGTGGCGGCGTGTTTACCAACGATATGCTGGATGCCTATATCGATCTGAAGATGGAGGAAGTCACTCTCTTCCGCATGACCACTCATCCGGTCGAGTTCGACATGTACTACTCGCTGTAATCTGTCGCTGTTTCCGGCAGACAGCAAAAGGGGCGGAGCATTCCGCCCCTTTTGTATTGCATGGGCCGGGATGCTGACCTACACTTCAGGGCAAATCCCATGCTGAAAGTGATGCAAATGCGATTTTTGCTGGTTTTGTTGGGCGCTGGCTGGCTGGCGGTTGCGCAGGCCGAAATCTACAAACATGTCGATGCCAGCGGCACGGTTACCTATACCGACTACCCGGTGTCGGGCGCAACCCGGCTGCATATCGGTTCGAGTGGCGCGCACTGGAGCACGCATGCCTCGGCAAAACAGGTCAGTGTTCACCATGGCGAAGACGACATTGCCATCGGGCATGTCGATGCCAAAACCCAGAAAAAACGGGATGAATTGCGCCGCCGGGTACTGATCGACGAACTGGATGCTGAACGGCAGGCACTGGCCAAAGCCCGTGCTGCAGAAAAATCGGCAGTGGCGCCGTTTGCCGGCGAAACCCCGACCAGTCGTACGTATCTGGATCGGCAGTCCCATCTGACGGATGCCGTCAAACTTCACACCGACAATATTGCTGCACTGAAACGCGAACTTGCCCGGTTGCGCTGAGTCCGTAAAGGTGCTGATGCCGGTTTTCTGCTGTCAGCAATGGCAAGACTTGCGCTGTCGTGGTGCTGGCATGCCCAGCATTGGATAATCTGGCTTGTAATTTGCTTTACTGTTACCTGTATGGGTCGGGCGGCTGGCAGAATGCCCGGTTCTGGTGCAAACAGACAATCGGAAGGTGGCATGGAGTCAGTCAACGCGCAATTTGCCGGGCTGGAATGGTTGGCAACTGCTGTGCTTGCGCTCGATCAGGAGCGGCGAGTGCGTTATATCAATCCGGCAGGTGAAAACCTGCTGGCAACCAGTTCGGGTCTGGTGGTCGGCTTGCCGCTGGATGCCTTGTTTCCGCAATCGTCCCAGTTGCATGCCGCGCTGGATTATGCACTTGGACAGAACGCCAGCTTTACCGAGCATGAACTGGTGCTGCACATGGGCGCCAGTCAGTTGCAGTTGAGTGCGACGTTTTCTGCGGTGGAAATGGCGGCCGGATTTGCATATGTGATCGAGTTCCAGCCCATGAACCAGCAACTGAAGGTGGTGCGCGACGAACATCGCCTGCTGCAACAGCAGGCCAATCGGGAGCTGGTGCGCAATCTGGCCCATGAAATCAAGAATCCGCTGGGCGGCATTCGTGGCGCTGCTCAATTGCTGGAACACGAACTGTCTTTTGATACGCGCGAATACACCCGGGTGATCATCCAGGAAGCAGATCGTCTGCAATCGCTGATGGATCGTTTGCTGACGCCACATCGTCTGCCCAAGATCGGGCCGCTCAACATTCATGAAGTGCTGGAACGGGTGCGCAGCGTGACGCTGGCAGAAACGCCACGCGGATTGCAGATCCGGCGCGATTACGATATCAGCATTCCAGACGTGGTCGGCGATCGGGAACAGCTGATACAGGTATTCCTCAATATCGTGCGCAATGCGGTTCAGGCCCTTAAGGGAAGAGGCAATGTTGTCCTTCGCACCAGAGTGGTGCGGCAGGTGACGCTGGCCATGAAGCGATATCCACTGGCAGTCCAGGTGCAGGTGATTGACGACGGCCCCGGCATTCCGGAGTCGATACGGGAACGCATCTTTTTTCCGCTGGTGTCGGGACGAGAGGGCGGTAGCGGTCTCGGATTGACGCTCGCGCAGACCTTCGTGCAGCAGCATCACGGCACGATCGATGTGGAAAGCCGTCCCGGTCGTACGGTATTCGTGATCTCGCTGCCATTGGGGTAGCTGGGCCATCCAATAAAATCAAGGTGATGTTATGTTAAAACCTGTCTGGATCATTGATGATGATCGTTCCATCCGCTGGGTCTTCGAAAAGGCATTGCAGCGGGAAGGCATTGCCTTTGACAGTTTTTCTTCGGTGTCCGAAGTGGAGGCTGCGCTGATCCACAGTCAGCCACAGGTGGTGGTGAGTGACATCCACATGCCCGGTGGTTCCGGACTGGACCTGTTGCAACAACTGGTCAGCCGTTATCCGCGCGTGCCGGTGATCATCATGACGGCTTATTCTGACCTGGAATCTGCTGTGGCGGCATTCCAGGGTGGCGCGTTCGAATATCTGCCGAAGCCGTTCGATGTCGATCAGGCGGTTGAGCTGATCCGGCGCGCAATTGATGAAAGTCTGCGGGTGGAAGATGCCTCCGATGCGGCAACGCTGGATGCCGTGCCGGAAATGCTGGGCCAGGCACCGGCAATGCAGGATGTGTTCCGGGCGATCGGGCGGCTGTCGCAATCGCATGCCACTGTGCTGATTACCGGCGAATCGGGCACTGGCAAAGAGCTGGTGGCGGCGGCATTGCACCGGCACAGCCTGCGTGCTGGGCGCCCGTTCATTGCGCTGAATACGGCAGCCATCCCACGCGATCTGCTTGAATCCGAACTGTTCGGGCATGAACGCGGTGCCTTTACTGGTGCCGCCGCACAACGGCGAGGGCGTTTCGAGCAGGCAGATGGAGGCACGCTGTTTCTGGATGAAATTGGCGACATGCCGGCCGAATTGCAGACTCGCTTGCTGCGCGTGCTGGCGGATGGTCAGTTTTATCGCGTTGGTGGGCACCAGCCGGTCAAGGTGAATGTGCGCGTCATCGCTGCTACCCACCAGGACCTCGAATCACGCGTCAAGGCGGGACTGTTTCGTGAAGATCTGTATCACCGCTTGAATGTGATCCGTCTGCGTTTGCCTCCCCTGCGCGAGCGTAGCGAAGACATACCGCTGCTGGCACGGCATTTTCTGCAAAAAAGCGCCCGTGAACAGGGGGTGGAACCCAAACGGCTGACAGAAGCTGCGCTGCGTTACCTGAGCCAGTTTTCCTGGAGCGGCAATGTGCGCCAGCTGGAAAACGTTTGCCACTGGTTAACCATCATGGCACCGGGAAACAGTGTAGATGTGTCTGATTTGCCGGCCGAAATTCTGAATTCGGCACCCATTTCCTCCGCGCAGACGGAGTGGCATGTGGCGCTGGCCGAAACCGCTGCAGCTGCGCTGAAGCGTGGCGAAACCGGCATTATGGACGGATTGACGCGAACGTTTGAAAAAACCCTGCTCGGCGTGGCCCTTCACCATACCGGTGGACGCCGGATCGAAGCTGCAGGATTGCTGGGGCTTGGACGAAATACCCTGACCCGCAAGATACAGGAGCTGGGTATGGAAGATACGCTGGCCGGTGGAAAACCGACCTGACTGTTTCCGGTCAGGTGGCGCTAGTCAGAATGCGTACGGCTTCCCGGTATTTGGCCGAGGTTCTGGCAATGATGTCGTCCGGAAGAGTGGGTGCCGGTGGCTGTTTGTTCCAGCCGGAGGCTTCCAGCCAGTCACGGACGAACTGTTTGTCAAAACTGGGCGGGTTTTCGCCAGGCACATATTGCGCCAGAGGCCAGAAGCGTGATGAATCCGGAGTGAGTACTTCATCAATCAGGTGCAGCTGGTTCTGGTCATCCAGGCCGAATTCGAATTTGGTATCGGCGATGATGATGCCGCGGGCGAGAGCAAGTTCCGCCGCAGTCTGGTACAGTTTCAGGCTGGCATCGCGCACCCGGGCTGCCATGTCGTTGCCAAGCAGGCGGCAGGTTTGCGCGAAATCGATATTTTCGTCATGTTCACCCACCGCAGCTTTGGTGGATGGGGTAAAGATAGGCTCTGGCAGCCGGTCGGCCAGTTTCAGTCCGTCCGGCAGGTCGATGCCGCAGATGCTCCGGCTGGTCCGGTATTCTTTCCAGCCCGAACCGACCAGATAACCGCGCACCACCGCCTCGACCGGCAAGGGACGCAGACGTTTGACCACCAGGGCGCGTCCGCTGACCTGACTGATTTCATCTGGCCTGACGACACTTTCCGGCGCATCGCCTGTCAGATGGTTGGGGATCAGGTGCGCCAGTTGCGCAAACCAGAACAGGGAGATTTCGGTCAGCATCTTGCCCTTGTCGGGAATCGGCGTGGGCAGGATGACATCGAAGGCCGATAGCCGGTCTGTCGCAACCATCAGCAGGCGTTTGTCATCGATGGCGTACAGATCGCGTACTTTGCCACGTGAAAGCAGTTGCAGGGACGGAATGCGGGATTCGGCGAGCGCGTCGGTCATCTGGAAAATCCGGTGGAGTCTGTGCAAACCGCATTATATAGGAGCCCGCGCCTGATCCGCCATGCAATGCACCATGTCCCTGTCGGCTGGCTGCTCAATGCAACACTGTTTTGCGGTAGAATGATGGTTGTTGTAATTCTGGTGACGGCTGTCTGATGGTTGCGGATTCGGAAAAAATTTCATTGTCTTATCGTGACGCTGGCGTGGATATCGATGCCGGCGACAGCCTGGTCGAACGTATCAAGCCCTGGGCCCGGCGTACGCTGCGTCCGGAAGTGCTGGGTGGTATCGGCGGTTTTGGTGCGCTGACGCGCATTCCGGCGGGCTATCGCGAACCGGTGCTGGTGTCCGGTACTGATGGTGTGGGCACCAAGCTCAAGCTGGCATTCGAATTGCAGAAGCATGATACGGTTGGGATCGACCTGGTGGCCATGAGTGTGAATGACATTCTGGTTCAGGGCGCAGAGCCGCTGTTTTTTCTGGATTATTTTGCCTGCGGAAAGCTGGATGTCGATGTGGCCGAACAGGTCATTCGCGGCATTGCCGCTGGTTGCGAACAGGCTGGCTGTGCATTGACCGGTGGCGAGACCGCCGAAATGCCGGGCATGTATCCTGCCGGAGAATATGACCTGGCCGGCTTTGCTGTCGGTGTGGTCGAACAGAAAGACATCCTTGACGGGTCGCAGATCGGGGCGGGCGATGTGCTGCTGGGGCTGGCATCCAGTGGTGCACATTCCAATGGGTATTCGCTGATTCGCAAGATCGTCGCGCGCGAGCAGGTGGATTTCGCTGCCGATTTTCATGGCCGCTCATTTGGCGACGTGCTGATGACGCCGACGCGGATTTATGTCAAACCGTTGCTGCAACTCATCCGCAGCGGCTTGGTGCGTGGGCTTGCCCATATCACGGGTGGCGGATTGATTGGGAATGTGCCGCGTGTATTGCCGGCAGGCACGGCTGCACGTATTGATGCCCGCAGCTGGACGTTGCCACCGCTTTTTGCCTGGTTGCAGGACAAGGGTGGTGTCAGTCACGAAGAAATGCACCGCACGTTCAATTGCGGTATTGGCATGGTGGTGGTCGTGGCAGCGGCGGATGCCGAAGCAGCCATGACACAGTTGCAGGCGGCCGGAGAAACCGTCTACCGGATCGGCGAGATTGTGGCGCATCCGGGTGAGCCGGTTGTGCTGATGGATTTTTGAGAAAGGCTTGAGATGGCAAGAATGGTCAATTGCATCAAACTGGGTCGTGAGGCAGAAGGGCTGGATTTCCCACCTCTGCCTGGTGAAATGGGACAACGTCTGTACGCCAGCGTGTCGAAAGAGGCGTGGGCTGGCTGGCTGCGCCAGCAGACCATGCTGGTTAACGAACACCGGTTGAACCTTGCGGATGCGCACGCCCGCAAGTACCTGATGGAACAGGTGGAACGCTACTTTTTTGGTGATGGTGGTGACCATGTGGCCGGCTACGTTCCGGTCGGGGACAAGTGAGTTCCGCCATGACCATGCCGTTACGCGTGCTGGTTTTTCTCGCTGGCCTGGGAGCAGGCCAGTTTGCCCTGGCTGCCGGGGTGACGGTGGACAATGCCTGGGTTCGTTTGCCGGTGCCCGGCCAGTCTGTGGCGGGTGCCTACATGACCCTGCAAAGTCCGGTGGATGCCGCGCTGGTGGGTGTATCGAGTCCGGTGGCGGCTCAGGCGGAGTTGCACCTGATGGGCATCGACAGCAGCGGGGTGATGCACATGCAGCCAGTGGCCCGTCTGGCCCTGCCTGCGGGCAAAGCGGTCAGGCTGGCGCCAGGAGGCTACCATATCATGCTGGAACAGCTGCGGCAGCCGTTGCACGCTGGCCAGAAGGTTCCACTGGAATTGCTGGTGGAAACTGCCGATCACCAGACCGAGCATGTGACGGTGATGGCCGATGTGCTCGGTTTTGGCAGTCAGCCGGCAGGTCCGGTGCATCCCGGCATGCCCGGCGGTTTCGGTGGCATGAGCAATCTGCACTGAAGCCTGTGATGATGCGGGATCTGTGTCCGGCACATGTCTGGCGGATGAAATCGTGAAAAAAGTCTATATCAAAACCTTTGGTTGCCAGATGAACGAGTACGATTCGGCCAAAATGGCCGACGTGCTGCGTGAAGCAGAAGGCACTGAACCCACTGATGATCCTGCCGAGGCGGACGTCATTCTGTTCAATACCTGTTCCGTGCGCGAAAAGGCGCAGGAAAAGGTGTTTTCCGATCTGGGGCGGGTGCGTGCGCTGAAGCAGGCCAAACCGGATCTCATTATCGGAGTCGGTGGTTGTGTCGCCAGCCAGGAAGGTGCCCATATCGTTGACCGTGCACCTTACGTCGATGTGGTGTTCGGACCGCAGACGTTGCACCGTCTGCCCGACCTGATCCGGCAGCGGCGCCAGAGTGGGCGTCCACAGCTTGACTTGAGTTTCCCGGAAATCGAAAAATTCGACCATCTGCCGCCACCAAGACGTGAAGGTGTTTCGGCGTTTGTTTCGGTCATGGAAGGCTGTTCCAAGTACTGTACGTTCTGTGTGGTGCCATATACCCGCGGTGAAGAAGTGTCCCGCCCGCTGGAAGATGTGTTGACCGAAGTGGCGACGCTGGCCATGCAGGGGGTGCGCGAGATCACGTTGCTGGGCCAGAATGTCAATGCCTGGCGTGGTGTCATGGCTGACGGCGAGCAGGCTGATTTTGCCTTGCTGTTGTCCTGTGTGCACGATATTCCCGGCGTTGAACGCATTCGCTATACCACCAGTCATCCGCGCGAATGCAGCGACCGGCTGATCGAGGCGCATGGCAGTCTGCCCCGGCTTGCCGCGCATCTGCACTTGCCGGTGCAATGCGGATCGGATCGTGTGTTGTCGGCCATGAAACGTGGTTATACCGTGCTGGAGTACAAGTCGGTAATCCGGCGTTTGCGCAAGGCGCGTCCGGATATCAGCATTTCTTCCGATTTCATTGTTGGTTTTCCGGGTGAGACCGAAGCGGATTTTCAGGCGACGCTAGATCTGGTGGACAGCATCGGTTTCGATATTTCGTACAGTTTTGTTTACAGCCGGCGTCCTGGCACACCGGCAGCCGACCTGCCGGATGATGTGCCGGCAGCCGAAAAGCAGCAGCGTCTGTTCCGCCTGCAGGAGGCGCTGGAACGGGGAGTGGCTGCGGTTGGCCAGCAGATGCTGGGTACCGTGCAGCGGGTACTGGTGGAAGGCGTGGCGCGGCGTGATGCGGGCGAACTGCTCGGACGCAGCGCAAACAACCGGATTGTCAATTTTGCCGGTGATCCGGCGCTGATTGGCCAGTTTGTGGATGTCCGGGTACAGGAAGCCGGACCGCATCTGTTGCGTGGCGAGTTGCTGACATGAACCGGCTGAGTTTTACACCGGTTGACAACCACCGGCTCGCCAATCTGTGTGGCGCGCTTGAAGAAAATCTGCGCCAGCTGGAAACGGCCCTGGACGTCACCATTGCCAGGCGTGGCGAGCAGTTTTCGATCCAGGGGAGCCCGGAGGGCGAACGCAGGGCCGCCGAACTGCTCGAACGGTTCTACAGGATGGCTGACCAGCCGGTTGATATTGAACAGGTTCAGCTGGCGCTGGTTGAGGTTGGCCAGGCGGCCACGGTGGATGTGCCTCTCAACCTGCTGACGCGACGCAGTGACCTGCGTGGAAGAACGCCCCGGCAGAACGATTATCTGGCCCAGATCCAGGGTCATGACATCAGTTTTGGCATTGGCCCCGCTGGTACCGGAAAGACCTTTCTGGCAGTTGCAAGCGCTGTGGACGCGCTTGAACGTGATCAGGTGCGCCGGCTGATTCTGACCCGTCCGGCGGTGGAAGCCGGTGAGCGGCTGGGTTTTCTGCCCGGTGATCTGGCTCAGAAAATTGATCCTTATCTGCGCCCGCTTTACGATGCGCTGCATGATCTGATGGGCGCAGACAAGATGTACCGGTTGCTCGACCGGGGGGTGATCGAACTGGCACCGTTGGCGTACATGCGCGGACGCACGCTCAACCACGCGTTTGTCATTCTCGACGAGGCGCAGAATACCACGCCGGAACAGATGAAAATGTTCCTCACCCGCATCGGTTTCGGTTCGCGCGCAGTGATTACCGGCGACATGACTCAGGTGGATCTGGCGCGTCACCAGAAAAGTGGTTTGCAGGATGCCGCAGAAGTGCTGCGCGATGTGCGTGGTATCGGATTTACCTGGTTCCAGGCGGAAGACGTTGTGCGGCATCCCCTGGTTGCGCGGATTGTGAGTGCCTATGAACGACGCGACAGCCAGCAGGGCTGAAGAACCTGTCCGGTTGCGTCCGCAACTGCGGCTTACCGTGCAGCGAGCCGTTCGCGCACCGGGTTCACCGTTACGCCCCGCGATTGTGCGTATCATGCGTGCGGCCCTGCAACGCGATGCCGAGGTGACTTTGCGCTTTGTCGGCGAGGCGGAAGGATTGTCGCTGAATCATGCCTACCGTCATCAAGATCATGCGACGAATGTGTTATCTTTTCCCTATGAAACAGAACCTGTCGTGCTCGGGGATCTGGTGATCTGTGCACCCGTGGTGGAACGGGAAGCACAGGAGCAGGGCAAGCCTTTGCTGGCCCATTATGTGCATCTGATCGTGCATGGTGTGTTGCATCTGCAGGGCCATGATCACCTGACGGACACAGATGCGGCGCAGATGGAGCAACTGGAGACAAGAATTTTGGCTGGATTGGGACTTCCCGATCCATATCGGGACAGGGAGAATTCCTGAACATGGATGAAGCATCCAAACCGGGCTGGATTGAACGACTGGGTGCCTGGCTGACGCATGATGAGCCGGAAACCCGTGACGAGCTGCGGGCTGTATTGCAGGAAGCGCTGGCACACGGTCTGATGGATCGCGATGCCCTCGACATGATCTATGGCGTTCTGGATGTTTCGGAGGAGCAGGTGCGCAGGATCATGATCCCGCGTGCGCAGATGGATGTGATCGACATCAATGAACCGGTGGAAAAAATCATTCCTGTGGTCATCGAGACTGCGCACTCGCGTTTTCCGGTTATCGATCGTAACAAGGATGATGTCATCGGCATCCTGCTGGCCAAGGATCTGTTGCAATATTACGGCAACAGCAGCTTTCACCTGCGCGAAATGCTGCGTCCCGCCGTGTTTATTCCCGAATCCAAACGGTTGAATGTCCTGTTGCGCGAGTTTCGCGCCAGTCGTAACCACATGGCGATTGTCGTGGATGAATACGGTGGCGTTGCCGGCCTGGTGACCATTGAGGATGTGCTGGAACAGATCGTTGGCGAGATCGAAGATGAATACGATTTCGACGATGAAAAAGACCACATCCTGCAGGATCGTGGCGGACGTTTTCGTGTCAAGGCGCTGACTCCGCTGGAAGATTTCAACCAGGCATTTGGTACCGAATTCGAAGACGATGAGTTCGGCACTATTGGCGGACTGGTGCTGGCGCGCTTCGGCCACATGCCAAAACGGGGCGAAACCATCCATATCGGCGACTGGCAGTTTGAAGTCATGCGGGCGGACAGCCGTCGCGTGCATACCCTGATGGTGGAAAAGAAACCAGCGGGTTGAATGCGGGATGGGAGCGGAGCTTGCTGCACAGACCAGTCGTCAGGCTTCTTCGTCGTAATACCGTTCACCGGTACCCGCGTCATAACGCACGTGCACGGTTTTGCCGGTGGCAGGATCGGTGAACACTTCTCCGGTATCTTCCAGCGGCCGATCGGGTGGTGGTTTGCGACTGTAGAACACTCTTTCGTAGACAATCGCCAGGATCAGCAGCCCGGGAATCAGGATCAGATGGATGGCCGGTACCTTGCCCAGTGCCGCCAGAACCGCGCCCAGCAGGGTGAGAATGGCCAGCAGAACCAGCGCAGCGGTTTTCATGACAACGGCTCGGCGATCACTGCTGTGCCGTAAGCCACAATCTCGCTCATCATCTGGCCGATTTCGCTGCTGTCAAAACGCGACATGATGACCGCATTTGCCCCCATCATGCTGGCGTTTTTCACCATCCGGTCGATGGCGTGACGGCGGGCCTCTTCCAGCATCACTGTGTACTCGGTGATTTCACCGCCCAGGATTGTGCGCAACGAAGCCATGAAATTGCCGCCGATACCGCGGGATCTGACCGTCACACCATAAACCTGGCCTTTGACCTGGGTGATCCGGTAACCCGGAATGTTTTCTGTGGTCACCACTAGCATGTCGTTCTCCGTTGGCAGGATGACACCATGTTACGCCAGGTGGCGTGATTGCGGAACAGGGTATGCGCGATACAGGTCAGTGGTAAATATCTGCGGTCAGTTCGGTTGGTGACATGCCGAATACCGTGGCAAGCACATTGGCTTGTCCGTCGGTCAGCGTGCTGCTGGTCTGCATTGAACGGAGGTTATCCCGCGACAGCAAGGTCGGACCAGGGCTATGTTCCATCAACCATGCCTGCGCCCAGGCAAGCGGTCCGGGCAATGGCAGGATCCGGCGCGGATGGCCGGCCAGTTGCCCGGCAAAAGTGACCAGTTCGGCCAGCGTGCTGACCTTGGGGCCAGCCAGGTCAAATGCATGCCGGATGGTTTGCGGCATGCGGATACTGCTGACAAAGGCCTGGGCGACATCCTGTACGGCAACTGGCTGGAATTTGACCTGCGCGCCAGCCAGCGGAACCAGTGGCAGCACTTTTTGCATCGCCATGAACATGTTGATGAAATGGTCATGGCGGCCAAAGATCACGGAAGGACGGAAGATGGTCCAGTCCAGGTCGCTGTCCCGCACGCGGTTCTCACCTTCACCCTTGCTGCGCAGGTACATGGAATGAGCGGCAGGATGGGCACCCAGCGCACTCATGTGCAGTAATCTTCGCATGCCACGGCGCTTCATGGCGGCAATCAGCCGTGTCGGCAGTTCAACGTGCGCCCTGGCGAAACCTGGGCCGTATGGTTTGGCTTCCCGGTCGTGCAGGATGCCGACCAGATTGATCACCACGGCGTTGTCGGCCATGGCAAGCAGGGTGTCCAGATCGTCGTCCCGGTGAATGTCCAGTCTGATCAGCTCTGCATTGGGCAAGACACGCAGAGGCGAAGTGTCCGGCCGGCGGGAAGGAATCAGCACCGGCACCTGTTGTCTGGCCAGCTGGCTGGCGATGGTCGAGCCGACAAATCCGCTGCCACCCAGCAGAATGACAGGCGTGTTGCTTGCTGTGTTCATGGTGTCTCCGGTGGAAGGGTCGCAGGAATCGACGGTTTGATTGTCGCACAGGTTCTGTTGTTCCGGCCAGCGTTCCGGCACAGGACCGGGCAGCGCCAGCAAAGGGCATCATGCCTGCAGATAACGCTGGCTGAAGACCTCTGCAGTAACGGGCTGTGAAAACAGATAGCCCTGTACATAATCACAATCACGCGCCAGCAGGAGATCGCGCTGGACGGTGGTTTCCACGCCTTCCGCAATGACTTTGATGCCAAGCTTGTGTGCCATGGCGATGATGGCCTCGCACAGGGACAGATCAGTTGCATCGGAGGCCAGATTCTTGATATAGGACTGATCAATCTTGATGTAATCGATATCGAAGCGTTTGATGTATGACAGGGAAGAATAGCCGGTACCAAAATCGTCGATGGCCAGCTGGATGCCGGCCTGATGCAGTCTGATCAGTTTTTCGTTGACTTCGGTATCCGGGTTGAGCAGCAATCCTTCGGTGATTTCGATGGCGATTCCTGCCGGATCAAGCCCTTGCTGCTGCAGGTAATCTGTCCATGACAACAGTTCTTCCTGGTGCAGCTGGGCCGGTGACTTGTTGATGCTGATCTGGAAGTCCGCAACCTGTTGACGCCAGATACCGGCCTGGCTGACCGCCTGTTTGAAAACCCAGTCGCCAATGGCGCCGATCAGGCCGGTTTCTTCTGCCAGCACGATGAAACCGGAGGGATCGATCATGCCGCGTTCGGGGTGTAGCCAGCGTAACAAGGCCTCGGCCTTGTGGACCTGACCTGATTTCAGGTCCACGACGGGCTGGTAGAACACCCGGAACTGGTTTTGCGCAAGCGCGCTGCGAAGGTCGCTGGTCAGGCGCAGGCGCATCTGGGCCGCATCCTGCATGTCCTGCGTGAAATAGCTGAACCGGTTACGGCCAGAATTTTTGGCAGCATACATGGCCTGATCGGCATTTTTGAACAGCACTTCCAGCTCGCCGGCATCGTCAGGATAGAAGGAAATGCCAATACTGGCCGAGATGTAGGTTTTTTCCGCACCCAGCATGAAAGGACTTGCCAGTTTGTCGATGACATTCTGGGCAATGCGACTGGCAATGGCAGCATCTTCCAGTTCGGCAAGAATGATGGTGAATTCGTCGCCACCCAGCCGGGCTACGGTGTCGGTGGCCCGAACACTGTGGCTGATGCGTTTTGCCGCCTCGACCAGCAGCAGATCGCCCATGTCATGGCCGAGGGTGTCGTTGACTTCCTTGAAATGGTCCAGATCAACCAGCAGCAGGGCGATCGATTTGCCCGAGCGCTTTACCAGTCTGGACTCCTGTTGCAGGCGGTTGTAAAACATCTGCCGATTGGGAAGCCGGGTCAGCATGTCAAAGTTGGCCTGTTCCCAGATCGTTTTTTCAAATTCCAGCCGTTCGGTGATATCCCGGCCAACCCCCAGCACCGTGACGACCTTGCCAGCCAGGTCGAATTCCGGTGTCAGCCGGATGTGGCTGCAGATTTCCCTGCCAATCCGGTCCTGCCAGCGCAGTTCAAACTGGTCATTCTGGCCGGTGGCAAACACATTGCGGATTTTTTGCTCATACAGCTCCGAGTTGGGCCCGCCCGGACATTCGGAGGGACGTTTGCCCAGCAGGGCGCTGGCGCCACCTTCGGTCATGGTGCACAGGGCAGGGTTGGCATAAATCCGTCGGCAATCACGGTTATAACGCGAGATCGAATCCGGTGAATTTTCAATCACGGTGCGGGCTTCCTGTTCGCGGGCAACCAGCGCGGTGGTGCGCTCGGTCACCTTGCGCTCCAGCGAAGCATTCAGCTCGTTGATCTGGCTTATTTTCTGGTTGACTGCATCGTTCATGGACATGAAGCTGCGGGTGAGATCGCCCAGTTCATCCTGACGCAACCGGTTTTTGTCGATCTGTTCCAGTTCTTCGCTGGTCAGTGCATTGCCTTTGGCCAGATCGTGGAAAATGGCGGTCAACAGCGTGATCGGACGCGCCAGCGATGACGCAAAAAACCAGACCAGCGGAAAGATGAAGACCAGGCTTGCGCCGGTAATCAGCCACATCATGCCGATCATCTGCCAGTTGTTCCTGCTGATTCTGGCCGTGGACTGCAGCAAGGCAATGGCGCCTGTCAGACCGTACTGGCCTTTCAGCGGAATCAGCAGCTGATAGTAACCTGAGCCATGGACGCGGATTTCATTGATGGTCTGTTTGCCATGCACATTGCCCGACTGGGGGACGAGATAGTCTGGCACCGTGCCGGTGACCAGTTTGTTGCCGGAAAACAGGTTCACTGCTGTATTGGATATGCTGGCCAGCTGCTGGACAAACTGGTGATCCAGCGGCGCGACCAGAACGACAAATCCCAGTTGCCTGAAGACGGGTTTGCCGGTGCTGGAATCAAATGCCTCGCCAGTGACCGGCACTCTGGCTTCCAGTCCCGGAAATCCGTCGATTGTGGTAAAAATCAGGGTTTGCCGCGAGGGGATTCTGGCTGTGTACCGGCTGAGACCAGGGTCCTGCACTCCGGGATCGGTCTTCCTGTCAGCTGGATACGGCCTGCTCGGTCCGGCTGATGGACGGCTGGACTGAATGACGGGCTGGTCTGCACTGGCATAAAAACCTGTTATCCATTGATCCTTCCACTGACGGGCGAATGCAATCAGATGTCCATTCGCATCATACACCCCAACCCGGCTTGCTCCGGCGACGATGCCGGTTCTGGCGGCATCATTGGCAATCTGATGGTATGTGTTGGTCAGCGTGTCGTGATCCAGTCCAGATTGTGCGTACTGATTGAGATACCAGATGGTTGACCCGAGATCGCGTAGCGTGGCCAGTTCCCTGGCCGCAGCAAGCAGTCCGCGTTCGCGGGCGGTGATCGCATCGTTGACGACCCTGGCGGCATGTTGCAGTTCGTCTGTCGAACGCGCCTTGTTCTGGTGATTGATGACAAAGGACGCAACAGTGGTGTAGGCCAGCGCCAGCATCACGCTGGTGAGCGCTGCCAGAAACAGGAATTTGTGTTTCAGCCGCAATGTTTTCATGGTTGCTGTTGCATGGTGCCTGATCAGGGTCGCCAGGATAACCTGGGCTGGAACGACAACGGCGCGATCGAGGTGTCAAACGGGTAATTCGCCTGATTGTCATGATCCACCATGCCCAGTCTGATCAGAATGACCTTCGCCGTTGGCTGGTCACGGTGTTCAAGAAAGCGAACCACGGCATCGGTGACCACCCTGGCCTGGCTGACTGCCTTGGTATCGGCGGCTGCGGAAATGTCGCCACGCCGGATCAGGCCAGCGATTTCATTGGTCAGGTCATAAGCGACAATTTTGATCTGGCCAGTCAGTCCGGCCTCGCTGACTGGCAGACGCGCTGCCGGCGCGCAACCGGTACAACCGAGAATGTAATCGATCCTGCGGCCATACAGCGCCAGCTGTTCGGCGGCAAGACGAGTCTGGATGATTCTGTCGCTGTCACCATAACGGATGTCCAGGATATGAACCGGTATGGCCGCCGAGCGGGCTGCCTGGCGGGTGCCTTCGACTTCGCCTTTGACCCATCCCGCGTCTGCCGGTCCTGGCAGCAGGACAAGATTGACCGATTTGAGGCCGCGTTTTCGCGCATCGTTGACAATCCACCGGGTGGTGCTGATACCCATATCCTTGAGCGAAGTCGTGACCTTGAGCACCAGATGGGCGCTGGTGCTGTCGTTGGCCAGCTCGAATACCGGAATGCCGTGCGCGCGGGCCCTCGCAATGGAAGGGTTGTTGGCAGTCAGGCTGACCGGTGAAATGACAATGGCGTCGTAATGCGCTGCAATTGCTTCATCCATCAGGCGCATCTGGCCAATCAGATCATCATAGCCGGCGGCGGGAAAAATATCGGCCTGAATGCCAAGACGCTTTGCCTCGCTGATCACGCCGTAATCGCAACCGGTCCAGTAAGGGTCTTTCATGTGCGGAAATAGCCAGGCAATACGCCAGGGTTTGCTGGCCCGTCTGGTGGCAGTATAGGTCGTGTGCAGGACTGGTCCGATGGACAGCTGTTCATCGACCGGTGCCGGTTTGACCGGTCCAGCTATCACGTCAACCGGCACCGGCGCAAAACCGTCGGCGAGGCAATTTCCGTTGGCCAGCCAGCCAGCCAGCAGTACGAGAGCCCCGTATGCATGAAAAGCCAGTTTTTGCCAGACGGATGTCATGCGCCGTCGTCTGTTTGGCGGGTTCGTTGCGCTTGACATCCAGGGTCCTTGCCGGGTTGAAATTGTTCCTGACCGCCTGGTTGCCGGCAATGCATGCGCGGGCGCGCAATGCCGGTCCGGACGAAGCCATACTCCATTGTACTGGTTTTGCGTGGCCAGCACGATGCCCGCCGGATGGCGAAAAACAGTGCGCTGGCAGAATCGCGTATGTGGGCACCTCGCAAAACTGTCACGAGCCGGACAAAGCCAAGGCGCACCGCGCGCAGGATGCGAGACATATCAGATAGATAGGCGAGTGGCCGAGCACGGAGCAACGCTGGAATTGGACGGCGCAGCAGGTTTTTCGAGGTACCCCTGTGTCAAAGCAAACAGGCAGCCGTAGCTGCCTGTTGCATGCCGTGGCCGGTATCATCCGGCCAGGGAATCGCCAGAAGGATTACTTGATCACGGCGTTCAGTTCGCCCTTGGCATATTTGCCCGCCATTTTTTCCAGATCGACGGGCTTGATCTTGGCAGCCTGGCCAGCGGAGCCGAACGCTTCGTAACGCAGACGGCAGATTTCCTGCATGGCTTTGGTGGAAGCCACGAGGAATTTGCGCGGGTCGAATTCCGACCGGTGTTCAGCCAGGAACTTGCGGACAGCACCGGTGGAAGCCATGCGCAGGTCGGTATCGATGTTAACCTTGCGCACACCGTGCTTGATACCTTCAACGATTTCTTCGACCGGAACACCATAGGTTTCGCCCATGTCGCCGCCGAATTCGTTGATGATTTTCAGCCATTCCTGGGGCACCGAGGAAGAGCCGTGCATGACCAGGTGGGTGTTGGGGATGCGGGCGTGAATTTCCTTGATCCGGCTGATGGCCAGGATTTCACCTGTGGGCGGACGGGTGAACTTGTAGGCGCCATGCGAAGTGCCGATGGCGATGGCCAGGGCATCCACGCCAGTCTTCTTGACAAAGTCGGCAGCTTCTTCCGGATCGGTCAGCAACTGGCTGTGGTCCAGCGTACCTTCGGCGCCAACGCCGTCTTCTTCACCAGCCTGTCCGGTTTCCAGCGAGCCCAGGCAGCCCAGTTCGCCTTCGACCGACACGCCGACTGCGTGGGCAATGTCCACAACGCGGCGGGTAATTTCGACGTTGTATTCATAGGAAGAAGGGGTCTTGGCATCTTCCATCAGCGAACCGTCCATCATCACCGACGAGAAACCGTCAGCAATTGAACGCACGCAAACCGGCATGCTGGCACCGTGGTCCTGGTGCATGACGATGGGAATATGCGGATAGGCTTCCACAGCCGCGGTGATCAGGTGACGCAGGAAGCTGGCGCCGGCATATTTGCGGGCACCTGCCGATGCCTGCATGATGACCGGGCTGTTGCAGGCGTCGGCTGCCTGCATGATGGCATGCACCTGTTCCAGATTGTTCACGTTGAAGGCTGGCAGGCCATAGCCGTTTTCGGCGGCATGGTCGAGCAGTTGACGCAGTGACACAAGAGCCATGTGTTTCTCCTTGTTGAGATAGTGAGGACTTGGTTAATGGGTTGTTTGCTTGTAAGCGCCGACCTTGACGATTTTCATGGTGTTCGTGCCTCCCGACTGACCGATAGGCTCGCCGATGGTCAGCACGATCAGATCGCCTTCGCGGACGGCACCGCGTCTGCGCAGTTCTTCTTCTGCGGCAATCAGCAGTGTCTCACGGTCATGAGTGTCCTGCTGGAAGTTGATTGGGTACACCCCGCGGTACAAGGTGACCTTGCGGCGTGTCGCCGTTTCAGGCGTCAACGCATAAATGGGAACAGCGGTGCTGATGCGCGACATCCACAGGCAGGTGGATCCGGATTGGGTCAATGCTGCGATGGCACGCACGTTTTCCAGATGGGTCGCGGTAAAGATGGCAGTTGTGGCAATCGATTCATCGACTTTGCTCACCACAGCCGACAGTCGGTTGCCATTGAATTCGAGGTCGCGTTCCTTTTCGGCTTCCAGACAGACGCGGTGCATCGCGCTGATGGCTTCCACCGGATACTGGCCGGCCGCGGTTTCGGCAGACAGCATCACGGCATCGGTGCCATCCAGAACGGCATTGGCGACGTCGGACACTTCGGCACGCGTTGGAATCGGACTCTGGATCATCGATTCCAGCATCTGGGTGGCGGTGATGACTGGACGATTGTATTTGTGCGCCATGCGGATGATTTTTTTCTGCAAAGCCGGCACGGCTGCATCACCCACTTCGACACCAAGGTCGCCTCTCGCCACCATGACCGCATCCGATGCAATGACGATTTCTTCCAGGGCATCAATGGCTTCAGCGCGTTCGATCTTCGCGACAAGCATGCCGTAACCACCGGCTTCGCGCAGCAGCTTGCGGGCATAGTGCATGTCATCCGCACAACGGGGAAAGGACACGGCGACATAATCAGCCTGGAATGATGCTGCCGTACGGATGTCTTCCTTGTCCTTTTCGGTCAGCGCTGCGGCGGACAGGCCGCCGCCCTTGCGGTTGATACCCTTGTTGTTGGACAGGGGACCACCCTGGATCACACGGCAGTGAATCTCGCTGCCACGGACTTCTTCCACCCACATTTCGATCCGGCCGTCGTCCAGCAGCAGTGTGGCACCACGTTCGAGATCATTCGGCAGTTCCTTGTAGTCGAGACCAACGCGTTCCTGGTTGCCCAGGGTGCAGTTGGCGTCGAGCACAAATTTGTCGCCTGTGGCCAGCATGATCTTGCCTTCGGCGAATTTTCCGATGCGGATCTTGGGACCCTGCAGGTCGGCCAGCACGCCAATGGCCCGGCCACGCGCGCGAGCCAGCGAACGCACCATTTCAGCCCGGTCAATGTGATCCTGCGCGGTTCCGTGCGAAAAGTTCAGCCGGACGACATCCAGTCCGGCTTCCATCATGCTGTCAAGGACTTTGGCATCATTGGATGCGGGTCCGAGCGTGGCGACAATCTTGGTTCTGCGTATCATGTGCTGGTTTCCGATGCTGACACAAAAGTGCCGGGGCATTGCCCCGGCGAGATGGCGGGCTTATTTGCCTGCGCGTTGTTCCAGAATTTCGACAGCCGGCAGCACCTTGCCTTCCAGGTATTCCAGGAAGGCGCCACCAGCGGTTGAAATATACGAGATTTTGTCATAGATATCGTACTTCTGGATAGCGGCAATCGTGTCACCACCGCCAGCCAGGGTGAATGCTTTGGTATTGGCAATGGCCATGGCAATGGTTTTGGTGCCTTCGCCAAACTGGTCGAATTCGAATACGCCCACCGGGCCATTCCAGACCACCGTTCCGGCCTTCATGATGATATCGGCCAGCACGCGGGCAGAGTCGGGACCAATGTCGAAGATCATGTCGTCGGCTTCGACCTGGTCAACCGTTTTCAGCACTGCCGGCTCGCTGGCATCAAATTTCTTGCCACAAACCACATCCGTGGCGACCGGAATGCTGGCACCGCGTGCGCTCATTTTGGCCATCAGCGACTGGGCGGTTGGAACCAGGTCATCTTCGCACAACGATTTGCCGACATTCTTGCCGGTGGCGCGGATAAAGGTATTGGCAATGCCGCCGCCTACCACCATCTGGTCAACTTTTTCCGAAAGCGATTCCAGCACGGTCAGTTTGGTCGATACTTTCGAGCCGCCAACGATGGCTACCATCGGGCGTGCCGGGTTGGCCAGGGCGCGATCCAGTGCATCCAGTTCTTCGGTGAGCAGAATACCCGCAGCAGCCACCGGGGCGAATTTGGCAATGCCATGCGTGGAAGCTTCGGCACGGTGCGCAGTGCCAAATGCGTCCATGACGAAAATGTCGCACAATGCGGCGTATTTCTTCGCCGTTTCATCGAGATTTTTCTTTTCGCCCACGTTGACGCGCACGTTTTCCAGCAGAACCAGTTCGCCTTCCGCCACGTCGAATCCACCATCCACCCAGTTGGCAATCAGCCGCACCGGTTTGCCCAGCTTGGCGGTCAGCACATCGGCCACCGGTTGCAGGGAATCTTCTGCCTTGAATTCGCCTTCGGTGGGTCGGCCGAGGTGACTCGTCACCATCACGCGGGCGCCTGACTTAAGGCAGTGTTCGATGGTGCGCATGGAAGCAGTGATGCGGGCATCGGAGGTCACCTTGCCATTGGCAACTGGGACGTTCATGTCGGCGCGGATGAAGACACGCTTGCCTTTGAGATCAAGATCAGTGATGCGGATGAAGTTAGCCATTTTGTTTCCCTTCAAGGTTAAATATTCAGGCTTGAATCTGCTGCGGTGGTCATCTGCGTCGTTGCGCGGTGCCCTGCGGTGTCCAGCCGTCGTAGCGCGGTGCCCTGCAGTGTCCAGCCGTCGTAGCGCGGTGCCCTGCAGTGTGCAGCATTGCAAGCCTGAATATTCAGTCTCCCGAAAAAACCGGCCGGTCTGCAAAGACCGGCCGGGTGTGACAGCATTACTTGGCCATGACGCGGACCATTTCCAGCACCTTGCAGGAATAGCCCCATTCGTTGTCATACCAGGACACCAGCTTGACGAAGGTGCCATCCAGCGCGATGCCTGCCTCGGCGTCGAAAGTCGAGGTGCAGGATTCGCCGCGGAAGTCGGTCGAAACCACCTTGTCGTTGGTGTAGCCCAGCACGCCCTTCATTTCGCCTTCGGAGGCGGCCTTCATGGCGGCGCAGATTTCTTCGTAGGTGGCTTCCTTGTTCAGCTCAACGGTCAGATCCACCACGGAAACGTCAGACGTTGGCACGCGGAATGCCATGCCAGTCAGCTTTTTGTTCAGTTCCGGAATCACTTTGCCAACAGCCTTGGCTGCGCCAGTGCTGGAAGGAATGATGTTTTCCAGAATGCCGCGTCCACCACGCCAGTCCTTGTTGGACGGGCCGTCAACGGTTTTCTGGGTGGCGGTGGCGGCGTGAACGGTGGTCATCAGACCGCGCTTGATGCCGAATGTGTCATTGATGACCTTGGCCAGCGGAGCCAGGCAGTTGGTGGTGCAGGAAGCGTTGGAGATGATGTCCTGACCGATGTAGTTCTTGTGGTTCACGCCATAGACGAACATCGGTGTGTCGTCTTTCGACGGAGCCGACATGATGACTTTCTTTGCGCCTGCAGCCAGGTGGGCTTCGCAGGTTTCCTTGGTCAGGAACAGGCCGGTGGATTCAACCACGATATCGGCACCAACGTCGCCCCAGGCAAGTTCTGCCGGGTTCTTGATCGCGGTCAGGCGAATTTTTTTGCCATTGACGACAAGGGTGTTGCCTTCAACCGACACTTCGCCCTTGAACGGACCATGCACGGAATCGTGCTTCAGCATGTAAGCCAGGTATTCGGGTTCCAGCAGATCATTGATGGCGACCACTTCGATATCGGAAAAATCCTTGACGGCTGCACGGAACACCATGCGACCGATACGGCCAAAACCGTTGATGCCTACCTTGATTGTCATTTGTGACACTCCATGTCAAGTTGGGAAAGGAATAGCCGGCCTCCTCCTACCGCGATGGCGGTGGCGAGGAGGCGGCGAATATGGGTTACAGCACGCTTTTGACTGTCTTGACGACGTTGTCAACGGTGAAGCCGAAGTGCTTGAACAGATCGCCGGCGGGAGCGGATTCGCCAAAGGTGTCCATGCCGACAACGGCGCCTTCCAGACCGACGTACTTGTACCAGAAGCCGGTGACACCAGCTTCGATGGCCACGCGCACGACACCGGCAGGCAGTACGGAGGACTTGTAAGCCGCATCCTGGCGATCGAACACGTTGGTGGACGGCATGGATACCACGCGGGTGGCAATGCCTTCGGCAGCGAGTGCTTCATGTGCCTTGACAGCCAGTTCGACCTCGGATCCGGTAGCAATCAGCACGGCGCGCGGGTTTGCCATGTCCTTGAGCACGTAGCCGCCACGCGAGATGTTGCTGATGGTGGCATCGGTACGCGCCATGAATGGCAGGTTCTGCCGGCTCAGTATCAGGCTGGTCGGGCCGGTTTGCCGGCTGACGCCGGAACCCCAGGCCACGATGGTTTCCACGGTGTCGCACGGACGCCAGATGTCCATGTTGGGGATCATGCGCAGGGTGGCGGTTTGTTCCACAGGCTGGTGGGTCGGGCCGTCTTCGCCCAGGCCGATCGAGTCGTGGGTAAACACGTAGATCACGCGCTGGTGCATCAGGGCTGCCATACGCAGGGCATTGCGTGCGTATTCGGAGAACATCAGGAAGGTGCCGCCAAACGGCAGAACGCCACCGTGCAGCGCCATGCCGTTCATGATGGCAGACATGCCGAATTCACGCACGCCATAGGAAATGTAGTTGCCGGTGCTCTTGCCGTGTACATGGTGGCAACCAGTCCAATTGGTCAGGTTCGAGCCGGTCAGGTCGGCCGAACCGCCGATGAATTCGGGCAGCGCCGGTGCCAGAGCATTGATGGCAATCTGGGATGCCTTGCGGGTGGCCACGGTTTCGCCCTTGGCATTGACGGCTGCAATGGCCTGCTGCAGGAAGTGTTCCCAGTTGGCTGGCAGGTCGCCTGCCATGCGGCGGGTGAATTCGGCTGCTTCGGCTGGATAGGCTTCTGCATAGGCAGAAAACTTGTTGTTCCACAGTTCTTCCAGGCCTTCGCCCTTGATGCGGGCATCCCAGCCTTCGTAGACGTCGGCGGGGATTTCGAATGCCGGGTGATTCCAGCCGATATGCGCACGGGTGGCTGCGATTTCGGAGGCGCCCAGTGCTGCGCCATGCACATCGTGCGTGCCTTCCTTGTTGGGCGAACCCTTGCCGATGATGGTCTTGCAGCAGATCAGGCTGGGTTTGTCGGTGACCGCCTTGGCGGCTTCCAGGGCGGCGTCGACTGCGACTGCATCGTGACCGTCAACATCGGCAATCACGTGCCAGCCGTAAGCTTCAAAACGGGCAGGGGTGTTGTCGGTGAACCAGCCATCGACGTGGCCGTCGATCGAGATGCCGTTGTCATCCCAGAAAGCGATCAGCTTGCCCAGACCCCAGGTGCCGGCCAATGCACAGGCTTCATGGGAAATGCCTTCCATCATGCAACCATCGCCGAGGAAAACGTAGGTGTGGTGGTTGACGATTTCATGACCGGGCTTGTTGAACTGGGCAGCCAGCAGTTTTTCTGCCATGGCCATGCCGACAGCGTTGGTAATTCCCTGTCCGAGAGGGCCGGTGGTGGTTTCCACGCCGGGGGTGTAACCGTATTCCGGGTGTCCAGGCGTCTTGGAATGCAGTTGGCGGAACCGCTTGAGTTCTTCAATGGGCAGGTCGTAGCCGGTCAGATGCAGCAATGCATAGATCAGCATCGAGCCATGGCCGTTGGACAGCACGAAACGGTCGCGATCCGCCCATTTCGGGTTCGCCGGATTGTGACGCAGGTGGTGATTCCACAGGACTTCGGCAATTTCGGCCATGCCCATTGGAGCACCCGGATGGCCGGATTTGGCCTGTTCGACAGCATCCATCGCCAGCGCGCGAATCGCGTTTGCGAGATCGTTACGTGTTGCCATTTGATTTCCTTGAAGGTTTGAAAAACGGGTTGTCGCAACGGCGACGGAATTGTGTGATTATCGCCGAGAGAGTGCGATTCGGCAAGCGCTCGCGCAGGTTAACCATACCTGCGCGCGGGTGTGATGTGTTCAGGCTGGCGCGGACAGCCTGGTCTGGCTGCCAGCGCGTCAGTGGCTGCCTTGCCGGCTGGCCGCATCCGGCTGTCCGGTCACGAATTCTCCCTGCCGGGCAGTTTCGATCCAGGTGCACCAGCCACTGTAGAGCTCGCTGTCCAGTGCGGCGATCACTGACCGTTGCCAGGGATCCTCATTCCAGAAATCGCTGTTTTCCAGCGTGCGGAAATATCCGCCGGCTTCCTGCAGGATCAGGCTTCCGGCGGCGTAGTCCCACAGTTTCTGGCCGCCATGCAGGTAAATGTCGAGCCGGCCGGCTGCCACATAGCACCAGTCCAGGGTGCTGGCACCGAAATTGCGCTGCGAGCTGAAAGGTGGCTGTCCGGCCAGTTGCAGGGCAATATTGCGCGGAATGCGCTTGAATTCGATCCCTGCCATGGCATGGTGCATGCTTCGGGTGTGCTGACTGATGGGCAGCGGGCTGTCATTCAGCCAGGCGCCACGGCCGGTTTCCGCGCTGAACATTTCGTCCAGCACCGGGTCGTAGACCACACCGAGCACGCTCACGCCGTTGCGCAACAGCGCGACGGAAATGCCAAAGTACGGAATGCCATGCACGAAGTTGGAAGTGCCGTCGATCGGATCGATGCACCAGACGCCATCGTGACCTGCTTCCCAGCTGGCGTGATGCTCGGCTTCGCTCATTTCTTCACCGATGACCGGACATGGCAGTATGCGCTGAAGGGCCTCGACCAGTGCGTTCTGACAGGCAAGGTCGGCTTCGGTAAACAGGCTGCCGTCCGCCTTGCGACTGTGGGCCACCTTCAGATAGCGTGGCATGACCTCTCGTTGGGCAATGGCTTTGACCGCCTGGCGCACCTGATCGAGCATCCGTCTATTCTCCGTCCGTTTTCCATTTGATTGAGCAGCCCATGCTGGGAATCTGTTCCAGAGGACCTTTCTGGCTGGTTGCGATTTGCACCATGGCTTCAAAAAGATCGCGCCGGACGCCTTCGGGAGCCGCTTCCTTGCGCGAAGCGTCGAAACGGCCCCGGTACTGCAGCTGACCCGCACGGTTCAGACCAAAAAAATCCGGTGTGCAGATGGCGTCCCAGGCTTTGGCCACCGACTGGGTTTCATCGATGACATAAGGGAAGGGGAACTGACGTTCGTCGGCGATGCGCTTCATGTTGTCAAAGGAATCTTCCGGATAGTCGGCCGGGTCGTTCGACATGATGGCGATGCTGTTGATGCCATGCTGGTCGCGCAGTTCGGCGGCGTCGCGCAACAGGCGCGGCAGGATCGCCTGCACATAGGGACAATGGTTGCAGATGAACATCACCAGCAGGCCGTTTTTGCCCATGCTGCCTGTCAGCGTGTGCAGTTTGCCATCGGTGCCGGGCAGGCTGAATTCGGGGGCTTGCCAGCCGAACTGGCAGACAGGGGTTTGCAGACTGACCACGACTTTTTGCTCCAGAGCTGGGTGTGAGAGCTTCAAATGATACCATGACTGTCTGCTGGCAAGGGTAGTCTCCCCGCCCGCCAGACGATGCTGCTAGAATAATCGCATGCCAAGATTTTTTGTTCCCGATTTGCCGGAAACGGCCGGTCCTGCTGCGTTACCGGCCCAGGCTGCCCATCATGCGATTCGCGTTCTGCGCCTGGAGCCAGGCGACAGGGTCGAACTGTTTGATGGCAGCGGGCGTGAGTGGCCGGCCACCATTGCGGCTGTGACCCGGCAGACGGTGATGGTTGACTGCGCCGCGCCGGAAGCGGTATCGCGCGAGTCGCGCTTGCGCATTACGCTGTTACAGGGAATTTCTTCCGGCGATCGCATGGATTACACCTTGCAGAAAGCGGTGGAGCTTGGCGTAACGCGCATCGTGCCATTGGCCTGTGAGCGCAGCGTGGTCCGCCTGTCCGGCGAACGTGCCGACAAACGCCGGCAACACTGGCAGCAGCTGGTGGTGTCGGCCTGTGAACAATGCCGGCGAAACGTAGTGCCGGAGGTGTCCGCGGTTGCCGATTTCGGTCAGGCTGTTGCTTCAATGGCCGGCAGCACGGGGTTTCTCATGGACCCGCGCGCGCCTGCAAGCCTGCGCGACATGCCGCCGCCGGCTGGCGAAGTGGTCTTGCTGGCCGGTCCCGAAGGTGGATTCACGACGGTTGAAGAGAACGTTGCGCAAAAGGCCGGCTTTGTGCCGGTGCGGTTTGGCCCGCGAATCCTGCGCACGGAAACGGCAGCCGTTGCCGCTGTCAGTATCATGCAGGCCATGTGGGGCGACTTGCTCGACTGAGCAGTCGTTCTGCCTAGTGTTGCGGCTGCGGAGCCTGATCGGGATCATGATCCACAACATCCGTCAGTGTCTGGTCGATGACTCCCCAGGTGCTGTGGTGGATCAGCACGCGTACCGGAATGTGATGCAGGTCTTCGGCCAGCCAGATGTCCATGCTGTCGCCATCGTGGTCTGGCGGTCGCTGGAGATGGATGGTGCGGAGTTTTCCCAGTGACGTGTCCAGCGTCTCTTCACCGGCCATCCTGAAATGGTAGGGTTTGAAAGCCTTGCCGGAGCTGACGGCCAGATCGACCGGTTTTGTCAGCGGACTCAGGCTGGCCAGGTCAAACACAACACTGAGCAGATCCTGGGCCTGGTCTGGCAAAGGTTCGTCACTGTTGGTCTGATGTCGTGTCACATGGGCGATGCCGGCGTTGTGGTCCATCCGGATGATGGTGCGATTTTCCGGCGCATTGTCCCCGCGCCGGATTTCGTAACGTTCCGGTTGCAGGCCAGCGGAGGTGATGTGTCCGCTGCTGATCTGGAGCAGCTGGCCCTTTTCGAGCAGACTGGCCAGCCCGCGCGCCTCAATGCTGCTGGCGAGCACATACTGGTTTCCGCGACAGAGCCAGACGAAACTTGACCGGCCATGTATCAGACCACCGGGGCCGGCATTGACCCGGTAATGCAGTTCGAAATAGGCGGGTAACAGAGTCAGGCCGGGAGGTGTGCTGGTCGTGGATAAGCCGGTCCGGGCCTGGGGCGCGCTGGCTGTCTGGCCGGTACCGGATGGTGTGACCGCCTGTTGTCCGGGCAGGCTGCTTGCCGGGTTGTCGGGGGTGGGGGTGGGGGTGGGGGTAACGGGCTGGACTGGCGGTGGTGAATGGACCATAGGCGTTCTGGTGCGGGTTTCTGCGATCATTCGTCGGGAGGAGGGGAGCGGCCGTGCAGGCTGTGTGGTCTTTATCGGGGATTCGGGAGCCAGACGGATTTGCAGTGTCGGGTAGCTGGTTTGCCGGGCTGCATGCGGCAGATGAAACCGGAAGCCGCCGATCAGCCAGCCATGCAGCAGCAGCGAGACGAGCAGCGCCCAGAACAGGGGGTGGCGCAGAAAGGTTGAACAGCGGCGGTGGACGCAGGACACAGGACATCCTTTCCGGACAGCATCGCCCGGCTGTTTCAGTCGTCGTGGAACAGTTTCCCCTGTTCTGACCGTCCGGCCTGAGCCAGGTTCACGATGCCCTGCGGGGTGATCTTCAGACGGCCGTCAAGAAACCAGCGAATCGCCTCCGGCAGGATGTGATGTTCGGCAAGCAGTACCCGGCTGGCCAGGATGTCTTCGTTGTCGTCGCTCAGCACCGGCACTGCTGCCTGAATGATGATGGGGCCGTGATCGAGTGTGGGGGTGACGAAATGCACGGTGCAACCGTGGATGCGCACCCCGTCTTCCAGAACCTTGCGGTGGGTGTCCAAACCAGGGTAGGCGGGCAACAGCGACGGATGGATGTTGATAAGCCGGCCGGAATAGTGATGGACAAACGCATCGGACAGGATGCGCATGTAACCGGCCAGTACCACCAGATCCGGCTGGTGCTGGTCGATTTCGTTGCGCAGCGCAAGGTCGAACGATTGTCGGTCGGCATGGTCGCGCTGGTGCACGACGCTGGTCGGGATGTTGTGTCCGCGCGCCAGCGTGAGGCCAATGGCATCTTCCCGGTTGCTGATGACTGCCACCACTGGCAGGCCGGCTGCCAGAATGGCTGCCAGATTGGAGCCACGGCCGGAAATCAGCACGACAATGCGCTGGTTCATGACAGACCGCGACTGTTCAGCAGTTCTTCGTAATTGCCGTTGAAGATGTCGGCACGCTGGTCACGAATTTCGATCAGCCGGTTAGCCAGCGAGGACACGAACGAACGGTCGTGAGATACGAAAATCACGGTTCCCTTGTAGAGTTCCAGTGCCGTGTTGATCGATTCGATGGATTCCATGTCCAGGTGATTGGTGGGTTCGTCCATCACCAGAACATTGGTGCGCGAAAGCATCAGCTTGCCGAACAGCATGCGCCCCTGCTCGCCACCCGACAGAACGCGCACCGGTTTTTTGACATCGTCGCCGGAAAACAGCAGTTTGCCCAGCACGCTGCGGATGGACTGGTCGTCATCACCCGGCTGCGCCCATTGCTTCATCCAGTCGAACAGGTTGAGATCGCTGTCAAAATCTTCCGAGTGATCCTGCGCGTAATAACCGATACGGGCGTTTTCAGACCATTTCAGTTTGCCAGCCAGTGGCTGTTTTTCGCCAATCAGGGTTTTGACAAACGTGGACTTGCCGACGCCGTTTTCGCCGAGGATGGCCACCCGGTCACCGGCCTCGATGATCAGGTCCAGCCGGTCAAACAGCGGATTGTCATACCCCACGGCAAGGTTCTCGATTTCGACGACATTGCGGTGCAGCTGTTTTTCCTGCTCGAAACGGATGTATGGATACTGGCGGGATGATGGCGTCAGCACCGTCATGTCCTGTTTGAGCTTGTCGATCTGCTTCAGGCGGGATGTGGCCTGACGTGCCTTGGAAGCGTTGGCCGAAAAGCGGGACACAAAGGTTTGCAGTTCGGCGATTTTTTCCTTGGCCCGGGCATTGGCAGCCTGGTCACGTTCGCGCTGCTGCTGGGCAGCCATCATGTATTCATCGTAATTGCCTGGAAATATCTGAATCTTGCCATAGTCCAGATCGGCCATGTGCGTACACACCGAATTGAGGAAGTGGCGGTCGTGCGAGATGATGATCATGGTACAGTCGCGTTCGTCCAGCACGCTTTCCAGCCAGCGGATGGTGTTGATGTCCAGGTTGTTGGTTGGTTCGTCCAGCAGCATGATGTCCGGATTGCCGAACAGCACCTGCGCCAGCAGGACGCGCAGTTTCCAGCCGGGCGCCACGGCGGACATCAGACCGGAATGCTGCTCCGACGGAATGCCGAGGCCCAGCAGCAGTTCGCCCGCCCGTGCTTCAGCAGAATAGCCATCCAGTTCGGCAAACACGCCTTCCAGTTCTGCGGCGCGCATGTAGTCTTCTTCGCTGGCTTCGGGATTGGCGTAGATGCTGTCTTTTTCGTGCTTGACAGCCCATAGTTCCGCATCGCCCTGCATTACCACGTCGAGCACTACCTGGTCTTCGTAACCGAACTGGTCCTGGCGCAGCCAGCCCAGCTTTTCGCCCGGATCCAGACTGACATGACCGCTGGTTGGCGTGAGCTGTCCGGCGAGAATCTTCATGAACGTCGATTTGCCGCAACCATTGGCACCAATCAGGCCATAGCGGTTGCCATCGCCGAATTTGATGCTGACGTTTTCAAACAGCGGCTTTGCGCCAAACTGGATGGTGATGCCTTGCGTTACAAGCACGATGGGATTCCGGACAGTTCTAAAGTCAGCATTCTACAACGAAGCGGACATGCACGCATCAGTGACCGAAACAGACCGCAATGGCATAGCAGGCAATACAGGCAATCAGAACAACAGCATCTGTGTCAAAACCGGACAATTGGCGCATGGCGCATCTCCTTGAGAATGGATGACGCCAGTATGCGGTCAAGGTGGCTCATAGCGTGAGCCACCTTGGAAACGGTCCATGATCAACCGATGATGGACGAGCTGCGGTTGGCCTGTTGCGGATGCAGTTCGTGCGGTTCTGGTCTGATTGCCGACAGTATTTCGGGGTGGCTGGCCGTCTGTTTCGTTGCGTCGCACTCAATCCAGCAGGCAAAGATTGGATGGCGGCCGACCATCATCGGTGGGCCTGCGCGATGGGCCTGAAATCCGGCGCGCCTGAGCAGGCGTTCCACGCCGACGGGAGAGACCGTGATGATCCGTCTGGCGCCGTGCGTCCGGGCGCAGAGGATGGCTTCCTGCAACAGCCTGACGGCAACCGGGGATGAAAACTGTCCGGCGGCAGACGAAGTCTGGCTGTTGAAATCGACGGCAGCAAAACGTGACAGTTCCCAGATGTCCTGAGAGCAGGGCGGTGGCAGGCCGTTCAGCAGTTGCGGAAACACGTCGCCCAGCAGATAGGGCTGACTGGTCGGCAGCAGACGTCCATAACCGCTGATGGCGCCCTGGTCATTGCGGATAATCACATGTACGGTGTCGTCATGATCGAACTGATCGCGTTCCAGGCCATGTTGGGTCGGCAGTTCCCAGCCCAGCATGTCGATGAAGACCTGATAACGGTAACGCGAGAGCTGTTCATACATCTCGCTGGAAAGGTGTCTGGTAGTCCCGGTGATCACGTCCACATCTGCCTCCGAAAGTGTTAACTGCCGGAGGGTTATTTAATGGGATGTTGGCGTGCAGGATAACTGTCAGAATTAACAGGTTGGGCGCTGCCTGCTGAAGGCAGGGATCACGATGCCGATATGTCTGCCGACCAGGCTGATCCAGTCGAGCCGATCGACGAAGCGCCCGGTTTGCCATGCAGAACAGGCGGAAGGACAATCCCTGCCGTCATCACGCTGCAACAGGATATTGCTGCGCGGGTCGTTGATCCTGCGCAGGCTGACTTTGCGGTCGTGCATGTCGAGCAACCAGTCCCAGCCGATGGATACGGCGGGCCATGTGTTGCTGATCCACTCGGTGTATCCGCTGATCAGGGTGGTTGTTGCAGCATCGCGGAGCTGGCCTGGTTCTTCGTCGAGACCCGAGGTCAGGTGACTGAAATCCAGTCCGAGCAGCATGCTCCAGGTCAGACGGATATATCCATCATCAGAGACGGTGAGCGCAGGTGCGCTGCTTCGGTGAAGCCAGTCATTGTTGCCGGATTCGGTTTGGGTCATGGTCGGGAACCTGGACAGACAAGTTGTGTCATCAACATTTCATACGCCAGAGTGCGCGTATGGTTCGATTGTTGTTGAGTATTGCGTTGCTGGAATATGGCCGGTTGCATATGCTACACCAGCAGTGTCCCGGCCAGTCAATGTCAAGATTGACAGCCTTGGCTGATGCATGCATTCACACTGTTGTTGCAAAGGTCTTGTCAATGCGACTATCCTACATTTACTGCGTATCATTTTCATAATAAAAAATCGATCACATGGGCATCGCGAAATCCATCACGGGCCGGACAAGGGCAAGGCGCGGCGCGAAATCTGTCAACGGCGTACGCAGCCATTAATTCAGTGCAGCAGATTGATGGGGTTGATGACCAGTGTGGAGGGGGAATCATGCTTGAGTGGCAGGAATCACTGATACAGGGGTTGGCGCAGGCAGAATCGGAAGAAGATCTGTTTGCCTTGCTGTCGGCAGCGGCCAGAACACTGGGTTTCGATTACTGCGCGCATGGTTTGCGTGTGCCACTGCCGGTGTCCAATCCGAAGGTGTTCATGATGAACAACTATCCCGAGGAATGGCAGAAACAGTATGCTCGAGAACAGTACATCGCCATCGATCCAACAGTTGCCCATGGCATGCGTTCGCTGATGCCGCTGGTCTGGAGCCAGGAACTGTTCTCGGATTGCCGTTCATTCTGGGAAGAGGCGCGTTCGCATGGCTTGCGCAATGGCTGGGCGCAGTCCTGTCATGATGCCCGAGGCAATGCCGGACTGCTGACTCTGGCCAGATCGCATGACGACATTTCGCGTGACGAACTGCGCGCCCATTCGTTGCAGATGTCCTGGCTGGCACATGCCGTCCATGAAGGAATGGTGCGGCTGGTGGCCGGCAGGCTGGTGCCCGATGCAGCCAAAGAGCTGTCCGCGCGGGAAACCGAGGTCCTGCGCTGGACTGCGGATGGCAAAACATCGGCTGATGTCAGCGACATCATGCATATTTCGGAACGTACGGTTAATTTTCACCTCAACAATGCCATGGCCAAACTGGGGGTTTGCAACAAGACGGCGCTGGCGGTCAAGGCAACGGTTCTGGGTCTGCTCTGACAGCATCCGGTTTGGCTGAACGGCAATTCGCCTGGTCGTGTGCCGGGCAGCCGGCGTGAAGCGCGCTCTATTTGCAGCCACGTGCAGATGGGTGCTAAGGTTTGCCGGCGTACAGTGCTGCCGCGTCCGTCAGGGTCTGGTGCAGCTGGGCGCGCAGGCTGGCTGGCGCGAGGACTTCCACATCGGCGCCATGTCGCAGGATATCCATGACCAGTTCGCGCTGGTCACTGTATGGCAATTCAAGCAGCCAGTTGCCGTACTGGTCGAACCGCCCACGTTGCTGCGGATGCCAGATTTCATCGGCTACCCAGCGCGCCCGCGCGGGGCTGAAGCGCAATTGTGCCCAGGTCAGCGATGTGCCGGAAAAGATACCATAGCCGGTTTCAAAATGCTGGCGCAGCAAGGTTTCGTCGATGGCGATGGCCGCCGAATCCAGTCGCTCGGCCTCGCGCACCGCGTCCAGCGAAAAGCTGCGCAGTCCGTCACGCAGGTGGCACCATGCATCGAGATACCAGTGATCGCGATAGTAGACGATCTGTTGTGGCGACACGTCGCGGGTTAGCGTTTCGTCGCGTTCACGGTTGTAATGGACCAGCCTGACCCGCTGACGGTTGAGGGTGGCGGATGCGATCAGTCCGAAGTGAGGAATGTCAGGTTTGCGCCGGGCAGCATGCACCAGCCGGAAACGCCGCTCGACTTCCTCCGGGCTGTGCTCCCCGCTGGCGATCAGCGCGCGCAGCCTGGCTTGCAGCGGAGCAACATGCGGCCCCAGAAGTTCCGGATGCAGTTCGCCCAGCAGCTGTTGCATCATCAGCAGCGCATGGGCCTCCGAGGCATTGAACCACAGACCGGGCAGGGCAAACGCCGGGCCGCTGGCGGGTTGGTCATAGCGGTAGCCACCAGCATCGCGGTCCCAGACGATTGGCGCATTGAGGCGGTCGCGCAGGTATTCCAGATCCCGTTTGAATGTTGCTCGCGAGACTTCCAGTTCGGCAAGAAAACGTTCAAGGCTGACCACGCTGTCACGTAGCAGCAACTGGTCTATCCGGTAAAAACGCTCGCTGCGATCCATGCTGCCTCTGCTTCAGGGTTGTTGGCCGCTCAGGCTGGACAGGTGTTTGCAGGCGCGCTGGGAGGCTACCATGACCAGTTTCATGCTGGCGCGACTGGCGCCCACAAAAAGCTTGCGCCGGGTCATGTCATCCAGGTGGTCAAAGTCGATTTCGGTCAGCACGATGCATGGTGCTGACTGACCTTTGAACCGGTAGACCGATTCAATCAGGATATCTCCTGGCCGATAAACCGGATTGCCCAGCAGGTCATACTGGCCGGTAAATCGCATCAGCGGATAGTCGCCCAGCCGCTCGTGACCGGACAGGGCTGATTGTTCGCGGCCGCGAAACGTAATGATCGCGATGTCTTCGCGCCGGAAACCGGCGGCCAGGCAATCGCGCACGGCCAGCCGGGTCTGTTCGGCCAGACGGTCAGACGAGTCGAGGCAGGTGAGACTCAGCGCATCGGGGTGTGCCAGCGGGCTGCCGCTGGTGATGCCAGAGCCGGTGAGCCTGTCCAGAAAGGCTGCTATCTGTGCCGGACAGCGATAGGTTGTCTGGGTGCCTAGTGTGACCCAGCCAGCAAAATCGGCCTCTTCGCGTTGGTAAAGATTCTGCAGCGGGTCTTCCAGCCACCAGACCTGACTGTCATTGCCGGTGAACTTGAGCAGGTTGTCCCGCCAGCCAGGCGAAAAATCCTGTCCTTCATCCACAATCAGCACATCAACCCGTTCATTGGTTTGCCACTGATCGAAAAAGGCTTCCAGGCGGGAAAATGCGCCCGGACTGGACAGGTTGGCCGGTGCCAGATCGCCGGCCAGTTGTCGCGCCAGCTGGTGGTAGGTGAGCACGCGACAACCCGGAGGGGCCATGCGGGTAAGACTGTCGGCCAGAGGCCGGTTGTAACATACGTAGAGTGCGGATTGTTCGTTGCGCTGGCAGTCCTGCAGGATGGCCAGCGCCAGTTGGGTCTTGCCCGATCCCGCTGTTCCCTGGATGCGCAGGCGGAACGGTGAGAAAGACAACCGGCGTGCCCATTCGGTCAACCCGCCAGACAGTTTTGTGTACAGGTCGCGCGCCAGGCCGATGTGCGCGCTGACATCCGGCACAAGAGCCAGCCATTCAGCCAGAAAACGGTGCAGTTGTCCGGTCAGCGCCGGTTGTGGCGGCGTGCTGCCAGCGAGTTGCTGCAGAATCTCGGCCAGCTGGTTGCGCCGGCTGGCGTCAATGATCTGTTCGGCTGGCAGACCGGCTGTTCCCGGGTTTCTGATCCGGTAATCCGGACAGAAAAACAGGGCGGTCAGTTCCGGTGGCGGCTGTTTCAGCCATTCGCGCAGCCGGCCAGCCAGTGCTGCGGCATGGCGGGCCAGACGGGTGTAGACCAGTTGCGTCCCGTTCCGGGTATGGATTGTGAGCCCATTGTCCGATTCGACGGGAAATCCCGATTTCTGTTCGATCAGGAACAGATGACCATCCGGCGCGAGCACCAGAAAATCGATTTCGTCCTGTTGCGTCGAACCGGCACTTTGTCGTTGCGTCCAGTGAACTGCGTGGTAGATGCGCCAGTCCGCTGGCAGGCTGTTGGCCAGTCGCTCCAGTGTGGCGAGTTTGCGTTCGCGCGGCCCGCTCTGTCGGGAGTGCTGCCAGCCATCGGGAAAGGTGAGTGCCATGCGGTCAGTATAACTTCGCTGCCGAAAGCTGACTACCAGCGCAGGCTGGCTGGACTCATGTTGCGTTCTCGTGCGTCGTCGGCAATATTTTAGGGCGCCATGTTGTCTTGCGTGCATTATTTGCACCATAATGGCCCATTTCGCAAAAAACTGGAGGGAAAATGGGGACCGCGAAATTTGGCGGCGATGCGCTGTTCATCCTGCTGGGGGCCATTCTGGTCTTTTTCATGCATGCCGGCTTTGCCTTTCTGGAACTGGGCACGGTGCGCAGCAAGAACCAGGTGAATGCGCTGGTCAAGATCCTCATGGATTTTGCCGTGTCCACCCTGGCCTATTTTTTTATTGGCTACTATGTGGCGTATGGGACGCAGTTCTTTCATGGCGCAACTGCCCTGTCTGCCATGAACGGTTATGAGCTGGTCAAGTTTTTCTTTCTGCTGACCTTTGCTGCCGCAGTGCCGGCCATTATTTCGGGTGGTATCGCCGAACGTGCCCGCTTTGAACCGCAAATGATGGCGACCTTTGTTCTGGTCGCACTCGTGTACCCGTTTTTTGAGGGGATTGCCTGGAACAACCATTTTGGCATTCAGGACTGGCTGACGCACCAGTTTGGCAGTGCGTTCCACGATTTTGCCGGTTCGGTGGTCGTGCATGCGGTTGGTGGCTGGATTGCGCTGCCTGCCGTGCTGTTGCTGGGGCCGCGCAAGGGACGTTACACCCGTGACGGCAAGGTGGCTGCCGTGCATCCTCCGTCCAGCATTCCGTTCCTGGCTCTGGGCGCGTGGATTCTGGCAGTGGGCTGGTTTGGTTTTAATGTGATGAGCGCGCAGACGCTGGACAAGATCAACGGTCTGGTGGCGATCAATTCATTGATGGCCATGGTTGGCGGCACCTTGACTGCCTGGTGGGCAGGACGCAATGACCCGGGTTTTGTCTACAATGGCCCACTGGCCGGGCTGGTTGCAGTGTGTGCCGGTTCGGATGTCATGCATCCGCTGGGAGCGCTGGTAGTTGGTGGCATCGCCGGGCTGCTGTTCGTGCATATGTTTACCCTGGTGCAAAATCGCTGGAAAATCGACGATGTGCTGGGAGTCTGGCCCCTGCACGGCTTGTGCGGCGCCTGGGGCGGAATTGCTGCCGGCATTTTTGGCCTGCCGGCGCTGGGCGGGCTTGGTGGCGTGAGTGTTGTCAGTCAGGTGCTGGGTACGCTGGCAGGCATTGGTATTGCCCTGGCTGGTGGTGGCGTGGTGTATGGCGTGCTCAGGCGCGTTGTCGGGCTGAGGCTGGATGAAGAGGCAGAATTCATGGGGGCCGACCTGTCCATCCACCGCATCAGCGCAACACCGGAAAGAGAACTGTGATGCACAGGCAGCCGGCGTCAGTCGGTGCCGGCTGCCTCTTTGTCGCGAGCTTCCTTGCTGGCATAAGGGAAACGCACGTGGCCGTAGCGGATCATCAGGATGGCCAGTGACAGCAGCAGGATGGCGGAGCTGATTCCCAGCAGCCGCCATTCATTCATCGATTTCATGTCCAGGATCATGTAGCGAGCCATGGCCACGATGGCAATGTACAACGGGAAACGCACCGGCATTTCGCCGGAAGTGTAATAGCGTTGCACCATGGCGATCACTTCCAGGTACAGAAACAGCTTCAGCAGATCCGTCAGGTCAACCGTGCGCGTGGTGATCATGTTGACCACTTCGCTGCTCATGGATACCACTGTGGCGATGGCAATCACCAGCAGACCGATGTGTTCGATGGACGTCAGGGCAAGAATGTGCAGTCGTTGCAGGGGCTGTTTCATGGGTGGTTGGCAATGCGGCGATGAGCAATGCAGCAGTGGATGATGTCAGGTATATTACCGGAAGCCAGCCAGGTCGGGTAGCCGGTCGTGAGCCAGGCTGGCAGTCAGTGGTATCATGTGCGACCTGATTCACAATGTGCAGAAACGATGTCGGTGGCAGACCTGGAAAAATTCTACAAGGCCATTCCTCTGGAGGAACGGCTGGACATGGCGTTGTCCGAAACCTTGCGTGAGGATTTTCGTCCATTCATGGTGCGTGAACAATGGATGGTAGTGAAATGCTACTTTGCCAGACGCGCCGATCTGTCGCACGATGAAGCGATGGCACTGCTGCACGACCAGGATCATGTCATTCGCATGTGTATTGCCAAACGGCCGGATCTGACCGAAGACATGGTCTCCATGTGTGTGGCCGATCGCAACCCGAACGTGCGGCACGCCATTTCGCGCAATCCCTGTCTGGGTGCGCAACAACGCCAGCAACTGATGCAGGACGAAGACCCGCTGGTTTCACGGGCTGCAGCCAAGGGGCCGCGCGAGGTTGAATATCGTCAGCGGCCCGGGCAGGCACGGGTCATTCGTTGAAACGCACCTGGCGGTTACCGCCGGCCAGCTGGCGGATGGAATGTCAGCGGCACCACTGACGGTGGCGGAGACTTGAGGATGTGTGGTCTGATTTTTCCCATGACATGCATTTCGCAGGCCTTGCAGTCAAACCGCAGGGTCAGCCGGTCATTGCCGTTGACCAGTGTCATGGGCTCTGCACGGACCTGGCCCTGTACCCCAGTCACGCCTTTTGCTTGTTTCGGACACAGACTGAACGAATAACGCAGACAGTGGCGGGTGATCATCAGGGAGACTTCTCCGGTTTCCTCGTGCGCTTCAAAAGCCGCAGCAATCAGGCTGACGCCGTGTTTTTCGTAAAAACGCCGCGCTGCCTGATTGTAAACGTTGGCGAGATAACTCAGGTTGTCTTCCGGATAACGGGTGGGCGGCTGACTGGCAGGGCGGCGACGCCGGAAAGGGTGTGCTGCCAGACGGGTGGTTTCGAGACTGGCCAGCGCTTCGCGGCGCAACCGGTTAATGGCGGAAGCCGGGATGAACCAGGCCTGCTGCCAGTCGATGGCGAGATCAGTCAACAGAAAATCGCTGTTGCCGAAACGGTCGAGTTGCGCACGCAGGGCGGGTTCTGCCTGGCTCTGGTCACGGGCCGGCTCTTTTGCGCAGGTGAGTGTTGCGCTGGATGTCAGGCCATCTTCATCGGTCAGTTGCAGGCAAAAACCGTTCGGCTGTTCGCTGAATCGCGCAGCGAGACGGATGCGACGTTCTGCGGAAGTCTGGTTGAGCGCCTGTTCCCAGGCATGGTCGCGGTTGCGTGAAATCACAGTGCCCGGCCCGAGACCAGCCAGCTGGCTGACCGGCTCATTGACGTGTACCCGCCACACACCCTTTTCGACCTGATGGACGGTGTTTGCCAGCAGACCACGCGATTCACGTTTGTGGAGCCATGCCAGACCATCGCCATTGGACAGTGACTGGCTGGTTTCCAGGTCGAACCAGTCCGGCCCGGTTCGGCTAACGGTGCCGATCGTCAGGCCAATATGGGTCGGCGAATCAAACGCGCCGATGTCCGCCTGTCTGCCATTGGCAAAGTAGTCGGTCGATCCACGGTGAAAACTGCGTTGTGGATCGGGGGTGAACATTAGCTGGGTTCGGCCGCTGGACATGGCCTTGTCATTCGGGTGTGCGTCGATCAGGCTGTCAATCAGCTGCCGGTAATGGCCGGTGATATTCTTGACATAGCTGGCATCCTTGTAACGTCCCTCGATCTTGAAACTGGCAATGCCTGCCCGCACCAGAGCGGCCAGATTGTCGCTCTGGTTGTTGTCCTTGACCGACAGCAGGTGTTTCTCGAACGCCACCACACGCCCTTGTGCATCTTCCAGGGTATAAGGCAGCCGGCAGGCCTGAGAACAGTCGCCACGATTGGCGCTGCGGCCGGTATGGGCATGGCTGATGTAGCACTGGCCTGAATAGGCGACACACAGCGCTCCGTGGACAAAGTATTCCAGCTCGACGTCAAGCGGCACGGCGTCACGGATGGCGGCAATCTGTTCCAGCGAAAGTTCGCGCGCCAGCACCAGTTGCGAGAATCCGGCATCGGCCAGGAATCGGGCTTTTTCGGGAGTGCGGATGTCGCATTGGGTGGAAGCGTGCAGATCGATCGGCGGCAGGTCGAGTTCGAGCAGTCCCATGTCCTGGATGATCAGGGCATCGACACCGGCATCGTAAAGTTCATGGATCAGCTGCCGGGCAGGTTCCAGTTCGGCATCATGCAGGATCGTGTTTAGCGCGACATAAATGCGCACATGAAAACGATGGGCAAATGCGACAAGACTGGCGATGTCGCTCACCGGGTTGCTGGCGTTGCTGCGTGCGCCAAAAGTCGGACCGCCGATGTAGACCGCATCTGCACCGTGCAGAATGGCCTGACGGCCAATGTCAGCCGTACGAGCGGGAGCGAGCAGCTCGAGACGGCGGGCGGGGGCAGGTTGTTCGGGCGAACGGGCAGGCATGTCGGATTGACAGTTCATCGGGACGGACCGGCAATTCTACCAGAAAAAAATACGCAGACATCAACAGGTTGTCGTCAGTAACACTTGAAAATCTCTACCGAAGTCCGCCACGAATCCTGTGGTTTTGGTCGCGGCTTCCATTATAATGGCAACGCCCGCCAGCCGCGTGCGGCCTCTTTCTCATTCAGTCCAGGAGTTCCAATGACGTTGTCGCAGATCCTGATTCTTGCAATCATCCAGGGCGCCGCCGAGCTGCTGCCCGTTTCCAGTTCGGCGCATGTCATTGTGGCCGAAAAACTGATGGGGCTGGATCCGACGGCACCAGAAATGACTTTGTTACTGGTCATGCTGCATACGGGCACCATGTTTGCCGTGATCGGTTATTTCTGGCGTTCCTGGCGGGAGAGTTTCTTTTCGTCACGGGAGGCGCTGGCCGATGTGTTCCGGCTGGTGGTGGTTGCCACGCTGATGACCGGCATCATCGGTCTTGGTCTCAAGACCCTGATTGAACATGTGTTCATGAAAGGCATGCAGCATGCGGAAATTGAAGACCTGTTCGGCAATACCACGCTGATCTCGGCTGCATTGTTTGCAGTTGGCATCCTGATCCTGATTGCCGGTTTCAGCCGGCGCGAGCAGGGCCGTACCGGCAAGCCCATGACTACATTCGATGCCGCCGTGATTGGTGCTGTGCAGGGCATCTGTCTGCCATTCCGGGGTTTTTCGCGTTCGGGTGCCACCATTTCGACCGGGCTTTTGCTGAATGTGTCGCGCGCCAGAACCGAAGAATTCAGCTTTGCCCTGGCCGTGGTGCTGACACCGCCGGTGATTGCACGCGAAACATGGCGGTTGCTGCGCGATCAGCATGTGCCGCTCACCGGACCGGCCATGTTGCATGTGTTCATGCCGGGACTGCTGGCCATGTGCATGAGTTTTGTGGCCGGGCTGCTGGCGTTACGCTGGCTGTCGACCTGGCTGGAGAATGGTCGCTGGCAGCTGTTTGGCATCTATTGCCTGCTGGCTTCGCTGGTGGTGTACGTGCTGAACGAAGCGGTATTCTGATGGCTGGTCAGATTTATCCGTTCTGCGGACGGTTGTCTGACCGCCGGGCGACAGGGTGACTGAATCTTCATGCTGGCAAGAGATACCGGCGTAACGCGGATTTTTCGCAGCCCGCACTGGCTTGGCCTGCTTGCCGGTGGCGGGCTTCTGTTGCTGGTCACCCTGGCCGGAACGCTGGGTTATCACTATATCGGACGTCCGTCTGCCACCTGGGTTGACAGTTTTTACATGACGTTCATCACCATCTCGACGATCGGATTTACCGAGGTGGTTGATTTGTCCAGGCATCCCTGGGGACGTTTGTTTACAGTGCTGATTGCCGTTCTTGGCATTGGTTCGATGAGTTACCTGTTTTCGCGACTGGTGGCTTTGCTGATCGATGCCGACCTGGATGGCAGTTTGAGAAGGAAGCGCATGGAAAAACAGATTGCTGCCCTGCAGGGGCATTACATTGTTTGTGGTGTGGGACGGGTGGGTTCCAATGTGGCGGGTGAACTGGTGCATACCGGACGACCATTCGTGGCGATCGACAGCAACCAGGAAGTGATGAAACTCTGGCTGCAGCGTCACCCGGACAGTCTGTATCTGGTCGAGGATGCGTCGGATGACGATGTGCTCAAACGGGCAGGTGTCCTGCAGGCAGCTGGTGTGTTTGCCCTGACATCGGATGACAGCCACAACCTGATGATTGCCCTGTCGGTCAAATTGTTGAATCCGCAGGTTCGCGTGGTTGTCAGGCTGCATGACATCCGGAATGAAAACAAGGCGCATCGTGTCGGAGCCGACCAGATCGTGTCGCCTGATTTCAGCGGCGGCATGCACATTGCCTCAGCCATGCTGCGTCCGCATGTGGTCAATTTCATGGACCGCATGATGCAGAGTGAAGAAGCCTTACGCATGGAAGAAGTCACCGTGCCAGCCGGCATGCCACCCACGCTTTTTGGCGAATTGCGCGGTCGCACACGACACTATCTCCTGGTGGCTACCCATGAGCATGGACGCTGGGTGTTCAATCCGGATGACAGTCACGTGATCCGGCCCGGTACCACGCTGGTGATGATGACGACGCCCGAAGGCCGTGGCCAGATGGAAGACCTGCTGGCAGGGTTGGTCAGGTAAACCCCGTCATTCCGCACCCTCCGTCATTCCGCACCCTCCGTCATTCCGCACCCTCCGTCATTCCGCACCCTCCGTCATTCCTCACCCTCCGTCATTCCGCACCCCTCCGTCATTCCGCGCGTAGTCGCGGAATCCACAGATCCGGCAGGAGGCACACATGGTTAAAGGTGGATTCTGCGACTTCGCTTCGCTCCGCGCAGAATGACAGGTGTGGGAGGTGCAGAATGACAGGTGTGGGGGGCGCAGAATGACGGGTGTGGGGGGCGCAGAATGACGGGTGTGGGAGGCTGCAAAATGACAAAACATGCTGCTGTTTCGTACACCGTCGTCATTCCGCGCGTAGTCGCGGAATCCACAGATCCGGCAGGAGGCACACATGGTTAAAGGTGGATTCTGCGACTTCGCTTCGCTCCGCGCAGAATGACAGGTGTGGGAGGTGCAGAATGACAGCTGTGGGAGGTGCAGAATGACAGCTGTGGGAGGTGCAGAATGACAGGTGTGGGAGGCGCAGAATGACGGGGTTTCTATGCCGACCATTCTGCGGGCAGATGAAATCCGGCAATCCAGTCCGCAACTGTGTCTGCTGGCATAGGCCGGGCAATGCCATACCCCTGAGCGGATTCGCATCCCATGGCGAGAAGCTCGCGCCCATGTTCCAGTGTTTCGACGCCTTCCGCGATGACCTGTTTCTGGAACGCATCGGCCAGCCCGATGACACCCTTGACGATAGACAGGTCATTCGGATCTTCCAGCATGTCGCGCACGAACGACTGGTCGATCTTGATGGTATCGGCCGGCAACCGTCGCAGATAGGACAATGAGGCATATCCGGTGCCGAAATCGTCCAGCGAGAACGACACGCCAGTTTGAATGCAGCGTTCCATTTTTTCGATGGCCGAGCCGATGTCGCCCAGCGCGGCGGTTTCCAGAATTTCCAGTTTGAGAATGTTCTGTCCAATATTTGGCCAGGCTGCCATGGTGGCCGAAATGAAACCAATAAAATCGCGCGACAGCAAGTGACGGGCTGGCAGGTTGACGCTCACAGTCAGGTTCAAACCAAGTTTGTGCCACAGGCTGACCTGGCGCATGGCCTCGCGGATGACCCATTCGGACAGGGTGTTTTCAAATTCGCTGTTTTCGACCAGCGGCAAAAATTCGCCTGGCGACAGCAGGCCGCGCTGGGGATGCTGCCAGCGAATCAGCGCTTCCATGCCGGTCACCGTGCCATTGCGCATGTTGACCTGGGGCTGGTAATAAAGCACCAGTTCATGCAGGTTGAGTGCCTGTTCGATACGGGAAAGACCTTCCGAGCGCACCTGGGCCATGTGGTCGTGTACGGCATCAAAAAAGTGGATTCGGCGCCGTCCCAGTTGCTTGGCCACATACATGGCCTGGTCGGCATGGCGTAGCAGCGCAGTCCCGTCAGTGACGTGATCTGGATACATCGCCACACCGATGCTGGTTGAGATCAGGATTTCATGACCACCGATGACGAACGGCTTGCTGATGGCGTCAATGACGCGCTGCAGCATGCTGGCGCATTCCGCTTCGCCGGACAGTTCGGTCAGTATCAGGATGAATTCGTCCCCGCCCAGCCTTGCTATGGTGTCGGTTGCGCGTGAAATCGATGTCAGCCGGTTGGCCGCTTCGACCAGCAGAGTGTCACCAGTGGCATGGCCGAAGGTGTCGTTGATCAGTTTGAAGTTGTCCAGATCCATGAAGCAGACTGCAATACTGCCACCATGCCGGCTGGCCTGGGAGATCGCCATGTCGAGGCGGTCATTCAGCAATACCCTGTTTGGCAGGCCGGTCAGCGAATCGTGGTGGGCCAGGAATTCCAGTTGGTGCTGGTGATTGCGCAGCTCGGTGATGTCTTCGACGATGATGACAAAGTATTCCAGCTTTCCGACGTTACTACGTACCCCGCGTACTGCTATATGCGCGTAGATTGTTCTCCGGTCCTTGCGGATGAATCGCTTGTCCATTTCGAACTCGCCGATTTCATCGCGCAGAACCCGGTTGACCTGACGCATGTTTTCGTCGAGATCGTCCGGATGGGTCACGTCGATCCAGGTCATGCGGATGAGTTCTTCCCTGGAATAGCCCAGCATCTTGCACAGTGCATCGTTGACTTCCAGCCAGCTGCTGCTGGGCGAGGTCGCCGCCATGCCGACCATGGCGCGTTCGAAATAGGCGCGAAAGTGGCGTTCGCTTTCCCGTACTGCAACGCTGCTGATCTGGCGTTCATGTTCGCGATCAAAGTTGTCCAGGGCGAATGAAATATCGCGGATCATTTCATCCAGCAGAGCGACAGCCTGCTGGTCAAAGGCTTCGGCATCGCGGTGATACACGATCATGATGGCAAATACCTTGCCTGCCCGCATGATCGGGAAAGTGCCACTGCTGTTCCAGCCGACACGCCTGGCATTGTCATGCCAGGGACGGGTCATTTCGCTGTCCAGAAAATGGTTGACGATGACATTGTGTCTTTCGCGATATGCGATGGCCGATGGCCCGCGGCCTTCCGGAAACGAGGCGTCCAGCGTGATCACCAGTCCCTGCAGGTATTCCGCGCCAGTGCCGTGGCTGAAGGTGAACTGGATCCGGTTGTCTGCCGGATTGACGCGGCCGATGGCGGCCAGCATCATGCCGCCCAGATTGACAGCCGTCCGGCAGACCAGCGGAAACAGGTAATCCTCGTTTTCCATGCGCAGGAGGCCCTGGTTGATTTCGCTCAACGCTTTGTAAAGTTGGCTCATGCGGTGCAGTTTTGCTTCGGCGAGCTTGTGTTCGGTGACTTCATACAGCACCACGAGATGGATGCCTCCGAGGTCTTCCTTGAGCTGTGTCGGGCTGATCAGGAAAATGCGAACCTGTCCATCGGCGCAAACCACACTGGCTTCGACCGGCGAGGAGATGCCGGTGGCCTGAATGTTTGTCATTGAGGCTTGCCAGGCCTGCTGGATCTGTTGCCGGTATTCCGGGTCGGGATAGGCTTTCAGCCACCAGGTCTGCAAGTCGGGTGTGCTTTGCGTATCGTAGCCGGTGCTTTGCGTGAATGCGCGGTTGACACAGGTGATTTTTCCCTGGTCGTTGTTCATGGCCAGCGGAACCGGCACATTGTCAAACACAGTGCGAAAACGTTCTTCGGTGCGCTTGCGCTCATGAATGTTGAATGTCACCCCGATGAAGCGGCGGTGGTTGCCATCGCGATCCATGATCTTGCCATAGTTGGCATACCAGACCCAGTGTCCAGCTTTGGATCGGATGCGGAATTCCGCACGATATCTTTCAGTTTTGCCCTGCAGGTGTTGGTTCAGGGCGTTTTGCACCGATACAACATCATCCGGGTGAATCAGGCTGAACAAGTCATCGATGCGGGAAGCGGTTTCTTCCGTACCATAACCGAGTTCAGCAAAAATGCGTGTTGCATGGCGGGTAACCGTGCCGGAAACGAGATCGTTTTCCCACAGGTCCATACCGGCAGCTTCGAGGGCGAGGGCGAGACGTTCTTCGTTCTGGTTATGCATGACGGATCAGGGCGGGTTGCGCTCATATTGCATATTGACCGAAATGTTTGCATTTGCCAAGAGAGGCCGGTGTGGGTGTTGTCAACGATACGGGCCGCAAAAATGGTTGGTTAGTCAGTCAATTGACGATTGACTCTGTCATGAATTATGTATTACGATAAGCTGGCGTCTGCGTGTGTGCTGTTGTCGCGCGCATATGCCAGTTTCAGAGTTTTCGTGCCTGGGGAGCGGCGGACCATTGAATTGTCTGCCGGCGAAAATGAGAAAGTGACTGTCTGCTATCTACAGGCAGGAGCAGCTGGTTGCAGGTCATTCCATAAGCATAAAATTTTTGAAGGATGGCGGCGTGCGTACGGCACTTATCATACCGACACGAAATGCCGGATCGCATCTCGATTGCCTGTTGCCAGCTCTCGCCAGTCAAACCTTGCGCATTGATGACTGGCTGGTGGTGGATACCGAGTCAACCGACGACACAGCCGAGCGTTGCCGGGCCGCTGGTGCCCGGGTGCATGTCATCCGTCAGGCAGAATTCAACCATGGTGGTACGCGCCGCTGGGCATCCGAGCATGTCGATGCGGATGTTCTGATTTTTCTCACCCAGGATGCCATTCCGGCTGAACCCGACAGTTTGCAGAAACTGCGGGATTCGCTGCTGTCCGATGAGCATTACGGTCTGGCATACGGTCGCCAGATGCCGCGACCGGATGCTGGCGTGCTGAGCCGGCATGCCAGGGAGTTCAATTACCCGGCTGTCAGTCGGACCAAGACCTTTGATGATGCCCGCTATCTGGGCATTAAAACCTGTTTCTGTTCCGATGCTTTCTGCGCTTACCGGCGCACAGCCCTCACCGAAGCGGGGGGCTTCCCCCGCGATGTCATCGGTACCGAAGATGCTTACGTTGCCGGTGCCATGCTGCGAAAAGGCTGGTGGGTTCGCTATGAATCGGATGCGACAGTGTATCATTCGCACAACTACTCATTCTGGCAGGAATTCAAGCGTAATTTTGACATCGGCGTGTTCTATGGCCGCGAGCGTTGGATCGGCGAAACGTTTGGCCGGGCAGAAGGCGAAGGTCTCCGTTTTATCCGGTCGGAAGTTCGTACCGTGGTTGATCTGGGTAAATACTGGCTGTTGCCGGTTATTTTTGTTCGCAGTTTGTGCAAGCTGGCGGGATACCGGATGGGAAAGCTGGAAAAATATCTTCCTGTCGCGGTCAAGCGCCATATCAGCATGTATGCAGGGTACTGGAAATGAATATTGACTGGCTGAAAACAATTTCGGGTATGGGTTTGATCTGTCTGGCGCTGTCCGGTTGTACAACGCCCAGCACCATTGACAGACCTTCGGGCGACGTCATGGCGGCGCATCAGATCGAGACCATTGGCTATGACAAACTACCAGCGCCGGTGGCCAGAATCCTGCCTGGCGATGTGCTCAGCATCGTGCGTGATGAAGAGTCATTCAACGGTTGGCAGGCGATCAATAATCCCGATCATGTGACCTATTCCGTGCGCACCGATGGCATGTTCGCCTATCCGTATGCTGGTTCGATTCACGCACGCGGACTCACGCCGGAGCAGGTTGGCGCAGAAATCAGTCATCGGCTGGCCAAGCTGTACCGTCATCCCGAAGTCACGGTGAACATCGATTCCAGTTCGGCCAACCGGGTGTTTGTGGGTGGAGCCGTGCGCAATCCCCAGGCAGTGGACATGGGATCTGCCGAATATGTTCAGCAGGCCATCATTTCTGCAGGCGGGGTGTTGCCGACGGCGGACAGCAGCCATGTGGCGCTGTTGCGTCTGGCGGATAACGGCGAATACACCGTTTACTTCTTTGATTACAGCCAGTCGCTCGCTGCGACCGGCCAGCATGGCATCCAGCTTCAGCGTGGCGATATCGTGTTTGTTCCGAAATCGACGGTGGGTAATGCGATTGAGTGGGTGGATCTCTACCTGAATCAGTTGTTGCCATTCAGCAAATCACTGGCGCTTGGATTTGCCTACAACATCAATCCGATTTACTACAAACTCCAGTAAGACAGGCCATCATGATAGAGATCCGCTCGTTTCGCGATATTGTCCGGCTGTATTTCATTTTTCAGAAGGAATTCCGGCTGGCTTTGATGACCACTGTCGTTGTGGCGGTGCTGGGCGCCTTTCTGTTGCCATACCGATACGAATCCGAATCCCGCCTGCTGGTGAAACCCGGGCGGGATAACGATACCGTGCCGATCGAATACACCGACCGGCGCACACTGATTTCGCCCAGTACGCAGCGTGATCCGGTGATCGATGAAGAAAGCATGTTGACCGGACGCCCGATCGTGCGTGCCGTGGCACGTTATTATCTGGACAACATTTCTTCGCCGCCACCGACCACGCTGTGGAAAAAAATCAAGGCCGAAGTCAAGAAAATGGCTGGCGATATCCAGGACGGGCTGCGTTCCATGCTGGTGCTGGTCGGTGTGGTTGAACCGCAAACCGCGGAAGACAGGCTGGCCACCAAACTGGCCAAGAGCTTCAAGGTGACCCATGCCAGCGGTTCCATGGTCATGGCGATCAGCTTTACCTGGGATGATCCGGTTATCGCCCAGCGCGTGATGGACAAATGGGTGCAGATTTATCTCGATCAGCGCACGCAGGCGCTCGAACGCAAGAGTCTGTATGACTTTTACGTGACCCAGAGCAATCGTCTGGCAAAACGGATAGCCGATACCAAGGATGCGATTGCCAAATATCTTCTGGCCGTTGGCGGATCCAGTTCGAAGGAGCGGCTGGATGCCCTGACCCAACGCATCGAAGAATTGCAGAACAAACGTGCCGATGCCTATGTGGAACTGCTAGGCCTGCAACAGGGGGTTGGCAGTGCGCACGTCCAGATGGGTGGTTTGCCGGCCGAAATCACCAGTGAACGGCAGTCCGACCTGAGTCCTGCCTGGCGGGACATGTCTCTCAAGCTGGGTAATTTCCGTCAGCAACGCGAGTCTGCGCTGCGTGAGTATGTGCCGGGTTCGCAGCCGATCCAGGATCTGGATGCCGAAATTGCCGGACTTAAACAACAATTGACCGAAGAAAAATCGATGATTCCACAACGGGAAACCGTGGTGCCGAATGATCTGGTGACCATGCTGAAGCGTGATTCGATGCAGAACCTCATCAAGGTCAGCGAGTTGCAAAAAAATATCATTGGCTATGATGGTGAACTGGAAAAGCTGGGTGCAGAGCGGCGTCAGCTGCTGGAGATCGAACCTGCCTTGTCCAGTCTGGAAGACCAGCTGACGGTTGATGAAAAAAATTATGCCCTCTATCTCAACAGTCTGGAAAATGCGCGTATCGACCAGGAACTGGACAAGAACCGGATCAGCAACATTGCGGTTATCGAGCAGGCCACCTATGAGCCGGCGCGAGTGTTCCCGAAAAGTCTGATCATTTTGCTGGCGGCGTTGCCTGCCGGTATCGCCGTCGGTCTGTTTGTCATTTACCTGTCTTATCTGATGGATCAACGGATTCATGACGGCGGACGGATGCAGGAAAAATTCGGAGTGCCATTGTGGAGCACACTGATGGAAATGGCGTCTTCGCCAGGTAGTCAGTTGCTGTTCCAGGCCGGCGTGCAGCGCCTGTTCAGTTTGTTGCCGCTTCAGCACATCATGGAAACCGGACTGACTGTCGGGTTGACCTCGGCCAAACCCGGTGAAGGGGTAACATACGTTGCCAATGCCTTTCTCAAGGTATTGCAGGACCGCAAGATCAACGTGCGTCTTGCCACCAACGAAGATGATCGCGCTAAGCCGGGCGAAGTGCTGATTGTGGATGCCGGGTCGCTGAGCAACAACCAGAAAGTGTTCGTCGTGCTGAAGAATGTCGATATCCTGCTGCTGGTGGTCCAGGCGCGGCGCGCCTCTGTACCCGTGGTCGATAACGCGCTGTCGATGCTGCGCATGGCGTTTGGCCGGGTGGATGGTATTGTGCTTAACCGGCGTCGTCTTGAAATTCCGGCTGGTCTCTGGTCTCGCCTGACCTGACCGGAGACGCGTGATGCGCATTGCGATTCTGTCGCCGTTACCGCCCGAACAAAGCGGAATCGCCGATTATGCGCAGGCATTCTGTCAGGCATTGGCGGATGCCGACACCCAGGTGGTGACACCGATGCGCGGACAGGTGTTGTCCGTAGAGCCCGAACAGCTCTCTCGTCAGATGCAGTCAGCAGACTGGCAGGGCATTGATCTGGTACATGTGGAACTGGGCGGCGGACGCAATGGCGAGTATCTGGCCATCCAGTGGCTCGCCCGCCATCGCCCGGATTTGCCGGTCACGGCGACCGTGCATGATCCGGACCGCCTGATCTGGAAACCTGCTCATCTGCCGGGCTGGACGAAGTGGCTGCCGGCCATTGTCTACCAGGCGCTGGTTCTGTTGCTCAATCCGTTGACGCTGGCCAATGAAAGACGGACTGCTGCGCGCCTGGCAGGACTGGTCACGCTGACACGCGTGGGGGGCGAATGCCTGCGTGAGCGCATGCGACTGCCCGAGGACAAAGTGCGCATCATCGCACATGGCAATGCCAGGATTGCACCGGTTGCGTTGCCTGCCCTGCCTGGCAGTGGCCCCCTCAAGCTGTTGTATTTCGGATTCATTTATCGCGGTAAGGGAATTGAAGACCTGATCGATGCGCTGGCAATTCTGGCGGAAAACCAGCCGGACAGCCCGGCGCGGATCGAACTGACGCTGGCTGGCGGAACAAAACCGGATGTGGCGTTTGGACATCAGGGGGGGTATCTGGACAGTTTGCGCCAGCGCCTGCAGGAACGGGGACTGGCGCGCATGTCTGTTCAGTGGCGCCTGGATATTGCCACCGATGAGATTCCTGCACTGATCCAGACGCATCATGTCATGGTTCTGCCTTATCGTGAATCTGCCAAACTGGCCTGGCTTGGCCGGATGCGCGGCACCAGTGGCGCACTGTCGTGGGCGGCCGCTTGCGGACGTAGCGTCATCGCCTCCGATGCGCGTGCATTTGCCGAAGAAATCTCTTATGGTAACGGGGCAGTCTATCCACAAGGGGACTGTCACGCTCTGGCGAAGGAGATTGCCCTGTTGCTTGCCAGCCCCGACGTACTGGTCCGGCGCAGCGAGGCGGCCCGAAAGTTGGGCGAATCCCGTGAGTGGTCGTGTATCGCGGCAGAGTTTCGTCAGATGTTCCTGCGGCTTGCGCAAAGGAGTACGACATGAAGATGATCTGTCAACGCATGGTTTGCCTGTTGCTTGTTCTGGCCGGATTCTGGGTCCCCGCTGCTGTTGCCGGAACCCAGCTGGTTGCACCGCGTCCGGTGGTCTGGAAAGATTTTCTTGGCGTCAATGCACATTTTCTCTGGTTTTCTCCCAGTCAGTACCAGCGGCAGCTGGATCTTCTACGGGCGCTTGGTCTGCAATGGGTGCGGGTGGATCTGCACTGGGACCGCTTGGAACCAGCCGAGGGCCGGTTCGATTTTCAGCCACTGGACCAGTTGGTCAATACATTGGCGGATGACCGGATCAAGTCGGTGTTCTATCTGGTCGGTTCGGCCCCATTTGCCACCAGCGCCCCGTTTTTTGCGTCGAACAAGGACCAGTATCCACCGGCGGACGTGCAGCAGTTTGCCGATGCCATGGGGCAGCTGGCCGAGCGTTATCCAGCGGTCAATGCCTGGCAGGTCTGGAATGAACCCAATCTGCCGGCCTTCTGGCAACCGCTTCCCAGCCCGGCCGGCTACCGTAACCTGTTGGCGGCCACCGAGCAGGAACTGCACCGGATGGCGCCTGGCAAGACAGTGGTGGTCGGCGGAATGGCGTATTACAGCCAGATGCCCGGGCGCGGTGATCTGATGCTGGAGGACCTAGCCCGTCTTGGCGCGTTGGGCAATGGTGTGGTCGTGGCCTACCATCCGTACAGCCAGACACCCGAATCCGACCAGCCGGGCGCCAATGATTTCATCCTGCGCGCCCGCCAGGTCAATCAGGCCTTGCGTGGGATGCATGTGGCGGGGATCTGGGCAACGGAGTGGGGCTGGTCCAGTTATGCCGGTCCGGTTGAAGAGCAGCCGATCATTGGCGTGTCCGGGCAGGCCGATTATCTGTTGCGTCGTCTGGCATTGATGAGCGCGCTGGATTACGACCGGGTTTTCCTGTTTGCTCTGTCCGACCTTGACCAGCGTGCCAGCGTACGCGACCGTAGCTATGGGTTGCTTGACCTGGCGGGCAATCCCAAGCCGGCTTATGTTGCCTTGCAGAATTTCCTGCGCATGACGGGGCCGGTGCTGGATCCGGACAGCCCACCGGCGATCAGCAATGCTCCGGCTGATCTGTACAGTGTGGCCTGGCGCAAGCCCGACGGTACGCATGTCTGGATGTACTGGGGCGGGCAGCAAGGTGGCAGCGTCGACGTGGCCGGCATCACCAGCGCCAGCCTGTGTCGACCGATGAGCGGCGCGTGTCGCACTGTCGATTCCGGCAATGGCAGCCTGCATCTGCCGGTATCGGATCACCTGAAACTGCTGGAGTGGCGCTGAATGTCAGACGCCGTTGCAGCCACCAGCGAATCGCCGGCCGCGAATCTGCAGCCGGGGTTGCAGATTCTCTGGATTCTGCCTTATCTGCCCTGGCCGACGACCAGTGGTGGAAAACTGCGTCAGTATCACCTGTTGAAGCGGATGACGGACAAGGGGCACCGGATCACGTTGCTGGTACAAAGCAAAACTGCAGCAGATCCGGAAACCCGTCGGGTGCTGGAAAGCGTCGCGACGAGACTGATTGTGCTGGAACGGCGTCCGCTGAGACACTGGCGCACACTGCTGGCAGCCGCATTCGCGCCTTATCCGTTGCTGGTCAGCGTGAACGGGCTGTCACCGCTGCTGGAACAACAGTTTGCCGAGTTGTTGCAACAGCATTGGGACGTCATCCAGATCGAACACAGTTATACGTTGCAGCCCTATCTGAACAGCCTGTTGCGCGCAGGAAAGCCTTTTCTGCTCTGCGAGCATAATATCGAATCCGGGTTGGGCGCGGCGACTTACCAGAACATGCCGGGATGGCTGGCGCCTTATATTCTGTACGACCAGTGGCGTTACCGGCGCTGGGAGCGGCAGGTGTACCGGGCTGCAGAACGGCTGGTGGCCGTCACGCCGGATGATGCGCAGCGCATGGCCCAGGTACGCGGCAGGCCGGTGGATGTGGTTATCAATGGCGTTGATGCACCTGCCTTCGCAGAAGTCAGACCGGATGTTGCCAGCCGGCGTATTCTTTTTGTCGGCAATTTCGAATACCCGCCGAATGTGGATGCCGTGACCTGGTGCGTGGATGCCATCATGCCAATTGTTTGGCGGGAAATGCCGGAGGCCCGCCTGGTGATTTGTGGGTTTGCCATGCCAGAGCGCTGGTCGAAGCGCTGGCCGGATTCGCGCATTGAGTGGCGCGGATATGTGCCGGATTTGCGTACTGAACAACAACGGGCCGCCATGTTTGTAGCGCCACTGCGCGAAGGCGGCGGTTCCAAGCTCAAGGTGCTGGAGGCGCTGGCTGCCGGGTTGCCGCTGGTCAGCACAAGTCAGGGTGTTTCGGGGCTGGCATTGACCGACCAGGAATTCGTGTGTGGCGAGACAGCTGACGAACTGGCGCGCGGACTGGTCCGGTTGCTGGCTGATGGCAGCCTGGCCAGACGAATGGGCGAGGCAGGCAGAAGCCATGTTCAGGCTTCGCATGACTGGTCGGTGGCGGCCACCCAGCTGGATGCGGTGTACCGGAAGATGAATCATGCGGATCGGACTTGATTACCGGCCTGTGACGGCGGCGCCGAACTCCGGTATTGCACGCCAGGTGCTGGCCATGGAACAAGCCATCCTGTCGCAACCGGGGATTGAACTGTTGCGTTTTACGGCGGCACCAGCCGATCATCCGCACCGCAATCTGGCAATTTGTCCGCCGTGGCAAAGTCCGGCGCATGGTTTGCATCGGCCACGCGAGCGGTGGCGGTTTGAGAAGGATTTCTTGCCTGCCCGCATGCGCGAGCTGATGCCGGATGTGTATATTGCCACAGCCAACACCGGGCTTCCGGTTGGGTGTCCTGGCGCAACCCGATATGTTCTGTTGTTGCACGACCTGTTTCAGCTGACCATGGATAACCACCACAGCCACTGGATCAAGGCCAGAGCTTATCGCTGGATAGACCGTTTTGCCATTGGTTATTCACTGACACATGCGCATGCTATCTGGGTGCCATCGCGGTTTACCGCCAGCGAGGTTGCGCGGTTGTTCCCGGCCGCCGCAAGCCGGATTGCGGTGTTGCCGAATGCAGTACCGGACAGCCAGGCCGATCCGTCACTGGCTTTGCCCTATGTGCTGCCGGACAGTTATTGGCTGGTGGTGGGCATGCGCGAGCCGCGCAAGAACATGCCCTGGTTTGTGCGCCAGTGGGCGCAGGCACGTGAAGATCATCCTGCTGTTCCGCCATTGGTGGCGGTTGGCAGTCCAGCCGATTTGCCCCCTGAACTGCGCACATTGCCCGGTCTGTCGATCATCAGCCAGCTGAGCGATCCGCAATTGCGTGTGGTGTACGCGCGAGCCGGAAGGTTGTGGCAACCTTCACGTGCGGAGGGATTTGGTCTGCCGGTGGTGGAAGCGCTGGTGCAGGGAACGCCAGTTGCTGTGGCGCGTGGTTCGGCGCTTGACGAAGTGGCACCGCCGGATGCGCCGCGTTTCGACCCGGATGATGCAAAGGCGTTAGGTATCCTGATGGTGAAATTGGCGCAGCAACCCGTTATCGACGCAGAAGAAAAACAGCGACTGCGTGACTGGGCCGGACAGTTTTCCATGCCGGCTTACCGTCAGCGGTTGTGGCACTTGCTGGATAGCCTGATGGCACAAGGAATAGCAGCATGAACGGAATCCGGAAATGGTTTGCCCTGTTCAGCGGGCTTGTGTTCGCCACGATACTGGTGTTTCTGTCACCAGCGAAAATGGCTCTGGCCATTGCCGTGGCGACAGCCACCCTGGTGGTCATCCGCTCCCCGATGGTTGGCATGCAGCTGTTTGTGTTTCTGGCCATTCTGGCTCCATTTTCGACCTTCCGTCTCGGTATTCGCATCACCTTGTCCGAAGCGGCACTGGTATTGACCTGGATGGGTGTCGGTCTCCAGTTGCTGACCGGACGTCTTGCCTGGCGTATTGGTTTGACCGAACGGCGGGTCATCTGGCTGATGCTTTACAGCCTGGTGCCATTTGTGGCTGGTCAGATCATGGTGCATGCCGATGGCAATGGGGTGGTCAACTGGTTGCGCTGGCTGCTGAACCTGTCACCACTGTTTCTGGTGGGCATTCTGGTGCGTGACGCACGTCAGCGTGAACAGGTGATGGTGGCCTTGCTGCTTGGCTTGCTGGCCATGCTGGTGCTGTCGATTGGTTACTTTCTCAAGGACCGGGATGCCAATACGTTCATTCCGGTGCTGAAGGCGCTGCATTATGCCCATCCGGATGCGGTGACCGACATTTTTTCGGCCAACTACAAACGCATGGCATCACCCTGGGTGCATCCCAATCTGACGGGAGGCGTGCTGGTTCTGTTTCTGCCAATGGCGTTTTTTCTGGCCCAGGTCAAGCGAGGCTGGGTGCGAGCGCTGGCCATCGCTGTCGCAGTACTCGGCGCGGCTGGTCTGCTGTTCAGCATTTCGCGCGGAGCCATTGTCAGCCTGGCGCTGGTGCTGCTCTGGCTTGCCTGGCGACGCGCACCGAATGCTGGACGGGTCCTCGGCGTGGGAGTCGCGCTGACGGTCTGTCTGGTGATGTTCTATCCGCCATTGCAACACCGGCTGGCCACCACGTTTTCTGCGGAAAACGCGAGTACCAAGATTCGTCTGGATGAGTACCGTCATTTTCCTGACGCGGTCAAGCGATATCCTCTCGGCATCGGATTCAAGACCGATCCGCCGCCAGACAGTGATCTGCTTGGCATTTCCAATCTCTGGCTGAATGATGTCTACAAGATCGGCGTGCCTGGCATGCTGCTGTTCGTTGCCGCAACCCTGGCCTGGTGGCGTGAAGTCCGTTACCGGGGCTGGCTGGATCGCCTGAATGAAGCCAGGGCCCTTCGATTCGGCATTCAGGCCGGTTTGCTGGCAGCCTTGCTGACCGGTCTGTTTGACCACTATTACAGTTTTACCATGGTGCTGGTGGCGCTGTTCTGGACCATGATGGCATTCAGCCTGCAGCTTTCCCGTGCCGATGACCGCGTGCCGGAATTGCCGGCGGAGCGTGATTTTTTACCCGACCGAGGTAATGCATGAAACACCGGATATACCATTCCAGTTCCCTGCGCGAGCGACTGAACGACTATGCTGTCCGACTGGCAGTGACGCCTGCCGAACTGGCGGAAGCCTATCAGTGGATGCTGGACAATGATGTGGCCTTCGAGGAAGGTGATGCCGGCGCTCCGCGTGTGTCTATCTCCTCGGTCAATATCGAGACCCGGATCGAGCATCTCCTCGCCAGGCGGTTTTATGCCATGCTGCGCGATGAAATTCCGACCACCTTTGTGCCATTGATGGGATTCAACTGGCCCACCTTCAAGGATCGCTGGTTGCGGGCGTGGGAGATGTGGTACAACATTCTCATCAACAAGATTCCCAGTCACAACATCCGCTTGCTGTGGTTGCGGCTGGGTGGTGCCAGAATCGGCAAACGATCGACAGTCTGGCGCAATACCGAAGTTCTGGGCATGAACAGTCTGGTCGTGGGCGAAGACAGTTGTATTGCCTGGCACTGCCAGATTGATGCGCGCGCCGGACTGATTATTGGCGATCACGTTGCGGTGGCCTCATATGTCAAAATCATTGCCGGCAGCCATGATCTGGAAGCGGCCGAATTCTGGTCGATCTCTGCACCGATCTACATCGAAGATTACGTCTGGATTGCAACCGGAGCACTGATCGGACATGGTGCCCGTCTTGGTCGCGGCAGCGTGGTGACGGCCAACACACTGGTCAGCAAGGAGGTTGCACCTTACAAGATCGTTGGTGGCAGTGGCGCAAAGCCAATGGGCGAACGCCCGCACAACCTTAACTACAAAGTGGGTGGCAAGGGTCTGTTCACCCTGTTCCACTGATGCTGGGCACGACAGCACTGCTGACACTGGTGACTCTGGCCGGTCTGGCCAGCGGCTTTGCGCGCGAGTGGCTGCTGGTGGCCGACTGGGGCGTCGGGCCACGCACGGATGCCTTTCTGGTGGCCATGTTCATCCCGGATGCGGTGCGTACCATGCTGGCTGGCGGCCTGCTGGCGGCGGCGGCCCTGCCATTGTGGCACGAATTTCATGGCGAACGGCGGCAGGGATGGTTCGCCGGCCAGGTGCGTCACTGGACTCTGTTTGGCTGTCTGGCAAGTCTCGTGCTGGCACTCGGGTCTGCCGGCGTGGTGCGTCTGATCGGTCCCGGATTGACGTCGCCGTGGCGCGAAATGGCCGCCGAAACATCGTTCTGGCTGGCCCTGGCGTTGCCCGGACTCATGCTGCAGGCCATCCTGAGCGTGTCTTCCCAGGCGCGTAACCATTTTCTGATGCCGGGGGCCGGCTCTGTCCTGTTCAATCTGCCGGCGGTATTCTATCTCTGGCAATCCGGTCATCAAGCGAATCCGGTGGTGCTGGCGCAATGGTTTGTTGCAGGCAGTCTGCTCATGCCGGCAGTGTTGCTGCCGGATGCCTGGCGACACGGCTGGCGCCCCTGGCACGCCGCCGAACCGGGTGACCGGCGCCTGTTCTGGAAGCGGTTATGGCCGTTGTTGACCAGCAGTCTGGCCAGTCAGGGACTCATGATGGCGGAACGACTGGTGGCATCCCTGTTGGGGGCTGGTGCCGTCACGCTGATCAATCTGTCACGCAAACTGGTGAATATTCCGCTGATCGGACTGATGAGCCTGAACCAGATTGTGCTGGCCAGAATGAGTGGTTCGGCAGCACTGACCCGGCGAAAAACCCTGGAACATGCGCTGCAACTGATTTCGCTGTTGACCCTGCCGGCTGCGGTGGTGATGATTGCCGGAGCGCCGGCCATCGTTGGCATCGCGTTTCCGGGGCATCTGTCGGACAGCGCATTGCCGGGTCTGGTGGCGACATTCGCGGCAACCCTGATTTTTGGCAGCTGGAATGCCATGCTGGCCCGGTATTATTATGCGCATGGCAATACGCACACGCCCCTGTATTGCGAACTGACCGGTAGCGTGGCGCAGTTGTTGCTACTGTTTCTGCTGGCCTGGCTCGCTGGTCTGCATGGCGTTGCCTGGGCGGTGATGGGTGGGGTGCTGGTGACGGCTGTCCAACTGGTGTACCGTATTGATCATGGTCTGGTGCACCGGTTTGCGGAAATGGCTGTCTGGTCGGTGGTCTGCTGCGGACTGGCGGCCGGCCTGATGGTCTGGCATCCAGATGCCGGACATGTGGTCAGGATGCTGCTGGCAAGCCTGGCCGGGTTGCTGGTGTCTGGTCTGCTGGTGCTGCGTTTTCATCCGTTCCGGCAGAAAACCGGCACGCCGGAGTGATCCTGTCCGCTCGTGCCAGGATGAAACTTTGAACGTGTGGAGTCTGCATGCAGTCTAGGGAAGCACTGATCAAATCCCGCGCGGTTGCGACGAAGCATCGTAGTCCCGGCTACGACCTGCGGCGTATTCCTCGTGATCATCACCATTTGATCAGCAACGCGATCCGTGGAGGATTTAATCAGCGCTTCCCCAGGTCGTCTGGTCAGTTCGACGCAACGCAATGGCGTTCATTGGCCCCTTATGCACTGGTGATTGTGGTTCTGCACCTGGCAGGCTGGGCCATCTGTCTTGCCTACGCTGCCACGTATCCGGCACTGTTCGGACTAGGTCTGGCGGCCTACCTGTTTGGCTTGCGCCATGCGTTTGATGCCGACCACATTGCAGCCATAGACGATACGGTGCGCTTTCTGCTGCAAAAGGGGCGGATGCCGGTTGGTGTGGGTTTCTTTTTTTCGCTCGGGCATTCCACGGTTGTGCTGGTACTGGCCATTCTGGTGGCCCTGGTGGCAAACCAGGTCACGCACTATCTGCCGGGATTGCAGAATTTTGGTCAGGTGGCCGGCAGCCTGGTTTCCGGGTTGTTTCTCTGGTTGATCGGCTTTCTCAATCTGGCTGTGCTGCTGGACATGTTGCATGTCTGGCGGTATCGCCATGTCGGCCATGATCATCACCACTGGCAGAATCTGCTCGCCAGGCGCGGTCTGGTGCGGCGTCTGTTCGGGCAACGGCTGTTCCGGGTCATCGAACACAGCTGGCAGATGTATCCGGTGGGACTGTTGTTCGGGCTTGGCTTCGACACAGCATCCGAGATCGCCATGCTATCGCTGGCCGGCAGCGCGGCTGTCACCCGCATGCCGACGCTGGCGGTTCTTTCACTGCCGGTTCTGTTTGCGGCAGGCATGTCGCTGATGGATACCGCCGATGGCCTGGTCATGACGCGAGCCTATGGCTGGGCCATGTTCAATCCGGTACGGCAGGTGTTCTACAATCTGGCGTCTACCTTCCTGTCCGTCAGTGTTGCGTTGCTGATCGGATCGCTGGAGCTTGGCCAGCTGGTGGTGGGTTTGTTTCATCTGCATGGTGTCTGGCCGGACCGGATTGCGGCCTGGTCGGTTGACCGGTTGGGGTATGTCATTGTCGTGCTGTTTGTCGTGGTATGGCTGGGTTCATTCCTGGTCTGGCGCAGGCACGCCGCTGCTGACCATGCAGCCGGCCACTTGCCGGACTGAACACGGATTCGGGTTGGCCCTGTTGCAGGAACGTTTGTTGCTTCTTGCATCATGACCGGTTTTGTACCGGCAGACAGATGTGACAGGGAGAATGACATGAACGATCAGTGGCGACCGGTGGCAGGCTTGTCTTCGGTGCTGATTGTCGATGACGTGCCGGAAAATCTGAGCATGTTGCATGATGCGCTGGACGAAGCGGGGCATGAAGTCAGGGTGGCGTTGCACGGCGAGGCGGCTTTGCTGAGCGTGCAAACCCGTTTGCCGGATGTGATTTTGCTGGATGCCGTGATGCCAGGCATGGATGGTTTCGAGGTGTGTCGCCGCCTGCGTGAGCATGAGAGCGCCTGCGATGTGCCGGTTATCTTCATGACCGGGCTGAGCGAGGCGGAGCATGTCATGGCCGGTTTTGCAGCAGGTGGTTCGGATTACATCACCAAACCAGTGAGGCCGGATGAAGTGCTGGCGCGTATCGCCGTGCATGTGGGGCAGGCGCGCCATGTCCGCCAGGCCAGAACTGCCCTCGATGCGCATGGTCGCGCCATGTTTGCCATGCATCCTGAAACCGGTTACGTGGTCTGGCAAACGCCGCTGGCACGGCAGATCCTGCAGGCAGAGTCGCAATGCCACGAACTGGTGCATGGCTGGCTGAAACAGTGCATCCACAATCTGGCTGATGTTCACGATGGGCAGATGCTTCGGATGGGCGAAGCGGAACACCAGCTGGTGTTTTCGCTGAGTCATCAAACCGATGATGGTGAATGGCTGGTTTGTGTGCGGGAGTCGTCCTCCTCGCGTCTGTTTGACCGGATGGTCAAGGAACTCGGTCTGACCCCGCGCGAAGCCGAAGTGATGTACTGGGTGATTCACGGCAAAACCAATCGTGACATCGGCGAAATTCTGGGCGGCAGCCCGCGAACGGTCAACAAGCATCTCGAACATATTTTCAGCAAGCTGAATGTGGAAACCCGCACAGCCGCAGCATCGGCAGTCATGAACCGTCTTGGTGAGCACTGACGCCATCCATCCGACTTTTCACGCCAACCCAAACATAACCACTGATTGTTGTCCGCAGGGCATTTGCGCAAACCGTAATTTTTTTCTGGCTTGCGCGCATTTGCGCGCCTGTTGATATTCAAAAAACAAAATTCCAATCTGCTGTCATTTTGATCTATGCGTCAATCAACGTATTGGGTCAAACATTCCCCCTCCCTAGAATGGTTCCTGAAAGCGGTGTTTTGTTCACAGAAGGGAGTTGGAAATGAAACAACTGAAAAAAGCAGGAAAGGGAAGCTTGCCGACGGCAAGACTTGGCGGGGTGGCACTGGCACTGCTGTTCGGTTTGGGGGCCGGTTGTGCCGAAGCCGACCAGACATTCCAGATGGGTACCGATTCGTCGCTCAGTCTCGGGTTTGGCGTGCGTACCAGTTATACGAATCTTCAGTATGGTGCGCCGAATGGCAGTTCGGCATCGAACAATTTCAATGTCGATGATTTTCGCTTGTACGTGAGCGGCCAGATGAACAAGGTCATTGGCGGAACATTCAATACCGAGCGCGATTCGTCGGGCAATATTGTCCTGATGGACGGCATTACCCGCTTTGAGTTCACGCCGGATTTCAATGTCTGGGCCGGCCGCCTGCTGCCGCCAAGCGACCGTTCGAACCTGGATGGCCCGTTCTATCTGAACGTCTGGAGCTATCCGCTGGTATCCATGTACCCAAGTGTGGCCATCGGACGTGACAATGGCGCCGTGATCTGGGGCAAACCGATGGGTGGCAAGGTGGTGTATTCGGTAGGTGCTTTTGGTGGTCACAATGATGGTGCGGGTGACTCCAATAATTCGGGCGATCTGTTGTATGCAGGCCGTCTGGTGTTCAACTTCCTGGATCCGGAACCGGCGCCGGCCTACTACAACGCCAGTACCTATTATGGCGCGAAAGACATTCTGAGTCTGGGTCTGGTCTGGCAGTACCAGCAGAATGGTGTGGGTAATTCACCTTCCACGGCCGGTGATTACAGTTCCGGCAACCTTGACCTGCTGTTTGAGAAAAAGCTGGCCGGCAACGACGTGCTGACGATCGAAGGCGCCTACTACCACTATGGTCTGGGTGCGGTCGACTGTGGTTCAGGCGAGCCCGGCTCGCAACCTTGCGCATACACCAGTTCGGGCAATTCGGACTTTGGTGGCCTGGTGGATGGTCATGCCTATCTTGCCACCCTGGAATACATGTTCGGTGAAAAATTCGGTCCGGATGGATTCCGTGGTCAGTGGCAGCCGTTTGTACGCTATCAGGAGCTGGACCGTACCTTGTCCGGCACGACCGACAAACAGACCGATGTTGGCGTTAACTACGTCATCAACGGATTCAATGCCAAGCTCAGCGCCGTGTATTCCAAGCTGGAAGACAACCGGATGATTGCGCCGCTGAACAACGTGAACCAGTTCATTGTGGGTTTCCAGTATCAGTACTGACATCGTCAGGGTCAGGCAGTACCCCGTTTTGTTGACACCAGGAAAGGATGCAAATCATGAAACAGAAACAGTTTGCCATTGAAAGCAAAACCAGCCGACGGATGCTGACCGCGCTGTCCGCTGCCATGCTGCTCGCACTGGCCGGATCTGCCAGTGCGGGCGGACCGCCAACTGCCAAAGTGGACGCCACAGGTCTGGCAGTGACCGATACCGATGTGACAGTTGGTATCCTGCATTCGTCCACCGGCACCATGGCGATTTCAGAAACCGGTGCCCAGGAAGCCGAAAAGCTGGCGATCAGCCAGATCAATGCCATGGGTGGCGTTCTGGGGCGCAAGATCAAGATTGTGCAGGAAGATGGTGCTTCCGACTGGCCAACCTTCGCCGAGAAAGCCAAAAAGCTGCTGGAAGAAAACCACGTGGCCGCCATCTTCGGCTGCTGGACATCGGCTTCCCGCAAGGCAGTGCTGCCGGTGCTGGAACGTGATAACGGTCTGTTGTACTACCCGACGTTCTACGAAGGGCTGGAACAGTCCAAGAATGTGGTCTACACCGGCCAGGAAGCGACCCAGCAGGTGTTTGCCGGTCTGGACTGGGTGGCCAAAACCAAGCACGCCAAGACATTCTATCTGATCGGGTCCGATTATATCTGGCCGCGCACCACGATGAAGCTGGCACGTGAATACATCACCCGGGTTCTGCATGGTACGGTGGTTGGTGAAGAATACGCCGCTCTCGGCAGCACCGACTTTGGTTCCACCATCAACAAGATCCGTCTCAAGCATCCGGATGTCATCTACGCCGCCGTGGTGGGCGGTTCCAACGTGTCCTGGTTCAAACAGCTCAAGGCGGCCGGCATCACTGGCAAGAGCCAGACTCTGCTGACCTTGTCGGTCACCGAAGACGAAGCCAAGGGGATTGGTGGCGAGAATCTGGTCGGATTCTATTCGGCGATGAAATATTTTGAATCGCTGAATACGCCGGAAAACCAGAAATTCGTCAAGGATTTCCATGCCATGTGGGGGCCGACCGCACCAATTGGTGATGTGACGCAGGCTGCCTACGAAGGTCCGTGGTTGTGGAAGATGGCGGTCGAAAAGGCCGGCAGCTTCGATACCGACAAGGTGGTGAAAGCGGAGGAAAGCGGCACCATCAGTTTCGACGCACCGGAAGGCATGATCTATCTGGAACCCAACCATCACCTGAAGACCCGTTTGCGCATCGGCGAGTGGCGTCCGGATGGTCAGGCAGACATTGTCTATACCTCGCCGTACATCATGCCGAATCCGTTCCCGAAAGGATATTGAACCGCAATATGACGGAACTTCCGCCAGCCGGGAGTTCTGTCAACCACTGTTGTCAATTTGCATGTTCAGGAGATAACCATGGGTGGCTATTCACTGTCGGATTTGTGGTCGATTGTCGTGATGCAGGGGTTTTCCGGCCTCAGCCTGTTCAGTGTGCTGTTGCTGATGGCGCTTGGTCTGGCCATCATCTTTGGCCAGATGGGTGTCATCAACATGGCGCATGGTGAATTCATGACCATTGGCGCCTACATGATTTATTTCTGTTCCCGGATAGTGGCCAAATACATGCCGGGATTCATGCCGTACTACTTTGTGTTTGCCATCGTGGTGGCCTTTGTTGTGGCCTTTGCGGTGGGCTATTTTGTCGAATTCCTGTTGATCCGGCATTTATATAAACGACCGCTGGATACGTTGCTGGCGACCTGGGGACTCAGTCTGATCATGCAGCAGGTGTTCCGCTCGCTGTTTGGTGCGCGGGAAGTCAGTCCGCAATTGCCAGACTGGCTGATGGGGGCCTGGAAAGCCACCGACACGATTGATATTCCACTGAACGGATTGTTTGTCATGGCGCTGTCCATTCTGGTCACGTCGGGCGTGTTTCTGTTCCTGTATCGCTCGTCCTGGGGGCTCAAGGTGCGTGCGACCACGCAGAACCGGGTCATGGCTGGTGCGGTTGGCATCAATACCCGTCTGGTGGACCGGCTGACGTTTGCCCTGGGTTGCGGCATTGCCGGGGTGGCGGGTGCGGCATTCACCACGATTGGCTCTACCGGCCCTACCAGTGGTTCGCTGTATATCGTGGACACCTTCCTGGTGGTTGCGTTCGGTGGCGCAGGCAGCCTGCTGGGCACCATATTCTCGGCATTCTCGATTGCCCAGGTCCAGTCGCTGCTGACTTTCTTCCTGACCAACGCCATGGGGAAGGTGACGACCCTGCTGGCGGTGATCGTGATTCTGATGCTGCGTCCGGAAGGGCTGCGTCCGAACAAGGTGCGCAAATAATGGCTGCCGGATTGGCCTGGCAAGGTTCTGATTCAAAGCATACAGGAGTCTCATCATGAAATCGTTTTATGAAAACTGGCTGGGCGGGCGCGACGGTGCTGTCGGAATGCTGGTACTGGCTGTGGTGATCATGGTTGCGTTCCCGCTGATGTTTGACATCTTCCGCCTCAATCTGATCGGCAAATATCTGACGTATGCCTTCGCGGCGGTCGGTCTGGTCATGGTGTGGGGTTATGGCGGGGTGCTGAGTCTGGGACAGGGAGTGTTCTTCGGGCTGGGAGGTTACTGCATCGCCATGTTTCTCAAACTGGAGGCATCCGATCTGGTGAGCACCCAGCACCAGACCACGCCTGGTATTCCCGACTTCATGGACTGGAACCAGCTCACGGCATTGCCGGCGTTCTGGCAGCCATTCCACAGCCTGACCTTCGCCATCATTGCAGCACTGGTGTTGCCTGCCCTGTTTGCCTGGGTCATCGGCGTGGCCATGTTCAAGCGCCGGGTGAGCGGGGTCTATTTCTCGATCATCACCCAGGCTGTGGCGGCCATTCTGACCATTCTGGTGGTGGGGCAGCAGGGCTATACCGGCGGCATCAATGGCATCACGGACCTGAAAACCTTGCATGGATGGAATATCAACACGACTTCGGCCAAGTATGTTCTGTACTACGTCAATGCTGTCCTGCTGCTGCTGGCGATCATGGTTTGCCGCTTTGTCCTGACATCCAAGCTTGGCCGTCTGTTATTGGCCCTGCGCGACAAGGAAGACCGGGTGCGCTTTTCCGGCTATGACGTGGCCAGTTTCAAGATCTTCATCTTTTGCCTGGGCGCGGTGATTTCGGCCATTGGTGGCGCCATGTTTACCTTGCAGGTCGGATTCATGTCGCCATCGTTTGTCGGCATCGTGCCTTCGATCGAAATGGTGATTTTTGCCGCCATTGGCGGCCGGACGTCGCTGATCGGGGCGGTATACGGCACTTTGCTGGTCAATGCCGGCAAGACCGCGTTTTCGGAATCTTTCCCGCAACTGTGGCTGTTGCTGATGGGCGGGTTGTTCATCGGTGTGGTGATGCTGTTTCCCAACGGGGTGGCCGGGTTGTATGACGGCTGGTTCAAACCGCTGGTTGCCCGCTGGAAAAGCCGGCGGCCAGTCATGGTGCGCGTGGCCGACCCACTGGCCAAATCCGAATAAGCTCTGGGAGAACTGTGATGAGTCTGGACAAATCCATTGTACTGGCAATCGAAGACCTGACCGTGTCTTTTGATGGGTTCAAGGCAGTAGACAGCCTGAACCTGTATGTCGAACGCAACGAACTGCGCGTCATCATCGGACCGAACGGGGCTGGCAAAACCACAGTGCTGGACCTGATCTGTGGCAAAACCAGATCCACGACCGGGTCAATCCGCTTCAAGGACATCGAATTGACCCGCCTGCCGGAATACCGGATTGTGCAGGCCGGTGTCGGGCGCAAATTCCAGACCCCATCGATCTATGAAAACCTGTCGGTGTACGAAAACCTGGAGCTGTCCTATCCGGCCGGACGGGGGGTGATGGGTTGTCTTACCTTCAAGCGAACGGAAACGATTCGTGAACGGATCCGCGAAATTGCCAGCATGATCTTTCTCGATGACCAGATGGAGACCATGGCCGGTCTGTTGAGTCATGGGCAGAAGCAGTGGCTAGAAATCGGCATGCTGCTGATCCAGGACCCCGAACTGCTGATGCTGGATGAGCCTGTGGCTGGCATGAGTGTATCCGAACGCGAAAAGACTGCCGAACTGCTGAACCGGATCTCTGCCGGGCGTTCGGTCATCGTCATCGAACACGACATGGAATTTGTCAAACGCATTGCGCACAAGGTGACCGTGCTCCACCAGGGCAAGCTGCTGGCGGAAGGCAATATGGAATCGGTTCAGCACAATCCGAAAGTCGTCGAAGTTTATCTGGGTCATTGAGGAGAACATCATGTCGGACGCCATATTCAGTGTCAGTGGCCTCAATTCTGGCTACGGACAGAGCCAGGTGCTTCACAGTCTGGAATTCAGCGTGGCCAACCGCGAAATTGTTGCCGTGATGGGGCGCAATGGCATGGGCAAGACCACCCTGTTCAAGACCTTGATGGGCATTCTGCCCGGCATGGGCGGATCGGTCAGGGTGGGTGAACAGGAACTGGTTGGAATGGAGACGCCGCAACGCGTGCGTAGCGGCATTGCCTACGTTCCGCAAGGCAGGATGATTTTTTCCAACATGACCGTACTGGAAAACATCCAGACCGGATTGCCCGCATCAGCGCAGGGCATTGTGCCGGAAGAACTGTACGCCCTGTTTCCGGTGCTGTTCGACATGCGCGGTCGCAAGGGCGGCAACCTGTCAGGGGGGCAGCAGCAGCAACTGGCCATTGCCCGCGCCCTGGCAACCAATCCGAAAGTCTTGTTGCTGGATGAACCGACCGAAGGCATCCAGCCATCCATCATCAAGGAACTGGCGCGGACTCTGCGCGAAATCGTCAAGCTGCGTGATCTGGCGATCGTGGTTTCTGAACAGGTGCTGAGCTTTACGCTGGATGCGGCAGACCGCTTTTTCGTGATCGACAAGGGGCGCTTCGTGTATGAAAACGTGCGCGCCAATGTCGATGCCCAGGTGATTTCCGGTTATCTGTCCATCTGATGGAAGCCGGGTTTTTGTGCTGTGTCTGAACAGGAGGTAGTACCATGCCACAAACGCTGATCAAGGTCGATCTGCAACAGTCGCCATACGAAAACGAAATGATCCACAACCGCTGGCACCCGGACATTCCGATGGCGTGCTGGGTGAATCCGGGCGATGATTTCATTCTGGAAACCTATGACTGGACTGGCGGTTTCATCAAGAACAATGATAGCGCCGATGATGTCAGGGATATTGATCTTTCCATCGTGCATTTTCTGTCGGGCCCGGTCGGCGTGCATGGCGCCGAACCCGGCGACCTGCTGGTGGTTGATCTGCTGGACATTGGCGCCAAGCCGGACAGTCTGTGGGGGTTCAACGGCTTTTTTTCGAAAAAGAATGGTGGTGGTTTCCTGACTGACCATTTCCCGCTGGCGCACAAATCCATCTGGGATATCGATGGCATGTTCACCAAAAGCCGTCATGTCCCCGGTGTCAATTATGCTGGTCTGATTCACCCAGGGCTGATTGGTTGTCTGCCAGATGCCGGATTGCTGGCCCAATGGAACAAGCGTGAAAAAGCACTGATTGATACCGATCCCGAGCGGGTACCTCCACTGGCTGCGCCACCATTTGCCGCCACCGCCCACATGGGCAAGCTGAAAGGCGATGCCAAAGCCCAGGCGGCTGCCGAAGGCGCTCGCACCGTTCCGCCGCGCGAACATGGCGGCAACTGCGATATCAAGGACCTGTCGCGTGGATCGAAAATCTATTTTCCAGTCTATGTCGATGGCGCGGGCTTGTCGGTTGGTGATCTGCATTTCAGTCAGGGCGATGGCGAGATCACGTTCTGCGGAGCCATCGAAATGGCCGGTTGGGTGCACATGAAAGTGGAGCTCATCAAGGGCGGCATGGCCAAATATGGCATCAAGAATCCGATTTTCAAACCCAGCCCGATCACGCCACAGTACAACGACTATCTGATCTTCGAAGGGATTTCAGTGGATGAAACCGGCACCCAGCATTATCTGGATGTGAATGTGGCTTACCGCCAGGCCTGTCTGAATGCGATCGAATACATGACCAAATTTGGCTACACACGCGCGCAGGCGTATTCGATTCTGGGTACGGCGCCGGTACAGGGGCATATCAGCGGGGTGGTGGACATTCCCAATTCCTGCGCGACACTGTGGCTGCCGACCGGCATTTTCGATTTCGATATTCGTCCGAATGCCGCTGGCCCGGTGAAGAGCGTTTCCAGCAGCAGCGATATTCCGATGTCGCCTGACGTGGAGTGACCCATGCCGATCTATGACTATCATTGCAAGACATGTGGCAGTTTCGAGCTGATGCGGCGCATGTCGCAGTGCGATGCGCCGGCAGTCTGTCCGCACTGTGGCGGTGCGGCAGGGCGCATTTTACTGACCGCGCCGGGCATTGCCGACATGCCGGCGGCACGTCGGCACGCCATGGCCACCAACGAACGGGCGAGGCATGAACCCGGCTCATCAGCCACACACCAGCACCATGCTGGTTGTGGTTGCGGCAAGGCGCATAAACCGGCAGAGACAACGGCAGCCAGGTCATTTGTGGACAAACGTCCCTGGATGATCAGTCACTGATCAGGGCTGCCGGGCAGCCATGTTCGTGCCTGCCCGGAATCCAGGCGCAATGGACCACCATGCACCAGTTTGGCGCGGAAATTGCTTGCGGTATGGCGATGTGTAAGCAGGGCAACCGGTGCCAGTCAGGGTCGGTTGCCGGTTTCACCAACTCCGAACCGCGCAAGGAATCCGATCGACCATGACTGAATCTGCTGCCGCTGGCAAACCCTTGCAACAGGTATTCAAGGTTCGCCGTGATTACAACACCTGGGTGGCCAACGAAACCATCGAAGACTATGCGCTCCGGTTTACGCCGCGGGTGTATCGCAAATGGCCAACCTGGCTGGTGGCCAACACTGCATTCAGTTCGGCTTCGTTTCTGGTGCTGGAGGCGATTGGCGCCACCTTGCTGGTGGAAGACGGGTTTGTCAATGCGCTGTGGGCGATTCTGATTGCCGGAGCGATCATTCTCGCGGTCAGTGTACCGATCAGTCGTTATTCTGCCCGTTATGGGCTGGACATGGACCTGCTGACCCGAGGTTCGGGTTTCGGCTACATGGGGTCAACCATTACGTCGCTGATCTATGCCGCATTCACCTTTATCTTTTTTGCCCTGGAAGCCTCCATCATGGCAACCGGATTGCAGCTGGCAACAGGCATTCCCCTGGCGATGGGCTACCTGCTCTGCGCGCTGGTGGTCATTCCACTGGTGTTGCGTGGCGTGACAATGATCAGCCGGCTGCAATCGCTGACCCAGCCTGTCTGGTTATTGTTGCTGCTGTTGCCCTACCTGTATCTGCTCATGCATCCGCCGGCAGAGCTGGCCGGAGTGTTGTCCTATGGCGGCTTCGGTCATCGGGCAAGCGGATTCGACTGGCCGCGCTTCAGTGCCGGCCTGACTGTCGTCATGTCGATCATTGCCCAGATGGGTGAACAGGCAGATTATTTGCGTTTCATGCCGGAACCCGATGCGACCACCCGCAAGCGCTGGCTGACCAGCGTCATGATGGGAGGCTCTGGCTGGCTGGTACTCAGTGTCGCCAAAATGATGGGCGGCACCTTGCTGGCCTACATGGTATTGCGGATTTATCTGGCGCCGGAACTGGCCACCAGTCCCAATGAAATGTACCTGCTGGCTTATCAGCGCGTGTTTGGTCATACCGGTCTGGCAATCGGAATGACGGCGTTGTTCGTTCTGGTGTCGCAGATCAAGATCAACGTGACCAATGCGTATGCTGGCTCGCTGGCCTGGTCAAATTTCTTTTCCCGTCTGACCCACAGCCACCCGGGACGCGCCGTCTGGCTGATTTTCAATACCCTGATCGCCTTGATGCTGATGGAACTCGGCTTGCAACAAGCCATGGGGCGGGTTCTCGGCCTGTACTCGAATGTGGCCACTGCCTGGATCATGACCGTTGTTGCGGATCTGGTCATTAACAAGCGCATGGGCTGGTCGCCTCCTGGAGTCGAATTCCGGCGGGCCTATCTGCACGACATTAATCCGGTGGGTATCGGCGCCATGACACTCACCTGCCTGATATCAGTGATGGTTTACCTTGGCGTGTTTGGTCAGGCAGTTCAACCAGACGCCATTTTCCTGTCCATCGGGTTGCCGCTGCTGCTGTCGCCATTGATCGCGCGCGCAACGCATGGCCGCTATTATGTGGCACGCCAGCCGGAAGATGACGTCAGCGGAAAAACCGGCGTACATGCCTGCTGCATTTGCGGTTCCGGGTTTGAATCCAGTGACATGGCCTATTGCCCTGCGTATCAGGGCCATATCTGCTCGCTGTGCTGTACGCTCGATGCCCGCTGTCATGACATGTGCAAACCAGATCATGGCTTTGCCCGTCAGTGGTTGCGGCTGGTTCCGGATCGTTTTCGATCCTATCTGGAAGCTGGTCTTGGCTATTTTCTGTTGTTGATGACCGGCTTTATCGTGCTGCTGCTTGCGCTAATGGGCTTGCTGTATTACCAGGAAAGCCTTGCCCTGGCCGGAGAAGACCTGATCCTGCACCATCTGCAGGGGGTGTTCCTGCGAATTTCGGCTGCCTTGTTGCTGGTTTCCGGTGTGGTGACCTGGTGGATGGCGCTGGCCTGGAAAAGTCGTCAGGTGGCGCAGGCTGAGGCCAATTACCAGACCCAGTTGCTGGTGCAGGAAATCGAATCGCACAGCCGCACCGATGAAGAGTTGCAGCGTGCCAAGCGCAATGCCGATCTGGCCAATCAGGCCAAAAGCCGCTATGTGATGTCGATCAGCCATGAATTGCGCACACCGCTGAACACCATACTGGGCTATGCGCAGATTCTGGATGGCGACCAGAGCATTCCGCCCGGACGACGACAGGCCATCCATGTCATTCGCCGCAGTGGTGAACATTTGCTGTCATTGATCGAAAGCGCCCTGGATCTGGCCAGAATCGAAAGCGGAAAAGTCAGTCTGAACATCAAGACCTTTGATTTTGCGGATTTTGTCCAGCAGCTGGTCAGCATGTTCGAATTGCAGGCACGCAACCGCGGAATCGGGTTCGAATGTCATCCGCAGGGCGAATGGCCGGTGCTGGTGCGCGCGGATGCGGGACGTTTGCGCCAGATCCTGATCAATATTCTGGGCAATGCCGTCAAGTATACCCAGCGGGGACGGGTGGTTTTTCATGTGCGTTTCCAGAGCGAACTGGCCACTTTTGAAGTGGAAGACACCGGACCTGGCATGAGCCGTGAAGAGCTGGAGCGGATATTCGAGCCGTTTGCCCGCGGATCGGCAGCACAGGGCAATGTCACCGGTGGTACCGGTCTCGGGCTGACAATCGCCAGGATGCTAACTGATCTCATGGGAGGGGAGCTCACCGCCGAGAGTGTGACCGGCCAGGGATCGCGTTTTCGCGTGCGCCTGTTTTTGCCACAGCAGGTCACCGGTGCTGTAGATGCCGGCGACGGCGAAAAGTCGCCATTGCGTTATCTTGGCTATACCGGCTTGCGACGCAGGATTCTGCTGGTGGATGACGAACGGGCGGACCGTGAATTGCTGGTCAGCATACTGCAGCCGCTCGGTTTTGAGCTGGCGCAGGCGGAAAATGGCCAGCAGTGCCTGGACATGCTGGATGCATTCTTGCCCGATCTGATCATCATGGATCTGAACATGCCGGTACTCGGCGGCTGGGCAACCCTGCAACGCATCAAGGCGGAAGCCAGGGCATTTCCCGTCATGATCCTGTCGGCAAACGTGTTTGAAACGCAGACGGGGGGGGCTGAACATGGCGTCGAGCCGGCCTGTTTCCTGACCAAGCCGGTCAATGTGGAGGCATTGCTGTCCTCAATAGGCCAACTGCTTGAATTGGCGTGGCAAGTGCTCGATTTCGGGGATGATCTTCCTCATGATGCCGCGGACGCAGATCAACCCGTGACCGATCTGGTCGGGCCGCCGGTGGAAGAGCTGGTTGCGCTGAGAGAACAGATCGATCTGGGCTATGTGCGCGGAATTCAGCGGGAGCTGGAACGATTGGCGACCGTGGATGCCAGCTACACCGCCTTTGCCGGACGCATGTTGTTGTGGGCGCGGCAATACCGGTTTGCCGACATGAAGGCCTGGCTGGATGAACTGGCGGCAGGCGTTCAGTCATCGCGTTGAGGCGATTCGCTGGTGGATGCTGCTGGTGCAGACCTGCCTGCTTATTGTTCGCTGAAATAACTCCTGCTGGCACGCAGGAACTTGTCCCAGGTCCTGATTGGCATTGGCCGGCCAAACAGATATCCCTGGAATCGTGTGCAACCGGCGGATTGCAGAAACGTTTTCTGTTCACGGGTTTCCACACCTTCAGCGATCACGCTGAGACCCAGGGATGAACTCATGGCCAGGATGGCGCGTACGATGGCCGCATCATTCGGGTTGTTGGCCACCTCGTGGGTGAACGAGCGGTCGATCTTGATTTCATCAAAAGGCAGACGCTTCAGGTAGGACAGGGATGAAAAACCGGTGCCGAAATCATCCAGTGCAAAACGCACGCCGGTCTGACGGATTTCGTGCATGCGCCGGATGGTGTCTTCGGCATGGTCGAGCAGGATGCTTTCGGTCAGTTCCAGTATCAGGCCGGAGGCATCAATTCCGGTTCCGGTCAGAATCCGGCGCAGTTGTGCAATGAAATCCGATTCCCTGAACTGGCGCGCACTGACATTGACCGACAGGGAAAGATTGACCGTACTGGCATGTGCCTGCCAGCGCTTCAGTTGCAGACACGCTTCCCTCAGCACCCACATGCCAATCGGCACGATCAGGCCAGTATCTTCGGCCAGGGAAATCATCTGTTGGGTGGAAACCTGGGTGGCATCCGGCGACTGCCAGCGCAGCAGGGCTTCGGCTCCGGTAATCTGTCCGGACAGACTGATCTGTGGCTGGAAATGCAGACACAGCTCGTCCTGTTGCAGTGCTCTGCGCAACGCATTTTCCAGATGGGAACGGGCATCAATGGCGGCCTGCATCGCAGGATTGAAAAACCGGATGGCGTTGCGTCCGGCAGCCTTGGCCTGGTACAGCGCCAGATCGGCCTGTTTCATCAACAGGTCAAGATTGGTTTCCCGACCCTGGAACAGGGTGACACCCAGGCTGCAGGAACAATGGTGCCCCGCTTCGTGAACATGCAGCAGATAGGGGGCATTGAGCAGATTGCGCAAATGATTGGCAATCCCTTCGACCTGACTGGCCGCATGCGATTCATCGGTGCCTAATGATTCTATCAACAGGATGTATTCGTCCCCGCCCAGGCGCGCAATGGTGTCTTCACTGCGCAGGTTTTCGCGCAGACGGTGGGCGACTTCGATCAGCAACTGATCGCCGGTGTCGTGTCCGCGGGTGTCGTTGAGCAGCTTGAAGTTGTCGAGATCCAGCATGACCAGCGCGCCATAATCACCGGTGCGTTCGCTGGACAGCATGGCCTGGGCCAGCCGGTCCAGCAGCAGGCGCCGGTTTGGCAGTCGGGTCAGCGGATCGTAATATGCCAGTTCGTGGATGCGCTTTTCATCCTGTCGGCGGCGTGAAATATCGATGAACGTGGCAACTGCACCAATGATCTGACCATTCAGCAACATCGGGCGTGCCCATCCTTCAATCGGAAACACCCGGCCATCCCGTGCCTGGATGACATCATTATCCACATGTGTTTCCTGACCGGTCCGCATGGCCCGGTGGATATAACAGTCTTCGGAAGAAATGCCGGATCCATCGGTATGCCGGTGTTGCGCGAGCGTGTGCATGTGCTGGCCGATGAGCGTGTTTTCATCTGGATAGCCCAGCAGTCGCAGGCAGGTTGGGTTGGCAAATGTGCAGCAACCTTCCAGATCGATGCCAAAAATACCTTCACCGGTGGAATCCAGAACCAGGCGCAAACGGGTGCTTTCCGCTTCAATGCGTTTGAACAGCCACGCATTGTCAATCGCAATGCTGGCCTGATTGGCAAACAGCGTGAGCAGGGTCAGATCGTGAGGCGTGAAGGCCTGGCCATTTTCCTTGCCCATGGCGGACAGTCCACCGATGATCTTGCCGCGGCAGATCAGAGGAACCAGTAGACTGGAAGCCATGCCCGGCAGCCAGGTGGCATGTTGGTCCATTTCGTAGCTGCCTCCCTTGCCAAACAGCAATGGGCGGCGATTGCGGATCACCCAGCCGCAACTTCCCTCGTGCAGCGGAAAGGTCTGATCGAGCAGGATATCGCTGTGCTTGCCTGCAGCGGCCCGGTAGGTGAAGCATTGCTGGATGTCATCGATGATCGGAACCACCATGGTCTCGGCGTCGACAACTTTACGCGCGGACTGTGCAACCAGGCTGAATACGGTATCCAGATCCAGTTCCTGCGTCAGGTGGGTTCCGAGAGCAACCAGTTGGCCCAGTTCTTCATGACTCAATTCGCTTGGCGGTGTGCCGGAAACATCACTCAGAGTCTGGAACAGCATTCAGATCACCACATTGTATTGGGAGGAAGAAGCATCCAGATAGTAGCTGGATGCGCCTTTGACTTCGACCGGGTACAGGAAATCGTCCGGAGTAATGGCCATGCTGTCGACGCAAATCTGGCAAATATAAAAGCGCACGCCGAGATCATGGGCATTGCGTATCATGCCTTCCAGGGAACAGATCCGCTTTTTGCGCATCACCTGACGCAACAGGATTGGGCCCAGACCACCAAAATTGAGCTGGGACAATGGCAGATGGTTGGCACCCTCCGGATTGAGTCCTTTGATCACATGCTGCAGAAAGGTATCCGTTTCAGGCATCCGGCCCGGCCCGCCGCGAAACTTGCGGAACCATTTGGCTGGTGAAAAGCGGCTGCGCGGCTTGCGGATGCAGTTGGCGCCATACAACAGGAACCAGAGACTCATTTGCATGCCCATGGCCTGAAATGCGCCGGCCACTTCGAATGCGGCAAGCGCCCGGTCGAACTCGCCGCTTGCCAGCAGGATGGTGCCCTTGGGTGAATCATCCGCCACGTCGGCCCCCAATCCGCAGTGTGATACGCGTGGCGCCGGGCCCGGCGGGTTCGCTGGCGATCAGGGCGTGCCCCCGCGCCTGGCAGAAGTCCTGCACTGCGTTGGCAAACAACGGATCATTGCCGGTGACTTCCAGCAGTTGTCCTGTCTGCATCTGGCTGGTGGTTTTGGCCAGCTGGATGACAGGCACCGGACAACAGGTTCCGCATACATCAAGTCGGGTGATCTCCGCCATGATCGTCTCCTGGATTGGTGTGTTTGTTATTGGTGTTGATCAGCCCTGCAAACATTTGCGCTGGTTTTGTGGTGCGATAGTTATGGCGAATTGGTTTGTCCATTCTTAATATGTTTCTGCTATTCGAGGTTCAGTCTAGGCATTTTTGCATGGTGATGCAAGCAGTTTGCGTTGGGTTTTGTGTCTTGAACGCCGAAGCCAGGCGCTGAACGATCACGCTCAACTGTAACGGCCAGGTCGGTGTCTGTATCAGGCCATCTGCGTGACCGTCATGCAATGGAAATGATTTGCTAATTTTCAGGCTGGTATATTGAACAACCAAGTCAATTCCGAATGTCAGGAGATACCGTGATCAGGATGAATGTTGTCATGCTGTTTGCTTTTTTGCTGATGGTGGCACTGGAGGTGCGGGCCGCCGGTATGCCGCTGGTTGAATCGGCTGCAATACCGTTACCAGGCAATGCGACGCGGCTGGACTATGCGAGCATCGATCCGGTCACCCATCGCCTGTTCATTGCCCATCTGGGCGATAGCGCCGTTATTGTGGTTGATACCGCGCATGACAAAGTCATTGCCGATATTGCCGGCATAGGGCATGTTCACGGTGTTCTCGCCGTACCGGCCTTGGGCAGGATTTATGCTTCCGCCACGGCGACGGACGAAATCGCCGTGATTGATGAAAACAGCCTGAAGGTCGTTGCCCGCATTCCAGGTGGTTTTTATCCGGATGGCATGGCCTACGCACCGAAGCAGAACAAGCTGTATGTTTCTGACGAACATGGTGAAACGGAAACGGTGATTGATCTGCGCCGGAATCAGAGAATCGCCACCATCAGGCTCGATAGCGAAGTCGGCAATTCCCAGTACGACCCTGTGTCCGGGCATGTTTTCATGAATGCGCAGACATCCGGCAAACTGATTGAAATCGATCCGGCAACCGACAGGATCATCGCACGTCATCCGTTACCGGGTTGTGACGCTCCTCACGGACTGCTGATCGATTCCGGCGACCGGCTTGTGTTCGTTGCCTGTCAGGACAACAGCAGGCTGCTTGTATTGAACCAGCAATCCATGGCTGTTTCCCACGTTTTTACCATCGGCCAGGATCCCGATGTGCTGGCGCTGGATCCCGGAGTCCATCGGCTTTACGTCGCCGGAGAGGATGGTATCGTTGCCATGTTCGATCTGTCGGGCGGCATGAAAAAAATCTGGCAAGGCTTCCTGGGTGACAATGCCCATGTGGTTGCGGTGGATCCACAGACGCATGAGGTTTATTTTCCGCTGAAAAATGTGGGGGGCAAACCCGTGCTTGAGATCATGAAATGAGGAAACGGCAGTTAGCGACGGGTTTTTCTGAATTGCCCGGAGTTTTGTGGTGGCTGTCTGGTTCAGGTAACGTTGGCAGTTTTCAGCTTGGCTGGCTGTATTGTGCTTCGGATTCTGCGGACAGTATGTGGCAAACTTGTCGCAAAAGGAGATTTGTGCCAAACCTGCCGACTCTTGATTCAGTCGGAATCCGTATGGTGTCTGGCGCGCCCGACAGGAGTCGAACCTGTGACCTTTGGCTTCGGAACGCGAAAATTTTACATCATAACGCCATAAATATAAAAGAAAATTTGATTTTTTTGATGGCATTTGGGACAATGGTGGGACAGTGAGATTCCCGAAGGTGGCCCATTATGGCGACAATTCAGAAGCGCAGTGGCAATTGGCAAGTCAAGATTCGCAGGGGTGGTTGGCCAGTTCAAACCCGTACATTTGATGTTCGTGAGGATGCAGAAAAGTGGGCACGTGCGCTTGAACGCGAAATGGATGTCGGCTCTTTCATCCAGCGTGACGACTCCGAGCGGGTGACCTTTGCCCAGGCAGCAAAGCGTTATGAACAGGAAATCTTGCCCGAGAAACGAGGGCGTGTGCAGGATGCCAGTCGTTTGCGACAACTGGTCAGGGCATTTGGTCCATATAGCCTGATTGCGCTCACAAATATCCGCATCGCGGAATATCGTGATCAGCGATTGAAACAAATCTCACCACAAAGTGTGGTGCATGAATTGGGGGTGCTGACACGTGTGCTGAAGGCATGCGTCATGGATTGGGGCATCATGCTGCCACATGGCATTCCCACTGCAATGGTGCGGAAACCAAAGATCAGGAACGAACGCAGCCGGCGGCTTGATCCGCTTGAAGAGCAATACCTGTTTGAAGCCATCCGCAACCCTGGCACCCAGCACCCCAATCCCTGGACAATGGCACTGGTCGTGCTCGCACTGGAAACCGCAGGGCGCCGTTCCGAATTGTTGTCCTTGCGGTGGGATGAAATTGATCTGAACCGTCGTGTGGCAAGGTTGCGTGGAGCCGATGGCGGTGTCACCAAGAACAATGAGCCATGGCGTGACATACCCTTGTCATCCCGGGCGGTCGCCATGCTGAAAGAGTTGCCCCGCTCTCTGGATGGCAGGGTATTGCCGATGACTCCCAACGCAGCACAGACATCATGGGAACGTGCAGTGCTGCGGGCAAGGCAGAATTATCTGCATGACATTCTGAAACAGCGATTGCCTGCCATGGGGCTGGATGCCGAATCGGAAATCCGGGCGCTGGTGTTCAAGAAACGTGAGCCGCATGCGCAAACAGTAAAGATCTTGACCGAACTGAACTTGCGAGACAAGACACTGGTTGATTTGCATTTCCATGATTTGCGCCATGAAGCCACCAGCCGTTTGGCGGACAAATTGCAAATGCACGAACTGATGAAAGTCACCGGGCACAAGACCAGCAAAATGCTGGCACGGTATTATCACCCCCGTGCTGAGGATCTGGCAGCCAAGATCGGGTAGCCGTGAAGTGTGGGCCAAATCGTGTATTATCTGTCTGATCAGCCAAGGATGTAACAGTGCCAATTATAAGTCGATTTTTTGGGATCATTATACGCATGTTTTTTAATGAGCACGCGCCGCCCCACTTTCATGCGGAATATGGTGAATACCGTGTGGTAGTCGATATCAATACGCTGGAGGCGATTGAAGGTCATTTCCCGCGCAGGGCACTGGAATTGGTGTTGGATTGGGCGGAGTTGCATCAGAAAGAATTGTTGCAGGATTGGAGTTTGTGCCAACAACATCAGCAACCGACTGAAATTGAGCCTTTAGAGTGAGGTGGTGTCATGGATTGGGATGTTATTGAAGCCAAAGTCGTTGAGCCGGGAAAATTTTTAGTGCGTTTTGCTGATGGCCTGCAAGGGGTTGTGCAGTTTGCCCCCAGTGCTTACCGTGGTGTGTTCGAAAAACTGCGTGATCCTGTTGAGTTCAACAAACTATATGTGAATGGTTACTTCGTCACCTGGCCGGGTGAGCTTGATCTGGCGCCTGATGCCATGCATAGCCAGATCAAACACACCGGGGAGTGGGTGATTCAATAATTTTCCCAACCAACCGGTGGTTGTTGGCTGCGTGGACGACCACGAACTCCTTTTTTGGTTGGGGTGATGATTTTCTGACCTGCCGAAGGTTCGCTAATTTCTCCAGCAAAAAACCGGCACAGATCAGCCAGCAAAACCCCCTGACGCCCTGTTCTTGTTGTGATGGGCACAGGAAATTTTCCCCGATGAATGGCACGACGAGCCCCAGCCTCACTGAGACTCAATGCCTGTAACAGATAACCATCGTTAACGGCCATCCAGTCACGCGCACCATTTTTCAAATGTATTTCATACAAATCATTGCTGTTCATCTTCATGCTCCAAAAATATGTCCTGCACGGAAAATGGAGCGCGGATTTTTTCGAGCCAATAATATAAATTTGACCGGTGCATGGAGCCTGATTTCAGTCCAAACGACCGCCGAGAGCCGTCATTGAGCCGGGAGGGATAAATGGAAGGGACCCACGAAGTGGGGAGGTGCCGTTTATGCTCACGGCGATATTGACGGTGTGAGGCGGGAGGTACGCTCTGGCATGGGGTCGAGATGGTTTTCAATCTCGGCCCCTGCCCCCCCGGCGAGGGGGAAGGTGGTTTTTGTTCCGGCGAATCTATCCGTATGTTATGTAATAAAAAAACCCCGCCGAAGCGGGGTTTTGGGGACGAGTTGATCCATACGCCGCTTGTGGCGGCGTTGGTTTATACGAGGCAAAGCCACGTGAAAGTTCATTTCCGGGGATCCTCCCGTCGATGAACGAATGTGCCAATTCCAATGGTGCCAGCCACTGGAGTCTCAACGCGGCCAGGCGTTGAGACTTGGTGTTACATACACTGCCGGGGGCGTCACTCCCCTGAACCTTCTTTTGTGTCGATCCCGCCTTTCTTACCCGGTCAGATTCGCCGGTTCGTACTCCCACCGCATGAGTCAGCAGTTGTACGTCTCATACTCAGCAAGTCTCCCTCTCTTGCGCCGTTTTCTCGGGTGCCAACCCGGTACAGACCGTCAGAGATTCCCCACTTAGCCTGTTGCTACTGCGTGCATTTAGCGGTCGACTCATTTTGCTGGCTTAGGTCAAAGACCCTACCCCGTTAGATTCAACGGGTTTCGGAGGCTAAAGATTCCCAAAACGCTCTCCTACTACCAGAAAAATATCAACGTCTACTCATACACCGCCGCATCATGCACTCTGCACAGCATCCTCCGGGTTGAATTCCCGTGGATTACCGTTACACGTTTGAGCTGTCATCGACCCCCGATTTCGCGAGGTGCCCTTCATCCACAGCACATGGGTTATTGACCCTGTGCCCGCCTTGCGGCGCATGAAGCAATGCCATTACTGACATAAGAAGCCATCGTGTGCAGTACACGTCGCGCTGTTGCCATACGCGCCGTGACCCGGACTTTCGCCGGATTTCGCAAACAGACAGGTCACACAGGCATTTCCTCCTGTGCGCCGTTTCATGGTCGCCCAATATTCAGGATTGGAATGGGTGGAAGCGGGCATTACAGCCCACAGCCCCCGTTGCAGCCGCGCCAGCCCTATTAGAGGCACGCGGCTACATCGACACTTACCCGGTTGGCGACCGGGCTTGCAGGCTTCTGCCTGCGAAGGTTAACAGTGAGGGGCCTGGCCGCCCGTCACTGCGTTACAGTGTATTCAGGGTGGCGGCCCAGCTATCCGTTGCCGGATTGAGCGTACACACCGTGGAAAAGTACCCGTCTGAATTTTCGGTCCAATAATATAAATTCGCGGTTCTGCTCAATGACGATGCTTCAATCCAACTGCTCGCCGCAGGGCAGGTGGCCAGATTTAAATCCCAATCCGGCCACCTGCCGCACAGCATGGGTCACTTCATCCCGTCAAGGGACTGGTTTGCAACCACGCCACAGTTGCGCGCATCGCGCTTGCCTGTGGCGGCGCCAGGTTGTGGCGCCCTTGACTGGCTTTCGTGACGTTGCGGTTTTGCCAAATTCACCGGCTTCCCTCTTCTCTTGGAATCTTCATATGTTCTGTTTCGCTGCGCGCGAAACAGCCTTATTGTTGTGTATCGGAGAAGCCGAAATGAACCAATTCAAACCCGCAGAAACATTCATCCTCCACCACAAAACCGCTGCCATGCAACGCCTGGCCGATCTGGTGCGAACCGGCCACCGGTTTCATGTCAGCGGCACGGTCAGCCCGGAAAAAGTTCAGGGATTAGCCAAGAAATTTACCGGGCTGTACCAGACCAACCAGACCCGTTTGCAGGCATCCCGTCAACGCAAAACCGGCGAAGCCAGTTTCCGGTTGCTGCTGCAAGGTAAACCTGATGCTACGGAAATCCGCTGGTGGTTGTTGCGTACCGATGGGGAAATGCCGGAGGCCGCAAAAAAAGAAAACTGGGCAGACGCCACCCAACGTGGTCAGCACATCGAATGGGATGGATACGAACTGGTTCGGCATACGCGGGAAGGTGCAAACAACCCGTCGTGGTCGTGGCGATATACCAAGGAACAGGAAGCATCGCTGCGTGATGGCCTCGTGAACGCCATCCGCACCCACCGAGATGATCACCTCCGTCAACTGATAGATTCCATCCACCGCACGCCTGGGTTTGCGCTGGCGAGGGAACAGGTCAAGAAAATGCGCAAGCTGATCACCGATGAATGGAAGCGCCGGGGTAGGGATGGGGCACCACCGGAAATGCCGGGCAGGGTAGGTTATGTGCAGCGGCTGGCGGATGTTGGGCATCGGGTAGGTGCGACGAAGGATAGGAAGCGCGGGGTGAGGCGGGTGAAATAAAACGAAATATGATTTAATTCGGTAGGCCATTTTAGGACACCTCGAAAAACCTGGCCTTGGCTGGCTGGGCAGGCATGATATGGGCTGGCTGGGCAGGCATGATATGGGCTGGCTGGGCAGGCATGATATGGGCTGGTTGAGATGGCGAGGAGATGATCAAGGTCAGTCTGTTCGCAGAGCAGGAACGCGAGAACAAGATGGACAAGATCGGCGATGCGTTGAGCAAACTGTCCGAACATGTGGACTTCGCGGCGCTGGCATCCATCGTTCCCGACCGAACTGATAATCCGTATCCTGGTCATCTAGCAGTTGTACAACCTCAGCGACGATCAGATGGAGTTCCAGTTTCTGGCCCGGTTGAGCATCCAGCGCTTCGTGGGCCTGCGGCAGAGTTCGCAGGCGCTGGTCCGCACGACAATCTGGACCTTCAAGGAACGACTGATCAAGGCCGGAGCCAACTCTCTTCTAGGCGATATACTTTCGGGATGAAATGGTTTAGTGGCTCATCTGTTGCGCCACTTCATGGCGTAGGATGTGAATCTGGTAGCTCGGGTTTTGATTGGAACGACGCAGAGGCGCATAAGAATATGTTTGGCATCGAAAACGATCTGATTTTCAAATACTGGGGTAAGGCCGACGATAAATATCCGGCCGAACCCAAGTGGCATCCGCTCGCATATCATTGTCTGGATGTGGCGGCGGTGGGTGCATCTTGGTGGGATACTAGCCCTACCATACAGCGTGTCTTCCTTGCCGCTTTCAATCGCACACAATTACAGCAAAACCAACTGCGCGCTTGGGTTTTGTTTTTCATAGCCTTGCACGATCTCGGAAAATTTGACGTGCGATTTCAGTTAAAAGCTCCCGATGCGCTTGCCGCTGCATGGAAAACGATTGACAAGAGTGATCACGGGCTATCAGGGAAAGACATCAGCGGATTTGATCATGGCTGGGCAGGCATGGCTTGGGCGAATCAGGAATATCGTTTATGGCTGGAACATCCCGACGCTGACCGTGAGGCGTGGGAACAGTGGAAGCCTTGGCTGGCCGCTGTAACTGGGCATCACGGTGATTTTTATGAGCCGACGAAAATTTGTGAGCCAGAGGCTGATCCAAAGATCATCGCGCATGATCGCGCCGCACGCCACGAATTTGTATCGGCGTTAGCCGAGATTTTTCTTACCCCAGAGGGACTTAACTTTCGAGATTTACCCCCGCTTGCATCATTGAGCGCGCAGTCTTTGCTGGCCGGGTTTTGCGCAGTGTGCGACTGGATAGGTTCCAATACGGATGTTTTCAAGTATCAAAAACCTGACGCCGCGTTACTGGAATACCTTAATGCGCGCATCGCAAAAATTCAGACCGACGATGTGCTGCATCGTTTCGGTTTGCTTGCAGCAGCAGTGGAGTACAAAAACGTAAATGCATTACTCAAGCCAGAAGAATTCCCACGCGGCGTTCAGGTTCAGGTGGATAGCTTGCCGATCACGCCTGGCCTGACATTGATCGAGGCTCCAACGGGCAGCGGGAAAACCGAAGCCGCGCTGGCCTACGCTTGGCGGTTACTGGATCAGGGCGTAGCGGACTCCATCGCATTCGCCCTGCCAACACAAGCCACAGCCAACGCCATGCTTACCCGTGCCGAGGCATTCGCCAGGCTGGTATTTGGCGATGCCAGTGTGGTGCTCGCCCACGGCAAGAGCGAGTTCAATGACGCATTCCAGCGATTGGCAAATACCGGGAAGCATCAAACTGCCCAAGGCAAACTGGAGGCAACCATCCAATGCGCCAGTTGGTTATACAGCAGCCGTAAGCGCGTATTTCTCGGCCAGATTGGCGTTTGCACCGTGGACCAGGTGTTGCTCTCCGTGCTACCCGTACGGCACAAGTTCGTGCGCGGTTTTGGCCTCAATAAATCGGTACTCATTGTGGATGAAGTTCATGCCTACGATGCTTATATGCACGGCTTATTGGGCGAAGTGTTGCGCCGTCAGAAAGCTACCGGCGGCAGTGCAATCTTGTTGTCCGCTACGCTTCCAGCCAGTGTGCGTGCCAAATTGCTTGAGACATGGGAATCCAGCGGCGTGGATGATGCGCCGTATCCCGCGCTTTGGCACGCTACACAAGGCGCGGCGTCTTGCACCACCGTGCCAGATGGCCAACGTCCTGCCCGGCGGGAAGTTGCCATTGAATGCCTCAAACTCCCCGGTGCTTTCCCGGATGATGCCCTGATTGGTCGCATCATCGAGGCTGCCGAATCCGGCGCATTGGTGGCGGTGGTCATGAACCTGGTTGACGACGCACAGTGGCTTGCCAAGCTGCTACGAAACAATACAACGATAGCGGTTGATGTGTTTCATTCTCGCTACCGCTTCATGGACAGGCAAAAAAAGGAAGAGGCCACTCTGGCGAATTATGGTCGTGATGCTATACGTGAAAAAGGACGCATCCTTGTCGCCACGCAAGTGGTAGAGCAAAGCCTTGATCTGGATTTCGACTGGATGCTCACGCAGATATGCCCGGTGGATTTGTTGTTTCAGCGGCTTGGCCGCTTGCACCGACATCAACGTGAATATCGACCTGACGGGTTTGAATTACCCCGTTGCACAGTCCTCTCGGTAGAAGGCGAGGACTATGGTTTGCATAAGCTGATCTACGGCAACACACGAGTGTTGTGGCGTACTCAGAGGTTGTTATCTGAAGTGACGAGCATCGTGTTTTCTCCTGAGGGGGAAAAGGAAAAAGATGCCTACCGGGACTGGATAGAGCAGGTTTACCGACGTGATGACTGGGCGGAAGAACCGGATGCTGTTTACAGTGACTACTTGGTATGGAAAGGGGAGCAAGGCAGGCGCGAGGCAGATGCCAATAGGCTTACCACGATGACAGTCAGCGCATTCCGCGATGAAGATCATGTCGCTACCGCGCTGACCCGGGACGGAGAAATGAGTTTGACCGTGTTGCTTATCCAGCCGGATGGTCGTCTGCTGAATGGACAAGTGTTAAGCGCATTAAACGAGCGCGATCTTGCGGAAACGCTTAACCTGCATGCTACGCCAGTGCCTGCCAGTTGGGAGAAACGGCTTGCCAGTTGCCGTCGCGATGACGATGGGCGCGTACTGATGGAAATGGCCGCTGATGAGCAAGGCGGCTGGTCGGCGATGGACGGGAAATTTTGTTATTCGGACGATTTTGGATTGGAGAGATGCAAAGATGAACCTGCTTGAAGACTCTTGGATTCCCGTGCGTGCCGATGGCGGCACAGGCGCTTTCCGCCTACTGACCTATCGGCAACTTCTGTGCGAACCGGATGATTGGCAAGTGAGCCTGCCGCGTGACGATCTGGAATTGGCCTGTGTGCAATTGCTGGCGTGCATGACCCAAGTGATGTACCTGCCGGAAGACGACAAAACTTTGCGGGAACGAATCGCTAACCCGTTGTCGCCGGAAAACTTTGCCGTTGGCGTAGCACCTTGCAAGGATTGGTTCGATCTCGATCATCCGACACAACCGTTCATGCAGTCGCGCGGGGTAAAAGCCGCCGAAGATACACCCATCCAGAAATTGCTGATTGGCCTGCCAGAAGGCAATAACCACGCCTTCTTTAACGAGGCAGGCGAAGTGCGCCATCTTGGGGGTGCATTAGCTGCTATTGCGCTGTTCAATCAGGCTTCCAATTGCCCGAGTTTCGGCGGCGGATTCAAAGGCAGTCTGCGTGGCGGTGCACCGATTACCACATTGGTATATGGCGAAAACTTGCGCGATACAATCTGGCGCAACGTGCTGACACGGCCACGCATAGCAGAACGTCAAATTGCCATACCGGGTTTTGAGCAGGATCAGCCGACCTGGGTTAAACCCATCTTGGAAAAATCAACCATTCATTGGAACGAAATTGGACTCATGCGCGGTTTGTTCTGGCAACCCGCACGGGTGGAATTGGTGAAATCCGAAGTACTTACGCCCTGCGATGTGTTGGGTGGCGAGGCAATGCAGGAATATACCGGATTCCGCAAGGAGAAATTCAATTTCACCGTGGATGGCGTGTGGCCGCACCCGCACGGTGCGATGACTATGAATCTGAAAAAAGATCCGCCTGTGAAATTTGCCAGCTTTACTACCACAGCACCGGCATGGACACATCTATCTGAGTTTGTCGTGCCTAATGCTGTCAACGCTTCTGAATCCAAAGAAGGTTCAATCCCAGCAGGGCCAATTACCCAAGCTAATGAAATCGGAGAAGGCGATCTGCATTTGCTGATTGGAGGTTATCGAACCAACCAAGCCTCAGTATTAGAACGCCGTCACGAAATGATGAGTCTTGCCCAAGGATGGCAGGATGACAAAGGTCGCTTGCCCAAGCTGGTCGAGATTGGCAAGGAGGCAAAAAAAGCTTTGCGCGGCAAACTTTACTTTGCCGTTCAAGGCAACAAAGATAAGGGACTCAAAGGCATCGGCGCGGCCATACACGAAACTGCCGAAAAACTTTTCTACGCCCGCACCGAAAGTCTTATTCACGAAACATTTTCAAACGAACTCACATTCAAAGAATGGGCAACTGCCAGGTCAGCTTTTGCCAAACAACTGGCCGATCACTGCCGAGATATTTTCGAGGAACTCACTGATCCTTACACGATGAAGCCGGAGTTGATTCCGGTCATCGCATGGGCGCGGCGTAGCCTGAACACTGATCTTAAAAAACTGATGGAGGAAGCATGACTGCCGAACTGCCAGATTTTGTCGCGCTAAAAATGCGATACGACAACGAGTCTTTCCCGACCGGGGCGCGTGCGGAATTACGCCGGGTGGCCGAGCCGGATGATGTTGCACTTACGCCTGCGCTCTACCGGCTTTTCCCCGGACAAAAGCCGAATGAACGTCACTGGCGCGTGGCGTACCTGTTGCCATGCTGCGAACACGCTGCCAAGGCCAAATCATTGGGCGCACAACTGGCCGAAGCCAATGTTGCCGAAGCACGCGTGTTGCAAGTGGCGCGCGCTCATGCGCCGCTGGATATGGTTCAGTTGCGTCGACTCTTGGCGCACGTTGGGCCGACCGTGGACTGGTCAGAATTTGGCCGCATGGTTTGGTACTGGAACGATAGAGCCAAACGTCAACTCGTCGAAGATTTTTACATCGCCCGTTTTAACCCCGCCAAAGGAGACAAAAAATGACCACCAAGAATTTCATCAACTTTCACGTTCTCATTTCCCACAGCCCGTCTTGTTTGAATCGAGACGACATGAATATGCAGAAAACGGCTGTGTTCGGTGGGGTCAACCGGGTGCGAGTTTCCAGCCAGTCACTAAAACGCTCGATGCGCGTGAGCGACTACCACAACACCAATTTGGGAGAGCCATCGGTGCGTACCCGCGATCTGGGTAAGCTCAAAACACGCTTCACCGAATTGCTCAAAGATCGCTTTGATGCCGGGTTGGTAGGTCGTGCGCTGGAATGGATTTCCGGCAAGGAAGGTGTTACCGATGGTGTAACAGGCGATGCGGTCGCTCCTTGGGCAGTGGATGAGGTGGCGCACTTCTGCGAATTGATTCGAACCGATGAGCAAGACATCAAGAAACTGGAAAAACGGATTGAAAAAGAAGCCCGTCCTTTTCGTGCAGCCATGAGCAGTGCGGTGGACATTGCATTGTCCGGGCGCATGGCAACCAGCGGTTTGATGAGTAACTTGCCCGTTGATGGCGCACTCGCTGTTGCTCACGCCATCACTACCCATGCGGTCGAACCGCAAGACGTGGACTGGTTCACCGCCGTAGATGATCTCACTCAGGATGCGGGTGAAACGGGTGCGGGACACCTCAGCACCCAGCAATTCTCCTCCGGGGTGTTCTATCGTTACGCCAGCCTCAACCTCAAACAACTTCAGGTAAATCTTGGTTTGCTGGATAACATGAAAAGCGCGGAAACCTCTGAATCCCGCCAACGCGCATTGGACATTGCGCGCCATGTATTCCATCTGTTGGCAACCGTGGTGCCGAGTGCAAAGCAGCAATCTTTCGCTGCGCATAATCTGGCGGACTTCGCTGTGGTCAGTTTTTCCGATCAGCCTATTTCGCTCGCCAATGCGTTTGAGCAGCCGGTGAAACGTGATTACAAAGAGGCTGGTTTTCTCAAGCCATCAATCCATACACTGGCTGACTACTGGGTGCGGATGAACCATGCTTATAGCTTGGACGAACAGGCGCGCGCTTTTGCGGTGGAAGATGGAATCAAACTGGGCGATAAGCCCGCGCTGGATTCGCTCAAGACGATGGAAGACTGGATTGCTAGCGGCGGGAAAGCATAAGGAGCCAGCCATGTCGCACTATCTCATCTTACGGCTGGACGGCCCCATGCAGGCGTGGGGCACGCATACCTTTGAAGATTTTCGTCCATCCAATTTATTTCCCACACGCAGCGGCTTATTGGGATTGCTTGGTGCTTGTCTTGGCATAGACCGACGCGACCACACAGGTTTGGAACAATTGGCAGCGAGTGTCGAATTCACGGTGCGCGTAGATCGGGCGGTACGGCGTCCGGATGCGGAAAACCCCATGCCGAAAGCTGCTGTGAAACTTCCAGATTTTCACACCGTAATTGCCGCCCGCAAGGTGGATGGCTCTGCCAATAAAAATCCCGTGGTGTCGCGGCGCGAATATCTGTTCGATGCGTCATTCACTGTCGCTATCGGCGCAAAGCCGGATGCAACGCTGGCATTGGAAACCATTGCCGACGCTTTACGCCGCCCATGTTACACCCCTGTGTTGGGACGGAGGTCATGCCCCATTACGAGACCATTGCTTGAAGGTAATGCTATCGAAGCCAATGATGCGAAAGCTGCTTTGGCGACTGTGCTGCCAATTGGTGGCCTCATCTATGCCGAAGGTGATTTGATTTCCGCACAACCGCTACGTATACGTGACGTTCCCATGCATGGACATCATCGGCAATTCGGCACGCGGCAGGTATATGTTCATAAGGAGGCACCATGTTCCTGAGCCGTGTCGAAATTCCGTGGGAATTCGCCTGTAATCCATACAATTTCCATCGCCAGTTGTGGCGCTTGTTTCCCGGGGAACAGAGAGAAACCCGTAGCAACGGGGAAGAATCGCGTCAGGGGTTTTTGTTTCGGATTGAAGATAATCCGACAGGTCGCCCGGCACGTTTGCTGGTGCAATCAAGGCGCGCGCCAGAAGCTGCATCGGGTTTAGTTGTTGTCGGCACGCGTGAGTTTCAGCCACAGCCCGCTGCGGGTCAGCGCCTGGCTTTTTTGCTTACCGCGAACCCTGTCAAAACTATCACCGACGCGCAACGTGAAACCAAGCCGGGGAAGCAGTCAGAGAAATGCCGCGTACCGATAATCAAGGAAGAAGATCAACGCGAATGGATCGCTCGCAAGCTCGCCAACGCGGGTGAAATTGAAGCCGCCAGCATATTGCCCCATGCGCCCATTCACTTTCGTAAAGGCAACAGAGGCGGCAAACTGGCAGCAGTCACTTTCGAGGGCGTGATTAGGGTGCTTGAACCAGTTGTGCTTGCATCGCTTCTAGAAAATGGTGTCGGCCCAGCAAAGGGCTTCGGCTGCGGCCTGCTCTTGGTACGCAGAATCTGAAGACTATCCCAACGAGGAAACTGCATGAGCAAAAAAATAGTAAACCCGGAAGCATGGCCTGACAGCAACCTGCAATCCGACATGCCCGCTGCCCTTGCCCAGGTGCCCAGCGGCTATGCCGATTGGCTGGCCGAGTTGAAGACTCGCATCCACACTGCCCAGCAACGTGCCGCGCTGGCGGTGAACCGCGAGTTGCTGTTGCTCTATTGGCAGATCGGGCGTGATATTCTGGAGCGTCAAGCGCAGCAAGCCTGGGGAGCGAAGGTGATTGAGCGATTGGCGCATGATTTGCGAGTCGCCTTTCCTGAGATGAAGGGTTTTTCTCGTGCCAACTTGATGTACATGCGCGCTTTTGCTGGTGCGTGGCCGGATGAGGCAATTGTCCAACAGCTTGTTGGACAATTGCCTTGGGGACATAATTTGGTGCTGCTTACCAAGCTAAAAAATCCCCAAATGCGCATGGGATATGCCCAGCGTGCCATCCAGTACGGCTGGTCGCGCAATGTGCTGAATATCCATATCGAGACACGGCTGCTGGAACGTGAAGGCAAGGCGGTTACCAATTTTGCAGAGCAGCTACCCGCTCCACAGTCCGACCTTGCTCGCAACACGTTGAAAGATCCATATCTGTTCGACTTCCTTGGGGTGGGCAAGGAGGCCGACGAGCGCGAGATCGAATCCGCCATCATTCAGCACATTACGCGCTTTCTGCTGGAACTCGGTGCGGGCTTCGCTTACGTCGGGCGGCAGGTGCATATCGAGGTGGGCGGCGACGATTTTTTTATTGACTTGCTTTTCTATCATCTGAAGCTGCGTTGCTATGTGGTGGTGGAACTGAAGGCCGGAGCGTTCAAGCCAGAGCACACCGGGCAACTCAACTTCTACCTGAGTGCAGTGGATTCGCAGGTGAAATCCGAGCACGATAATCCGACAATCGGCCTGCTGCTGTGCAAGACCCAGAACCGCGTGGTGGCCGAATATTCGCTGCGCGATACCAATAAGCCGATTGGCGTGGCCGAATACCAGCTTATTGAATCTTTGCCCAAGGAACTGCAAACCAGTCTGCCGAGTATTGAGCAGATCGAGCGGGAGTTGGGCGCGGCAGGTGAAACAGAAACATAACCGCAGAATATAAAACAATGGCCGGTCTTCTTCCCTCGCTCAAACCCATCGCCATCAAGGAACGGCTTTCCGTTCTTTTCATCGAGAGGGGGCATCTCGATGTGCTGGATGGTGCGTTTGTGGTGGTGGACAAGTCCGGTGTGCGTACCCATATTCCAGTAGGTGGCGTGGCCTGCCTGATGCTCGAACCAGGAACGCGGGTGTCCCATGCCGCGGCTGCTCTGGCTGCTCGGGTCGGAACCTTGCTCGTTTGGGTTGGAGAGGCGGGTGTGCGCTTATATTCTTCCGGACAACCCGGCGGAGCACGTGCTGATCGCCTGCTTTATCAGGCAAAACTTGCCCTGGACGACAGTTTACGGCTCAAGGTGGTGCGCAAGATGTACGCTATCCGCTTTGGCGAGGAGCCACCTGAGCGGCGCAGTGTGGAGCAGTTGCGCGGTATCGAGGGTGCGCGCGTGCGCGAAACTTACAAATTGATCGCTAAGAAGTATGGGGTGGAATGGAATGCGCGCAACTACGACACGACTGATTGGGATAAAGGCGATCTTCCCAATCGCTGTCTTTCTTCCGCTACGGCCTGTTTGTACGGCGTGACAGAAGCGGCAGTGCTGGCGGCAGGGTATGCGCCTGCGATAGGGTTTATCCACACAGGTAAGCCGTTGTCATTTGTGTACGATGTGGCGGATATTTATAAGTTTGAGACGGTTGTGCCGGTCGCATTCAAGATTGCCTCGAAGAACCCACATAATCCTGAGCAACAGGTACGCTTGGCGTGCCGCGATATTTTTAGAGAGACGCGCCTGCTCGAACGCATTATTCCCGGCATCGAGGAAATACTTGCGGCAGGCGAGATCAGTCCGCCAACCGCACCGGAAGAAGCGGTAGCGCCAGCCATTCCTAATCCAGAGAGCTTGGGCGATGCTGGTCATCGTTCTTGAAAACGCACCGCCCCGTCTCAGGGGGCGGATGGCGATATGGTTGCTGGAAATCCGGGCGGGCGTTTATGTCGGGAATTATTCGGCAAAAGTTCGGGATTATATCTGGAGCCAGACGGTGGAAGGGATAGAGGAAGGGAACGCCGTGATGGCATGGAAGACCAATAACGAAGCCGGTTTCGATTTTATGACGATTGGCAAGAATCGGCGCATTCCTCTGGAAATGGACGGTGCAAAACTGGTATCGTTTTTGCCTTTGGAAGATGATGGCCAAGTTCTTTAACAATCCGTAAAATACCGACTGCTGATTCGGATTTTTTAGTCGAAAATCGGTGATTTTCTATCCCCATGAAAAACTTTTGTTTTTCATGGGGATAGAATTAGTGTGTTCCCCACGCCCGTGGGGATGAACCGCGATTTGACGTAGCCTTGCAATTCCTGAGAAGGTGTTCCCCACGCCCGTGGGGATGAACCGGCCAATATTCTGGCCGGAATGGCTGACGTTGAGTGTTCCCCACGCCCGTGGGGATGAACCGCCGCGAAAGAGCGCATCAGATCGGGCAAGGTGGTGTTCCCCACGCCCGTGGGGATGAACCGCGGAAATCGGTACAGGCACAATCAGCAACGGCGTGTTCCCCACGCCCGTGGGGATGAACCGCCGCCGCGCTGGCCGGGCTGGAATTCCCGACCGTGTTCCCCACGCCCGTGGGGATGAACCGATCACGCCTCGCGCATGGCCGTTTGATCGCCCGTGTTCCCCACGCCCGTGGGGATGAACCGGACCGGATGTCGGCAGAGGATCAGGGCGACAGGTGTTCCCCACGCCCGTGGGGATGAACCGGGCTGTTTCGACGCGCCCAGACGAAATAAAGCGTGTTCCCCACGCCCGTGGGGATGAACCGCCCATGACGCCGTTCTACGATGAGTTAAAGCGCGTGTTCCCCACGCCCGTGGGGATGAACCGGCATTGGATTAAGCTGACTCCAAGCCACACCAGTGTTCCCCACGCCCGTGGGGATGAACCGGCGGTTCGATCAGGTAGACATTATGCGGATGTGTGTTCCCCACGCCCGTGGGGATGAACCGACAGCCGGTGCTGACTGGTTTGAAGATCCGAAGTGTTCCCCACGCCCGTGGGGATGAACCGGAATCATTATGCAAATGTCAGGTGGTTATAAAGTGTTCCCCACGCCCGTGGGGATGAACCGCACTCTGTAGCCAGATTCTATTCAAATGGCGCGTGTTCCCCACGCCCGTGGGGATGAACCGAATGCGCAGAAATAGCTGACGCGATGATCTCGGTGTTCCCCACGCCCGTGGGGATGAACCGGCGTTGATTGAGCGCGATAAGTGCTGCTGGATTGTGTTCCCCACGCCCGTGGGGATGAACCGTCATTGCCGGGACGGGACAATACCGCCCTTTCGTGTTCCCCACGCCCGTGGGGATGAACCGGACTGTGAATAACTCTCAGACAGTAGCATCGAGTGTTCCCCACGCCCGTGGGGATGAACCGAACGAAAAAATGGTCAAAGAACACGAAAAGATGTGTTCCCCACGCCCGTGGGGATGAACCGCGTACCAAAATGTGGATATCCAAAAATTTCCGGTGTTCCCCACGCCCGTGGGGATGAACCGGCATGCATCCAACTCGCGTCATGCCCTGCAAAGTGTTCCCCACGCCCGTGGGGATGAACCGCGTCTAATCTTGTCGGGTTTCCCATCTTCCCCGTGTTCCCCACGCCCGTGGGGATGAACCGCAGATACAGGGTATTCATGCAATCATCGGGGTAGTGTTCCCCACGCCCGTGGGGATGAACCGATGCCACCCACAGCTGACCGACATTGACCGAGGTGTTCCCCACGCCCGTGGGGATGAACCGCATTTATTTACTCATCGTCTGACGCAGAAAAAGTGTTCCCCACGCCCGTGGGGATGAACCGCGGGGATACCGGGACGTTGGCAGCCACAAATGGTGTTCCCCACGCCCGTGGGGGTAATCCCCCCTGCAAAAAGTTGGGGATAGAAGTAGAATTTTCTCACGAAGAGGGGGGCTGCATTGCGATCGTCCCTGAAAAAGAATGGGTTGCGACCAACATAGTTCATTCTGCCTAGTTTATGGCAGCGAAATGTCAGGAATTTGCTCTATTTGGGACACTCACGCGACAATCACCCCGTCAAGCCTTGTCCACTCTGGGATATTTGGGACACCCTTGGGACAGTGAGAAATTTTTTTCGTCACTTATCCACAGGTTATCAACAGGCAAAAATCACGTAAGTCATTGATTTTATGGCGCGCCCGACAGGAGTCGAACCTGTGACCTTTGGCTTCGGAAACCAACACTCTATCCAGCTGAGCTACGGGCGCGAGAGGTGAAAGCATAGCGAATTTAGACGGTCACGTCCAGAGCTCGTGATGATGGTGGGGCTTTTGGAATTGGATTTTTGAGGTTATAATCGGCAAGTTAATCTGGAATTCCACTTTCATAATACTCCATTTCCATAACACAGGGTGCAACGATGAGCGATAATCACGTCAAGATGGGTAAGACAACGCCAGTCCAGTTTGTTGGTGCTCTTTTGGGGGGCCTGTTTGCGCCGCTGCTGGCAATCATTCTGATTGTCATCATGGTGGTGCACATCCAGCAACGGCATGATTCGGCCGAGCCGCTGTCCAACGAACCGGCTGCTGTCGAAGCCCGTATCAAACCTGTCGGTGACCTCAAGATTGTGGATGCCAGTGCAGTTCACGTCGACATGACCGGCGAGCAGGTGTTCAATGCCGTCTGTACTGCATGTCACACACCAGGTGCCCTGGGCGCGCCGAAGTTTGGCAACAAGGCTGACTGGGCTCCCCGTATCAAGAAAGGTTACGACACCCTTATCGATCACGCTTTGCATGGTTTCAACAACATGCCTGCCCGTGGCGGTAATCCGGATCTGACCGATCTCGAAATCAAGCGCGCCATTGCCTACATGGCCAATGCCGGTGGTGCCCACTTCGTGCCGCCTGAGCCTGCCGCTCCTGCAGCTGCTCCTGCCGCCGCTGCTCCTGCAGCTGCTGCTCCTGCAGCTGCTGCACCTGCTGCCAAATAAGCCAGGTACGATGCTTCGTGGTCCGCACGGACCATCAGAAAAGCGCCCTTCGGGGCGCTTTTCATTTCTGGAAAAGCTGTGAAGGTTTGTCGGCCTGGTGAGTGCTAACGGTTTCAGACGATGGTGGGATTAACCCGTGGCGCCCGTGCGCACAGCAGTTCATAGCTGATGGTGCCCGCAGCGCTGGCAACCTGTTCTACAGGCTGCTGTTCGCCCCACAGGATCACTTCCGCGCCCAGGCCAACCGTGGCGGGCAGATCGGTCAGATCGGTAAACAGCATGTCCATGGAAACGCGCCCAAGGGTCCGGGTTTTGTGGCCGGCAATCCAGATGGGGGTGCCGGTTGTGGCGTGACGCGGGTAGCCATCGGCATAGCCGCAGGCCACCACGCCGACCCGTGATGGGCGGTCAGCCAGCCAGAGCTGTCCGTAACCCAGGGCATCGCCGGGTTGCAAGGTCTGGACTGCGATGATGCGGCTGGTCAACGTCATGACCGGTCGCAAGCCCAGCTGGGCGCCGGTGCAGTCGGAAAACGGCGATGCCCCGTACAGGGCAATGCCGGGGCGCACCCAGTCGGCATGGCTGTCCGGATGGCGGAAAATGGCGGCAGAATTGGCCAGGCTTTTTGGATAGGGCAGGCCGGCAAAGACGGCGTTGATGACCTGCATCTGCTGATGAATGCCGGCAGGTGCATCTGCCGTGGCAAAATGGCTGGTCAGGCTGATTTCTGTGATACCTGGCAGCTGGCGCAGGCTGTGCAGGGCAGAGTCAAAATCTGCCGGCGTGAATCCAAGCCGGTTCATGCCGCTGTTCAGTTTGATGAATAGCGGCGGCAAGGGGGCGCTGCCCGCATGTTGCAGAAAATCCAGCTGCTGCCTGTTGTGGACAACCATGGACAGCCAGTGCTGGCGACACAAGGGCAACTCTGCCTCGGAAAAAATGCCTTCCAGCAGCAAAATCGGCTTTGTCCAGCCGGTCTGCCGGATCTGCAGGGCTTCTTCGATGCTGGCCACGGCAAAACCGTCGGCTTCGTTGAGTGCTTTGACAGCTGTGAGCAGGTCATGTCCGTAAGCATTCGCCTTGACCACAGCCATGGTGCGAGCTCTCCCGCTGTGCTGGCGGATCACCTTCAGGTTATGCCGCAGTGCAGCGGTGTCAATGCGGGCACTGATCGGACGGCTCATGAATTGTGTGGGTCCCAGGTGGAGCCGGCATGGTTTTCAAAGCGTGTGTTGGCGCCCACGAATGTCAGTTTGACCATTCCGATGGGGCCGTTACGCTGTTTACCGATAATGATTTCGGCCATGCCCTTGTCCGGACTGTCTTTGTTGTAGACCTCGTCGCGGTATATGAACAGGATAACGTCCGCATCTTGCTCGATGGCGCCGGATTCGCGCAGGTCTGACATTACCGGCCGTTTGTCCGTGCGCTGTTCAAGGGAGCGGTTCAGCTGTGACAGCGCGATGATCGGCACGTTGAGCTCTTTGGCCAGTGCCTTGAGAGAACGCGAGATTTCGGATATTTCGGTGGCGCGGTTTTCGCCCGCGCTGATGCTCGACATCAGTTGCAGGTAGTCGATGATGATCAGGCCCAGCTTGCCGCACTGGTGGTACAGCCGACGAGCTCTGGCGCGGACTTCCAGTGCATTCAGTGCTGGCGTTTCATCGATGAAGACAGGTGCCTCGTTGAGTTTGCCAAGCGCATAGGTCAGGCGGGACCAGTCGTCGTCCTGCAACTGTCCAGTGCGCAGTCGCTGCTGGTCCAGCTTGCCGACTGAACCAAGCATACGCATGACCAGTTGGGATGCGCCCATTTCCATCGAAAAGATGGCGACCGGCAGGCCAGATTCGATGGCGACGTTTTCGCCAATGTTGATCGAGAAGGCGGTTTTGCCCATCGAGGGGCGACCGGCAACAATGATCAGGTCGCCCGGTTGCAGTCCGGCGGTTTTGCGGTCCAGGTCGACATAGCCGGTAGGAATGCCGGTAATGTCGCTCGGGTTGTCGCGGCTGAACAGCTCATCGATGCGGTCGACCAGGGAGCTCAGCAGCGGCTTCAGTTCCAGAAAGCCATTCTGTTTGCGGGCGCCGGCTTCGGCGATATCGAAAATCTTTTTTTCCGCCTGATCCAGCAGCTCATTGGGCGACTGGCCTGTGGGCTGGTACGCAGATTCAGCAATTTCGCTGCCGACTTCCGCGAGTTTGCGCAAGATGGCGCGTTCGCGGACAATTTCAGCATAACGCTTGATATTTGCCGATGATGGCGTGTTTTGTGCCAGTGCGACCAGATAGGGCAAGCCGCCGACGGTGGCCAGTTCGCCAAGGTTTTCGAGAGCCTCGCCGGTGGTGATGACATCGGCTGGCCGGCCCTGATCGATTAGCTTGCTGATGCTTTGGTAAATCAGCCGGTGGTCATGACGATAGAAATCATGATAACTCACCACGTCTGCGATGCGATCCCAAGCGCTGTTGTCCAGCAGCAGGCCGCCCAGCACGGATTGTTCGGCTTCTACCGAATGCGGGGGTAGTCGCATGGAGGCAATCTGTGGATCGCTGGCAGGTTGAGGCATGAATTTGCTACACTGGAACGATACGCTGGAGAGACATATCATAACACTGAATCCGGCCGATACCTGAATTACAGTTTGCTTACAAAAACACATGGTTTTGTTAGAATGCAGACAGGGTTCGCGCAGGTGTCGATGGACCAAAGGAAGAGAATGGAAATCAGTGCCGAAGAATTTGTGGATCTGGTCAGGCGATATCCTGACGCCGTTGTGGTGGATGTCCGGTTTGATTACGAGCGTGAAGAAAACGGCAGTCTGCCCGGCGCCCGTCAGATTCCGATCTACATGCCGGACTGGGAGCCGAATCCCGATTTTGTCGGTCAGGTTAGTCAGGTAGCCCGTGCCGGTCAGCCGCTGGTCTTCGTCTGCCGCAGCGGCCACCGTTCCTGCGAAGCTTGCGATCTGGTTAACCTGCCACAAGTGCAGGGTGTGTACAGCCTGCGTGAAGGCATGGCCGGATTGCAGGGCAAGACAGGCGCAGGATAATCCGCCAGTGACCGGCAATGTCCGTGCGGGCCGCTCCGGACACTGCGCAAACACTGTTGCACCGGCCTGTTCCTGCGGCGCTCCTTTCCCGGTAATCACATCACCCGCTGCAGTGGAAAATTGTGCAATCGCACCGCTGCCGTTACAATTGAGTCATGCAGACCATCGACCTGACCGGACATTTCCTGATCGCCATGCCTGGCATGGCAGATTCCCGTTTTGTGCGTACGCTGACCTACATCTGCAAACATGACGAAGATGGTGCGCTCGGTCTGATTGTCAATCGACCAATCGACATGCGCATGTCCGAACTGTTTGCCCAGATCGGTGTGGAAACCAGCGACGACGAACTGGCCGAACGGCCGCTCTATTTTGGCGGTCCGGTTGAAACCGGACGCGGCTTTGTGCTTCATGCGCCTGTTGGTGACTGGCAATCGACCCTCGCTGTTGGCAATGACATCGCGCTGACGACATCCCGCGACATTCTCGATGCACTGGCAGCTGGTGGCGGTCCGCAGCGAATCATGGTGGCGCTTGGCTATGCCGGGTGGACTGCCGGTCAGCTGGAGGAAGAAATCACCCAGAACGCCTGGCTGACTGTACAGGGCAATGCGCAGGTGATTTTCGATCTTCCGGCGGAAGACCGCCTGACAGCGGCAACGCACTTGCTGGGCGTTGATTACGCCAGTTTGTCCGAAAGCGCAGGACATGCCTGATAGCCAGCGCGGCAGCGTGCTGGGTTTCGATTTTGGTCTGGTCCGGCTTGGTGTGGCGGTCGGGGACCTGGAGCTGCGCATGGCGCACCCCCTGGTGACGATCAACGAAGAAGCCACAGCCGCACGTTTTGCCCGCATTGGCGAATTGGTTGCCGAGTGGCGTCCTGTGCTGGCGGTGATCGGCATGCCTGCCCATGACGACGGACGACCGCATGAAATGGCGGCTGCCTGTCGCAAATTTGGCAACCGGTTGCGTGGCCGGTTTGACCTGCCGGTGGTCTGGATGGATGAGCGATACAGTTCCGTCGCCGCTGCAACCGAACTCGAAGATACCGGACTGCGCGGCCGGCGTCAGAAACCGGTCCTGGACCAGATGGCCGCGCGCCTGATACTGCAGCACTATTTTGACGAACCGGAGCATGCGCATGAACTTGCCTGACGCCGAAGCTTTGATAAGCGAAATGGCAGACATCATCCGGCCGCACCTCACAGCCGATTCCGTACTGGTCGGAATGCATACAGGCGGAGTCTGGGCGGCGGAGCGTCTGCATCCGTTGCTGGACCCGGCCATGCCGCATGGTAGCCTGGACATTTCGTTTTACCGGGATGATTTTGGCCAGCGTGGTCTGCACGATCATATCCGTCCAACTCACCTGCCGTTCGAGGTCGAGGGACGCGATATCCTGCTGGTTGACGATGTTCTGTACACCGGCCGTTCGGTCAGGGCGGCCATGAATGCCCTGTTTGATTACGGCCGGCCGAACCGTATTCGGCTGGCGGTGCTGATTGACCGCCTGGGAGACCGTCAGTTACCGATCGCAGCAGATTATGCCGGCGTAGGCGTGCATGTGCCGCAGGGCAAACATATTCATCTGGTCCGTGAAGAACATGGCGGACTCCAACTCAGACTGGTAGATGTTGCATGAGTGAAAACCCCCAGTTGAACGCAGACGGAAGTCTGCGCCATTTACTGACCATCGATGGATTGCCAAGCAGTCTGCTGACCAGAATACTGGATACGGCAGAAGGTTTCGTGGCGGTGAATGACCAGGAAGTCCGCAAGGTGCCGCTGTTGCGCGGCAAAGCCATTTTCAACCTGTTTTTTGAACCGTCCACACGCACTCGCACCACGTTCGAAATTGCCGCAAAACGGCTTTCTGCCGATGTGATCAATCTGAATATCAGTGCTTCCAGTCAGAGCAAGGGCGAAACCCTGCTCGATACGGTGGATAATCTGTCGGCCATGCAGGCAGACATGTTTGTCGTCCGGCATGCGCAATCGGGTGCCGCACACATGATCGCCCGCCATGTTGCGCCGCACATTCACGTGATCAATGCGGGGGATGGCAGACACGCACATCCGACACAGGGTCTGCTGGACATGTTCACCATTCGCCGGTACAAGGGCGAATTCCATAACCTTTGCGTGGCGATCGTGGGCGATGTGTTGCATTCACGGGTGGCGCGTTCCCAGATCCACGCCCTGACCACGCTGGGCGTGCCCGAAGTGCGGGTGATCGCGCCCCGGACATTGCTGCCGGTCGGTATCAGCCAGATGGGTGTGCAGGTATTTCATGACCTGGCCCAGGGCCTGAAAGGTGTGGATGTGGTCATCATCCTGCGCCTGCAGAATGAACGGATGCGGGGCGCACGTTTGCCGAGTCCGCAGGAATATTTCCGCTATTACGGACTGACCCCGCAAAAACTGGCGCATGCCAAACCAGATGCGATTGTCATGCATCCGGGGCCGATGAACCGCGGCATCGAAATTGATTCGGCAGTGGCGGATGGACAACAGTCGGTGATTCTTCCCCAGGTCACTTATGGCATTGCCGTGCGCATGGCCGTGATGAGCATGTTGGCAGGAAACTAGAATGAAAATCCACATCAGACAGGGACGCATGATTGATCCGGCATCCGGACTGGACCGGGTTGGCGATATCTGCGTGGCGGCCGGAAGAATTGTTGCCATGGGCGAAATGCCTGCGGATTTTCAGCCCAATCAGACCATCGATGCAGAAGGTCTGATCGTCATGCCCGGACTGGTAGACCTGGCGGTGCGCCTGCGCGAACCGGGCAACGAATACCGCGCCACGCTGGAATCCGAAATGCTGGCTGCCTGTGCAGGCGGCGTCACATCACTGGCTTGTCCGCCGGATACCAGTCCGCCGCTGGATGAAACCGGGCTGGTGGAAATGCTCAAGTTCCGTGCCAGAAACCTCAACCGGCTGCATGTGTATCCGCTCGGAGCGCTGACCCAGAAGCTGGCAGGTGAACGGCTGACCGAAATGGCCGAACTGTACGATGCCGGCTGCGTGGGGTTTTCACAGGCTGATTTTCCGCTGGTCGATACCCAGGTGCTGATGAGGTCGCTCGAATATGCAGCGACCTTCGGTTTTACCATCTGGCTGCGACCGCAGGACAACTGGCTGGCGCGGGGTGGCGTGGCTCATGACGGACTGGTGTCTTCCAGGCTGGGCTTGCCCGGCATTCCGTCTGCCGCCGAAACGGTAGCGGTGATGACCATTCTGCTGCTGATGCGCGAAACCGGCGCCAGAGTGCACCTGTGCAGGCTGTCCACGGCAGAAGCCATTGAAATGGTGCGTCAGGCCAAGGCCGAAGGGTTGCCAGTCAGTTGCGATGTCAGCATCCAGCACCTGCACCTGTCCGAAATGGATCTTGGTTATTTTGACCCAAATCTGCATCTGGTTCCGCCTCTCCGCAGCCAGCGTGATCGCGATGCGATTGTGCGTGGACTTGCCGATGGCACCATCGATGCCCTGTGTTCCGACCATACGCCAGTTGATGATGATGCCAAACAGCTGCCATTTGGCGAGACCGAGCCAGGAGCCACCGGGGTGGAACTGTTGCTGCCGCTGGCGCTGAAATGGGCGCAGGTCAGCGGTTTGCCACTGGCATCCGCGCTGGCCTGTGTGACCAGCCGGCCGGCCGGCATTCTGGGCAAAACCTGCGGTCGCATGGTGGATGGTGGTCTGGCCGATCTTTGTATTCTTGATCCTCAGGCGTGGTGGAAAGTCACACCGGCCAGTCTGAAAAGCGAAGGCAAGAACACGCCCTTCTCCGGTTACGAAGTGCAGGGCAGGGTTCGTTATACCCTGGTGAGCGGACAGGTGGTGTACCAGGACTGAACCTGGCAGGAAAACGACCCGCGCAGGCTGCGATCAGGCGGCCTGATCCAGCGTGTGCGGTGATTGCAGCGCTTCGCTGATCCGGGCGTGCAGGCGTTGCAGTTCCGCGATCTGTTTGGCGATGGCGGCTTTCATGTCTTCCAGCTCGGTGATGCGTTCTTCCAGGGTTTCGCTGGCCCTGTGGATGCGCTTGATGCTTTCCAGTCGCCGCCGCAATTGCATCTGATGTTCGCGAACCTGTGATTCCATGGGTGACATGACAGCCTTCAGCCAGCCTTCGGCCTCGCGGTTGGCCGTTTCGTAGAGATCAACAACGCGACTGGCCAGGGTTTCAAAAAACTTTGCCGTCAGGGTGTACTGTTCGTTGGTCAGCAGGTTATAAAGCGTGTTGAAGTGGGTGTTGTAACTGTCTTCCAGCCGCTCCATTTCCTTCTGGTACTTCAGCGTGGAATAACTGGGGGGCGTGATTTCTGTCAGACCATGTTCCAGACGGAATTTCCGGTACATGGCAGACATCATCTCGCGGATTTCATCAATGGTTTCGCTCGACTGGGTGATGTTCTGCCTGACGCGCTGAAAGAAATCGTTCATCGCGCTTTGCATGCCGCTGGTGAAATGACTCTGTTCCATTGCCAGGCGGGTGTTCTTGACCTCATTGCGCAGTTTTTCCATGCCAAGATGGGAAAACAACTGGTTGGAGTGCTGCGAAAAAACCCGGCGCAGGGCGTGGAACTGGATCAGTCCACGTTCAAAGCTGGCCTTTTCTTCTTCTACCTTCAGCATCATGTGGTGAACGACTTCTTCGTTCTTGCCACGCAGGCTGACCAGTTCTTCCAGTTGTTCATCAATTCCGCGCATGCGGCCCTGCAGCAGCTGATGCGAGTGAGTGACCAGGTCTTCGATTTCGTTGCCCGTGTTGTCACGCACGATGTCCTGTTTGGCTGGAATCAGCTGTTCGCTCAGGGCAACTTCGAGTCTGGGCAGACCGCTGCGAGCCAGCAGTGCTTCATCCTCACTGATTTTGGCCAGCAGGGCCTTCTGCGCCGACAGTGGATAGATGCGATCCGGCGGAACACCGAGCATGTCGGCGCAACTGCCAATCTGGCGGTTGATCTCGGCATTGATTTCGCTGTCCGACTTGAGATCGTCCCACAGGCCATCGATCTTGTTCAGAACGATCAGATGACCACGGTGATTGCCCTGGCGATTGATCACGTAACTGCGCCAGATGTCCAGATCTGAGCGAGTCACGCCGGTATCGGCAGCCAGCAGAAAAATCACGGCATGGGCGTTTGGCAGCAGGTTGAATGTGAGTTCCGGTTCAGTGCCAATGGCGTTCAGACCGGGCGTGTCCAGAATCACCAGTCCTTGCTGAAGCAGTGGATGGGGGAAATTGATGATGGCATGTCGCCAGCGGGGAATTTCCACCAGCCCATCCGGTTTGAGATTGAGCGAGGCATCCGGATCTTCCGGATTGAACAAACCGTAGACTTCGGCCTGCTGGCCGCTGACCCGTTCCGTTTCGCTGACTCTGGCGAGCACCTGCTGCATGGCTTCCGCAGAATGGATGTCGAGCGGGAATGTGGTCCACTGGTCGGGATAGCGTTTGTATTCGCTGATACTGACGCTGGTGGACCGGGTGGTGATGGGCAGCAGGCGCACTGACGGTGGCATGGCGGGATCGTAGAGCAGCTCGGTCGGACACATGGTGGTGCGTCCGCTGGTCGAGGGGAGCAGGCGGCTTTTGTAGTCCGCGAAAAAAATCGCATTGATCAGCTCGGATTTGCCACGCGAAAATTCCGCCACAAAAGCCACAGTCAGCTTGTCATCTGCCAGCCGGTCTGCCAGCAGTTCCAGGCGCAAGTCGGTTTGCCTGTCGCCAATTTCTTCTGTATTCAGCCAGTTGCGATAGCGATTGATCTGTTCTGTCAGATTCGAACGCCATTGGCTGTACAGGGCAAATTGTTCTCTCAACTGCTGGTCAGACATGTGCTCTCTCTATCGATATGGCAGATCACCCGCCTTCCGGATTTCGTTAAAATGCGGGACAGGCTGGTCAATGTCACGAATATACTGCAAATCACGTTGATTTGGGGATCATTTTTGACATTTCGTGCACCAGAATGTACTGCGTTGCTGCATGCGCTGCTGGGAGACAGGGGTGTGGCAAACCGGGCAGTCGAGTCCTGTTCTGCCATAAACGGCATAAGTTTGCTGGAAATAGCCTGGTTTGCTGTCGGCACCGACAAAATCCCGCAGGCTGCTGCCCCCAGCGGCAATGGCGTTTTCCAGTATGGTGCGGATGCTGGCGGCCAGTTTCTCGCAGTCATGCCGGTCAAGCAGACTGGCCTGTCGCCAGGGTGAAATGCCGGCGTGGTGAAGCGATTCATTGGCGTAAATATTGCCGATGCCGACAATGCGGCGACTGTCCATCAGCACGGTCTTGATGGCAGCCCGACTGCGACTGATCTGCCAGAGCGTGCCGGCCAGATCGCCATCCAGCGGTTCGGGGCCCAGTCCGGCCAGCAGTGGATGGGTGTCCGGAGGGTCGGGATGCCAGAGTACCGCACCGAAACGGCGCGGGTCGCGCAGGCGGATGGCTGTGGCATTGTCCAGCACAAAATCGACATGGTCATGTACGCCAGCCGGTTCCTGGGCATGGATCACACGCAGGCTGCCGGACATGCCAAGGTGGAGAATCACGCTACCTTCCGGCAGCCCGAGCAACAGGTATTTGGCCCGTCTTTCGAGCGACAGGACCGGCTGTCCGCGAACGGCGCCGATCAGTTCGTTGCTGACTGTCCAGCGCAAGCGGGCATTGCGCACAATGATATGGCGGATCTGCCGTCCGACAACATGCGGCAGCAGTCCGCGTCTGGTGGTTTCGACTTCTGGCAGTTCCGGCATGTCAGGGTTCTCCCTGGCAGGAAATCACGCGCAGACTGGCAAGTCCGAGATCATGGGCGATCTGGATGGCGTTATTCTGTTCCCTGGCAGACAGTTTTTTCAGAATGAAACTGCGATCCGCGCCATGTGCTTCAATCTGCACTGGAATCCCCTGTTTTTTCAGACTGTCTGCCCGGCGGGCGGCCGCATCTTCCTTGGCGAAAACGCCAAGAGACAATGCGTTTTTCCATGGCCCGTTGCGAATCACGCTGACATCCTTGATACCGGCTTTTTCCAGTTGCGCCACCTTGTCATCGGCAGCCTGCTTGCTGGCCAGGGGAGGCAGATAAATCCAGTACGGGCCATGCGCCGGTGCGTTGTCGCGAGATACCAGCCGGTCGCCCAGCAGCATGGCATTGAGGCGCGTCTGGGCTTCGGCGGTGCTGGCTGCCGGTACAGGGCCGAGACTCAGGCAGACCGGCGAGGAGGGCTTCTCGGCTGGCTTTTCCGGTTTGTGGGGTGCTGGTGGCGCTGAACCGGCAGCCTGGGCCGCAGCGGATGCGGCAGCAGCCACTTCGGCAGCGCTGGGGGGGGGACTGGAGCTGCTGGTTGCGTGCACGTCTGCCGCAGGTTTGTCATTTGCCGCAACCGGGTTGTCCGGACTGTGTTGGGTTGCCGGTGTGTTGCTGGCCCGCGGCGGGGATACGCTGGTGTTGTTTGTCGATGGATGTGTGGCGGCTGGTTTGGTCTGGCTGGCCGATGCGTCCGGGTTGGCTGGTGGCGAGGTTGCACCGGCAGCCGAATGGCCAGTTATGCCCGCCCGACTGACAATCAACACCCGTTCAGGATGAAATTCGTGCGCGACTGGCGAAGTGGGTTCCTGCGATACCAGAATGCGCAGCAAGATCAGCAGATTGGCAATCACCAGCAGAATGATCAGCAATCGCATGGCAATACCTCATCAGCCAGTTTGAGCAGACCTTCCAGGACCAGGTGCGGTTCGTGGCGGCAGGCCAGCCAGGGCAGCAGCAACGGAGCGTCACCTCCGGAAAGCCAGATGTCGGCAGATGTGCCGGTTTGCAAGGTCAGTGTGGCCTGCATGTGGTGAATGCTGCCCATCAGGGCGCTCAGGCAACCAGTTGATAATGCGCTCTGCGTGTCTCGTGGAAAGCCGGTCAGTTCCGCCCGTCCGCTTTCCGGCAAGCCGGTGCGGGCAGCGAGGGCGGAACGCATGAGCTGATAACCTGGAGTGATACTGCCGCCCAGAAACTCATCATTGTGCAGAATGTCGGTCGTCAGTGCGGTGCCGGCATTGACGATGATTGCGCTGCGGGCACCCAGGTGGCGGGCGCCGATCAGGGCAAGCCAGCGGTCACTGCCCAACTGTTCGGGACAGTCGTACCGATTACGGATGCCGCCAGCCTGTGCGGATGACTGCACCTGATGGCAGGGCAGGCCGGGAAACAGTTCGGCTATCCGGCTGGACAGTCGGTCGGCCGATACATCGCTCACCATGATGCGTTGGGGCGTACCAGCAAGATCGGCCTGCATGTGCGACAGTCCCTGGCTGGTGAAAGCAAGCTGCAACCACTGGCTGCCATCGTGCAACCCCCATTTGATTCGTGTATTGCCGATATCGATGGCGAGCAGCATGGTTTCAGTCCCGCTCTCTGGTCGCGGGCATCTGTGGACGGGCGCGCCGGACATCGCCGGTGTTGATGGCAATGTCATTTCCGTCTGCCTGTTTGATGATCAGCGCGCCGATTGCGTTGAGGCCATTGGCCGTGCCACTGACAAGACGGCCATCTGCCAGCGTGACATCCAGTCGCTGCTGTTCATGGGCATGCAGCCGGGTCCATTCGTGACGCAGGTTTTCCAAGCCAGCGCGTTCGAATTCATCCAGTACGTCTGCAATGGCATTGAGCAGTTCGCCCAGCAGCTGGTTTCGGCTGACCGGTCGACCGGCAATTTCGGTGAGGTCGGCAACCGGCTGGTCAATGTCTGCCCGCAAGTCGGCGGGTAAGCGGACATTGATGCCGATGCCGATCACCAGCGTGGAGGGGCCGAGCGCATCACCCTGGACTTCGGTCAGGATGCCGGCCAGTTTGCGGTCCTGCCAGAGAATGTCGTTGGGCCATTTGAGCTGGGCGCCGTCGATACCGCATGTCTGCAGGGCACGCAGCGTGGCAATGCCTGCTGCCAGGCTCGCGCCAGCGAGTGCGGCCATGCCCAGGCTGGAGCGCCAGCGAACGGAGCATGTTAAACTGCTGCCCAGGCTGGCATGCCATTGTCTGCCGCGTCTGCCGCGACCAGCAGTCTGGATTTCTGCAGCGAGGCAGTGTGGCGTTGCGCTATGATCGTCCGTTTTGAGCAGAACGGTGTTGGTTGATGTGGTTTCATCAACGGTTTCGATGCGAAAACCGGCGGCATTTCCGCGCAGATACCGGCTGGCCAGGGATCCGTCGAGCCAGTCGGGAGGCTCCGGCAACTGGTAACCACGCCCCTGGATCCGGTGCAGACGGATGCCGAAATTCCCGCTCTGTTTCAGGACATTGCACACGGTTGCCCGCGAAACGTCCAGACTGGCCGCCAGGCTGGTACCGGAATGAAACTTGCCGTCGGACAGGATGCGCAGTATAGGAATCAGCAAGGAATGCACGGTGCATGCAACAGGATGAAATTCCGTCAATATTACCGCAGACATGGGATCTTGTGGCTGGCAAATTGTGTCAGTCATCTGTAAAAGCCAAATGAAAGCGACAATGGGTGATAATATCCACAACCATTCAATGGGGTTTCGACGTCCGGCCAGAGTGGTCTTTCTGAGCGGACGTCCGGATGGCCTGGCAGCCGAAGCACTGGCGCTGAGCCAGGAAATGGCTGCCGGCTGGATGGAAGTGCGGGCAGCAGTATTGCCTGGCTGTGCTGGTCCTGTGGCTGTGCTGGATGGCGACGATCTGGTCTGGGGGGATCTGCTGGTAACGCTGGATGCGGCTGCCCTGGCAGGCATGCCGCAACGACGCGCAGGCATGCAGCATCGCCATTATCCCTTTGAGCCGGATGAACAGGACATGGCCGGCGTGCTTGCGCGTCTGCGCGAGCGCATTGCCGGCATGACAGGTGGTTTGCGCATGCTGCACAAGGCGGCGCAGGTCGATGAAGAGCCCTGAAGGGCTCGGACAATTGAAAAAGGAGAACCGGAATGGTCATGACGCAACTGGCGCAACATGCTGAACTCGCCCAGTTCCTGAGCCAGCAGTATCTGTGCGAATCGCTGACCGTGGCTGAAGTGAACACGTTGTTACACTATCTGGCCGTGCTGCATTTTGACAAGGACGACGTGATTTCCGACGTCGGTGATGTGGGTGATGAACTGTATTTTGTCGTCAAGGGCGAAATCGCCCTGGTGATTCCGGACGGACACAACGAATATGAAATTGTCCGCTCCGGCGTGGGCGAAATGTTGGGCATGATGTCATTCTTTGACAAGCGAGCCCGTTCGGTGCGCATGGTGACACGGGCAGATGATACCCAGGTCTTGCGTTTGTCGCGTGCCATGTACAAGCGCATGAAGGTTGAGCATCCCTATATCGCCATCAATCTGGTTGAACAGGCCATCATGAGTCTGGACAAGCTGTTCCGTTCAGTCAGCAGCGATTACGCGCAGTTTTCGCACTACCTGTATGGTCCGGGTGTAAAAGCCTGATCTCCGGATCAGTTGCGTACGGCGCGCATGCAGACCAGACCCTGCAGGGTAAGGGTGTCCAGCAGGGAAAGGTCGGTGAACTGGACACCGTATTTGATGTGGTTGTCGTTGGTCGGGCTGACCGAGCGGATCACGCAGGGAAGTACCGGTTCGACATCAACATTGTGCAGGTTGGCATGGAAGCGGATGATCAGTTCATCATCCCGCTTGCCGACCGGTTTCTGGGCATGAAATGCCGCGCCGGTGATGCTGAGATCGGTGATGACGATATCATGCACCAGCGGTGCATTGAGGCTGGTGTTGACCGTGGTGGCAGTCAGGCTGAAATCCACCCGGGCGGCACCACGGATGGAAACTGCGCGTACCGAGCGTGGCCAGGCCAGATGCAGGTAAGGCAGTGGCGCGCTGTGTGCCTTGGTAACTTGCGAATTGAAAGCATAGGCGCTGGTGCCGGAAAACGCTCTGACCGACACCGTCTGGTTTTCGCGCAGATGAAGAATCTGGTTGTTGGCAACTGGCGCTTCGATCAGCACGCTTTTGCCAATAACATGCCCAATGTAGCGTGAAATGCAGCGCTGCTCGATTTCGGCCAGGTGCACCTGTACAGCATCCCCGGGCCGGATGATGACGTTTTCGAAACTGATCTGTTGCGATGAGCCTTCACGTGCAGTGTGTGCTGCCTTGTCATTCATGTTCACATTCTCCGGGGAGCGGGTGCCAGTCATGCTGGTATATCCATTCCAGCAGGGCGTCCTGGGCAGCTTTGCCCGCTGATGCACGCGGGTCGTTGATATCAAACACAACAGCCACAACACGACCGTTGCTCAGGGTAACATAACCTGCCATGGTTTTCACACCGTCCAGCGAACCGGTTTTGATATGGGCGTGACCGGCAACCTTGCCATCGAGCGTGCGTTTTTTCATGGTGCCATCAACGCCGGTAACCGGCAGGCTGGCCGCCAGTTCGGGCCACCAGGCCTGCCGGCTGGCAAAGACCAGCAGTCGCGCCATGTCAAATGGACTGATGCGGCTGCTACGCGACAATCCTGAGCCGTTGTCTGTCACCAGGCTGGGGAGATCCAGATGTTGCTGCTGCAACCATTGGTCGACGGCGCTTCCGGCCGATCCAGTGGTGGCAGGTTGCTGGTTTGCCAGATCCAGCCAAAGTGTTTTGGCCATGATGTTGTTGCTGTATTTGTTCATGCCTGTGAGCAGTTCGCCCAGTGGTTGCGAAGGAAAGCTCTGCAACAGGATAGCGTTGGCGGGTGTGTTGCCTTCGTGCCAGCTGCCGTCGATGCGACCGCCGCTTTGCAGCCAGAGGCTGGTAAAAGCGCTGGCCAGCAGGGCGGCCGGCTGCTGTTCGGTCAGGAAAAATTCTGCCGGTGCGCTACAGCTGGCAGGCCAGTTGCCGGCAATCGTCAGCAAGTGCTGCTGTGCATCCCAGCTGGTCCGGATTGCTTCGCGCCAGTCGCCACAGTGGCCCGGGTCGCTGGTGAGCTGATTGACAATTTGGCTGCCAGGCGGCAGCCAGCTGGCCTGCACATCGATGGCGCCGGAGGGCAGGCGGCCCAGCCTCACCCGTGTGCTGTTGTAGTCCAGCATGGTGGGAGCGGGATGGGCATTGTATGCGCGCCAGGGCTGGTCATCAAAAGACGGGGCGGGCGGCAGGTCGAATGCACTCTCGTCGATGACCAGATCACCGTCGATTTCCTGCAGTCCCGATTCGCGCAACTGGCGAACCAGCAGAAACAGGCGCTCGTCGGTCAGTCCCGGGTCCCCATGTCCACGCAGATAAAGATTGCCGGTCAGTCTGCCATTTTGCGGTGCCTGGTCGGCCAGGATGTCGGTCTGCCAGACGTGCGCCGGTCCCAGCTTGTCGAGAGCAACCACGCTGGTAAGCAGTTTCATGGTGGATGCCGGACTCATCGGCTGTCGGGACTGCCATGCCAGCAAAGGCTGTTTCTGGTCTGCAGGCCAGACAATCACGCCGACGTGTCCGGACGGGATGCCGGCATCCCGCAGGGCCAGCCGCACTTCCGCCGGCAGCGGGTCGGCCTGTCCTGGCGGGCTGGCCAGAAACAGACTGCACAACAGCACAAAAATGCGAGTCAGGGATCGGAACATGTGCCGCATTGTGCCATAATTGTGCCCTTGCAGGCACAAAGGAAGCGGGCTGATGAATCTGGACCATCTGATCCTGACCCTGGAAAACGGGTTGCGTACGGTATTTGCCGATTCCGCGACTGTTCGTGAAACACCAGGCAAACAGTTGCCGGAAGCCGCCCTGTCGGATGCCGAAAAGCGGCATGCCGCCGCTCTGATGCGGGTGAACCATGTCGGTGAGGTTTGTGCCCAGGCGCTGTATCAGGGACAGGCGATCACCGCACGCAATCCGGAAGCCAGACAGGTGCTGGCGCACGCCGCGCGGGAGGAAGTCGAGCACCTGGCCTGGTGCGAATCCCGCCTGCAGGCGCTGGGCGGCCGCAAAAGCCTGCTCAATCCGCTCTGGTACACCGGATCACTGGCCATCGGCGTGACAGCCGGTGTGCTGGGCGACAAATGGAATCTCGGCTTTCTGGCCGAAACCGAACATCAGGTCGAAGCGCACCTGGATTCACATCTGGGCAAACTGCCGGAACAGGATGCCAAAAGCCGTGCCGTGGTTGAACAGATGAAATCGGATGAAGCCAGACACGCCGAAACGGCCGCCCGTTATGGCGCGGCCGCACTGCCGGCCCCCGTGACGGGAGCCATGCAGATCATGGGCAAGGTAATGACCTCGCTCGCATACTGGATATGACTCAGGGAAACAACACGTGACAACCTTTGCAGAAAACCTAGCACAACTCGAAACGACCGATGGACTGGGCAGCATGACGCTGTATGACGAACTGGGCAATCCGGTGGGAGAAATCCTCAACCAGCCGGGCAGCAGCGGCTCGTTCCGGGTTTACTATCATCTGGCTGTCAAATGGGGTGGCATCGGCATCAAGGCGGCTCAGGAAGGGCTGGACCTGTTTGCCGAACATACGGCGGATGCACGCGCCAATCCGGGACGACATCCCAATATCGATCGCCTGATGGCGATTATCGATCAGCGCAGTGTGGTGTCGGTGCGTTGCCATAACGCCTGACCGGCGACTGGCTGCTACCAGAGAAAGCCCCCGTTTCTGTGTGTGAACGCATCGGGCAGGTTGTCGCCCGAGGTTCCGGTTTGTTCTACAATACGCTTGTCGGACTGCGGGGGCATAGCTCAGCTGGGAGAGCGTCTGGTTCGCAATCAGAAGGTCGGGGGTTCGATCCCCCCTGTCTCCACCATTTCCGGAAGGTCAGATAATGCTCTGTGTCCCGCAACAGTTGGGCGTTTTTGTGTCGGCCTGAAGCTGAACGGGTGGGCAGGGCATCGTTCCGTATGAGCAAAAAACGCAGCAGTCGCCTGGCTTCGGTTTGAGCACCGTGCGGCAGCCGTCGCATTCGTAGAACCATTGGCACGCATCCGTCGGCATACGTTCAGTCTTCGCGTGTCCGCACACCGGACAGGTGATGGTGGAATCGAGAACGGTATCGATGATGGTCTCCAGAATGGATCAGGCAACCTGACGGATCGCCTTGAGAATGATGTCGACGATGGACTGGATGGCGTTCGCGTCCGCGCCTGCCTTGGCCTGGATTTTGAGTCCGCTCATGCTGCTGATGATGAACAGGGCAATCGTACTGGCATCCGATTCGGCCGGAATATTGCCTTCCTGCTGTGCGCGCTTGACCGCGCTTTCCAGCACACCACGAAACACGGCAATACCGGCCAGAATGTCACCTGCCGTGTCAGTATCGCGCTGCGCGAGTTCTGATGCGGTGTTCATCACCAGGCAACCGCGCCGGCCATGCGCTGCCCGCACGTCGTCCCGTGCCGAGCTCATGAACTGGCTGAGAAACTGCCAGCCGCTGTCGGCCTGGTCAAGCTGCTGTTGCATGGCGGCGGCAAAATCATGGATGTATCTGGCAAGGCATTGTCTGAACAGGCTTTTTTTGTCGCCAAATTCCAGATACAGACTGCTTTTGGAGATCTGCATGGCGGTCAGCAAATCCTGCATCGAGGTGGCTTCATAGCCCTTTTCCCAGAACACGTTCATGGCCGCCTTCAAGGCAATGGCGGGATCAAATTCGAGAGGACGTCCTGACATGTCTGGCTCCGGCTGCCACCATTCTGGCGCGAATGGGAATACGAGGTTGATCCGACATGATACTGTGGTCTGGCCTGTCTGCAAAATGTCAGATTCCGGTCGCTGCGCGATGGTCTGGCAGCGACCAGAACGAGCTGAGTCGAATCAGAAGCTCAGCAGTTTTTTGGCGGCCTCAAGGTAAGGCATGGCATCGGCCACGCTGAAGGCTGGAATGCCGGGTAGCATGTCTTCCGGTTTCAGGCCGTGCAAGTCCATGGAAGTTGCGCACAGGACAAATTGCGCACCATTCTGGCGAGCCAGGTCCATGAAGCCGGCAACCGATTTGCCGCCTTCTTTGGGAAATACAGTTTCAGCAACGCCCTTTTGCAACAGCAGGGTACCAAGACCGGTGAAATAAACCACCACATTGCGTTCTTCTGCGGCGGCTGTTGCAGCCAGAAAGAATGGCGATGCCAGACGTTTGGGGGTGTCGGGACCACTGGTCATGACAATGCCGAAATCAATGACGGGAAGAGAATCATTCATAATGCTTGCCTCCATGCTGGGTTGCGGAATTGAAGCCTGATGATCCTCTGCCTGAACAAGTGGTCATCGAGGCTGCGGGGATGTCGTACCGTAGCGGAATTTCGGCTACGCATTCAATTTGAACCAGTCGTTCCATAATGTCAAGGCCAATTCTGGTTTTGTCTGGCGAGGTTGCATCATTTCCATATTTTTATTATTATGGAAATATGGAAATGAAAACTGCGGCCCAATTGCTGGATGCGCTCGGACATGAATCCCGGCTAGCCATTTATCGTTTGCTGGTCGAAGCCGGTTCGGCGGGCATCAATGCCGGCGCGATAGCCGAACGTCTGAATCTGCCGCCGGCCACACTGTCGTTTCATCTGGCGCATCTGGAACGGGTGGGGCTGATTCATGGCCGGCAGGAAAGTCGCTACATCTTTTACGCGGCCGATTTTGCAGTCATGGATTCGTTGCTTGCCTTTCTGGCGCGGGATTGCTGCCAGGGCAGGATGGATTGCCTACCGAATAGCGCGAAGCAAGTGCGGCCTGTTGCGCATGATGTGCCATATCAAGGAGAAGCGGAATGAAAAAAGTGCTCGTGCTGTGTACCGGAAATTCGTGTCGTTCCCAGATGGCCGAAGTGATTTTGAACCACGATCTGGCTGGAACAGTGCAAGCCTGGTCTGCAGGCACCAATCCGCAACCCAAGGTGGCGGAGGGCGCCATCGAGGCACTGAGGCTCGCCGGCTTGCCGGTAGAAGGATTGCATCCCAAAACCATAGAAACGGTATTAAACCAGGATTTCGATCTGGTGGTCACGGTCTGCGATAACGCCAGGGAAGCCTGTCCGGTGTTTCCCCGCCGGGTGAACAGCATCCATGTGCCATTCCATGACCCGCATGGCGAGCCACTGGCCAGTTTTGTGGCTGTCCGCGATGACATCCGCAACCGGCTGGTGCAAGCGGTTCGCGCTGCATTGCAGACAGGAGTGCCAGCGTGAATGATGTCAAGACAGCAACCGCCAGTCAGGCGATTGGATTTTTTGAAAAATATCTGACCTTGTGGGTGGTTTTGTGCATTGCGAGCGGTATTGTGGCCGGCAAGTTCATGCCGGGTGTATTTCATGTGCTGGGCAATCTGTCGCTGGCCCAGGTGAATCTGCCGGTGGGCATCCTGATCTGGGTGATGATCATCCCGATGCTGGTCAAGGTGGATTTTGGTGCCTTGCATGACATTCGCCGCCATGTGCGAGGCATTGCGGTCACGCTGGTGGTGAACTGGCTGGTCAAACCATTCAGCATGGCTCTGCTGGGCTGGCTGTTCATCCGCCATCTGTTTGCGGCATGGTTGCCGGCCGACCAGATCGACAGCTACATTGCCGGACTGATTCTGCTGGCGGCCGCGCCGTGCACCGCCATGGTGTTTGTCTGGAGCAAGCTGTCAGACGGCGATCCACTGTTTACGCTAAGTCAGGTGGCGCTCAACGACACCATCATGGTGTTTGCCTTTGCGCCACTGGTCGGACTGCTGCTGGGTATTTCCGCCATCACTGTTCCCTGGGATACGTTGCTTACCTCGGTGGTGTTTTACATTGTGATTCCGGTGATCGTGGCCCAGCTCTGGCGGAAATCACTGCTGGCGAACGGTCATTTCGATTCCGCCATGCGACGGATTGCGCCTTGGTCCACCATTGCGTTGCTGGCGACACTGGTACTGCTGTTTGCCCTGCAAGGCGAAGCCATCGTGCAGCAGCCCGTGGTGATTCTGCTGCTGGCAGTGCCTATCCTGATTCAGGTGCTGTTCAATTCGGCGCTGGCTTATCTGCTGAACCGCTGGGTGAAAGAACAGCACAATGTCGCCTGCCCGTCCGCACTGATCGGCGCGTCCAATTTCTTTGAACTGGCCGTTGCGGCGGCGATCAGTCTGTATGGTTTCCAGTCGGGTGCAGCACTGGCCACTGTGGTGGGCGTGCTGATCGAAGTGCCGGTGATGCTGTTTGTGGTTCGGCTGGTGGTCCGCACCCGGCGCTGGTACGAACAGGGGTTGACGAACTAGTGATTACCCACAGACTGGCAGTTCAGCTGCGGATCAGATAATCGAATGCAGCCAGGCTGGCTGTCGCACCATCGCCCATGGCGATGATGATCTGCTTGTAAGGCGAGGTGGTGCAGTCGCCAGCCGCAAACACGCCAGGCACCGACGTGGCCCCACTGGCATCGATTTCAATTTCGCCATACGGCGTCAGCCGCAGCGTGTCTTTCAGCCAGTCGGTATTGGGCAGCAGGCCAATCTGCACGAACACGGCTTCCAGCGCCAGTGTGTGCAATTCCCCGCTGTTGCGGTCGCGGTACACGAGTCCGTTGACCTTGCCGCCAGCCCCGGTAATCTCATGCGTTTGCGCCTGGGTGATGACCGTGACATTGGCCAGACTGTGCAGGCGGGTTTGCAGGACTGCATCGGCGCGCAACGTCTCGCGCGATTGTAGCAGGGTGACATGGCCCACGATGCCGGCCAGATCAATGGCTGCTTCGACACCCGAGTTGCCGCCGCCGACCACGGCCACTCTTTTCCCCTTGAACAGCGGACCATCGCAATGCGGGCAGTAGGCAACCCCCTTGCCGCGGTATTCCTTTTCGCCTGGCACATTGAGTTCGCGCCAGCGCGCGCCGGTCGAGATGATGACGGTTTTGGCCTTGAGCACGGCGCCATTGGCCAGCCGGATGGCGTGCAGTTCACCTGGCGAAGCAGGAATCAGGGCTTCTGCCTGTTGCAGGTTCATGATGTCCACGTCGTACTGGCGCACATGTTCTTCCAGCGCGCGCGCCAGTTTGGGACCATCTGTTTCGGGAACCGAAACCAGGTTTTCGATCGTCAGCGTATCCATGACCTGTCCGCCAAACCGTTCGGCGAGCACACCGGTGCGGATTCCCTTGCGCGCGGCATAGATGGCAGCAGAGGCACCGGCAGGCCCACCACCCACCACCAGCACATCAAACGGCTGCTTTTCGGCCAGACGTGCAGCATCGCGAGCAGCGGTACCGGAATCCAGCCGGGCCAGAATTTCTTCCAGTCCCATGCGTCCATCATCAAACGGCTCACCATTCAGCCATACGCTGGGAACAGCCATGATCTGGCGTTCTTCAATCTCTTGCTGATTGAATGCGCCATCGATCATCACATGCCGGATGCGCGGGTTGAGGGCGGCCATGGTATTGAGGGCCTGTACCACGTCCGGGCAGTTGTGGCAGGACAATGAGACATAGGTTTCGAAACTGAAATCGCCGTCCAGGTGGCGGATCTGGTCTATGACCTCGTCGCTCACCCTGGGCGGATAACCGCTGGCCTGCAACAGGGCGAGAATCAGCGAGGTGAATTCATGGCCCATGGGCAATCCGGCAAAACGGATACGTGCCGGTTCACCGGGTTTGCCGATACTGAAACACGGACGTCTGGCATCCTGACCGTTGTCCAGCAGTGTGACCTTGTCGGACAGGCTGGCGATGTCGTCCAGCAGCTTTCGCATGTCGGTCGAACGGCTGCTGTCATCCAGCGATGCGACCAGTTCGATCGGACCGGCCAGTTTTTCGAGATAGCCCTTGAGTTGGGCCTTGATGTTGGCATCCAGCATGATGGTGTTCTCCGGTTGGGATGGCATGACCGGAATTCCGCGATTGGCAGGATTCCGGGCTTGCTATCCATTGCAAGCCACGTAGCCGGTTACCCGGCCACGTCAAGGGTGGTGGTCAGATCTTGCCGACCAGATCCAGCGATGGGGTCAGCGTGGCATCGCCTTCATTCCATCTGGCCGGGCAGACTTCATTCGGATGCGAGGCAACGTACTGGGCAGCTTTCAGTTTACGCAGTGTTTCTTTCACGTCGCGCGCGATGGCGTTGTCATGCACTTCCATCGTCTTGATCGTGCCTTCCGGATTGATGATGAAGGTGCCACGCAAGGCCAGACCTTCTTCCGGGATGTGCACGCCAAACGCATTGGTCAGCATGTGGGTCGGGTCGCCGATCAGCGGAAAACGGGCCTTGCCGACCGCTGCTGATGTTTCGTGCCAGACCTTGTGCGAGAAATGCGTGTCGGTGGTCACGATGTACACTTCAGCGCCGGCTTTCTGGAATTCTGCATAATGTTCGGCAGCGTCTTCCACTTCGGTCGGGCAATTGAACGTGAATGCGGCTGGCATGAAAATCACCACTGACCACTTGCCGTGGAAATCCTTTTCGGTCACTTCGATGAACTTGCCATTGTGGAAAGCCTGCGCCTTGAACGGCTGAACCTGGGTGTTGATCAACGATTGCATGAAGTATCTCCTGATAGTGGAACATCAAACGAATGGAACCGGAGGGCGGGGATCCCGGCGAATCAAGCTGTTGGGCAGGTTCGCCAGCATGCGTTGCCCATCAACGCACCGGTCCGGTTACTTTATCGAAGCGAGGTGGAGACGTCCAATTGATTCACTCAATGTCGTTGATAGTCATTTTCTATGCAATGGCGAAGCTCTGCTTGCCGATGGATGCGTGACGATGACTGTGCAGGTCATGCCGGCCACCAGATGGACGCCTGGCGGAACAGGGTCGAGATCGATGCGTACCGGCACGCGCTGGGCCAGACGAACCCAGTTGAAACTGGGATTCACGTTGGCCAGCAGGCGTGCGCCGGTAGGATTGTCGCGATCGGAAATGCCATGGGCAAATCCGCTCACATGGCCGGTCAGTTCAATATGGCTGCCCAACAGACGGATTCTGGCTGGCTGTCCGGTCTGCATCAACTGGAGCTTGTTTTCTTCAAAATAGCCATACACCCAGAAAGAATGCTGATCGATCACGGCCAGTTCCGCAGTGCCGGTGTGGGCATAATCGCCCGGACGAACAAGCAGGTTGGACACCCAGCCGTCCACCGGCGAGCGTACTTCCGTACGGACCAGATTCAGCTTTGCCAGGTCAAGTCGCTCCAACGCAGCCTGATAGCCGGCTTTGGCGATGGCGGCAGCCAGGCTGGCATCCTGCCGGGCTTCACCGGAAACCACGCGGTCATCGACCATCGCCCGTCGGGTTGCCTGTGCCTGTTTCATGGTGTATTCGGCCCGGCGCTGTTCTGCCTCGGCCTGTGCTGCCGCCAGAGCTTCACGGTAACGGGCGGGATCGATGCGAAACAGGACATCGTTGCGCCGAACAAACTGGTTGTCGTGCACCAGCACCTGGACCACCAGACCGTCAATGTCCGGTGCAATGTTGACCACATCGGCACGTACCCGGCCATCGCGTGTCCAGGGTGTGTCCATGACATGCTGCCACAATCGCTGGCCCAGGAAGATTGCCAGCACGAGAATGGTCAGCGTCACTGCGAAGCGGGAAAATTGTAACAGACGGGTATTCATGGCAGATTCCGTTTCAGTAAATGGCAAGCCCCATCAGGGCAAACAGACAGACGAACAGGGCGACGCGGAAGAGTGCCGGATGCCAGACCAGGCCATACAGCCCGACAATGGCAAACAGGCGATCGAGCAACAGCATGCCGAAGCCTGCACCCAGAAAGAGCGGCACCAGTACAGGCAACTGCGCACCAAACAGAATGATTTCTCTTGGCATGGTCAGCGTTCTCCGGTGGCAAACTGCAGAACCGATGTCTTGTCGGCAAGCGCATTCTGCAGCAGATGCACGTGAAATCTGGCCCGCTGGCAGTTGGCGGATGAGTGTTGTTCCAGAATTTGCAACAGATCCTGCAGACTGCTTTCGGCACGGCTGCGTGCCTCTGGCGCAGGCATATCAAACAGTCTCGCCATGTCCCCTGTGACCTGACCGAACTGTTTGTGAACACTCACATCCGGCTCTTCAATCAACAATTCGCGCAGAGCAATGATCTGGTGACCGGTTTCCAGGGCCATCAGCAGCCAGTCAATCACCCGGTCGTCGCCTGGACCCGTGATGCGGCGCAGGCTGCCGGAGCGATAGACCAGATCGCGGGTTCCGGTTTCCAGAGTCTCGCGCTGGAAAGGTGTCGTCGATCGACACACATCGCTGACCAGGTTGCGCAGGGCGCGAATGGTGCGCTCTTGTGACCAGCGACTGCCCTGCAGATCGATCAGTTCGTACAGCATGGCAGCACAAATGATGCCCAGGAAATCGGCCAGCAGGTCATTGATGAATGCAGCCGGATTTTGCATGTAGGCAGGGCCGATACCCAGATGCATCAGCCAGATCATGAACAGGCCGGCTCCTGTGACAGCGCGCTCGGGTTTGGCGGTCAGTGCGCCGGCGATCGCAATTCCCGGCGTGATGGCTAGCATCAGCGTGGTGAAATCCTGGGCTTGTGGCAACAGCCAGAAGCTGGTCCACCAGGACAGGATGGCACCAGCCAGGCCGCCAGTCAGAAACTGCCGGACGGTGCGGGCCGGCGTGGGTGATGTGGCAAACAGGGTGCTGGCAACCACGCCCAGCGTGATGGCTTCGATACCGGAAGGCCAGGCGGTGAGAATCCAGACGACCGACATGATGCCCAGCATCAGTGCGCCGCGCAAACCCGCAAGACCAACAGTGACCGGATCAAAGCGGACACCGAGCGCTGGCGCTTCTGCTCCGGGGGCGCTGCCAGCCAACGAAGCATAGGAACGGGCGTAATCCCGCCATTCGGAGGCCAGTTGGCGCAGCAGCGACAGACCGGTTTCCAGATCTGTCTGGCTGGTGCCTGCACTGGTGATGTCAGTTGGCATGTGGCCAGTTTCGGCCAGCCATGTCTGTAAACGGTCGGCAACCTGACCGGCCTCCGACTCATGGTGGGCGGAATGGCCGTCTGGCAAGGCGGCTTCGAGCAGTCCGCGTGCAATCTGCATCAGATGGTCGGCCGTGGCTTGCAGATTTTTCTGGCGCAAGCGGCGCAACAGCTCTTCAAACGCATGGAATGTCGTGGTGACTTCCATGAATTCCAGATTCAGCTCGCCGAGTTTGAGCCGCAATGATCGTGAGCGGTCACTTTCCATTGCGGAAGCGGCACGGAACGATTCCAGCCGGAAGACGTCGCTCATCAGACGCGCCAGGGCGATGCGGTGGTTGCCATGCCCATTCAGGGAGCTGTCGAGCAGTTCGCTGAAATCGGCAAAGCGTTTGCGCACAGCCTGGCGGATCATGCCGGTCAGTCTGCGTGGAAACACCAGTTCGCTGACCAGCGTGGCGCACAGCAGGCCGATCAGAATCTCGGACAGCCGATTGGTGGCGATGGCAAACGTCTGGTCCGGGTCCAGTGAGGCCGGCAGACCGACAATGCACAGCGTGTAGCCGGCCAGCACAAACGCATACGACTGGTTGTCGCGCAGAACGACCGATCCGGCGGTACATAGACCGATCCAGACAGCTGCACCGAACAGAAACAGCATCCGGTCCTGGATGAACAGAGCGACCAGCAGCAGCGAAAACAGAATGCCGGCAACCGTGCCGATCATCCGGTAAAAGCTTTTGCTCAGCACCAGACCGGCATGGGTCTGCATCACAATTCCCACCGTGATCAGCGCAGTTCTGGGTTGTTCCAGATCCAGCAGCATCGACAGCCACAAGGCAAGGCCACCGGCCAGCAGTATTTTGACGACATGCAGCAGCACTGGTCCGTCCGTGGCAGACCATTCGCGGACAGTGCGCTGCAGCCAGTGCCATGCCAGCAGAGGGTTCATTGGCTGCCCCCTCCCAGTGCCAGCATCAGGCGTGCCCAGCTGTCCAGGCGCCGGGCATTGTATTCGTCCAGGGCCGTTTGTGCAGCCAGCTCCTTGTCGCGTGCGGCCAGCACCAGACGTTCGTCACTGAGTCCGGCTCGCCAGGCTTCCGTTGCCAGTGCCAGGGTATGACGTGCATTCTGCACCGCGGATTCTGCCTGTTCCTGTTGCCGGGTTGCCGAACGGAAAGCGACCAGCTGGTCTGCGACATCGCGCAGGGCTTGCACTACGGTTTCATTGTACTGGTCCACCGCCAGATCCCGTGTGGATGTGGCGACCGACAGCCCGGCACGGCGTCTGCCGCTGTCAAACAGAGGAAGCGAGATGGCCGGTCCGGCACCCGTCATCAACGCAGCCTGGCTCAGCCACTGCGCAAATCCGATGGCCTGGAAGCCTGCCATGGCATTCAGGTTCACATCCGGATAGAATGCGGCTCTCGCGGCATGAATGCGTTGCATGCCAGCTTCCACGCGTAGCCTCTGGGCGCTGATGTCGGGACGGCGGCCCAGAAGATGCGCTGGCAGATGGTCTGGCAGACCAATCGGTGCGTTGAGCACGGGTTGTGGCCGTTGCAGATGATCCATAGCGCCGGGGCCGGTTCCGGCAAGCGCAGCCAGTTCGTTTTTGAGGTGGGCAATCGCTTCGTCAGCAGCGGAGAGCTCTGCCCTGGCAAGCGGCAGCGGATCTTCAGCCGAGCTGATGGCAAGCTGCGTCGCGAGTCCTGCCTGTTCGCCCTGTCGTTCAATGACCAGCTTTTCCTGCAGATCGTCGAGACGGGCACGAGCAACATCCCGCCTGGCGTAGGCCAGTGCCAGCCTGAAATAACTGCGGACGATCGCGGTTTCCAGTTCGATGCGCACTTCTTCTGCATCGATCGAGGCTGCACTGGCTTCATCCAGCGCAGCCTGCCAGTTGGCTTTCTGACGCCCCCACAAATCAAGATCCCAGGACAGCGACGCGGCAACGCTGTTGTTCCAGTAGGTATTGCCGGCCCAGGGCGGTGGAATGAACTGCAGGTCAGTGAAGCGATCGCGACTGGCAGAAGCGTCAATACCCAGTTGCGGGCCAAGCCCGGCGTGTTGCCCCTGTGCAATGGCCTGCGCGAGAGCAATCCGGTCGCGGGCAGTTTGCAGGCGAGGGCTGCCAGCAACCGCCTGAGCGACCAGCCGGTCCAGTTGTACGTCATGGCAGGCAGTCCACCACTGCTGGTTTGGCCATGCCACGAGGTCGGCTGTCTGAATGGCATTGCCAGCCGAGAGTCGAGCCGGATCAAGAGGGCGTGACTGCGTGCCGATGCCGTTCATGTCCGCGCAACCAGACAGCAACAGCATGGCCTGCCATATAATTAATTGCCTGATAGTAAGTTTCCTTACAATATGGATGAAAAAAGAAATCACTGCATGGCCTCCAGATTGGCAACCAGCCTTTTCATCAGGGACAACAGGTCATGCCGCTCATCGAGGCTGAGTGCGGACATCAGGCCGGCAATCTTGCGATTGTAGTCCGGAATGATTTCATCCAGTTTCTGCAGGCCGGCGGCGGTGAGCCTGATCTGGTATTTGCGCCGGTCATCCGCCGATGGCAACCGTTGGACAAATCCTTCCCGTTCCAGACTGTCAATGAACCCGGTGATACTCGCTTTGGTGACACCCGCTTTTTCGGCCAGGTCTGTTGGTGATGAGGACAGGTTGTCCTGGCGCAGCAGAAGCACCAGAATCCACCAGCGCCCCTGAAGCAGACCGTAGCGGGCCAGTAACCGGTCCAGTGCCTGCGAAATATCTGCGGATGCACGCAACAGACTGACGAAATCCGAAATGGCCTGGATATCCGTGTCGGGATAACGGGCAGCGAATTTTTCGAGGCTTTTGGGCGTGGGCAATTCTTTCAGCAGAAGCATGATAAATCCCATATTGTTTGATACAAAACATTATGGTTCCTAACTAGATGGATGTCAAGGTGGGGTGCCGGATTTGTGGATTCCGCGACTTCGCGCGGAATGACGGAGATGTGACGAGCGTGGATTCCGCGATTGCGTGCGGAATGACGGAGATGTGACGAGCGTGGATTCCGCGATTGCGTGCGGAATGACGGAGATGTGACGAGCGTGGATTCCGCGATTGCGTGCGGAATGACGGAGATGTGACGAGCGTGGATTCCGCGATTGCG
>JAJZUW010000002.1:245137-279171 GCA_021845925.1 Pseudomonadota bacterium
AATGACGGAGATGTGACGAGCGTGGATTCCGCGATTGCGTGCGGAATGACGGAGATGTGACGAGCGTGGATTCCGCGATTGCGTGCGGAATGACGGAGATGTGACGAGCGTGGATTCCGCGATTGCGCGCGGAATGACGGAGATGTGACGAGCGTGGATTCCGCGATTGCGTGCGGAATGACGGTGCCTTGCGACTGCGCGCGGAATGACGCAGGAAGATGCCACTGTCCTTCTGAGTGAAGTTAAGCCCGTATCGGTGGATTCCGCGACTGCGCGCGGAATGACGGGGCCTTGCGACTGCGCGCGGAATGACGGTGCCTTGCGACTGCGCGAGACTTCTACTTGCTCCATTCTGCGCGGAGCCTCTACTTGCGTCACTCTGCGCCGAGATTCTACCCGCGTCATTCTGCGCGGAGCGAAGCGAAGTCGCAGAATCCAGTGGTGACCTGTCCTGCCCTTGCTCTGGTAAAAACGGTGTTATTCCGGTCTGGTTTCGATGACTTCGTAGTCGTGCGTCACTTCGGCCGTTTTACCCAGCATGATGGTGGCTGAACAGTATTTGGTGGCCGAAAGTTCGATGGCGCGTTCGACCAGTTCGCTGCGAACCGCATGTCCTTTGATGATGAAATGCAGATGGATGCGGGTAAAAACCTTGGGCTCGGTTTCGGCACGCTCCGCGCTGATTTCGACTTCGCAGCTGTCCACTTCTGCACGGGCCTTTTTGAGAATGCTCATCACGTCGACCGATGTGCAGCCGCCAGCGCCCATCAGCAGCATTTCGAGAGGGCGTGGTCCCAGATTGTTGCCGCCGACTTCCGCAGAGGCATCCATCAGTACGGCATGTCCGCTACCAGCCTGGCCCAGGAAGGCCATGTTCTCTACCCATTTGACGCGAGCTTGCATGCTTGATTCTCCTGAATGGCAAGTCTGGAAATGACGGGCCATTGTAGCAGGTGATACCAGATTATGCCGAGCCATTCGTGGCAGGCGATGGCAGTATTGTCCCAGCCGGTTGCCTGAGGTAGCCAGTTCTGCCAGCGCCGGAGATGGAATCCGGAATAGCCGGTTGGCGCCGGAATCACATTGAAACCGGCCTGGCGGAAACTCCAGGCAGCACGGGGCATGTGCCATGCATGGGTGACCAGCACAATGGTGTGGATGTCTGCCGGAAGCCTGAGCCGGCAATCCATCGCGTTTTCGCGGGTGGTGCGCGAGGCGGTTTCGGTCCATATCACCGGAATATGGAAGTCTACACGCAGAACGTCCGCCATGACAGCTGCTTCCGCTCTGCCTCCGAGCGGGTGTCCGCCGCTGGTGACGACCGGCAGATGGGTTGCCTGGTAAAGCCTGGCGGTGTAACGCAGTCTCTCCAGCCCGGCCGCATTGGTGGTGTCGCCACCGTAGTCTGGACTCTGGCGGATGATGCCAGCCCCGATGACCACGATCGCGTCGGCCTGAACGGGGTGCTGCAGATCCAGCGGCGGGGTTGTTTCCAGACTGGCAATCAGCCAGTCACCAATGGCTGGCATTCCGGCCAGACAGATCAGCAGCAGCAACAGCCACGCGAGGGATGGCCGGCAACGGGCAACGCGGGGAGATGTGCCTGGCTGGCGTGTCTGGCGTCGGGCCATGGCTCAGGTGGTGTGTAGGTGTTCCTGACGGGGTTTGGGCAGGAAATCGGGCAGCAGCGATCCGATGATCATTCCTGCGGCACTCATCACCAGACCAAACAGCTGGGGCGGCCAGGTGCCGGCCGGGTTGTGGACTTCAAGCCAGATCCATGAGGCCGAGCCAGCCACAATGGCCAGGATGGCGCCCTGGTTGTTTGCCCGCTTCCAGTACAGGCCAGCAGCCAGTGGCACGAAAGCGGCCACCAGAGTTACCTTGTAGGCGTTTTCCACCATATTGAAAATGCTGCTGTTTGTGCTCAGGGCATACAATGCCACCAGGGCAGCAAACAGGACCACGATGCCACGCATGACCAGGAGCAGGTGGCGCTCGCCCCAGTTGCCGATCAGCGGTTTGATGACGTTTTCGGTGAAAGTGATCGACGGTGCCAGCAGCGTGGCGCTGGCCGTGCTGAGAATGGAAGACAGCAGGGCGCCAAAAAACATGATCTGGGCAAAGACAGGCGTGTGATTCAGGATCAGTTCTGGCAGGATGTGCTGCGGATGCGATCCGATCAGCCCGTTGACCATGCTGGGATCAATCAGCGTGGCAGAATAACCCAGGGTAATCGGGACAAAGGCAAACAGGAAGTACATCACGCCACCCAGAACCGAACCCTGCACGGCGACATTTTCGTTTTTGGCGGACATGATGCGCTGGAAAACATCCTGTTGCGGGATGGAACCCAGCATCATGGTCACCCAGGCACCCAGAAACCCAAGGATACCGGATGCAGTGGGTTGTGGCCAGAAATTGAACTTGCCTTCCAGGCTGGCGTGGTGAACCACATGCATCAGGCCACCGGCATCTCCGCTGATGATGTAACCGATATACAGCATGCCGACAAGAATCACGTTCATTTGCAGGAAATCATGCAGTGCGATTGACCACATGCCGCCAAAGATGGTGTACACCAGTACGATGGCAGAGCCGAGCAGCATACCTTCGTGCAGGCTGATCTGCTGGTTGCTGATCAGCGAAAACACCAGGCCGCTGGCCGTGATCTGCGCCGAAACCCAGCCCAGATAGGAAATCACGATCGCCATGCTGGTGACCACCTCGACTGTCCGGCTGTAGCGCAGTCGGTAATAATCACCGATGGTGAGCAGGTTCATCCGGTACAGTTTACGGGCAAAGAACAGACCGGCGAAAATCAGGCACAGGCTGGCGCCGAACGGGTCGGCAATGATACCATGCAACCCTTCCTGCAGAAAAGTGGCCGATGTGCCGAGCACGGTTTCAGAGCCAAACCAGGTGGCAAACACGGTTGCCGTGACCATGTACAGCGGCAGCGCGCGTCCTGCCACCACGTAGTCGCGGGCATTGTGCACCTTGGTGGCCGCGTACAGGCCAATGCCGATGGCAATCATCAGATAAACGATCACGAACCAGACCAGCATGTCTTCCCTCACCCGCGCACAAGAAACAGCCAGCCGGCCAGGCAGACCAGTCCGGCAGACATCAGGATGACAATCATCCATAGCATGCGCATTGTACGCTGTTGTTGCTGAATGACGATCCTGATCTGGCGTGATTCTGCCATATCCTGTTCATGCACGAGCAAACTGTGCGCCAGTCGCGGCATCTGTGGCAGGGCAACCGCCCAGTGCGGCGCTTCCTTGCGAAGATTGGCCAGCAGGCCCCGCCAGCCAAACTGCTCGTTCATCCAGCGTTCAAGAAAGGGTTTGCCAGTTTTCCACAGATCAAGATCCGGATCCAGCTGACGGCCAAGTCCTTCGATATTGAGCAGGGTTTTTTGCAACAGAACAAGCTGAGGCTGGATTTCCATCTGGAAACGCCGCGAGGTCTGGAACAGGCGCAACAACACCTTGCCGAACGAGATTTCCTTGAGTGGCCGGTCGAAAATTGGTTCGCAGACGGCGCGGATGGCGGCTTCAAATTCATCCACCCGGGTATCTTTCGGCGTCCACCCGGCATCGACGTGCGCCTGGGCCACCGCCCGGTAATCGCGCCGGAAGAAGGCCAGAAAGTTCTGTGCCAGATAATTCTTGTCGACTTCCGTCAGGCTGCCCATGATGCCGAAATCGAGCGCGATATAGTTGCCATTGGCATCCACCAGCACATTGCCCGGATGCATGTCGGCATGAAAAAAGGCATCCCGGAACACCTGGGTGAAAAAGATTTCAACACCGTTGCGCGCCAGGGCTGGAATGTCAACGCCGAGCGCCTCCAGCCTGTCGCGCTGGTTGACCGGAATGCCGTGCATGCGCTCCATCACCATGACCTGCGGGTCGCAGTAGTCCCAGTAGACTTCCGGCACCAGCAAGAGGTTGGAACGCTCGAAATTCCGGCGCAACTGTGAGCAGTTGGATGCTTCACGCATCAGGTCGAGTTCATCGTGCAGTGTTTTGCTGAATTCGGCCACAACCTCGCGGGGGCGCAGGCGGCGGCCATCGGCAAACAGGCGTTCCATCAGCATGGCTGCGGTTTCCAGCAGCGCAATGTCGTGATCGATGACTTTGCCGATACCAGGGCGCAATACCTTGACTGCTGCTTCGCGGCCGTCGTGCAACACGGCAAAATGGACTTGTGCCATTGATGCGCTGGCGATTGGAGTGCTGTCAAAGTGAGCAAATACTTCGTTAAGCGGCCGGCCGTAGACCCGGGTCAGGGTGTCGATGACTGCGCTGGACGGGAAGGGTGGGACGCGATCCTGCAGGAGGGCCAGCTCATCCGCAATATCCGTTGGCATCAGATCGCGTCGGGTGGACAGCATCTGACCGAATTTGACAAAAATGGGGCCCAGGGTTTCGAGGGCTCGTCGCAGACGGACTGCGCGTGGTGTTTTGAGATCGCGCCAGAACAGGCAGACATTGACAAACCACCTGAGGCCGCGCAACCGTTCGTGACCCAGGAAAAACTCGTCTAGACCGAAGCGCGCAGCCACCCAGAGTATGGTCAACAGGCGGAAGATCCTCATTGGCTTGCGTTTGCCTCTCCCGGATGCAGCAGGGCAACCCGCTTTTCCAGTCGTGCCAGATGGTCGCGCAGCTCATCAACCTCGGCAATAAATGCGTTGATATCGCTGCGTTTTGCCAGCAATGCGACTTCTTCGGTGCTGTATTCAATCCAGTTGCGTGCCTGCTGGATCAGACTGAGGTTGTGCCATGCAATCAGGGATTGCGATGCGCTGACCAGCGCACGTGCCGCGACATCACCGACCAACCCGGCCAGGTCCGCTTCGGCGTCCCATGTCAGGTTGCGCAGGATAATGCCAAAGCGTGCGGCAAGCTGGGCGTCGCCGGAAACTTCGACGCTACGATCTGCCGAGCTGTCACTGGCTGCCATGCGCAGCAGCGCAAGCGGGGTGATCGACAGGCTGGCTTCCGCTGGCTGGTCGGACAGCGATACCCAGCCCTCGGCATCGAATATCAGGGTGGCGCGAATCGGAAAGGCATCGATGTGCACTGGCCGGCCTGCCAGTTCGCGCGTCTTGTGACGAGCCCAGGGGGCCTGGCCAAGCAGGTGGTTGAGGGTGGCGACCAGCAGACGACGGGAGAGGTGTGGCAACATGCGCAGCGCTCAGAATTTGTAACCTTTGTGCAACGCAACCACTCCACCTGTCAGATTGTGATAGCTGACTTGCAGGAATCCGGCATCCAGCATCATCTGTTTCAGGGTTTCCTGGTCGGGGTGCATGCGGATGGATTCGGCCAGATACTGATAGCTTTCTGCATCCTGTGCCACCAGCTTGCCCATGATAGGCAGCAGTTTGAATGAATAGGCGTCGTACAGCGGAGATAACGGTTTCCAGACCTTGGAAAACTCCAGCACCAGCAGTCGGCCACCAGGGCGCAGAACGCGGAACATTTCGCGTAAGGCACTATCCTTGTGGGTCATGTTGCGCAGACCGAAAGCCACGCTGACGCAATCGAACCAGTTGTCCGGAAACGGCAGTTTTTCGGCATCGCACTGCGCCACTGGCACCGCATGTCCTTCATCCAGCATGCGGTCACGGCCAACGGTGAGCATCGAACTGTTGATGTCCGTCAGCCAGACCTGGCCGGTGCTGCCGACCTTCTTCAGCCAGAGACGGGTCAGATCGGCAGTGCCACCGGCCACGTCCAGTACGCGGTCTCCTGGGCGCACGCCGGAAGTGGCTGCCGTGAACTGCTTCCAGACCCGGTGCAATCCGGCGGACATCAGATCGTTCATCACATCATAGCGTTGGGCGACCGAGTGGAATACATCGGCAACCATGTCGGCCTTGTCGGATTCGGCCACGGTTTTGTAGCCAAAGTGGGTCGTGTTTTCCATGGGCTGGCTGGCATCCGGAAAGAAATCGGGTGGCGAGCCTGAACCCCGGCACTTGCAGTCGATAGCTTTGGCTGCTTCCTTCCGGACCTGACCAGGTTCACCACCTTGCAATGCGGGGAGGCCCGCCGACTCGTCATTCTACGCCAGAAGGTAGAGAAGGGGTAGCCCTATTTCCCGCGCATGAACAGCCGGTCCAGCTCGCCCAGCGAGAACTGGTGCCAGGTCGGACGGCCATGGTTGCACTGGTTGCTGCGTTCGGTCTGCTCCATGTCGCGCAGCAATGCATTCATTTCCGGAATGGTGAGATGGCGTCTGGCGCGCACGGCGCCATGGCAGGCCATGGTGGCAAGCAGTTCATTTTGCTGCTCGGCGAGCAGATTGCTCGCGTCATGCTGCTGCAGATCCAGCAACAGCTTGCGCACCAGCGTCAGCACATCGCCCTGTTGCAGCAGAACCGGCACCGCCCGGATGGCGAGGCTGGTCGGGGACAGCGGCGATAGTTCGAGTCCCAGCTGGTTCAGCATGCCGGCATGCTGGCTGGCCACTGCCACCATCAGCCGGTCGGCCTGCATGGTCAGCGGAACCAGCAGAGGCTGGCTGGCCAGGCGCTGTTCCTGCATGGCGGCTTTCAGGCGTTCGTACAGGATGCGTTCGTGGGCGGCATGCATGTCGACCAGGATCAAGCCCTGAGCATTCTGCGCAAGGATGTAGATGTCGTGCAGCTGACCGATGGCGTAACCGAGCGGATGGTTGAGGTCCGTTTCTTCGGTCGATCCGGCTGCAACGCGGTTGTCCTGCCCGGTTGCAGACGGAACTGCGGTCGGTTGCGGCCAGTGATAGCCAGCCGCCGGACTGGCCACAAAGCTGCCGAACGTCTGTTGTCTGGGGGAGGTTGCTGTCGGCTGCGCGGCGGGAGCTGAGGTCGGTTGGCTTGCCGGACGGATTTCAGGTCGCAGGTTGGCAAGTGCTCCGGACGGCGCGGGCCGGTTGCCGGCATGCCCGGAGAGTGCCTGATGCACGCTGTGGTAGACAAACTGATGGACCGCCTGCCCTTCACGAAAGCGGACTTCGGTTTTGGCGGGATGGACGTTGACATCCACGTTGGCCGGGTCGATGTCGAGAAACAGGCAGTAGGTGGCCTGACGCTCCAGATGCAGGACATCCTGCCAGGCCTGGCGCAAGGCATGGGCCAGCAGTTTGTCGCGGACAAACCGGCCATTGACAAACACGTGCTGTGATTCGCGCCCATTGGCCAGATGGCCGGGCGGAACAACCAGTCCGGACAAGCGGATGGCGGGCCCTGCCTGATCGATGCTGATCGCCGAACCGGCAAATGCATCACCCAGCACGGCCACAATGCGTTCCGGGCCTGCCTGGGGACGCAGTGTCATGACGCGTCGGTCATTGTGTTGCAGGCTGATGGCGATATCGGGTCGTGCCAGTGCGATCCGTTCGACTACCGCATGGCAATGACCGAATTCGGTGCTGGCGGATTTCAGGAATTTCCGTCTGGCCGGCGTGTTGAAAAACAGGTCGCGCACTTCGATGGTCGTGCCGGCAACCAGTGCCGCCGGCCGGATTTCGCCGATCTGGCCGCCTTCGCACTCCACTTCGTGGGCATGGGGTTCATTGTGCGCCAGGCTGGTCAGGCGCAGTTTGGCCACTGCGGCGATACTGGCAAGTGCCTCGCCACGAAAGCCGAAACTGGCCACCTGTTCCAGCTCTTCCAGACTGGCCACCTTGCTGGTGGCATGACGGGCCAGCGCAAGACCAAGCTGGCCTGCTGGAATTCCGCTGCCATTGTCGGCCACCAGAATGCGGGTGATGCCGCCTTGATCGACCTGGATGCGCAATTCGCTGGCGCCCGCATCCAGGCTGTTTTCCAGCAGTTCTTTCAGCGCGGATGCCGGACGTTCAACCACTTCGCCTGCGGCAATCTGGCTGATCAGCAGGTCGGGCAGCAGGCGGATTTCGTTTGGACGTGTCATGGTATGGGGGGTCACTTGACCGACAGTTTGTCACGAACCGTCGCCGGATCGCTGGCGAAATAGCGCTGGATCCCTTTGACGATGGCGCTGGCGATTTTGTCCTGGTAGGCATCGCTGCGCAAACGCTCTTCTTCATCCGGATTGGAAATGAATGCCGTTTCAACCAGGATGGACGGAATATCCGGTGCTTTCAGAACCGCAAATCCGGCTTCTTCGACACGCCCGCGATGCAGGGGATTGATTCTGCCAATCTGGAACAGGACATCGCGTGCCAGCCGTCGGCTGTCATTGTTGGTGGCTGTCTGGGACAGGTCGATCAGTGTGCGGGCCAGATCCGGTTCATTGGGGCGTATGTTCACTCCACCCACCAGGTCGGCACTGTTTTCCGATTTGGCAAGCCAGCGCGCTGCAGCGCTGCTGGCGCCATGTTCCGACAATGTGAAAACGCTCGAGCCGTGGGCATCTGGCGAGACATAAGCATCAGCGTGAATGGAAACGAACAGGTCGGCATTCATGCGGCGCGCCTTGTTGACCCGTTCGGCCAGCGGAATGAAATAATCGCTGTCGCGGGTCAGCTGGGCGTGGATGTTGGTCAGCTCGTTCAGCTTGTCGCGCACCCGGCGGGCAATCGCCAGAGTCACGTTCTTTTCCAGCGTGCCGTCCATGCCGTGCGCTCCCGGATCTTCGCCGCCATGTCCCGGGTCGATGGCAACGACAATCGGTTTGCGGATCACGACACTGCCGGAAGTTGCCGGTGCCGGGATGTCAGGGGCGGTGGTCGCCTGCGGGGCAGGGCTCACAGCAGCCGCTTCTGGCGCGGCTGGAACTGCCGGAGTGGCTGGAACTGCCGGAGTGGCTGGAACTGCCGGAGTGGCTGGAACTGCCGGAGTGGCTGGAATAGCCGGAGTGGCTGGAATAGCCGGAGTGGCTGGAATAGCCGGAGTGGCTGGAACTGCCGGAGTGGCTGGAATAGCCGGAGTGGCTGGAATAGCCGGAGTGGCTGGAACCGCAGGAATGCCGGCAGCGGCTCCGGCCGCGCCGCCCGGATACAGATCCAGAACCAGACGATTGGCATAGTCGCCAACCGGTTTCAGGTTGACTGCACTGGGGTGCACATTGTCGCGCAGGTCGAACACCAGTCGCATCACCCCGGGCCGATTGATGCCATAGCGCAGTTTGCCTATCCAGGGGTCGCTGCCATTGTTGATCCGGGTGCTGATCTCTTTCAGCTTGTCGGCGCTGGTGCCGTCGATGTCGTGCAGATCGAGCACGACGCGTGGTGGGTTATCGAGCGTGAACAGATCATAACGGACAGGGGCTGGCGATTCGAAAGTCAGTCGGGTGTAGTCAAGCGACGGCCAGTAACGGATCGCAACCAGCCGGTTGTCGGCCAGGGCGGGCAGACACGTCAGCCAGAGCAACAGCAGCAGTATGCGTTTCATGAGTGGGGCAGTTTGCGCAAGCACATTTCACCTTTTGCTGTCAGCGCCATCAATCGGGCGGCGCGGCCATGGGCATCGGGTATCAGGACGATCAACAGGTCTGCGGAGGGTAGCAGCGGAACAGCCTTTTCCGGCCATTCGACCAGACAAATGCTGTTTGCGTTGCAGTCTTCCGAAAACCCGCTCTCCTCCCATTCTAGCGCATTCTTGAAACGATACAAATCAAAGTGATATATGTCTAACTTAAAAAGATTATAAACTTCGACCAGCGCATAGGTCGGGCTTTTGACCTTGCCGGCAAATCCGAACCCGCGCAGCAGACCACGAACGAAGGTTGTCTTGCCGGCACCCAGGTCGCCATCCAGCCAGATCATCATTCCTGGCTCCAGCACAGCGGCCAGTGTGTGGCCGAGTTGCAGGGTGGCAGATTCATCCGCAAGAAACTGATGGGTCTGGTAAGCAGGCGAGGCCGGAAGCGCGATCATGGGCGGGGAAGCTGTGATGATGTATCCGGAATGTCCGGACCGACAAAGCGATGATTATAGGTCAATCAGCTGTCGGCGTGTGCAATGTCCGGCGTCAGGCGGACAGCCTGGCGCTCTGTGGAGCGTATGGGGTGGCTGTGTTACGATGTGGCTTCATCCGACAGCAATGCACTCGCCAGACAGATATGCGAATTGATCCTTCCCAGCCGATTGGTGTGTTTGATTCCGGTATTGGTGGCCTGACCGTGGTGCGCGCGCTGATGGAACGGCTGCCTTTCGAGCACATTGTCTATTTTGGCGATACTGCCCGCGTGCCTTATGGTGTGAAATCGGTCGAAACCATCGCCCATTACACGACCCAGATCACCCAGTTCCTGCTGGAAAAAAACGTCAAGACGCTGATCATCGCATGCAATACGATGGCGGCAGTCGCAGCGCAGACGGTGAGAGACATGTCGCCGGTACCAGTGCTGGATGTCATCGAAGCGGGTGCGCGCATGGCAGCGGAAACCACCGGAAGCCACCGGATCGGCGTCATTGGCACACCCACCACCGTGAACAGCAATGCCTACGCGCGAGCGATTCATCAGTTCAGCAATGATGTCCGTATCTATTCACAGGCCTGCCCCCTGTTTGTGCCGCTGGTTGAAGAAGGCTGGCTGGAACACGAAGTGACACGGCTGGCGGCGATGGAGTATCTGCGGCCGGTACTGGCCGAAGATATTGATACGCTGGTGCTCGGCTGTACGCATTACCCTCTGATCAAACCGTTGTTGCAGGATGTGGCAGGCAAGACGGTCCGGCTGGTGGATTCTGCCGAAGCCATGGCAGAACGGACGGCAGAGCTGCTTGCCGAGCGCGGTTTGCTCAACACATCGCGTGTACAGCCACATTACGAATATTATGTGACCGATGTGCCGGTCAAGTTCCAGACCATTGGGGAACGGTTTCTTGGCCGCAGCCTGAGTCCGGTGCATGTGGTCAAGTGGCAGGAAAAGTAACCCTGTTCCGCTGGCTGTCGGCGGGCAACCGCTTGCCGATGTGCTAGAATCGCCCTTTTTCCGCAGATACTGCCTGACCGATGTTCGCTTATGCCCTGTCCGATCTGAAACGCACCATGGCCATGCTGCCGGTGGCGTATTATCTGGCACGCAGCGACCTGAAGGCCCGTTACCGCCGCAGCATGCTGGGACCCTTGTGGCTGGTGCTTGGCACGGCAGTCGGCGTGACCGGACTTGGCATCCTGTGGAGCGTGTTGCTGCATGAAAACCGCGCAACGTTCATTCCTTCGCTTACCGTCGGTCTGGTGGTCTGGCAGCTGATCAGCGGTACGGTCATTGAAAGCACGCGGACGTTTTCCAACAACTATCTGCTGATTCGCAATCTGGCCATTCCGTTCGGATTTTATCCGCTGCAGCTGATCATGCGGCAAGTGGTCAATTTTGCCCACAATGCGCTGGTGATTCTGGCCGTTCTGCTGATTTATCCGCCGCACTGGTCTGCGGTACAGTGGCTTTGTCTGCCTGGGTTCCTGCTGGTGCTGGGCAATCTGTACTGGATTGCACTGATGCTCGGCATGATGGGAGCGCGGTTCCGCGATCTGGAAAACCTGATCGCCGCCTTCATGCCATTGCTGTTTTTCCTGACACCGGTGATTTACCGTCCGGAACAGCTGGGATTCAAGTCGCTGTTTGCCTGGCTCAATCCGTTCAGTTATCTGATCAGTGTGATCCGTGATCCCCTGCAAGGGCATGTGCCGGCCCCATTTGTCTGGGAAGGCGCTATCATCCTGCTGGTGTTCGGCTGGCTGTCCAGCCTTTACCTGCTCCAGACCCGGCATGGCCGGGTGGCATTCTGGGTGTAATCGCCATGGCGCACATCATATTCGACAACGTCACACTGCAATATCCGATTTACAACAGCCGCAGCATGTCGTTGCGCAATCATCTGGTGCGTATCGGAACTGGTGGCATGATCTCGCAGGACAGCAAGGACATTGTCACCATCAAGGCGCTGGACCAGGTCAGTTTTTCGCTGCGCGATGGTGATGCCATTGGTCTGGTAGGCCACAATGGCGCAGGCAAAACCACCATGCTGCGCACGATGGCTGGTATTTACAAGCCCATTTCCGGCCGTGTGGATATCCAGGGCAGCGTGTCGACCATTATCGACCTTGGCGCCGGGCTGGATCCCGAGCTGTCCGGTTATGAAAACATCAATCGCATGGGCATGTTGCTCGGCAGTACGCTGGCCGATATGGAAGCCCGTCTGGATGACATCGAACAGTTTACCGAACTCGGTGAATTTCTTTCCGTGCCGGTACGCACCTATTCTTCCGGCATGATGATGCGCCTGATGTTTGCCGTGGCCACCTCGGTGCGGCCGGAAATTCTGCTGATTGATGAAATGTTCTCGACCGGTGATGCGGATTTCCAGAAAAAAGCCCGGTTGAGGATGACAGACCTCATTGATTCTTCAAAAATATTTGTCTTTGCCTCACATGAGCCGGAATTGATCCGCGCCTTTTGCAAGCGGGTGTTTCGCCTGGAACATGGTCGGTTGACCGAAATCGGTATCAATGACTTTTGAACATCGTTCAGCCGACGTTGACTTTGCCTGATGTGGACAGAATCAATACCTGACGTTATTATTCAGGTATAGATTGTTCGTGGTAAAACCAACCAAGGAGTCTGTCATGAAAGTGTCCGAAGCGATCCAGTCTCGCCGTGCTGTCAAACATTTTGATGCTACCCATGAAATGCCTGCCGCTGACGCTGCCCACCTGTTGTCGCACGCCATGCTGGCGCCGACGGCATTCAATGTCCAGCACTGGCGGTTCGTGCATGTGCAGGACAAGGCGCTGCGTCAGGAAATCCGCAAGGTGGCCTGGGATCAGGCGCAGGTGACCGATGCATCGATGTTGCTGGTGTTGTGTGCCGATACCAAGGCCTGGGAAAAATCGCCACAGCGTTACTGGCGCAATGCGCCTCAGCCAGTGCAGGACTTCATGGTACCCGCGATCGGCCAGTACTACGGTGGTCGTGAACAGGTGCAGCGCGATGAAGCCATGCGTACGTGTGGTATTGCAGCGATGTCGATGATGTTGCTGGCGCGCGAAATGGGTTATGACTCGTGTCCGATGGACGGTTTCGACTTTGATGCCGTCGGCAAGTTGATCGCTCTTCCGGATGATCACCTGATTGCGATGATGCTCGCGATTGGCAAGGGGACCCAGGCTGCCTGGCCACGCGGCGGTCAGCTTGCGATGGAAGAAGTGGTCATCAACAATCGTTTTGGTGGCTGAGTAAATCCTGTCCGGCCCGTTTGTCGGGTCGGACAGTCATGATCTTCAAGCCTGCGTCAGCAGGTCCAGTATCTGTCGTTCGTTTTTGCCACCCAGCTTGATCTGGCTGATGATGCCATCTTGCACCACCACCAGCGATGGCGTGGCCGAGATGCCAAATGCTCTGGCCAATGGCAGATGCTGGTCCACGCTGATTTCCAGCAGATTGCTGTGGGTTTCTGCAAGCTGGCGGACTATCGGCGTCATGGTGCGGCAATGGCCGCAGTGGCTGGCATGGAAGTAATACAGCCAGCGTCCGCGAGAACGGTCTCCCTCGCCCGGAATGGTCGAGGTGTCCGGGGCCGGCTTGCCCTGGCTGCGTTTTGCCCGGATGACTGCAATAGCGGGCACCATGATGATCCAGGCAATGCCCGCAGCGAGCAGAACACTTCCCCATGAAACTGACATCCCGATCTCCTGTTACTGATAGCCTGCGCACGAGCAGGTGTTGCTTCCGGCGTGCTCGTAACGTTGTTGTGCTTGTACCTTGAAGTATAGTACAGGCGCTCCTGTACGGGAGCATCGGGTTTTCTGAACCGGCTGCATCCAGCGATAAATACTGCGAAAATCATGGCAAGACTGGTGAAAAGAGGCCTTTCGTGCCATGATTGCGCACAGGTTTGCAGCATCCTGCAGCATCCTGCAGCATCGTTGCGGGTGGTAACCGAAAACCTTATCAAAATCAGAAAACGGCGCCAGCACTGGTGCCTGCCGGAGGAAAAAAATGAACTTTGACAGTTTTGCACAGGCTCAGTCCGTGATGCTCTGGACCACATTTGCGATCGCATTCATTCTGGGTGCGGTCGCCAACAAGACCAATTTCTGCACCATGGGTGCGGTGTCCGATTGGGTCAACATGGGTGATACCGGACGCTTGCGGGCCTGGTTTCTGGCCATTGCCATTGCCATGCTCGGTGTCGTGGCGCTGGAATACACCGGAAAGATCAATCTGGATGGTTCGTTTCCGCCGTACCGAGGTGGTCAGCTGATCTGGGCGGAAAACCTGCTTGGCGGGCTCATGTTCGGCATTGGCATGACACTGGCGTCGGGCTGCGGCAACAAGTCGCTGATCCGTCTTGGTGGCGGTAACATCAAATCTTTTTTTGTGGTCCTGATTGTCGGGTTGATTGCGTATTACATGACCAATCCGTTACCTGGTTCGGATCAGACTCTGTTCAGTCTGCTGTTCATGCCCTGGTTGCGTCCGCTGGCGGTGACCATGAGCAGTGGTCATCAGGATCTGGGCTCTCTCGTGGCGGGCAGTGCAGGAGCGGTGAAGGCACGCCTCGTCATCGGTGGTGTGCTGGGTCTGCTGATTCTGGCCTGGGTATTCCGCTCGGCTGATTTTCGCAGCAATCGCGACAATATCCTTGGCGGTGTGGTGGTTGGCCTGATCGTTCTGGCAGCCTGGTATGTCACCAGCAGCCTGACCGTTACCGTGGATGGTCAGGCGCACACACTGCTTGATTACGCCCAGCAATGGGATTTCTTTGCCAATTCCGATGCCGGCAAACCGGCCAACAGTCGCATGCTGAGTGCCCAGTCGTTCACCTTCATCAATCCGATGGGGCAAACTCTGGGCTATGTCGCCGCCGGGTTCAAGAATCCGCTGCTGACGTTTGGCGTGATGGCCGTGTTCGGCGTGGTTGCCGGCTCGCTGGTCTGGTCGCTCCTGTCTCGCCGTTTTCGCATTGAATGGTTTGCATCGGTCAAGGATTTCATCAGTCATGTCCTTGGCGCTGTCCTGATGGGGTTCGGTGGCGTTCTGGCGCTGGGTTGCACCATTGGTCAGGGTATCACCGGTGTTTCTACACTGGCGCTGGGCTCGTTCATTGCCTTGTTCGCCATTATTGCTGGAAGCGCAATCACCATGAAAATTCAGTATTTCATGATGATGCGAGAAGGCTGATCCACTTGCTTTGGCCAGCCATGCGCCGGATGTGCGGTCTGAACCGGAGTTCCCGATGACTGAAGGAGGGAGTCGGCAAATCTGGGTGGATGCGGACGCCTGTCCCGCAGTCATCCGGGAGATTCTGTTTCGTGCCGCGCAACGCAGGGAAACATTGCTGACTCTGGTGGCCAACCGTTGGCTGGCCGTGCCGCCATCCCCATGGATCAAGGCCCTGCAGGTGCAATCCGGGTTTGATGTTGCCGATGCCGAAATCGTCAGGCGCATGCACCCCGGTGATCTGGTCATTACCGCAGATATTCCGCTGGCGGCAGAAGTGTTGGCGCATGGCGGCCTGGCACTCAGTCCGCGAGGCGAAATGTTTTCGCAAGACACCATCCAGGCGCAGTTAACCATGCGGGATCTGATGGACAATCTCCGTGGCAGTGGAATCCGCACCAGCGGGCCGCCCCCGCTGGGTCCGGCTGACCGTAAGGATTTTGCGGCGCGGCTGGACAAGTGGCTTGCGACAGGACAAAACTGACATCAAATGATCGAACGAATGTCTGTCGTTTATTTGAGATATAAAGATACCAATATTCTAAAGTTGTAAAAAAGAAACAGTTCCCATGATTTTGAAATGGATTGATAGCGGTTGTGTGAACTTTTAATTAAGCTTATAGTCAGATTTAGTGAATTTGAGTCAGAATGTTGTCAGGTGTCATAATATCCCGAAAGTTTGCAGTCTGGTTGTTCCGGAAAGAAAGACGCATGTGAAACTGTTGCGGAACAACCAGTTGATGAGGCAGAGGCGCTATGACGTCTCATTCAGGATGTATCTGGATGCAGATGTCGTTTTGGCGACAGACATTGAAACGGATGCTGCTGACGGCATGATGGTTTGCAGCATCACAGCTCATGATGGCTGTCATTTTTGTAGTGTTATGTTTTTAGGAAGATGAAAAATGGGCAAGCCAATTTCGGTTCAAAAACGTGTCGTCGTTGCGGCGAGTATCGCGGCGCTAACCGCGCTGTCGGGTGTGTCTGTCGGCCCATATTCCGTTCCGGGAATCGGGATGATTCCGTCAGCGCATGCTGCCGAAGGTGATGGTGGTTCGGGTAGTGGTGGAACCGGAAAGGGGCAGCATGGCTCCACGGGCGATCATGGAACCACCCATGGCAGCGGCAAAGGCAAGAAGGATGTGATGATGAAGGGCCAGGGCGGGCCGGGAGAAGACAGCGATCGCCCTATCTGGGCAGGCGTGAAAGGTGGCAAGGCTGGTGCTGGTTCCCAGCCATCCGGTGCCGGGACCAAAAAGAGTGATCTGTATGCCGATTTGTGGGTGATTTTGCGGGATGAAAATGGCGTGCCGATCCTCAACGCTGCCGGCCAGGTGCAGCCGGTTGACAGCAAAGGCAATCTGATTCCGCTGGATGCCGAAGGCAATCCGATCGATGCAACGCTGGTGCAGACGGTCGAATTCAGCCGGCTGAGTGTCGCGCGGGCACCCACCAAAGTACTGGATCACGCATTGAATGAAGCCATCACCGCTATTACCGCGCCCGGGGCTGTGGTGACGCTGGATGTCGCAGGCCGGATTGTGGTGAATGGCAGCGTGATTGATTCGCCGCTGGAAAATCTGGCTCTGTACAAGGCAGTGTTGACCAACACATTGCCAGACAACGTCAAGGCTCTGTTGCCGGCCAATCTGTCTGCCGCTTCGTTGCTGGCTGGTGCAGCTGACAAGACAGGCACCCTCAGCGTCGATACCGTGGTGTACCTGAATTCCATTCTGGGTATCAACCAGGTGACCAATGGCGTTACGACCAGCTACTATGACTTTTCGGCAGAAAAGTATGATCGGACAGCGACTTACGAAAACTCCACGGTTACCGTGCTGGTGAAACAGACAGATGGTAGTTATCTGCCAACGCCGGTCAACATTTATGATGCCGTGTTCAGCGGTTCAGCCTGGGTGGATCCGTCGCCAACCGGTGGTGTGGACGATTTTGCTGCCAAGGCTAACGATGCGCTGCGCGTGATCGAGTTTGTGCATGACAGTGCCGCGCCCTGATGTCAGAACCAGCGCCGTTTGATCCGGTGCAGGTTCTGGGCTGGAAAGTTGTACCTTGTTTCGCCACAAAAAATGGTCAGACAGATCAGTGACGAGACTTCCTGTGTGACGCCTGACAGGGTTGCAGGCGTCACGTGATGTGAATTGGTCAACCCACAACAAGGAGTCGGAGATGAAGATGCATCATGTCATGATGGCAGTTGCAGGCGGATTGTCACTGGTAGCGGTTTCAGCGATGGCAGAAGACCAGGCACAAGTCCGGAACGAAACGCAGAACGAAGTTCAGACCCAGACGCATACGCAAACGCAGTCGCAAACCCGTAACCAGCAGCAGATTTACGGTAGTCAACTGATGACTCAGCACGAACGGAACGAATACCGTGCCAGGATGCGCAATGCAAAATCCGACCGGGAACGCGAACAGATCCGGGCCGAGCACCATGAACGGATGAAAGAGCGCGCAAAGGAACGGGGAGTCAGCTTGCCTGATCAACCGCCTGCCGGTGGCGCCGGTATGGGGCCTGGTGGCGGCATGGGCGGCGGAATGGGGGGTGGCATGGGCGGCGGAATGGGGGGTGGCATGGGCGGCGGTGGCCGCGGTCGCTGATCACAGGATGTCTGTCAGGCGGCCCGTTTTGGCGGGCCGTTTTGACTGACGGTCTGAGTTGTGGATGCACTGCGTGCAGATCATGTTTGTGTATTGCCTGCAGTCACTCCCAGCCACTTGGCCAGTGTGCTTCTGAGTTGTCTCATTTCTGCCGGTTTAACCAGCAGATCATCCATGCCTGATGCCTGGCAGTGGCCAAGCTCTTCGGCAAGTGCATTGGCGGTCCATGCAATGACTGGGGTGTGTGGAAGAGAGGCAGATTTTTCAATTTTCCGGATTTCCTGCACAAGCGCATATCCGTCCATTTCGGGCATGTGGCAATCGGTGATGATCATTGCAAAGCCACCGTTCCGCCACATATCGAAGGCAACTTTTCCGTTTTCCGCCATTTCCGCGCGTGCGCCAAGCAGTCTGATCTGGCGGGCAAGCAATTCGCGGTTGACTGGATGATCGTCAACTGCCAGCACAACCGGAGAGCTGGTATTGTCCTGGAAGAGGGGTTGAACTTTCCGCGGTCTGGCTTCCGGGAATGTGCCACGAATGGTTTTTCCCGGTAACTCGGATACTGGCAGTGTCAAGGTGATGCTGAAGGTTGACCCGTGTCCTGGTGAACTCTCCAGAGCAACCTGGCCATCCATCAATTCGGCAAGCCGTTTGCAAATGGACAACCCCAGGCCTGTGCCACCATAAATTCTGGCGGTGTCGGCGCTGCCCTGACGGTAACGCTGGAACAACTGGGTCTGCACGTTTTCGGCAATGCCAATCCCGGTATCCTTGACCGAGAAACGAATGCGGTCGCCGCTGTCGAGGCGTTCCACGAGCGTTGCCCGCAGTTCGATTTCACCTGATTTGGTGAACTTGATGGCATTGCTGACGAAGTTGTTCAGAACCTGTGACAGTCTCAGGGAATCGACGATATGGGCGGATTCAATGCGCGGATCCGTATGCTGCCAGAACAGCAGGGATTTGGCACTGGCAACCTTTGCGTAGGTGTTGACCACTTCTTTCAGCAATTTTTCGATCGATGTCGGACCCGGAGAGAGTTCGAGTTTGCCCTCTTCGATTTTGGACCAGTCCAGAATATCGCTGACGATGCGCAATAATCCTCTGCCGGAATCCCACGCGGCATCCAGTGTATCGCGCTGGCTCTCATCAAGCGGGGTTAGCGAGAGCAGTTCCAGCATGCCAAGCATGCCGGTGAGTGGAGTCCTGATCTCGTGACTCATGGTGGCCAGAAACGAATCCTTGGCATGATTGGCAAACTCTGCCGCCATGCGCAGGTCGTCGAGCTGCTTTTCCCTCGACTTGGCCTCGCTGATGTCGCTGATGACCCAGATGTTGCGATTGGACCCGAGATCGTTGTGAACGGATTTGGCCACCAGATGAGCCCATCGCCTGCTGCCGTCGCGTCGGGTAATTTCGGCATCTCTGTTGAACAAGTTACCAGCGGACAGAAATTCCCTTGCCTGTTCGGACAATGGCTGGGGCTGGTCATGCACAACCAGCATATCGCGCAGCTGGATATCCTGCATTTCCCGCGCGGTGTCATAGCCAAAAATTTCGGCAGCCTTGGGGTTGGCTTTCACGATTCGTTCGTCGACCACAAAAGCGATGCCAGCCTGAACATTGTCGAGAATGACCTGCAACTCGGATGTTCGATGTTGTACCCGTTGCTCCAGTTCTGCATGAACACGAACGTTTTCCATGGCCACTGCGGTCGTATCCGCCAGCGCCTGCAGCAGTTTGACCTGTTCCACGCTGGGCAGATGACGGTTTGCCCAGTATGTGCCGATGGCGCCGACCGGATCGATGGTGCGAATGGGAACCATGGCCAGACTTTTGACAAAAGTCGGCCGATAGGCGTCAGCGGGTATGCGTGAATCGGCATAGATGTCTTCGATCACAGCGGGCTGGTGGTTCAGCATCGCCCATCCGCTGATACAGATATTCATCGGGAAACGCTGGCCTTTCCACAACGGGCTGATGGCATCTTCTTCCGCATAGAAACATTGTTCTCCGTCACGCAGCACAAAGGTTGCACCATCGGCTCCGGTGATGGTGCGGGCTGCATGACGCACAATTTCCATGATTCCTTCCAGGGATCGAGCCAGCGACAACTTCTGCACAACGTCGACCAGCTGCTCCATGGCGCTGGCGTACCAGAAGTTTTGCGGAGTGCCGTTCGCAGTTTCGAGCTTGTCGGTCACGTACCTTAACCTTTCAAGACAGGCAGCGCGCAAGCCTTGCTGCAACATGAAGTGAGGCAGACAACCAATCACAGTCGAAACACACCATGTGTCCGGCCTGGCTCTGCCAGTTTCATTATAGTTGATTGAGTATTGATCGCAATTACAGAATGTTTTGCCCAACCGCTGCAGTGGGCGCACGCCGGAAGGTCGGCAAGTGTTTGCCGCGCGGCTGCGGATCTGTACACACTGAGCGCTGACGCGGCTGGATCAATTGTGCATGCTGGCCAGTGAACTGCGGAAACGCATCAGTGACAGGACGGAGAGCACAGCACCGATCAGGGCCAGACTGGCAAATTGCGGCCACACGACATCGAAACCGGCCCCACGGTAGAGAACAGCCTGTGTGAGCAGGACGTAATGGGTATTCGGGGTCAGCAACATGAGGTCGCGAATGCCGACCGGCATGCTTTCGCGTGGGGTGAAACTGCCGGATAGAACCATCAGCGGCAGCAGCACCAGCATCAGCAGCAGGCTGAATTGCGGCATGGTCCGGGCGATGGTGCCAAGATAGATGCCCAGTGCCGTCGTGGCAAACAGGTGCAGGGCGGTTCCGGCCAGAAACAGGTAAACCGGCCCGCGCAGTGGAACGTGCAGGAAGCCCTGGATGACAACCAGCAGCGAGAAGGTGGCGGCCAGCAGGACCACCAGCCCCATGGACCACACTTTGCTGGCCATGATCTCGAAAGGCGTGACCGGCATGACCAGCAAATGCTCGATCGTGCCATGCTCCCGTTCGCGGATCAGGGCAGCGCCGGACAGGATGATCGAAAGCAGCGTGATCTGTTCGATCAGTTCCATGCCCGCGCCGAACCATTCCTGGTTGAGCTCGGGGTTGAAGCGAGCACGCAGCTCCAGCGCGACCTGTGGCGTTGCGCCGGGCATCTGGTGGCTGCGCGCAAAATGGTCGATTTCATTCTGGATGATGTTCTGGATATAACTGGCGCCGACAAAAGCCTGCGTCATGCGCGTGGCATCGACGTTGAGCTGGAGGGCGGGCTGGCGGCGCGCAAGCAGGTCGCGCTGGAAGCCGGGCGGGATATCGAGGGCGAAGGTGTCGGCGCCGGTGTCGAGCCGGCGGTCCATTTCCGATAGCGAGATCAGATCCGGAGCATGAAAGAATGGTGCCGTGAAGCGGGCCACCAGGTTTTCGGACAGTTGGGAATGGTCTTCGTCCACGATGGCGATCGGTGCATTCTGCAGCGTTTCCGGCATGGCCGTGGCCGCGGCGTAGATGGCGAGCGTGAACGAGTAGACGATCAGCAGCAGCATCATCGGTTCGCGCAGCAGACTGCGCAATTCCTTGACGCCGAGAGTGAAGATGTTGTGTTGCTGCATGGTCATCGCTCCTGTTTGCCCAGCAGCAGGATGCCCAGCCCTGTCAGCACCGGAATGGCTGCAAGCAGCGGCAGTAAGGCGTCCTGCAGATCCTGGAAACCCAGCGCCTTGGAAAAGGTACCGCGCGAGATAATGATGAAATGCGTGGTCGGATAGACCTCGCCGATCCACCTGCCGAGTCCTTCCATGGAAGAAACCGGGTTGATCATGCCGGAGAACTGGGTTGCCGGCAGAATGGTCAGTATGGCAGTGGCAAACAGTGCAGCGACCTGACTGCGGGTGAAGGCGGAGACTACCAGCCCCATGGCGGTGGAATTGGTGACATACAGCAGGGCGGCCAGCGTCAGGGTCAGGAAACTGCCGGTGAACGGTACGCGGAACAGCCAGGTCGCCAGGGCTGTCATGAACAGGAAATTGACCATGGCCAGTCCGATATAGGGCAACTGCTTGCCAAGCAGAAATTCGCTCCGCGTGACTGGCGTGACATACAGATTGACGATCGAACCCAGCTCCTTTTCGCGCACGACCGACAGGGCACTCAGGATCGCCGGGATCAGCATCAGCAGCATCGGCATGACGGCCGGTACCATGGCCGGCAGGCTTTTGACATCCGGATTGTAGCGGAAACGCGTTTCGATGCGGATCGGGTAAGCAGCGGCTTTCCGGCCGGCGGCGGCCAGAGCCCGTGATTGCAGCCAGTGGTTGTGGATGCCCTCTACATAACCTTCAAGAGTTTCGGCGCGCATGGGCATGGCGGCATCGACCCAGGCGCCGACTGCCACCGGGCGGCCACGGGCAAGGTCGCGGGCAAAACCGGGTGGAATTTCGATGGCCAGGCTGATTTCTCCATTGCGCATGCGCCGGTCAAGATCGGCATGGTTGCGCAATGGTGAACGGGTGACGAAATAGCGCGAGCTTTCCAGATTGAGGATGTAATCCCGGCTGGTTGGCGTCTGGTCGTTATCCAGTACCGCAAAGGACAGGTTTTCGACGTCCAGGTTGATGCCATAGCCAATCACGATCATCAGCAGGACGCTGCCAAGCAGCGACAGGGCCAGGCGGATCGGGTCGCGCGAGAGTTCGAGCGATTCGCGTCGTGTATAGCCGAACATGCGCCGCAGGCTGAACCACGGATTCTCTGCCGCCGGCGGGCGCTGCGCCATGTCCGGCTGCTGCAGGACAGAGACCGTTGCATCCGGCGTTTCCTGGCCGGTGGCCGATTGCAGGAAGTGGATGAACGCTTCTTCCAGTGAAGTTGTCTGGCTGGTGGCGAGGATCGCAGCCGGGCTGTCGCTGACCAGCACCCGGCCGGCATGCATCAGTGAAATGCGGTCGCAGCGTTCCGCTTCATTCATGTTGTGGGTGGAGATGAAGATGGTTACCTGCTCCTGTCGCGACAGCTTGATCAGGATGCGCCAGAAGGCATCGCGTGCGATCGGATCGACCCCGGAGGTTGGTTCGTCGAGAATCAGCATTTCCGGACCGTGTATCAATGCCACAGCCAGTGAAAGGCGCTGCCGCACGCCCAGCGGCAGGGCATCCGGTAATGCGTCCTGCACGTCGTCCAGGCCGAATTTTTGCGTCATGTCGCGCACACACCGGGAGATATCCGTCGCGGGAAGACCAAACAGCCGCGCGTGTAGCTCGAGGTTCTGCCGGACCGTGAGCTCGTTGTAGAGTGAAAACGACTGGCTCATGTAGCCGACCCGGTGACGGGTTTCGAGATCGTGCGCGTCGACCGGCTTGCCGAACAGGCGGGCCTCGCCTGCGCCGGCCGGCAGCAACCCGGTCAGCATTTTCATGGTTGTTGTCTTGCCACAGCCGTTCGAGCCGAGAAACCCGAAAATCTCGCCGCGTCTGATCCGGAAGCTCACCTGGTCGACGGCCACGAAATCGCCGAAACGCAACGTCAGGTCATGGGCTTCGATGGCGGCTTCCTGTCCATCGCCGTCCGTGCGTGGCGGCAAGGTGACCGGCTGGCGGTTTTCCGGGCTGATGCCTGGCAGCAGCGAGATGAAAGCCGCTTCCAGCGAGGTGGTGCCGGTGTCCGCCAGCAGGGCGGCCGGTGTACCAGTGGCCAGGACGTGCCCGTCATGCATGGCCACCAGCCAGTCAAACTGGGCGGCTTCTTCCATGTAGGCGGTAGCGACCAGCAGGCTCATGCCGGGATGACGATCGCGGATTTCTCCGACGAGTTTCCAGAACTGGCGTCGCGACAGTGGATCAACGCCGGTCGTCGGTTCGTCCAGAATCAGCAGGTCCGGGTCATGGATCAGGGCGCAGCACAGACCCAGCTTCTGTTTCATGCCGCCGGACAGCTTGCCGGCCGGGCGATCGGCAAAGGGTGTCAGGGCGGTGGCCTGCAGCAGGTAGTCAATGCGCTCTTTGCGTTCTTGATGGGGTTGATTGAACAAGGTCGCAAAAAAATCGAGGTTTTCCTGCACCGTCAGCGCGGGGTAAAGGTGTCTGCCGAGACCTTGCGGCATGTAGGCGACCCGTGGGCTGAGCGTCCGACGATGGTCAGGGTCGGCCATGTCACCGCCCAGGGTTTCGATCCGGCCACTGCGGAGCGCCCGTGCGCCGGCCACCAATGCCAGCAGACTCGATTTCCCGACGCCGTCGGGGCCGATCAGGCCGACCATGCAGCCTGCGGGCAGATCGAGATCGATGTTGTCGAGGGCCTGCACCTGGCCATAATGCAGGGAGACATTGCGCAACAGCGCAAACGGTTTGCCGGATGCAGCTGTGGGTGTCGACTGACTCATTGCGGTGGCAGATTCAGAGCCAGGCGAGCCGGCCAGGGTTGCCTGGGATCAAGCCGGACATAAGCCACGCCGGGAAGGCCGGTCTTGATCTGGCGCAGATGTCGGGCGAGCAGGGCGGGGGCAATGGTGGCGCGTACGCGGAACATGAGCTTTTCGCGTTCAGCGCGGGTTTCTACGGTTTTCGGGGTGAATTGCGCAACATCGGCGACAAAGGTGATTCGGGCCGGAATGACGTATTGCGGCGCGGCGTCGAGTACCAGCCGGACTTCTTCGCCAAGGCTCAGCCGGCCGGCAGCGGCAGTCGGCAGGAAGAAGGTCATGTAGACTTCGGACAGATCGATCATGTCGATGATGCGCTCGCCGGCGCCGACGATTTCACCGGTTCTGGCGACGATGTACTGCACGCGGCCGCTGCGCGGGGCGCGCAGCGAGGCCTGGTCGATTTCGACGCTGATGCGCCGGGCGGCCGCATCGGCCGCCTGCACTGACGATTCCGCGCCGGAAAGCTGGGCGGTGGCCGTGGCGATGGCAGCCGTCGTGGCGGTCAGCTGGGCCTGGGTCGCGCGCACGGCTGCCCGGGCGCTCTGCACCCGCGCCTGATCATCGTCGGCTTCCTGCTGCGAACCGGCGCCTTCGCGAGCCAGAATCGTCGAGCGGTCGGCGCGTTTGCGCGCGACAGCCAGTTCTGCCTGTCGCTGTGCCAGCACGGCATGCACGGCAGCCAGATCGGCCTGCCGCTGCGCCAGCTGGCTGCGTGCAATGGCAACGCCGCTCTGGGCCTGTTGCCGTTCGGCTTCGGCCTGGCGCAGCTGGGCATTAAGGGTTGCCGTGTCCATGACCGCGACGATCTGGCCGGCCTGCACGTATTCGCCTTCGCGCACGTTGACCGTCTCGAGACGGCCGGGCGTTCTGGCCGCGATGTCGATTTCGGTGGCTTCGATGCGGCCATTGCCGCTGGCCAGAGCGGTTTCGCCGGTACGGTGGCCGTAAACCAGCCAGAGCAGCATTGCGATGGCGACCAGGCCGCTCAGGGCCAGCAGGGTAAACAACCGGGATCGCAGGGTTTCAGATATCATTTTCCGTTCCTTGGAGCAGGGGTATCCGGGGGCGGGTTTGCCGGCACAAGATTCGCACCGCCTCCCAGTGCGGCATACAGGCTGACGGAGGCAGACAGCAGTGCGCGCCGGGTTTCGACCAGCGTCTGTCTGGCTGCGAACAGGCTGCGTTCTGCGTCGAGCACGTCGAGAAAGGACGACATGCCATGCTCGTAACGCAATCGGGCAAGCCGGACTCGCTCGGTCTGGTCAAGGACAATCGCTTGCTGCGCATCGACCTGACGGGTCAGCCACTGGCGGTCGGCCAGCGCGTCGGCCACTTCGCGGAAGGCGGTCTGAATGGTGCGTTCATAATCGGCCACTGCCAGGTTGTGTCGAGCGTTGGCCAGATCGAGGCCGGCCTGGTTGCGGCCATTGTCGAACAGTGGCTGGGTCAGTGATGGAACGAAAAGCCAGGTCCGCGTATCCGGGCTGAACAGGCCATCGAGCGCGCTGCTCGAACTGCCCACCGTGCCGAACAATGTGATGCGCGGAAAAAACGCGGCCCGCGCGACCCCGATGTCGGCATGCGCGGCTTTGAGCCGGTGTTCGGCGGCCAGGACATCCGGGCGGTCGAGCAGCACCTCCGATGACATGTTGCGGGCGGTCGGCGCGATGAAGTGATTTTCGATGGCGGATAGCGGCACCGAAATTTCGGGTAACGGCATGCCGGCCAGCAGGGTCAGCGCGTTGTGCGCGCGTTTTTTCTGCTGTTCCAGCAAGGCCAGCCCGGCGCGGGCCTGATCGTACAGACTGCGCGCCTGAGACACATCCAGCCGTGAAACCGAACCGACTTCATTGCGCCGTTGCATGATGTGCCAGGTGGTCTCGCGTGAGGCAAGTGTCTGGCGGGCAATGTCGATCCGTTCGTCGAGATCGCGTTCAAGCAGGTAGGTGTTGGCAAGCTGGGCCGTCAGGCTGAGTTCTGCGGCGCGACGAGCATCGACCTGGCTCAGGTAAGTTTCGAGAGCAGCAGCCTTCAGATTGCGTATTCTGCCCCAGAAGTCCAGCTCCCAGCTGCTCAGCGCCAGGCTCGCCGCATACTGTGTAGAGTCGAAATCCCCGTTGCCCATCGGCAGACCAGAGGAGAGGTGCAACTGCAGCATCGACAGACCTGCGCTGATGGCAGGCAGCTGGTCTGCGGTCCGGATGCCATACAGCGCACGCGCTTCCTCGATATGCTGCGTGGCGATGAGCAGGTCGCGGTTGTGCGACAGCGCTTGTTGCAGCAGCTGCAGCAACGCCGGGTCGGCAAAAAAGTGCTTCCATTCGGTGCGTTCCGCGCTGGCGGGAAGGGGCATAGAACCTTCGCTGTCAGACAAGGTTGCGGCAACTGGTGCAGCAGGACGCTGGTAGGGGGGGGCGAGAGAGCAGCCGGCCAGCAGCGCCAGCAATCCTGCGCCAGCAACGGCTTTCCCGAACCGGAGAGAGATCTGGCCGGGTGGTATTGCAGACGCCAGCGGTTTGTGCCGGTGGCGTGTGGCTGGGATGCAGATCATGTCGCTGCGCCGGAAATCGCGGACGCCCTCCCTGAACTGGTTGATCCTGGCAGCATGCGGGTTGCCTGTGCCGCCCCGACTTGCCGAGGACTGGCCGATCTGGCGGCCAGTCCTGTGTTTTGTTCAGTATAGCTGACATGATGGAAAAAAGGTGCTGACAGGAAGATGGGTTTGCACAATGGGTTCTTTGGCTGGCCGGCACTGTCAGGCGAGCAGCTTTTCCGATCGTTCAGTGCAGAAGGTGTGTACGCGCGCTCATCAGCAAAGACTAGACTAAAAGAACTTAGTCAAGTTTGGAGTGGGGTTTGCATAAGGTTAATATCCACGAAGCAAAGACACATCTTTCCAGGCTCGTTGAATAGGCGGCAAAGGGAGAGTCGTTCGTTATCGCCAAGGCCGGCAAACCAATGGTGAAGGTAACGGCACTGGACGTGCCAATCGCTGGACAGGTTCGCCGCCTGGGCTTTTTGGCCGGGGAAATTTCCGTCCCGGATGATTTCGACCGCATGGGGAGGGAGGAAATTGAACAGTTGTTTGGGGGCGATGCGTGAAGTTGCTTCTGGATACGCACTTATTGCTCTGGGCGGCAGGACAACCCGATCAGTTGTCCGCCGCTACACATTTATTGCTTGATGATCCGCAAAACGAATTGCTGTTCAGTTCGGCCAGTCTTTGGGAAGTTGCAATCAAGCGTGGTCTCGGGCGCAGTGACTTCCGCGTGGATCCACGCCTTTTGCGTCGGGGATTCCTCGATAATGGATATGCCGAATTGCCTATCATCAGCGAACACGCCGTTTCCATTGACGTCCTTCCACCCATTCACAAAGACCCATTCGACCGGATACTTGTTGCTCAATCAATTGTCGAAGGCATTACACTCCTGACCACCAATCCGCTAGTTGCACAGTATTCAGGTCCGATTCGGAAGGTTTAAGGTAATCCACCCTGTAAAGCGCCGAAAACCTGCATCCCGATGCGTTCCACACGGGATTCCGAATGACTCTTGCTAATCCTTAACGATCATACAGCGTTGAGCAAAACGGACGACCACCCAACCCGCAAGCCTTTGAATGCAGGATGCAAAGAGGGTATTATTCAGGTCAAACGCTGCACTATAGAGGGGGGATCATGGCCTATCATAAGTTATCCAACTTATCCGGCGCTGTGGCATCGCTTGTACTGGCATCGATGCTCTGTGGCTGTGCAACTGACAATACTGTTTTTTTACGGGCTGTAAATTCTGGCAATTTGAACGAAATCGATCGACTGCTAGCCAATGGTGCCAATGTCAATTCCCAAAACAAAGTTGGTTCTGCACCTCTTCATGCTGCCGCCTATAAAGGAAATACCGAGCTTGTTAAACTACTAATCGCCAAGGGGGCTGACGTCAATATAAAGGATGACTCTGGCGGCACCCCCCTGCATGCAGCCGCTTATGGAGGAAGCAGCGAAGTTGCAGAGCTGCTGATCTCGAAGGGTGCAAAAATTGATGAGCCAAGCAATGATGGAACTACTCCGCTGCAGATCGCAGCCAAGTATGGTCATGCCGAGGTGGCCAGTCTACTGATTGACCATGGTGCCAATATTAATGCCAAGAACAAGAATGACGAAACCGTGCTGTTTCTTGCAGCCTTCAGTGGTCAAAAAGATATCGTCAATTTACTCATCGCAAAAGGGGCGTATGTCGATGTCAAAGCCAGAACCAAATACGGTGCCACGCTTCTTCATGCAGCTGCCTATGGAGGACTAACGGAATTTACTGATTGGTTGATTGGCAAGGAGGCTGACATTAATGCAAAAGGTGATGACGAAATTACCCCACTGTATTTTGCAGCCAAACAAGAGCACCCCAAGGTGGCCAGTCTGCTGATTGCCCATGGGGCAGATGTGAACGCCAGAACCAAGAGTGGCTTCACGCCGCTAAAGGTCGCTGCCGAAAATGGTAACCCGGCTGTAGCGAAGGTTCTCATTGATCATGGGGCAGATGTCAATGCCAGGGATGCAGATGGCAACACTCCTCTTGCTTGGGATTTTAAATCACTTAAGTATGCTTATATGCTTACTTCATTATCTCCGGCGTCGCTTCAATTGAGGAAATCAAAGGCCTTGTCCGGGGAAAGACTGGAACACGAACTGGAAATGCTTCGCCGGGTGAAGGGGCAGTGGCACGATGTCGCAATGCTGCTAATCAATCACGGAGCGGATATTAATATCTTCTTTCCAGGATCGGACGATACTGACAGTCCGTTGTATGATGCAGCCACCGTGGGCGACCAAAGCTTGGCCGATGCGCTGATAGCCAAGGGGGCCAATATAAATGGTATCCACGGAGCCAACGAAACACCATTGCATGCGGCGATAGCTGAAGGGCATAAGGATCTTGCAGAAGATCTAATCAACAAAGGCGCTGATGTCAATGCCAAAAACAGGAGCAACAGAACTCCTTTACACTTCCTGGCATCTTTTTTAGATGACCGGGATCTGGCTGAGATGCTGATAACCAAAGGGGCCGATGTCAATGCCACGGACAAGGACGGCCGTACACCTTTGGCTTATGCGAAAAAAGCAGGGAATAACGCCGTAGTCGAGGTGCTTCGACAACATGGCGGGAAGTGACTTAACCTAATCGGGCGGTCATCTGCCATCCTGAGGATTCATTACAGAAAACTCGACGGTTTCGTTTTGCACAGCACGCACCATGGATTGATGGAGTTCCCAAATTTTTTGACTAGCGGGATCGCCCATGGATTTTTTCCATTCAGCATCCCACAGCTCCTTGTTCAGGGTAGACAATTTCAAGCTCTGCATCATTTCGTCTATCCGCTTATCGTTTGGTTTAAGCACTTCCAGCGCAACGTCAGAAACCCCCATAGGGGTCAGACGTGGAGATGCTAACACGTAGTAAGTCTTTCCAGACTGGACATCGGCCTTGATCGCCGCCGAATTAAAGGCAAACGCGAGAAATATATGTTCTCCGGGTGCCGCCTTATATTGGATACATTTATCCGCCTCAAGAAACCCGATGAACTCATCCTTGTCCCACACGCTGAACTGGATACCCCCTCCTACCAACCAAGTGATAGTGGATGGCCTCATGAAATTGATGATTGCATAATCCTGGCTGGGCTTGACAGCTTCAGCCGGCTTCATCATCGGGGATGAGCACCCCGATACCACTACTATGGCGAAAGCAAATGCTATTGGCTGTAATATGGAGATGCCGATTTTCATGTTTTCTCCAGGCAGAATGATGCAAGTATTTTGTCGGAAGGCTAATTTAAGCAGATTCGTGAATGACCCATTTTGGCTGATTGTTGCCGGTCACAACCGTCAGCTTTCTTACTGGATATTCTACACCTCGATTTTCCGCACCTGGCCGACTGCTAACCGTAAGGCATCCTTTTGCCCAAACTGACTCAAGTAGTAGAGGTGACATGACAGAGGGGCTCCCCCTGCCGGTGACCTGGACTCGAACCAGGGACCTGCGGATTAACAGGCCATCAGGTTTGTGTTTCAAAATCATAAGGTTGCCAATAAAACCGTTCCCCAATTTCTGTAAATTTCCGTGTTTAACCTGTTGTTTCTGCATGTGTCTTTTTGAAATTGGGGAACAGTTTCAGGTGGTAAAGTTGACTTCGGATTGTCTTGTTGTGATTTATAGACTACACTATATCCAATGATTGAGTTGAAGCAAACAGATACTTTCCGCAAGTGGTTCGTCAAACTCAAGGACGAGCGTGCCGCCACTGCCATTGCATCGAGGCTTGACCGGCTGGCGTTTGGTCATGCGGGTGATGCCGCACCGGTGGGGAGGGGCGTCAGTGAGCTTCGCATTCACTATGGCCCCGGTTATCGGGTATATTTCCAGCGACGCGGCGATTTGATTATTGTCTTGCTGTGCGGTGGTGACAAGGCATCGCAGGATCGCGACATCAAAACCGCGCTGTGCCTGGCAGATGAATGGAGCGAATGAACATGACTGAAAAACTGACCACATTTGATCCGGCAGAAGCATTGAAATCTGATCAGGCCATTGCCGATTTTATGGCCGCTGCATTTGAATCCAATGATGCGGCCTACATAGCCCATGCCCTGGGAGTCGTGGCACGCGCCAAGGGCATGACGCAGATTGCCAGGCAGACAGGGCTGTCACGCGAACAACTTTACCGCTCATTCAGTGCAGAGGGCAACCCGACATTGCGGACAACACTGATTGTGATGAAGGCGCTCGGGATTGAGTTGTCGGCCAAGCAGGTTGCGGCGCATTGAAAGCTGAGAGCTGGCCCCGGAAATTTGAACAAGCGGCTAAGTGGAAAACCTGCTAATTTTGGTACCCGTGCAGGGTGTGGAAATGGAGCAGGACATGGCAAAGAGGACAAGGCGGACGCATTCAGCGATATTCAAGGCGAAGGTGGCATTGGCGGCATTGGTAGGCGACCGGACACTGGCGGAATTGGCACAGCAATATGAGGTGCATCCGAATCAGATTACGGAATGGAAGCGCCAGTTAGCCGATGGTGCGGTGAATGTGTTTGACAAAAAAGGTGGCAGCGAACCGGCGGTTGATTTGAAGGTGCTGCATGCCAAGATCGGGCAGTTGACGCTGGAAAACGATTTTTTAGAAAGCGCGCTCACCAGGGTGGGATTGCTGAGCGCAAAAAAATGATAGACCGAACCCACAAGCTGTCGATTTGCCGTCAGGCCCGGTTGGCAGGCATCAGCCGCGGCAGCGCTTATTATGCACCACGGCCTGTTAGTCAGCATGAATTGAACCTCATGCGCAATCTGGATGAGTTGCACCTTGAACACCCGTTTATGGGCGCACGGATGTTGCGTGATCAACTGCACCGGCAAGGCATGGTGGTTGGTCGCAGACATGTGGGGACGTTGATGAGGCGGATGGGAATTGAAGCACTGTATCGCAAACCCGGCACCAGCAAGAAGCATCCGGAACATGAGGTGTTTCCGTATCTGCTGCGCAACCTGAAAATTGACAGGCCCGGACAGGTTTATGCGCTGGATACGACATATATCCCGATGGCCAAAGGGTTTGTCTACCTGACTGCTGTGGTAGACTGGTTCAGCCGCAAGATCATGGCCGCCAAGGTGGCCATTACGCTGGAAGCCTGCCATGCGGTCGATGTGCTGCAGGAAGCATTCAGCCGCCATGGTGTACCGGAAATTGTAAACACCGACCAGGGCAGCCAGTTCACAGCAAAAGACTTTGTTGATGCAGTCAAAGATCGTAGCTGTCAATTCAGCATGGATGGTCGTGGGTCATGGCGGGACAATGTGTTTGTTGAACGGCTTTGGCGGTCGGTCAAATATGAACGGGTTTACCTGCACGCCTATGAATCGGTCAGCCAGGCGCGGGAATCCATCATGGACTATGTGAACTGGTACAACAAAGCCAGGCCGCATTCCAGCCTGGGTAGAAAGACACCAGATGAGATCTACAACGTGACGCTGCCGACGGATACACTGGCAGTATAAGTATGGCAGGCAATCCACTTAAAAATCGGATTCCGCTGTTCAAACAACCGGAGCCAGCTCTCTGTTTACTCGAAATTCTATTTTTGGCATCAGCATATTTTGGGGGAGATTACCCTGGATTTGGGATTCTGGAACAAAAATCCGTACAGCCCCCTTCATTGTTGTTTGCCGTATTAAGGTATTGACGTGGGCATTGCATCAACATAAACTCGAAATGTATCGATAAAATATGTATTTGCTGACACGAAATAGCGATATGTCGCCTCTATCGACATGTCGTGAACAAACGTCGATAATTCACGGTATCTTGAACATGAATGATTGTTCAAGGCGGGCTGATCAGCCCTATAACACGTTGCCGCTATTGCCGCCGGGAATCGATATCGAATCAAAGGTAGTGCTGTTTCAACTACAAGGCTGTCCGCGAAAGACAGAAGATGAAAACAAAAGGTAGCGTCCCTTTTTCGTTAGCCAACATGAGCACCAGTCGTCCATTTGGAAAGACGTTCCCCTTCATAAAGGCCATTCGGCCTTCCTCAGAGGGAAAGACGCAAGTTCGAATCTTGCCTGGTGCACCACGATGAAGAAAACGTTAGCCCGTATTCAATTTAAGAAGCATTTTGGTCAAGCAAATCACTATTTGGTAACCTCTCTCGTTGCGCTTCACAATCTCGACACAAGTCCCATCGTCGAAGCGCCCGAAGAGTTGAGGATGGCTTGGAGTCCAAAGGATAAGAAAGCCTCTGTTAGTCGGAGTCGTAATTTTGTACTTCATTCGTTTCTCGGCTTGGCAGTTGACTCCATAGATATGTATCTGTCACTACTAAACAGAAAACCAGATTATTTGCAAAATTCTGAGCTCGCTTCTCGACTAGATGGCGCAGGGCGTTCAGTGCTTAGGAAGGCACAGATTTTTTCAGAACATTACAACGTACATCCAGCCACACGAGCACTCATCGATATTCTCATCACATGGCGTAACAACGTTTTTCATGAGCTTGCGGACAACAAAATCAAGAAGGAAAGTCGCGAAGCGTTACTCTCTAACTCTTTCTATATTGCCGAGAACTATAGAGGGCTTAAGGTAAGCGAATTGCCTAATAAGGCTGAAAAAGGAAGCCCTCTTACGTTCAAAGAAACAGCGTCTCTGATCAACGCTGTTCATCACTACGTACAAGAGATTGATACTGCTGTTCTGTCTGCATTTGATCCGGTAGCGTTCTGTACTGAGGCCGTTACAGATGCAATCAACAACAAAGAACAAGAGAAGGGTTTTGCAGCTAAATACCTCAGTCTCCCAACAGAAAAACGCCAACGATTTCTACGCAATTGGTTCAGGAACTTGTACGGTTTTTCTGAAATTGATGAACAAGTGCTCGCGTCATGTTTGGCAATTCAAAAGACACGTGATGCTAGCTAATTCAGACGTTGAAGCGTACATTCAAAATAGTTCTATCTACTTGCAGTTAGCCGTCACAAACCGTCCGCCGTTATGAATGCAACTTTTTCCACCTACGCGCTCGAATCGATGGGTTTTCGCGATCTCATTACCAAAGGTGGCTTGGTCGCGCGTTTCATGAGCGTGACCGTCTACGAGGCTCGTGGAATCACCCTTCCGGATGACTTTGCAGTTGCACGGGATGGCAATGTCGCAGGTGCCACCTATCGAGTTGTTCTTTGTATGAATATCAATGCCGGTGTAATGACCCAGTAAAAACCTGCTCAGGTGATAATCTATAAGGAGATTGGTACCGTGAGCACGATAATGGAAGAAGTGAAACGCTGGACAGCCAAGCGCAAAAGTGCGCTGGTGATGGAAATTCTG
>JAJZUW010000015.1 GCA_021845925.1 Pseudomonadota bacterium
TTCTGGATGGTGGCAACAGTCTGCGAAATACCCGGTGTCTGGTAGCGGCTGCCCATGCCATTGGTCAGCCCCAGCCACTCGCGCCCATCGCCAGACCACACCTCGAATGCCGGCTGCATGCCTCTGGTCACCGGCTGCAGGTTCCAGCCGGCAAACTGGCGGGCGCCCATCACCGTGGCCGTGCTGCCGTCGTTGCATACCGCTGGCCAGTGGGTGTCGATCAGGCTGCGGCTCACGCTGCCGCCGGCTGGCGTCAGCGCCAGTTGCGGCGGTTGTGCCACCGCGGCCACATCCAGAACCAGTGCCTGACTCACGCTGGCTGTACTGCCGTTGGCCCAGGCAGTTGATGTGGCGGTAACCTGCAGGTTGAGGCTGCCGTTGAAATCCGCAGGCGGCGTCATGGACAGTGCGCTGGTGTTCCAGCCGCTGATGTCGACCGCCTGGCCAGCGGTTGCCGTGGCGCTGTGCACGCCATCGCTTAAGGTGGCGCCTGCCGGCAGGCCGGACAGAGTCAGCGCCAGGGTTTCCGAGCCACCGGTATCCGCCAATGCAGCATCGATGGCCTGCAAGGGCACCGTACCGCCCTCAACACCCTGGTCCAGCGGCTGGGTTTGCGCCAGCGCCACCTGGTCCAGCATCACGGCTGGGGTGATGTCACCCCAGCCATCGCCCTGCCCACCATTACCCTGACCACTGTCGCCCTGCCCGCCATCACCTGCCTGGTGACTGCCAGAACGGGTCACCACAATACTCGGAGTCTGGTTGCCGCCACGGCCGGTAAAGGTCACGCCGGCATGCTGCCAGTTGAGCGCATTGTCCGGACTGGCCGGGTTGTAGCTGGCAATCACCTGGCCATCCAGCAGCACCTGTACGCTGGCGTCGTCGGCATCGGCGCCCAGACTGGCAGCCAGATCAAAGCTGAGGTTGTAGCTGTCGCCCGCCACTGTGCTGATCTGGCGGCTGATGGCGGCCGTGGGGTCGGCCTGCGACTCCCCTGTCTGGTCAGGGGCGTGGCCGCCCAGTTGCAGCCAGCTGTTGCCATCGCCAGGTGCCGCCTGCACGCTGACTGTGCTGCCATTGGCTGCTGTCATGCTGTCGCCGCTGGTCCACACGGCAAAACCATCACCCGACCGTTGTGGATCATTCCATTGCTGCGGCTCTTCGCCGGCCACGCTCCAGCCATCGAACACCGGTCCGCTCACCAGGACCGGCTGGCCGTTGGTTGCGGCCGGTGCATCTTCCCAGCCAGTGTCAAACAGCTGGCTGGTGATGCTGGTAGGGCCAAAACTCAGGTCAGGTGCCGTCTGTACCCCCGACACGCAATGACCAGTCAGTAATCCGCCCGTGTTGTCGGGCTCAGACGTCAATCCGGTCTGACTGGCGGCATGCAACCTGCCCCACAAAAAACAGGCCACCCGAAGGTGGCCTGTCTGACGGACGGGTGGGCTGTTCAATACCGCGAATCAGCCGGCTTTCCGCCATTCGGCCAGTCATTCACCTTGGCAGGGAAATCAGGTCTTGGCATGTGGCTGAAATACTCGCCCACATCCACAGCCTGCTGATCGGTCAGGCCAGTCTGTCCAACCGGGAATGTGAACGTGTGCGACAGCGGCATGGCATTCTTGGCAAATCCGGCTGCGGTATAGGTCTTGGCAATACCTGCGCCGATGTTGTAGGAATCATTGCCCCACAGTGGCGGGAACAGGTAACTGCCATCAGCACGCTTGATGCCTTCGCCGTTGGCACCGTGACATACCGCACAGCTGTTGTCATACACCAGTTTGCCGTTGGCCACATTCGGCACAATGGAGTGGCTGATCTTGCCCACGCCACGTCCCGGAATCTTCTGCTTCATCTGGTAGCCATCCGTCATCCAGGTCATGTAAGCCACCATGGCATTCATTTCCCTGGAATCCTTGTCCAGCGGCTTGCCAGACATGGAGCGCACCATGCATCCGTTGACGCGATCCTTGAAGTCGATCACACGTCCGGCACGCGGGTTGTAGCTCGGGAACTGAGCCGCCACACCCACATATGGCGATGCCAGCGCAACCGTGCCGCCGTTGATATGGCAGCTGTCACAGTTGAGACCATCACCCACATTGGCTGGCAGCAAGCGCTTCGTGTCGCGCATCAGACGCATGCCGGCAATCAGCTGGGCTGCATTCGGGCTGTTCAGCATGTCGGCATAGCGTGGCGTATTGAATTTCGGCGGATGGACTGCCTTCAGATCAATGGCGGCGCGCATCTGGTGAATCTGGCCTGCCGTGACCGGATTGCCCTGATTACCCCAGTGCGTGCGGACAAAGGTGGCGATTTCGGCCAGTTCCTGATCGCTCAGAACCGCATACGACGGCATGGTAAACTGGTGCGGAGCTGATGCGGTCAGCGGCGCGGCAGAACCGGTCAGCATCACATGGATCAGAGAACCTGGGTCACGTGCCTGGATGGAAGTATTGCCAGCCAGCGGCGGGAAGAAACGGGAAGCTCCCTTGCCATCAGTCTGGTGGCAGGTCGCGCAGAACTGCACATAACCAAGACCACCTCTGGTGGCGTAAAGATCGCGGTCAGTCTGGGCGACGCCAACCGATACGGCATGACGACTGGGAGCTTCGTCCGGGTTTGGCGACAGCGAATGAATGTATTCACCGATCGCGGCCAGATCACCTGGCGTGAAATGTTGCGAACTGTAATGCACCACTTCGGCCATGCCGCCGTAGGCGGTGCCACGGTCATTTTCGCCGGTCTTGAGGAATCTGGCGATTTCCGGGCCGGTCCAGATGTTGCGCAGATTCACTGCACGCCAGTGCTCGACATCGGCACCTGCCAGGAAATACCTGCCGTCTTCACCGGCATCACTCATCGCCTTTTCCTGGAAACCGATGCCACGCGGCGTATGGCAGGAACCACAGTGGCCCAGTCCCTGGACAATGTAGGCGCCACGGTTCCACTGCGGCGTGTGGGAATGGTCATAATGATAGGGCTTGTCATCCAGGAACACCATGTTCCAGCCTGCCAGACCAAGACGGACATTGAACGGGAACTTCATGTCGTTCGGTTTATTGGGTTCGGCCACCGGCGCAACGCCATGCATCAAATACGCATACAGGTAGTGCATGTCGTCCGGTGCGATCTTGGCAAACGACGGATATGGCATCGCCGGATAGAGATTATGGCCGTCACGCGCAACGCCGCGACGCATGGCACGGTCAAAGTCCTCAAACGTATATGCACCGATGCCATCGGTGACATCGGGTGTGATGTTGGTGGAATGAATGATGCCGAAAGGCGTCTTCATTTCCAGGCCACCGGCCAGCGGCTTGCCGCCCGGAGCGGTATGACAGGCAACGCAGTCACCCAGATGGGCAAGGTACTCGCCCCTTTTGATCTGGTCCAGATCAGATACAGGTGCAGCCGCCAGCGCAGAACCAGCAAAAGACACCGCCAATGCAGCACCCAGTAACCTGAGTGTGACTGTTCCGAAAATCATGCCATCCCTCCATGTTGTCCTGTTTCGTGGCGCTGTGCCGCCCTGTCCGTCAGAATAACCGACTGACGCCGCACCACGTGCCCGTCCGAAACACAAAAAAATCGGTACAGCTCCCGATTCTAACCGAGCCTGACGGGGTGTACAAGAATTATCCCCTCCTCGTCCGCGGGCATTGCCACACAGCATCAGGGAACTCTGACGCATGGGTCTGCAGTCCCATGCGCCAGCAAAAACAGATCAACCGCCCGGCTCAGCGGGAACAGCAGCCTGGATGAATTCCAGCGCATTGCCATCCGGATCGCGACAAAACAGGGCGGCCCGGCCGGAACTGCTGGTCGTAAAGGAAATTTGGTCCCGGCGGAATACCTCAGCCAGTGCGCTGATATCGTTGACCAGCAAGGCCAGATGCCGGTCCCGTCCGCCATGCGCCGGCAAAACCACCCCAGCGGCGGGGTCAGGCAGGCACAGCAGATGGATCTGCACGGGGCCGCAGGAATACCAGACCCCGTCAAAAGACATCGCAGGACGGTTTGTGTCGGCGACCAGACCCAGAATGCCTTCGTAAAAAACCCGCGCACGGGCAAGATCACTTACCAGCAGGGAGACGTGATGGACCTGTTGAATCCGGATCATGACTGTATTGCTCCATTTGTCCTGAAAACAGACTGGCAGCCATGATCATGGCTGCGCCGACCCATTCCTTGCCGACCAGGGTTTCTCCAGCCAGCCACCAGGATGACAAGGCCGAAACCACCAGTTCGAACAGCAACACCACAATGGCACGGTTGGCCGCCACACGCGCCAGCCCATACTGCATCAGCCACGTCACCGCAAACATGGACGCCGTCACCGCAACAATTTCTCCGGCAATCAATCCACTGTCGCCGTGCAGGCTGACCTTGGCCAACGAGGGAAATATCAGCATCCACAACGCCGGCACCGTCACGCCACCCAGCCAGATGGCCAGTGACTTGGCCGGAATGCTGATGCTGTCCATACGCCTCGACAGCACATTGGTAAACGCAAACCCCATGCCGGCAGACAAACCCAGCCATTCGGCCATACTGGCTGGCAACGGCCAGCGTCCGCCCGGCTGCCACAACATGACCAGCGCGCCAAAAAAAGACAGCAGCAGGATACGATAACCGGACAGCGTCAGGCGTTCACCGAGCAACAGACGTGCAAACAGCACCGTCCACAGTGGTGCCAGGTAAAACAGCAGGACCACCCGCATGACTTCGCCATGCATCACTGCCAGCACGTAAGCACTGTTGGTCCAGCCGGACAGAATCGCCAGCACAAGCCAGATCCGGCCATTGGCCATGATATTGCGCCAGTGTCCTGGCAGCCAGGGCAATCCGCCCAGCAATGCCAGCAGATAGGTAATCATGGTCGAAACCATGCCGGGCATCCCCATTTCGCCCAGCCAGCGATAGGGATACCAGACCAGGCCCCATGAGGTAGCGCTCATCAAAATACTGGCAATCGCCAGCCTGGCTGTTCTGTCGTCGCGCATTCACCCATCCATACCCGGCAGTACGCGGAAATTCGCGCATAATCGCCCGGGGCGATTATAATGCCATTTTTTGCCAGTACTGGTCATGAATCCGCATCTCGACCTGCTCCAGCCCTACCCGTTCCAGAAACTGAAGGAATTGCTGCACGGCATCACGCCCACCGCCGGCCTGACACACATCGATCTTTCAATCGGCGAGCCCCGGCATGAAACGCCAGCACTGATCCGGCAGGCGATTACCGAGCACCTTGACGGACTTTCCGGTTATCCAGCCACCATTGGCCTGCCGTCCCTGCGGGCAGCGATTGCCAGCTGGCTGGCCACCCGTTTCGATATTCCCCGCCCCGACGATGCCACGCAGGTCCTGCCGGTCAATGGCAGCCGCGAGGCGCTGTTTGCCTTCGCGCAGACTGTCGTCGATGCAGGCGGACCGGAAAAACCAGTGGTCATCTCGCCAAATCCGTTCTACCAGATCTATGAAGGCGCCGCACTGCTTGCCGGCGCCGAACCCTGGTATCTGCCGACCCTGCCAGAAAACGGCTTCCGGATGCAGTTTGACGATGTGCCGGCCAGCGTGCTGTCGCGCACCCAACTGGTGTATGTCTGCTCGCCTGGCAACCCGACCGGTCATGTCATGAACCTGGACGAGTGGCGAGACCTGTTTGCCCTGTCAGACCGGCATGGTTTTGTCATTGCTTCGGATGAATGTTATTCCGAAATCTATCCGCCGCAAAACGAGCCCCCATTGGGCGCGCTGGCAGCGGCCTGGCAGCTGGGCCGTACCGATTACCGCAACCTGGTGGTGTTCAGCAGCCTGTCGAAGCGATCCAATGTTCCTGGCATGCGTTCGGGGTTTGTTGCCGGCGACGCAAAGCTGTTGCAAAAATTTCTGCTCTACCGGACCTACCATGGCTCGGCCATGTCGCCGGTGGTGCAACATGCCAGCATTGCCGCCTGGCAGGATGAAGCGCATGTCGCCGAAAACCGGCGCCTGTATGCCGAAAAATTTGCCGCCCTGTCGCCCATGCTGGCGCAGATGATACCGGCAGGCCAGCCCGACGCATCGTTCTACTTCTGGCTGTCCACCGGCATCGACGACACCGAATTCACCCGACGCCTGTACGCAGAGCAACATGTCACCGTTCTGCCCGGCAGCTATCTGGCCCGCGATTTCGCTGGCAGCAATCCAGGCCGTGGTTTTGTCCGCGTCGCCCTGGTAGCACCAACGGAAGCCTGTATCGAGGGCGGCAAGCGTATTCTTTCCTTTTACCAGCAACTGCATTCATGACCGAGGATATCCATGAGCACCCAGACCATTATTGAAGAAGCCTTCGAACGCCGCAGCGAAATCACGCCCGACAATGCCAGCTCCGAACTCAAACGGGCGGTAGCCGATGTGATTGCCGCGCTGGATGCGGGCGAACTGCGCGTGGCCAGCAAGGAAAATGGCGAGTGGGTGACTCACCAGTGGATCAAGAAAGCGGTCCTGCTGTCCTTCCGTCTGGAAGACAACTATTTCATCAAGGGTGGCTTTACCAATTACTTTGACAAGATCCCGTCCAAGTTCGCCGATTACAACAGCCGGGATTTCCGTGAGGGTGGTTTCCGTGTCGTCCCTCCGGCCGCTGCCCGTCGCGGCGCATTCATTGGCAAGAATGTGATTCTCATGCCGTCCTATGTCAACATCGGTGCCTACGTGGACAGCGGCACCATGGTAGATACCTGGGCCACTGTCGGATCGTGCGCGCAGATCGGCAAGAATGTTCACCTGTCTGGTGGTGTTGGCATCGGCGGCGTGCTGGAACCGGTGCAGGCCAACCCCACCATCATCGGTGACAACTGTTTTATCGGCGCACGTTCCGAAGTGGTGGAAGGCGTGATCGTCGAAGACAATGTCGTGATCTCGATGGGCGTATTCATTGGACAATCCACAAAGATTTATGACCGGGAAACCGGAGAAATCCATTATGGCCGCGTACCAGCCGGCTCGGTCGTGGTGAGCGGCAGCCTGCCAGCCAGCGACGGCAGCCACAGCCTGTACTGCGCGGTCATCGTCAAGAAGGTGGACGAAAAGACCCGCTCGAAGGTTGGCATCAACGAACTGCTGCGCGGGGTGTAAGCCCTGCCCGACGACATCCCGGCCATCCGGCGCAAGCATGGCCGGCGATGTCGTTCTTCTCTGGCTGGCAACCCGGCCACGCGTCCTGCATTTTTCCCATACGTTTCATCTGTCCGCACAGTCCGTTGCCGAACGGTCGGCTGTAGTCACTCGCCCGATAATTCCTGATGAATGACATTGACAATAAATAATCACGGACAATATAATTTCACACGTTACAAATCAGGCCGTAATATCATGAGATTCGACTGCGTCAGCAAATTTGAACAACATCTCGACAAGTTTGGTCAGCAAATGCCTGGCCTGCCTCGTCAGGAGGTCCTGCTGACACGTCTGCAGTTCATGATTCACAAAAAGTTCAATGAACTGGTCAACCACAATCTGCAGCCATACGGACTGAATGACACGGTATGGACCGCGCTGATCATGATTTATTCCAGCGAAGAAAAATACATTTACCCCAGCGATCTGAGCCAGGTCATTGTTTCTTCGCGCACCAATGTCACCCGTCTCGCCGATGAAATGGTGGAAAAAGGCTGGATCGACCGTACCGGATGCGCTTCCGACCGGCGCAAGATCATTCTCACACTGACCCGCTCGGGTGTGGAACTCATCGAAACCATTATTCCGCACCAGTGGCGGCTTTACGAATCCATCTGGAGCGAATTCACGGGCGATGAACGCAAGGTATTCGACGACCTGCAACGCCGGCTGTTCCACAAACTGTCGCAAATGCAGGTCGAAACCGGTCATCACGGCGAAACATCCCCGGATTCGGAACCCACTTCGGCCAGGTCAGACAACCTGGCCATTTCCGGTTCATAGCGGAGCCCACCCCCGATGCCAGTCAGAAAAAAACTTTTTCTCACCACCCTGGCCTGCCTGCTGCCGCTTCTGGCAGGATGCACCGTCGGGCCTGATTTCCGGGCGCCCGATGCGCCGAAGGATACCCGTTACAACAACAGGGAACTGCCGGCCAAAACCATTTCGACGCCAGTAACGGCCGGTCAGGCGCAATCGTTTGACGAAACCCGTACCGTTCAAACCGACTGGTGGACCCGTTTCCAGTCCGACAAACTCAACCAGCTGATTGCCCAGGCACTCAAAGACAGTCCGACCATTGCTGCCGCGCAGGCAACCCTGCAACAGGCCCGACTGACCTGGCAGGCGCAGAGCGGCTCTACCGAACTGCCTCATGTCGACCTGACTGCCGGCGCCCAGCGCCAGCTGTTCAATCCTGCTGCATTCGGCCAGCCGGGCAATTCCTCGCTGTTCAATCTGTATAACGCAGGCGTGCAGGTCGGTTATCTGTTTGACCTGTTTGGCGGCAACCGGCGTGCACTGGAGGCACTGGCTGCCCAGACGGAATACCAGCAGCACGAGCTGGATGCCGCCCGACTCACGCTGGCGGGCAATATCGCGACGGCAGCAATGACACAGGCTGCATTGCGCGCCCAGTTGATGGCAGTCAGCCAGCTGATTGCCCAGCAGGAAGAACAGCTCAACATTACCCGTCGACGCGAAGCCATTGGCGCGGTGGGCCGTAACGATGTCCTGGCTCTGGAAAGCCAGTTGGCACAGACGCGCGCCCAGGTGCCGCCGCTCATGAACCGGCTCAGCCAGACCAACCATCTGCTGGCGGCGCTGGCCGGCCAGACACCTGCTGGATTCGAGGTTCCCGGATTCGAACTGGACGATTTCACGCTGCCAGCCAGCGTTCCGGTAGTGGTGCCATCCACCCTGCTGCAAAGCCGGCCTGACATCGCCGCCGCACAGGCACTGCTGCACGCGGCCACTGCCCAGTATGGCAATGCCATTTCGACAGCGCTGCCACAAATCAACCTGAGTGCCGGACTGTCCCAGGAATCGCTGACAACCGGCACCCTGTTCAATCCGGCCAGCACGATCTGGTCACTGGCCGGCAGCCTGACCCAGCCACTGTTCAACGGCGGCCTGCATTCTGCCATCAACGCGGTACATGCCAGCCTGGATGCCGCAGATGCGAACTATCGCGCCACGGTTGTGCAGGCATTCCGCAACGTCGCCGATGCACTGCGCGCACTCGACAATGATGCAAAACTGGTCGCCGACCAGTACACCGCCAATCAGGCCGCCCAGCAGTCCTGGGAACTGACCCGACAGCAATACCAGCTGGGCAGTGTGCCCTGGTTGCAGGTTCTGGTTGCAGGCCAGCAGGCCGACCAGACACGCATCAACCTGATCCAGGCACAAGCCCAGCGTCTGACAGACACTGCCGCACTCTACCAGGCCATGGGTGGCGCTTCAGCCGCCAGTGCCGCCCAACCTCCGGTCGGCCTTGCCGAACAATCACAGCCAGTCCGCGAAGCCAAATCGCAAGAGGAACATCCATGAGCAAAGGTTCAGCCAAACAGATGACCGTGACCGTGCTGTCAGTTGCACTGGTTTTCGGAGCCGTCTACGGATTCCAGCAGTTCCGCAACAACATGATCAGCAAGATGATCCGTGGCAAGGGAATGCCGCCACAGGCGGTCAGTACCATCACGGCAAACGTGAGCACCTGGCATCCGGCCATCCGGACCATTGCCACCTTGCGTGCGGTGGAAGGCGCAAGCCTGTCCACCGAATCCGGCGGACTGGTGACCGGCATCCACTTCAAATCAGGTGCCATGGTCAAAGCCGGCCAGTTGCTGGTCGAACTCAACACCGCACCCCTGCAGGCACAGCTTGCCCAATTGCAAGCCGCCGAAAAACTGGCTGAAATCAATGAAAAACGCGATCTGGCACAACTGAAGATCAAGGCAATCAGTCAGGCGACCGTGGATGCAGACAAAGCCAATCTGGACAGCGCAAGAGCCCAGGTCAAGGCACAGCAGGCTGCGATTGCCGAAAAAATGATTCGTGCCCCGTTTGCCGGTCGCCTTGGTTTGCGGCAGGTGGACCTTGGCCAGTATCTCTCGCCGGGCAATGCAATTGTCACCTTGCAGAAACTGGACCCGATTTATGTCGAGTTCAATGTCCCGCAAGGCGATTTGCCAAAAATTCATACCGGCATGAGCGTCCAGGCCACCTCGGATGCCCTGCCAGGCCAGACGGTCAACGGCACGGTGACGGCCATCGAACCTCTGGTGGACAGCACGACACGCAATGTCAAAATCCGCGCCATGCTGCCGAATCACGAGGGCAAACTGCTGCCCGGACTGTTCATGAACATCGCGCTCGACCAGGGCGTGACCCGCCAGTGGGTCACCCTGCCCTCCACCGCCATTGCGTATAACCCATACGGCAGCACCGTATTTGTCGTACACAGCAAAGGCAAAGGAGCCGATGGCAAACCTGAACTGTTTGTCGAACAGCAGTTTGTCACCACCGGAGCCACCCGTGGCGATCAGGTTGCCATCCTGAGTGGCGTGCATCCTGGTGATCTGGTGGTCACTTCCGGCCAGCTCAAGCTGCATAACGGCGCGCCTGTTTTCATCAACAACAGCATTCAGCCAACCAATGATCCGCATCCCGAGGTGCACCAGGAATGAGTACAGCTCAACGGCCTGAAGCCGGCAAGTTCACCGATCTTTTTGTGCGCCGGCCAGTGCTGGCAACTGTGATCAGCCTGGTCATGCTGGTGCTTGGCCTGCGTTCGGTCGGCCTGCTGCCGGTGCTGCAGTTCCCTTTTACCCAGAATGCGGTGGTGACCGTCGCCACGGCCTATCCGGGCGCAGATGCCAACCTGGTCGCCAGCTTCATCACTACGCCGCTGGAAAATGCGGTGGCGCAAGCCAATGGCATCGATTACATGACCTCGAACAGCGTTCAGGGCATGAGCACCATTACCGCCAACCTGCGGCTCAACTATGATTCCGACAAGGCGCTGACCGAAATCAACACCAAGGTCAACGCAGTACTGAACCAGTTGCCGCCACAGTCACAAAAACCGGTGCTGACCGTCAGCATTGGCCAGACCATTGATGCCATGTACATCGGTTTTTACAGCGATGTCCTGCAGCCAAACCAGGTCACCGATTACCTGTTGCGTGCCGTTCAGCCGAAACTGCAGGCCATCGAAGGCGTGCAGACTGCGGAACTGATCGGCGCCAAGAATTTTGCCCTGCGCGCCTGGCTGGATCCGGACAAGCTCGCTGCGCACGGACTGACCGCCGCCGATGTCTACAATGCGCTGGCCGCCAACAATTTCCTGTCGTCCAGCGGCCAAACGCGCGGACAGATGATCCAGATCAACCTCAATGCGTCCACTTCCCTGCATTCGGTGGATGAATTCCGCAACATCGTCCTGCGCCAGACCGGCGACAGCCTGGTGCATCTGGGTGATGTGGCGCGTGTCACCCTTGGTTCGGATGATTACGACACTTCGGTCGCCTTTGACGGTCGCCGGGCAGTGTATATCGGCATTCAGGTCGCCCCGACCGCCAACCTCCTCGAGGTGATCAAGCGGGTGCGTGAAGCCATGCCGGAAATCCAGACGCAGCTGCCGAACGGCCTCAATGCAAAAATCGTTTACGATTCGACAAAATTCGTCAATTCATCGATTCACGAAGTCATCAAGACCCTGATCGAAGCCGTGGGCATTGTCACGCTGGTGGTGTTCGTATTTCTCGGTTCGCCCCGGTCGGTGCTGATTCCGGTGATTGCCATTCCGCTGTCACTGATCGGCACCTTTACGTTCATGCTGGCGCTGGGCTATTCGATCAACCTGCTGACCTTGCTTTCGCTGGTTCTCGCCATCGGACTCGTGGTGGACGATGCGATCATCGTGGTGGAAAACGTCAACCGGCACCTGGAAGACGGCCTGTCGCCAATGGCAGCCGCCATTCAGGCAGCCCGCGAGCTGGCCAATCCGATTATCGCCATGACCATCGTCCTGGTGGCGGTCTATGTGCCGATCGGTTTCATGAGCGGCCTGACCGGCGCGTTGTTCACCGAATTTGCCTTCACTCTGGTCGGTGCCGTGACCATGTCAGCAATCATTGCGCTGACCCTGTCACCAATGATGTGCTCCAGACTGTTGCACGCTCCCAGCAAAGAAGGCGGCTGGAGCGACCATCTCGTGCTGTGGCTGGACAAGCTGTTCCACCGGATTGACACCGGCTACGAAAAACGGCTTGGCGGCGTCCTGAATCATCTGCCGGTAGTGGCTGTGTTCGCGGTGATGGTGCTGGGTGGTATTTATTTCCTGTATACCACGTCCATGTCCGAACTCGCCCCTCAGGAAGACCAGGGCGTGCTGATTGCCATGTCGTTCAGCGCTCCGGACGCCAGTCTGCAGCAACGCGAAATGTCGGCTGCCGCCGTCCGTGATGTGTTCAACAAGCACAGCGAAACCGACCACATCTTTCAGCTCGACATGCCAACCCAGATGATCGGCGGTATGGTGCTGAAACCCTGGGATGAGCGTAAAACGGATGCCAATACCCTGATGCCCGTGGTACAACAGGAGCTTTCCCAGATATCCCCAACGCAGAATGCGGTGTTTCAACCACCTCCCCTGCCTGGCTCGCGCGGATTCCCGATCCAGTTTGTCATCACGACTACCGAACCGTTCAACAAACTGTATGAAGTCTCCGAGAAATTCCTGCAGGCTGCGCAGAAAACAGGTGATTTCATCTTTTTGCAGTCGGATCTGCGCATCGATCTGCCGCAAACCACAGTGGTGATCGACCGTGATCGCGCAGCAGCCCTGGGCATTGCCATCAGCGATATCGGCAATACGCTGTCCACCCTGCTCGGCGGCAACTATGTCAACTATTTCTCGCTGGATGGGCGTTCGTACAAGGTTATTCCACAGGTTGAGCAATCGTTCCGCCTGAATGCGGACCAGCTGAACGGCTACTGGCTGCGCACCAGCAGCGGCCAGGTGGTTCCGCTGTCCACGGTCGCGCATCTGGAAACCACCACCGAGCCGGAAACCATCAACCACTTCCAGCAACAGAACATGGCCACCATCCAGGGCGTGAGTTTCCCGACTGTGGCACAGGGTGAAGCCCTGCAGCACCTGAAAGAACTCGCCGAAAAAACCCTGCCGCCCAACTACAGTTTTGACTACTCTGGCCCGTCCAGACAATACGTGCAGGAATCCGGCGGCCTGCTGGTGACTTTCTTCTTTGCCCTGGTGATCATCTTCCTTGCCCTGGCAGCACAGTTCGAAAGTTTCCGCGATCCGGTCATCATTCTGGTCTCGGTGCCCATGTCGATTGCCGGCGCGCTGCTGTTCATCAATCTCGGCATCGGCCGCGCCACACTCAACATCTACACCGAAGTGGGTCTGGTCACCCTGATTGGTCTGATTTCCAAACACGGCATCCTGATCGTTGAATTCGCCAACAACCTGCAACGGCTTGGCATGAACAAGCGCGAGGCGGTGATCAAGGCCGCCGGTCTGCGTCTGCGTCCGATCATGATGACCACGGCTGCCATGGTGCTGGGCGTGGTGCCACTGATCATGGCGCATGGTGCCGGTGCGGTCAGCCGGTTCAACCTGGGACTGGTGATTGCGAGCGGACTGTCGATTGGCACCATTTTCACCCTGTTCATCGTGCCTTCGGTGTACATGCTGCTGGCGGCCGATCACAGCCATGAAACCCGCGGCACCACCCTCGAAGTGGCGGAACACCAGCCATAACAGGTCCGCAGCCATCCTGAAGCCGACCGCCTGATGAGACGGCTCGGCTGCGGATGCCCCCATGTCAGCCGGGACCAGAAGTTCATATAGCGTAAATGCCCGGCGGCCCCACCTTCGTCATTCTGCGCAGAGCGAAGCGAAGTCGCAGAATCTCGCATGGCATGAACGGGAATTGCAGATTCCGCGACGACGCGCGGAATGACGACACCTTCGACGCCGAATGACGACACCTTCGACACCGAATGACGACACCTTCGACGCCGAATGACGACACCTTCGACGCCGAATGACGAACAATACGACGCGGAATGTCGATACCTTCAATAGGTCATCGCCTGCCCCCATCCAACAACGCCCTCCGGCAAATCCCGAGTATACGTTCGACCGCCCCACCCGTAACTGTGCAAGCGTCCGGCCACCCCACTTTCGTCATTCTGCGCGGAGCGAAGCGAAGTCGCAGAATCTCGCATGGCATGAACGGGAATTGCAGATTCCGCGACGACGCGCGGAATGACGAACAATACGACGCGCGGAATGACGACTCCTTCAACGAGAAATGACGATACCTTCGATAGGTCATCATCGCCAGAGTCAATGGCCGTTTGCGATTCAAGATTTCATAAACGCGGTTACTTTTGCCAATGATGGGGTCAAGGCTGGATAAGGCACCAGACTGCTACACCGAAGCCAGCCGGGTGGCTTCTTCAAGGTCTACCGATACGATACGCGAGACGCCTGGCTCCTGCATGGTCACGCCAACCAGCTGACTGGCGGCTTCCATGGTGATCCGGTTGTGGGTGATGAACAGAAACTGGACCGATTCGGACATCTGGCGAACCAGACGGGCATAACGTTCGGTATTGGTATCATCCAGAGGAGCGTCCACCTCGTCCAGCAAACAGAATGGTGCCGGATTGAGGCGGAACAGCGAAAAAACCAGCGACAGCGCCGTCAGGGCCTTCTCTCCGCCAGACAGCAGCTGGATCGAACTGTTTTTCTTGCCGGGTGGCTGGGCCATGACCTGCACACCTGCATCCAGCCATTCGCCTTCGGTCAGGGCCAGCTCCGCCTTGCCACCGCCAAACAGACTGGCAAACAGTTCTGACATGGATGTGTTCACGGTTTCAAATGTCGATCTGAACAGGCTGCGGGTTTCCTGATCCATCGACTGGATCGCCGCCACCAGCGTATCCATGGCGGCCTGTAGATCGGCATGCTGCTCCGACAGGTAACGATCACGTTCGGTTGCCTGTTCCAGTTCTTCCAGCGCCAGCAAATTTACCGCTCCCAGCGCTTTCATCTCCTGTTCAAGCCGGTTGATGCGCTGAACCAGGCTGGTCAGCCTGATGCCCGGCATTTCGTCCGTCAGCATCGTTTCGCTGGCGCCAAACGCCTGCATCTGTTCCCTGGCGTGTTCGGCACTGGCAGCCACTTCACCCCGTTTGAGACGCACCGCCTCCAGCTGGCTGCGTAGCGGGTCGAGCGATTGTTCCAGACGCATGCGCTGTTCTTCCGCCTCGCGCACCGAGCCTTGGGCGGCTTCCAGTGCATTCCGGCTGATCGCCAGCGATTGTTCCGCCTGCTGGCGGGCAACGAGAGCCTGCTCCAGCGCGCTGGCCGGCGTTTTATCATCGATGGTCAGCAAACTGGCCTGCACAGCCTCGCGTTCCTGCTGTACGGCAACCATGCGTTGGGCCAGCGATTCACCCGTTCTGACCAGATCGGACAGGCGATTTTCATCCAGACGTACGTTGTAGCGCGCCTCCTGGACCTCGTTTTCCAGTTTGCGCTGACGGGTACGCAACTGACCGAGCGCCAGCTCGGCTTCCTGGCGCCGCTGGCGTGTTTCGGCCAACCGGGTTTTCAGGCCGGCAAGCTTCTCGTTATGCAGCTCCAGGGCACTCTGGTGCCGATGCATTTCTTCCCGGCCAGCAGTACTGGCGGTGTGACTTTCCGTAAGCTCCTGCTGCAAGCGTTCGCTGCGCTGTTTCAGTTGCTCCTGCTGCTGGCGACGATTGACCAGCTCGATCTGCAATCGATGCGCATCCTGCTGCAAACGGGTCTGCTCGCGACGTGCGACATCCAGCTGACGACGGTTTTCTTCCAGCGCAGCCTGAGCCTGGACCAGGCGTTCGCGCAGGACCGTCGTGCGAGCACGCAGTTCATCTGTTGTCTGTTCCAGTCGTTCCATCGCCTGTCGTCTGGCCAGTACACCTTGCTCGGCCTGTTTGCCGCCAGAGGCAGCCATCAGACTGTAACGGCCAACCAGATGTCCTTCCGGCGTCACCATCAGTTCCCCTGGCGCAAGCGTGTGCGAAACCTGACGGGCCTCGGCCAGACTGGCGACCGGTCGCAGATGCCCGAGCCAGTCGTGCAGGGCATGGTTGGTCTGGTTGCGTAGCGCCACATGCGCCAGCATGCCGCTTGTTTCGTTGCCCGGAATTTCGCCAGCCAGAAGTGCCGTGATGCCAGGAAAATCGCCGGACAGCACCATCTGCCAGCCAGCGTCGTCCAGCATCAATGCCTGCAATCGCTCACCAAGCAGGTTTTCAATCGCCGCTGACCACTCGGCATCCGCCTCGATAACCTGCCACAGGCGAGGCACATCGGCCAGTCCCGCCTGGGCCAGTTTCGATTCCAGCGGCTGATTTTGTGTGTCATGGCGTTGGGCAGCGCGCAATCCGGCCAGTTCGCCTTCGGCCAGATGCAGCTCGCGTTCGGTCGTCTGCAAAGCAGACTGTGCATCGCGACGCTCGGTTTCACCCGTTGCCACGATGCCTTGCAGCCGCTCCAGACTGGCTTGCGCTGCGGCGTGCTCCTGTTCGGCTGCCTGATGTTGCAGTGTCAGCTGTTGCAATCCTTCGCTATCAACGGCCGGCAGGGATTGTTGTTCGCGCACCAGCTTCTGGTAGCGTTGTTCTGCCGCCTCAGCCTGGCGCTGCAAATGCTGGATATGGGTTCTGGCAATCTGGACCGCCTGTTCGGATTCGGCCAGCTCGCTCTGCAACCGGGAGACCTGCAGCCGTTGCTCGCGTTCCTGGCTTTCGCTGGCCGGCACATCGGCCAGCAAGGCGGCCAGAGCCTGACTGGCCTGTTCGGCTGCAGTCTGTGCCACCAGCATCGATGCTTCTGTCTTGCTGTGGGCAAGACGGTTTGCGGCCATTTCCTCTTCAGCTGCAGCGGCCTGACGCTCGAGATGGCTGGCCTGCTGTTCCAGCTGACGGCGTGTCTGCGCCGTATGCTGCACCATTTGTTCCAGACGGCTGGTTTCGCTGACTGCCGCATAAAACCGTCCCTGCGCATCGTTGAGCGCAACGTTGCAGGCCGCATGACGCTCACGCAGCGCAATGAGGGCGATATCGGCTGCGCTGAGTTCATCGGTGCGCGATTGCAACTGGTGTTCCAGCTGGCGGATATCCTGTTCCAGTGCGGCCAGTTGCTGTCTGGCTTCCCGCCAGCGCAGCAACCAGAGCATCTGCTGGTTGCGCAACAGGTCAGCCTGCATACCCTGCCACAACCGCGCTGTTTCGGCCTGACTGGTGAGCCGTTCGATCTGCTCGGCCAGCGACTGACGCACGTCGTTCAGGCGCAGCAGGTTTTCACGCGCGTGTTCCAGCCTGGTTTCAGTCTCGCGCCGACGTTCCTTGTAGCGGGAAATGCCAGCAGCTTCTTCCAGAAATGCACGCAGTTCATCGGGTCTGGCATCAATGATCCGGCTGATCATGCCCTGTTCGATAATCGCGTAAGAGGTGCGCGCAGACAGGCCAGTACCCAGGAAGACATCCAGCAGGTCGCGCCTGCGCACCTGCATCTGGTTGATGTAATACACCGAATCACCGGATCGGGTCAGCACCCGCTTGACCGACAGCTCGGCATACTGCGACCAGGCGCCGGCTGCCCGGCCATCACTGTTGTCGAACAACAGCTCGACAGAAGCCCGCGATACCGGCTTGCGCCCGGAAGAGCCGTTGAAGATGACATCGGTCATGCTGGAGCCACGCAGATGACGGGCTTGTGATTCGCCCAGCACCCAGCGCACGGCATCAATCACATTCGATTTGCCGCAGCCATTCGGACCGACCACCCCAACCATCTGGCCGGCGACCGGAATATGGACCGGGTCCACAAAAGATTTGAAACCGGCAAGTTTGATGGCGGTGAGACGCACGTTGTAGAATCAGTATTGACTTGCAACCAGGGATTGTACCCGAAAACCCCATGTATTATCTCGGTCTTGATTTTGGCACTTCCGGTTGTCGAGCCTGCATCCTGGAAAAGCAGGGTCGCCCGGTCTGGCAGCACGCACTGGCTGCGCAGGATGATCCCTTGTCGCCAGCATTCTGGCGCTACGGGCTCGCCTGTCTGGCTGACAGCATTCCGCTCAACCTGAAGCCGCAACTGGCCGGAATTGCCATTGATGCCACCTCGGGTACACTGCTACTCACCAATGACGACCTGGAACTGCTGGGCAGCGTCATGCCCTATTCAGCCCCATACAGCGGCCCGGCACGGCTGGCACGGCTGCTGGCGGGCGATCCGTCTGGCAGGGCCCGCCATCTGCTGACACAGGCCGATTACATCAACAGCATCCTGCTGGGTTTTGTGCCGCCTGGCGACATTCACAACCAGCTCAAGTGTGGTTTTGATCCGGTCAGCATGCGCTGGCAGAAAGACTGGCTGCCGGCTGACCGACAACATCTCTTGCGTGAAGTCGTCGCGCCGGGAACGCCACTGGGTCCAGTGTCATCAGAATGGGCCAGACAGCATGGCCTGCCGGCATCCTGCCAGGTCATGGCCGGCACAACAGACAGCATCGCCGCATTCCTGGCCGCCGGCGTGCACGAGCCAGGCACTGCGGTCACCTCGCTCGGCAGCACGCTGGCCATCAAAGTGGTTTCGCCGGTGCACGTGGATTCTGCCCGCCACGGGGCATACAGCCACTGGTTCGGCAAGAACTGGCTGGCTGGCGGCGCATCCAACACCGGCGGGCGCGTCCTACGCCAGTTTTTCAGTCCGGACCAGCTGTACAGGCTCAGCCGCCAGATCGATCCGGAAACCGATTCACCGTTTGACCTGTATCCCCTGCCAGCAGCGGGAGAACGATTTCCGCTTGCCGATCCTGACAAACAACCGGTTTTATCGCCGCGTCCGGCAGATGATGCCGAATGGCTGAAGGCTTTGCTGCAAGGCATGTCAAACATCGAACTGACAGGTTATCGCCTGTTGCAGCAACTGGGTGCGCCTTATCCCGCCAGGGTACTCACCTCTGGGGGCGGATCGCGAAACCCACAATGGACCCGCCTGCGCGAACGTCTGCTGCAGGTTCCGGTCGATCAGGCGATCTGCCAGGAAGCCGCCTGCGGAGCGGCCCGACTGGCCTTGCAGCGCGGCGTTGCATAACGGGATTGCACTTCGCGCAGAATGACCGGATTCCTCCTCCTTGCAGAGGGGCGTCATTCCGCGCGGGGATCATTTCACATAGCACATGAAATTTTCATAGGGTTCTTCGCACACCTTGAACCATTGCAACTCCGATTGGAGGAACACGCGCCATTGCGCGTAAATGGTCTTGAATACCGGGTTGCGGGCTGATTCTTCCTCATACAGGGCCCAGGACTCCTGACGGGCTTTCAGCATGACATCCTTCGGAAATGCGTGCAGTTTGACGCCTTCCTGCACCAGACGCATCAGTGCAGGCGGATTGACCGCATCATAGGCAGCAAGCATTTTCAGGTTGGCTTCGGCCGCTGCCACCTCGAAAGCCTGGCGGTATTGCTCGGGCAATTCCTGCCACTTTTTCAGATTGACCATGAATGACAGCTGGGGACCACCTTCCCACCAGCCCGGATAATAATAGTTTTTGGCAATTTTCTGGAAACCGAGCCGTTCGTCATCATAAGGCCCGACCCACTCGGCCGCATCGATGGCTCCGGTTTCCAGTGCAGGATAGATTTCGCTGCCAGCCAGGGTTTGCGGCACCACACCAAGACGGGCCATGATCTTGCCGCCTACCCCTGGAATCCGCATCTTGAGTCCTTTGAGGTCGGCCAGGGAGTGTATTTCGTGACGAAACCACCCCCCCATCTGGGCACCGGTATTGCCACCTGGGAACTGGATGATATTGTGGGTCTTGTACAGATCGCGCAACAACTGCAAACCACCGCCGTTATACATCCAGGCGTTCTGCTGACGGGCACTCAGACCAAAAGGCACCGCCGTATCGAAGGCAAACGCCATGTTTTTGCCAACATAGTAATAACCGGCGCTATGACCACATTCGACAGTCGCATTCTCGACAGCATCGAGCACCTGCAGGCCCGGCACGAGTTCGCCACCGGCAAAGACACGGATGGTGAATTTTCCGTTGGTCAACGCAGCCACCCGGCTGGACAACTGCTCCGCTGCCACATAGATGGTATCGAGACTTTTCGGAAAACTGGACGCCAGACGCCAATGAATTTCAGGAAATTCATTCGACTGGGCAATTGCCGCGCCGGTTGCTCCCACCAGTCCGGCTCCTGCCATACCTTTGATAAATTCACGCCGTTGCATTACCATCCCCGCTACATGTCCCGACAAACCGGGATTATACGTTCAACCGCCCTGCTGCACACATTTTATGTCCGACGCCACTGAAAAACCCGTTATCGCCAACTTTATCCGCAATATCATCGACGAAGACAATGCATCCGGCAAATGGGGCGGCCGCGTGGCCACCCGTTTTCCGCCGGAACCGAATGGCTATCTGCATTATGGTCATGCCAAATCCATCTTCCTCAATTTCGGTCTGGCCCGTGATTATGCCGGCGAATGCCACATGCGCTTCGACGACACCAATCCGGAAAAGGAAGAGCAGGAATACGTTGATGCCATTCTGGAATCGGTACGCTGGCTCGGTTTCGACTGGGGACAGCACCTGTATTACGCATCAGACTATTTCGACCAGCTCTACGCATTTGCCGAATCCCTGATCGAGCAAGGCCTGGCTTACGTCGACAGCCAGAGTGCAGAAGAGATGCGCGCCAACCGGGGCACCCATCTGGAACCTGGCCGCAACAGTCCGTGGCGCGAGCGTACCGCCGCAGAAAACCTGGACCTGTTCCGCCGCATGAAAGCCGGCGAATTTGCCGATGGTGAACATGTCCTGCGCGCAAAAATCGACATGGCATCACCCAACTTCAACCTGCGTGATCCGGTGATTTACCGGATCCGCCATGCCGAACACCATCGCACCGGCAACAGGTGGTGCATTTATCCGCTGTACGATTACACGCATTGCATTTCGGACGCACTGGAACACATCACCCATTCGGTTTGCACGCTGGAATTCGAGGATCATCGTCCCCTGTACGACTGGGTGCTTGACAAGCTCATGCCAAAAATCGGCTGGCACTCACAGCAGATCGAATTTGCCCGTCTCAACCTGACTTATGTCGTACTGTCCAAGCGCAAACTGATCCAGCTGGTGGAAGCCGGCGCGGTGGACGGCTGGGATGACCCACGCCTGCCCACGCTGGTTGGCGCCCGTCGGCGCGGCTTCACACCAGAAGGTTTCCGGCTGTTTACCGACCGGATTGGCGTCTCCAAGGCCGATTCATGGATTGACATGAGCGTGCTGGAAGAATGTATGCGCGAAGACCTGAATCTGGCCGCAGAGCGACGTATTGCCGTACTGGATCCGGTGCGCCTGATCATCGACAATTTCCCGGCCGATGGCCAGGAAACCTGTCTGGCACCCAATCACCCGCTGAAACCCGAACTTGGAAAACGCGAAATTGCGTTTGGCCGCGAACTGTGGATTGAGCGGGAAGATTACATGGAAACACCGGCCAAGGGTTTTTTCCGGCTGTATCCGGGCAACCGGGTGCGCCTGCGCTATGCGTTCGTCATTGAATGCACTGGTGCGGAACTGGATAGCGAAGGCCGACTGCTGGCGGTCCATGCCAATTATCTGCCAGACACCAAATCCGGCACGCCAGGTTCGGACAGCGTCAAGGTCAAAGGCAATATTCACTGGCTGCCGGTTCACGGGTCGCTGGCAGCCGAAGTGCGGTTGTACGATCGGCTGTTTGCCGTGGCCCACCCCGGCACGGACCATGACTTCATGCTGGACATCAATCCGGATTCCCGACGCATCATCGAAGCACGCCTGGAGTCCGGGTTGGCCGACGCAGCGCCAGAGAGCCGGTTCCAGTTCGAGCGGCACGGTTATTTCGTCGCTGACCGCCGCGACCACCATCCGGATCGGCCGGTCTACAACCGCACTGTCGGCCTGAAAGACACCTGGCAGAAATCCGGTTAAACCACACCAGCGGTTTTCCCGGATCAGATTTCCTGAATGTTGTGCAGAAAATCAAGCAACTGAGACAAGCCGCGCGTCAGCTTTTTCTGCTTGTGCAACACAATGTAGAAACGCCGGCTGAAGCGTGGCAAGGTGGTCGGCAGCACCTCCAGCCGACCATTGGCCAGCATGTCGCCCACCACAAAACGCGACAGGCAGCTAATGCCAAGACCGTTGGCAGTGGCGCGCTTGATGGCTTCCGAATCGCCAAACTCCACGCCGTGCCGCAGATGATGCAAATGCGGCAGCAACGCTTCATTGATGTTTTCGCGCGTACCTGAACCCGGTTCGCGCAACAGCCAGATGGCATCGCGCAAGGCATCAACCGAAACCCGGTCCACGCCGTTTTTCAGCCGCAAGGCATCCTGTGGCGCTGCAACGACCACCAGTTCATCTTCCAGCCACGGCTGCACCATCAGTTCGGTGTCATGGCAGTAGCCTTCGATCAAACCCACATCCAGTTCGAAATTGACCAGCTTCTGGCTGATCGAAGCGGTATTTTCGATAATGATCTGCGCCTGCCAGTCCGGCTGCGCCTTGGCGGGCAGACGGGAACGAAAGCGGGCCAGAATATCGGGCAGAATGTAATTGCCGATGGTGGTACTGGCGCCAATACGCAGACCGCCAGTCTGCAACTGCTCATCGGCCGCCCAGCGTTCGATGCCGCTGGCTGCATCCAGCAAGGCCAGCGCCTGCGGCAGCAACGTACGCCCATTGTGATTGATCAATAAACGCTTGGAAACCCGGTCAAACAGACTCATCCCCAATGTGCGTTCGAGTTCGTTCAAGGCAGCACTGGTGGCCGACTGCGAAAGCGAAATCACATCAGCAGCCGCACTGGTACTGCCATATTCAACCACGGCAATGAAAATCTGCAATTGCCGCAAACTCAAACGCACCTGACTCATTTGACCTACCTCCGGTTACCGGCGCCCAGTCGTCTGCGACAAGCCAGCGCAACCACGCTGTCACAAAACAACCTTACCGCCACATATGGTAAATTATAATGAAATTACCCATTTTGTGAATTGATGTTTTTGGTTTACAATGTGTCATCCTGTTGTCAACTCCTGTTTGAGGATTTTTCATGAGTCATTCCCACGCATCCCATCAACATCCGCCGTTGTGGTACGGTCTTGCGTTGAGCGCACTGATCGCCCTGGCCGGCATGCAGCTCGGCAAACTGCCGTGGCTGGCCAGCCACGGTTTCAGCGCTCTTACCGTTGCCATTGTGCTGGGCATGATCATCGGTAACACCGTGTATCCCGCCATCGCTGCCAAATGCAGCCATGGCGTTGGCTTTTCCAAGCAAACCCTGCTGCGTGCCGGCATCGTGCTGTACGGTCTGCGGCTCACATTCCAGGATATCGGCCATGTCGGCATGGCCGGCGTGGTGATCGACATCATCGTGATCGCCACCACCTTCATTCTGGCCACAGTTCTGGGCACCCGCCTGTTTGGCATTGACCGCCGTGAAGCCATGCTGATCGGCGCCGGCAGTGCCATCTGCGGTGCAGCTGCTGTCATGGGTGCCGAACCCGTCGTGCGTGGCCGTGCCGAGCAGGTCACCGTTGCCGTGGCAACCGTGGTTATTTTTGGCACCATCAGCATCTTCTTCTACCCGGTACTGTTTGCGATGCACCTGCCGTTCCTGCCGACCGATGCCAAGCTGTTTGCCATCTACGAAGGCTCGACCATCCACGAAGTGGCCCAGGTGGCTGCAGCTGCAGCCAGCTCGTTTACCGACGTGCACAACAAGGGTATCGCCGTCATCACCAAGATGGTTCGTGTGATGCTGCTGGCTCCGTTCCTGATCATCCTGTCCGCATGGCTGTCACGCGACCCAACCCACCACGATGATGGTCACGGCCACCATGGCAAGAAAAAGATGGTCATTCCCTGGTTTGCCTTTGGTTTTATCGGCATGGTGATTTTCAACTCACTGATCAGCCTGCCCAAAGTCATCGTGGCACCGATCAATGACTTTGATACTCTGCTACTGTCGATGGCCATGGGCGCTCTCGGCCTCGCCACCCACCTGACCGCCTTGCGTCAGGCCGGCGTCAAGCCCCTGCTGCTGGCCACGATTCTGTTTGTCTGGCTGGTGGTTGGTGGTGCAGCCATCAACCACATCATCAATGCCATCATGTAACGGCCAACGCGCCTGAACAATGAACGAATGAATGGCCGGCTTACGCCGGCCATTTGTTTTCATGCAACTGTAATGACCCAGCAATTTCTGCTCAACTCATGCCGCTAATGCATACGCTGCGGCGGGCGTTTTCATCCCCAGCGCCTGATGTGGTCGCTGGTTGTTGTAGAAGCTGATCCAGTCACCAATTACCCG